>NZ_JAUHMF010000001.1:0-1790366 GCF_032334255.1 Thermanaerothrix solaris | reverse complement strand
CTGCCGTGTAGCGGGCTTCAGGGTCTTGACCTAGATTGCCGATCAGTTGAACTTCAAGCATGGTTCACTCCTTGAAATTTGTGAATGGCTTTTTCAAAGATTACTAACAAAAAGCACAATTGACTTTTAGCAAAATGGCTTTCGCTTTTCTCATTTAGTGATAGCATTGGGTCTTAGAAGAGAGGATAGAATCACGTTGATCTGATCCCAATACACACAAAGGAATCTGCCCCAATGAAAGGACGATTTTTGCTTGTTCTCACCGTCACTTCCTTTCTAATTGGCATGGGATTCAATTCATTGCTTGCTTCTATCACTTCTTCTGCACGCATTACCTTTAGCCCCTCTCCCACCCCGCCGTTTCAGGCCTACATCTTATCTCAAGCTCATGGCTTATACCCTGAGAAAGCATCGGCTAAAGGGGTGGAATTCGCGGTTTTGCGGGCCCGTGTTCTGGATCATTGCCTTGGTGAGCGCCCATGGGCTACCGGTTATCTGTTCCTTGAATTGCTCCCACAAATCACCAATCACTCTAAGCACCTCCTAGGATGGAATATTGCCCTTTACGATATGATAGAAACAAAGTACAAACCACAAAAACTCGTCGTTCCAGCCCAGCAAGACTGCGATGGCTTTCCCCTTGAACCTAAACCGGTCATCGCTCCTCAAGAAAGCTCTTATGGAATTTACCTCTATGAAGTTCCAATGGCTCTTCTTGACGCTCAGCCTCACCTTCAGTGGAAATCGGATGATCTGCTGGTGATCCTGGACGTTTTCCTCGATAAAACACAGATACAATTTCGGATCTCATCAGAGCCATCACCACCCCTGCCATCACCAACCCCATGAGGAATGTCACCAACGGGGTGAAATCATTTGCCGGCAATTCCTTTTCCATCCCCAGAGCCGACCGTGCCGCTTCGGTCGCCCGAATCGCCTCCATCGTCGCTGTTGCTCCCGGCGCCGAGGACTGCGCGATTGCCGTCAAGGATTGGATGACCAGAAGAACTAGAACGAGGGTCAAGATAATGGCTCGCCTCAAATCACGCCTCCTTTCTCACCTCTAATGGGCAAACCGGCGGTGGCCGATGTAGATCGCAAAACGCCAGCGGGAATCAGTTTTCCAGATAACAAGAAGGAAATGACCGAGCTTGATTTGAAACACTTTGGCTTTCAGATCGAAAAAGGTCTCTCTCATCTCTCACCTCACGGATTCGAGCATGTTCAATTCCTCTCTTCGGGCTTGATCCAGCCCAGTTCACAGAGATTGAAAAAATCAATTTCTTCGGGGGTAGGGATGATCTCCCCGGTATCAACACGATGAACCGCGCCGTCTCTCACCACGTAAGCAGACGGCAGGTAACCGCCGTATCGTTTCGCCGTGACCAGTTTACGAGAGAACTCTGCTCCGCCGGTGCGCAGAGCAAAGATTACTCCCCATTGTGCCGGGGGTAAAACGATGAACAGGTCAAGATGTATTCCTTCGGGCAGGGTGTACTGCTTGTATCGTTGCCCGTCCTTGACCGCTGGTAACGGTATGGAAAGATCGTGATAGCCATTCGGAGAGCCAAACAGGTCAAACGCAGGCAGCGGCTTTGCCACCATCTCAATGTCTCCCACCTCTGCCTTGCGCCGCCGAATACTCCCGGCGATCTCGACCCTCTCGCATTTTGGCGCAAGCATTTCGGCGTATTTCAGCGCAATTCGTTCGGCTTCTTCCAGCGGCATTCTGATTTTCATGGTTGCTCACTCCCAGAACGGGAAGAGGGATTCGAACCCTCACCCTGCGGCTCATGACGCCGCCGCTCTTCCGTTGAGCTACTCCCGCGTGGTGAAGTGGCAGAGGGGTTGCCCTCGCGCACGTCCGGCTCTTTGAGGGTCTGCCTCGCCTTCGCTGGGCCGATTCAGCCCCAACCCCTCTGCATGCCCGTCTCTCCGGGCTGTCACCCTGCCTGTTTCCCGGCGCTGGCCAGGGTGCGCCGGGCTGCACCTGCCCGTTGTTGGGGCAACGACCCCGACAGGTTTGGCAGTCCAACCGGGTGGGACTTGCACCCACCGCAGGATCGGGGAGCCTCCTGCCCACCTTCGGCGGTTGGATTGGAGATGGATCATGCTCAACTGGTAAGGTGCTGAATGTGCCGGTCTCTCCCGGCTGTCACGTCCCCCGGCAGGCTTCCGCCGGTCTCACCTGCCGCTCCGTCAGACAAGGGCTCCCCGTCCCTTGCCCCGCCAGGTGCTGATGACTCAGCCCCGCTCCCGCCTCCCTACACGGCCGACGTTAGCGTGGCAAAAACGGAATTCAGGCGGGCGGGACTTGAACCCGCCCTCACGCACCTGCCGCCTGAAAGGCTTTGAGCCAACACCGCACGGGAAACACAAAGCCCTCTGCAAATCACATTCCTTGTGAGAGGCTTGCAGAGGGCTGTCATCTCATGCTACAATCGCAGATGAGGTGAGCAGTTGGTTTGCTTGCCTCGACCGTGAGCGTGCACCCACACGGCTCACGGAGCGCCCTGTCGGGCGCACAACGCCCGGCGGGGCGTTGTATTTGTCGGGGCAGTTAGCAGGTGGTTTGGAAAGGTGCTATGAGGAGTATAACATAAATTCTGCACAAGTGTCAATACTTGTGCAGATTAAAAATAAAAAAAAGCGGCTTTCTGCCGCTACATGGCTAATGGACCTGTTTTTGGTTTGTAGGGTGTTCCATCAGGGTTGAATAACACTCTTCCTTGTCTTCCGCGTTTTTTGTATATTTCAGAACAATAAGCAATATCTGCCTCGTCTATGAGAACTTTGTTTCTATCTACACCCAATTGTTTTATATAACCACACTTAACCCACCGAATAATTGTTTGGTGTGGAATACCATATCTCCTCGCCGCCTCGCTAATCCAAATAGGCCTTCCACGCTTTTCTGCGTGCTTCTGATACTCCGGCAAATCCTCTTTGCGGAGACCTTTTTCCTGGATGGCTTCGCTTCTCACCTCATCCTCGCTCACGAGCACCTCATCCGAACCGGGGAATATTCCTGCTCGGATTTTACCCTTCTCCACCAAGTCACGCAAGCGAGCCTCGTCCAGCCCATACTTGCGGGCGGCTTCGGAAAGGGGGATTAGAGTGGGAAGAGCAACCATTTGAGATTTCAGGAATCTGCGGCCTTTGACGGGACTTGCCAGGGGTACTTGATACCCCTGGCATCTCCCGGTTTGAAAACAAAGCCCGTCAACCGGCGTCTTGACGGGTTTAGAACTTGCGGGTTGATAAGGTTCAAATTATGAGGTGACTCACCGGGGACTCGAACCCCGAACCCGCTGATTAAGAGTCAGCTGCTCTACCTGTTGAGCTAGTGAGCCGTAACACTTCGTCCAGCATCCTTTATTATACCGATTCTGGGCGGTGTGTCAATGCAGGTGCAAGACGCGCCCAAAGCGGCCGGGGAAAACCTCCCCACCCCGAGGGGCATAACCACCCGTGAATACCCATAAAATTGGGATCATGGTTCAATGTGGAACTAACGCAGTGCTGCAGATGACGAAGGCGAGTTCCCCTTTTTAAGCATCTCCCAAAAAGGTCTGGGCGAACGTGTGGACCTGGGCTGCACCTAATCCAACAGCAGGCGCGAGCGCTGGAAGCGCCGGACGCACACCCCCAATACCCCCACATCCAGCACCACCAACACCCCGCCCAGCGCCAGCATCATTCCCCGCCAATCCAGGCCCATCAGGGCTTCAAGAATGCGCGCCCGCAGGTCGGTGGGGAGAAACTGGATCATAAACGGCAGGAAGTAAAGCCCCAACAGGATCAGGCTCAAGCGCTGGTAAGCCTGGCGGGCTGTTGCCGCGCGCAGTGACGATAGCACTCCGAGCGCCGCGAACAGCACCGTACTGAGCAGGCTGAACCCCAATGCCGCGGCGAAAAATTCAGGCGCATAGAAGTACGGACCGCCTTTCAAGCTGAGGTTGAGGGTCAACGCCGCCAGCAGCAGACTGAGTATGGCTATCCCCCAGCCATAAAGCACGGCGGACAAAATCTTCCCCAACAGAATGGCAAGATCGGGCAGGCGGGTCGCCAGTAGGGTTTCCAGTGTGTGGCGCTCGCGTTCACCGGCGAAGGAATCGGTGACCATCCCTAGCGTGAGGAAAATGGGCATCCAGGCCCATACCACCACGGTGAGCGGTTGGGTAAACCACTCCTCACCCACTTGTAAAGGCATGAACACCCCCAGGACGAAGAGAATGATCAGCGTGGAGAGTAGGGTGCCCCGCCCGGTACTCCGAGAGGTAAAAAGTTCCTTCCATTCTTTCCAAATCATGGTTTGTAAATCATGCCACATGGTTGTTCTCCTGAACCAGACTCAAAAAGACCTCTTCTAAACTGGCGCGTTCGCGCTGAACCTCTTCCACGGCTACCCCGTGCTGCACCAGGTAGGTGACCAGCGGGGCGACTGATGTCTGCGCGCCCAGGTTGAGCACCAGGTCCCCATTATCAGGGGAGGCATGGATAACTTCAACCCCAAAGGAAAGGCGCAAGCCATCCAGCACAGCCTCTGAAAGCCCATCCACCACCAGGCGCACCTGCTCGCCGCGGCGTTTCTGGAGCTCGTGCGGACTGCCGACCGCCAGCAGGCGTCCAGAGCGAATCACGGCGACCTGCTGGCAGAGTTTTTCTGCTTCGCTGAGGTTGTGGGTGGTAAGAAAAATGGTGATCCCTTCCTGACGCGCCAGGTTGGCCAGGTCTTCGCGCAGTGCCGCCGCCGATACGGCATCTAACCCGGCCGTGGGTTCATCCAGGAACAGTAAATCCGGGCGGTGGAGCAGGGCGCGGGCAATCGCCAGTTTCTGCTTCATCCCGCGGCTCCAGGTCGCGACCGTCTCACGGCGGCGTTCCCACAAGCCCAGGTCGGTGAGCAGTTGGCGAATGCGTGCCTGGCGTTCACCGCGGGGCAGACGCGCTACGCGGGCAAAGAATTCCAGATTGTCTTCAGCACTTAGGCGTTCGTAGAGACCGGGATGTTCTAACAGGGCCCCACAGCGGGCACGGATGGCATCGGCTTGAGTGATCACATCGTACCCCAGGACGCAGGCCGTGCCGGCACTGGGTGGCAGTAAGCCCAGCAAAAGACGGATGGTGGTGGTCTTCCCGGCGCCGTTGGGGCCGAGAAAACCAAAGATGATCCCGCGCGGGACCTCTAAGGTGAGATCATCCACAGCGCGCAGGGAACCAAAGGTGCGAGTCAAGTGTTCGGTACGAATGGCATAATCCAACATCAGGGGTCTCCTTGGATCGGGGGGTGGATCAGATGGCTGAGGCGCTGGCGATAGGTTTCAAAGGCCTGGCGCCCTTCTGGGGTGAGCGCAACCAGGGTGCGCGGAATCTTGCCGCGGAATGTCTTGGTAATGCGCACATAGCCGGCTTCTTCCAGTTTGCTGAGATGGGTGGAAAGGTTACCTTTGGTCAGGCCGGTTTCGTGTAAGAGGTAAAGAAAATCGGCCTCTTCCACCGCGTAGAGCAGGGTGACGATCATCAAACGCGCTGGTTCATGGATCAGGCGATCCAAGTCTTGCCAGCGGGGCGTTGCGCTCATGCGTGCTCCGCCTTATCTTCATCTAATGGATGGGTGTGGCGCAGATAGGTCCAGAGCGCCCAGCCACCTGAGGTCAACCAACCCAATCCCACCAGGCTGAAAAACAGAACGGCATCGAGCGGATCAGGGGGTGCCAGTAGAGTCAGGCCGACTCCCACGCCCAGGGTGTAAAGAGCGAGGATGAGCAAGCGCGCCAGGCGCAGACGCCAGCCAGAAGCGGTGGCAAATGCAATCAAAAACCCACTGACCAACGGCAGCCACCGCTGGCCGACCGTCTTGCCCAGTGCGACCATCAAAAAGGCCAGACTGGCGGCTAAGATAAAAGTCAGGCCGGCTAACAGCCAGCGGCGGCTGGAACTGGGTTGGCGGTAGGTCACCCAACCGGTGCGGGGGTAGGTGATGCGTTCTTTGAGATAGCGCACCAGGGCACGGGCGCCCTGGACGCCGCCGATGATCACCAAGGCCTGTAAGATGGGCAGGGTCAGATTTTGCCATGGCCCGGGCGGCAATAGCCAGGCCGCCAGGTTGGTCAGGGCTACCAGCAGGAAGATACCGCCCACGGCCATCTCGGTCAGGCCATCGGCGTACCAGTAGCGCTGGGGACGGCGCAACCACTCATTCAATGGGGGTTGAGGAGAAGTCATAAATCCTCACATACCAGTTTGCAATACAGACTTGTTTGTAGTTATTTTACATCCAGAAAACTCCTGTGTCAAGGGGGAAAATTGGGGTGTTAAACCGATTGACATTCGAACAAATAATTTGTATCATATAAACAAATTCAAACAAAAAGCGGAGTGAGCGGTGAATACGGCAGAGCGCCAGGCCAAAATCGTGGAGATGGTGTTGGAAAAGGGCAGCATCTCGATTGCCGAGATCGCTAGCCTCTTCAACGTCTCCGAGATGACCGCCCGCCGCGACCTGAATGAACTGGATCGGCAGGGCTTGGTGCGCCGTGTGCACGGTGGTGCCGTTGCCAACCTGGGGCGTAGTTACGAACCCCCCTTCAGTACCCGCGTTACCAAGAATCACGCCGCCAAGCAAGCCATAGGACGCGCCGCTGCTGATCTCATTTACGATGGCGACAGCATTGCCCTGGATGTGGGCAGCACCACGCTGGAAATTGTGCCTCACCTAAAAACCAAACGCAATCTCACCATCGTGACCTCGTGCCTGCAAATTGCCAATGCCGTGGTCAATCATCTCTCGCTGGAGGTGGATGCACGCCTGATCTTGACCGGCGGGATCGTGCGCCCGCGTGAACTCTCGATGATCGGGGCTATCGCCGAACGGATTTATAACGAATTGCATGTGGATAAAGCCTTTATCGGCGTCGGCGGGATTAGCCTCGACGATGGGTTGACCGAATATAACTTTGAAGACACCCAAATCAAAAAAGTCCTCCTGCGCACGGCGCGCGAGAAAATCGTGGTCGCCGATAGCAGCAAATTCGGTGTCACCGCGTTTGCCTCCATTGCCCCCCTCACGGCCATAGATTGCCTCATCACCGACGACAAAGTCTCCCCCGAGATTGTCGAAGCCCTACAGCAAGCGGGTATTAAGGTCATTATCGCCCACACCACCCCCGCTCTCTGAACGGAGAGCCATGATGAACCTCACCCTTGATCCCACCCATGAACCCATGCGGGTTCTTCCCGAGCACACCAAAACCTACATGGCGTTCCGCAGTGATATCCTCAAACCCGCCCATGAGGACGCTCATTTACGTCATATTTTCCGCTTCTATGTTGCGCGGGCGCTTTTTAACCAGGGCGCCGAGCAGGTCTTTATCCTGCCTCGGGTGCGCTTGAATGAGCATACTTTCACCGTAGATGTGCTGGCGCAAAGCGGGGATACGTTTATTGTGGGGATCTGCGAACCCGGCTCGATCACAGCGGAGACCGAGGCGTTGCTCGAATGGCTCAAAGATGCCGAGAACGCCGAAACTGTGATCGTCCACTCTCAGTTTGGCAACCCAGGGAACGTGCCCACCCGCTTTGAAGCACAACTGGCCAGCAAAAAATTCCGCCTCTTGGCCGTCGTTCCCCCACCTTTTGACGATGCCTACGAATACGACATCTGGATGTTTGAACTAACCTTTCGTGATCTTTTCGGCGGAGCGTAACCCATGATGACCGCACCCAAAACCTATACCATCCTAGTGGCCTGTGGTACGGCCATCGCAACCTCAACCCATGTAGCCCTTAAGATCAAGGAATTGTTGGCTGAACGCGGTCTGGAGGTGCAAACCGTGCAATGCCGCGTTCAAGATCTGCCCGGTATGACCCTGAATGCCGATGTGATTGTGGCAACCGCTCAGGTGCCTTTCGATGTGGACATCCCGGTGGTGGATGGCATTCCTTTCTTAACTGGATTTGGCGTAAAGGAGGTGGTGGATAAGATCGAACAAATTCTACGACAAAAATCCTAATTCCCATTGTTTCATCCGATGTGACAAAAGCGGGAGGAAGAAAGGAGTAACGAAAGATGGAAGCGATCAAATCAATTTTCGATTTTCTAACCGGCCTGGGTTCGCCGGTCATGCTGCCGATTGTTATCTTCATTCTGAGCCTCATCTTGGGGCAAAAACTCAGCCGGGCGTTCATCTCCTCGCTCACGGTCGGGGTGGGCTTCATCGGCCTGGGCCTGGTAATCAACCTTTTATTCCAGGCGTTGGGTCCGGCCACTGATGCCCTGGTTAAGTCCACCGGGTTGCAACTGAACTCGCTGGATGTGGGGTGGGGCGTGGCGGCAGCCATCGCCTTTGGTACTGCGGTCGGCTCCTTGGTCTTTATCGTCGCCCTGGGGGTCAACCTGATCATGCTCCTGCTCAATTGGACCAAGACGCTCAACGTGGACATGTGGAACTACTGGCACTATGCCTTCACCGGTTCGCTGGTTTACCTGGTCAGCGGGGGCAATCTATTGCTGGGGTTAATTGCCGCCGCCATCCACGCCGCGGTAGCCCTATTGATCGCCGACTGGGTGGCTAAGGACGTGCAAGGCTTCTTTAAACTTCCGGGCATCTCTATTCCCCAGGGTTGGGCGATTACCTCGGTGCCAATCATCAAAATCTTCAACTGGATCGTGGAGAAGATCCCCGGCTTGCGCGATGTCTATTGGGACTCCGAGACCCTGCAGAAACGCCTGGGCATTTTTGGCCAGCCGATCATTATGGGGGCGATTCTGGGCTTGCTGTTCGGCATCCTGGCTTACGGCATAAATCCGGCCGGAATGACCTTCAACGAGGTGTTGGGTAAGGTCTTGATGCTGGCGGTGCAAATGGCGGCCGTGATGCTGCTGATCCCGCGTATCATCGCCATTTTCATGGAAGGGCTGACCCCGGTCTCCGAAGCTGCGCGCACCTTCATGCAGAAGCGCTTCGCCGGGCGAGAGTTCTACGTCGGTCTGGATTCGGCCATCCTGATCGGGCACCCCATCACCATTGCCACCGGTATCCTGTTGATCCCGATCACCCTGCTGTTGGCCGCCATCCTACCCGGCAACACCACTCTGCCCGCCGCTGACCTGGCCGCAACGGCGTTCTTCGTGTGTATGGTGCCGCCGCTGACGCGGGGGAACTTCTTCCGCTCGGTGCTCTACGGCATTTTGATCATGACCATGGTGCTCTATATCTCCAGCGCCTTTGCGCCCCTGCTGACCCAGATCGCCCGTGATATTGGGTACGCCATCCCCCAGGGCGCGGTGCAGATCACCGGTCTTTCTGGCGGCAACTGGATTGCCTGGGTGCTAACCACCATCACCCGCCTGATCTTTGGGAGATAGTCTATCATCGGTGGGGAAGGGCGATGCCTGCCCTTCCCCACACACCCTTCGAGGTAACTTGGTATGGATCATTATGACTGGCCTTTATTGGAGACGTTGTGCGCGTTTCACGCTGTTTCCGGGCACGAGGACGAGATTGTCGCTTTTGTCCGCGATACCATTCGTCCCTGGGTGGATGAGTGGTGGGTGGATCGCCTCGGTAACGTCGTCGGCATCCTGCGCGGGACGACCTATCCCGATTACCGCCTGATGCTCCAAGCCCACCTGGATGAACTGGGACTGATCGTGCGCAACATTACTGCCGAGGGTTTTCTGCTCATTGAGCGCATCGGGGGCATGCCCGAAAAATCGCTTCTGGGACAGCGGGTGGAGATCAAGACGGAAGACGGGCGCCGTATCCCTGGCTATATCGGGGCCAAATCGCACCACGTGACCGGTGCGGACGAAAAATACCGTGTGCCTTCGGTGCACGAGATGTTCATTGATGTGGGGGTGTCCAGCCGCGCGGCGGTGGAAGCCCTGGGCATCCGCGTCGGCGATACGGTGACCTACGCGCCCAACTTCAACCGCTTTGGCGATGGCATGGTCTGCGCTAAAGCGTTGGATAACCGGGTGGGGGTGTTTGTTTTGCTGGAATTGCTCAAGCATTTTCAGGCTCAGCGCCCACCTTGCACCCTGATCTTTGCCTTTACCGTCTTAGAGGAATTCAGCATTCGCGGCTCGCTCCCGGTGGTTAATGCCACCCGACCCGACGCGATTATCTCGGTGGATATCACCGTAGCGGTAGATACGCCGGCCGAAAACCCACTTCATCCGGTCGCCATGCGCCAGGGGCCGGCGGTCAAGATGATGGATTTTCACGGGCGGGGAACCCTGGGCGGGCTGTTCTCATCCCCCAAACTGCGCCGGTTTATCGAAAACGTGGCGCAGGAATTGGGCATTCCCACCCAGCGCGAGGTCATCGTGGGCGTCATTACCGATCCTGCCTTTCAACTCTACCTGGGCGAGCGAGGTTATGTCATTGCGGGGCTCTCGATCCCCCAACGGTATACCCATTCCGCGGCCCAGATGTGCCACGAAGCGGATATTGCGCATGCCATCCGCTTGCTTACCGCCGTGGCGACCAAATTCTCACCTGCCCTGGATCTTTCACGGGGGTGACCGAATCGAGAAGGGAAGCATAATGCTCGCATCATCACAAACCCTGGATTGAGGAGGCGACGCATGGAATCATGGATTAGAGAACTCTTCGGCGTTTCCAAGCCGATTATCGGCATGTGCCACCTGCGTGCCCTGCCCGGCGATCCCCAGTACGATCCCGCCAAAGGCCTCGACTGGGTTTATGAATGTGCCCTGGCTGATGTGCAGGCTTTACAAACGGGGGGTGTGGATGCCATCTTGTTCTCCAATGAATTCAGCCTGCCCTATTTGACCCAGGTGGAGGCGGTAACCGTGGCGTGCATGGCGGCGGTGATTGCCCAACTTAAACCCCACGTGCACGTTCCCTTCGGCGTCAATGTCTTGTGGGATGCACGGGCTTCGCTGGATCTGGCCGTGGCAACGGGGGCGCAGTTTGTGCGCGAGGTGTTCACCGGCGTCTATGGCTCGGATTTCGGGCTGTGGAACACCAATCCCGGGGCGGTGATCCGTCATCAGCACCGCATCGGCGCCCAGCACGTGCGTCTCTTCTTCAACATCGTGCCCGAATCGGCAGCGTACCTCGGCCAGCGCCACATCGCCGATATCGCCCGTTCGACCGTATTCAACACCCGACCTGATGCGTTGTGCGTCTCTGGCCTGACCGCGGGAAGCGGAGTTTCCACCCAGACCCTGAAAATCGTCAAAGAGGCCGTGCCCAACACACCGGTCTTTGCCAACACGGGTGTCAACCTGGAGAACGTGGCCGAGCAATTGGCGGTTGCGGATGGAGCGGTCATTGGCTCGGCATTCAAAGTAGACGGTTACACCTGGAATGCGGTGGATGTAGAACGGGTCAAAGCCATCATGAACAAAGTGAGGATGATCCGACCGGCATGACGCCAATCAAGATTTCGGCTTCCCTGGCCGCAGCGCCTTTAGACCGATTGGGAGAAGTGGTGCACGCCCTCACCGCTGCCGGGGTGGACTACCTTCACTTCGATATCGAAGATGGAGTATTTGTCCCGGTGATGACCCTGGGCACCAAACTCATCGCCGACCTGCGCCCCCTGACGCCGCTGCCCTTCGACGTGCACCTGATGATGGTCAACCCCGAATGGCTGATCCCCGACCTGGTGCGCATGGGCGCTAACCGCATATCCGTGCATTATGAAGCCTGTCCGTACCCACGGCGTACCTTGCGCCAGATCGTCGAAGCCGGCGCCCGGGCCGGCATTGCGCTCAACCCGGCTACCCCCCTGCCGGATCTGGCCTATCTCCGCCCCTACTTGGATTTTATTCTCATCTTGACCAGCGAGCCCGAGGGGCCCGACTGTCCCTTCTTGCCGGACGTGGTAGCAAAGGTGCGCCAGGGCAAACACCAACCCGGTCTGGAGGATGTGGAATGGGTGGTGGATGGCGGGATTAATGCCCAGAATCTGCACCAAGTGGTGACCGCTGGCGCCCATACCCTGGTGATCGGGCGGGCGCTTTTCAAGGACAACGCCGTATCGGATAACCTGCAACGCTTGCGCGACGCTATCGCCGAGGTTTCATCTCATGCAGCATCGGCTTAAGGATCTGTTACGCCCCGAACACCTGGTCTTGAACCTGGAAGCCCAGGATGCGCGCGAGGCGCTGGAGCGCCTGGTTGCGGCATTGGTACAGACCGGGCACGTGGAGCCCGAATTTGCGCGGGATGTTTGGGAACGCGAGCAGGTCTTCCCCACCGGCTTGCCCACCCGGCCCTTGGCCAGCGCCCTACCCCATGCCGATCCGGAGCACGTGCGTCAAACCGCGGTCGCCATTGGCACGCTGAAAACCCCGGTTCGCTTCGGCCAGATGGGCACGGATGGTTCGGTGAGCCTGGATGTGCGCGTGATCATCCTGCTGGCGATCAAGGAACGCGAGAAGCAGGTCGAACTCATCCAGCAAGTGGTTGAACTGCTGCAATCCCCCGGCCTGTTGGAGCAACTGGCCGCTGCAGAAACCGCCGCGCAAGCCCTGCAGGCTTTGCATCAGGCGTTGGGATAAAACCCGCTTCCGCGTCGGGGCGGCCAGGACATCAGGCGGTGGTGACGCCTTTCCCTGCTGAGGGGTGAAGTTTCATCCTGTAGAAGATGACATTTGCCACTTCAACCCCGGCAGGGCTTTGTTTTAACATAAAGTCAATGTCCAGAGCGGAACTGTTGACGTTTCCTCTTTTTCAGGGTTTCAGCGCCGAGCAGGTGGACCATTTGCTCACGCTGATGGAAGAGCACACCTACGCGGCAGAGACCGAGATCTTTGCTCAGGGCACGCGGGCAGAGTTCTTCTATATCCTCTTCCGTGGTGAGGTCACCATTCACTATAAACCGTACGATGGCCCGGCTCTGGTGGTCGCGCACATTCTGCCGGGTGGGGTCTTCGGTTGGTCGGCGGCATTGGGGCGCTCTACCTATACCTCATCGGCAGTTGCCGTCCAGGAAAGCCAGGTACTGCGCATCCGTGGTGAACAACTCCAGCACCTGTGTGAGTACTTTCCCGATACCGGTGCGATCCTGATGGAGCGTTTAGCCGGTTTGATTCACCAACGGCTGGACAATTTACGCGGTGACGTGTTAAATATGATTGGACGTGGGATGGATCTTAAGGGCGAGTGTCTGCGGAGGATTAAGAATGGGCGATCAAGCACCCCAGTTTAGTACCGAAGAGCAGATTCGAGCGCTGATCGAGCAACTCAGCGCGTATATCGAGACCTATCACGGCGGATCGGTGGACTTTGTGGCATTCGATGGCAACGTGGTGCAGGTGCGCCTGGGTGGAGCGTGTCTGGGCTGCCCCCTTTCGCCGGTGACGCTCAAGGGATGGGTTGAGGGTACGGTCAGGCAGTTTTTCCCCGAGGTCACGGTCGAAGCAGTGGAGATTGCGCCCGGGGCTTGATCATTCGAGCAGGATTTCCACCCGCTCACCCGCTTCCTCATGGCGCACATCCAGGATCAGGCCGGAGTAGCCGGCGCGCACGGCGCGTAAGATGTGTGCCTGCTGGTCGGCCGTCAGGGAGGGACCCAGGCGGGCACCAAGGCGGAGCCCGGCTTCCAGCACCGAGACCGGCAGCCGCATGTTAACCAGCGTGCGCTCGCTGTGCAGATCGGTGATGCGCACTCGCAGCCAGCGCGGGCCGGCCGGTCGTAAAGTCGGGGTTTGTGGCTCGGCTGTCGGTGGTGGTGTCGTCTCACCGCGCTCCAGCGCCTCGATCAGGCGCGCACCTTCCTCTGCGCTGATCTTCCCCTGGGAGACCAGCTCCAGCACCCGCAGGCGCTCTTCCTGGCCGGGGGTCATTTCAGATTTGCCCATTTGCCGTCCTCTTTTATAATTTTACATTAGACGGCGCATTCCGGGCACATCACCGGTTAAATTTTGTTGTTCTCCCCGTTTTATGTCACCTGTAGATAACCGTAGAAAGGACGGTGCCGTGAATAACCTCTGGCCGCTTTTCTGGATGTTTCTCAAGGTCAACCTGTTGACTACTTCCGGGCCGGCCTCGGTGGGGTTGCTGTATAAAGAGGCGGTCGAAGGTAAATTGATGACCGAGGCGCAGTTTGTGGAGGCGGTGGGCTTCTCCAGCGTCCTGCCCGGCAGTGATGCGCTGCAACTGGCCATGTTTGTCGGTTACAGTGTGGGTGGCTTGCCTGGCGCGCTGGTGGCTCTAGTCGGTTCGATCTTGCCGCCCACCCTGCTGATGTTGGCGGTGGCTTCGGCCTTGCGCTGGCTAAGCGGTGAAGCCTGGGTGGGTGGCTTTGTGCGTGGATTAGCGCCAGCGGTGGCTGTGCTGATGGTGCTGGTGGCGTGGAAAGTCTTCCAGGGGGAAGCCACGGCCTCGATTAACTGGGTATCTATCGCCATTGCCGGTGGTAGCCTGATCGCTTACCTGCTCAACGTGCCGGCACCACTGGTGTTGGTGGCGGCCGGTTTTGTGGGTATCCTCTTCTTGCGCTGACCTGAGGGGGGAACTTCTTTGCGGCAGCGGACGTCCAAATCATAGCCTTATCTATCAAATCATGAACACAGAGAGGAGAGGAAAATGTCGTTGACCAAATGGCTGAGTCTGGGATTAGGGGTGCTACTCCTGGGACTATCGGCTTGCCAACCCTTAGCGCTGACCCCTACCCCGGATGTCAAAACTCCCTTGCCCAACGGCTTGGCCACGCCGACCAGCGCCGCGACGCCACTGGCACCGACCGCGCTACGTGCCGCCGCGGCGGCCCAGGCCGATTTGGCCGCACGCCTGGGGCCTTCCACCGAGGCCGTTTCTATCCTGCATATTGAGTCGGCCCAGTGGCCGGATACTTGCCTGGGCTTACCCGCACCCGATGAGGCCTGCGCCGAGATGATGGTAGAGGGTTTCCGTGTGGTCTTGGAGGCTAAAGGACAAACCGTTACCTACCGCACCAATTTGGAAGGTGATAACGTGCGTGCCGAAGACTTGCGAGTCCCCCCCTCTCCCGCTAATGTGCCGGCGGTGGAAGCCGCACGGCGCTACCTGGCTGAGCACCTTGGTCTATCCGACCCGCTGGCGATCACGGTGGTGGGCGCCGAAGAGGTGACCTGGCCGGATGCTTGCTTAGGCGCCGCCCGCCCGGATGAAATGTGTGCCCAGGTGCTCACGCCGGGCTACCGAATCACCCTAGAGGTGCAAGGCACCCGTTACACCCTGCATACCAACCAGAACGGCAGCGCGATCCGCCTGGTCGAGTCCCTACCCCATGGCAGCGCTCAGCCCCTGGTGCGCTGGCAACGGCAGAGTGAGAGCGCTTGCCTGAGCGCTGAGGTTAACCTGCAGGGGCTGACCTACGGGGCGTGTGGGGCGGCAGCGCAGCGTTGGGCCTTTAAGTCGCCCGAGCAGGCTGCCGAATTGAGCCAGTTTGTGCAAACCTACGCCCCGTTTGAGGCCGAGACGGCGCTGGGGTGGGTCAGCCTGGCCGGTAAAGGATCGCAGAAAGCCACCCCTGCCGAGCAGCGCAGTTTGGCGGCTTGGGTGGCGGCGCAGGTCGCGGCGGCGCAAAATGTAGAGTTTGAAGGTGGGCTGGGGCTGGTGCTTTCGTGGCAGCGCAGTGGGGGCATTGCTGGCCTATGCCAGATCCTGCGCGTCTACGAATCGGGCTGGGCCGAGGTCTACGACTGCCGCAATTCCCAGTCTGCTCCAACGCTGATCACACGCCAGCGCTTGACGGCCAAGGAACTGGAAACGCTCTACGGGTGGGTGGATGGATTGCAACCCTTAAGTCAGGCCTTTGAGCAGCCCTATGCCGATGGTTTTGCCTTTCAGTTGGCGTTCAACGGACGCGGTGCGCTTGTTGCCGATGCCACCACCCAAAAAGCCCTCTGGGATTGGGCGCAAGCGGTTTTCCAGCGCTTGATGTCCCCGTAGCCCTCCACCAAGTGCTCATGAGGTACCTATGGAATCGCGTCCCCGTCTCAACGTTTATCTGCTGATGGTAATCGCCCTGGGCGGTATTGCGCTGACCGGTCTGTGTTTGGGGGCCTGTCTGGTCACCCTTCTTTCACCCAACCCGGTGTTGCACCTGCGCTGGTTTGAGGTTTCCGTGGAACGTCATTCCCGGTCGCCAACCGAGGCGTCCATCGCAGGAGTGGGGCCGACCTCCATGCCTCCAGTCACACCGCCGGGATTGCCGACAAACACGCCACCGACCACATCTTATTGGGCGCCAGCCACATCTCAACGTTTGGGTGTTCGTTTTCGCGGTGCCGATGGCTTTTTCGGGGTTGGACGAGGTTGTCCGGGGCGGGATGGTCTGGGTCAGGTTGAAGCCTATCACCTGGTGGTGCGCGGTGTAGATCCTCATCGTGAGGTGGGTCAAATCTTGCTCGCCGGGGATAATCACACCAATTGGGCACGCTTCTGCACCAACCAGACATGGGAATTAGTTGCTCAAAATCGCGGTGACGGCACGTGGGATCTTTAGTTTGCCCCCGCGCCGCCGACGCGCTTCTATACCGTTATTTTCACCTATACCGATGCAACCTTTGCCCTGGGGATGGTCAGCACCTCACCCTGAGAGTGCTGTCTTGACCGTCCCGCGCCGCGATCTCACCAGGCTGAACACTGCCAGCACGCCGACTGCACCTGCACCGGCCGCTGCGGCACCCGCGACCAGCGGTGTAGCGCTTTGCTTGACCGCGATCCCGGCCAGCGCCCAGACGAACACCAGCAGGTAGATCACGTCGCGGCGGGCCCAGGCCATGAGTGCCGCCAGCGCGACAACCACCCCCAGCATGATTACCGCCCAGACCTCGGGGGCCAAACCGCCGCCGTTCCAGCCCAAATAGTAGAGGACATCGGTGACGTTGGCGATGGTGGCAACGCTGATCCAGCCCAGGTAGAGGCTAAAGGGGGCGTGGGTCACCCAGCGTTCGGCGGCTGAGACAGTGCTACGCCCGATGCCCAGCCGCAGATAGATGAAAATCAGACTGATCAGCAGGGTCAGCATGGCTGGCAGGGTGAACACAAACTGCTCATAATGCCACAAAAAGAGCCAGGTGATGTTGGCGAGGCTGGCCAGGACAAACCAGGGGAAGATAGCCCGCAAGCGCGGATTTTCGCGCTGGGCAGGTAGGGCCTGAAAGACGGCAAAGGCGATCAGACCGAGGTAGATCAACCCCCAAATGGAAAAGACGTAACCCGCGGGGACAAAATAGACCTGGAAGCGGTCGGAAATTTCACCCGTGGTGAGGTTGTTGAAGGGCAGGGCATTGGCCAGCCCATTGATGACGATAGTGATTAGAACAAGCAAAACGGTGAGCCACTGGCGTAAACGATCCCGATTCATTTAGAAGACCTTTCGCGAGCCGAGAGATGAGGCAGAATTGCCTGGTTTTATTGTAATCCCAGGTACGGGCTTGAATAGAGATTGTATAAGGTTTGTCAAAACCAAAAGCCCGACCGCTCTAAAAGCTAATCCTCGCTGAAGTAGTCCCGATCAATTTGCTTGATCGGGTGATTGAGGATGGTGGTAACGCCATATATATTCCTGCACCTTATACGTTCCCTCTTGCCCAAAACAATCTCCGGCTATACTTTTTTATCATCCTATTCAAACCGAGGTGTTTGATGCTTACCCGAGATCCAGTTGCCCTGTTTATCCAATTCTTCCAGCGCGCTTTACCTACATTCTCTCCACAAGCCGAGACCCTGCTCTCACAGGTCTCTGAAGAAGATTTGCAAACCCGGCAATTTCGTTATATTTTCTCGGTCAATACTATGATTCACATCAGTCACATGATAGAGGATGCTGCAGTTCAGGCTGTGCGCCCCGCCGAACTTCACGTTTCCTTTCAGTATCTCTCTCGCATAGAGGATCAATCCCTACGTTATGAACGGATTGCCACCAGAGTGACAGGATTATGGCTTTATGCTGTACCGGATACTCAACTCCCGTCCTGGCCCAACATTTATTTTATGGATACATCAAACAGCGCGTTGGTGAATTATTGGTTTTTGGTTGCCTATGGACCAGGACTCAGCATGACTTTACTTGCAGAGGAGAAGAGCAGTGAAACCAACAAACCTCATGGCCGCGTTTACGAGGGTTTTTATACATTTGATGAAGAGATTGCTTATAAGTTGCTCAACTTGCTCCATCTAATCTTTCCTGCTCAAGTAGCGCCTCCGGTCCCTCCTGAGTTACTCTAATGTTTCACCGCCTTTATCGCAAAGGGTTTGCCCTCTTGCGGTCCACAGGCTTTTTTTGTTTCTCCTCAATAGACCTTGGCTAATTTAATGTTCAAGGGCAATTGTTTCCTCCCCCTGCCTTTTGGGGTAAAATCATAGCGCAGGGGGGCGTATGCCCCACTTCGTCTCACGAATCACCCCCACCCAAAAGGAGATGAGCCATGCCCGAATGGAAGATTCTGCTCACCGATGGCCTGGAACAGAATGGCCAGGACATTCTGCGTGCTGCCGCGCAGGTGGATAACCGTGCCGGCATCTCCGCCGATGACCTGCTCAAGGTGGTCGCCGAGTACGATGCGCTGATTGTGCGCGGGCGCACCAAGGTCACCGCGGCGGTCTTCGATGCCGCTCCGCGCCTCAAAGTCGTGGGCCGCGCCGGCGTGGGCGTGGATAACATTGACCTCAACGCTGCTAAAGCCCACAACGTCATTGTCGTCAACTCACCGACTGCAACTACCATCGCTGTGGCCGAACTCACTCTGGGTTTGATGCTTTCGGTCGTGCGCGAGATCCCGCGCGCCGATGCCACCATGAAGGCCGGCCAGTGGATCAAGAAAGAACTGGAAGGACACGAACTTTGGCGCAAGACCCTCGGTGTGATCGGCTTCGGGCGTATTGGCACCGAGGTGGCCCGCCGCGCCAAAGCCTTCGATATGGACATTCTTGCCTATGATCCCCTACTCCCCGCCGAGGCCATCCGCCTGCGTGGGGGCGAGCCGGTCTCGCTGGATGAATTGCTCCACCGCGCCGACATCATCACCCTGCACGTTCCGCTGGATGAGAACACGCGCAACCTGCTCAACGCCGAAGCCTTTGCCAAGATGAAGGACGGCGTCTATATCATCTGCGCTGCGCGCGGGGGCGTGATTGACGAAGAAGCCCTGCTCCAGGCACTCAATTCGGGCAAGGTAGCCGGAGCCGGGTTAGACGTCTTCGCTACCGAACCACCCGGGGCAACCGCCCTGGTCACCCACCCCAAAGTCGTCTGCACGCCGCACATCGGCGCCCAAACTGTCGAAGCCCAAACCCGCGCTGCCGAGGACATTGCCACCGAGGTGCTCGCCGCCCTGGAGGGCAAGCCCCTGCGCTGGCGCGTCGCTTGATCCATGATCTATCACGCTGAGGTAAGCATGGAAGAGAAACTCCAACGACTCAAAACCCTGATGGCCGAGGTGGTGGACCTGCAAGCCGCCGCGGCAGTGCTCTCGTGGGATCAGCAGACCTACATGCCCCCCGCGGGTGCCGAGGAACGCAGTGAGCAACTGGCCACTCTATCCCGCCTGATCCACCTCAAAGCCACTGCCCCGGAGGTGGGGCAACTGATTGAGGATCTGCTCCCCTATGCCGAAACCCTGCCCCCTGATTCGGACGAAGCGCGGCTGATCTACAAAGCCAAGCGTGCTTATGATAAGCAGACCAAGGTGCCCACGGATTTGGTGGCCGAATTCACTCAGGTGACCACCCTGGCGCAGGAAGCCTGGGTGCAGGCGCGCGCCGAATCCAACTTTGCTCACTTCCGCCCGCACCTGGAAAAGGTCGTCGAACTGCGCCGCGCCTATGCCGAGTGCTTCGCGCCCTATGATCACGTTTATGACCCGTTGCTGGATGATTTTGAGCCGGGGATGAAGACCGCCGAGGTGCAGGCGATTTTCAACGCCTTGCGCCCGCATCAAGTTGACTTGGTGCGTCAGATCGCCACACGCCCACCGGTAGAAGATGGTTTTCTTTTCTTGCGCTACAGCGAGAAGAAGCAATGGGATTTCGGCGTGGAGGTGATCACCCGCTTCGGCTATGACTGGAAAGCCGGGCGACAGGATCGTTCGGCGCATCCTTTCACAACCGCCTTCGGCCTGGGCGATGTGCGCATTACCACCCGCATTCACCCCCGCAACCTGGTCTCAGGGCTCTTCAGCACCATGCACGAATGCGGGCACGCTCTCTACCATCAGGGTATCGGACGCAACCTGCGCCGCACCATCCTTGCCGATGGTGCTTCGATGGCGGTGCACGAGTCGCAATCACGAATGTGGGAGAACCTGGTCGGGCGGTCAAAGCCTTTCTGGCGCTACGCTTACCCGCGCTTACAAGCGCTCTTCCCACGCCAGTTGGGCAATGTGAGCCTGGAGGCGTTTTACAAGGCGATCAACAAAGTCAAGCCGTCCTTTATCCGCGTTGAAGCCGACGAAGCCACCTACAACCTGCACATCATGTTGCGCCTGGAACTGGAGATCGCTCTCGCTGAAGGCAGCCTGGACGTTCAAGATCTGCCCGAGGCGTGGAACAGTCGCATGCAGGACTACTTGGGCATCGTTCCGCCCAACGATCGCCTGGGGGTGCTGCAAGATGTGCACTGGTCGGCAGGGTTGATTGGGTATTTCCCCACCTATGCGCTGGGCAACCTGGTCTCGGCGCAGTTGTGGGAAACCATCCAACGCGATCTTCCCGACGTGGAAGCGCAGATTGCCCGCGGGGAATTTGCAGATCTGCTGGCCTGGCTGCGCGAGAAGATTCACCAGCACGGGGCGAAGTTCGAGCCGCAAGAGCTGGTGCAGCGCGTGACGGGTTCGCCGATCACCCCCGAGCCCTACCTGCGCTATCTGAGCGCCAAGTACGGCGAGATTTACGGCCTGTAATCCCCTTCGGTCGGGCTTTCCTTCTGCCCCGGGTGTACCCCGGGGCATTTTTTTATCTGCGCATTGCCCGGAGAACGGTCAATGGGCACGCTTTTTGCATGCCTGAAGGTGGGGGCTCTTTCACCTCCATCAGAGATTGGGCTATACTATGAGCATGGACATCCCCCAGCAAGAGGTGCTAACGCTTCTACGGCAGTGTCATCTCTTTCGCCGCCTCAGCGATGAGCAACTGCTGCGCGTGATGACTTATTGGCAGGCGCTCTTTTATGAAGAGGGGCTGGCGCTTTACGAAGAAGGTCAGGATGCCACGGCATTTTTCCTGATCTTCAGCGGACGGGTGCGCCTCAGTCATCAGCGGGGCAACGATGAAGAGGTGACCTACTTGGAAGAAGGGGATTACTTCGGCGAGGAAGCCCTCAGCCCCACTCCGTTGGCGCGCCGCGCTACCGCTACGGCTGCTGCGCCGCTGATCGTGCTGCGTTTAGAAGGGGCGGACTACCTGGCGCTGGTGCGCGAATTTCCTGACCTGAGCCCGGCCTTTCGTCTGATCTTGAACAGTTATCTGTTAGCCTCACGCCTGCGCCTGCCCTGGCGCAGCCCACGTGAGGTTGTGCGCTATGTGGCACGCCGTCATCCCTTCTTCCTTTTCTTGCGCATTGCGCTGCCCGCCGTGGTCACCGGTGCGCTGGTGGGCCTGTTTGCCTTCCTCACCATTGTGGTTTGGCACGGGGCGCTCCTGCCCACCCTGTTGCTGATTCTTAGCCTGGTGGGCGGGCTGGGCTGGCTGGCCTGGTCTGCAGTGGATTGGAGCAACGATTACGTCATCATTACCAACCGCCGGGTAGTGTTGCTGGAACGGGTGATCCTGCTTTATGAGAGCCGTCAGGAAGTGCCACTGGAAGCCATTTTGGCCGATGAGGTGCAGACCGATCAGATTGGCCGCTTCCTTAACTATGGCAGCCTGATTGTGCGTACCTACACCGGGCAATTGATCCTGGATCGCCTGGCAGAGCCGCAATTGGTGCTGAACTTGCTGGAAGAACAGCGCGACCGTGCTCGCCGCGGTCGCCGCCGCGCCCAACGCGCAGCCATCGAAGCCACGATTCGCAGCCGTTTGGGGCTGCCCACCGGTCCTTCCTCATCCTCATCAGAAGCACCCCCTGAAGAGACCTCACCCCCACCTCCCAGTTCTACCCAACGTCTGGGCCAGACCCTGGCGCGCCTGTTCATGCTGCGTGAGGAGGTGGGGGACACCATCGTCTATCGCACCCATTGGGCCATCCTCCTGGCCAAGACGGCCCCGCCTACCCTGGCTCTGCTCGTGGACGTTGCCCTGGGCTGGTTGATCCTGAGCCAGCGCTTACCTTTGCCGTCACGCTTGGGCTGGATCGTACTGGTGCTTGGTGTACCGGCGCTGGCGCTGTGGTGGCTGTACCAATATGTGGACTGGCGCAACGACCGCTATATCATCACACCGGACATGATCATTGACGTGTATAAAAAGCCGCTGGGGACGGAAGAAAAACGCAGTGCCCCCCTGCGCAACATCCAGACCATTGAATACGCGCGGAAGACCATCATTCACCTCTTGCTTAATTTCGGCACGGTCTACATCCGCGTTGGAGATACCCAATTCACCTTTGACGATGTCTACAACCCCTCTGAGGTACAGCGTGAATTGTTCCAGCGCCTGGTCGCGGTCAAGCAACGCGAGGAACAGCGGGCCGAGCAAACCCAGCGTGAACAACTGGCCGAGTGGATCGAGTTATATCACCGCATGGTCAGCAGTCACCCACCCGCCGAATCCGAGCCGAAGCCCCCGGCAGGAACAGAATCGGGGTAAAATAGGAGTACGTTTTCAGCATGTTTAGAGGTAGGTACACCAATGGCCATTCGCCCCATTGTTACTGTTCCCGATCCGGTGTTGCGGCGCAAAGCCCAAAAGGTGCGCCAGTTTGACACGGATCTGCAGCAATTGATTGAGGATATGATCGAGACCATGCGCGCTGCTCCCGGCGTGGGGCTGGCCGCGCCCCAGGTTGGCGTCTCCCAACGGGTCATTGTGGTGGAATACGGCGAGGACGAGGATGAGGATAAGCCGCCTCGCCTCTACGTCGTGGTCAACCCCGAGATTGTTGAGGTCTCTGCCGAGACCGAAATGGGCGTGGAAGGCTGTCTTTCTATCCCCGATTTGGTGGGAGAGGTCGAGCGCTACCAACGCATTGTGGTCAAGGGCCAGAACCGCCGTGGTCAGCCGATCAAACTCAAACTACGAGGGTGGGTGGCACGCATCTTTCAGCATGAGATTGACCACCTGGACGGTGTCCTCTTTACCGATCGCGCCGTGCGGGTTTGGAAGCCCAGCCCCGAAGAAGCTGTTGCGGTGGATTAAGCCGCCCGCGCCAGCCTGCACCGACCCAACGAGGCGGGGATGATCCTGACGCACCTCTCACTGACCAATTTCCGCGCCTTTGCCCGCTTGGATGTGGACGTCCCGCGCCCAACGTTGCTTATCGTGGGTGAAAACGCGCAGGGGAAGACCACCCTGCTCGAAGCGATCTACTACCTGGCCACGCTGACCTCGTTTCATACCGAGAGCGACCGCCAGTTGATCAACTTCCTGGCCGCGCGCGAACCGCTGGCGGTGGCGCGCATTGTAGCCGAATTCATCCGCGGCGAGCACACCCACCGCCTGGAAGTGCGCCTGATCCAGGAAAACGCTGCGCTCAACGGCAACCGGATGCGCCGTGAAATCCTGGTGGATGGGGTCAAACGTACCGCGCGTGAGGCGCTGGGACACTTCAACGCGGTGCTCTTCCTGCCCCAGATGACCAACATCATCGAAGGTGCGCCCGAGGAACGCCGCCGTTACCTCAATATGGCGCTGGCGCAGGTGATGCCCGGCTACGCCCAGGCGCTCAGCGAATATACCCAGATCCTTGGCCAGCGTAACGCCCTGCTCAAGCAGTTGGGCGAGCGCGGGGGTGACCCGGCGCAATTGCAATACTGGGACGCCTTGCTGGTGGAGCGCGGGGCGTTGATCATCCAGGCGCGCAGCAAGGCGCTGGATGAAATCGAAACCCTGGCGGCGCGCATTCATGATCGCCTGACCCACGGGCAAGAGGTGCTGCACCTGGTCTATCGCCCCGCTTACGACCCCGCCGCGCCCGACAACGGCCAAATGGCGCTGCGCCTGGACACCGCGGTCAAGCGGGAACATTTCAGCCTGAGCCAGATACAACAGGGTTTTTTGCGCCGCCTGGAAGCTTTGCGCAGCGATGAGATCAGCCGCGGCATGACTCTGATCGGGCCGCATCGGGATGAATTTCGCATCCTCAGCAATGGGATTGACCTGGGGGATTACGGCTCGCGCGGGCAGGTGCGCACGGCGCTGATGGCGCTCAAACTGGCCGAGGTGGCCTGGATGCACCAGAAGAGCGGGGAATGGCCAGTGCTGCTGCTGGATGAGGTGCTGGCCGAACTGGATGCCCAGCGCCGCCAGGACCTGCTGGACTTTCTGGCCGAGGGCGAGCAAAGCCTGCTCACCACCACCGATCTCAACCTCTTTTCTCCATCTTTTGTGCGCCGCGCTGCCATCTGGACCATCCGCGCCGGCTGCATTGTCTCCAGCGAGTTGCCGGCAGGGGCGTGAGAAAGGCAAGAGAGACCATTTCAAAAGGTTACGAGGATACAGAATAAATGGCTGTTAGGATGGCCGTTTTAGGTTGAAAATACTTAAGTTTCCTAAGATTAGGAACTTGAAATGAACTCTACGTTGTGCTAGTATACAATAAATCAATCTTTTGCGGGGGTTTTAGATGAAATTATCCCGTTTCTCTTTGTGACGAATTGATAATAAAACAAAAGGGGGGTTGTCTGCGTCGTTTCTAGAATTGGCGATTTTTGTGCCAGAAAGGGGATACAAAACTCATGAAAACACGGTCTTACTTGCTCGTTTGTGGTCTGTTGCTCCTCGGTGTACTGATGAGTAGTCTGATCCCGTTGAGCGTTGTAAAGGCATTTTTCTCTCCGCTGTCAGCTGCTTCTCCTTCTTCCCAGGAATCGTCTCCCGAGGGCGAAGACTATTTGGTTTTGTTGCCATTTGAGGCACCTCAGTCACAAGAGCTCCTGTCCATCTTCAAGCCGGGACAAAGGCAGACAGTTCTCTTAGAACTCATCTATCAACGCACCAAGCCGTTACGGAAAGAACTGGAACAATTGCGGGCGCAAGGTTTAATTACCGGGTTTGAAGTTCGTCCTGACCTTTATGGGGTTGTCGTGCACGGCCTGACTCAGGATGGAATGCGCCGCCTTCAAAACCTGCCGGACGTGGGCAGTGTGTTGTCGAAAGATAGTCAGAACCAAACCTGCGCGGCATTAACCGCCACGGCTTTCACCCACCAGGTTGAATCCTTGGGTTATAGCCTGGAACGACGCGAAGCCCTTGAAAACAAGGGCGGCTTTGAAGTTCTAACTACCAACCCCACTGTTAATGTTACCTACTACTCGGATGGCTACAGTTGGGTTGATGGACAGACCTCGCCCAATACGCAGGTCAATCTGCGAGTTTTACGTGGGAGCACGGTGGTGGTAACAACCTCTACAACTAGCGACTCATGGGGTTGGTATTACTTTGAACCCGATTGGGTTGAATGCCCAACGTCAAGCTATACCTGGACATTACAACCCGGTGATGTGGTTGAGGTTTCTGCGGGAGGGCGCACGGCAAGCACGGTAGTAGCTTACATTTATGTCTGGGCAGACCCGCAGAACGACCAAGTCGGTGGCAAGACTGATCCGGGGCGGCAGGTTGAAATAGATCTGTATTACTTTCCCAATGACCCTTGCACTGGGATTGATATTCAAAAAACGGTGCTTCCCGATGTCAGTGGCAACTTCACGGCTAGCATGGGAGTGGATTTTGATGGACAGGCTTACGGGCAAGTTTTTGTGCGTGATGCTAATGGTAACAGCACCTATCGTTGGTTTTACGCCTATAATCTAATGGCATATGTGCAATATAATTATGTGTGGGGGGTAATAAAGCCTGGTATTACTTTTACCGCGACTCTGAAACGAGGAAGTAACACTCTGGAGTCCTATCCAGGAGTAAGTGATCCGGATACGGGCGACTTTTGGCTCAATTTTATAAATCCTTTTCAACCCGGCGATGAAATAGACCTCAATAGCGGTGACATCCATTTACACTATGTCATTGCACCCCTAAATAACGTGGTCATTGATCCTGTTAATAATCAGGTGAGTGGGGTCACGAGCCCGAATCACCAGGTACAAGGCAATTTCATTAAAAGCACATATTACGATATTGTTACTGCGTGTGATTGGGGTAGGGGTTGTGCTTCAACGACAAGTGATAGTGAGGGAGGCTTTACCCTGACTTCCCCAATGGATATAGTGCGGGGAGATGAAGTTGATATTTATATCGTTGATGATCAAGGCAATTATCAATATCACTTTTTACGCGTACCGGTCATCGGCGTAGATATTAGTGAGCCGAGCAATAACCGTGTTATTGGGGCCTGGATAACAGCGGATCGGACGCTGACGGTAACCCATAAGACGAGCGGGGGAAGTGTAAGGCAGACCATCTCCGAAGTTTATCTCTCTAATTGGAGCAATGAGTTCGATGTCTCACTAATAAATGACATTATCTCCGGTGACCGTATTGAGGTTAGCGATGGAACAATCAGTCTGGAGATGAGTGTTCCAGATCCATTGCCGACTGCAAGCCTAAAGACTACAGATCAGGCTTTGGTTGGTAGTGCTCCAATTGGAAGCTTCCTGCTCTCCGAACTTTATGATCATCGCAGAGATATTGGATACACCTTTTATTACTGTTCAGAAATGCAAATCGCTACTAACAACTTTGCCCTTGGGTTTTACGATGCTCAAATCGGAGGCGGAGATACCGCGTACACCTGGATTCGCTTACCCAACACAGAATACCTCATAGGGATTAATCGGAATGCTTTGCAGGTTACCCACCCTATAGGGAGCACAGTAATGTGGATAACCTATACACCCCGAAGCTCGATTACTATCGAATGGTGGCGTGGTAGTACCCTTCTTGGGGAAAAGACACAAAAATTAGAAAGGTCGTGGATTGGGTACTATTTGGATGAAACGCCCTCACCCGGGGATCTTTTTAAGGTGTCCTCAGATGATGGCCAAAAGGCGGACATAACTATTCCTCAATTAACAATCAACCTGGATCGCCCGAACAATCGTATCTATGGTCGGGCAGTGCCTAATCGTCCACTTGAGGTTGGCGTATGGCGGTATACAGGATCAAGGGGGTATGGTAGATATCAAACGGTCTGGGCAGATTCAAACGGAAACTATAGCGCTAGTTTTAATGGTCAATATTGGTGGGATTGTTCGCCAATCCAAATTAGCCATCGCTGTGCAGCTGGTGAACTCAGATACTATACCCCCGAAGGGCACTTTTTTTACTTAGCAAGCGAGGGGCCGGTACCAGCACCTGCCGATGCATATGAGTCTGACAATGATCGGGATCATGCCAGTGTCTATACCGCCGTCCAAACTCACACCTTCCACATTGAGGGTGATGAGGATTGGGTCACGTTCACCGTGCCAACCGAAGATGTGGGTAACGTCGTTTATCGCATTGCTACGGTAAATAAAGGTTGGGATGTAGATACCGTGATCACACTTTATGACAATAATGGTAATCAGATTTCGGAAGTTTCCAACAGGTGGGATGAAATTTACTGGGTTCCCCAGACTGCCGGCAAATACTATGTTAAGATCAGCCCCCTGGATGATTACTCCACCGCTCATTGCGACGCTTACTATGACTTGCTGATCTTGCCGATCCGCGCCGAGGTCTACCTGCCTTTGGTGCGTCGTTGATCCGGTCAATTGGGTGCATATATCAGTTGGGGTCTGGTATCGTCCAGGCCCCAACTTGTTTTCACCACCCCTCGTCCGTGGCTTCGCCGGGGCGGGGGTAGAGGCGGCGGTGCAGGTGCGCCAGTGGCAGTTGGTGGTGGTCGCTCTGCTCATAGGTCACGTCTTTATCAATCACCCGCCGCTCTTTTGAGGCAAACAGGATCACGTCCGATTCAATCGTGCGGGCCGGGTAAACGATCATCCCTGCCCCAATGCGGCAGTTGTGCCCCACGCACCCGCCCAACACCGGGCGGTTCGAGGGCACCAGGTTGCCGTGGGCATCCCGCGCGCGGATGGGTGTGGGCAGCAGGTTGAAATCGGTGAACGTGGAGCCAGCGCCGATGAAGGTATTGCGGCCGATCACGCACATTTGCAGGCAGGTGTTCTGCGCGATCAGGCAGTTATCCATCACCGTGGTCATGAACAACGAGGCACGGAAGGGCAGAAACGTCCCATCGCCCACCACCGAGAGCATCAGGTGACAGCCTTGCGAAATGTTGACGTTATCCCCGATAATGCAGTTCTCGATCACCGCCCCGGCACCGATGGTCACGTTATCGCCGATGGTGGTCGGGCCGTGGATGACGGCGGTCGGATCAATTGAGCAGTTGCGCCCAATCTTGACCAGTTTGGAGCATTCCAGCACCTGCTTGCCCTCGTAGAGCGCCGTCCAGAGGATGGAGAGCTTGAACCCCAGGTCGCGTTTGAGGCGTTCCTCAAAGCGTGCCCCGCGCCCAAAGAGGCCAAAGACGCAGTCGGCGATGAAAATGTGCACCCATGAATCAATGGCGATCAGACTGCGCAGTGGCACCTGATACACCAGATCGCCGCTCTGGGCGGCCATATAGGTCGGCACATGGTAGTAGCCGATCTCGCGCGCCTGCAGGTCAATCACCAGCGGCTCGGCGTTCGGCTCCGGGCCGCGGGGGTAATACCACAAGTCGGCCAAGTAGAGGTCGCCAGCGGGGGTATAGGAATCCGAGAGCGGCAGGCAGTGTTCGCGAAAAGCCGGGTCATGGATCGAAAACGCCGCTCGTGAGGGGTGGGGGCGTTTGCGCGCCTCAGCCAGGAAAGCGGCGATGTAATGTTCGTCAAAGAAGAGATTATCGCGATAGACCAGACACGGCTCGCGCACCTGGGGGAGGCGTGCGTCGGGAGGGAGTTCGATCTCGTGCGTGGTGTAGGGCGCCAGCACGTCCCGCTGCGCCAGCCAGAGCGGCTTGTTCTGGATGCGCAGATCACGCGCCCGCTCGTTGAACGGGGCGATATAACGGGGCGATTGCAGGATGATCTTGAGCATACCCAACCCTCGCGTCATGCGATGGGTTCAATCCAGGGGTGTGCGTCCAAAGACGATGCGGCAGGGGCTGGCTTCAGATGCGGCGGCGCAGGTCAGCGCACGCAAGGGGTAAACACGCGCCCCGCCTGCCCAGGCCAGAAATTCCTGCACCAGCCCGCCCAGGAACCAGCACCACACGTGCGCCGGGTCGGGGTGAGGTGGTGGCACCCGCCGCACTTCAAGGTGCCACTCGGCAGACGTTTCATCCAGTGCCAGTGCCCAGCCCTGACAGGACTGGAGAAATGCCACTGTGGTGTGCAGGCCCTGGCTCAGGCGGCGGCGCAGGGGCAACAGCCAGAAGTCAATCTGGTCGAGACCGATAATGCTTTGATGATGGCGATAGAGCCATGGCCAGGCCGCCCGTCCGGCCCGCCAGGCCAACCCTTGCGCCGTGGGCAAGCCGTAGCGCTGGGGCAGACTTTCCGGCAAGGGAGAAGCGAGCGCCGCCATCCCTTCTGCGCCGATCATCATTTTCACCCCCAATTGCAAGAGATCATACCAGGTATCAGAGCGTGATAGGCGGTCGTTGGGGCTCATGCAGTGGCTCCTGAGGTTGCGGGGGGCGTTCTAGAAAGGCGTGCAGGGTGCGCATAAAGGCATCCGGTTCATCCAGCATGATAAAGTGTCCGGCGCGGGGGTATTCAACCAATTCGGTATGCGGCACCCCACGGCGCAAGACCCGTCCCTGGTGCGGGTGCACAATATTATCACGCAGGCCGTACATGCCCATCACCGGCACACGCACCAGATCCAAGTGCGGGCGCAAATCAGTGCGCCGCAGTGAGGCAATGCTGGTGAGGAAGGATTCCAGCGTGGTCTGGGAGAGATCGCGATCCATCATCTCCGGGAAGCGCGGATCGCGGCAGATCAGCGGTGAGGCCAGGCGCATTCCCCAGCGGAAGAGGCTGAAGAAACTGAACAGCAGGAAAGCAATCGGACGCAGGCCGGCCAGTTTGAGCGCCAGTGCAAGCGATGAGCCCGCAATCGGTGAACCAATTACCACTACCCGATCCACCCGTTGAGGATAGCGCATTGCCACCAGCAGGCTGACCGTGCCACCCATGCTGTGGCCGACCAACGGCGCCCGTTCCAGCCCCAGGCGATCCATGAATTGATCCACCAGGTCCACAAAATCGCTCACCTGGTAGGTATCCAGTTTCTTGCCCGATTCACCAAAGCCCCAAAAATCGAGCGCATAGGTGCGATAGTAGCGCCCGAGATAGGCCATGGTATCCTGCCACAGGCCCCACGAGCCGAGCCAACCGTGGAGCAGAATCACCGGTTTGCCGCGCCCATAGACTTCATAATGGAGAATGCCCTGATCGGTGGTAATGGACGACACCGCACACCTGCCGGCCTGTGCTCAGGACCGACCCTCCTCCATCTCGGCCAGGATACTGTAGAGCAGTTCAAGCAACACGTTCTTGACGGCTTCTTTTTGCGTTGCCACGCAGGGGAGCAATTTGACCTTGCGATCCAGGCGCAGGGCGACGCGCATATCCTCCAAATCCCAGGCGTCGGGGCTATCCTGTTTATTGGCGGCGACCACATAAGGGGTTGGGGCATAGGCGCGGAAGGTTTCGAGGATACTGCGTGCCTCGCGGAACGTCTCCGGACGGGTACTGTCCACCATCACTACGAAACCGAGCATGCCCTCGGAGAGGATCTCCCACATAAAATCGAAGCGCTTTTGGCCCGGTGTGCCGAAGAGATAGAGGACGAGATCATCATCCACGGTGATGCGGCCAAAATCCATCGCCACAGTGGTCTGATCCTTGATCCGCTCACTGGCCGAGGTGATCTTGCGCTCAGTTGAGACAACATCAATTTCGCTGATCGAACGGATGAACGCGGTTTTTCCGGCATTGAAGGGGCCTGTCACTACGATTTTGACGTTCTGCATACCAGCCTGCACTCCGGGGATCAAGGATCAAATCGAGCGAATACGTTCAATTAGACGGTTGATGAGCGAGCGCTGTTGGTCCTTCTGGGCTGCGGGTAGCATGCGCGCTGCTGGGATCGCTCCCGCCGGGCGCACCAGTTCCACAATGCTGGCTTGCAGTAGGGCATAGACCACGCGCCGAATCTCTAACTCGTTCATCTTAGTCGCCTGGGCAATCTGGCGCAGGGTATTTTTGGGATTGACGTAGGAAATGACGCGCCACTCTTCCACGCTGAGGTTGAGGTTACGCAGGTTGCGCCCGGGGCGGTCGGTGAATTTAAGCGCCATATCCAAACTGGGAATTTCCTCTTGCAGTTGCTCCCACTCGCGTAACTGGCGCGTGCCTTCGATAATCAGGTTTTGCAGGTCAATGCGCAAAGGAATCTTGCCATCCGGCGGGGGAACATTAGGCTCAAAGTTGAACTGCCCCTCTACCCAGGTGAAAAGGCGACGCACGGTCTCGAGGGTATGGGCTTGCAGGCTTTCCAGAATCTCTTTTTGGGTCAGGTAACCGGCATTGATGAGCAACAGACCCAGTTCTTTATCGGTCATTCCCTTGGCCCGCTCGTGCAAGACGCGCACCTGGTTGGCACTCAGTTTGCGGCTTCGGTAGAGCACTGTCGCCAGGTCGTTGGGGGTTTGACCGATCTGGGCATAACTCAGTTTGCCCTCACGAAAATAGATCTGGGCCGTTTCGCTCGCGCCCTGGATGGTCAATAACCCGGTCTTACGCGCCAAATGGATCAGGTTAAACAGTTGGGTGATGCTGAAATCGCGCAGATTGCCTTTAAGCGCCATGCAGTGCCTCAACTAATGCGTCCGCCGTCAGAAGGTGCTCTCTGTTGGTGTTGCAAGAATCAGACCCCGTTTTCCGTATCAAAGATGTAAGTAAACATCCACTGCGTTATGACAACCCACGAACGATTATACTTTTGGCACAGGGGGGCGTCAATGCGCCTGACCTTATGATTACTTAACAATTTTGGGCCGGCTAAATCGGGCGAATGCTCTCGCGCATGAGAGTTTGCGCACCAGGATCGCCCCGAGCCAGGCGGGCTTGCCACTCTGCGGTGGTAAATACCAAGATATTCACCCCAAGGTTGAAATCAAAATAGGGCGGGTAGCGCAAAATAAGGTTTGATAGTAGCGCCTTGGCCAAACAATCACAACGGTATCAGCAATACCGGTCGGCGGGTGCGGCGCACCACCTGCGGCGCCACCGAGTGCGCCCAGAACGCGGCCATGCCAGCCTTGCGGTGGGTCGCCAGCACGATCAGATCCGCATCTTCGGCCTCGGCCACAGCCACAATCTGCTCCGCCGGGTCACCTCGCACGACGTGCCGATACGCGCGTATCCCCGCTTGCTGTAAGTCTTGCAAATGTTCTTCTAAATGCGCCCAGGCTTCCTCTTCCTGCCAATCCAGATAAGCCGCCGCCGTTAGCGGGAGCAGCGAACCGGCCGCTGCCTGTTCGCCGCGCAGGGTGGCCAGGGTGGGGATCACGGTCAGCAGGCAAGCCTCAGCGTCATAGGCACGGGCCAGATGAACTGCATAATCCAGGCTGAGGTCGTGCTGGGATTCGTCATCCAGGGGCAGGAGTAAGCGCCGCAGGGTAAACGGCGGGTGATTCTCGGCCTGCGGCCGACACAGCAGGATTGGCGCCTGCTGGCGCGCCAGCACCTGCTGGGCAATATTGCCGATCAGAAAATCGCGCAGTCCCCCTTGACCATGGGCGCACATCACGATCAGGTCGGGGTTGAACTCGCGGGTGGCGTGGTGGACGATGCTCTCGGCAATATCGGTGACCGGGCGGGTGTGCACATGCACCTGCACCGTAACCCCGGCCGCAATAAAACGCTGGGCAATTTGGTTTAGGTAAGCCACGGCATCTTCGGCCCGGCTGAGATGCTGATCCTGGTGCACGGTCGTCGGGGCATCTTTTTCAAGGATGTGGAGCAGGGTGACCGGCGCGCCCAGTGTCTGCGCCAGCGAAAGGGCCGGCGGAAGGGCCGCTTCAGCCAGGCGCGAACCATCCAGAGGAACTAACAGGCTACGGAACATACTCAGGCTCCCAGCAGTAAGCGATAAATCAGAAAGGCGTTTAGCGCCAGGATCAATCCGCCAGCGAGCGAAGCGAGTGCCGTAGTCAGCGGGCGATTCACCAGTGCGCCCATCAGGTCACGCCGCCGTGTGAAGAGGATGAGTGGGATGACAGCAAAGGGCAGCGCAAACGAGAGCACCACCTGGCTGAGGATCAACGTTTGGGTGGGATCGGCTCCCATGCCGATCACGATCAGCGAGGGCAAAATGGTCACCAATCGCCGCACCCAGGGTGGAATATGACGGTGAATAAACCCCTGCATGATCACCTGCCCGGCCATTGTCCCGACCGAAGTAGACGAAAGCCCACTCGCCAACAGGGAGATGCCGAAAAACCATTGGGCGGCGTGACCCAAAAGCGGTTGCAGAGTGCGGTGCGCCTGCTCCAGCGTGCCGATGTTGGTTAACCCGACAGTATGGAAGGTAGCCGCAGCCATGATCAGCATCGCCATGTTGATCAGCCCGGCGGCACCCATGGCAATGAAGACATCCAGCAGTTCATAGCGGAAAAGCAGGCGCTGCTTACGCGGGTTGCGGGTGAGGATGCGGTTTTGGGTCAATGCCGAGTGGAGGTAAATAGCATGGGGCATGACCGTAGCGCCCAGAATGCCGGTCGCCACCAGAACGCTCTCGGCGCTGGAAAAATGAGGCGTGACCAGATGGTAAAGCACCGTGCCCAGGGGTGGCTTGACGATCAGGATCTCGATCAGGTAACTGACGGCAACCACGCCCACAAAGGCCGAAATGACGGCTTCGACCGGGCGGAAGCCGTAGCGTTCCAGGGCCAAAATCACAAAGGTGGCTACGGCGGTGAGCAACCCGGCCCAGAAGAGCGGGATGCCGAAAAGCAGATTGAAACCCAGCGCCGCACCGATGAACTCAGCTAAATCGGTGGCAATGGCAGCCAGTTCTGCCACCACCCACATGATCCAAACCATCCAGCGCGGCAGCTGGTCGCGGCAATGCTCGGCCAGGTTCTTGCCACTGGCGATGCCCAATTTCGCCGAGAGCGATTGCAACAGCATCGCCATCAGGTTGCTGGCCAGGATCACCCATAACAATTCATAGCCGAACTTCGCCCCACCCTCGATGTTGGTCGCGAAATTGCCGGGATCCATGTAAGCCACGCTGGCAATGATGGCCGGGCCGATGAAGGGCAGCAATCGCGCCAACGCGCCTTTTTTGCTTTTTCCAGATAATACCTCTTGAGCACTGCGGATCAGCGCAGCATCGCGAGAGGATGATGAATGGGCTTTGGGTTTGGCCATCTCGCAATCCCTTGAAGCACCGTTAAGATAGATTCATTATAGCCCTGGGGTTAAGGATGACAAGGGACTGCCGTCAAAAATCACCTCAGGGCTGTGCTTCCACCTGTATTTCGGCGCGGGCAATAGGTGGCCCGGCGGAATAAACCCACAGGCGGAATGGCAGGCGTTCTCCCGGGGCCAAAGCGGCGGTGCTTTCCAACCGGCGTACCCCCACCACCTGCCCGACGGCATCATAAGCCACGCCCAAGACCCAGACCTGCTGAGCGGGTTGGGTGATCCCCGGGGCTAGACGAACCTCGCCTTCCAGGGTTACACCCAAGCCATCGGAGGTGATGGTTTGGTGCAGGTTCTCAACCCGGGCATCCAGGTAGCGCAGCGTGCTCTCGGGAACGGGGATCGCGATGAGGAGCTCGGCATCTACTTGGTAAGCCGGCGGGAGTGGGGGCGGAAAGTAAGCTGCCAGCGGGAGCGTGCCCCCGGCCAGCAGGCGGTTAAGCAGTGGCGCCACGGTTTGCGCCTGAATCTCATTGCTGGCCACATCCAGGCGGCGGAACTGGGCCGTTACCCCCTCCACGGCGAACGGTTGGGGGTTGCGCACCAGGGTAAAGCACCACAACCCATCGCTTGCAGTGGGGTAGCACTGCGGCAGGTCCATCTCCAAGCCGATGGGGGTGGGCGTGGGTGGGTGGTTGGGGTCGGGGGTGGGCACAGCGGCAGGGATGCGTAACACGGTGCCCACGCTGAGGAACTGCGGGGTTACGGTGGGGTTTGCCGCGAGCAGGGCATCCAGGCTGAGCCCGTAGCGCAGGGCAATGCCGAAGAGATCTTCCCCCCGTTGGACAACGTGGGTGCGTGGGGTGGGCGTGGGCGATGGCAAGGGCGTAGGACTGCGCAGGGGGCGGGTGGGGGTGAGGGTGGGGCGCGGTGCGGGCGTGAGGGATGCCGTGGCCGTCGGCAACAACGAGGGAGTGGGAGTGAAGAGCGGGCGCACTTCGACCGTACACGCCACCAGCGCCAACGCAATGCCCAGCCCAAACCAGCGAAGCACATAACGGATGGTTTTCACCTTGAGGATTATACCCCGTCAGGGTTGCGCATACGCATGTAGCCGAGCGCCGCGGCGGGGATTCTGACGGAGGTAGTGCTACAGCGGTTCGACGCCTTACCCCATCATCGCGTAACCACCCGGGTCAATATCGGGCGTTGATCGGCAGGGGAAATCAGGATCCTTGTGCCATCCCTTTAGCAGGTATGCCCATGGGCCTTGCCCGAATTTATTCACCCCCTTCTATGTATCTCTTGCCCCCTTGAGGTTAGAATCAAATTATGGAACTTACCCTGGTCAGTGTAGCGTTACTCCTTTTGGTGGCTGCGGTCGTGGCTATGCTGGCACGGCGGCTGCACCTGCCCTATACCGTGGGGTTGGTGCTGGCCGGATTGGCGCTGGCGTTCCTCCCCCGTTTCTCCGAGATCACCCTCACTGGCGATCTGATCTTTACCCTCTTTCTTCCACCACTGGTGTTTGAAGCCGCACTCTACATGCGTTGGCACGACCTCCGCCGCGACCTGGTGGTCATCCTCAGTCTGGCTACCCTCGGGGTGCTAATCACTGCAACCATCACCGCATTGGGCATGGTGTACCTGGCGCGGTGGACCTGGCCGGCGGCAACCCTCTTGGGCACGCTCATCGCCGCGACCGACCCGGTTACCGTCATCGCATTGTTCAAAGAAGCGGGGGTGCGGGGACGGCTGCGCCTGCTGGTCGAGGCAGAAAGCCTGTTCAACGATGGCACGACCGCCGTGCTTTTCGGCCTGGTAATGGGGGTGCTCGCGGGGCAAACCAGTAACCCCCTGCTGGCAATTCAAGATCTCTTAACAACCGTGGGTATTGGGCTGTTGTGTGGCGCACTGGTCGGTGGCGGAATTCTTCTCTTGGCCGGGCGCACTGAAGACCACCTGGTCGAGATCACCCTCACCGTGATTGCCGCCTACGGTTCCTTCTTGATGGCCAATTACTTCCAGGGATCGGGGGTGCTGGCGTCACTAACGGCAGGTCTGCTCATCGGCAACCTGGGCGCGTTGGGTTCAATCTCAGCCCGCGGACGCGAGGCAGTGGAATCATTCTGGGAATTCACCGCGTTCCTGGTCAATTCGCTCATTTTCATCTTGATTGGCATGCGCGAGGCGCACCAAGATTTGTTTCATACCCTGGGGCCGATTGCCCTGGCTAGTACGCTGGTGCTTTTAGGACGCGCCTTCTCGGTTTACTCCCTGGCAGCGCTCTTTGCCCCCACACCGCTCCACATCAAGCCCGCTCATCAGCACATCCTCTTCTGGGGTGGGATGCGTGGTACGCTTGCCCTGGCCCTGGCTCTGAGCCTGCCCACCGGTGTGCCCGATCGTGAAGCCGTGGTCACGGTCGCTTTTGGGGTGGTGGCGTTCTCCATCTTCGTCCAGGGCTTGACCATCATTCCACTTGTGCGGCGCCTGGTAGGGCTTCCACATCACCCACCCCATGCCCATAATACCCCCTCTTCTCCCACCGCGGGTTAATAAAAATCACCCGCCTTTAACGCAGGCTTAATTTACGGCTTTATGTATAATCATCCAAGGGGGGCAAACTACCTCCACTTACTTTCTGTATGTGCAGGCGAATGGAGCGGGCTATGAGGAAACCTGGCATTGGTTTAGCAATCGTTCTGATCGTCATTGCAGGGTTGTTGGTGGGACATCCGGCCGGACAGGTAGGCGCCCAAACGTCTTCGCCCACGGATGAGGTGGTGCTGGGGGCGCGCCTCTACGATGATTGGAGTGACGTCAAGGGCGTGACCCCGCCCCCTGGCAGTCACCCGATTTGGGGGCGTCAATCCACCAATACCCTCAGCGGGCCGGAGACCTGGCGCTGTGTGACCTGCCACGGATGGGATTACCAGGGCAAGGACGGTGCCTGGAGTAGTGGCGCGAATTACACCGGCTTCCCTGGCGTCTATGCCGCCCGTACCTTACCCGCTGCGTCGCTGACCGGCATCCTCACAGGCAGCGCCGATCCTGAGCATGATTTCTCCCCCTACCTCTCAGCGGCGGAGATCCAGGCTCTGGTGGCGTTCATCCGTGAGGGGGTGGTAGATGATCGGGACTACATTGACCTGGTTAGCCGCAAGGTAATCGGAGGCGACGTGGCTCACGGTCAAGCGCTCTACACTCAGACCTGCGCCACGTGCCACGGCGAGGATGGTCGGAAGATCACCTTTCGCTATCAGGGGATGCAGGTCTCACTCGCCTCGCTAGCGGTGCAAGATCCCTGGCGCTTCCTGCACCGCACCCGCTTTGGGGTGGCGCGTGCTCCCGAGATGCCCATCGGTGCTGCGTTGGGGTGGAGCGCCCAAGATGGTCGCGATGTGCTGGCGTATGCCCAAACTCTGCCCAGTGGCCTGGAGCCCCAGGTCACCCCGCCGCTAGCCGGGCAAGAGCCCACCCCAGTCCGATTACCCGGTGGCCCGGCGCAAAACCTGATTACCGGCGTTCTCACCGCGCTGGGCGCGATGGCGACCAGCCTGGGGTTTGCCCTGCTCCTGGGGGCGTTATTGGTCGGAATTTTATTGGTCGTGGTGTGGATGCTGCGCTCGCGAAAATAACCTGAACGCAAAGGAGAGAGACACGATGCAGGTCAAGAAACCCTGGTGGCAATCCGGCGGCGTGCGCATTGCGGTAGCACTGGTCTTGCTCATCCTCTTCGGCGGCGCCGCCAGCGGCATTTATCTATCCCAAATCCCTCCCGAACAACCGATTGCCTTTCCCCACAAGACTCACGTAGCCCTCGGGGCCCAGTGCACCTACTGCCATCCGGCGGCGGCATGGGGACCGAACGCTGGCCTGCCGGGCATCTCCAAATGCTGGGGCTGCCATCAGCAGGTGCAAAAGAAATCGCCCGAACTGGAAAAACTGGCCGGCTACGTCCAGCGCAATGAGCCTATCCCCTGGGTGCCGGTGGCGATCCAGCCCGATTTTGTCAAATTTACCCACCAGCCGCACGTGCAGGCGGGCATTGCCTGTGAGACCTGCCATGGCCCGGTCTCGCAGATGACGGTAGCCGTGCCCCAACCGCGTCAGAACATGGGCTGGTGCCTGGACTGCCATCAGCGCATGCGTCCGAACGACTTTGTGCGCCTTTCGGACTGCGCGACCTGTCATTACTAAACCCCACGCCTTGAAACGAGGAACAGCATGAGCGAAAAGATCTCCCGGCGCGACTTCCTCAAATTAACGGCTATGGGCGCGGCAGCCACGGCAGTGATGACCGGCTGCGGCCCGATGTCACGCTATGTGGTGCGCCGCCCCTATACCCAGATGCCCGAATACAACCAGACCGGTGAAAGCACCTATTACGCTTCCACCTGCCGCGAGTGCCCCGCCGGGTGCGGGATCATCGTGCGCACCCGCGAGGGGCGCGCCATCACCATTGCCGGCAACCTCGACCATCCCGTCAACCGCGGGCGCCTGTGTGCCCGCGGCCTGACCGCCCAGCAGGGGCTGTATAACCCCGACCGCATTCGCGGGCCGCGCTTCCAGGGGCGTGGTAACCCTGCCACCCCGCCCCGCGATCTCACCTGGGATGAGGCGGTGCAGGTGGTCGCCGCGGCGCTCCAAAAGCCCCCTGAACGCATCGCCTTCCTGCTCGGACTGGCGCCTGATCACCTCTTTGACCTGGTCGGCGAATTGACCCAGGCATTGGGCGCCCCGCCCCCCGTGCGTTACAGCGCGCTGGCAGCGCTGGAAGGGCGCACCACACTCCTCGAAGCGGTGCGGCGGCTGTTTGGCCGTTCGGCCCTGCCCTACTTTGACCTGGCCCAGGCCGAGGTGACCCTGGCGTTTGGCGCCGATTTTCTGCAAACCTGGCTCTCACCGGTCACCTACACCCGCGCCTATGGGGCCATGCGCCAGGGTAACCCGCGCCGCCGCGGTGAACTGATCGTCTTCGAACCGCGCCAATCCCTCACCGCTGGCAACGCCGACCGCTGGGTGCCGCTCATCCCCGGCAGTGAAGCCTATGTGGTGCTGGGGCTGGGGCAGCGCGTGGCACAGTTACGCGGCTTACCCGTGCCCGAGGCCTTCCGCGCCGTCAGCCTGGACGATGCCGCCCAGGTCAGCGGCATCCCCCTGGAACAACTGGAGGCCCTGGCGCAGACCTTCGCTGGCGCCGAACGTCCGCTGGCGCTGGTCGGCGGCAGTGCCCTGACCCAGCCCAACGGCCTGGTGACCGCGCAGGCGGTGCTGGCGTTGAACGCCCTGGTGGGCAACCTGGGCCAGCCGGGCGGCGTCTTCCTTAGCCCGGCTGATGCCACCCCCGCCCCGCTTGAGGCCGTGCGCGACCTGATCCGGCGCATGCAGGCGGGTGAGGTGGACGTCCTCTTCATCCACGGCGTCAACCCGCTGTTTGAACTCCCGGCGGCGCTGGGTTTTGAGGCCGCCCTGGCCAGGGTGTCGCAGGTGATCAGTTTTGCTTCCTTCCCGGATGAGACGGCGCTAAAGAGCGATTACATCTTGCCCGATCATTCGCCATTGGAATCCTTTGGCTACCAGCGCAGCCTGCCCGGCAGTGACCGCCCGGCCTGGTCGGCCTTACAACCCGTGGTGGTGCCGCTGTATGACACCCGCGCCACGGTGGATGTCTTGCTGGCGGCGGCGCAGGCCAGCGGGCATGCTTTACCCTATCGGGATGAGGTGGATTTCATTCAACAGAAGATCCTGCCCCTGATCAACGCCGGCGGCTTCTACACTGCGCCGGAGATCCTCACCTTCTGGAGCCGCTGGCTGCAGTACGGCGGCTGGTGGACACCGGAGACCGGTTTATCCGCCCCCAGCCTGGAGCGCCTGCCGGCCTCGTTCGGGACGCTGGCTCCACCCACCCCGCCCGCCGCGGGGGCTTTCTACCTGCTGACGTATGCCAACCACCTTGGCGATGGCAGCGGCGCTAACCGCCCCTGGTTGCAAGAACTGCCGGATGCCATGACCACAGTTACCTGGAATGCCTGGGTCGAGATTCACCCCCACACGGCGGATGAACTGGGACTGAAAGATGACGATGTGGTGCGCATCACCACGCCCTACGGCGCAGTGGAAGCCAGTGTGTATCGTTACCCGGCCATCCGCCCGGATACGATTGCCATTCCCTTTGGACAAGGCCACACGGCGCTGGGACGTTGGGCTGAAGGGCGCGGTTGCAACCCCGCCCAAATCCTGCCGGCCGGTAGCAACGCCGCCGGTGACCTGGCCTTTATCGGTACCACCGCCACGCTCACCCCGACCGGGCGGCGCCGCCCCTTGGCGCGGGTGGAAAGCAAGGATGGCGTTTACGGCGAACATTAGCCTTTTCATGGAGAGGAGACAGCACCATGGCTGAAGAACGACCTGCAAAATGGGGTTTGGTAATAGATTTGGATCGTTGCACCGGGTGCAACGCCTGCATTGCTGCCTGTTCGATGGAAAACAACGTGCCCTTCGTGGGCGAAGACGAGGTCGCATATGGGCGTGCGCTGTACTGGATTCGCACTCAGCGCTACTGGGAAGGCGAGTACCCCGCGGTGGCGCCGACCTTCCAACCGGTGATGTGCCAGCAGTGCGGCAATGCCCCCTGCGAGCCGGTTTGCCCGGTCTATGCCTCGGTGCACAGCGAGGAAGAGCAGATCAACCTGGCCGTCTATAACCGCTGCGTGGGCACCCGCTACTGCGCCAACAACTGCCCCTATTTTGCGCGCGTGTTCAACTGGTTCGATTACGAACTCCCGGAGCCGATGCGCTCCTATCTCAACCCCGATGTCACGGTACGCCGCCGTGGCGTAATGGAAAAGTGCACCTTCTGCGTTCAGCGCATTGTGCACGGGCGGCAGAAAGCGCGCGCCGAGGGCCGCGAACTGCGCGATGGCGAAGTGCAACCGGCGTGTGTCCAGGCTTGCCCGGCGGAAGCACTCGTCTTTGGTGATTTGAGCGACCCCGAGAGCCGCGTCAGTCAGATGGCGCGCAACCAGCGTCGCTACCACCTGCTGGAGGAATTGGGTACCCTGCCTCGCGTCACCTACCTGAAAGGAGTGGGAAACCATGGCGGTTGAAGCGAAACCCCTGGAAACACGCTTGCCCCTGACCCACGCCGAAGAAGACCCGCGTGAACATCTGATGTTCGACCCCCGCCCACGCGAGGAGATGAACCGCATGGTCATGGAAGCCATGACCCGCACCTCGCGCCGCTACTGGGCCTGGGTCATCGGGCTGGCGCTGGTGGTGCTGGTGTGCCTCTTCGGCGCGTGGGGCAACATGATCCTCACCGGCATGGGCCTGGCCGGCATCCGCCGCCCCGTCTTTTGGGGGGTGTTCATCGTCACCTTCGTCTTCTGGATTGGTATCAGCCATGCCGGCACATTCGTTTCGGCCATCTTGCGCGTCTTCAAAGCCGAGTTCCGCCGCCCCTTCACCCGTGCGGCCGAGTTGATGACCACCTTCGGATTGGCCGCCGGTGCCCTCTTCCCCCTCATCCACCTTGGGCGGGTCTGGGTCTTCTACTGGATGATCCCCTACCCCAATGCGCGCTGGCTGTGGCCCAACTTCCGCTCGCCGCTGGTGTGGGATTTCCTGGCCATCACCACCTACTTACTCAGCAGCACCATCTACCTCTATCTGCCGCTGGTGCCCGACCTGGCCATGGCGCGGGATCGCACGACTGGCTGGCGCCATGCCGTTTACCGCCTGCTGGCGCTGGGCTGGCGCGGCACCGAGGCTGAATGGCACCGCCTGCGTCGGGCGATCACCATCTTTGCGTTTGCCATCATCCCGGTCATGTTCTCGGTGCACACCATCGTCTCGTGGGATTTTGCGGTCGGCGTGGTGGCTGGCTGGCACTCCACCATCTTCGGGCCTTACTTCATCATCGGTGCCATCCTCTCCGGCGTGGCGGCGGTGGTGAGCATCCTCTTCGTCCTGCGCAGCACCATGCTGCACATGGATTACTTCATCCGCAAGGAACATTTTGACGCCCTGGGTAAGTTGCTGCTGGTCTTCTCGATGGCCTGGGCTTATTTCTTCTTCAACGACTACCTGCTCACCTGGTACGGCGGTGAGGAAGCCGCACGGCGCATCCTCACCCTGCACGCCACCGGCCCGGCCGCCTGGGTGTGGTACCTGATGCTGGTCTGCAACGTGGTCATCCCCTGGCTGACGCTGTGGAATCGCACCATCCGCCGCACCCCCTGGGCGATGTTCATCATCACCCTGTTGATCAACGTTGGTATGTACGCCGAGCGCTACACCATCGTCCCGCTGACCCTGGGGCACCAGCGCATGCCCTTCGACTGGGGCGTCTACACCCCCCGCCCCACCGAAATCAGCATCGTCATCGGCACCTTTGCCCTCTTCCTCTTGCTCTATCTGCTGGCCTCGCGCTTGATCCCGCTGGTGCCGGTCTGGGAGGTGCAGGAGGGTCAGATGGCGCACTCCCTGCGCCGGGTGGGCAAAGCCGAAGTGCCCAGTATCACCGAACTGGAGTAAAGGAGGGCTTATGGGCGCAAACGTGGTTCATCTGGCACTATTCAAGGAGACGGCCATTGACCATGCCGCTGAAGCCATCACCCGCCTGCGCGAGATGGGCGTGAGCGATCGCGATATCTCGGTCATTTCCGGCATTCCCTACTCCGAGCGCATCTTGGGTCGTCCGATGGCGTGGACGACCATTGGGCGCATCGGGCTGGCTGGGGCGGTGGTGGGTTTCCTGGTGGCGGTGTTCCTCTCCTTCGGCACCCCATTGCTCTACCCCATTCGCGTTGCCGCCATGCCTTTCCAGCCCATCCCAACCTCGATTGTGGTCATTTTCGAGTTGACCATGCTGGGGCTGCTCATCAGCACGTTTATCGGGGTTTTCGTTGAAACGATCTCGCCCTCGTTTGGGCCGCGTGGCTACCATCCAAAGGTCAGTGATGGGCACATCGGCATTCTTTTCAGCAGCCCCGCCCAGGTCGAAGCGGAGGTGCACGCGGCACTGGAAGCGCTGGGGGCGGAGATCGTCCATAATGTGGAGGAGGAACGCTTATGGCCGTGATGAAGCGCCTGCTCATCGTCCTGGTGATCCTGGCCAGCCCGCTGGCGCTGGGCCTGCTCTTCACCTATGATATTATTAAGATTGACTGGATCAGTTTCATGGAGATTCAGCCCTCCTATCGGGTGATGGAAGACCCCCTGCCCCTGCCGCCGCGGTCGGTGCCGGTACAGGGTGCGGCCTATATTCCGGAACTGGGGGCGCCGGTCAATCCGGTACCTGCCGACGAAGCCTCGCTGGCGCGCGGCAAGGCTTACTACGATGTGGCCTGCGCGCTCTGCCACGGCCCTGAGGGCAAGGGGAACGGCTCGTTCTCCGGCTTTCTGGTGGTGTATCCGCCGGCTAATCTGGTGGCGCCCGACGCCAACGCGCGCCAGTTGAGCGATGGCGCCATCTTCCTCACCATCACCAACGGTATCGAGGGACGCATGCCGGCGTTGATCGAAAATCTCCCCGACCCGCGCATGCGCTGGGATGTGGTCAATTACGTCCGCCACCTGCAACAACAAGCCGCGCCTTAGCCTTTATCCTCCCTTCCTCCCCGCTTTTGCGAACCGACCCGCTTACTTGGCGGGTCGGTTCGACTTTCCTTCTAAGCCCAGCGGAGCTTATACCACCTGGATCACGGCATCGTGACGCAGTTGGCACGGTTTCTCAAAACTCAGTTCCAGTTGGGAAGTGAGCACAAAGCCACCGATAGTATGGGCGGCATCGAAGGGTGAGGTGCCCTGGAGCACGGTGTTGACATCCTGGGCGAATACGAAGAGATACCAGTAGCCCGGGCGGTCGTATCGTTCTGCGCTGGCGTGGGTTGCGGCCATATCCGGATTGCCGGGCTTGAAGGTGTAGCCGCCGCTGTACCAACCATCGTTGGCCTTGGCGTCGAATGCCATGCCGTGATCTTGGAGATCGAATCGCCGCGCCACGCCATAGGTGCTGACCAGCACTGCCGAGACATAGAGGCTGGCGCCGGTGTAGTAAGTGCCATCCGGCTTCTTGAACCGTGCGCGGATCACCAATGGGCCGCTCAAGCGATCGTGCACGGCGGGTGCATCCACCTCGTAGGAATCCAGCCAGTGCAGGTTTTCGCGCTCATCGGCGGCCTCGTAGGTGTACACGTTGGTATTTGTGGTACGGGTGTACTGCCACTTTCCGGCGATGGGAAATTTACGCCCCAGGCTGGGCGCTTCGGGGTATTCAATGCGCAGGCGCACCTTCTCGCTCAGGGTTTTCTCTTTTTGACCGGGCGGGGTGGCTTCTTGCCCGCGGTAGTGCAAATCTGGGCCGTCAGACGCAATTGCGGCAGTGGCAGCAGCGCCTACGGCGGCATATAAGCCGCGCGCGACCCAATCGCCGGTATCAGTGGCCGAGGAATCCACCGAGGTGCAACAAGAAACCGAAGGATCGGTCTCTTCAAAGGTGCCGCTGACCGACACCATGCCACCGTCCAGGTCACCATCGCTGAAATAATCGTAAAGTAGTGCCCCGAGCAGAAGCAGTGCCGCCAGGATGGCCAGGGCAATCTTCCACCATGGGTCTTCGTAGGGAAACGGGCCGCGCACCCCTTCATAGGGCGGGGTGGGCACCCACTCATAGGATACGTCTTTGATCAGGGCGATGAACCCGCCGCGGTCTTCCTTGCAGCGCTTGCTCTCCGGTCCGACGATGGCGCGATGGATAACGATGCGCATGGTGCCCTGGGGCATGACCACGCTGTAGGTGCGGGTGGGTTTGTGGTAATCCACACGGGTGATGAAGAGTTTCTTCAGCACACGGCGGAAGGTGAAGCCATCCGCCTCGATGATCAGGCTGATCATGGCGATTCCGGGGGTAGCGTCGTGGAAATTTCCCAGGAAGCGCACCGGGAAGGATGCCCCCGCCGGTACGTCCCCTACGGTTTGCACGCCGGAACCGTACACAACGCCGGGATCCGAAATACCCTCGATATAGACGCGCACATTTTTAAGCAGGGCGTTGCTGGCGTTGGTTATCTGCACTTCGATAAACTGCAACCCCATGTTGACGATGAAGAACCCATCCGGGGTCATCAGATTAGTGGGTAAACACACCGCATAGGGGCGGTAAGGGATTTGAACGGCTACCGGGGTTGGCATCTCACACCTTCCTGGATCGTGTCTGAACGGGGGAATCGGTCGTGGACGGCGCTTTTTGTGCCGTCTCCGCCAGGATCAACACGCCCACGCCGCCGATTACCTGATCGTCTTCTATTTGTTCTACTAGGAAGAGCGCGCCGCCTTCAGGGGGAAATGTTTCGGGCAGGCGCACCACCAGTGCCACTCCCTGCTGGTGGCGCGGCGGCAGGGTCAGGGTCATCTCGGGACGCTGGCGTTCCAGCAATGGATCACCACATCGGTAAGGTTGGACCCCAAAGCGCTCCACGCCTTCAGCCTCGTGGGGCAGGGTCTTCAAGCCCAGGCCGGGGAGCAGGGGGCGCAGTAGATCGAGCGGTGCCCGGCGGGCGCGCAGTTCGACCTTTTCGCGCTGGCCAAAGTTGCCGGCCAGAAAAGGATGCACGTAGAACCCCATCTTCTGCATGGCGTAGCCAATAGTGAGATTTTTCTGTGCCATCTGCCGCCAGGCCGGGACGTTGTAAGGCGTGGAGGGCGAACGCGGGGGGAGTGGGTCAGTAGGGGCAAAGGCTTCGGCGATCAGGCACTCGTGCCCATTGTTGACCCACTGCGGGATCCAGGGCGTCACGCACAGCACCGGCTTGGTCTCGCCGGCGGCCAGGCTGACGTTGCTGAGGCCGATCAGCACAGCGGTGGTATCGTTGATCGCTGAGGCGGGGTTGCTCCAGTAAAAGCGCACACTTGCGTTAGTCACGGGGGAAGTGCCGCGGTTGTGCACCCGCGCCCATACGTAAGCCGAAACATTGGCGTAGGGCACCCCTGGCGGGTCGTTGGGGTCATCACTAGGTACCGTCCAGATATCGGGGCTGAGATACCAGGGGTTGCCGTCATCTATCCACAGTTCAACAGCCATCAGGTTTTCTCCTTTTTCAACACGGGGCATCCAAACCGGGGGTAACCTTAGAATCCACAAAGGATTCGCTCACCGGCTGGATAAAGTTAAAGGGCAGCGCGCCCAGCCAGGTCTTATAGCCGTAGCCGCGGTCCGAATCGAGGTTCCAGTTGGTATGCGCCAGTTGACGCAGGTTTGTGGTGGCGTTAGCATCGGCGGCGGTGCCGACCATGAAGGCGGTGAGGTGAGTTGCGTTGCCGATACGCAGGCAACGTTCGTAGAGCGCCCGCGTGCGTGCCGGCGAGGGCGAGGTGGCATAGGCGGCCAGGGCATCCAGGTTGAGCGGCTCCTGGTTGATGAAGACGTCAGGGGTGGTATCGGCGGTGGGCGGGGCAAAGTTGGCCACCGTGAGTGGCAGTTCACCCTGCGGCGGCGGGTAGACCAGGTGACTCACCAGCAGGTTGGTCAGGCGCGGATAGAGGCCGGTAGGCTGGCCAAGGGCAGCCAAGCGGGGCTGGCAGCCGATCAAACCACCTTGGAAGGGGGTGGTCAGGTTGCGCCCATGGGCGTCATTGAGGTCGGCGGGAACGGGGTAGATAAAACCGGTCAGGGCGAGCGTGGTGCGCACCATCTGCATGATCTCATACAGCAGCAGTTGCAAGGCATAAAGGATGGCCAACAGCACCAGGATGGGTAACGAAAGCAGAAGTGAGATCAAGAGATCAAAGAGGTCGAGTAGAGTTTCGAACGCCCAGGCCAGCAGTTCACCGATGTATTCGAACCAGGATGCCAGTTCCTTGAAAAACGATTCGTAGCAATCACGTGAACTGGAAGTCAGCCCAAAGGAGAGGATATCCCCCAGCGAACAGGCGCCGCTGGGCAGGGAAGGCGGTGATGGCGGCGGTTCGAGCAAATCGTCTAGGGCACCTTCGAGGATATCCGTCACCCCGGAGAAGGGCTCTTCGGGGCGCTCAACGGCCTGGTCGCGCATCAGTTCCAGGACTTTGTAGAAAATCTCGTAGGTCTCATCCAGTTGGGTGCGGGTGAGGAAGCCGTCGCCGGGCAGGCGGCGCGGGTGATCCACACTCTCATAGGTATCACGGAGGGTTTTGAAAAGCAGATCCCCCACGTCAGAGGGGAGCGCCGTGGGCAGTCCCAGGGTGTTCAAGAGGTGCAGGTTAATGTCGCGGTTGTAGTACTGCTGGAACTTCCAGGTATCCATCCAGTTTTCAACCGTGACGTGGCGCTGCACTTGCAAGCGGAACGGCCCGCCCACCACCTGGTTGACGTAAGCATGTCCGACCAGGTCGGTGGCGATGTGGGAGAGGTAGCCGTAGGCATAGGCGCGTTGGGCCGCCGAGCCGCCGCGCGCGTTTTCTACCAGGCGGCGGCCAAATTCGCCGGTGCGCCGGTAGTGGAGCATATCAAACCAGTACCAGCAGTTCTCACCCTGCCCCAGTTGCAACGGCGGCACGAACATTTGGAAGAGTGAGGAGGCTAGATGTGGAAAGCCCACGGCATCGGTGAGCAGGTCGGCGCCAGTGATAACGCCGGCAAACAGCCCAGTCTGGACGGTTTTCTTGAATAGTTCGGCAGTCTCTTTCATTTCTTCGATCAGATGGCGGATGAGCGCCACGGAGGAAGGTGCCAGCGTTTCCACCGCGGCTTCCAACGGCTCAACCACGGCATCACGAATATCGCGGATGGGTTGCACTAGCGTGTTGTAAAGTTTGCGCAGTTCGGCGTAATTTTTGTAGAGGGTGTAGAACTTATCCACAATCTCGTAATCCGGCGCCCAGAAGAGCAGGTCCGGGCCGACGGCGCCGATGTTGGCGATGGGCATATTGGCAGCCAGTTCGGCGCCGGCAATGCGCGCTGGAGCCGCCGTGGCGCCTAAGAGCACCCCGATGGCATCGTTCAACACAATATGATGGATGGCATACTTGGGCATGGGGTCACTCCAAATTCTGATAGTGAACGCTGGTGATATGGCGGTCGTATTGCCCGACGACGGTGAAGCCGCGTGGATCGAGCAGAGGGTCATAGACGATGCCAACCACCCGCCCGCTCTTACGCTGACGTACCCAGGGCAAGGTGACCTCGCGTTTTTCGCCGGGGTGAAGGGTGATGATGGCGCGTCCGCGCAGTTCATAGTCGGAGAGGGGGTGGGTGTAGCCGCCCGGGCCCTCGTAGATTTCAACGTAACAGGTCCAGGCAGGGTAGTTGCCATCGTTCCACACGGTGAAGGTGATGGTACCGATCTCGCCTACGCGCAGGGCGCTGATTTGGGGGGCGAAGTTGCTGGTGGCATCGAGGTAGGGGCGGGGCATGATCACCTTGCGGCGGTCGTGCCCACATTCGTCTTTTTCGTGTTCGCGTTCGCGTTGGGTCAGGCGGCGGTTGAGGAAACGCCGCCAATGGGCATACCACTCACCTTTGAGGGGCAAGGTGCGGGGCTCGCCGCCGGCCAGGGGGGAGGGCGCGGGAGGCGGCGCAAACACTGCGCGGGACGGATAGGTCACCGCGCGGATGGGTCGGCGCGCCGATGGCAGGGCCGACGCCTTGGATAAAGGTGGTTCTTTCATTTGGACAATCCTCCTTGGGAAGAACGGGAAACCGGCAGCCCAAAATCCCCCTGCGTAGACCGGTTTGAACAACGGGTGCGTTTCGGCACACCATTAGTTTACAACGTTTACCGACAATGTCAATTTTAGGAATTAATTCACGAACGGGGGATGAAAAACGCCCGGAAGGACCGGGCGGATTGGCGGAGAGGGCGGGATTCGAACCCGCGGTACCTCATCGGTACACGCGCTCTCCAGGCGCGCGCGTTAGGCCAGGCTACGCTACCTCTCCGAGCGCACCCGCGGGCCGCTCTTGACGCGAGTGCGCTTTAATTATAACCGAAAATTGAGGGGAGAGTGCAGGGCAGGTCGGAACCGAGAGGGCATCATCGCGGGCGTGGCCGGGTAAGCCGCCCCCGTCTTTACTGGGGGGCGGGGCGGTGGTACGCGGGTGGTTCGTTCTTCGGCGGGGGCCATCCGGGCGTCCTCTTCTCCCTGGTGTCTGCGCGCGTCCGTCTGGGGGAAAACCGCCCTTCCACCCCGACCCAAGGCCCGGGTGAGGGCTGAGAACGACCCGCTCCCAGCCCGGCAGAGGAAGAAATCTCACCGGGTCAACATCGTGCGGGCATGGCGTTTTGGGATGGAAAAAAACGCGGGTTGCGCCAATTTCACGCAACCCCGATTTTGAGAGTTGGGGTGTCCTGCCGGCACGCCTGTTGATGTGCCCTGGCGGGCATTTGATGATTCTGACGTGACTGCGTTCCGCGAAGTATGGCGCGTTCTCCGCGATGACGGTCTTAATGCCCTGGCGGGCATTTGATGATTCTGACCCACTCCTCCTTCTGCTCTTCTGGAGGAAAGAATCAGAGTGTCTTAATGCCCTGGCGGGCATTTGATGATTCTGACCGACCTCCCATGGCGGTACGCCCCAGGCCTCTGCCATGGTGTCTTAATGCCCTGGCGGGCATTTGATGATTCTGACGGAGAGTCCTCCACGAGTCTCCCGGGAGGGTGCGACTTTTAGGTCTTAATGCCCTGGCGGGCATTTGATGATTCTGACTGTCGCTAGGGTGGAGGTTCGCAAAACCGTAGATACGGTGTCTTAATGCCCTGGCGGGCATTTGATGATTCTGACTCAGGCCGGATACCAGCCTGATCAAATTGAATGGGTGGAGGAGTCTTAATGCCCTGGCGGGCATTTGATGATTCTGACGGGCTATCGTCAGGTAGATAACATTCTGAAATGGGCTTATTCGTCTTAATGCCCTGGCGGGCATTTGATGATTCTGACGATAGCGACAGGCGAGTAAAGCTAGGGGAAATCAAAACGATCGGCAAAGTCTTAATGCCCTGGCGGGCATTTGATGATTCTGACTTTGTATGGCACAAGTCTGACGAGGACTTGTTGCCAGACAATATGTCTTAATGCCCTGGCGGGCATTTGATGATTCTGACGCACCAAAACTACACCAAACTTTCGACGCTGAGCCTCTTTAACATGTCTTAATGCCCTGGCGGGCATTTGATGATTCTGACTCTTGCCAATGCGTGTCTTGGATTACAGCCCGACCTCCGGTGTCTTAATGCCCTGGCGGGCATTTGATGATTCTGACTCAATATCAATCGGGAGGCGTGTCATGAAAGTCGTATTAGGGTCTTAATGCCCTGGCGGGCATTTGATGATTCTGACCTAATTGCGACTCTGTTTGGACTGATTCGGTGGGGGTCTTAATGCCCTGGCGGGCATTTGATGATTCTGACGGATGACCAGATCGTCCTGGTGAATCCTGACAATGGAAGTCTTAATGCCCTGGCGGGCATTTGATGATTCTGACGCATTTGTATCTACGACTACGCCACAGAAGCCTACACCGGAGAGTCTTAATGCCCTGGCGGGCATTTGATGATTCTGACGGGCTATCAAAAACCTGACCGAAGGAAAGGAGGTGATTATCGGTCTTAATGCCCTGGCGGGCATTTGATGATTCTGACCGACAATAAGCGAACTTGAAAAATGGGCGGAGTCACATAAAAATGTCTTAATGCCCTGGCGGGCATTTGATGATTCTGACTGCAGACATCTAGACAACTGAAAGTGGGAGAAACTGCGCTTTTCCAAGCCCATTTTACGGGCTAAAGTGGGAGAAAATGCGCAGATTGAAGGCTGTTTTTAGCCATCAAGTGGGAGTTTAATATTCAATCCTTGAATTTTGCGCACCCCCCCTCCCGTTTTGAGCCCTTTTGGCCTCATTTTCGAGGGGGGTGCGCAAAAGTGATTATTTTCACAAGTTAGGCCCTGGCGGGCATGTTCATCCTACAATACCGTTTGCGGCCACCCCTGCGCTATTCCCTTGTTAAAGTGCGATCTTCAGTTATTCTTATTATAGGGATTTTTCCGTACGGATGCAAGTGCTGCGCGGAGAAAACTGGCCAACCATCCGGGGTGATTTTTACCGCTTCAAGATCACCACCCCATAATGCCTCTAAACATCCGTCGCGATCATCTTTGACTGCGAAACGGTACTGGGCGCGGTGGAGCAGCAACGGGCTACCCCGCTCCCTACATGGCCTTCATGACGGTGGGATGGGCTCAGCACCGCAAGGTTTCTTCACGGCAACGCCGGTTGTATGCGCCAGCGCGTGTCTGGCGCACCGCTGGTATGGCGGTGCAGGCTCCCGGCCGGGGAAAGGGGTCCCCTATACGATGATCGCCCCCGGTGGCGGGGTGAGGCGGGCGCGCCCGAGGGTGCGAATGGTGCCCTTGCATCCTCCGCACAGGCGGTAGATGCGCAGTGAATCCTCCTCGACGACCAGAACCCGCTCCACCCGTTTGAGCAGGCGCTCCAATTCGCGTGGGGTCAGGTAAGCCTCGAAGACGCTTTCCTGCACCCGTTCGCCAAGGCTCTCCATCAGCCGCGCAATCTTGAGGCGGCGGCGATCATCGGCGATATCATAGGCGAGGACGTAAAAGGCGCGTTCGTCCATGATTTTTCTCCCGGCTTAGCGAAACCCCATGCCCTGATAGCCGGCTTGACCCGTGGTGATGCGGTGGGCAATTTGGCGTGCCTGTTCGATGAGGCACTGACGCAAGGTGAGCGTTTGGCCGCTCAAGGGGTGGGTGAAGCGCCGTTCCAGGCGTTCTTCAAAGGCCTGGAGGAAGACGCGCCGCCCCCGCTCACCCAGAATCACCGGACGCTCGGCATCGCCAGGGTGGAAATCCTCGGGTGTCATCTGCCCACTGCGGCAGGCCCACAGCACCAAACCATCCACCACCGGGCGGAACTCTTCCATCAGATCCAACCCCAGGGCCGGGCGGTTATAGACCACCTCGTGCAAAAAGCCGGCATAGGGATCCAGCCCGACCGTGCGCACGGCACTGGTAGCCAGTTCGGCCAGCAGGGTATAGCCCAATGAGAGCAACACGTTGACCGGGTCGGGAGGGGGACGGCGTTGGCGGGCTTCGAAGCGCCAGATGGGATCAAAGAAACGGCGGTAGCCGCTGAAATAAGCCGCAGTCGCCGCACCTTCCAGCCCGCGCAGGGAAGCCAGGGTGGTTTTATGCGGCACCTGGCGTAAGAAGTGCTCCAGGCTGGTCACGGCGGCCGATACGGCGGGGTCGGGGGCTTCGCGCTGGTGGCGCTGGAGCAAAGTTCGTTGGTGTTCCAGTTTGGCCCGGACAAAGCCGTGCGCCATTCCCAGGGTAAAGGCGGGATCTTCAAGGTGGCGGTACTGGGCGCGGCGTAACGGGACGTGAGGGGTCAATTCCCCGCTCAGCCGTCCGCGGTAGTCGCCATCCTGGGTGAGAAAGACAACTTCGATCCCCTCGCTCAGCAGGGCATGGATGGCGGGCGTGGTCAGGCCGATGTTGCCGAACAGCACCACCTGTGAGACCTGCCCGAGCGGTACATTGGCCAGGATGGGCGGCGGATTCCCCTCGGCGGCTTCAACGGTCAAGCGGCGGTTGTGGATGCGCAGGCGCGCCCCCTGATGGGCTACGTAAAGCGGGGCCATGGCGTGTGATCTACCTCCTTTGTTCTCAAGCCGGATGGGCTCAAACTTCCCTTTCCCCTTGCGGGTGCAAGAAGATGGCCAGTTAACGCTGACTTCCAGGGTTTGTGGGGTAGCGCATCTCCAGCGCCGGCCTATAATTTATTCAGACAACGTTGTTTTGTGCCCGGGGGTGGAGCCATGAAAGGAAAATGGATCGGGTTCATTGTTTCTCTTTTGGCGCTGGGTGCATTTCTTTTGGGTGTGGGGCGCTGGATCGTTAATGCCCAAACCCAAGCCCGCGTTTCCCATGAGGCGTGCGTGGGCAACTGTGTGGTGGATGTCTATTTTCTCCATTCCGAAATGGGGGATCGGGCGGCCAAGGAGTTTTACCACCGCTGGTTTGACACCTACTACAACCTGACCAGTTGTGATGCCGATTGGGAGAGCCAATTTTCGTTTCTCCTGGATGTGATCAGCGATATTGTGGGCGCGCCCGGTGCGCCGACCCTGCAATGCTGGCAGGGGGTGTTGGGGCAGGCCCAGGTGTGCAGTCAGCAATGCCAGAACTACACTATCCCGGATGCCAAGTACGCCCCGAATCTGAGGCTGACTCTCACCACGGCAGAGCAGGGTTACTTCGCGGTCAAGGTGGATAACACGGCTAATCGCGATGCGCTCCCCGAACGCCAAACCAACGCCTACAGCCGCGCCTACCGCCTGAACGCATACCTGACGTGGAATGACGGCACCCCCCTGCTCATCCACACCCAGGACATGCCCAGCCTGGCTTTTCCGACCTGGATTCATCGCGGGGGTTACGATGACTGTGTTCAGGCTTTTGGGGCGGATGAGGATCGCTGTTCGATCCTGGGTGCGTTCCTCATCCCCACCGAAGCCACCGCAGCGGTCAATTTCCTGAACGGAGCACTCTACGATTTAACCGATCAGGTGTCCAATCGCTCCAATGTTTCTGGATCGTTCCAGACCGATGGCTACGTGCGTTTGCTCAGCGATGGGTCGAGCCTTACCATTCGCCAGGGGGATTATGCCGGGTTGGTCTGGATCAAGACCTATAATGCTTCCAAGAAGACCCACTCCCAGCAGGTAATTCCCTGGGATGCGCACAACGGCGATGTCAAAATCACCAACCATGAGTGCACGTTTGGGCTTACCACCTGCTGGATCCTCGGCGATCGCACCGATGTGGATACCTATGTCTTTGCCCTGCAAGGCCCGGCGGAAAAGATGCTGCCCGGTACGTACCAGGTGGAGGTTGAGGCTGACCTAGGCCACGAAAAATACCTGGCCGATAACCGCGCCAGTTATGGTTATGAGGCCTCTCCCGTCCTACCGGAACAAGGCCAGGGTGGGGGTGAGGGAGGAACCCAGGAAGAGACCCTGAGCGTGGACAGCCTTCCGGTTGCCGACCTGAGCGGGCCGGGGCGTTATACGTTTTCGATTCCTGCCGGAGTGCCCGGCTTGATGTTCCGGGTGGCGGTTCCGGCCAACCTGCAAAATCTCAACATTTATATCACTGCCCAATCCGATCATCTTTTCAACGTCTTTGTGCGGAAAGGGGAACGCCCGGTGCCTCAATACCCGACGGTCAATGAGGACTATGACTGCTGGATGCCAGCCACGTTGAGTTTTGACAATCAGTGCCAATACCTCAATCCGCGCGCCGGCGAGTACTACATCTTTGTCAATGGCGACCCCGGCAGCGCTTTTCGGCTCGATATTGAATGGATCTATCCGCGCGCGACAACCACACCTTTCCCCACCCCCATGTTACAGGGCACCCCATCCCCTGCCGCAACCGCAGTAGCCACACTGCCCGCCGGCGCTCTGACCGAGGTTGAGCCGAACGATGCTCGTCATGCCGCCAACGCCTGGGATATGAAGGCCACTTTCAGCGGCCAGTTAACGTTTATGGATGTGGATTACCTCCATGTGACCTTTGATCAATCGGGGATTTACACCTTTACGCTCACGCCCCTCAGTGCCGAGTGGAAGCCCATCCTGCGCCTGATGCGATCTTCCAGCCAAAGCGTCCTTTACGACGCCCGTGCCGAACACATGGGTCAACCACTCACGCTAACGGTGGGGGCGCGGGCGGGCGAGGCTTTTGACCTGGCGATTACCGGGGAGATGCGTTCCTCTCTGCCACCCCAAGCCTATCAAATCGCCCTCACCCAGGTTCTTCCCGATCCCGATGAGCCAAACGACGCGCCGGGGCAGGCCACCCCCTGGGATATGTCCGCCCTCTATCACGGCTATCTCATCCCTGGCGGCGAAACCGATTATCTATCCGTGACCTTCCAGCAATCGGGGATCTACACCCTCACCGCAGTAGATCCGACGAGTACTCAGGAACTCAAACTGCGGTTGATCCATCCGGTCCGCCGTAATACTCTTGTTTCGGCGCAAGCGCGGAAAAAAGGAGACTCGGTTCGACTCTCATTTGATGCTTCGGCCGGCGAAACCTACTTAATCGCCGTTTCCTCGTTGCTGTTTGGCTCCTTTGGCAGTCCCAATCCGTACCAATTGACCCTCAGCGATGTCGTCCCCGACCCGCATGAGCCCAACGACTCGTTCGATCAGGCCACGTTCTGGGATCTCACCCAGGGGCCGATACAGGGCTTCTTTTGGGGTGATGCCAACGGAGATTATTTCTCGTTCATCGCCCCGGCCACCCGAGACCACTCGCCGGTCACCTTTACGGTGACCAATCCCTTCCCTTATGAACGGCTCAACGTTTTTCTCTACCGGGGGCGGGGGTACCCGCTCACGAGCCTCAACGGCCAGAGGGGCCAGCCCCTTTCGCTGACGGCGACCCTTGAGACCGGGCAGGTGTACTACCTCCGCATTTCCAACCTGGGGAACAAGAATTCGCTTGAGCCCTATACGCTCAGCGCAACCTACACCCCCGACACCTCCCAAAACGGTGCCTCAGACCAGTATCTGCGTACCGTGCGCTTCAGCGGGCGGGTGTTATTGCGCACCCGGTTCCTGCCGCGTCCGTTGGCCGGGGTTGAGATTTACGCCCAAGTGGGTGCAACGCCGGCGGTGCTGTTGGGGCGCAGCGGGCGCTCTGGCGCTTTCTCGGGGTCTCTCGACCTGGCGGCAGGTCAAACCGTGCGCCTTTGGGCCGTTGCAGCCAACTATGTATTTGATCCGCCCGAAATCACCTGGACGGCGGACGCAACGACTCGTTCGCGCAATTTCACCTTCTACGCCAGCGAGGCGCCGGTGCTCCAAATGACCGCCACCCCGACCGTGGTTACCGCCACCCTGACTGCTTCGCCGCGCCCGCGTGCCTCGGCCACACCGCTTCCTCCCTCCAGCACGCCCTTACTCCCAACGCCGTCGCCTTCTTCGGCCGGGGCGCAGGTGCGCATTACGGGGTACCTGTGGCGTTTGTTCCCCAACTCTGAGCCGGCCGGAGTGGGCGCCGGCCAGGTGTTGCTGACCATCAACGGCGTGCCCCAGCCGGTGGTTTATAGCCTGATTGACGGCTCTTATACGATCGTGCTTCCAGCCGTGAAAGCGGGGGATGAGTTGCAATTATCGGCTTCTGCCCCCGAAGACCAGTTTGAACCGAGGTTCTATCAATGGCGGGCTGAGGCCGGGGTAACACAGTGGACGTATGATTTTTATTCTTACTGGGGCACGCTCACGCCTCCCGAGCGCGATGATCAGAACCGCATTTATGGCTGGATTACCGATGACGAAGGACGGGGCATCCCCGGCCAGTTTGTGATCGTGCAAATGGGCACGTCAGATGCGCTGCAGCGGATTGGCCCAACCGATGCCAACGGTTACTACGAGGGACGGGTGCGCCTGCCCAGCCGCATCATGGTCTCGGTCTGGGTGGAATCGCCGGGGTATGTTCCTGCTCGCCGCCAATTCTTCCACGCGTTTGCGCCCGAAGACCGCCGCCTCGATTTCAGCCTGGCAACGGCGCCGTAACGCGTAGGCGTGGCGGCATAGAAGGGGGGCTCGCAGTTATTCCAACGGCGTGGCATCGTTCTCGGCGGAGTCTGCCGTGGCCTCGGTGGCGCGCAGGCGGCATTGCCCCATACCCACCGAGACGGCCACGCCTACACCCGAGAATTGCGCCAATGCAGCCAGGGCGCTCATCACGCCCATCCAGTAGCGATCGTAGTTGAGGGTGGTGTAAGTAATGTCGCCCACCGTACCGATGCGCATTCCCCCTTCTTTAAACGGCACCGCCTGACTGCGCAGGTTGAAGCGCGAAATGACCAGGCATTCCGCGGCATACTGGCGCGCCGCTTCGGGCAGGGCGACCGGGGCATAGCGGTTCCAGCGTTCCAGCAGGTTGCCGAAGACCAGATCGGGCAGGGGCAGGGGTTGTGTACGTTCACTGGAATGGAAAGCGGTCGGGCTGGCGAGGTGCAAGGTCAGGCGGCGCGGCGGGCGGTGGTGGGGCAAGAGGTGCTGGGCGCCCAGTTCGGCGAAGGAGGTCGTCGCCGCCCAGGGATGCTCGCTTTCATCTGTGGCCACCGCAACCACCTCAAAGGACATGGCTTCTAAGGGGATAATTTCTCCCGGCCTCAACATTCCCTCCCGCGTTGCTCGGAGCAGGATCGCCGCGACCTCGGCAGTGAGCGCGGTAAAGCGCAGGGTGTAGCGGTGGTCGGGATCAAGGCGCCCGTGGGGAAAACTGCCCAGCAAGTTGGAGGTGGTGAAGGGGCGCACACCTTCCTCGTCGTGAAGGCGATTGGCCAGGTCGGGGTCGGCGGCGCCGATAACCCGCAAGAAGAAGGCGTGGGTTGCTCGCCCCCACCAGCGCGGTAAGGGGCGCTGAGACCGGATGGCTTGCGGGGTTGGGCGCAAGGTGAGGACGAGGGAAAGCAAATCAGGGGTGGAAACGCTCATCACCCCTGATTTTATCATAGTGCACTGGGTGGGTAGCGGAACGAATTAGCGCGTCAACTGCACCTCGACCTGGAGCACCAGGGCATCCGATTCCACGGCGATCTCGCGCAGGCTGACGCGGTCACCGGCACGGCGCATCTGTTCCTGCAACTGGGTGCTCAGCAGGCGGTTCAGGGTTTGCAACTGGTCTTCGCTCACCGTCACGCCGGGGATCTCCAGGCGGGTAATGGTGACCTGGGGCAGGCCGTCTTGCACGGCAAAGCGCATCTCGGCCTGGCCGCTCACGGTGGGAAGGTTCTCGGCTTGAGCGCGCATGGTCACTGCCAGTCCGTCCGGAGGCAGAAACGTAAGCGTGTCCACCGTCACGGTCAGGGGATTGCTGCCCTGCTGGGCGGTATAGGCCTTGACCGCCAGGTCCACCAATTGGCGCAGGGCGGCTTCATCCAGCCGCACCGGCACGATCAGACGACCTTCTTCTACTTTGGCTTTGCATCCTCCCAGCGCCCCCATCAGCACGATCAGCAATAAAACCGCAAGTACTTTACGCATCTTCTCACCTCACTTGACGCTGATTAGGCAATCTCGTCCGACGGGGACGATTCTAACCCAAAACGCGCCGTGGGAGGGGAAAATAACGGCGGGGCGCGCCGGGCACTGTATTAAGACGGGCCGCTGAGGATCAGGCGGGTTGACCAACCACCTCAGTGTGCACGTTGAAGCGCGGCGGGCGCTCCAGGTGCTTCTTCACCGCGCACTGCTCGGCGGAACGCACCAGGGCGTCATAGTATTTCTGCGGGAACGTTGGTGGTACCTGGATCTCCAGATCAATCTCGTCCACCATCCCGGTCGAGGGGTTGCTTCGTATGCGCTGGATGATGCGAATGCCATCGGTCGGCAGGCCGCGCTGGCGGCAGAAGCCCAGGACGTAAATCCCGGCGCAGGTGCCAATAGAGGCCAGAAAAACGGCAAACGGGGTCGGGGCAGAACCCTCGCCGCCACCCATGGGGGGTTGGTCGGTCTTGACGGTGTAGGGGCCAAAGTGGGCGTCCACCCGCGCCCCACCCGGAAAGTCAATGATCATTTCCATACGTTGTTTCATCCTCCACGTTCAATTTGTGATTGACATCACTTATTCAGATGCGCCGGGCGTTGAAAAGTTGCAGAGGTGGCGGGCAGTGCCGCCGAACCGGGCTGAGGCCGCCAGAAGTAGTACCAGTAGCAAAATACGGCCAACGAGTAGAGCACCAGCGTGCCGAGGAAGGCCGGCCCAAAACCGTAGCGAACCTGGAGCCAGCCGCTCACGGTGGGGCTAAAGGCCCAGCCGAAGTTATTGGCCATGCTGACCAGGCTGGCTACCGTGCCGCGGGCGCCCGGCTCCACCCGTTCCATCACAAACGCCTGATACACCGGCAGGCCCATGTTCATCAGGGTCAGGCGAATGTAGTAGGCGGCGGCGCTGAGCGGGAACCAGGGGGCAAAGCCCATCAGGGCCAGGAAGGGGATCGAGAGCAGTTGGGTCACCACCACCAGCGGCACCTTGCCCCAGCGGTCGGCCAGGGGTGGGGCGATGAGCAAACCCACCCCCATTGCCAGCGATCCCCAGGCGAAGAGGGTGCCGATCACCGGGTCAGGTTGATGGTGCACCTGGCGGTAGAAGACGTTCATGAAGGGCATGATCAGCCCGGCGCCGATCGAGGTGAGGAAGGTGGGCAGGATTAACTTGCCAATGGTGTTGAACTGCCGCCCCAGGTAGGTCAAGGGGGCAAACAGGGAACGTTCGGCGCGGGACAGGTGCAGGGGGCGCAGGAAGAGCAGGGGCAGTAAGCCCAACGCCGCCGCGGCGACGATGGCGCCGAGGGCCAGGGCATAGGCGGTGGCGCTGGTGGGGGCAACGCCGCGCCACGCGCCCAGCCACGTGGGCAGGTAACCACCGACCCAGTTGCCGATAAACCCGGAGACCGTCTGCAGACCCGAGGTGAAGGAAAAGAGGTAGGTGCGTTCCTTTTCGCCGCTGTTTTCCATCAGGAAGGGCCCCATGGTTACGCCGCTCAAACTTTGCGCCAGCCCCAAGAGCAGGTTCATGCTGACAAAAACGCCCACCGAGGGGAAGAGCACCATCGCCACCACCGCCAGCCCGCTCAAGCCGCTCCCCAGCAGAAGCGCCGGTTTATGCCCCAGTCGGTCTACCAGGTAACCCATGGGCAGGGCGGAAAGCAAGGCGCTCAGACTGCTGAGGGCGATCAGCGTGCCCAGCAGGGCTTCGTCGTAGCCCAGGGCGAGGACGTAGAAGTTGAAGAGCAAGCGGAAGACGCCCATCGCTGCGCCGCTGATCACCACGCTGAGCAGGTAAAGGCGGGCATTCAGGGAGAACGCCTTCAGGCGGTCGGCGTACAAGCGTAATACGGTCGAAAAGCGGGAGAAAAACGCGGGCATCAGGGTTACTCCGGGGATGAGGGATGAGAATCGGGATGCAGAAAGGATTCGAGGTCGGCGCAAGCGGCGGTGATGGCTTCGCGGCGCAGGGCGTAGCGCCGTTCGCCCGCGCGGGTGATAGTGATGTGCACCAGGCCGGCCAGGCGCAGGGCTTGCAGGTGGTGCACCACGGTCGGTGGGCGCAGGCGTAACTGGCGTGCCAGAGAGCTGGGGGTTTGCGGCCCTTGCGCCAGGTAGCGCAGGATGCGCAGGCGGGTAGGATCGGCGAGGGCTTTGAGGCGGTGGAGCAGGGTCGGAGGCAGGTTCTCGCCGCTGGCCAGTGCCTGCGAGGGTGGGCGACAACCGAAGACCATCAGCCAGCGCGTTGGGGTAACCTGGCCGTAGAAGACCAGCGGCGTGCTCCAATACGAAGGCACCAGGACGACCTCGGGAGCTTCCTCGAGCACCTCGAAGCGCACGCCGCCGGAGAGGGTTTCGAGCAGGGTGGGCAGGTCGGTGCGCGTGGCCAGGGCCTGCGCGTCGGCCAGCCCGCGCGCCAGCCAGGGGCGCAGGTGAGTTTCCTCTTCGTGGAAGAAGGCCTGGTAGAAGGCACGCAGGGCATCCAGCAGAGCGGTGCCAAACGCCTCGCCAGCACTGAGGGCTTCGGCTAGCAGGGTAAAGGCCTGGGGATGGCGCGGATGCCACACGTGTTCGTAGGCCTGGCGCAGGATCTCCCAACCCGCCGGGGTGATCTGGCCGCGCCGGGCCAGGTCATCCAGTGCCTGGCGCGCTTCGGGCGGCCACTGGGGGTGGGTGAGCAAGGCGGGTAAGCGGGTAGCGGGGGGCAGGGCAGCCAGGGCATCCAGGGCGCCGGCGGTCTCTTTGGCTTCCGGCGGCAGAGCGTGCAGCCAGGGTAGGGGCACGCCGAGGAAGGCCTGAGCGCGTTCCAGGTCGGCGCGCTGGGCGGCGGGCAGGCGCGAACGCATCCCGGCGGCCCAGGTGGGGCGCAGGCCAAAATCGCCGGGGTGGTGCAACACATACAAGGCGACGAAGAAATCGTAAGCGCTACCGCTTTCCCAGAGCAGGGTGGTCATCGAACCTCATTATTAGATCATGGTCTAACGGATTAGAGGATAATCGAATCAAGTTATTGCGTCAAGTCCAATTTGAGACCTGGCAAAAGGAGGCGCAGAAAACGGGGCGATGTCGAGTGAGTTCCCCAAGTCCAAAGTTGAGGCTTCGTGCCTGAATGGTGTTAGAGGGCATTGGGGACATGAATCGCCTCTGCACTTCTCATATTGAACGTAAGGCAAGAAGAGTAAGTTCAGTTTTGAAACTCAAACGTCAGCAATGAATAATCACCCACTTTTATCTAGAGGTCAGTTGTTAATTTTATATTGACATTTGTGTTTTTCTTTTTATAATAAAAGTGAAACTGCTTTCATGATATAAATTACAACCTGAGGTGTATGATTTGTCCCTATTTTCTCACCGACTCACCCTAACACAAACCCCCCATTAAATCAGATGACAAAGATAAGGAGGATATGAAATGAATAAGAAGCCTGCTTGGTTATCCTTTGTGGGATTGCTGGTTATCGTATCTTTGCTGTTCTCGGCCTGTAGCCCTGGGCAAAAGCCTCCTGCGTCAAGTTCGCCAACTGAAGCACCTGCTGAGATTCATTTTGCCTTTCTCAGTTTCAATAAAATCCCAGAGACAGATGCTTTAGCATCGGTCGAAGAAGCCATTAATGCTATCACTGTACCCAAAATTAATGCCACTGTAAAATTACACCCCTTTTCAGTCACGGATTACGCGCAGCAAGTCACATTACTTCTTCAAAGTGGTGAAGGTTTGGATGTTTATCACACTCTGGGCGATCTCCCCCAACGTGTTGCTAATAACGAATTCATTGATATTTCCACAATGATTGACCAATACGCTCCTGAAACCAAAGCATTGGTTGGGGATGATTTTCTTAAAACTGCCACCCTTCATGGAAAACTCTATGGAATTCCAGCTTACAAGGGGATGGCTATGGCGCCCCAATTGGTTTACCGGGCTGATATTATGGAGGAAATTGGGGTTGATCCGGCAACGATTAAATCCGTTTATGACTTGACGGAAGTCTTTGCGAAGGTCAAAGCCAAATATCCAGATATGATCCCCTTAGTCCCAGTGCAGACAGGGAATATTGGTCTGATCACCCTCTTAATGTCCACACAATACAAAGTCGATTTCTTGGGGGATAGTTACTTTACGCCTGTCGCAGTTCTTATTGGGGATGACATGCACGTTGTCAATTTCTACGAAACTCAGGCGTTTAGAGATATCGTAAATCTGGCCCGTGAATGGTACGAGAAAGGCTATGTGCTAAAAGACGCGGCTACCACAACGAGTAATGTCTTGGAATTCATGAGCGCAGGCAAGGCGTTTGCATATATCGCTGCTTATGCCGGCAACCAGGCTTATACGCAAATCTCGGCCCAAACCGGTCAACCCATTCGTATGGTTCGTTTGGCCCAGCCATATCTAAGTTCAACCAGCGTAAATGCTTTGACCTGGGGGGTTTCCACAATTAGCAAGCACCCGGAGGCCGCATTAAAGTTTATCAACCTGCTATTTACGGACAAGGATGTCATTAATTTAGTCATCTATGGGATTGAAGGTCGTGATTACGTCAAAATAGATGAATACCATGTTAAGTACCCTGAAGGCAAAGACGCCAGTACAGTACCGTACACAGCCCAATTGAGTTGTGGCATCGTCGGCAATCAATTCATCCAGTATCAGATGGAAGGTACAGACATGGATGATTTGAAATTGATGGAATATGAGCTTAAGCATTCGGCCATGTCACCTGCAATGGGCTTCACCTTTGATGGTAGTTCGGTGGTCAACGAGTACTCGGCTGTAGTCAATGTCATTAATGAATACGTACCGGGCTTGACCACTGGTAGTATGGACCCCGCCGAGATTCCTAATTTCTTAGAAAAACTGAAATCCGCAGGCATAGAAAAAATCGTTGCTGCAAAGCAACAACAGTTAGATGAATGGCTTAGCACACAGAAATAGCTATCTCCAGGTCCCTTGGATTAAACTGGGATGAAGCTGGCTTATGCCAGCTTCATCCCCCTATATCATTTTTGAGTGAGAGCCATGAAACGAAAACACTCATTCTTAAAATCATTCTCTCATGAATTACCCTTACTTCTATTAGCCTTACCCGGATTAGTGTATCTCATCATTAACAACTACATCCCAATGTTGGGAATAATTATTGCGTTTAAAAAACTGGACTACGCTAAAGGGATCTTGAAAAGTGATTGGGTTGGTTTAAAAAATTTTGAATTCCTCTTCTCGACGCCAGATGCATGGATAATGACCAGGAACACTCTCTTATACAATTTGGCTTTCATCATCATCGGAACAATTTTTGCAATCGTTTTAGCCATTATGATGAACGAAATCGCGGACCGCTTTTTCGCTAAGTACTTCCAGGGCATGTATCTCTTGCCTAATTTAATTTCTTGGGTGGTTGTCTCTTATATTGTATTTGCTTTCTTGAATGCGGATACAGGCCTAATTCCCAAGGTGATTCTCCCTGCGCTAAGGGCTAAAGATATTAATTTTTATACCTCTCCTGGCTATTGGCCTTTTATATTGCTAATCGTGTTCTTGTGGAAGAACACCGGTTACACATCCGTTATATATCTTTCCAGCATTGCTGGTATTGATCGAACAATTTACGAAGCAGCAAGGATTGACGGAGCCGGAAAACTGGATCAAATACGTTATATCACCTTGCCCCTCTTAAAACCCACCATAATCATCCTTTTCCTGTTTTCAATTGGAAGAATGATGTATTCCGATTTCGGGTTGTTCTACCAGGTGACTTTAAACTCTGGGGCCCTCTTCTCTACCACTCAAACTATTGATACCTATGTCTACAGGGCATTGATGCAATTCAACAATGTCAATATGGCCTCAGCAGCAGGTGTCTATCAGTCCATTGTAGGCTTTATATTGGTGCTAGGTGCGAACTTATTGATTAAAAAGATTAACCCTGAAAACGCACTATTCTGAGGTGGTTGAACATGGAACGGTTGTTATCTAAGGACGAAAAAAGGTTTAAAAAGGCTTCGATACTATTTGTCGGCCTATTTGCTGTGATTGTATTTTCTCCATTTGTCCTGATTGCTATTTGCTCTATCTCTTCAACCGAATCCTTAATCAGTAAAGGATATTCGTTTTTTCCAAAATCATTGAGCCTAGACGCTTATCTTTACATGTGGGCACAAGGTAAAGTGATCCTTCGAGCCTATGGGGTTTCCTTGTTTGTAACCATTGTTGGAACAGCAACGAGTCTAGTGATCACCCCTATGCTGGCATACCCTCTTTCCAGAAAGGATTTTCGGCTACGCGGGTTGTTCACGTTCCTGGTTTTCTTTACGCTGCTTTTCAATGGTGGTGTAGTTCCTTCTTACATTATGTGGACAAGGGTTTTTTCTCTCAAGAACACGATCTGGGCGTTGATTCTTCCAACATACTTGATGAATGGGTTTAATGTATTGCTGGTGAAAAACTATTTTGAAAGAAGCATACCGCGGGATTTAATTGAAGCGGCACAAATTGATGGAGCAAATGAATGGACCATCTTTTCAAAGATTATGGTGCCTTTGTCTGTCCCTGTTCTCGCTACCATTGGATTGTTCACTGGATTGGCTTATTGGAACGATTGGATCAACGGGCTTTATTACATTAGCGATCCTTCTTTATATGGGATCCAGCAATTATTGATCAGGATTCTAAATAACATCGCTTTCTTGCGATCTGGTGCAGCCGCTTCCGTTGTAGGTAATATGGTTATCAGTTTACCAGGAGAATCCATCCGCATGGCTCTGGCGGTAATTGGAATTCTCCCAATATTGATTGTTTTCCCATTACTACAAAAGTATTTCATTAAAGGGATTGTAATAGGGGCGATTAAGGGCTAATTCGAATGCGGAGGGCTATTTATGATTGTCAAAGAGATTGTTGAAACTATTATTAAGGATTGCCAGTTACCCTCTCTCGAAAAGACTTGCGACTTGTTAATCGCTGGGGATTGGCAATGCGAGGTGACGGGAATAATAACTACTTTCATGGCCACTGTTGATGTGATCCGGAAGAGTGTCGAAAAAGGAGCTAATCTGATCATCACCCATGAACCAACATATTTCACGGGATGGGACAAAACCGATTGGTTAAAAGATGACCCCGTTTACCTAGAGAAACTCAACCTAATTCAAAACTATCGGATCAATATATGGCGATTTCACGATCATATGCACTTAACTGAGCCAGACCTGATTTACGAAGGTTTGGTCAGAGAATTGGGGTGGCAAATATATCGTGACCCCCAAATAAAACACTGTTTTACCATTCCGAAAACTCCGGTTCGGGAACTGGCTGATTTCCTGAAAGAAAAATTGCAAGTGAGGGTTTCTCGAATTGTGGGCACAGTAGATGGTCACGTTGAACGCGTTGGTGTGCTAGTTGGTGGTGGTAGTTTGGGATTAGGCCGAGAAGAAATGCCAATGGAACTAATGTACAAAGCCAATCTTGACACGATCATTTGTGGCGAAATTTACGAATGGACATTACCTGCCTATGTACGCGATGCCTCACAATTAGGGATGAACAAATCATTAATTATTTTGGGGCATAATCGCACTGAAGAGATAGGGATGAAATACCTGGTAGATTGGTTAAAAAAGAGATTCCCCGCGATCCCAATAGAGTTTGTTGAGGCAGGAGATCCATTTGTTTATTACTAGATCATTTTTTTTGAATTGCTTTTGCGGCAATATACAACAGAGAGGTGCGAATGTCCTATTTTCAGTGTTCTTTTCAATCCAGGGCCTTGCTAACATCTGTAACCCTTACCGTTACACTCCCGTTTCCCTCTTTTGATCCGCTATCACCAGAGATCTCATTCGATGAAATTTATCGAATAGAGAAAAAATTTAAGACGCTTTATCTTTTTCACGGTGCATTCGCGGATGCAAATAGCTGGTTCTGGTTTACTAGAGTGATGGATTATGCCAACCGTTATGGGTTAGCAGTTGTTGCGCCAAATGTCGGTAATAGTTTTTATGCTAACTTGAGACATGGTCCTGCCTATTGGACATTTGTGAGCGAAGAACTTCCCAGGTATGTAAGAACAGTGTTTCCACTATCGGAAAAACGCGACGATAATTTTGTCGCCGGCTTTTCGATGGGAGGGTATGGGGCTTTGAAATTGGCATTGAATAAATCGGAGCATTATTCAGCAGCAATAAGTCTTTCAGGAGTCCTGGATGTTGTAGCGGCCATGAAAAATCCAATCCATCCAATTTTTAACGTCAATGAGTATTTTGGAGGCATCAATTCTCTTGAGGGGAGTCATAACGATCTATTTGCCCAATTGCAAAGGCTGAAACAAGAAGGCAAATCCATTCCCAGGCTCTATATTGCATGTGGTTTGGATGATAATCTTTATGAGATGAATAAAAAATTCAGAGATTTTGCATTATCAAATAATGTTGACCTCACCTTTGAAGAGGGGCCTGGGGGACACACTTCGGATTTTTGGGATCACTATATTCAACGAGCCTTAGAGTGGCTCGCCTCAGTCTGACAGACAAAATTTTTTCAGCAAGTTGGCCTAGCCCATAGATCTCGCAATGGCCATTTCCGAAAACATGCTAGCGTATTGCATTTGAGGCAAGGTCAGAGATTTCATATTGACATTCGCATAAAACGCCGTATAATGATACTGAAACTGCTTTCATGACACGCATTTCAACATCACGATCAACTCAAGGAGGACCTCATTGACGTCTAGCCGAAGTTCCCTATCCCCCAACCCTTAATCCCACAAAAGGAAGGAGAAGAAACAATGAGTACGAAGCGTCGTTGGTTTTCCCTTTTGGGAGTGCTGGTTTTGTTCTCCCTGCTCCTGGCCGCGTGTGGTGCACCTGCCACAACCGCCGCCCCCACTGCGACCCAGGCGCCGGTAGAAACCAAAGCGCCAGTAGCGGAGACGAGCGAGGCAGCACCCACCACGGCTCCCACGGAGCCCCCTGCGCCCTCGGTTCCGAACTGTGGGACGGAGCCCGTCACGCTCAACGCTTACTTTGAAACGGGCTTTGATCTCCCCTTCAAACTCGCCGAGGAATTTTCTAAGCAGTATCCCAACGTTACCTGGGATATCAAGCAGGATCAATTCACCAATCTCATTAATTCCACACCGCGCCTGCTCTCGGGTGATAATCCCCCCGATTTGATCCGCTTGCCAACCATGGTCTCCTTCGCGAAGCAGGGCTTGCTCAAGGACCTGGATGGTTACGCCGCTGCGTTTGGGTGGGATAAATGGCCGGTGCCTCAACTCAACCAAAACCGGGTTGCCCCCGATGGGACGCGTGGCTCCGGTACGCTTTACGCCATGGGACTCAACTACAGCCTCACCGGCATTTTCTACAATAAGAGCCTGGCGGCCCAGATTGGCATGACTGAGCCTCCCAAGACCTTGGCGGAGTTCGAGGATTATCTGGCCAAGGCAAAGGCGGCGGGGCTCCTCCCCATTATGGCCTGGGGTAGCGCGAAGAGCGGCATGGGGTTGGCCTTCCCGTTGCAAGCCCTGATGGCTTCGGTGGGGCCGGTTGAGCCCATTAACGATTGGATCTTCCAGAAACCTGGTGCTACAATTGATACACCCTCCAATTTGATTGCAGCCCAGCACCTTGAACAATGGATCAAGAATGGTTACTTCCCACCCGACATCAATGCCATCGAGTACACCGATGCCAATGTGCGCTTCACCAAGGGCGAAGGCGTCTTCCTCTTCAACGGCGACTGGGAGAACTGGCGCTATGACAAAGACATGCCTGGTAATGTCGGTTTCTTCCTGATGCCGCCGGCGGAAGAGGGCAAACCTCCCGCTGCGATGTCGGCGCCGCTCACCTATGGCATTGCGGCCAAGGCCAAGAATCCTGATTGCGCTGCCTTCTTCCTCAACTGGGTCGCTACCAATGAGAAAGCCCGCGCGATCAACGTCCAGTACGGTGGCTCGAACCCCGGCGGTCCGGCGGATCTCCCGCTACCTCCTGTGCCTGAGGGCTCCATCACGAATCAAACCCTGGCCGCGGGTGCCATCATCGGTAAGGCTGGCACTGCTATGGACTTCATTGCCAACGCCACCAGTTCCATCTTTGCGCAGGGCTGGACGCCTGAACTTCAGAAGATGGTGGCCGGCAAGCAGGATGCCGCTGGTCTTTTGAAGGCCGTTCAGGCGGAGTATGAGCGCGAACTGGCGGAGCAGTAATTTACGGGCTGAAATCGTTCAACCCTCACACTGTTGACCCAACAATGACCATAAGCAACAGCACCATCTCGACAGCAACAGCAATCTCTCGGCGGAGCCTCCCACGGCGGAGGCCCCGCCGAGCCTCCATAATTGGCTGGTTGTTCACCCTGCCTGCGTTGATCATGTACGCGGCCTTTGTGCTCATTCCCCTCCTCCTGAGTGTCTACTACTCGTTTTTCAAATGGGATGGCATTGGCCCCATGACCTGGGTGGGGATGAGAAACTATATTACCGTATTTAAGGTTCCGGATCTCATAGGCACGATTTTCAATGCCTTTCGACTTGTCCTCTGGTTTAGTCTGTTTCCGGTGGGGCTTGGCCTGGTAATTGCGAGCCTTATTCACCGGGTTGCACCAGGGCGGTTCGGAGACCTGGTGCGCACCGTGGTGTTCTTGCCCCAGGTCATCCCGCTGGTCGCCGCAGGCATTATTTGGGGATGGTTGTTATCCTTGCCGGGACTGGTCAATCAAATTCTGCGCTCGATCGGCTTAGGGGCTATCACCCGCGCCTGGTTAGGTGATTTCGATTGGGCGCTTCCCGCGGTTGGTATCATCGGGATCTGGGTGTTGCTGGGTTTTTGCACCGTCTTGCTTCTGACCGGCATCTCTAAAATTGACCCAGCCCTCTATGAAGCCGCCAGAATCGATGGCGCCAGTTGGTTTGATGAGTTTATCCACGTCACGGTGCCGCTCCTCAGGCAGGAAATTGGGGTGTGCCTCACCGTCACCGTGATCAATGCCCTGGCCGCTTTTGATATCGTTTACGTGGCCACAGGCGGCGGGCCCGGAAACTCGACCGCCGTCCCTGGCATCCAGATTTATATCCTGGCCTTTACCGAACAACAGATTGGTCTGGCATCGGCTCTTGCGGTCATGCTGATGATCCTGGTGTTCGTAGTCATCTTGCCCATTCAACGACTGACTCGGGAGACTTATTGATGAGAGTTGGGCGCCTTGAACTTTGGACTGGCCGTTTGTTCCTGATCGCGTTGGTGGCGTTCACCATCCTTCCTTTCATCAGTATTTTCACCACCGCGCTTCACCCATCCCACACCTTGCCGAACGGACTCGAATGGCCCAAGGAACCCCAATGGGGAAACTTCATCGAAGCCTTCAAAGTCGCCAACATGACCAAACTTCTGGTCTCAAGCACCTATATTGTGCTGGCCGTGGTGCCCATCTCGCTGGTCATCTCAACCATGGCGGGGTTTGCGATTGGGCTACTCAAGATCCCGGGGTCGCGTTTTTTGCTGTTTTTGTTTGTCTTGGGTCTGACCCTTCCTCTGGGAGGTATTATTGTCCCCATTTACCATCTTGAGCGCGCTTTGGGGATTTACAACACGCGCCTGGCAATTGTGCTTCCTCTCATTGGCTTATACATGCCATTCTCGGTGTATTGGATGCGCGCTCACTTTGTGAATATGCCCACTGAGATTTCAGAGGCTGCGTTGGTTGATGGCGCCTCGACCTGGGATCTGTTCTGGCATATTCACCTCCCCCTCGCACGGGCGCCGATAACCTCGCTCGGGACACTCCTTTCGGTCTGGACGTGGAATCAATTTTTACTGGCCCTGGTATTGGTGGAGGATCCGACCCAACGTACGATGGCCGGGGCACTGGGCTACTTCCAGGGCCATTATGCCACTGATATCCCCCTGCTATGCGCGGGCACGATCCTCATTTTGTTGCCCACGCTCATTGTCTTCGTGATCTTCCAACGCCACATTATTGAGGCGTTGATCCAAGGGGCCGTAAAGGGATAAAGAGAGCACTTCTAATCCCGGAATGGCTTGCGTTCACCCACTCTTTCGCATGGGAGTTGTAGGATGCCTTTGACGTTTGATTTACCACTGGAACAATTGAAGACGTATCAGGGGATAAACCCTCGCCCCGCCGATTTTGATGCGTTCTGGGAAAAGAGCCTGGCTGAACTATCTTCGATAGATCCGCAGGTCGAGTTGGTGCCGGCGGAATTCCAGGCCCCATTTGCTCAGTGCTTCCATCTCTACTTCACCGGCGCTGGGGGTGCCCGCGTCCATGCCAAGTTGTTACGCCCTACGCAGGGGAATTCCCCTCACCCCGCGCTCTTAATGTTCCATGGCTATACTGGTGATTCCGGTGATTGGTTCGATAAACTCGGGTATGTCGCCGCCGGATTCACTGTAGCCGCCCTGGATTGCCGCGGGCAGGCCGGTTTATCCGAAGACACCGGGGGCGTCACGGGCAATACATTATATGGCCACATCATTCGCGGCCTGGCGGATGCGTTGAAGGGCTCACCCGAAAAACTGCTCTTCCGAAACATCTTTCTGGATACGGTGGAATTGGCGCGGATCGTGATGGACATGCCGGATGTGGATCCGAACCGGGTGGGTGCAACCGGCTGGAGCCAGGGCGGGGCTTTAACCGTAGCCTGTGCCGCCTTGGAACCCCGGATCAAGCGAATTGCGCCGGTCTATCCCTTCCTCAGCGATTACAAGCGGGTCTGGGAAGTGGATTTAGCCAGGGACGCCTATAAAGAGATTCAGGACTTCTTTCGGCATTCAGATCCCACGCACCGGCTTGAAGAGGCTGTGTTCGAAAAATTGGGCTATATTGATATCCAATTTCTGGCGCCACGGATTCGGGCTGATGTGCTTTGGGGGATTGGACTGATGGATACAATTTGTCCACCCTCAACCCAGTTCGCTGTATATAACAAAATTGTGGCCCCGAAAAGGATGGTCATATATCCCGATTTTGCCCATGAGCCTTTACCCGGTCTGTATGACCAGATCTTCCAGTTCATGCTGGGGCTGTAAAAGGTGGACTCTTGAACCCATGCCTCCTTGTACATACCTACCCTCTGAGGTTTTATTATGAAAGGCGATAAGTTGGTTATCCTGGATTATCATCGCCAAGCGGCAAAGGAAATTGTGGCTCATCTGCTGCCAAAGATTGAAAGCAAGGACAACAGATACGTGATCACCATCGCCGGTGAATCGGGGAGCGGTAAATCCGAAACAGCCAGAGCGGTGGCCGATGAATTGGAAAAATTCGGCATTAAGGCGGTGATCTTGGGACAGGATGATTATTTTGTCCTCCCTCCCAAATCCAACGATCAGAAACGGCGCGCGGATCCGGATTGGTTGGGACCGCACGTCGAAGTCAAGTTAGACGTTCTGGAACAAAATCTCGTGGATGCACTGCAGGGAAAAGACGAAATTACGAAACCTCTGGTGGATTACGATGCGAATACCATCGAAGAGGAGACCGTTAGCCTCGCGGGGGTTAAGGTCATCCTTGTGGAAGGCACTTATACCTCTTTGCTAAAACATGTGGATACGCGCGTCTTTATCGCCCGCAACTGGCTGGATACCCTCGAGCATCGGCAGAAGCGAAATCGTGGAAAAGAGGCCGGTGATCCGTTCATTGAGCAGGTGCTCCGCCTGGAGCATAAAATCATCGCCGGCCACAAACAGTTAGCGGACATCGTGATCACCAAGGATTATCAGGTGGTCGTCGTCTAAGGGTCAGCGATCAGACATAAGATCACCCGACGGCCAACATCTCGGGCAGCCAGAAAGGGGATGGTCCTTTTACCATCCCCTTTCTGGTTATCAGCCTCATGGATCATTCAAACTCCAGTGTCTTTTCTACTCCGGTGACTGGATCGGTGTAGTCAATCGCCAGGGTGTTTGTGCTCAGGTCAGCAAATAGGCGGGTAACAGTCCCCTCGTTATCCCAACGCAGAGCCACTTCGTGATCGGCGCAAGGGATTAATGAAAAATGTCCATCAAAGGCCGGGTGCGAATTCCGGAAGCGGATCAACGTTACAATGTTTTTCACAATGGGACGTTCGAGGGCTTGTTCAATTTCCGCAAGAGAATAGTTATGGCGGTTGATCTCGCGACCATCCACATGATCACCTTCGAGCCGATCGTTTTCACCCGCTAGCAGACCTACATAATAGACCTGGGGGATACCTGGAACAAAGAGTTGGATCGCTCGAGCGATCAGATACGCTCGATCATCGCCACCCAACATAGAGTAATAAGTTCCCCGAATTTGATGCACATCAAACCCGCCGCGGTCTTTATATTTCGGCGAGAAGATCCGGCTCAGATTCGCCCCCCGCTCCAGACAAATCTCAACGACACGTTGGGTCTTATCGAGATCCAACAAGCCGTCCAGGTCGGGCTTGACGGGGATGCCATCGTGGCAGTCGAGCATGGTGAACTGCCGGGGTGGGCGAACCGCCAGATACTCCTTGAGCCTCTGGCTGTTCTTAAAGAGCAAGGCTTCCAGCACCATATAGGGCAGGATGAAATCGTAAATCCAGTAACCCCGCTGGGATAATTTCAACTGAGTGGAAAAATCCGCGTGGAGTTCGGGTAAGAGGTCAATATCGAGGGGCTCGGCGATGCTTTTAAGCCATTCCAGAAACTCGTAGATGTCTGGTTCAACAAAGAAACACGATGTGCCAATTTTTTTGACCACATACCCAATGGCATCAAGGCGTACGATTTTGACGTTGTTTCGGCTGAAGTTGATGAAACACTCCTTTAAGTAATTCCGCGCCACCGGTGAATGAATATCAATGTCCACTTGCTCCGAGGGGGTGGTTTTGCCAAAGGTGGTCCAAAGGGTTCTTACCTCCTCCGTTCCCTCGATCACATAGTCAGAGAAGGGGGTGGGTCGGCGCAGGAAAATCTTTTCAATATCCTCCCGGGGCGGGTTTTTATCGGGCCAGAACTTTTCAATGGGGAGGAACATATCCGCATAAGGGGAATTGGCACCGTTGCGTAAAAAATCGCGAAATTGGGGTGATCGCGCCGATATATGATTGACGATCAAATCTAAGAGGATCGGATATTTAGTGCCAAGGCGTCGGATGTCATCCCACGTGCCGAATCTAGGGTCAATTTCCATTTGATTGATGGGCGCAAAGCCACGATCACCGGATGAGGGGTAAGGGGGCAAGATATGAATCCCCCCTTCAAAAAGATGCGGAAAATAGCGGTCAAGGACGTGGCTTAAGAGGTTTAGATTCCCCCCTAACGAGTCGGGGTAGGTGATGAGTTGGACTTTGTTGTGCACTGTCATGGTTGCTCCTTTGAGGTTGACGCGTTTACGCGGTTTTGCGCTCGATGAGATTGAGCGGAAGCTTCACGTGCCTGGGAATTTGAGAGGGGGATTCGATTTGGGCAATGAGGATCTCCACAGCCAGCCGTCCCGATTCGTCCAGATGTTGGCTGATTGTGGTCAAATCGGCATACTCGGCCATATCCAGATCATCAAATCCGAGGATGGCCAGTTGTTCCGGGACGGCAACATTCAATTGACGTGCAACCTTCAATACCCCTAGGGCTTGAAAATCAGTGGCGGCAAAGATGGCAGTGGGAGGATGGGGCAGGCTGAGCAGTTCTATCGCCACCTGACGGGTTTGCTCCTGGGTATAGGGTGCAAGGCGCACGAATTCATCAGGTAATTCGATGTGATGCTCCTTCAATGCCTGGCGAAAACCAGTGAGTCTTAAACTGACCGGATGGATGGCATATTCCGGCAAATCAGTATCCCCTAAGAATGCAATTCGACGATGGCCTTTTTTAATCAAATACTCGGCGGCCATGCGCCCACCTTCCACATCGTCAATCTCCACGCAACTCAATTCAGGATGAGGATATTCAATTAACACGGTGGGCAAATCGTGTTTGATCAACCAGCGGGCTTCGGCATCCTGAATGGGGAGAGAGATGATAATTAATCCATCCAGGTTACCGGTCAACGGCAACGTCGAGAGATACTGGCGGAGCGTCTCGGCGGAGTCAACGGTATAAATAATGAGTTCAAATTTGTTGGGCGGCAGAGCGCTGGCAATGCCGCGGATGCGTTGAATGAAAGATGGGGCGGTGAAGAAGGGCGTGATAACCCCAATCCGTCCCTTCTTTGTTCGAGCCCGGGCTTCCGCCGCCGGCACAAACCCGAGGGCGTCAATGGAACTTAAGACCCGTTTCCTCGTGGCCGGGTTGACTTTGCGCGGGTCGTTCAGTACCCGGGAGACGGTCGTAATGCTCACCCCGGCATGTTTTGCCACATCGTAAATGGTGCACCTTTTCTTTTTCATTGATATGTCATCCCAACCCTGATTATGAAAGCACTTTCAGTTTATCATTCCACAGATAAGATGTCAACCTTTTCTTTTTCGCTTTCTATTCACGCCGTTCAACGCCAAATAGATCTGTCCTCCCTTTGGCTGGGTAGCGATGACTCGGGTAACGGGCTCAAAGGCAATCGAGGATAGACCGACCCGGGATGGGAGGACGAGCCTGGTAGATAGGTGAAGAGACCTATAGGGGACTTTACTACGTTGCGCTAACAATAGAACGCGATTCCTTGACGAAGAAACTCTCTTCCGCTATACTCTGAAACAGCGGGGTGTGGCGCAGATGGAAGCGCACCGCGTTTGGGACGCGGGGGTCGGCGGTTCAAGTCCGCCCACCCCGACTGGGTGATGGCCGCCGAGGATGCTCGGCGGTTGTTCCTGCAAGCGCAAAGCGCAGACATGCGCAAATACTATCGAAGAGTGAAGACAACCGATGGCGCTACCCTTTTTTAAGACCAAATCCCAGGATAACCGACTGCCCAAGCGTTATGATGGGGTGATTGAAGCCGTGCGCTACGATCCATCCGGACGCATTGCCCTGGCGCGCGTGCACGAGCGGCGCGGTATGGTGTTCTCCGATCACGTCCTGCTCACCCGTGAGGAACTCATCCGCCGGCTCAAGGCCGGGCAGGTCTTCGTCACCGGGCGGCGGGTGCCCCGTATGGGCAATGCCTTCGAAGTCTTCGACGTCGTGCGCCTGGCCGGCACGCCAGGGCAGGAAGTGGTGGTCAGCGGTTCAACCGAACGCCCTGCAGGTGGTTCGGCTAACGGGAGTGAGCGCGACCAACTCAACGTGCCGCTGTTCTAAACCCTTCGACGCCGCCGTCCTCGCGCGGGCAGGTGTTTCTTGAGCACTCCACTGCTTTCCATTATTATCCCTGCCTATAACGAAGAACATCGCCTGCCGGGCACCCTGCAGGCGATTCACGATTTCCTCGCCGGGCAATCCTATTCCGCCGAGGTGCTGGTTGTGGAAAACGGCTCCACCGATGCCACCCTGGCCGTGGCGCAGACCTATGCGGCGCACCTGCCTTACCTACGCGTATTCCACGAGGAGATCCGCGGGAAGGGTTGGGCCGTGCGGCGGGGGATGCTGGCCGCGGTCGGGGCTTACCGCTTCATCTGCGATGCCGACCTTTCCATGCCCATCACCGAGGTGAACCGCTTCCTGCCGCCGCAACTTCCCCCCGAGGTGGATATCGCCATTGCCTCGCGCGAAGCCCCCGGCGCCCGCCGTTACGGCGAACCCGAATACCGCCACCTGGCCGGGCGCGTCTTCAACTGGATGGTGCGCCTGCTCGCTCTGCCCGGCCTGCAGGATACCCAATGTGGCTTCAAGATGTTTCGCGCTCCCGTGGCCGAAGACCTCTTCCGCTACCAGACCATCACCGGCTGGACGTTCGATGTGGAAGTGTTGTTCATCGCCTGCCGGCGCGGTTATAAGATTGTCGAGATTCCCATCCCGTGGTACTTTAATCCTGAGAGCAAAGTGCGCTTGTGGCGCGATGCGCGTCAGATGTTTTGGGATTTGCTGACGATCCGCCGTAACGCCCGCCGAGGGGTTTATGACGCGCCGCCTCCCTCCGCTTGACCCCGCCTCGACGCCCACGCTGGCGTTCGAACGGCGCCTGTGGGCGCAGGGCCTGCGTTACGTGGCGGGGCTGGATGAAGCCGGGCGCGGGGCCTGGGCTGGCCCGGTAGCGGCAGGTTGTGTGATCCTGCCCCCGGTGGATGAAGTGGCGGCATACCTTTCCGGCCTGCGTGATTCCAAGCAACTTACCCCGGCGCAGCGCGAGCGTTGGGCCGAGCGCATCCGCCGCATTGCCCTGGCCTGGGGGGTGGGCATGGCATCTGCAGAAGAGATTGACCGGATGGGCATTCTGGCGGCGACGCGCCTGGCGATGCAACGCGCCCTGGAAGCCGCCACCCTGCCCGCCGAGCATTTGCTGATTGATGCCCTGGCCCTGCCGGATGTGCCCCTCCCGCAGCATGCCCTCATCCACGGCGACCGGCGTGCTCTGAGCATTGCCGCCGCGGCGGTGCTGGCCAAGACCGCGCGCGATGCCCTGATGCGCGAGTACGATATCCGCTACCCCGGCTACGGCTTTGCCCACCATAAAGGCTACGGCGTGCCCGCGCACCGCGAGGCCCTGCGGCGCTTAGGTCCGTGCTCCCTGCACCGCCGCAGTTTTGCCCCCATCGCCCAAGCGCTTGCTGGTTCCCTTGACAAATAGATGATAATCTATATAATGGCCTCATATCGAGGTTGATCTATGGATGAGGCCGAACTGACCCGCTTTGTCAAAGCCCTGGCCGATGAGACGCGCCAGAAGATCATTGAACTGTGCTGTTGCCGTTGGCTCTCGGTCAGCGAGATTGTGGCCCAGTTGGATGTCTCCCAGCCCACTGTCTCACACCACCTGGCCATCTTGCGCCAGGCCGGGCTGGTCAAGGTGCGTGAAGAAGGCAAGCAAACTTTCTACACCCTCAACCAGGAGCGCGTTGCGGTCTGTTGCGGCCAGTTGATGCTCAAGTTTGCTCCCCAGACCTCATTGGGTGCTACATTGCGTGATAGCCTCAACCCCAGGGCCTGATTGCCTTATGCGCGGGTTGTTTTTTTTTGTCTCAATACATAGATGAATATCTATATCACAAGGAGTTCATGCTATGGATCTTACCCCGGAGGAGATTCGCAACTTTGTGCAAGCCTGGTATGGGACACTCGCCCAGAACGGTGGCTGCTGTGGGTCTTCGGCGTGCTGCGAACCGCAACCCGCCGCTGTGTATCCGGCGGATCTGTTGGTGCAGTTACCGCCTGAGGTGGCCGGGTTCAGCCTGGGTTGTGCCAACCCCCTCGCTGCGGCGCACCTTCAACCGGGCGAGCGGGTGCTGGATTTGGGCTCCGGGGGTGGGCTGGATTGTTTCCTGGCAGCCTTGCAGGTGGGGGAGCGTGGGCAAGTCATTGGGGTGGATATGACTCCGGCCATGGTGCGGCGGGCGCGTCAGGCGGCTGCGCGCTTGGGATTGCGCCAGGTGGAATTTCGCCACGGTTACCTGGAACACCTACCCGTTGCCACCGCCAGTGTGGATGTGGTGATCTCTAACTGCGTGATCAACCTGGTACCCGATAAGAACAGGGTGTTCGCGGAGATGTTCCGCGTGCTTCGCCCGGGTGGGCGCATCGCAATTGCCGATGTGGTCGTGAAGGGCTCGCTGCCGGCGTCACTACAGGCCGATCCCCTTGCCTGGTCAGCCTGCCTGGCGGGCGCGCTCGAGGTTGAGACGTATCGCCGCGGTCTGGAGGTCGCCGGCTTTGTCCAGGTTACCCTCATACCCGCGGGCGAGGCTGGCCTCACGCTGGATCACATTGCGGAGGGCATCCCGTTCTCCGCGTTGATAACCGCCTTCAAGCCAGCGCTTACCCCTCCGTCAACGCCACAAACCGCGCCGGCGTGACCTCGGCCAGGCCGCACAGGCGCAGGCTAATCTCCCACAGACGCTGTGCTGCTGCCCGATCATACGAGGCTGCCGAGGAAGGCACCGGCCGCTTATTGACAAAATAACGCCCGCTCACCCCGGCTATCTCATCCGCCGTGGCCAGGTAAATCGAGGTCTGTGCCCCCTCTTCCGGCGAGATGGCGAAGAGACGTTGAACCAGCCGAAAACCCCAGGCAATCAGGTCGTGGTTGTTATGGGCAAAGCGCGAAGCCACGAACCCGGGGTGTAGGGCGTTGACCGTCACGCCCGTGCCCTCTAACCGCCGCGCCAGTTCGTAGGTGAAATACAAATTGGCCAGTTTGGATTGTGAATAGGCCCGCCAGCCGTTGTAACCACGTTCGTTCTGCAAATCGTCAAAATTCAGGCGGGCACCGTTGTGTGCCATTGAGGAAACGTTGATGATGCGCGCCGGGGCACTGGCTTTGATGACATCGAGGAGCAGCAAGGTGGTCAGGAAATAGCCCAGGTGATTGAGGGCAAACGTCATCTCCAGACCATCCGGGCTGATCTGGCGGCGGGTGAAATACGCGCCAGCGTTGTTGATCAGCACATGCAACTGGTCATAGCGTTGACGGAAGGTGGCAACCATCTGGCGGATGCTGGCCTGAGAGGCTAGATCCGCAACCAAGTAATCCACCATGGCAGGATTGCCGACCTGGCGCAATTCCTCAGCGACCTTGGCCGTCTTTTCGGGGTTGCGTCCGACGATGACCACCTGTGCACCCTGCTTGGCCAGTTCGCGCGCCGTTACCTTGCCAATGCCATCGGTGGCGCCGGTGATCAGCACCGTTTTACCGTTAATCCAACTCACCATTCTCAAACCTCTCCTAAGTAAATTCAGCCCAATTTTACCCCGGGGCAAGGTTAGAGAATGATTTACGGACAACAAAGCCTATACAAAAAGGTTTACGCCGGCAGCAGCACCGCCCCACTCAGCGGGCTCAGGGTCAGCCCGTGCAGATGGCCATGGGTGACCTGGGCGGTGCCTGCCCCCAGTGCATTGCGCCAGACCGAGCCTTCGGGCAGGGTGTTCTCCACCGGCACATCCAGGTGCAACGTTTGGGAGGCGCGGTTGAGCACCACCACGGCGACATCCTGTCCTAGTTGCCGCAGGTAAACCACTTTGCCGCCCTGGGCCTGGAGCACCTTAAACTCACCGCTACGCAGGGCGGGGTGGGCGTGGCGCAAGGCAATGCAGGTGCGATACCAGGCATGCAGGTCGTGATCCCAGCGCCGTTCATCCCAGGGGAAGGCACGGCGGCAGTCGGGATCCTGGCCACCTTCCAGGCCAATTTCATCCCCGTAGTACACGCAGGGTGCGCCGGGGTAGGTCAGCAGGAAGAGCACAGCGAGGCGCAGCAAGGCACGCTCGCCGCCCACCAGGGTGAGAAAGCGGGCGGTGTCATGGCTATCCAGCAGGTTGAGTTGTGCCAGCACCGCCGGGCGTGGGTAGCGTTCCAGTAAATGGGTGATCTTCTGGGCAAAGTCCCCGCCATCTTGGACGAAGAACTCCGGCCCATGATCGTACCAGTGGCCGACGAGGTCGCGTTGAAGGCGTTCCCCACCGAAGAAACCCCAGCAGGCATAGGTGAGCAGGTAATTCATCACCCCGTCGAATTGATCGCCCTGCAGCCAGGGATCGGCGGCCATGGGAATCTCGCCGGTGATGTAGGCCTCGGGGTTGGTGGCCTTGACCACCTCGCGGAAGCGTGCCCAAAAGCCCGGTTCGGTGACGCAGAAAGGCACATCCAGCCGCCAGCCATCCGCGCCTTGCTCCAGCCAGTAGCGTGCCACATCGAAGATAAACCGCTGCACTTGCGGGTTGGCGTGGTTGAATTCGGGCAGGGCGGGCAAGTTCCACCAGCACTTGTAGTTGGGCGTGCCCTCGTAGGCATGCAAGGGGAAGCCTTTCACCACAAACCAATCCAGGTAGGGAGACTGCGCGCCTACTTCCAGGATGTGGTTGAATTGGAAGAAACCACGGCTGGCGTGGTTGAAGACGCCATCCAGGATGATACGGATACCGCGGCGGTGAGCTTCATCCACCAGGCGGCGGAAGGCGGCATCACCTCCGAGCAGTGGATCCACGCGGTAGTAGTCGTGGGTGTGGTAACGATGGTTCGAGGCTGACTGAAAGATAGGGTTGAGGTAAAGGGCTGTGATACCCAGGTCTTGCAAGTAATCCAGGTGTTCCACAATACCGAGTAAATCACCGCCCTTGAAGCCATTGGGGGTGGGGGTTGCATCCCACGGCTCTAAGTTGCCCGGCTTTTCCACCGCGGCACTGCGAGCGAAGCGGTCGGGGAAGATCTGGTAGAAGACGGCATCGGGCACCCAGGCAGGGGTGTGGAAATCGGTTACGGTCATGGCATTCTCCCGGTTGAAAAGATGGTTCAAGCGGCTCAATTGTACTCGTTTTTATGTCCGGTTCCCGGGATTAAAAACCTGAGGAAGGCCAGTACCCGGCCTTCCTCAGCGGTTGGAGTGCCCGTGGAGTGGGCGTTTAGCGCGGCAAGCGATAGCCGTAATCGGCCAGGACGGCCTTGGGGAATTCGAAACGCATCGTCTTCAGCGGATCCACCACCTGGCAAACCTTGAGTTCACCCACCAGGCTCATCAGCAGCCCGGCGTCGTTGACCGAAAGGCCGACCCGATCGGTCAGGAATTTAGCCATGGCTTCGATGGCGCCCTGGCTGGCTTCATCCATGGTCGGGGCGGAGTAGATGGTAGCCACGCGGTCGGTTGTCTCCACGAAGGGGGTGGGCAAACCCGCCAAAGCCGGCACAGGTGTGATCTTCAGGCGCACCTCACCGGGCGTCTCGGCGCCGCAGATGACGATTTCGCCATCCCCCATGGCAGCGTGAAAATCGCCACAGCCGAAGAGCGCGCCTTCCACCGCGGCGGTAAAGTAGACGCTGGCGCCCTCGCCAATGAGGGTGCAATCCATGTTGCCACCGTGTGGGCCAGGTGTGCCGCAGGGGATTTTGCCTTCGCGCGGCGCTACCCCGATGACGCCGATCATCGGGCGGGTGGGCACGCGGACGCGGTCGCGGAATACCACCGTATCGCCTACGCGGGGCAAAATTACCGTTTCGACGTGGGTCAAGTGCTTACCCAATGCACCCTCACCGGGCACGGTGACCATGGTCGAACGCTCGCCCACGCGCAGCTCGAGGATATCCACACGCACCACATCCCCGGCTTTGACGCCCTGGACATACAGCGGGCCGGTAGCCGGGTTGACGTGATTCCAGTCCAGGTTGTCAATTAAATCCTGTTCGCTTTTCAACTGCCCCTCGAAGCAGTCGTGCGTCTCCAGCCAAACTTCCTCGCCCGGCTGCACCGCTAGCGCAGGTTGCAAATCAGGGGCAAAGGCAAAGAACACATGCTCACGCGTCAGTCGTTTCATCATACACCTCCCATCGTGATTATACCTGTAAGGCTGGTGGCACCTTGCGAAAGCCACGCGAGACGATCAGCAACACCACGAAACCGACCCCCAACCAGATGAAGCCCAAGGTCTTGGCGTGGATGTTGAGGTTGGCCCAGACAAAACCGATGATCACCAGGCCTATCAGAGGAAGGACAAGGTAATTCAAAATCCCTTGGGGTGAGCGTTCTTTCTTATAGAAGAAGTAATAGGCGATCACCGTGATGTGAAGCACCATAAAGGCGGTCAGCGCGCCGAAGTTGACCAGTGATGAAAGGACTTCCAGATCAAGCAAGGTGGCGATGGGCAGAGTGATCAGCGCGACCACGAAGATGGCGATCCAGGGGGTCTTGTACTTGGGGTGCACCCAGGCCAGGAACTTGGGCAACTGCTCATCCCGCGCCATGCCGAAGAGCACGCGTGAGACTGCTGCCTGCGCGGCAATGCCGTCGCCGATGCCCCAAGCCAGCACGGTGCCGATCAATGCCAGCAGGCGCACTACCGTGCCCCCGGCTTCCTGGGCGATGTAGAAGAACGCCACGTCGGTGTTGGGGAAGGTAGTGTAATCCGGCCACACCAAGGCTGCCAACCAGGTTTGGGTCATAAAGAAGAACGCCAGCAAGCCCAGCGCGGCGACCATCGAGCGCCCGATCATCAGGCGCGGGTTGCGGGTTTCTTCGGCCAGGGTGCTGATGGCGTCAAAGCCCAGGTACGAGAGCACCGAGACCGAGGTGGCGGTGAGAACGAACTGCCAATTGAATTTTTCCGGGTTGAAGAACGGCGCCAGGCTGAATGCGCCCACACCGCCGCCCTTGGCGACGTAAATGATCGCCGCTACCACGAAGGCAAAGAACGCCAACAGTTCGATCCCCAACATGACCCACATGCTACGCGCCATCACATCAATGCCCAACAGGTTGAGCACACTGTTAAGGATAAGGAACATCAGAATCCAGCCCCACACCGGGATGGCAGGAATTTCGGCCGAGAGCCACAGGGCGGCTACCAGGTACACCAGCGCCGGCACCAGGATGTAATCAATTAAGATGGCCCACCCGGCCAGGAAGCCTACGTGCGGGTTCAATCCACGTTGGGCATAGGAGTACACCGAGCCAGCAATGGGGAAGGCTTGTGCCATGCGCCAGTAGGAAAGGGCGGTGAAGACCATTGCCACCGCGCCAATGAGATAGGTCAGCGGCACCATCCCCTGGCTGATCTCGGCTACGACGCCGTAGATGCCCATGGGGGCAATCGGCACCATGAACACGAGGCCATACACCAATAAGTCCCAAAACGATAAATAGCGTTTGAGTTCTTGCTTATACCCGAACTCTTCAACGCTTTCGGCAGGTGAGGTAACAACATCATCCGGCATAAGCGCACCTCCTGAAAGTGATTGGGAAATGAATATGAAGTTGTGGAAAAAGGGTAGGGGATCGAACTTAAAATAATATTATAACATCATTTTATCGTGATGTCATATCAAGTTAGATTAAAGCCAAACACAATCTTCTTCTTTAACCGTGAGGCATAACGGTTATTCTATTCGCAATAGGCGCGCTATTGGGAAAGCACGGAAACCAGTACCGCCACCCCCACCAAGCATGCGGTCATCCCGGCGATGACCAAGAAGGTGATGCCGATCACCAACGCTGCCTTGCTCGAAACTCCCGGCTGCAAGACTGCCTCAGCCGGGTTATCCGGGTTGTAATACACCTTCACCGCGCTACCCACCGGGAAGCGAGCTAGTTCCTGCTCCACCTTGCGCCGGCTGCCGATGAAGGACTCAATGCCGAGGCGCAAGCGATTATTTTGATAGGTTTGGCCATTGACTTCATATTCATAGACCACGCGCGGTGCGAACACGCGGTTTTGATCCCCCTCCGAATCCACCTGAACATCTTCCGCCACATAGGCTTCCACCACGCGCCCGTTGACGGACGGCCAGGTTTGAGCCGTCGTGGCTTTTTTCTTTTCCCGTGCGTAGACGTTAAGGGCGTAAATCCCCGCCCCGATGAAGATCAACAAGAACACCCCCAGACAGAGAAAACCCAACCATCCCATTCCCATAGCAGCGCCCTCATAAAGAATGTGTTATCCAAAGTATAGGCCCGGCGAACTTGGCGCGCAAGCGAAAATAGCGCGGAGTAATCTTCTCTACCCCTGTTGTTTTTTAAGTCTCGCCCGCAAAGCCATAAAAATTCCCATCCCCCATAGCACGACCAGCGATTGCATCGGCACCAGGAAGCGCGGGTTGTCGCCGTGGTCGGGCAAGGTTTGTAGAATCGAGGTGAGCCACAGGGTGGCGGCTAACAAGCCTAAATAAGGCGGCAAAGATAGCCGCTCGCGCCAGCGCCGCACCAGCATCAGCGGTGAGAGCAGAATAAAGAGCAGGTTGAGGCCAATCAGCCCGGCGCGTTCGGCCCAGGCCAGCATGCTCAACCACGATTGCCAAGCCGGATCGGTCAGATTCGCCGGCACCCAGATGATCGGCGCGCGCCAAAACAACCACCATCCCTTAACGGCGTAACGCAGGTAAAGATCAGGGTGTTCGCGAATAAGTTGCAGGGAGAGGCGTGCCAGGGTGCGCGAGAGGTCGTAAAACCCCAGCCCGGACGCCTGCATCATCTCCGGAATGGCTTGCCAGATGGTGTTGCTTTGCGTGCCGTACTGCGCAATGCGGGCATCGCGATAGCGCAAGTACACCTCGCGCAGGGCAGCGTAGTCATCGGGCACATATTCAAAATAATACCCGGTATGCTGGATCAGGTTGTAACCAGTCATGGTGGTGACGTTCCACATCCCGAAACGAGCGTGGATAAACGCCATCCAGGCCCCCACCAGCGCACCGGCGGTAAGCCAGGTTACCAGCAGGGTACGCCATTCCAAGCGAGAAAGGCGTTGCCCAATCCCGCCTGAACCGCCGATGACCGGCAGTGCTGCCAGCGCTACCCCCAGCCAGAAGGGTAAAAACACAAACAGGGGGCGGGTCAGCCCGGCCAGCGCCCCGCTCAGGCCGATCCCCACTGCTACCACAGGACGCCAACGGAGCGGGGCTTCCCACCAGGTCAAGGCCAGGGCTAACGTCAGTACGACCCAGAAGGTGGCCAGGGTCTCGCTCAGCAGGTGGGCTTCGAAGAAGAGTTGCCCCAGGTTTAGCGTGTGTGCCATTGCCGCGATCATCCCTGCGAGCGGTGAACGCCACAACCGCCAGCCCAGGTAAAAGAAGAGCAGCGTCGTTATCACCCCTACCCCCAGTTGCGCCAGGTACACGCGCTCATCGCTCCCCCACAGGGCCAAAAAGGCTGGGTAACCCGGTGTGCGCACGCCGTCGTAGTTTTCCCAGCCGTTGCGGATGCTCTGCGCAGCGCGGCGATAGGCCCCGGTATCGCTGAAGGCGCGCACGGGGTAGGTATGCCACAGCCACACGCGCACCCCAAGTGCTATGACCAACGTTAACAGAAAGGGAAGCAAACGGGAAAGTGGCGAACGGGACAAGCGGAGCCTTCCAGCGGGTGCGGAATCGAATCAGGTAGTTCAATTTTACCCCCAAGGACCGGGACCACCGATTCGATTACCAAGCCGGATTCGGTGCGGCTTAGCGGAGAGGCCAAGCTACCCAATCGGAGCGGGATCAAAGTCTGGGAGGATGGGGATGAGATACCACAACCCGCCGGTATTCACTGAACCGGGCGGGTTGCGAGGATGCTCATAAAGTCAATTCCAGCAGAAGTTCCAACCGATCCCAATGCTCGGGCAGTGGGTTCTCCACCTCGGGATCCAGAATCTTGAGGCTGTTGGCCATGATCAGCAGCAGCGCGCCAGCCAAATCGGGCAACATGGCCTCCACCTCTGCCGAAAGCGTGCGGTCCAACGGCGGGTAGGTCGCCATACGTTCCAATACCGGGCGCAGTTCGATCTCTTCCTCCAGATTGCGGAAGGCTTGTAAACTGCGTTGAAAGCCTGCGGTGAGGGGCAGATCTGCCTCGGTGATCACATCGCGCCCGTTGGCCGCCGCAGCCCGCTCGGCCATGAGCAGCAGGTCATGGAGTTTATCGCTAATCAAATCAGAGATGCGTTTGAGGTCGTTCTTATCTACGGTGATGCCGGCAATGCGGCGAAATAAATGTTGCATCCGAGCCGCACCGATGATCATAGCATTCCTCCTCTCGGTGTATGAGTTAGAAATGGGGGCGGGGATCCCCGCCCCCACCGTTGGTGCAGACCTGTTTAGGCCGTCTTGATCGGGATGGACTTACGCGCGCTCTGCGCCTCGGGCGTCTTGGGCAAGGTAATGGTCAGCACGCCCTTCTTGAAGGTGGCTTCGGCTTTGTCCACTTCCACCTCGCAGGGTAGCGGGATGACGCGGCGGAATGCACCGTAGCGGCGCTCCATGCGGTAGTAATCCTCACCCTGCTCCTCTTCCTCCTGGCGCTTCTCGCCGCTGAGGATCAGCGTATCCCCGACTACGGAGATGTCAATATCCTTTTCATCCAGGCCGGGTAGTTCGGCGGTCACAACGACCTTCTTGGCGGTTTCTTTGACATCTACCCGCGGCGTGAAAGTCTCCCAGGTCTCTTCAAACCACTCCCACGGCGAGAGCGACCAGGCGCGGTCAAAGAACGACTCCATCCAGCGGTCGAGATCGCGCATCAGAGCGAAGGGCGAGCGTTCCGCCTCGCGGCGCACGGCCAGCGCGCGGTTCTTGGGTCGCCAGGGAATCAGATCGGTGATGGGCATAGTCTCACCTCCTTTCCCGGCTTGGGTTTTTCATGCCGCCGCCTTGACCGGGATGCGGCGGATGCGTGCCGGACCGGCCTTCGGCAGGCGAACTTGCAAAACGCCATCTTTGATCGAGGCTTCGATCTTATCGCGCTCGATGTCTTCGGTCAGGGTGAAGGTGCGTTCGTAATCCCCACCCTCATACTCGGCGTAGTCCAAGTCATACCCTTGCGGTGCATGGCTCTGGACGGTGCCACGCAGGGTGAGGATGTTTTTCTCTAAGGTTACTTCAATGTTATCCTGGTTGACCCCCGGCATATCGGCCAGGATCAGGATATCCTCCGGAGTTTCAAGGATATCCACCGCCGGGGCAAAGACGCGACGTGGCCGCTCAACGCGAGCCGGACGGGTTTCTTCGCGCACTTGCAAGGCTCGGGTTTCCTCAGCCATAGGACAGCCCTCCTTTCCGGATAGGATCAGCGCACGCCTCAGGCCGCCTGGACGGTGATGCGTTTGGGTTTATCGGCTTCGGCGCGTGGTAAGGTGATGGTCAAGATGCCGTTCTCGTATTGGGCTTCGACGTGATCGGCATCAATAGAGAAGGGCAATTGCAACGAACGGGCAAACTCGCCTTGGAAGCGCTCGCGGCGTTGGTAACGCGCACCTTCGGGCAAATCCTCGGCGACGCGTTTGCCACGCAGAGTCAGCGTATCGCCGACCACAGAGACCTCGATTTGCTCCGGGTTAACCCCGGGCAGTTCTACCGTCACCACCGCGCCCTCAGGGTTGGTCCACACGTTCATGGGCGGGAATTCAACCTCGAAGAAGCGACGGCGGCGCGGGAAGAACGTTTCAAACAGGCGATCCATCTCGCGCTCCATGCGTTCCATCTCGCGTTCCATGCGTCGGATTTCACGCCAGGGCACGAAGGGTTCGATCATCGCCACATCCCTCCTTTCCCAAGGGTTTATTTACCCGCCGTCATTTTTCTCGGCGGTGCACTTAATTTTTTAGTGAGACTGCATATGAAAACTATTAGATTTTTGCAAGAAATCCATCAGTGCGGGTCGTGCGCGAGGCGATCATAAAAACCGGCTGGTGATCAGGGCGATTGCTCGAGACCCGTGGCGGCAAATTGGTTAAAGCGGTAGGGGTGAGATAAGTATGGGGTGCGATAGCGGCTGTTTCCGCCAGGCTGGTTAGGAACAGGGCTGAAATTAGCCGCTGAGCGATTGCCCACATTAGGGTCATACCGATTCAGCCTGTCAGCGAGCGGTGCATCTTATGCCCCAGCGTCTGGGGGAATAGCGGGGGAAATCGTAGCGGCGTGGTTAGGCCGACGATAACCCAAACCGGGCTTTTTTGGGGGCTGTCTAAAGCAAAAAAGCCCCGGCAGACGCCGGGGCGAGGAGGTTACTCTTGAGATGAGGCGGGCGGGGCGCCCTCCTCTGTGGCGGGGACAGCCTCCATGGGTTTGGGATTCGGGGTTAGAGCGCCAATCTTGGCCACCAACTGCTCCAAATCGGCTTTAGCATCTAGAGCCAGTTGAATTAAGCTGGCGGTGAGCAGGTTGAACAAGCCGACGGTGAATGAAATTCCAACCCAGAGCAGGAAAGGCATCACCGGGTCATCCCAATGGTCAGAGGCTTGCGCGGCGGCAGAAAAAGCCTGTAATAAACCGCCACCCCAGGCCAGGAAGCCCAGAACCCTGATCACACCGGCCAAGGTGCGCAGGTCCTGATAGGGTTGCGATGAGGATGACGAAGCATGAGAAGAAGTGGATTCGGGCCGATAGTTGGGATTCATGATGTCCTCCATGATGATGTTGGGATTGGGATTGCGGCTCAGGGCCGCAGGATGAACGAGAGATAGCGCCCGGGCTTGAGTGGTTCATATTGGTAAGGCGCAAAGATGAGTTCCAGGTGACCGGCCTGCGGAACTTCGAACAGTAAACAGCCGCTGAGGACACCGTTGGGCATCAGATCCACATAGTCCACGTGGCAGTCTTCAACATCGCTGGTGTAATCATCCTCTTTGAGCACGCCGTTGGCATCCAGCACCTTAAAGAATCCCGGACCGAAGTTGTTGATCGAACCGGGGCCCAGGTTCTTCACCTCCAGATCCACGATGACGAAAGTGTTACCGGTTTTGGGCTCACGGTGGATGCCGCGTTCGAGCCAGCGGACGTTGGTGAGGCTCACTTCTACCGAATACGACGTGTTGTGCAGAGTATCCCAAATCGGGCCGATGGTTTGGGGGGTAAATGGCGGAGTAGGGCTGGGAGTAGGGGTGGATGTGGGCAAGACCTTAGTGTAGGTGGGGTAAGGGGTATAGGTGGGATAACGCGTGGCAGTAGGGTAACGGGTGTAGGTGGGGTAGGGCGTCTGGGTGGGTATGGGTGTCCAGGCGGTTTGGGTTAGAAAGATTGCCGCTTGCACGCGTTGGGGGGAAGGCGCGCAGGCGCTCAGCAGACCACTCAAAAACACAATGAGACTCCCCCATAAGATGATGGTACGACGCATGGCATCCTCCGGATTGAAAAAGTTTGAGCCTCCCTACTTTAACGCCGAAAACCCGCCGTGTCATGCGGGTTTTCCCGTAATCTTGGTTTTTAGCGGGGTTTATATTAAGCCGAGCAGGCGGCGAATGTGGTCATAGTGATCGCGTTCGTGCCAGAGGGCACGGCGCAGGAGTTTGCGCGGGCTCCACAACTCCCCTTGCCTACCGATGACGCGCTCTTCCCCTTCCAGTTGCGGCAATACCGCCTCCAGGCGCTGGCGCACCATCGTCAAGCGCTCAAATACGTCGGCAGGCAGCGCAGCGCGTGGCATTCCAGCCAGGCCCAGGCGGTCCAGGTACCACCACTCGGCGCCGGCCACGTGTTCCAGAATGCCGCGGATGCTCCAGCGTTCACCCGGGTAGGTGCGGTCGAGCGTGGCCGCATCCAACCCCTGTACCAGGGCGAGCAGGTCGGCACGGCTCCAGGCTAACATTTGCATACCCCGCCGCACCTCCAGGCGGGTGAGCGGCTTCCAGTCGTGTTGAAACCAGGCATTGACCTCATAGCCGCCGCTGGTCGTGCGCTCATAGCGATCATTAAGGTGATAGACCTCCCACACTTCGACCAAGCGTACGTCCACGTCCCCGCCCTCAGGCAGCCATGAGGGCTGAGCGTGGCGATTGACCCAGGCGGCATAGGCGACGTAGGCCGGGACGATGGCAATCAAGGCTTCGGTGGCGTCACGTCCGTAGGCAAAACAACCCGGGTGCTCCAGCGCCCAGGCCAGGGAACGCCCTTCCGTCCCATTTTCTACACCCACATACAAGATCATGGTTGCTCCATTTAGGGCCGTTCCAGGCGATATAGCCTCCCGCTGCGGTGATCGAGCAGGTAGAGTTCACCCTGACGATCCTGCCCAAAGGCGCTGATGTTGGCCGGGGTGCGCATCAATTCCAGCGCCTGCCAGGTGTGGCTGGTCGGGATGCGCCAGAGCCCCCACACCTGCCCGCTGCAGTAATCCCCGAAGATATAGACCCCTTGCAGTTCCGGCAGGGCCTGCCCACGATAGACAAAGCCGCCGGTGATCGAACACCCGCCCTGATCGTGCCCGTATTCCCAGACCGGGTCAATCAGGGTCACACCAGCGGGCGGCTCGCCTTTGAAGGGGTGGGCGCCCTCGCGATAGTTCCAGCCGAAGTTGGCACCGGGTGGCGCCCCCGCCGGGAGGTAATCCACCTCCTCCCAGCGGTTTTGCCCCACATCGGCAATGTAGAGATCACCCGTGGCCGGGTCAAAGGCATAGCGCCAGGGATTGCGCAGACCCAAGGCCCAGATTTCCTGCCGCCCGCCCTCGCCGCTGGCAAAGGGGTTATCGGCCGGGATAGCATAGGGCTGAGCGCTGTGCACGTCAATTCGGAGCATTTTACCCAGCAGGGTGGCGGGATTCTGGGCCCGCCCTTGTGGGTCACCTGCGGAGCCGCCATCGCCCAGACCGATGTAGAGATAACCATCGGGGCCAAAGACCAACCCACCGCCGTTGTGATTGGCGTAAGGTTGTTCAACGTAGAGCAGGCGTGCCTCGGATTGGGGGTCACCAAAGCGGCCATCGGGGGTCAGGGCGTAGCGCGCGACGACCGTGTTGCCTTGCCGGTCGGTGTAATTTAGGTAAAAAAGGCCGTTGCGGTCAAACTCAGGGTCCAGGGCAATGCCGAGCAGGCCCTGTTCGGAGCCCTGGCTGCCAACACGATCGCGCAGGTCCATGAACGGCGCAATTTCCACCTGCCCGTTGGTTACCTGACGGATGACGCCGGCCTGTTCCAGCACCAGGATGCGACCATCGCCCAGGTCGGCCAGGTCTACCGGACGCTCCAGGCCGCTGACATAGAGTCTCCAGGTTAAGCGGGCCGGGTCAGGGGCAGGGGTGGCGGGGGTGAGGGCCAACGAAGCTGTGAGGGTGGGGGCGAGGGTGGTCGTGGGTTGCGGTGGGGGTGGGGTAGGCGAAGCAGCCGTAGGGCGCTGGGGTTGGGCCGAGGTTGGGCGCAGGGGCGGCGGGGTAGGCGAAGGCGCAGGTGCGGCACAGGCTGCCAGCAGGGCAACCAGAATGATCATCAGCATCCAGGTGCGCATGGTTATCACTCCTTTGGAGCGATTATAGCATGAGCGATTGGAGCGGAGGCGCAGGGTGTAGAACGAAGATGGGGTATCATCTGGCTGAGCCGATCTAAAAACTTCGCCTGCCTGTGCTCGTCTCGAGAGTATATCCACGGGCAATAGTCACAACATCTTCTGAGGGGGGGCTAGGGGATCGGTTGTTCCCCAGCTTACTTTCGGGGGAAATCTGTCAGCCGGATCGGCTCAAATTATCCGGATTTCCGGCCATGTCTCAAATGCACCTCAATCGTTTTGGAGTATCCCATCAGCGCCGAAAAACAACTCCGACTGCATATAACAACCATCGCTTCCTGCGCTCTGCCGTATAATTCAAACAACAGGTGGCCCGATGAATCCGTTCTCGCTCTGGTTGGCTCTAGGGGTTACGCTGGGTTTGTGGCAAGTGGCGCATAGCGGTCCACCGCGAGCGCGATTTGCCCGCCTCGGCCTGGGGCTGGCGGTGCTGATGGCTGCGCTGATCGGTGCCCGTCTGGGGTATGTCATCCTTCATCCCACCTATTTCCGCGCTCACCCCCTGGTTATACCTCAAGTCTGGCAAGGCGGGCTGAGTGGGGTCGGGGCTTTGTTAGGGGGCCTGGTGGGCTTGGGCGGGCTGGCATGGGGATTGCGTCGCTCTTGGTTGGTTCTAGGTGCGGATCTGCTCCCGCTCTTACCCACCGTCACCGCGGCTGCCTGGCTAGGCTGTTGGGACGCCGGGTGCGCCTATGGCCCATCTGCCCCTGCCGGTGCCTGGTGGGCATTGCCCATCCGGGATGAATGGGGGCACACCACTCTGCGTTGGCCCCTTCAGCCTCTGGCTGCAATGAGTCTGCTCGCGCTCTTCTGGGCGATGGAGAGGCGTTGGCAAGAGCCGCCTGCCGCGCACCGGGTAGGCTGGGGTGGTTTGGTCTTTGCACTCCATACCGTCCTCTTCTCGCTCGCGCGCGCTGATGAGCCCCCTACCTGGAATGCCATTCGCCTCGACCTCGCTCTCGGGACCCTTTTAGGTGCAGGCTGTTTGATTCTCTTGCTGTGGAATATGTTCCCAATTGGGAGGAAAACGGTGTCATGAAGTTAACTCTGGCTCTGGCGCAAATCAACACCCGCCTGGGCATGCCCCAGGCCAATTTAGAGAAACATCTGGCGTTGATCCACGAGGCGCACCAACAAGGCGCTGATCTGATCCTCTTCCCGGAACTCTCACTGACCGGCTATGTGCTGCAAGACCTGGTGCCCCAGGTTGCTCACCGCCCGGTCGCTGATGATCCTCTCTTTGCCCCTTTGTTGGCCGCCAGCCAGCATCTGGATATTATGGTTGGCTTTGTCGAAGAAGATCGCCGCAGCCGCTTTTTCATTGCCGCGGCCTATCTCTCCCAAGGCGAGGTAGTGCACGTGCATCGCAAGGTCTATCTGCCCACATACGGGCTGTTCGACGAAGGACGTTTCTTTGCCTGGGGTGATGCCGTGCAGGCCTTCGATACCCGCTTTGGCCGCGTGGGGATGCTGATCTGTGAAGATTTCTGGCATGCTTCACCGCCCTATTTGCTCTGGTTGGATGGAGCTGATCTGTTCCTGTTCGCCTCGGCCTCGCCCGGGCGCGGTCTTAGCCGCGATGAGCGCTTGGGTTCGGCGCGTTGGGTGGATCACATCAACCGCGGCTATGCCAGTCTATTTACCGCGTTTATCGCTCACACTAATCGCGTTGGCTATGAAGATGGCTTGAACTTCTGGGGTGGATCGGCGGTTTACGACCCTGAGGGAAACGTGATCGCCCACGCGCCTTATCATGAGGAAGCTCTGTTGCTCACCGAGATTGATCTCAACCAACTGCACCGCACCCGTTACCGCTTGCCCCTGCTGCGGGATGAGCGCACTGCCTTGGTGCAGCGTGAACTGGCCCGCATTTTGGGGCAGCGCCAGGGCAACAGCGGGCGCTGAGGGAGGAAGCCCAATGACCACAATTGATTTAACCATCAACACCGACTTGGTGCGTAAAATTCTGACCAGTTTCATCCGCAGCGAGATCACCCGGATGGGCTTTGAACGCGCTGTGGTGGGGCTTTCAGGCGGCATTGATTCGGCGCTCTCATGCTACCTGGCCGCCGAGGCGTTAGGGCCGCAGAACGTCCTGGCCGTGCGCATGCCCTACCGCACGTCGTCCCCCGATTCACTGGAAGATGCCCAGAAAGTTATTGACGCCTTGGGCGTTCAGTCCGTCACCATCCCCATTACCGAGATGGTGGAGCCACTTTTTGAGCGCTTTCCCGATATGGATGCGGTGCGGCGCGGCAACATCATGGCGCGCGCACGCATGATCGTGCTTTATGATCAATCGGCAGCGTTTCGGGGTTTGGTGGTCGGCACCAGCAACAAAACCGAAATCCTGCTCGGCTACACCACTCTTTACGGCGACTCGGCCTGCGCTATCAACCCACTGGGTGATCTCTATAAGACTCAGGTGCGCCAACTGGCGCGGGCGATGGGTGTGCCCGAATCCATCCTGACCAAACCCCCTTCGGCAGACCTATGGAAGGGACAGACTGATGAGGGCGAACTGGGCTTTACCTACGCCGAGGTGGATCGGTTGCTCTACCTGCTGGTAGATGAACGCTATAGCCCCGAAGAGTGTGTGGATGCTGGGTTTGCGCCGGAGTTCGTGTATCAGGTCATGGAGCGCATTCGCCGCAATCAATTCAAACGTATGCCCCCGATCATTGCCAAACTATCCTATCGCACTGTGGGCTATGATTTCCTTTACTTACGTGATTGGGGAACTTAACGTCCCACCAACGGCAGGAAGGTCAGCCAGTCGGTTACTTGGAGAACGGTGGATTGGCACCGGCGCACTTGTGGCTCATATGCGGAAGCCACACAGATCTCAAGGGAATAAAACCCCTTTTCTGCACCGGCTGGCACGCTGAGGGTGAGCGGGCAGGTGGTGTCGGCACCGGGGTCGAGCGTAACGTTTCTGCATTCCGCAGTGAGTGAGGCGCTCAGTGGGGCGGCAATAGAGGCGTCCACGGCCAGAGTGTCGAGGAAGTTGCCCCGGTTAGTTACCCTGATCCCGATCGTAGCATGACCACCGCGGGGCAGGTAGGATGGCGGGGTGAGGAAGGTTATTTGCGGTTGAGGTTCGGGCAAGACGGTCAGCGTAATCTCCAAGTGCTGGGAAGGGATGGCGGCGCCTTGGGCTTGGGCATCCAGGGTGAGAGTGTCCACCAGGCCGGCGGTTGCCCCCACCGGAACATTGACGAACAATGCCAGGGAACGGGCTTCCCCCACGTTCAGCATAAGGGGGGCAGGCGGCGTAACCTCCCAGCCTTGAGTTGAGGTGGCGCGAAAATCCAGGGTGAGCGGTAAGGTGCCGGTGTTACGCAGAGTCAAAGGAATGGGAAAGGATATCCCCGGCGGGGTTTCCAAGTTCAGATGGGGGGTGGTGAGGGCAAAGGCATAATCATGCCGCCGACTGTGCAAGGTGGCAGTGGCACCGACGTCGGCTTGTTCGCGCACGGTTGCAGTCAGCACCGCAACGTCTTCGATGATCGTGCCGTCTGTGGGTAAGGTCACGGCGATTTGGATCTCCGCACTCTCCCCTGCTGCCAATGAAAGCGACGCTGGGGTTTGTAGGGTCGTTGCCCAGGCGCCGGAGGTTAAAGAAAGGTCAACCGTGGCAGCGGAACTACCACTGTTGGTCAGGGTCAGGGTGTGGATCACGGTTTCACCCCCATGTGCCACCTGTTCACTGGTGGCCGGGAGCAAGGTCAGGGCATAGCGGGGCGGGCTTTGGCAGGTCGTGATTTGCACGTCATCCACCCAAGTGCCTGGACTCTCGTTGCGGTCATCACTACCCACTGCCCAACGCAGGCGCAGGGTCTGGCCGGCGTCATCGGTCAAGTCCACGCGCACCGGTTGCCAATCGGACACACCGCACCAACCCGTTTTCCTGCCAAGCGGGTTCCCCCGCGACGCAACCAGTGTTCCCGTTGGTGCACCTTCCAGATAAGCGGTGAGTGGTACGTCGTCCCAGGACTCGCCGTCATTGGTTGAGATCTGTAAAACCAATCCATCATAACACGTGGTACCGTTGCCTTCCAAATCGGCGCGCAGCCAGAAAGTGAGGGTCTGGGGAAGGGTTTCCGCCGCGGCGGGTAGGGTGATTGGTGGCGAAACCAGGCTGTACATGATCGGCGTGGAGGGCGGTTCGACATGAAAGGCGTAGGGTGTCGAATGCGCCGATGTGTTCGTAATCACCCAGTTACCCAACTGCCAGGTCGGTTCCGATGCAGCGACGTTGGTCGCAAATGCGGTGAGTGTTGCCGCGCCGGTGGGACAGGCGCCAGGAAGTGGGCGGGTGGTGAAAAAGCCGGTGGATGAAGTGCGCTCACCACAGGGGGTTTGGGCGCGCACCCGCCAGTAGAGCAGGGTATTGGCCGGCAAGGGCTCAAAGGGTACGAAATAGGTCTGGGCAAGCGCACTAATGACCAACACCGGCGTGGTAAATGTGCTATCGCGGGCGATCTCCAAGGTGTAAGCCACGGTGGCAGGGTCGCCCTGCCAAGCGAAGGTGGGTTTCAAAGACACGCCGTTCGCGCCTACTGCGGGTGCTGTGAGCGCCGGGGATGTCGGTAGCGCTGCTGACACCTGAAGCGGGATTATAAGCGTGTGCGTTTGGGTCTCTGACGTGGCTAGCAGGTTAAGTAGATACGAGCCGGTTGCCACACCGGCATCCGCACTCAGGGTGAGCGTGCTACTGCCGGGTGGGATAAGGCGGGTGGGTAGAAAGGCACCTTGAACCCCGGCAGGGGGTGTGTTTAACCTCAGGCTGACCGGTGCGCTGAAGCCCTGAAGCGGTTGTAAGGTCACCTGGGCAGTGATCGCACTCCCGGCGCACAGGGCCAAGGAAGCGGGCTGGAGGGAAAGGCTGAAATCACCGCGAAGCGAGAAAAGATGCGGCTGTAATGCGGGATCGCCAAGTAGGGTGTAGGCTTCCCAGTAGCGGCGGGCGTCATTGGGGTAGTCGGCAGCGAGGGCGGTCAGGGCGGTTTGCAGGGCCTGACCAAGACTGGGGGTGGGTTCAGCAAAGAGCGCGGCGAAAAAGGCACGCGCCAGAGCACGATCCAACGCCCACTGAGTTTCCTGGGCGGCGCCGATGAAGACCAGCGCGCCATGGTCGGCGTTGCGCACCCAGGTTTCACCCAGTGCCTCACCGAGGGTGAAATCGGCACTGCGGCCAGCGAAGGAAAGCACCAGTGGGATCGAGTTAGCGTTGAGGGCGCGCACGTCATTTTGATCAAAGGCAGGGGCTTTCCAGGCGCTGAGGGTGCCCGCTTCGGGTAGGGCGGTCAACGCTACCTCGCCCAGGTAAACCACCAGGCTACGTCCCTCATTCAATGCCGCGCGTACTGCCTCACGATCGGCGGCATAAGTGTAGGCATACAGGCGATCGCCGCCAATCTGATCGGATGCTGGGAAACGGCCCAGGTAGCCACGGGGGGCAGTATAGGTGGTGATCAGGTCGTTGAGGGTGGCTTCGGCGTTCAGGCGTTCATCTGGGTGGTTTGTGGCGAGGAAGGCGGCGCGGCGCAGCCAGGCCTCATCCCCGGCTAAACTGGCATAGGCCTGCCAGGCGGCGATCACGTGGCTCAGTTCCTCGGTTGAGCCCACCGGCAGCCGCCCCAAGATAAAGTTCGGCGTGTAGTCCAGGCTGCCGTCCATGGTGGTGTAGTAGAGATCGGTTTGGCGGTTGGGATTAAGCCGCGAAGTCCAGGCCGGCAGGTGATCGGTTGTCCCGACTAACAATACATAGAGCGGGGTCGAGGTGTTGGTTTCGTAAACGGTACGCAGGCAAGCCTTGATGCCGGCGGTGCTGTTCCCGCACGCTTCCACGGTTAGCAGGGTGGTTTCAAAGCCCTGGGCTATTTTGAGGGCCCGCAGGGGTTGGAGTGCCGTGATGAATTCGCTCGGCGCGACGATGACATAACGGGGCGGGGAGGCATCGGCGGCGTTTGCGGTGCGAGGGACGGAGTGGGTAACGCTGAAAGCGATCAGGGCCAGCAGAGTCAGAAAGTGGGTGAGGGTATAACAGGCACGACCGGCCACAGGCGCACCTCACGAAGAAAATGAAGGGACGAGGTATGGATAGAAGCGCCTCGCCGCAGACGCACCAAACCCTAACCCTTATTTACCAGTTTATACCTGTTCGGGAACGTGGCAAGAAATTTTGGGGATGAAATTTCGGGAATTCATGCAATCGCGCATTAGCCGATGCTGCCCGTGGGGGCAATCATTTCTCCCTCGCCTCGCAGCAACCCAATGCCGTGTTCGGCGACTGCTTCGCGTGCTCCCACATCGGCGCGAATGGCAAACACATACACCAGGTAAGGGGGAGGAAAGCCGGCCTTGCTCAGGCGCTTCTGCCACCCGGCAGAGCGCATTCGCTGCACCCACGCTTGCACATCGCGGCGGCTTAGGCGTGCCTTGGATTCGACCAGGACCGAGTACTGTTGCCCCTGCGCATCCTCAACCCGCAGCGCAACATCCACCTCGCCATTGAGACGCAGGTTGACTGCGTCCCCGAGCAGGCGGTAACCCTTGTGACGCAGGACGAACTCCACTACACTGGCCGCCTCTTCCTCGAGCGTGGCGCCAAAAGCAGCCTTCAACCCACCCATTTCGTAAGCCAAACGGTCTACCCGTTGCTCCAAGCGCGTCAGACGCTCGTCAGTGCGCGCCTGGGCTATCTCCACGCGAGTCAAACGTTCCTCGGTGCGCTTCTGGGCTTCAGCCAGTTCGGCCACGGCCTGTTCGGTGCGCTTTTGGGCCTCGGCTAGTTCGGCGACGGTTTGTTCAAGGCGCGTCAGACGCTCTTCGCTGCGCTTTTGGGCCTCGGCCAGTTCGGCGACGGTTTGTTCAAGGCGCGTCAGACGCTCTTCGCTGCGCTTTTGGGCCTCGGCCAGTTCGGCGACGGTTTGTTCAAGGCGCGTCAGACGCTCTTCGCTGCGCTTTTGGGCCTCGGCCAGTTCACGTACCACGCGCGAAAGTTCTCGAACCTCCTGAGGGAGGGCGAGAAAATCCTCGCTGAGCAACAGACGGCGCAGTTCTTCCCGCCATTCCGGATGCTTGCGCAATAGATCTACCAATTCGTGATAATCGTTGACCTCAAAGACCATAACTTTGACCTCAACCTGCCCTCATTATACCCCAGGGCGGCGCTGGGTGGAGCGCCGCACCAACAATTGCCCTTTGAGGATCACCTGGCGGTAGGGCAGGTCGGGGTTTTCCAAACGTTCCAGAAGCATACGCATGGCCATACGCCCGATCTCGTAGGTCGGTTGGGCAATGACGGTCAATGGGGGATCAACCAGCGGTGTCCAGGTGGTTTCGTCAAAGCCAGCTAAGCCAATAGCCTCCGGGATAGGGAAGCCAGCCTCTCGAATGGCTTTGAGCGCACCGGCCAGTAACAGACTGTTGGTGGCCAGGATGGCATCGGGTGGGGGTTGGGCTTGTAGCAGGGCGCGAGTGGCTTCATAGCCGGCCTGAATGTAAGGAGGTAGAAAGCGCATTTGCAAGGGAGCCAGATTGTGCTCGCGCAGGGCCTTTTCAAACCCGCGCTGGCGTTCGCGTCCGGTTACACTCGTTTCCCCAAAAAGCCCCACCAGGCGGGTGTAGCCCTGTTCCAATAGATGGTTGGTCAGGCGATAGGCGGCTTCGATGTTGTCAATCAATACCATATCTACATCGCCCTCACGGACAGCGCGGTCAATCACCACGGTTGGGATGGTGAGATTAAGCTTGGTAAAGTGCTCCGAGGCGTGGCGAGTGGGGGAGAAGATCAGGCCCGCAACATTATGATCGCGCATGGATTGGAGGTAGAGGGCTTCCTTTTGGGGGTTTTCATCGGTATTACCCAGGAAGAGGGTGAAGCCGTGTTCGTAAGCCAGATCTTCTACGGCGCGGCTGACGTCGGTGAAATAAGGGTTGCGAATGTCGGAGACGAGCAGTCCAATGGTATTGGTCTGTTGGGCGCGCAACCCACGCGCCACTAAGTTAGGGCGGTAACCCAGGCGTTCCACCGCTTCCAACACGCGCCGACGCATCTCGGGGCTGACGTAAGGCTTATCGGCCAGAACCCGCGAGACGGTCGCCGTTGATACGCCGGCGGCGCGTGCCACATCCTTGATGCTTGGCATAAACCTTTCGCTCCCGGTTGCGAGATCATGTTCATTATAGCACAAGCCTCTGGAATGGCGTTTTATTCTGTAATCGTTTACTGATAAAGTCGGCATCAAAAAGCTATAGTGGGCATTAAAGCGGGTTTTTTAAGGCTATTTACGACCCATATCTTGACAAATCTCGCTAAATATTTATAATATACATTGTAAACGATTACAGATCTTCGCCCGTCTTTCCCCCAGGAGGTTTACATGCTCACCCTTTCCCCAGCCCAAGTGATGCTGGGCGCCCAACCGACGGATAAAGAAACTGCTATCCGGGCGGTAGCGCAATTATTAGCGGATACCGGCCATATTCAGCCGGCATATACCGAAAGTATGCTCAAGCGTGAAGAAGTGGCTGACACCTATCTTGGTCACGGCGTCGCCATTCCTCATGGCTTGCCGGAGGATCGTGATCTCATCCTCAAGACCGGTATTGCCGTGCTACAGGTACCTACAGGCGTAGCCTGGCGTCCCGATGCCACGGCTCATCTCATCATCGGAATCGCCGCTCGCTCCGATGAGCACCTGGGGGTGTTGCGACGGCTGACGCGTCTGCTTCAAGATGGTCAGCAGGTGCAACGGCTGGTGGATACATCCGATGTTGCCGAGATCATCCTGGCGCTTACCGGCGAGCCCCCGGTCGAAGCTCCTGCCCCGTCTCGCTCCGCTTTTGAGGGTGAGGTTGCAGTAACTCTGCGCAATAAGCATGGTTTGCATGCCCGCCCGGCTACCGTTTTTGTGCGTCTGGCCAAGCAATTCCAGGCTACCATCCGCGTGCGCCTGGGGGAGCGGGTGGCCGATGGTAAAAGCCTGCTCTCATTGTTACAACTGGGTGCTGATTGCGGTACTACCCTCTATCTCTCTGCCGAAGGTGCCGATGCACCTGTTGCCCTGAAGACCCTTCGTGAAGCTATCCAAGCCGGCTTGGAGGATGAGGTGTAGGGATGATAGACGTCGTCACCGTTACCCTCAATCCGGCCATTGATCAAACCCTCTATGTTGAGCATTTTGCGCTCAACACCGTCAACCGCATGCAACATATGCGTCAAGATCCCGGGGGCAAGGGGGTAAACGTCGCTTCCTATTTGGCGGATTACGGTTTACGGGTGGCCGTAACGGGTTTTTTGGGACAGGATAACGCAACGCTCTTCGAACAGTGGTTTTCACGCAAAAATATTCTCAATCGCTTCATTTATCTACCCGGTGCGACCCGCACCAATATCAAAATTGTGGATGAAGCCTCGCACCAGACCACCGAAATCAACATGCCTGGATTGGCACCGACCTCACAGGCTTACCAGCAGTTGCTGGGCACCCTGGAAGACCTGGCGCTGAGTTGCGAGTGGTTTGTGCTCTCCGGTAATCTGCCGCCGGGCTTGCCCGCTGAGACCTATGCGGAAATCATCCGATTGCTCAAGGCGCGTGGTAAGCGCGTGATCCTGGATACCAGTCAGGAAGCACTGCGCCAGGGGGTGTTGGCCGGGCCGCACATCCTTAAGCCCAACCTGGACGAATTACAACACCTGCATGGTCATTCCCTACCCACCCTCGCCGCAATTGAGGCAGCCGGGCGGACCCTGCTCGATTGTGGGGTTGAACTGGTGGCAGTTTCCATGGGTAAAGAAGGTGCACTTTTTATCACGGCAGAGCAATCCCTCCAGGTTCAGGTACCGTCGGTAGCCGTACTGAGCACGGTTGGTGCCGGTGATGCCATGGTGGCAGGCATCCTGGCCGCCCAACGTCAGGGGTTGCCGCTGGTAGCGTGTGCTCGCCTGGCGACCGCTTTTGCCCTAGGTGCGCTCTCCACACTTGGTCCAACTCTGCCCGAGCATGCGGTATTGGACTCCCTGGCCGATCGTGTGTCTATCCGGGTTCTCAACGGAACCCAGATCTCACCCCCTATCTAATCCCACCCCATTTCTAGAAAGGAGTTACAGGAGGATGGCAAAGATTGTAGCAGTAACATCTTGTCCGACCGGCATCGCGCATACCTTTATGGCTGCCGAGGCGATTGAACAGGGAGCCCTGGCGCTTGGGCATACGATCAAAGTGGAGACGCAAGGCTCGGTGGGTGCCGAGAATCCGCTCAGTGCCGAGGACATTCGCCAGGCTGACGTGGTCATCATTGCTGCCGATACCAAAGTGGATCTGGCGCGTTTTGCCGGTAAACGCGTCTATCAGACCTCGACCAATGCTGCGATTAACGATGGTAAATCGCTGGTCGAGCGTGCCTTACGTGAGGCGGTTGTCCTGGCCGCTCCGGACAAAGCCGAAGCCTACGTGGCCGAGGTTGAAGCCGCCAAGGCTAAGCGCGCTGCCGAACGCACCGGCGTCTACAAGCACTTGATGACCGGTGTTTCCTATATGATTCCCTTTGTGGTGGCAGGTGGTTTGCTGATTGCAATTGCCTTTGCTGCCCGCGGTATTTATGCCTTCGATGCGGCCAAAGACCTCCAAGGTAATCCCATCACTCCTACGCCCTGGACCACCTTTTGGGCGAATCTTTTTGCCGTTGGTGCGCAGGGCGGTTTTGGGCTCATGGTACCCATCCTGGCCGGTTTTATAGCCTTTTCGATTGCCGACCGCCCCGGCCTGGCCCCTGGCATGATCGGCGGCGTGGTCGCGGGCCTGACCGGCTCGGGCTTTCTGGGCGGCATCGTAGCCGGATTTATCGCCGGTTACTTTACCCAGTGGCTGAATCAGGCGCTCAAACTGCCGCGTAACCTGCAAGGGCTAAAGCCGGTGCTAATCCTACCCTTGTTTGGTTCGTTGGTCGTAGGTATTCTCATGTTCTACGTAGTCGGCACGCCGGTTAAAGCCGCGCTGGATGGCCTGACGGCTTGGCTCAACAGCCTGCAAAGCGGCAGCAAGGCCGTGCTGGGGTTGATCTTAGGTGCAATGATGGCCTTTGATATGGGCGGGCCGGTGAACAAAGCCGCGTATACCTTTTCGGTCGGCTTGATCTCGGCGCAGGTTTATCAGCCTATGGCGGCGGTCATGGCTGCCGGGATGACCCCGCCGCTGGGGCTGGCGCTGGCCACTTGGCTGTTCAAGAACCGCTTTACATCTGATGAGCGTGAGGCGGGTAAAGCCGCAGCGGTATTGGGTATCTCATTCATTACGGAAGGCGCAATTCCCTTCGCTGCCCGTGATCCCTTGCGTGTCATTCCCTCGATTATGGTCGGTTCCGCCGTCGCCGCGGCGCTTTCGATGATCTTTGGCTGCGGTCTGCGCGTGCCACACGGGGGTATCTTTGTGCTCCCCATCCCCAATGCGGTAGAAAATCTGGGGCTCTATGTGGTGGCGATCCTGATTGGCACCGTGGTGACCACGGCTATGCTTTACTTGCTCAAGAAACCGTTGAGCGAATAACGTCCCCGAAACTCGCCCTAACCTGGGCATCTGCCGGCTATCGCTCATGTGATGGTAGCCGGCAGTTTTTATTCGCCCTCACGGCCCCCGCTGGGCGATGATCACGACCCAATAGGAGCGGTACTCCCACCCCGCTCCGGGCACATTGGCATAACCGATACCGAACTCGGTCTGTGCGGCGTAGAAATCGGTCAATCCTAGTAGATGGCGACGATGGTTATCGGATTGCATCCACAAGTTCCACACCGTTTCTACCACGTCGTGCCAATCGGGGGTGGGGGAGGCAACGTAGTAGGCAATGGATTCGATATTATTTGCATCCACGCTCTGGCTGTACCAGGATGGCAGAGGATACCCGGCCTGGCGTACTAGGTAGTTCGGGCCGTAGCCCTCGGGGGTCACGTGGTCGAAATAATTCCGCAGGCCCATATCCAGGGCACGCTCGCGGGCTACGCGTTGCAAAATGTCGTTGCAGGTCAGGCTTTTGTGGCTCTGCTCAGGATCTTTGAGCAGGTGATCCAGGATGGCTTGTTCCTGAGGAGAGAGTGATTCACAGGCCTTGACCTCGCGCGCGACCAGTGGCAGGTAGAGGGTGTAGGTAGGGGTTTGGGCCCGGCTGGGAATAGCCAGGGCATGCAAGCCCCATCCCAGCGCGAGAATCAAAAACACCAGCCATCCCATTAGGTGGAGGGCACGGTGTTTAGGAATGATGTGAGGCGGATGTGAAGGCGGCATGCTTGAGGCCTATTTTACCCGAAGTGACTCCACTTTTGGGACATTCCCACCATAGTATTTTTTTAAAGAAAGCGGATCGAAATGGGTGTAACATTTACAAAAACTCTGGCCTCTATTTCCCTTGAGGCTAATACCCACGGCTTAATCCCAATCCCGCATTCACCTGTGCTTCCTCGTCATGCTATAATCTAACCAGAGCAATATACTCTAATTATGCCAAGGAGGTATAACCCATGTCACTGAGCAAAGCCTTAAACGACGCCATCAATGCCCAAATTGGGCGTGAGTTTGGCGCTTCGCTCCAATACACCAATATCGCCGCCTACTGCGATAGTCACGCTTTCCCCAAACTGGCGCAGTTCTTCTATAAGCAGGCCGCGGAAGAGCGTGATCACGCCCTGCGCTTCATCAAGTATGTGGTCGAGGCTGGTGGCACGGTGGAGATCCCGGCGGTAGCCGCCCCCCAGAGCACCTTTGAGAACGTGGCCGAGACCTTCCGCCTCGCTCTCCAATGGGAAGAGGAAGTGACCCGCCAAATCAACCACCTGGTGGACTTGGCGGTGGCCGAGAAGGATTATCAAACGCGCCACTTCCTGGATTGGTTCGTCGAAGAGCAATTGGAAGAGGTCAATACCATGGACACCCTACTGCGCATCGCCACTCGCCTCGGCGAACAGAACATCACTCTACTCGAACTCTACCTGCCCGAATTGGAAGAGGAAGAATAATGCGGTGGCGGGTGCCCTCGGGCACCCGCCTTTCGTTACCGGGCCAGCCACCACACCAGCCAAAGCCCGATCATTAGCAGGGCGATCAAGGCGCGCACCACCACCGCCCAGCCACAGCCGACCGCCAAGCCGCGGGTGGAATCGAGGGCTTTGCGCCAATCGCGCAGGCGCAGGTACTCCACGGCAAAGATACCGATCAACGCCAGGAGTAAGCCACCCAACGGCGGCCAGAGCAGACTGCCCACCAGCGCCCCCAGCAAGGCAACTCCCACCGCGACCCACGATGCCCCACTGCGCCGCGCGCTCCCGCCCATCAGCACGTTATCCACCACGCTTCCAATCAGCATCAACACGGTGAGCAGCGCAAACAGGGCAATGCCGCTGCCCTCAAAGCCCATGACCAGGCCGTAAACCAACGCTGCCGCCCAGATCATCACCAGACCGGGTAGGATGGGGAGGATCACCCCTAGCAGCCCTACCAGCATGAAGGCCAGCAAGATGAGCGGAAAGGCCACCTCGCGCAGGGCGTCCATCGTTCACGCCTCAGGGCGGATGACCTCGATGCCGCCCATCCACGGGCGCAATACCGGAGGCACGACCACCGACCCATCCGGCTGCTGATAGTTTTCCAGCACCGCGATCAGTGTGCGCGGCAGCCCTAAACCGGAGCCGTTGAGGGTATGCACCAGGCGCGCTTTACCCCCGTCTGCCGGGCGGTATTTGATGTTTGCTCTCCGTGCCTGAAAATCGGTCACGTTGGAGACCGATGAGACCTCCAGCCATTCACCACAACCTGCTGCCCACACCTCGATATCATAGGTGATCGCGGCCCCGAAGCCCAGATCGCCGGTGCACAACTGCACCACGCGGTAGGGCAGACCCAGTTCAGCACAAGTCTGCTCGGCATCGGCGCGCATCTTCTCTAGCTCGCGCATGGAATCCTCGGGTTTGCAGTAGATATACATCTCCACCTTATCGAACTGATGGCCGCGCTTGATCCCGCGCACATCGCGCCCGGCGCTCATCTTTTCGCGGCGGAAGCACGGAGTATAGGCAGTGTAGCGCAGGGGTAGAACGGCTTCGTCCAGGATTTCATCCATGTGCATCCCGGTCAGTGGTACTTCGGCGGTGGGTACCATCCATAGGTCTTCTTCAATGTCGCGATAAAGGTTATCGGCAAACTTGGGTAACTGCCCCGAGGCAAACAGCACCTCCCCTTTGACCATAAAAGGGGGGTATTGCTCGCGGTAGCCCTGGCGGATGTGCAAATCGAGCATCCAGGCGATTAGGGCGCGCTGGAGGCGGGCGCCAGCGCCGCTGAGGATGTAGAACCGCGAGCCGCTCAATTTGACCCCGCGCTCAAAATCCAAGATGCCCAGGCGTGGGCCTAGTTCCCAATGTGGCAGGGGGGTAAAATCGAAACGCGGTTGTTCGCCTACTGTTTTGATCACCACGTTATCATGCTCGCCCGTGCCATAAGGTACCTCGGGGGCGGGCAGGTTGGGCAGAGTAGCGACCAAATTACGCAGGTCGGTTTCGACCTGGCGCACGGCCTCATCCAGTGCGGTGATGCGTTCGCCCACCTGGCGCATGGCTTCAATTTTGGCTTGACGTTCGGCCGGGTCTTTCATCCGCCCAATCTCACGCGAGACGGCGTTGCGCTCGGCTTTGAGTGCTTCAACTTCGGTGAGCAGGGCGCGGCGGCGGGCATCCAGCGCCAGCACCTCATCAACCGGACTGGGATCCATCTGGCGCGCCCGCAAAGCCTGGCGCACGATATCAGGTTGCTCGCGAATGAGGTTCAAGTCTAGCATTGGAATAACCCTCCCAAGGTTAGAATGAAAAGCCCCTCGCCTGCGCAGGACGAGGGGGAGCATCTCGTGGTGCCACCTGCCTTCGCCGGCGGCTCAGAGCCACCGACCTCATTTGGGGGATAACGGCCCCGCACCGTCCTCCTTACAGCCGTGCTGAAAACAGGCTCCTGCAGAGGCGACCGGCCTGCCCAAAGCAGGCCCCCGGGGTGGAAAGCGCCGTTGAGTTCGTCGGCTCGCACCATCCGCCGGCTCTCTGGGTAACCGCCCGGCGCGCAGTCCCGGGTGAGTCTTTACTGTGATGCGGATTATACCGAGGGCAGGGGGAATGTCAAGGGAACGCGTGACCTTGACCATAACCCTTTTGTTTGCTAAAATGGCAAGCGCACGGCGACGTGGCCAAGTGGCAAGGCAAGGGTCTGCAAAACCCTGACCGCGGGTTCGAATCCCGCCGTCGCCTCTCTCTCCTGTACGTTATCAACAAATGTAGTCCCCCGTAGACTCCATCCTTGAACCCACACCGCACTCGATGGATGTCTGAGTGCGGTTTTTGTTTTTTTTCTAAAGAGGTCAGCCGCGATGTTATTCCTCATAGGATTTCCCTGGCATAGTCCGCCCGTAAATTCAGGATTTGCTACGGTTCGCTACCTAAGAGGAAAACCTCTGTTCAACGATTAGGTGTTCCATTTGGGGGTGACAAAATGAAACATGGGTTATATCTCCTTCTAGCCGGTACCGTACTGGGCCTTTTAGCCTCCTGTACCGTAAAGCGCTCAAATGTGCCTGCACAAGAACGCTGGGCCAGTGTGGAAGGCGGTCAATTGAGGTCTACCCAGGCCGGCGAAGCGTTTTACTTTACCATCCCGATAGACGAGGGGATGCGCGAGGAAGGGGTGTCCCTAAAAATCCGTGCCAGTGGGGAGGTGCGCAACGGCTTCCTGCGCTTTGAACTGCGCGATCCCGCGGAGCAGACGGTTTGGAATTCGGGCCGGATCGGCGCGGGGGATTTTTCGCTTCACACCGCCTACGATCTATCATCTGCCCGGACAGGACGCTATCATCTTGGTATCGTATATAGCGATGACGTTTCTGCAACCTATAACCTGGCCTGGCACACTCTGCGTCTTGGCATGGGGATTCTCTTTCCTGGGGCGGGTATGCTTTTGGTGGCGCTGGCATTCCTGATTTTTGCCGCCCGAATGTGGCGGTTAGATTGGCGATACCTCGGATTAGGGGCTTTCTTCTGGGTGTTCGCTGTGGCGCTCAAATTTGCTGTTGCCATTCCGGGAAATGCGGTGGTATTTCAAGCCTTGGGTGTTTCGGATGATAAGGTCTTCTCGCCCGCCAACCTAGTGGCTTATTTCTATATCGGTGGCCTGACCGGGGTCTTCGAGGCCGGGCTGGTTTACCTCATCCTGCGCAGGAGCCGCTGGGGGCGTGCTACATGGGAGCAAGCCCTAATGTTCGGGATCGGGTTTGGGGTAGTCGAGGCGCTGCTCTTAGGGTTTTCGGGGCTGACAACCGCTCTGATTGCCCTCTTGGCTCCGGATGCTTTGCCTATTCCTACCTTGGGTGCCTTAGCCCAGAACGCAAGTCTGAGCATGGGGTTGGCGCCAGTGGTTGAGCGCCTGGCTGTGATTCTGGCTCACATTTTCGCCACGGGGTTAATCTTTTTTGCCATCGCCAGGGGAGAAACCAAATGGGCCTGGTTGGCCGTGCTCTATAAAACCCTGCTCGATGCGCCGGGGGGATTGGCGTCATTTTGGGGGGTGTCTACGGCGGGAAAACTGTGGACGATTGAGGCCGTGATAGCGGTAGTGGGGTTGTTCGGGCTATGGGGCACCCTGCAATTGGCTCGGCATTATCCCCTATTCTCCCCTTCAAACGGACGGGGGTTTTAAGCGTGGGCCGGTTAGAAGGGAACGTTCACTTGGATTGTCTATTCTCCCAACGGAAAGGAAACGCAGCCGTGAAAAATGTTTTTAGGATGATCATGTCCGTACTTGTTTTCGTGATATTGGCATGTAATGCCTCGGCCAATATCGCCCCGACCGCTACCGAAACCCCGGCGCTGGTCGAAACCTCTACCGCCACGCTGGAGGTCATTCCTTCGCCGACGCCAGCGGTTACCGAAGTGGCGACCGCCTCACCCTCGCCAGCGTCCGGCACCCTGGTCACTGTCGGGCGCCTGACGCTGGAAATCCCGGCAGGGATTGCCAGTGGTGCCAGTGGGAGTGAGGTTGCCCCTCTTACTCATGACGATGTGCCGTTTTGGGAGAAGACTCCTGGTCATTGGATGATCTCGTTGGACGAAACGTACATCTTGCAGGGAAAATTCCACTCGCCCCAAATTTATCTCTACCCGGCCTTAGAATATGCCACACTGGTACCGGGAGCATTTGAAAGCATGCATCGCTTGCGCAATCTTTTGAGCGGTGTGGTTCCACTGAGCCCTGATCAATTGCCAACGGTGCCCTTCTTCAATGCCGGGCAGGTGTTTGCCTCGAATATCCACTTGATATCATTCCAGAATGGGAGCGGTATCCGTTTTGTCACCGAATACGCCCAATACCCGGCGCCGGTCAATAACCACGAGTTGTTTTACCACTTTCAGGGTTTCACCAATGACGGAAACACGTATGTGGTGGCCATATTTCCGCTCACTGCGCCCCACCTGGCCGAAAGCAGTGATATGAATGCCCCTATCCCTGAGGGTGGGATTGCCTATCCTGACCTCAATGACCCTAACCCGGATTTTCAATCCTACTATGCTGCGGTCACGGATATGTTGAACAATACCCCACCTGAGGCCTTCACCCCCACGCTCTATCAGTTAGACGCTGTGATCCAATCTTTGTGGGTTGCGCCGTAATCCGCGGGGCAAGAGTTAGCCCGGATACGCTTGGAACAGATGGGGGTGTTTTTGGGATGGTTGGTTGAAGAAGGTTTTGGGGTGATTTAAATCGTCCTTACCGACAGGAATTATGATGTTATAACCCGGGATGGTTAGATTGGCGGGAGGCCAATTTCAGGGCTGAGTATGGTATTCCACATACCAGGTTATGAGGAAGGCAAAGGCCCAACCCGGGCGGCACAAGATTTTGAAAATCGGAGTGGACCATGATTGATAAGGCAAAGGCTGAACATTACACCTGGGGGCAGGATTGTGAGGGTTGGTATCTGGTGAAGGGGGCGACGTTCACGGTGATTCAAGAACGGATGCCGCCCAATACCTCAGAAACGCGGCACGTACACCGTCAATCGCGCCAGTTTTTCTTTATCCTCTCTGGCATGGCGACGCTGGATATCAACGGTGAGATAGAGCAACTGCACCCGCATCAGGGGGTGGAAATACCACCCCAGACGCCCCATCAGATCATGAATCAAACAGACGAGGATCTGGAATTCCTTGTGATCTCATGTCCGCCTAGCCACGGGGATCGAATAAATCTTTAATGAATGTCATGGACCAAAACAGGAGAAGTGGCAAAACAGCCATTGCACCTGAGCACATGATCAAAGGGAAAGCCACCCCGTTAGGGTTAAGGTCGAGATAGGGAGCGGAGAATAACTGGGCCGTTTCTCAATTCGTGTTTTTCCGGTAATGACTGATAGCCGTGGCACAGGGGCGGGGGGTGAGGTCCCATTTGAGCCACTGGTTCGGGCAGGCTCATGGCTCACCTCCTGGCATTTGGTAGCATGCCGTTAAGGGTACTGGCCGACCGGGCGTGATGTCAGACCCTTGGCTTGCTTGATGAACGGGCTGCCTTTCAAAGGGGCTTGGGGCCGTAGCGCGCGAGATAGGCTTGGCGCAATGCCTTACATTCGCGCTCATCCAGGGTTTCGACTTTGGCACCCATCGAACGAGCCAGGATCACCATGCGCGCCGAGGTTTCCGCTGCCAGCGTGGCCTGATAGGCTTGCTCTAAGGTCTGACCTACGGTCACCAGGCCGTGATGGGCCATCACGCAGGCCACGCCCTCCTCGCCCATGGCCTTCTGGGTCAACTCGGCGACCTCTTCCGAGCCGGGCCTGGCGTAGGGGGCCACTGGTATCGGGCCGGAAAGCGCGGTGGCCGATTCGATCAGCACCATGGGGATGGGCTCGTGGATGATCCCAAAAACCGAGGCGTAAGGTGCATGGGTGTGGATCACGGCCCTCACGTCCGGACGCGTGTGGTAGAACCGCATATGCAAGGCGATCTCGGTGGTGGGTTGCCATTTCCCCTCGATGATCTGCCGATTAAGATCAATGACCACAATATCTTCGGGTTGGCGGAGATGATAGGGCACGGCGCTTGGGGTTATGGCGATCAGGCCGCTCTCCACATCCAGCGCACTGATGTTTCCTTGCCCCCCGTGGGCCAAGCCGTCGGCAACCATACGATTGCCAATCTCAACAATACGTTCACGTAATTCCTTTAACCGCATGGGATGACATCTCCATCAAACAAGTTAATCCAGAGGACTCTCCACTGAGAAGTTACGGGCGAGGTCATAAGGCGAGAACACACCCTTCGAAGTAATGACGGCACCCACCAAATGAGGGGGTGTAATGTCAAAAGCCGGATAATATCCCTGTACCCCTTCCATCGTTGTGGGTACGCCCATGGCCTGAAGCACTTCCTGAGGGTTACGCTCCTCAATTGTAACCGAGGATATTTGGGCATGGCTCCGAGAGGGGTTGCCGAGCACGTAGTACGGAACCCCATGATAATGAGCGGCAAGGGCAATCTGAAAAGTCCCGATTTTATTCACTACATGGCCGTCTAGCGTGATCACGTCGGCTGCCGAAATAAACACCTGAGCCATTTTACGGGAGAGGATAAAGGCCGGCATGTTGTCGGTAATGACGGTCACAGGTACCCCTAACCCGCGGGCGACGGAGGCCGTGAGCCGGGCACCTTGGAGATAAGGACGTGTCTCTGGGCAGATCAAAGAGACATCTCTGCCTTGTTCCTTTGCCACCAAAAGGGTGAAGCCGATGAGGGTCTCGGCGAAGCACTGGGTGAGGATCGTAACCCGCTCCGGTAAAAGATCTACGGCAAACGTGGCAATTTTCCGCGCATTGCGGTACCGTTCATCCAGTACGCGGTAGGTGTGGGCTAAGGTCACTTCTTCTGGATCTTGGCCGTGGATCAATGCTTCTTCAGCAAGGCGGCGCAAGTGGTCAATTTGGCGCGCCAAATCCTGAGACGTAGTTGGACGCGCATGCGATAACTCAAAGGCCGCCTGATTAAGAATGGCCCTGGCTTCCTCGAGGGGTTTTGCCTTGGCCTCACGTGCCGCGCTAACCATGCCTAAGGATGCAACCAGGCGTGGGCCACCGCTCTGTGTCACCATGTCACGGATGGCTTGGGCGGCCTGGTGATAATTCTCACAGCGCACAAATTCAACTTTGTGGGGATACACACGGCGATCAAGCACATATATGGTTCCGTCATCGTAACGGGCTACGTTTTCATACTGCAGTAAAAAAGGAAGGCCTTTATCGGCTCGGTTGGGTAAAATGGTTTCAATCTTCATTAGATACCTCCTTAAACCTTGCTCAAAAAATCGGGCGGCAAGATGCCCCGCCATCCATAACCAGGTTGGCACCTGTGATCCAGGACGCAGCGGGTGAAGCCAGAAACAGACAGGCTTCAGCAATTTCCTCAGGCTGCCCCATGCGTTTGAGGGGGGCGGTTTCAAGCCAGGACCGCACGCCTTTTGGCCACGCCTCTTCAAGCCCCGGTCGGGCGATCAACCCGGGCGATAGGGCATTGACACGAATGCCGTAGGGTCCCAGTTCGTATGCTGCCGCGCGGGTCAGCATAATCACCGCGGCTTTGGCCGAACTGTAGTGGCTATGACCGACAGCCGGGGATAACCCCTCGATGGAAGCAATATTGAGAATAACCCCACCCCGACCCTGGGCAATCATTTGACGGGCAACTTTTTGGATACTAATAAAGACCGTATTTAGATTTATATCGAGCACCTCCTGCCATTGGGACAGCGGAAGATCAAGTAGTGGGGAGACGGGATAAGTACCCGCGTTGTTGATCCAAATATCCACTTTTCCATACGCTTTCAGGGTCGCTTGCAGCAATGCGTCTACTCCGTCTTCCTGGCTTAAATTAGCCTGCACACCAAGGGCTTTCCCACCTTCGCGTTGAATGTCTTCCAACAGGGCCGGGATGGTTTCAGGATGCGTAAAATAGTGAAGGGCAACCGCTGCTCCTGCCAAGGCAAAACGCCGTGCCAAGGCTTGCCCCAGCCATCCGCTGGCGCCAGTGATGACGGCGACTTGGCCGCTCAAATCCAACCAGGATGGAACATAGTTCATGGGTTACCTCGCTACTATAGAAAGGAGTTTGGATATGGCAACACGTCCTTCGCTAACAGAACTCATCCGCCAGTTTAATTTGAAGCCCTTACCCGCTGAAGGCGGCTTGTTTGTGCAAAGTTATGTCAGTGAAGAAATGATCCCGCCAGAGGCGTTGCCAGGCCGCTATCAAGGGGTTCGGAAACCCTTTGGAACGGCGATCTTTTATCTGCTGACATCTGATCCGGATTCGTTTTCTGCCCTTCATCGCTTGCCTACAGATGAAATCTATCACTTCTATTTGGGAGACCCGGTAGAAATGCTCTTGCTTTACCCGGATGGTTCAAGTCGAAAGGTCATTTTAGGCCAGGACATCATGGCAGGGCAATTCGTTCAATGGGTGGTACCGCGGGGGGTGTGGCAGGGGTCGCGATTGGTTGCAGGGGGTGAGTATGCGCTACTGGGCACAACCATGGCCCCCGGTTTTACCCCCGAGGATTATGAAGGGGGCGATCGCGATTGGCTGATGGTTCACTATCCGCATGAAGCCGAATGGATCTCCCGCTTGACCCGTGAGCCAGGACGTTCTGACCAGAGATGAGAGCCCACTGGTTAGATGAACCGAGTTGTATCATCGGGAGAAAAAGCGGCGATTTCAACCGCGATTTGCCTGACTTCTTCCTTGGCTTGTTCTTCGTCAACGGTCAGTAATTTACCCTCATGTAGAACCAATTTTCCGTCAATGATCACGTTTCGAACATCCCCGCCTTTCGCGGCATATACCAGGAGGGAGGCTATATCGTAGCGCGGGGTTAAGTGAATCGAGTCCAAACTAATGGTGATCACATCAGCGCGTTTTCCCACTTCAAGACTACCGATCAGGGTATCCAGCCCGAGTGCTTTGGCTCCGCCCAGGGTGGCCATATGAAGTGCCTCCAGGGCGGTTAGGGCGGTAGGATCCTCGGTGACCCCTTTATGCAGCAGAGCCGCGGTTCGCATTTCGCCCCACAAATCCAAATCATTATTGGATGCAGCGCCATCTGTACCGAGACCGAGGACAACGCCATTTTTCAAGAGCGCAGGGACCGGGGCAATGCCAGAGCCAAGTTTTAAATTGGATTCGGGACAATGGATAACAGCAACCCCTTTGCGGGCCAGAAGTTCCACTTCGCCTTCCTGCAAATGAACGCAATGCACCAACACCGTTCCGGGGTGCAGCATCCCCAGTGCGTCTAGATAGCCGATCGGAGTTTTACCGGTGCGATTGAGGAGGGTTTGCACCTCAGTGCGGGTTTCACTGGCGTGGGTAATGAGCGGAAGGTGATATTCTTGGGCCAGGCGGTCGGCAAGGCGGAGTGAATCGGTTGTCACCGTGTAGGTAGAATGTACCTGAACGCAGGGGTGAACGGTGGGATGATTTAGATAGGTTTCGATAAACCTCCGTGTGGGCTCTTCTTTATTCTGACGACCTTCATTGCCAACAGTGTCAATGATCCCAACGCCGTTTACCAAACGTAAACCAACTTCCAGGGCGGCTTGGGTGGTGGCTTCGGCATGCCAATACATATCCGCAGCCGTGGTCACGCCGGCGCGAATCATTTCGATAAAGGCCAACCGGCTGCCTTTACGCACGTTTTCGGGAGTGGCAAACCGCATTTCCAACTGCCAAACCTTATTCAGCCACGGCTCCAGAGGGATATCATCTGTAAATCCGCGGAAAAGCGTCATGGCAGCGTGTGTGTGGGCATTGACCAATCCGGGCATCACGATTTGGTTGTTAGCCTCAATGGTGATCCGGGCTTGGCGGGGGGTGAATTTCTCGGCTGGCCCCACGTCCGCAATGAGACCGTCTTTAATGGCTATACCCCCCACAGAGATAAAGGGTTGAGAGGCTTCCATGGTGAGGAGGGTAGCCCCGGTAATGAGGATATCATAAGGTGCAGTCATGGTCATGGTTTGTCCCTATTCAAATAGAGCAGGGAGTGATCTTTCACTCCCTGCTCGCCATGACAAACGTTGGACTACTCGGCTTCTTCGACGAATTGCTCGCGGCCCGACATCATCAGGCTACCCACGATGAGCAGGATGAGGAAGGGGAGAACCCCCAGCCATACCCCAACCTGCCCCTTTTCGCCTGAGCCAAACTGGAACAGGGCCTGGCCATAGAGCCCGGTGGAGATGCCGACACCGACGATCAAACCACCCAGGGCGCCTACAATGGCGAGAATGGCTCCCAACTGGCGGGCGAAGCCAGGGGAAACATCCTCTTTGTCCATGATGTCAGTCCAGATCAGCCCCCACTGTTTGACCCGAGGGTAAAGGAGAAGAAGCAGCGGTGGCCCAAGCACCAACTCGGCAATAGCGTTGTTGAGGGTGATCACAACAGAGAGGAAAGCAAAGGGGATCAGGCCAGCCAGATCAAGGTACCAGGCGATGATAATGGCGCAAGCCGCGGCTGAGACAATCACGATGATGATATAGGCTAACAGTTTGCGCCAGGAATTGATGGTCTGAGAGACATCGTTTGCCGGGACTAAGCCCAGGGCTCCCCACATCTTATAGGGCAAGAAGCCGAGGAAGAAGTTGCCAAAGAAACCAAAAATGCTTCCCCAGCCCAAGGTGCCGCCGAAAATGTCGCCGATGGTATTACCAATGGCGGAGCCCCAAGCACCCGCCGGACCGAACATCAGACCAAAGATCACCGGAAATACATTAGCCGGGCGGACTTCCGTAATTCCAGGCACAATTGGGATCCCGCCCTTGAAAGGAATGAGCACAGCAGCATAAATGGCGGCAGAGAGCGCGGTCAGGATTATCATTCGGGTGTTCTTCCACATGGAAAAGACTTCTTTCATTTTGGGCCTCCTGGCGATAAATAGGGGGTGAGAAGAGAGTGGTACGATGAGGAATAACGAGAGTCGGTTTCCTTTCGATAAATTGTCCTCCTTTCTGCCGAAGGATGAGGTTGAAGAGCGCTTAAGCGCGTTCTTCCTCGGGCGGATGGAACATTAACCGTGATGATTCACACTCACAAGAAGGAAAGTCTGAACTGCGTAGGGTTTGAAGGAATACGGTAAGGACGCTCTTCTTGAGGGCTTCTAACCCCTCCTCAATGAACGTAATTTCTTTTCCTGCCTCGATCCCGGCAGCCCAATTAATCGAATAAGCCAGGGCCGCATAGTGCAATCCCAATTCTCGCGCCAAGGGGGCTTCAGGAACCCCAGTCATCCCAACGACATCACCGCCCAAGATTGAGAACATCCGAATTTCGGCGGCTGTTTCCAACCGCGGTCCGTTGGTGCACACATACGTGCCTTTGGGTACAATAGAAACCCCCAATTTGGCGCCAATCTCAATCATGCGCTGCCGTAAGGCCGGGCAATAGGGATATGACATCAAAGTGTGGGCAAACCCTTCCTGACCGCCGTTGAAGAAGGTACCTTCTCGGTTCTGGGTAAAATCGAGAAATTGGTCAACCGCGACAAGACTACCCGGAGGAAGATGGGCAGAAATTGAACCCACCGCCAAGGTGGCGAGCACATGGGTAACCCCTAATTGGTGGAGGGCTTTGATGTTAGCGCGATAGTTAATGCGGTGGGGTGGGGTGCTGTGGGAGATGCCATGTCGAGGGAGGAAGAAGATATCTTCCCATTCGCCCCCGCCCCGATACACTTTGACATCCCCATAGGCGGTATGGATTATCTCCGGTTCCAGGTGAATCCCCTCAATGGTATCAAAACCTGTACCTCCGATGATCGCTGCGCGCATAAAGGCTTTTTCTCCTCGTAGGGTTTTAGAAGCGGATCAGACCCGGGATGTTGCCGAATCCACGGATCTTGAGGTAAGTGGTGACAATAAAGATCACAAACATTAACCCCAACATCCAGTAATCCGCACGCTGCATTTTGACGTCCAAGTAAAAGGTGCGTTCTTCGCGGGCACCGAACCCTTTGGCTTCCAAAGCCATACCAAACACGTTTGTATTACGTATCGTAGAGACAAATACGGGAACCAAGAGGGGTAAATACTTTCGGATCCGCTCCAGGATATTCCCGCTGTCCAGGTCTAATCCGCGGCTGCGCTGGGCTTGGGCTATGATGAAGACACTGCTCACAATGGTGGGCACTAGCCGTAGGGCGGTTGAGATGGCAAAACCAACCCGATAAGGGAGGCCAAGGCGGATCATACCAATTACAAACTCTTCGTTGCGTGTGGTGCTCATAAATATCATGCCGGCGGTAATAAGGGTGAGCATGATGAGAACGCGACCGAGGCTATAAGCCAGCGATTCGACCGTGAAGATCCAGAACAGTTTTGTCTCACCGCTGGCGAACAAATTCCACAAAATTAATCCCGAAACAGCCAGAACAAACATGATATAGCGGATGCGTTTTAGGTTGATCAGAGAATCGGCCAGAACGCCATGAAGTAATACTAAAGCCGAGATTGGCATGATCCAGAGGGGGTTTTGGTAATAGAGCACAATAACAAAGGTGATAAGAAGAATAGCGATTTTGGTGCGTGGGTCCAAGCGGTGAAAAAATGTATCACGATCGAGGTAGATCTCGGAATCCATGGCGCGTTTCACTCCTGGGGTTGTGTTTCAGTGCAGGCGATCATTTCATCAACGGTCAACAAAGTCTTTCCGAGTTGATTGGAAAACATAACATGCAAAGGAGGACGTAAGTAAGCATCAACCAATTCTTGGTCGTGAGAGAACACCTCGCGCGCTGTCCCCTGGAGAAAGATTTGCCCATCTTTCATTACGTAAACCCGGTGGGCATACTCAGCCACGACCCACATATGGTGAGTGACGAAAATGATGGTGCTTCCTTGCTCATTTAGCCGTCGCACCAGGTTCATCATGCTGCGCTGCTCGTTATAGTCCAATCCGGTTGTTGGCTCATCCAAGATGAGAATCTCGGGCTTGGCGGCCAAGACCGAGGCAACCGCAACCCGTTGGCGGCCGCTTTTGGTAAGGCTGAACGGGTCGGCGTTTTCATACCCTGCCAGTCCAACGGCCTCGAGGGCTTCGGTAACAGATTGTCGGATGGTCTTTTCATCCACCTTGCGCAAGCGAAGGGTGAAGGCGACTTCATCATAAACTGTGTTGGAAAAGATTTGATGATCGGGGTTCTGAAAGACATAGCCAACTTTACGTCCGAGTTCAAACACGCCTTGTTCGCGTGTGGGGCGGCCATCAACCCAGATTTGCCCACCGGTGGGCATGAGCAGCCCATTAAAATGCTTGACCAACGTGGTTTTTCCACTGCCATTTTGCCCGACGATGGCAACGATTTCGCCGCGGCGAATCTCAAGGTTAATTCCCCTTAAGGCTTGAGTGCCGTTAGGATAAGCGAATTGAAGATTTTCACAGCGGATAAGCGGCGCCCCATAGCGTTGTTCGCGTGCCTGGTCTTGTTGTTTTAGCGATTCGTAAGTAGCCTCCGAGAGTCGCCATTGGTTATCTTTAAATTTTTGTAGGCCTTCAGCGATGGTTAGCGGCGCATGCGAGTTTATGCCCATACGATGGAAGTATTTGGTTACTCCCAAGGGCATGACGCCGTGCTGCTCAAGCAGATCCACTTCACATAACACCTCATGGGCTGGTGCATAACGGATCAGTTTGCCTTCATCCAGCAGTAGAATTTTCTGCGCTTCTAAGACCTCTTCGGTTTCATGTTCAACCACCAACAGGGTCAGATCATCGCGCTGCCGGAGGTGATTGGCTATTTCGAAAACCCCGGCTTTGCTTATGGGGTCGAGATCGGTGGTCGGTTCATCCATGACCAGGACTTTGGGGTACATTGCTAGCACTGAAGCAATGGCCAATTTTTGTTTTTGTCCACCTGAGAGGGTGGCGGGTGGGCGCCGTTTCATGTTCTCCAACCCTACAAAACGGAGCGCTTCATCCACGCGACGCGCGATTTCCTCGCGCGGGACATTGAAGTTTTCTAGGCCAAAAGCGACCTCTAATTCCACATTGGTAGAAAAAAGTTGGGCTTCAAAATCCTGGAACACCATGCCCGTTACTTCAGCCATCTCGGCAACGCGCGATGTACGGGTGTTTTTGCCACACACCTGGACCTCGCCGGAGAATTTGCCACGGAAAAAATGGGGCACCAAACCGTTGATGCAAGCGGCTAAGGTGCTTTTTCCGGCTTCGCTGGCGCCCATGATGGCAATAAACTCGCCGGGATTAACCTCTAGGGAAATAGATTCGATAGCGTTACGCTTTTGCCCCCGGTAGCGGTAGGTCAGGTCTTTGATCGTGATGATTGGCTGTTCCATGATGAATCATCCGTCTCCATAAGGGTGTAATATCGTTCAACTCTCTTGAGCATTGGAAGCACGCATAAGGGCATCCCAGATCAGATACTCATTTTGGTTGGCAACCTGAGACATGTGCATGGCCATGAGCACGTAAAGTCCTTGAATCAGCGCATGTTGGGCGATACGCGAGGCGAGAGTCTCTGGACGCGATTCATGAGAAATGCTTAATAAAAGCACATCCGCCAATTTGCCGAGTTCAGAGGAGGGGTTGCCGGTAATAGCAATGATTTTGCAACCGTGCCGGTGTGCTTCTCTGGCGGTATTAATAGGGGGTTGAGAGGCTCCGGTTTGAGAAATAACCACCAAGGCATCCTTTTCGGTGAGGAGAGCAGCCTGCATTAACTGAAGATAGGCATCCGTTTCTACTCTGCAATTCAGTCGGAGCCGAATCAGGCGATTGTGTAATTCATGCGCCATCGGGCTGGACGTGCCCACACCGACAATCAAAATCGTGTGAGCGTTTTGAAGCAAAGTCACCGCCCGATCCAGCGCCTCGTCGTTCAAGAGATCAAGCGTATCTTGCATGGCCTGAATGCTGCCCAGAAAGACCTTGCGCATGATGGTGAGAGGTGAGTCATCCTTTTCGATGTGATCAAAGATCAGATCGGGGGAATCCAGGAGCGAACGCATTAACGCGATTTTGAGTTCCAGGTAACTATGAAAACCCAGCGCACGACAAAAACGCACCACAGTGGCATCACTGACACCGCTATGAGCAGCCAGTTCGGCCAGGGTCATTGGCATGACTTTCTGGTAATTGGCCAGTATGAAATCTGCCACTTTTTTCTCGGAAGGAGAAAGGGTGGGATAAAAGCCACGAATATGAGAAAGCGCGCCGTGGGTTATTAAGGTTTCGTCAACCATTTCAGGTATAAAACGTGCCTGACTAAATTGAAAAAGTACCGTTGATTTAGAGATTAAAACGAAGAACCGCTAAAGGCGTTGTTTTTATACCCCCTGTAGTTAAGTTTTACTGATAAGTACCAACTGTGAAATTCTACTACATTTTAGCAAAACTCAAAACAAAGGTCAATAGATTGCATTCGTTCACCTAAAATGTTACCGGATTAAGATGGTTGTCTCAAAAGAAAATATTATCGGAGTTAGCCATGGTCGAGGTGGACTTGATCGCCTGGCGCTGCACCCAGGGGAGTAAGGGGAGGTGTACTTTGAAGCAGGAGCACTGGAGCAGTTAGACCAGGTCTGCGATGCGACGTCATAGCGCATCCTCAAACGGGGTGGGCGGAGGGAGGCAATACTGGCATAGCGCAACGTCCTCAATGGCCAACGTCATCCTCTGCCCAATCAGCAGACCCTGCGCCGTCAGACCGATCCCCCCTCATTTACGCCAGCAGATTGTCGGCTGATTGAGCAACTCTGGGCAGTCTCCATCTGCAAAAGCGGCAAACCGGCCACTGTTCTTCAATCTCTAAAAAAGAAGGCGACATTTCGGTAACATTTTCTTTTGATTTAACAGGGCTTCAGGTTCTGTCCATCTGGTTGCTGGGGATAAATGGAACGTTTGGGTTAGCCCGTTGGCAGTTTCAGACTTGACCGGTTTTAAGGCATAATAATAAGAAGCCCGTATTCGTTTCTAATTTTCACCCCCTACCCCCACGGCGAAATTACCATGACCTCACCTTCCTTTGTGTTTCAGCGTGCCAACTTAGAAACTTGTGCCCAGGCCGCCGATATCGTAGTGGTCATTGACGTTCTGCGTGCCTTCAGCACCGCGGCGTATGCCTTTGCTGCCGGCGCCGAGCGCATCTTGTTGGTGAGCACCGTTGATGAGGCCCTGGCGCTAAAACAACGCCTCCCTCATGCCCTGATTGTGGGCGAGGTGAACGGCTTCAGCGTGCCGGGCTTCGATTTCTGTAACTCGCCCAGCCAAATTGTCGGCCAGGATTTGCGCGGGCGCACCCTGATCCAGCGCACCACGGCCGGCACCCAAGGGGTGGTGCGCGCTCAACGGGCCCGGCACATCTTAGCAACCGCCTTCTGCACTGCCCGTGCCACTGCCATGTATCTGCACCGGTTTTCCGGCCACACCATTACCTTTGTGATCACCGGCCAGCGCGCCGAGGGCGGGGGTGAAGAAGATGCTGTCTGCGCCGATTACATTGAGGCCCTTTTGCGTGGCGAGAATCCATCCCCTGGATCGTTTATTCAACGGGTGCGCGAATCCTCAACCGCCCGCAAGTTCCTGGCCCTGGGCAGCCCTGACTTCCCGCCCTCCGACCTGGATTACTGCACCGCAGTGGATCGCTTTGACTTTGCCATGGTCGTCAATCGCGAGGGTGATCTCTTTGTCCTGCGGGCTGTGGCACCCCTAACCCAGGTCTAGTCTTCCAATGGCTGCCAACGCTCGGCCAGGCGCGCCATCACCTCGGGCAGGGTGGTGTACTCCATGGCTTCCATCGGCAGGCGGTGCGGCTCAAACGGCCCATGTTGGCGCAACGCATCCGCCAGCACATTGCACAACCGTCGCGCCTCGTCGAAGCCTGGATCATCAAACAGGTCACGTGGGCCAATCAACCGACCCTCAGCCAGTTGAAAGCCCAAGGCAATGACCCGCGGCGGCCCATCGAAGCGGCTGGGCGTCGCTTGTCGCACCGGCACTGGCATTAACGGGCCGTAATGCGAGCCACGCATCCAACCCTCGACGATATGCGGCAGGGTGAAAGGCTCCAGCACCTCGCCTACCGCCGGGAACTCGCCTTGGCAGCGCACAATGCACACCGGGTCGTCCTTGCCAACATATTTGCCGGCAATCAGAGCCAGGCGCTGGGTAGATGAGACGGCGGCGATGGCCCCCCGCTTGGTGTAAACGGCTTTGACCATGTAACGTCCGGCAGCCCCGATGAAAACCAGCAGATCATAAGATTCTTCGGGGGTGTCAAAGACGATGCGACGATGTTCTATAACGTCATGGACTTCGAAGCGAAAACCGGCATGCATGCTCGGTGAGATCACCAGTCCGGCGGTGTTGAAAGGGTCGGCGAACATCTTGTAAAGCGGCAGGTTCCATGCCCCAGCCGAGGTCTTATCAGCCATGAAGATGATCACCGGCTCTGAGGGACGTTCCTCAATGGTCATTTCGGCCACGCCCGGCCCCATTCCACGCACATTTCCGGAGAAGGCATCTGCCAGCAAATCCTGCCCGGCGCCGTAGAGTTTGAGCCGTCGCGCCACCTCGGTGCAGGCTTTGAACACATCCCAGGCTAGATGATGAATGCCGGCGTGATCCGTGCCGTGGGTATGGGTGAGGATCAGTTGTAGGTCATCCCCGCAGGCGGTAACGTAAAAATCGAGGATTTCGCCTTTGGCCTGGGCCTGAGATAGCAGCGTGCGCGCTTCATCCAACAATGCCTCATGACAGGCGGAGTGCCCAACATAGCCACCCACGTCGGCTTTTATGACACTTAAGGTTAACGTTGCCATGGCTCCCTCCCTTGGTTCAGGTTACACGGCAACGATGAAAGCCGTTATGCTGTTTTTTTTATTACATTATGGCACGACTAAGACGGGGATTCAATCCCGACCGATGGTTTTGCCAGGATCAATCTTTGGAGTATCGTGACGGGGTTGGGTTGGTTTTACCGCGCGTGATTTGTTTACCGCGTGCCTGAATCAATCCTGGCGATCACACCGGCACGCATTGCCGTAAACATGTAGAAAATGACCATCTGCTCTACCCTTGCTTTGGGTATAATCAACGCAATCGCCATTATCCTCTTCACACGATAACCGAGGTAGTTATGCCCGCACCCTATGCCGGCCTGTTGGAACGCTATCACGATTGGCTGGATCTGCCGGCCTATACCCGTCCGGTCACCCTCTTAGAAGGTAACACCCCCCTGATCCCCATGCCCCGCCTAGCTGAGGAACTCGGGGGCGGTTTTGAACTCTATGTCAAGTACGAAGGGCTCAATCCCAGCGGCTCGTTCAAAGACCGCGGGATGACCGCCGCGATTAGCGAGGCGCTCGGGCGCGGAGTGCGGGCCGTTATCTGCGCTTCGACCGGAAACACGGCGGCCTCGGCAGCAGCCTATGCGGCACGAGCGGGCTTGCGCGCCATCGTCCTCATCCCTCAAGGCAAGGTGGCGCTGGGTAAACTGGCCGGCGCGCTGGCCTATGGCGCCGAGGTCATCCAAATCGAGGGCTCGTTCGACGATGCCTTGGCCCTGGTAGTTGAGATCAGCCAAAAATACCCGATTGCACTGGTCAATTCGCTCAATCCCTATCGCCTGGAGGGGCAGAAAACGGCTGCCTTTGAGATCTGTGATACCCTCGGCAGTGCGCCGGATTGGCTGTGCCTCCCGGTAGGGAACGCTGGCAATATTACCGCTTATTGGATGGGTTTTCGCCAATATCACGTCCGTCGCGGGAGCGGGTTGCCGCGCTTACTGGGTGTTCAGGCTGCTGGCGCTGCCCCGCTGGTTTTAGGGCACCCGGTCGAAAAACCCGAAACGGTCGCCACCGCCATCCGTATCGGACGACCGGCGCGGGGTGAACAAGCCCTAGCCGCCGCCGAAGAATCCGGTGGGCGCATCATTGCCGTGAGCGATGATGAGATTCTGACGATGCAACGTCGCCTGGCTGCCCACGGCGTGTGGGTTGAGCCGGCCTCGGCGGCCGGGCTGGCCGGGTTGGCTCACGAGATTGCTGCCGGACGTTTTAACCCCCGCGGCCAGCGGATTGTCGCCATCTGCACCGGGCACGGCCTCAAAGACCCTGATATCGTTGCCCGTTGGAGCACGCCGCCACGCACCCTGCCGGCCAGCTTGCAGGCGCTGACCGATGCCTTGTTAAGGGAGGCAGCATGAACGAGCGCTGGATCCAGGTGCGCGTTCCGGCTACCACAGCCAACCTTGGCCCGGGTTTTGATGCGCTGGGGCTGGCTCTTGATCTGTGGAACGAGGTTTGGGTACGCCCAGCAACAACAGCCCAGGTGCATGTTTGCGGTGAGGGGGTTGGATTGCCCTTGGAAGCCAATCGTACAGTGCAGGCCATTCACTATTTTTATCAACGCGTGCTTGGGCAAACACCCCCGCCCTTGGAAATTGTGCACTATAACCGTATCCCCCTCAGTTCAGGACTGGGCTCCAGTGCTGCCGCTGCACTGAGCGGGCTGCTGGCCGCCAGCGCCCTCAGCGGTCATACCCTGAATACGGCGATTTTGCTGCGACTGGCAACCGATCTAGAAGGGCATGCCGATAATGCCGCGGCAGCCCTGTTGGGCGGCCTGGTGGTGATCGTTGCCGAGGGAGATGATCTATATCCCTATTGTTTTGCTCCGGCAACGTGGCAGATAGCCGTCGTCTTACCGAGCATTGATCTCTCCACCGCAGCAGCCCGGGCCGCATTACCACGTCAGATTGCGCTGGAACAGGCGGTTTACAACCTGGGACGGGCGGCGCTGGTTGTGCAGGCCCTCCAGGAAGGGGATCTCGTTCTGCTGCGGCGGGCAATGCAAGATCGCCTGCATCAGCCTTATCGCCTGCCACTCATCCCCGGCGCAATGGAGGCCATCGGCCGTGCGTACGATCACGGTGCCGCGGCGGCTCTATCGGGCGCCGGGCCGAGCGTGATTGCCTTTGCCCTCTCCGATATGGCGCCCATAGCCGCCGCAATGCAAGATGCTTTCCGTTCCGCTGGCATGGACGCCCGCGCCTGGATCCTCACACCCAGCCTGAACGGCGCCGCCTGGGCTTGGGTCGAGGCGCCGGACATCCCTCCCACGGAGTAACATCATGCGTGCTTATCGTGATCTTCCCCCTGGCTACCATCTCTACGGCGAGTTTAACCTGGAGAATTCACGCTTGCTCTTGGCGATGAACCTGCTCGGCCTGGGCCTGCTGGTGGCGGCGGGATGGCTATTTGGGGTACTGATTGGCGCCCTGCGTCCTCACACAGGCGAATTTGTCTTGATCCTATGGAACGGCAACACGGCCTGGATGATCGGGCAAATTCTGGCGCTGGCCGGGCTGTTGGTGGTGATGATTGTGCTACATGAGGGCCTGCACGGCCTGGCATTTTGGCTCTTCACCCATGACCGCCCGCAATTTACCTTCAAGGGGTGGTATGCCTCAGCCTCGGCACCGGGCTGGTATTTCACGCCCTCGGCCTATCTCATCATTGGTTTATTACCCTTGGTGGGGATCAGTTTGCTGGGATTAGCACTGGTGCCGTTTGTGCCCGAATCCTGGGTCGTGCCTCTGTGGGCGTTCATGACCATCAATGCCGCTGGGGCCATCGGCGACCTGATCATGGTGGGTTGGACCCTGCGCCTACCGCGCGGTGCCGTGGTGCAGGATTATCACACCCGCACCGTGGCGTATGTGCCCGAACAATCATGATTTAGCCGGGAATCGCCTCGCCCATGTTATCATAAGCGCAGTAACTTTCTAGTCACCCCCTCACCGAGGCGTTTTCATGGACTGGTTGGCATATTTCAGCATCGCATTGGCGGCGGTCGCAGCAGGGGCGGTGAATGCCCTGGCTGGCGGCGGTACACTGATTACCTTCCCCGCCCTGATGGCTGTGGGTGTGCCGGCTGTGGTCGCCAACGTAACCAACACGGTAGCGTTGTTGCCGGGTTACCTCGGTGGCACCTGGGCCCAACGCGCAGATTTACAGGGCCAATCGCAACGCCTGCGCACCCTGCTCCCGGCGGCACTACTCGGAGGGCTCGTAGGCGGGCTGCTACTTCTGCTCAGCGGTGAACGTCTCTTTCGTGCCCTGGTGCCTTATTTGATCCTCTTCGCATCGCTCTTGCTGGCCGTGCAGGATGAGATCCGGAAGCGAGTCTTTTCTCCATCTCGCGAGGCCGACCCACCTGCTCGTTCGCGTGAAGCCCTGGCAATCTTCCCTGTATTCCTGGCTGCCATCTACGGCGGCTACTTCGGTGCCGGGCTCAGCGTGATCCTGCTGGCTGTCCTGGGGCTGGTGCTCGAAGATACGCTTACCCGCCTCAACGCCCTCAAACAGGGGCTCTCGCTGGCGACCAACCTCACCGCGGCGCTGTACTTCGTTTTCTCCGGGCGGGTCCTGTGGCCGGCGGCGCTGGTGATGGCCGGCGGCGCATTGCTGGGGGGCATGTTGGGGGGTTTTCTAGCCGGACGGGTTAAGCCTATCGTCCTGCGCTGGTTGGTGGTGACGATTGGAATCATCGTTGCGATCATCTACTTTGTACGCGGGTGAAGGGCGGGTGTGCTAAAATACCTGCATGCACGCGCTTGAGCGTCACCCCTGGCTACGGGGTGGGTTAATTGCTTTTGCCCTCGGCCTGTTGACAGCCTGGCTGATCTACACCCCGCCCGGGCTGCTGGGCAAAGCTGATGCCATTGGTTATGCTGTTTGCCATCGCAGCCCGGCGCATTCGTTTTTTGTGGGAGAGAGACAACTGCCCCTGTGCGCCCGTTGCAGCGGGACGTTTTTGGCCGCGCTAATCGGGCTGATAGTTCAACTCCCCCGCGGGCAGCGCGCGGGTTGGCCGTCATTCCCCTTGCAATGGGTGGTGATCGTCCTTGGGTTAGCTTTCGCCCTGGATGGGGTGAATTCCTTCCTCAGCCTGCTGCCGGGTGCCACTGCGCTCTACCCCCCAAACAATGCCCTCCGCCTGGCCAGCGGCAGTGGCTTTGGTGCCGCGCTGGCTATCCTGCTCTATCCTTTCATTAATCAAATTCTCTGGGCGCATCCCATCCCTGAAGCCGCACTGGCCACCCCGTGGCAAGGGCTGGGGCTGTTTGCCGCCGTTGCTGCGGGTGCCCTGGGTATTTACGCACGTCTTCCCTGGTTGACCCTCCCGCTGGCCTTTCTCAGCACCGTCGGGGTGATCATTCTGCTGAGCCTATGTTACACCCTGTTGTGGGTTATCCTGCTTCAACGCGAAAACACCTTTACGACCTGGCGCGGGCTGGGCGGTTTCTTGCTAGCCGGTCTGACGACCGCATTATTGCATATTGTTTTAGTGGATGCAGGGCGCTTTTTCCTCACCGGCACCTGGGCCGGTTTTATGTTCCCGTGAGAAAGGACGGTTGCTCATGGAGGTCTTGGGTATTCTCTCTGCCTTTGGGCTTTCGGTCAGCGCTGGGCTAAATGCCTACATCCCGCTGCTGGTCGTTGCGCTACTGGGGCGTTTCACCAATCTGATCACGTTGCGCCCACCCTGGGATACGTTGACCAATGGTTGGGTGATCGCATTGCTGGTGCTACTGGCGCTGATCGAATTCTTTGCCGACAAAATCCCCGCGGTCAATCACCTTAATGATATCATTCAGACCTTTATCCGTCCCACCGCCGGGGCGATTGTCTTCGCCGCTAGCGCCAACGTGATCACCGAGATTCACCCGGTGCTGGCCCTGGCGCTGGGTCTGCTAGTGGCTGGCGGGGTGCATGCCACCAAAGCACTGGCCGTACGTCCGGCGGTTACAGCGACCACCGGCGGTGCAGGCAACGTGCCGGTCAGCGTGCTGGAAGACCTCACCGCAATGTTGGTTTCTATCCTTTCTGTGGTGGTACCGGTGGTTATCGCCTGCGTGCTGATTGTGGTTACATCCTGGATTGTCTTTCGCCTCTACCGCCGCGCCAAACAAGCCACCTGATTCTCATACCCCGTAGCCATCTACAGCCGCGCGCACCAGGTCGCCCAACGTTGGGTAGGCCGGTGCCCATTGTGCCAGATGCGCGAGCGTTGCCCCGGCCTGCAGTGCCAGGCTCAGGGCGTTGATCACCTCAACGGCATGGTTGCCCAACGCCGCCGCACCGAGCAAACGCCCGTTCTCGGCATCTACAACCAGCTTCAGCACTCCCTGCGTATGTCCAATCAGGTGAGCCTTGAGCGCCTGATCCCAATCCGCGCGCAGCACCTGGATCGTGCGACCCAGATGACGGGCTTCGGCCTCGCTCAGGCCCACCTGCGCCACCTGCGGATCGCTATAGACGGCTTCGACTGGCACAATGGTCTCTAGCGGTGGTGTGGGTAGACCCAGTGCATGACGCACGGCAAGGCGCGCCTGCGCCTGAGCACGATTCACGGTAAAGGGCGGGCCGGCCACATCACCAATGGCGTAAATGTGCGGTTGCGAGGTACGTCCGTAGTTATCCACCACTACCCCCTGGCGGGTGACGTTCACCCCGGCGGCATCCAGGTTCAGCCGATCGGTATCCGCACGCCGCCCAATGGCAATGAAGGCGTGACTACCTTCCAGGGTGCGCCCATCCTGCAAGGTCACGCGAACCCCGCTACCGGTGTTTTCAGCCCGCGCCACCGGCGCGTTAGGGTAAAGGTTCACCCCGCGCGCTTCCATCGCCGCGACTAACCCGGCCGCAATCTCCGGCTCAGCGCGAGGTAGGAAGGTGGGTAAATCTGTCACCCAAGTGGTGGGTACTCCCATTTGACTGAAAAACGATACATATTCGCTCCCGGTCACCCCGCCACCGATCATAATCAAATGCTCCGGCCAGTCACTGAGATTGGCCATGGCTCGGGGTGCCAGCAGGCGCTGCCCATCGGGCTTCAGCCCCGGTAGGAAAATCGGCTCGGAACCGGTGGCCAGGATTACGCGGTCAACATTGAGATGCTCGCTATGCCCGGTGGAAAATTCCAGGCGCAGGGTGCGTGGGTCTTCAAAACGCGCCACTGCCTCGATCAACCGCACCCCAGCCTGGCTCAGCGCCCGGCGCTGGCGCTGGCTCTGCGTCTCGGCCTGCGCGCGAACTCGCGCCCGCAGTGTGCCTAAATCCGGACGAGAGGGTGGATTTTCCAGCCAGGGGTGGGCAGCGGTGAGCGCCTCGGCAGCGCTCAAGAACACCTTACTCGGCACCAGGCTGTGCCAGGTAGCCCGCCCACCCAGGTGCGCGGCTTCGATTAGTATGACTTCTGCTCCCAAACGAGCCGATTCTAAAGCGGCGGTGACCCCAGCCGGGCCACCGCCGATGATGACGATTTGTGCCATGTTCCCCTCCGTGCCGAGGGACTATTTTGACCAGTCTACGGCCAATTTTTCGCGCCCGCGCAGCAGTTTCTCCACCGCCATGGCGGCAATGGCACCCTCCGCGGCGGCTACCACGGCTTGCTTGACGTGATTGCACAGCACATCCCCCACGGCAAAGACGCCGGGGATGGCCGTCTGAAATTCGCGGTCCACGATCAGACAGCCGGTCTCGCTCAGCGGCAGTTGCCCCTGCAAAAAATCGGTGATCGGTTGGCCGCCCTGCAGGTAAATGAATGCACCGCTCACGGGCAGGGTTTGTTCTGGTTGGCCGCGCTGGCGGAAGCGTACCCCTTCAACCCGTTCCTCGCCCAGGATTTCTTTCAACACCGCGCCGGGGTAAAACGTCACCTTGGGATGGTGAAGCAATTCCTCGGCCAGGTCGGCGGGGGCTTTCAGGTCAGGGGTGGGCGAAAGGAAATGCACGCGGCGCACAAAGCGGGTGAGGAAGAGCGCCTCTTCGATGGCCTCGTCGTTATTCCCTGCCACCACCACGTCCTGATCGCGGAAGAAGGCGGCATCACAAGTGGCGCAGTACGAGACACCACGCCCTAGCAGGCGATCCTCGCCTGGCACGCGGTTGCCGCGTCCCATGGAGCCGGTCGCAATGATTACCGCCCGCGCCAGGTAAGTGCCGTTGTTTCCGTAGAGCACCTTGGGATCGCGGTCCAGTTCGCAGCCCTGAATCTTATCCTGGATGAATTCGGCTCCGAACTGCTGGGCTTGCCGGCGCATGCGTTGGAGTAACTCGGCCCCGCTGATTTCCTCCGGGATGCCGGGGTAGTTGGCGATCTTGCTGGTAATGCCGAGGGCGCCGGCGGTCAGTCCTTTGTCAATGACCAGCGTTTTGAGGTTGGCACGGGCGGTATAGATGGCCGCGGTCGTGCCCGCCGGCCCACCCCCGATGATCGCCACATCGTACACAGTCTCATCTTGGCTCGTGGGTAGGTCTAACCCGAAGTCTAAGCCCATGCTCAACCTCCTTATGCTTGGGTTAAGCGGTAATCTTGGCCAGAATGTCGCTGGCTTCCATGATCAGATATTCCGTACCGTCGTGGCGGAACTCGGTACCGGAGTACTTGGCAAAGATCACTTTATCGCCCACTTGCACTTTGATCTCTTCGTCGTCACCCACCGCAACCACCAGACCGGTTTGCGGCTTTTCCTTCGCCGTCTCGGGGAGCAGGATACCCGATGCGGTGCGGGCTTCCTGGTCTAAGGGGCGCACCAGGACGCGTGAACCCAGGGGTTGAATGGGGGGAGTGGAGAAAGTTTCCGTCATGAGTCGTACCTCCTTGATTAGATTATAGATTATTTCAGCCCTAAGAGGCGATCAATTTTGGGCCGGTCGAAGCCGATCACGATTTTGCCGTTGATATCAATGACCGGGACGCCCTGCTGGCCGGAGCGGCGCACCATATCGCGCGCAGCGGCGGCATCGCGGCTGACGTCCACATCGCGGAACTTGATGCCCCGTTCGCGCAGGTAACGCTTGGCCATGTTGCAGAAGGGGCAGTTGGGCGTGGAAAACACAATCACTCGCGGTTGCGAAGAGGTTCCCGTGCTCATCGTTACATACTCCTAAACCTGAGACTCAATCCGAATGTTTAGATGCAACCGTGCGCGAAAAGTTGCACAGATAGGCCGTTTGACCCACGCGCCCGGCGGAGATAAAATCATCTCGAACGATTCATGGCATCATCCAAACCCCACGTCACGCTCAACACACCTCCCTGGGTTTACCTGGGGGCCGGACTTATGGTGCTGGTTACCCTGGTTGCCCTGGCAGAGGTCAATTACCGCTTTGCCCTCGCCAACCCCGGCGGTAACGACTTCCTGGCGCGCTGGATGGGCGCCCACATGTGGCTAAAAGAAGGGCTCAATCCCTACGATGAGCGGGTTAGCCTGGCCTCGCAAATGGTCATTTACGGTCGCCCTGCCGATGCCAGCCGCGGTGAGGACATCGCTCACTTCGTCTATCCTCTCTTCTCGATGCTCTTCTTCGTGCCCTTTGGCCTCCTCGATTATCCCCTGGCTAGAGCTTTATGGATGACATTGTTGGAGATTGCACTGGTTGCGGTTGTGCCACTCAGCCTGCACCTGGCCGGCTATCCCGCGCGGGGTAAGGCTTTACTTGCTTGGGTGTTGTTTACCATCCTGGGTTATATCGGCATTCGCACTATTGTGCTGGGGCAGTTCGCTGGCCTGAACGTTCTGCTGATTTTGACGGGCCTGGTGCTCATATACAACCGGTCTGATCTTGCCGCCGGCTTGGTGCTGGCACTGACCGCCAGTAAACCGCAAATGACCTTTCTGCTCTTGCCCTTGGTTCTGCTCTGGGCCTTTTCGACCCGGCGCTGGCACCTCGTCGGTGGCCTGCTGGGTGGCCTGGTCGGGCTGATACTTGGCTCATTAGCGCTAATCCCTACCTGGCCGCAACAGTTCTTGCGTCAGTTGATGGAATACCCGACCTACACCGACCGCATTGGTTCTGTCCTTTCTATTGTGGCCGGCCTTTTTCCCAACCTGGAAACACCTCTGAATACCCTGTTGCATGCAGGGTTTATGCTCTTTCTGGGTCTCATTTGGCGGCAGATGTGGGGTAAGGGGTGGCCGGATTTCCTCTACGCCGCCCTGCAGACCCTGGTTATTACTAATCTGATTGCGCCCCGCACTGCAACTCCGCATTACACTGCGCTCTTGCCGGCGGTGTTCTTGATCTTCCGTGCCCTGGAAGCACGTTGGGGGCAGTGGGGAACCTATGCCGTCTGGGGATGGGCCTTGCTATTGTTTGTAGGGCACTGGGTGCTCTTCCTGGTCACTCTGGTTGGGGATATGGAATCGACCTGGATGTACCTGCCCCTGCCGTTCTTCTGCCTGATCGGATTGCTGTGGGCGCGGCGGTGGTGGCTGACGGAGGCACAGCCATGAGTAAGCGTCTGCAGGCCGGGCTGCTTGGGCTGGTTTTGCTCCTGGGCCTGGTCGTGCGCCTGTATCGCCTGGCCGACCGCGGCATTTGGTACGATGATGCCTTTTCCATCCTGCTGTCCGAACGCCCGTTGAATCTTATCGTTCAGGGCACCGCCGCCGATACCATGCCACCACTGTATTATTTTTTGCTCCATGCTTGGTTGCAGGGCGGACAATCCATCGCGTTCATTCGCACCCTGAACGTGGTGCTTTCGTGTGGGATCATCCTGGCAGTTTATGCCCTGGGTAGCATCCTGTGGGGCGAGCGCGTGGGGCTGGTGGCGTCGTTACTGATAGCCTTTTCTCCGCTCCAGGTCTATCACGCCCAAGAAGTGCGGATGTATGCGTTGTTAGCCCTGGCCTTGGTGGGTTATACCCTCGCCTTTGTACGCCTCTGGCAGGCCGATACGGCAGGGCGAACCGACTGGCTTGCCTGGGCAGGGTTGATCCTGGCTGGCGTGATTGCCATGTATACCCATAACCTGGCCATCTTCAGCCTCGTTTTCCCCGGACTGTTCTTACTATTGCGCCGCGCGTGGCGCTTGCTGGGCCTGTGGCTCGCTGGTTTAATGTTGATTGGTCTTTTAAGCCTGCCCTGGTTGGTGCTGGTGCCGGGGCAAATCGCCAAGATTCAAGCCGCCTTCTGGACGCCACGCCCGGGCCTGGCCGAAATCCTGCAGGCGCTGGTGATCTTCCATACCAATCTCCCCCTGCCACCGCTCTGGCTCGGTGTGGCACTTTTTATCACCCTGGCCAGCCTTACACTGGTCATCTTTGAAACTTTGCGTTTCTGCCCCCGTGAAGACAAGGAAGGACTTCTAATTACCGCGGGGCTTCTTCCCCCGGGGCTGATATTCGGAGCTTCCTATCTCATGCGCCCGATTTTCGTCCCCCGAGCGTTTATCCTCAGCCAGGTGATTTATTTTCTTTTTTGTGCCCGCGTGCTTACCCATTCCCGGCGCTGTACCCCAGCCATTTTGTTGGCGTGGTTGCTGATCGGGGGAGATTTAATAGGGTTGGTTTACCAAGCCAGTTATGCCGAGTTTCCGCGTTCGCCGTTTCGCGCCGCGATGCAAGGTGTGCATGCGGCTTATGATCGAGCCCAGGCAGTCGGTGAGCGCCTTTGCATCGTGCATGACAACAAACTGAGTTTCTTCCCCAGCCACATCTATGACCGCGGCCTACCGCAGACCTTTCTGGACGACGTGCCCGGTTCACACAATGACACCTACGCGCCAGCCACGCGCGCCGCAATTGGCCTCTTTCCCCAACCGTCCATTGCCGCCGCTACTCAGGGTTGTGATAGGGTAGCTTTTGTCGTCTTTGATAAAGCCATCCAGGAATATCGCGAGATAGGTTATGCTGAGCATGCAGTAATTGCCTGGCTGGAGGATCGCTTTGTTCCCACGTCCCGCGAACGCTATGGAGACCTGTGGGTACTGTATTTTTCCCAACCCATACCCTGACCCTTTTTTCACACCCTTTGAGTACATTGTGCCTTTCTAACCATGGCTGATTTTTCCAACCTTCCACCTGCTTCTCTTGGTGGGTGGGTTGGGTGTGGGAGCCTATGGCTGATTGGCATTGCGTCAGCGTATCCTCCACGTCACGGCCAAAGCGCCCTGGGCACCGATCATCTTGGTTATCCCGGTGCTGGGCAGTGAACGTTTTCATCGTCGAGCCGCAGGACATGTGAGCCCATGGGCATCCCTAACCAATGATCATAGAGGGAAGTCAGTCCCTTGACAATCATTCGAAACGTTTTATAATTTCGAAACAATTCGAACTATTGTATTGTAAACAGGAAAACCTGTAATGTCCGATATTCCAGAGGCCTTCCCCGATCCTCCCCGACGCCAGTTTGTTGAGAGCATGGCGTTGGCCCTGGAAGCCGCCGGCTTGCCGCGCCTGGCCGGGCGCTGTCTGGCCTGGCTGCTGATCTGCGAACCACCCACTCAATCCCTGGGAGAGATAGCAGCAACCCTCGGCGCCAGCAAGGGTGCCGTCAGCCAGATGGTGCGCCTGCTAGCCGAACGTGGTCTGATCGAACGCGTACCCACCCCGCACCCACGCCGCGATTACTACCGTTTCAAACCCGGCGGATGGGTCACTTATTTGCAACAATGGTTAGAACATCTGCGCACCTTGCACGCGCTATCGGAGCAGGGGTTAACCCTGCTCTCTGCACCCACACCTGAAAGCCAACAGCGCCTGTTAGAAGCCCACGACCTCTTTTCGGCCCTTGAAGCGCGCCTACCCGCAGTCTTTGCCGATATCGAAGCCGCACGCCGGGCGCGTCAGGGTGCGGCCGATCCTTTACATCCTTTATCCTCTGCAGCGGAGGTTTAAGCCTTGACCGCGAACACACTGACCGCCGAAACCGAAAAACGCGCGGCGGCTCTCTCTTCGGTGGTGGCCGCCGTTGGCCTAACGACGTTCAAAATCGTGGTCGGTATAAGTACCGGCAGCCTGGGCATCCTGGCCGAAGCGGCTCACTCCGGCCTGGATTTGCTGGCCGCACTGATGACGTTCTTCGCCGTACGCCTCTCCGGAAAACCGGCCGATGATCAACACCTTTATGGCCACGGCAAGATCGAAAATCTCTCGGCCCTCTTTGAGACCTTACTGCTTCTGGTCACTTGTGTTTGGATCATCTATGAAGCGGTGCAGCGCCTCTTCTTCCGACATGTTGAAATCGAGGTTACCTTCTGGGCTTTTCTGGTCATGGCCGTCTCTATTGCGGTGGATTTCACCCGCTCGCGTGTGTTATACCGCGCTGCCCGCAAGCACAACAGCCAGGCGCTGGAAGCTGATGCGCTCCACTTCAGCACCGATATCTGGAGCAGCAGCGTGGTCATCCTCGGCCTGATCGGGGTCAAGGTGGCCGAACTGCATCCTCAATGGGGCATCCTGCGCCAGGCCGATGCTGTGGCCGCGCTGGTGGTGGCGCTCATTGTCATTTATATCAGCCTGCAATTGGGTGGGCGGGCGATCCAGGCCTTGCTGGATGCCGCGCCCCAGGGCCAGGTCAGGGCTATTCAAGAGGCGGTGGAACGTCTGCCAGGTGTGATAGACTGCCATCAGGTGCGCGTCCGCTACAGCGGCCCACAGCCCTTTGTGGACGCGCACATCTTGGTCGCGCCGGAGATGGACTTCCCCGAGGTGCACACGCTGACTGAAGAGGTCGAGCGTATCATTCAAACCCTCTTACCCGGCGCGGATGTCACCGTCCACCCCGAACCGGCATCACGGGTTCCTCCTGAAACTTAAGCGTCGCCGAGAGCTTCGGCTTCTACCGGATTCTGGCGCCGCTGGGCCAGAACACCCTCGGCAGAAAAAATTGCCAGCGCTAGCCAGATCAGGCTGAATCCGACCAGTTGGGTTAAGCCAAAGGGTTCACCATAGACAAAAACGCCCAACAGGAACTGCAACGACGGGGCGATATATTGCAGTAAGCCCAAGGTAGTCAGGGGAACACGTCGCGCCCCACCGGCAAAGAGCAAGAGCGGAACGGCCGTCACCACGCCAGTGAGCGCCAGCAATAGGGTTTGAACCGCCGGCCCATGTCCGAAGGCAGCCTGACCGGTAACCTCAACGGCCACCAAGTAACCCAGCGCCGGGAGGAAGACGCTTCCCGTTTCCAGGGTCAAGCCATGAAGGGCGTTCAACGGTGCCAGTTTCTTAAGCAAACCGTATAATCCAAACGAAAAAGCCAGCACCAGCGCCAACCAGGGCAGACGACCATATTCCACGGTCAGATATGCTACGCCTACTGCGGCCAGTCCGACTGGCAGCCACTGCCAGGGACGCAATCGTTCGCGCAGGAAGAGCACGCCCAACACCACACTTACTAGCGGGTTGATGAAATAACCCAGGCTGGTTTCGACGATGTAACCCGCAGCCACACCCCAGACATACGCCAACCAATTGATCGCCAGTAGCACCCCTGCGCCCAGATAACTCACCAGGATGCGTGGTGTTAATAAACGCCGCAATGCACCTACCTCGCGCCGCACCACCAGCACCCCCAGCAGGAAGAGAAACGCCCAGACAATGCGATGGGCGAGCACTTGAGGTGCCGGCACCGCTTTCAACGCCTTAAAGTAAATGGGGAAGAAACCCCACAGGGTATAGGCTGCAGCAGCAAAGATCACGCCAGGATTGGTTTTTGGTCTCATCACACTCTGAGCCTCACGTTCTGGCGATTATACTCCCATCCCCGCCGGAAACGGAGAAAATGGGCCAACCAAAACCCGATTCACGGTTGGATCGAACGCCTAAGAGCACCTTTTCCAGCAGAGGGTACAGGGCGTGACGCAGAAAATCACCCTGCCGCGTCGGGCACTTTGGTGCTATCCTCATTGGGTAGAGGTCGCTCATGAAGATTCAAGTGAAACGCGTTTACGACCCTGCAGCCCCCGAGGATGGTCTGCGCGTGCTGGTGGATCGCGTCTGGCCACGCGGATTGACGCACGAAGACGTCCGCGCCGACTTGTGGCTGAAAGAAATCGCGCCCAGCACTGCTTTACGCCAGTGGTTTGGGCACGACCCCACCCGTTGGGAAGCCTTCAAAGCACGCTACTTTGCCGAATTGGACGCCAATCCCCAACCGGTTGAGCGTTTGTTAAGCATGGCCCAAGCGCAGACAGTAACACTCCTGTTCGCGGCGCGCGATGACCAGTACAACCAGGCTGTTGCCCTGCGCGAGTACCTGCTGGCACGCGCTGCGCTTCGGCCTTGATTTGAGCCTGCGGGCTACTCGGTTTCGGTCACCTTGCGCAGGCCACGCGGACGCTCGGGACTGAACCCCCGCGCCACACTCAGGTGGTAGCAGAAGAGTTGGGCGGGGATAATGCTCACCAGCGGCGTTACCCATTCCGGCACCTCCGCTGGCAGGGCTATTGATGCCTGTCCCAGGCGCAATGCCTCTTCTTGATCCGAAAGCACCAGCAGTTCGGCGTGGCGTTCATGGCGCAGGTAACGCAGCAAGTCCAGCATGCCGGCATAGACCTTGCCTGCCGGCACTACCGCCATCACCGGATAGCCGTGCTCCACCAGCGCGATCGGCCCGTGTTGAAAATCAGCGGATGAATATGGCTCGGCGGCAATATAGCACAACTCCTTGAGTTTGAGCGACCACTCGAACGCTGTGGCATAGTTAAAGCCCCGCCCCAACACCACACACTGCTCCATGAAGCGATAGCGCTGCGCCAATGGTTGCACCGTTGCGTTTTGGATGAGCATAGCCTCCACCCAACGTGGCACCTGCGCCAGCACAGCGCGACGGTCGTCATCACCGGCCAGGGCGACCGAAAGCAGCGCGATCGCCAGCAATTCGCCGGTATAACTTTTGGTCGCGGCGACGGCCTCTTCCGGCCCGGCCAAAATATCCACCACGAAATCGGCTGCTTGCGCCAGCGGGGAATCAGGTGTATTGGTGATGGCTAAGGTGGGACATCCCTGCCGCTGTGCCTCATGCATCACGCTGAGGATATCCGGCGAACGCCCCGATTGCGAGATACCCACCACCAGTGCACCGTTCAAACGGGGCGGGGTTTGGTAGAGGCTAAAAAGGGAGGGCGTTGCCAGGGCGATCGGCAGACGGTTGAATGCGCCCCACAGATATTGGGCATAGCGCCCGGCGTTATCCGAAGTGCCGCGTGCCGCCAGAAAAACGTAATCAAATGGCTGGTGCTGTAACTGCTCGGCAATGGCACGGATTCGCGGCCAGCCCTCATCCAATAAGCGTTGCAGAGTGTGGGGCTGTTCGAAAATCTCACGTTCCAATGGCATGGTTACCCCCTTCCCATCCGCTGCAGCCGTTCGGCGACCTTTTCGTTCCCAAATACCGGCTCGCCGCCGATCAGGGTAATCACCACCTCATGGGTGACCGAGAGCAAAACCAGGTCGGCGCGATAGCCAGGCCGCAGATACCCCCGATCTTCCAGACCGAGCACGGCCGCCGGGGTGCTGGTGACGGTGCACAATGCTTCCGCCAGGGTGCAGCCGCTGAACGCCATCAGGTTGCGCATGGCGGTGTCAAGGCTGAGCAAACTGCCGGCCAGGGTGCCATCGGGCAGGCGTACCGAGGTGGCGTCCACCCGTACCTCTAAATCGCCCAGGCGATACTCTCCCGGTGGCATTCCCAACGCGGCCATGGCATCGGTGACCAGGGTAAGGCGGTGAGGACCTTTGGCACGCCAGGCCAGCGCTACCATCGCCGGGTGAACGTGGATACCGTCGGCGATCAAGCCCACCGTCAAATCGGGATGGGTGAGCAGTGCCCCGGCCAGGCCCGGCGCGCGATGTTCCAATGGAGGCATGGCGTTGAAGAGGTGCGTGCCGTAGGTTACACCAAGACTGAAGGCATGGAGCGCCTGCTCGTAGGTGGCCAGGCTGTGCCCGGCGGAAACCCGCACGCCCTGGCTGACCAAATAATGGATAACCGCTTCCGCACCGGGTAATTCCGGCGCCAGCGTGACCAGCCGCACCCCCTGATCGGGGCGCCAGCCCTCTACAGTGCTCGGGTTGGGAAGCTGGAGGTAAGCCGGGTTATGGGCCCCTTTACGTCCGGGATTGAGGAACGGCCCTTCGATGTGCCATCCCAGCGGCGTGGCGCCGCGGAAATCGGGCGGTGGGCCAGCCTTCCAGGTCTCCAGCGCCGCCTCCACCTGGCTCAGCGGGCTGGTGACAATGGTGGGCAGGAATGCAGTCACCCCATAGCGCGGTAACTGGCGTGCCACCTCCCAAATGGTGGTCGGATTTTCGGTGAAATCAAACCCAAAGCCGCCGTTGATTTGCAGTTCCAGCCAGCCGGGGGTCACGATCAAATCTTGAGCATCCAGGACAGGCGTTCCGGCCGGGGCGCTCACCTGTTCCGGCGTACCCACCGCCAGGATGCGCCCCTCCGCGATCAGAAGGCGCCCGGGTTTGTAGCATTGGGTCGGAGTATAGAGGGTGGCATTGTCAATCAGCAACATCGCGATACTCCCTTGAAACTGGGGTGGGCCAACAACAAGCCCACCCCCTGGTGTGATGATAAAGGTCGGGTTACAACACTCGCCGTTGCAAGCGCACCGGCTGGCCGCTCTGGACAGACTGATAGGCGGCTTCCACCACCTCCACCGCCCGCAGGCCGTCCTCCCCGCTTACACGAGGTGGGCGTTGGGCGCGAATGGCCTGGACAAAGTCCTCAATCATGGCCTGGTTGGGGTCAGACCCCCAGAACGCCCAGTAGGGGCGCTGCAAGGCATGGGTGAAGACGGTCAGATTCTGGCGGAAGGCATCCACCCACACCGCCCCGCGCTCGGTGACCATCTCGAACGAGAGACCACCCCAGGATGGCCAATAAGGCGGGCGCGACCATGAACAATCTATGGTGGCAAACACGCCGTTCTCAAAAGTCACCCATACCATCCCGCCGGTCTCCACCTCGACCTCGTCGGCGTGGAAGATCCGGTTGGCCACGGCATAGACCTCGGCAACCTCGCTGCCGAGATACCAGCGCATGACATCCACCAGGTGCACGGTATGGTCCATAATGGCCCCACCGCCGGCCAGGATTTTATCCACAAACCAGGCGCGGTGCTTCTTGGGTAGTTCGCCTTGGTTGGAAGAATTGAAGCAGTAAACCTGCCCCAATTCGCCCCCATCCAGGCGTGATTTGACCTCCAGGAGAGGCGTGGAGAAGCGCATCGGAAACGCCGTCATCAACAATACCCCGGCTTGGCGGCAGGTACGGACGATCTCTTCAGCATCTTGGGCGGTGGTCGCTAGAGGTTTTTCGCATAAAATGTGCGCCCCGGCCTGTGCCGCCATTTTAACCAAGGGCAGATGACGGCTGTTCTCAGAACAGATGATAACGCCATCTGGTTTGGCTTCCAACAATTCCTCATAGGTGCGGAAGCGATGTGCTCCAAACAAACGGGCAAAGTGCTCGCCCCGCTGAGGGTCATCATCGGCGAGACCGATCATCTCGACCCCCGGAATGGCGCGTAGGTTCTGGATATAGGCTTCGGCATGCAAGTGGGCAAAGGACATGATTCCAATCCGAATGCTCATTGTAGCCCCTCCCCTAAGGATTCAAGATAAACCACCTGACCGCTGTGGGCCGACTGCACCGCCGCGGCGGCGATTTGGACCGCTGCCAGGCCATCCTCCGCCGTGACCCGAGGTGTCTTACCCTCTTTGAGCGCGGTATAGAATTCTTTGATTTCGGTAGTATAAGGGCTTTCGCGCACCGGGCTGGAGGGTAAGCCCACGTCTGGCGCTTCAGAATGGGGCCTGATGATCAGGCTTTCAATCGGTGAGGTGGCCTGTGAGTCGAACTCGATCATTCCCTGATCACCTGAAAGTTCAAAGCGGGTGCGGAAGGTCGGCGGCGGATATGCCCAAGCCCCAGCCACGTGAGAGATTGCGCCATTCCGGTGCTTGAGCACAACCAAGCCATAATCCACTGGACTGCCTTGATGAACAGCACTGACCTTGCGGGCAAACACGCTCTCTACATCTCCAGCCACCCAACGAGCATAATCCAGGTCGTGAATCATCAAGTCCATCAGGATGCCACCCGACTTGCTCTCATCCAGAAACCAGTTGCCCACCGGCTTCTTGGGACGGTAACTGCCGCGCAGAAGGCGCAAGGTGGCAATTCGTCCAATCTGCCCCTGGTCAATGATTTGTTTGGCCAGGGCATATTCGGGGAAGAAACGCACCACATGGGCGACAAACAAATGCACCCCAGCCTGGCGGCAGGCCTGCACCGCTTTGAGCGCATCGTCCACGTTGAGCGCCAGCGGCTTTTCGCAGATGATATGCTTGCCCTTTGCCGCCGCTTCCAGGATCATCGGCACATGCAGGTGGGTCGGGGTGCAGATATCCACCACGTCCACCTCATCCAACAATGCGGCATAATCCGCAAAAACCTTAGCCCCATACTGCTGGGCAATGGGTTGGGCTTCTTCCACCGTTTCGGCAACAAAGCCCACGATACGCGCATCGGTCTCGGCCCACGCCGCGGCATGGGTCGAGCCCATAAAACCAACGCCGGCAATTCCAACGCGCATAGAGACCTCCCTGAACAATATCATTTGAGTGCCCCCGCAGTGATACTGCGGATCATCTGTTGCGAGAAGATGACATAGAGAATGAGGATTGGCACCATTGCCAGGCTGAGCGAAGATAGCACCGCATTCCAGTCGCTCACAAACTGCCCCAGGAACTGCTGCACGCCCAGCGTGATGGTCGCCGTTTTGGCACTGGGAGCGATCACCAAGGGGAACCACAAATCGTTCCAAATTGGGATCATGGTGAAGATACCGATAGCTCCCAGCGCCGGGCGCACCAGAGGCAAGACCATGGTGTAGATGCGATATTCACTCGCCCCGTCAATGCGGGCTGCGTCCTTTAATTCTTTGGGCACCTGGCGCATAAACTGACTCAAAATAAAGATTGTGAGCGGCAAGCCCTGAGCGATATATACCAGGATCAGGCCGGTCAGTGTGTTGACCAGTCCCAGTTTGACCATCAGACGCAGCAAACTCACCGTGCCCAGGCGGATGGGAATCATGATCCCGATGGAGAGGTAAAGCGCCATCAGGGTATTGCCACGGAAGTTGTACTCCGAGAGGGCAAAAGCCGCCATCGAACCGAAAAAGAGGATGAAGAGCAAGGACACCCCGGTGACAATAATGCTATTGAGAAAATTTTGGGTAAAGTTTGAACGGCTCAGCACCGTTTGGTAACCGATCAAATCGAAATTGGAGGGATTGGGGAACGCAAACGGTTCCCCGAAGATCGCCTTTCGGGTCTTAAACGAATTAATCAAGATCAAAATCACCGGAAAAATAGCCAGCAGGGAGTAACCCGCCAGGATCAAGTGGGGAATCAAGCGGCCAACCCACAGGCGGACGCGATAGAGCAGACCGAAGTCCTTGCCATAGGTGATCGAGCGCGAAACGGTAGTCATGGCATCCTCCTTACATCTCCACGGTTTGCACCCGCCGCTGCCACAGGAACATATAAATGAGGACGCCGGTTAGGATGATGAGGAACATCATCGCCGCCACAGTGGCGCCCATGGTCGGGTTACCCAGTTGCAACTGCTGGCCGAAGAAAGTGCGGTAGAAGAGCGTGCCCATGATGTCGGTGGCAAAGTTCGGCCCGGCCAGCGCCCCTTTGATCGTATAAATCAGGTCGAAGGCATTGAAGTTGCCCACAAACGTTAGGATTCCCACGATACCCACGGTGGGCAGGATGAGCGGGAACTTGATGCGCCAAAAGATTTGCCAACCCGTGGCGCCATCCACACGTGCCGCCTCGATCAGTTCCTCGGGGATGCCGATTAAGGCAGCATAGAACAGCACCATAGGAATCCCCACAAACTGCCATACCGAGATCAGCGAAATGGTCACTAACGCGGTGCTTTCCAGCCCCAGCCAGGGGCGGAAAAGCGCGCCCAGTCCTACCGCTTTGAGAATGCTCTCGGCCACGCCCCATAGCGGGCTGAGAATCAAGTTCCAGATGAAGCCAATGATCACAAACGAGAGCACCGTGGGCATGAAGAGAACGGTGCGGTAAAATTTGCGCCCCCACCCCCCGGTCGCCAAGAGGGCTGCCAGCAATAGCCCGATCGGGTTTTGCACCAACATGTGCACCAAGAAGAAGACAATATTGTTTTTCAGCGCCCCCCAAAAGCGCGGTGCGTAGTCGGAGTCGGTAAATAACTTGATATAGTTTTGGAGTCCGACAAAATATTCCTTATTATCTGGCCCGGTGGCGAAAAATGACAAGCGGAGCGAATCGATCAAGGGATAAATCATGAATAAGGTATAAACAATCACCGCCGGGGCTAAAAAGACCACGATATGGGTGGGAAAAGTGCGCGACTTCAATTTGGCGCTCACGTTCACCTCTCCAACGTTAATCTTGAGCCGGGCGGGGGTGGCCGGCAATGGCCTGACCACCCCCTTCTGCCCTATCTGCCCTACTGCTTGGGCTTATACCATTTGTCTAATCCAGCCTGGATCTCCTGCGCAGCCTGTTCGGGGGTGAGGGTACCGTTGATGACCGCCGCGCTCACCCGCCACAACTCGTTCTCGAGGTTGGGCTCGCCGCGCGAGAGAATGTGATACGAGTTGCGGATCGTGGATTTGCACTCGTTGCGCCAGGAGACGAATTCCTGCGCCAGCGGGTCTTTCAACTCCACGGGAGTGCTGTGGAGCGGGAAGAAGCCGGGCAGGGCATTGCCGTAAAGTGCGGCAAACTCGGCCGAGGCGACCCAGGAGAGGAATGTCTTTGCTTCCTCGGGGTGTTTGGTCGCCGCGTTCATCCCCAAAGCGATATCCACATGATCGCTGATGTAGCACTGGTCGCCCGCTTTTTCCACCGGGGGTTTGAAAATCCCCAAGGGGAAGGACGCCTGTTTCTCAAACAGCGCAATTTCCCATGAACCGGTGGGGTAGATCGCGCCCTTGCCCAAGGTGAAGAGCGCTTGGGCGTCCGGGTATTTTACGGACTCAAAGCCGGGCGGCAGATAATCGCGCCAGCGTGCCAGTTGCTGCCAGGTCTTGATGTAGGGCTCATCGGTGAACTTGGCTTCACCGCGGATGAGCGCCAAACGGCCCTCTTCACCCTTCCAGTAGTTGGGGCCGATGTTCTGGAAGCCCATGGTCGCAGCTTCCCACATGTCCGCCGTGCCCATTACCAACGGGATATAGGTGCCATCGGCTTTGATCTTATCCAGCACTTGATAGAACTCATCCCAGGTGGTGGGCTCTTGGAGACCCAGTTTATCGAAGGCTTCTTTGTTGTAGAAGAAGCCGTGAATGACCGATGCCATTGGCACACAGAAGGTTACCGAGAGGTCATCGGTGCTCCAGGCCGTCTTGGCAAAATCGGTGAAGTTCTCCATGCCCGGCAGGTCGTTGAGCGGCGCCAAGTACCCTTTCTCATAAAGTTTGAGCGAGGCGTCGAAGGGACGACAGGTGATCAGGTCGCCCGCGGTACCTGCCTCTAACTTGGAGTTCAGCACACCGTTGTACTCGGCCGGCGCAGTGGGGCTGAACACCACGTGAATGTTGGGATGCTTGGCCTCAAACGCGGGGATGATCACATCCTGCCAGATGGGTAGGTCATCATTGCGCCAGGATTCGATGATCAGCGTCACCTTCTCACCACCGGCAGCAGGGGGCTGGGTGGCTTCGCCCGCGGCTGGGGGTTGGGTGGCTTCCCCCGCGGCTGGGGGCTGGGTGGCCTCACCCGCGGGTGGAGCTTGGGTAGGGGTTGCCTGGGCGCAGGCCGAAAGCACCAACGCCACTAAAAGTAACATTGCCAGAACTACGTGCTTACGCATCTTCTTCCTCCTCTTCATTGGGGTCGGGGTTTTAAGGGTGCATGACTTACACAATGGTGTCGTCTCTTGTTCCCTTTGCATCACCTCCTTTCGATAAGTGGGTCCGCCGCGCTTGCCAGACCAGACACGCCGCACCCAGCGCTGGGTTCTCCAATTGCGAACGGACGATGCGCAGGTTGCGATAACTGGCTGCCAACACACGATGGGGCAATTCGCGTTCCAGATAAGCGCGTAAAGGTTCAAAGACGGCTAACCCCAAGCCGCCACCAATGACGATGCGAGCCGGGTTGAGCAGCCCCAGGATGTACGCCACCAGGGTGGTGAAGGCTGCTGCCATCTCATCCAGCGCCGCCTGCGCCAGAGCATCTCCCTCCGCTGCTGCTTGCACCACAGCATGGGCGTCCAAATCAACCATCGCAAGACGGGTGGGATGGGCCCCCGCGGCAAGCAGACGCTGGGTAATTGCCACCAGCCCCGGCCCGGAGACGACGGTCTCCACACAGCCACGTAAGCCACAAGCGCATGGGCGACCTTGCTGCGGATCGAGCGCGATATGCCCCACCTCAGCAGCGTTACCATCAGCGCCACGCACCAGGTCGCCATGGGCAATGATGCCCCCGCCCAAGCCAGAACCGATGCCCAAGAAAACGAAATCTTCACATCCCTGCCCTGCTCCCCAGTAGTACTCGCCCAGGGCAGCAGCGTTGGTATCCTTTTCAATCCATATCGGGAGCGGACTTGCCAAGCGGGCTTGCACCTCACGCACCAGGAAAACTTCCTGCCAGCCCAGGTTGACGGCATTTCGCACACTGCCCTCAAGCGGGTTGACCTGGCCTGGGCTGCCAATACCCACCCCCAGCAGTGTCCCACCTTGGGCAAGGGCGCGTTCCATCAGGAAAGCGACCTCGGCAGCAAGGTCGTCAAGCACGGCCGCCGGCCCACGCTGGGGTAAGGTTGGGCGGTGATGGGCTTCCAAAACCGTGCCGGTTTCTGTCACCAGCACCGAGGCGATTTTAGTTGCGCCGAGATCAATGCCAATGGCTAAAAGTTGTGATGAGGGCGATGGAGGCTGCCCGATCATTACCGGCTCCAAATCTCTATGGTGAAGAAAAAGCGGTCGCTACGGTAGTAGGATTCGACAAATTCAAAGGGCCTACCCGATTGATCAAACGTGGTGCGAAAGATATGCAGGATCGGGCTTCCTTTGTTGACCTGCAGAAAGCGGGCTTCCTCAGCTGGGCACGCCACGGCTTCCATCTGTTGCAGCGCACGCTGCGGCTCAACCCCAAAATGCGCTTTGAGGGTAGCGTAGAGGGAGCGCTGGCTCATATCCAGGTCAAGTAAAGGACGAAAGGGTTCTTCCGGCAGGTAGGCGATTTCCAGTGCCAGGGGTTGCCCATCCGCCAGGCGCACACGTTTGAGCATAATGACCGCTGTGCCGATTTTGATTTGCAACGCGCGGGCTACCGGCGGAGGCGCCGGTAGCACCTCAAACTGTAGGACTTGGGATGAGGGGGTGCGATGATGAGCTTCCATGTCCTGGGTGAACGAGGTCAGCAACCCCAGGTGTTGCTGGATGCGCGGCTGGGCGACGAACGTCCCCTTGCCATGTACCCTCACCAGCAAGCCCTCATTGATCAGGTCACCGATAGCCTGGCGCACTGTGGTACGGCTGATCTTGAAGCGCTCGCCCAACTCCTTCTCGGTTGGGATGCGTTCCCCCGGCTTGAGCAGCCCTTGCAGGATCTGATCCTGAAGGTAACTTTTCAATTGGTAATAAAGGGGGATTGGGCTGTTTGCGTTGAGCATGCGCCGGGTCGGAAGTAGAGTTATATTGTTATAACATCATGATGTTGGGATATGACATTTCTACTATAAAAAAATCGAGGTCGAAAATCAATAGGTAAGCCCATTTTTTAAGCCACACACAATCATTTTTTAAGGTTGGGTGTGAGAATTATTTCCTCTTTAACCATCTTTGTGATATGATATGGGCTTGAGGTGATGGAGCCTATGGACGACCGAATTACGATTATCGAAGGTCCACCCCCGGTATTCGAGGACGTCGAGGACGGGTGGGCGCTAGGGCTCAATGAAAGCCCGAATTTGTATCATCTAGCGTTGACCCGTCTGCGCACTTTCAATGGTGCGGCGTTGGTGGAACGTTGCTATCGCATGTGGCGGCGTCAACAATCCATTTATCTTCACTTCCGCAACCCGCTGGGTCTGGAAGAACGCGTGCCCATCCTGGCAGCTCGCTCCGTCGAGACCCCGGAAGGGCAAGTGCTTTTACTGTGGGTGCGCCACAAGCATGAGGAAGCCGAGGAAATCGGTAGCGACTTTGAAGACCGCGACGATTTCAACAATTAAACCCGACGGATTTGCGTCGTAACCGCAAATGTAAAACCCCTTCCGCAGGTGGAAGGGGTTGTTTTTTTCGCCCCGTGTGCCCCAGGAGGGACTTGAACCCCCAACCAAGGCGTTAGGAGTGCCTTGCTCTATCCTTTTGAGCTACTGGGGCCCGGCAGGATGTATTATACCACGACCTTAAAGCCTGACGCGTTTCGTCCCTATTCCTTACCAGTAGGGGTGGAATTCAACGCCCGATACAGAATAATGTACTTGGCATGCGACCACAATAACGGTTTCGCAATCGGCCCCCACCGCTCAACCCAGGGGATGTAAAACGCCGGGTCAATAAGCGAGGCTGGGACTTGTTCGGGAAGATTGCCCTCTACATCGGCCTGGGCTTCCATCCAAGCCAGCAACGCCTGCGCGCGCGAGGTTTCCCCACTCTCTGCATAATACCAGCCCAACCAGCCCGCCAATAACACCCATTCGCCGCCCCCATAGTACGTATCCGTGGCATAACGGCGAACGCCTCCCTGTGGCACGTGAAGCGTTTGCTCAATTTCGGCCACCGTGGCTTGCATGAGCGGCGCCTGAAGCGAGACCACCCGGTACGGGACTGCCAGACCAAGCAAACTGGCATCCACACCCTTGTCACCGATGAATTTGACAAAATGTCCTGCCTGCACCGCATTGCTCAGGATGAAATCCCGAATGTTCTGCGCCGTTTGAGCGCTTACGGCATCGCTGCCCCAGCGGGAATAGGCCTCTAACCCACCGCAAATCGCGGCCAACGTGTAGGGGTGAATCGCCTCCGGGTGCTCTTCCCAACAATCGTAGCAAGGGGTTTGCCACAGCGCCCTTAAGTAAGTCGCCACCACCTCACCAGCCTGGCGCCATTCGGCGGGCAGGGAGTCACCACTCATTTGAATATGCTGTTCAACTGCCCATAACCAGGTCCCAAACCCATCAAGTTGAAAGTTCGCCCAGCCCTCCCCGCCAGCCTCCTCCCCCTCTAGGGTGTAGCGGGTGTGAAGGTAATCTTCTCCCAAGGGTAAACCCTGGTGGGCTTTTTCAACCGCCCGCTGGGCTTTTTCGGCATGGCGTAAGATGGTTCGAGCGCTCCAGGTGTGAAAGCGAAAGGCACTGTGATGTTCACCTGCCCGATTCATGGCATAGGCAATGTAGGCACCATCCCGAAACCAACAATAGTGGTAGGTGGGAAAATTGGGACTGGCAATGTAACTCCCAGTTGGAGCTTGATTTTTCAGAATAATAGCAATACTCGCGCGGTATAGATCCAGTTGCATGTTATTGACTCCATTCGATCAGAATCAGCCCCCAGTAATGGAGCGCAGGGATTTGAAATCTTAACTCTCCCTCTGCAAGCGTAAACGGAAGAGGAGAGAGCACGAAGTTCGGGAAATCAGGGGAAGCCCACCACACCTGACGGACGGCGCGAGGAACCTTTTCTAAAACAACAGGCTGACCAATGATTGTGGTAGGTATCTGGGTAATGGGTTGGTTCCATTCCCCAGTTGACAACCCCACCAAGTTGATCAGGTTAATTGCTGTAAATGAATCGCTTTCTCTAACTAATGGATAAACCTTATTCCATTGAAGGCTGGGGGACGTTTCCAAGCCAGGTAGGATAATGCGAGGGGCATAGTCGGTTGTAGCCTCGCGGGTAGTAGGACCGAAGAAATTTTGATAGCGAATGGCAAATTCCTGATAACGTCGTAGTGTTTCTCCCAATGATGGCGAAAGCGTTTTGTAGTTGGGAAAATAAGGGTCGGCCAGATACCCCTCCTCCTCGCCAAATTCAATGTGGGAGCCCCCACTGGCCAAGATGATGGCATCCATAAGGCGGGCGTTAACCTCATACCTGGGGTCAATATAAGCCGCCAAAACCACCGCCTTCCCGCCGCTGAGATGTTGTGCCTGGACAATCAGGTGGTGAAGATCTTGGAAAGACGTATAGGGCGGCCAGACCTCGATATACACAATGTCCTGCCCCGCCGCAGCCACGGTTTCTATCGGCCAGTTGCCGACGGCATTGAAAACAACTGCCCCCTCGGGACGTAGTCGCCGCACATGCTCGCGGGTGAGGTTGATCAATGCTGCGAGCGGTTCGGCCAGGTTGAAATGGTTTCCTTGGACGTCGTAGGCATCCTTGGGATCGCCATATTGATCCAGGTGAATACCGTCAAAATCCGTTTGGGTGAGGATTTCATCAAATTGGGCCAATAGATGCTGAGACCAGGGCGAACTCGGGCGCGGATCCATGTACACCAGGAAATTCTCTCCCAATAAATAGGGCTGACCATTGGACCGATAGAGGGCCCAGTCAACATGCTGGTGATAAAACGCCATGGACGCGGCGTAAATTGCCGTGTAGGGCATGGCTGCAATACCTCGAGCATGGGCAGCTGTGATCATGGTATCTACGGTACGCCTAGAAAGCGTTCGTCCCAGCGGATCCTGGTAAGGTTCCTGTTCGGTTAGGAACTGTTCGTGGCGGTACATCCAATCGTAGAATTGCAACGCATTGAGGCGATACGTTTGGATCGATCGAAATACCGCCTCAATGTTCGGGCGGTTAGGTTGGAAGTCACTTAAGAACCCATAACGGGGCATCTGCGTCCAGTGTTCCAATACGTCAAACGCCGTGGAATGGGCTGCGAGTGTTCGCCCATCCGATGTACTCACTGTCACATCTAGCCCATAACCACGTGGCGCTTCTGGCGTCGGGTGCCAGACGAATTCCAAGCTTTTAATGCCCATAGAAAGGGTGAGAGTGCGTTGTAACTCGACAAGAGGTTGAGCCATGAAAACAACCCGCGCCTTCACGGAAACAGGAAGGGCGTCCATGGCTTCGTTTCTTACCCTCACCGACCAGACAACCGGTTCACCAGGGCGGAAAAAAGCGCGGGGAAATTCAACTCCATCAATGGTGACAGCAGATTGCGTCATAGTATCCTCTGAAAGTAGATCCGGAGGTGGAGAGACCAGTGTGCCACATGCGGATAATCCCACTCCACCCATAAGTAACAGGGCAAGCCCCCGATAAAAGCCATTCATCCTTTAACCGCACCAGCCGTAATGCCGCTGACGAAATATCGTTGAAGGGCAATAAAGATGATCAGCACCGGGATCAATGCGATGATCATGGCCGCAAAAACCAACCCCCACTCAGTGCCGTGTTGCCCCTGAAACGAGTAAATAGCAATCGGCAGGGTGCGTTTGAGGGGATCATCTATGATGGTCAAGGCCCAGGTGAATTCATCCCAATGGCCGAGAAAGGAAAAAATGGTCACTGTGGCCAGCGCCGGAGCCGAAAGTGGCAGGATCATACGCAGGAAGATGGTGAAGTAACCGGCACCATCCATCAGCATGGCTTCTTCAAGTTCGTGGGGCAATTGCTCGAAGAACCCGCGCAGTAAAAACGTGTTGAGCGATGTACTACCGGCAATGTAAACCAAAATTAATCCCCACAAACTATTGCGCAAACCTAAGGTTTTGATCAATACAAATTTTGGGATAATGGTGATCATGTCGGGCACCATCAGCACCAGAAGAATGGCGAAGAACAGGATCTCACGCCCAGGAAACTTAAAACGAGCAAAGGCATAGGCCATCATGGCTGAAAACAGGACGGTGAAGAACGTGGAGGTCAAAGCTACAACCGCGCTGTTGGTGAAATAAAGTTGAAAATTATTGGAAGTCCAGGCACGCATAAAATTACCGATTGAAGGATGGGTGGGGATCAACTGGGGCGGATATTCGATAACAAAGACGTGTTCCTTAAAGGCATTGGAAACCATCCAAAGAAACGGAAAGATCATCACCACTGCGCCACCCGCCGCAAGAAGATAAAGCAACACCAGGCGGAAGAATCTTTTGGGGTTAAAAGGTTTCCTAGCCACTCTCATTAGTACACCTCAACTGGTTTGCGCAAGAAGCGCATCTGCAGGTAACTCGCCGTGATCAGAAAAACGGCCATCAACATCGAAAGGGCAGCACCATAGCCAAAATCCAGGAAATCGAAAGCCTGGCGGTAGGTGTAACTCAATAGGACTTCGGTTTGCTGGCGCGGTCCACCTCCGGTGATCAGATAAACCGAGATAAAGACGTTGAAGCCGCCGATAAGGAGCATCACCAGCGTGAAGACGACTGTCGGTCCGAGCAGGGGAAGGATAATCTTCCAAAACCGCTGCCAGCCATTGGCTCCATCAATGGAAGCGACTTCCATCAATTCACGAGGGATGCCCTGCAACGCAGCCAGGTAAATCACCATAGACCACCCAATCCCCTTCCAAATCCCCAAGACCAGGATGGGGATAAAGGCCGTGCTGGCTTGTTCATACCACATGATGGGTTTGCTGACCACATGAAACACTTCGACCAGAAAATAATTGACCAGTCCGTTGGGGCTTTGAAAAAGATAACGAATGAGAAGGGAGACGATAACCCATGAGGTAATCACCGGCAGGTAATACAGCGTTCGAAAGAAAGCCCGTCCCCGTGGCAGGCTGTGCAAGAGCAGCGCTGCTACCATCGCCAGGATCATTTGACCCGGTACCGTTACCAAGGTGTAAATCAAGGTGTTAATGAAGGCACGTCCTACCACCGGGTCATTGAAAGCCCGCACATAATTTGCCAGGCCAATGAACTGGCTGGCTTTTCCCGGCATGAGGGACCATTTATAGAAACTCATTTGAAACCCCTTAACCAAGGGGTACACCTGGAAGGTAAGGAAGAACAGGATCCCTGGAAGGAGAAATAGGTAGGGCACAAGGGTCTTGCGGGTTTTCAAATTCAAGGCCATGGTAAAAACCTGAGAAGGTGGGGTGAGGGGGTGTGCAAGCGGCTCACACCCCCTCTGAGCAATCACTACTGGGACGAAGCCAATAATGCATCCAAATCCGTAGCCAGGCGGTCAAGATTTTCCTGGACGGTACCTTCACCAGCCAGGATCGCTTGCCCGGTATTGGTCAGTTTCTCCTCCATGCGCGCCCAAGCCGGGTGAGGGGTGCGGGCTTTGGCTGTCTTAAGTTGTTCGAGAAAGATGCCAAAGAAGGGGTGATTCTTGATCACCTCGCTGTCCCCGGCGCTCTTCAGCACCGGCATCTGGCCGGTTTCAACCCATTTGAGTTGCGTCTCTTCGGACAGCATAAAACGCACAAACTCCGCTGCTGCCTCTTTGTGCTGGCTCTGCTGGAAGATCACAATATCCTCACCGCCAACCACTGAAATGGAACCGCCTTTTCCGGCCGGCATGAGCGCTAGGCCATAGTCTTTGTCCGGGAACTGACTCCCAAACAAAGGCGGGAACCACGGGCCCTCAAGCAACATGGCAATTTCGTCTTTAGCAAAACCGCCCCAGGCATCCACGCCACCCCCTTTGATGCCGGGATGAATGTAACCATTATCTACCCCATCTTTGAGGAATTGATAGGCCGCTGCCGTCTCCGGACTGTTCACGTAACCACTGGCTTTGGTAATCTGGGGATCGGTGATATCCCCACCAAATGACCAGATCCACGGGTTGACCGCCCAGGCGTAGGTACCACCATCGGCAAAACAATATTTGCCCTCACCAAGTTGTTTGATCTTCTCGCAGGCTGCCAAAAATTCGTCCACCGTGGCGGGGGGTTTTTCGATCCCAGCGGCAGCAAACATGGCCTTATTGTAAACCAGCACGCGGGTGTTGGTATCCAGGGGTAAACCATAATAATGTCCCTGGAAAAAGTTGGTTGAAAGTGGGCCGGGGAGCATTTGATCTTTGAGGGTCTCGAAATCGGTCATGGTTTCATCCAGTTTTGCTAGCGCACCCTGATCAGCCAATTCCGGCACCCAAATGATGTCCACCCGAGCAACATCCGGAGCCGTTCCACCGGAAAGCGCAATCAGAAGTTTGCGCCGGAACTGATCGTATGGCACCAGCACAGCCTGCACCTTGATATTGGGATGCTGGGCTTCAAAGGCCGGGATGATCGTTTGCTCCAAAAACTTGGCTTCCACGTCAGCGTTATAGGCATGCCAGAAGGAAATAGTCACTGGCCCCTCCGGTGCCGCGGTGGGGGTGACCACTTTCTCCTTCTCTACAACCACGGTTTCTACAACCCCAGTGGGGGGAGGAGTGGTTGAAGCAGGTGCACAGGCACTCAGCACCAGAGCAAGCAGCACCAAAACATAGAGCAGGATTGGGATACGTCGGATGTTCATTTTCTTCTCCTTTCTTAATTATTGGGGAAAAACCAAGCGAGATGTAGACGGATTGTGAGGAATTTTGGGGCTTTGAACGACCTCCTTTCAATTACTATATTCATCGAATAAACAAACTATGAGTAAAAAAAGAACTCTCATCCTACCGAGCCAGCAATCGCCTCGCGTTGAATTGGCGATTTAAACAACTCGCCTAACACCAGACTGGCAGCTCCCCTGGCCCAGGCATCATCTCCCCAGGGGTCAATGCGGATTTCGGTGCCGTTGCGTAGCCCCGGCATCACATGACGGGCAATAGCCTGACGCATTGGGGCAAACATCCACTCACCGTTGCGGGTACCCTCACCACCGATGATGACCATTGCGGGATCAAATACATTAATAAGATTAGCGATTTGAACCCCTAACACATCCCCGGCGCGGGCAAAGATGTGACGGGCACTTTCATCACCGGCCTCGGCTAATGCAACAAGATCCTCAATTTTCGTCACCGGCGCAGACAGTTCACCGCGTTGCCAGGCCTCCTGAGCCTGACGTAACAACCCCGGATCGGCTACAAGGGTTTCCAAACATCCCCGTCCACCACACGCGCAGACCGGCCCCTGTGGATCCACTACAATATGACCAAACTCACCGGCACCACCTCCATGCCCGCGATAAATTTGACCTTGAACCACGATACCCATCCCAACACCGCGCCCAAGTGTGACAACCAGGAAATTCTCAACGGTGCGCGCCGTACCAAACCACTTTTCGCTCAGTGTCAGGGTATTGACATCGTTGTCCACATAGACGGGGACGCGCAACCGCGCCTGCAAGAGATCGCGCAGGGGAATGTCGCGCCAGCCAAAAGTGGGAGAATACTTCAGGACACCGCGGTTACCATCCACTACCCCCGCCAGACCAAGCCCAACACCCAACAGTTGTTTCTTTCTCACACCTCCAACGCGGGTCAGATGAGACACCATATTGACAACCCCCTCAAGTACGTCATCGAGGCTAAGAGCAGGCAAGTCTGACGATTGTTTGGCGATTACTGTGGCCGTCAGATCGGTTAGCGCCCCAATGAGATGCCATTCGGTGACCTTTATTCCGACGACAAAACCGCCGCCAGGATTAAGGCGGAGCAGAATCGGAGGACGGCCACCGCTCGAATCACCCTCGGCATGCTCCAACACTAGGTTTTCGGCGATGAGTTCTGCTGTGATGGCGCTAACCGTGGCTGGGCTGAGACCGGTGAGGCGCGCAATTTCGGCACGCGAGATATCGCCATGGGATTTTATCGCGTTCAAGATAATGGAACGATTATGGGCGCGCATTAGGTCACGGTTGCCAAGGGGAGCAGGGGACATTGTTAGTTTATTCACTGAATATATTTATTGTTTATAGCATACTCTTTTTCACCACCCATGTCAAGAGGTTTTTTTCCTCACCCCGCCCTAATCTCAAAATCATACGTAATCTCAGCCACGCCGCGCACCGTGGCCGCCACCGAGCAGTACTTCTCTTCTGAGAGACGAATCGCCTGTTCAACCGCCTCAGCAGTCAGCCCATCCCCCTGCAGCACATAGTGGATATGAATGCGGCGAAAGGTCCACGGGGGATCGTCATCCTGCTCCCCCCGAACTGTGATCCGCAAAGCCTTCAAATCCATGCGCTTCTTGCGCAAGATCTCCACGACATCTACCGCCGTGCATGCCGCCAACGCGACCAGGAGCAACTCCGAGGGCTTCATTCCCACCCCTTCATCCGGGGTTGAGAGCACCACGCTATGCTGGGTCGAGTCCACCCCCACAAAGCGCTTGCCACCGATCCATTCAACCATTGCCGTTGCCACGTCTACTTCTCCCAGGTCAAGAATAAGGCATGAGACGGCTCTAGTTTAATGGCAAACAGTTATTATGGCGAGCCAGCGTAAAAATTTTAAGTCCTGGCTCCTCCGATCAGGTATAACGCACGGCGCGCCATTCCCTCCACCGAGAGCCCTTCCCAATCCGCACGTACTGCGGCCAGGTCGTCTGCGCTCAACACGCTGAGATCCAAGTGCTGGCGTAATACCTCGGCGCGGCGGCGAATCTCGTAAACCGCTTGAGGATGGCTCTGCACCCGTTCGAGTAGGACCAGCGCCAGCGCCACTTCCCCCTGGCGCTCCCACACTCTGGCCAGGTTGGTCAGTATCTCCAGCAGCAGGGGCCAGGCCTGGCTCTCCAGGGCAACGACCAGCCCGCGCCCAAAAGCGTCACTGGCCGCTTTCAGTTCTCCCAATCCCAGCGCTACCTTACCCAGCGAATCGAGCACCGCCGCGTGCAGGGCGGCCGCCCCCACCCGCTGTGCTATCTCCAAACTCTCGTTGAGTAACACACGGGCTTGCTCATAGTCTCCATTCTCTAAGGCTACATTAGCCAGGTTGTTCAATGCTCGCGCGACCTGTCCCTCATAACGCAGGGTGCGCCCCACATCCAACGCTTGGCGGAAGTAATGGGCGGCCAGGGAGTTATCCCCGCGCTGGTAGGCCACCACTCCCAGGTGGTTGATAACTTCGCATACTGCGCGCAGGTCGCCAATTCGGCGGAAAAAGTGCAATGCCTGTTGCAACCTTTCTTGGGCTTCATCCAGCCGTCCTACCGCACGCAGGGTACTGGCTAGGCTGTCCAGCGCAGTGGCGTAGGCTTGGGTTTCTGCGTCCATTTGGAGCAGTTCCAAGGCACTCTCCAGCATCTTCAGACTCTCCGGATAATCCCCCAAATGATAAGCAAATTCGCCTCGCCGAACCAGCACCCGTCCCAAGAAACGCCGCGCCTCACTTTCGTTAGCGGTATCCGCTTTCGTCAGGGCTTGGAGTGTCTCATTCAACCAATGCGCCGCCTCCATAAAGCGCCCCCGCGTGCCCAGCATACTGCTAAGCGTGTCCAGTGCTGGCAGAAGCAAGTCAAAACGCTGGTGCCCCAAGGCCCATTCCCAGGCATGGCGCAGGTTGGGGTAATCCTGTTCCAGCATCCGAAGCGCCCGGGCTTGGTCGGCCCCATACAGGGCATAGCCAATCTGGGCTACCCGCGACAGCATCCACTCCGCATGGCGACGGCGAGCATCTTCGGCCAGTGTGGGGAAGGCATGCAGGCGCTCCTCGGCGTACTGGTGCAACAAGGGATGGGTACGATACCACCCTTCAGTTTCGAGGTTGAGGTAAGCCTTGCTCACCAATCCATCCAAGAAGAAGATCGAAGCATCCGCAATCGCCCTTGCCGCCTCAGCGGTAAAACCTCCGCGAAAAACGCTCAAGCGCAGTAAAACGCGCTGTTCTTCAGCGGAAAAGAGATTCCAAAATGCATCCAAGACATTCTGTAAGCGTTGCTCGCCCGCACGATCCGTCCCGGCCTGCTCCATCCAGGGTGGACGTTGGCGGATGAGATGAGCAGCCTCGGCCAGACCCAACGAAGCAGCCCAGGAAGCCACAATCTGAATCGCCAGGGGTAATCCCCCACTCATCTGACAGAGGTCAACCACGTGCTGGTGATCATCCACAGCCACGCCAAACGCAGGCTGCAATTGCTGCGCTCGCTGTAGGAACAACTGCACGGCTGGATAGGCCTCCAATCCCTCAATGTCCGACGAAGGAGGGCAGGCTAATCCTCGCAGGGGAAAGAGCCATTCCGCCGGCAAATACAACGCATCACGACTGGTTACCAGCAGATAGACCCGCGGTGCCCTATCCAAGCATTGCCACAAGAAGGTGCGTAGTTCGGGATGCTGTTCCACATCTTCCAACAAAAGCAAGGCGTGACGCGTACGCAGGTGCTCAAGCAACTGCTCCCAGGGAGAAATGGAGGATGCTTGAAACGTCAGCCCCAGCACCTCGCCCAAACCGATGGCTACCTCATCCAGGGAACGATCTCCTGCTACCGAATATCGAAAGACCCCATCCGGAAAATCTTCCAGGTGTTCCCAAGCCACCTGCATTGCCAGGCGCGATTTGCCCACCCCACCTGGGCCGACCACGACCACCAGGCGACGCTGGAACAGTTGCCGTTCTAACGCCCATATCTCCTCTTCACGTCCCACCAGGGGCGGCCAAAGCAGCGGTTCGGGCAGGTTATGGGAGGAACGTGCCGGGCGTAGTTGCGCCGGATCGAATGCTGACCAGGCGGATGACGTTTGGAATCGCCACCCCTCCGCGGTGGGTAGCAGCACCTGATGTGCCATTAACCCCTCAATCAGGTCTTCCAGCGCCCCGGGCAGGCCACCGCTCGCCGTATGTAGCCAGGCTAGAATCGCCGCCGGAGGTTCCATCTGCAACGCCTGGCGTACCCACAAGCGGGTGCCGTATTCCGAAAGTGGTTGCAGCTGGATCACCCGAAACAATGGGGCGCGGAAATCGCCGGCCATGCCCGATGTGGTGTAAGCAATCCCAAGCGGCCAGGGGGTAGCCTCGCTCAGCAATGTTCGGACCGCCTGCAGTGAAGCCGCATCCATCCAGGCCGGGTTGTCCAGGGTGACTAGCAACCCACGTGCATTCTGTCGAGCCACTTCACGAAAGAGAGCGGCAAAAAATGGTGCTAATCCCTGGGTGGGAAGCACCTCTAACGGCCAGGCGCGAGCCGCCTCACTGAGCACCCCCAAGTAGCGGCGCGAACGGGCTGGGTTACCGCTCAACGCCAGCACGGCCAATCCGCGTAAACGCGCCAGGCGTTGCACTTCTTCCAGAAAGCGCGTTTCACCACCCCGAGGGGGCGCCTCAATGCGCAGGACCCCATGATGATGAACCTCTAAATCGTTGAACCATGAGCGCAGAGCTTCCAGTGCCGCCTCGCGCTCGATCAGTCGTGGTGGCACCAACGGCTGGCGGTGCCATTCTGTTGGTGGGTTATTCGGCCCCACCAAGAGCCCCTTGCCACTGCGTTTAGCCTGATAGTGGCGGCGGTCGGCCACCCCGAGTAGTGCCTCCACATCCATCCCATCTTGCGGAAACAACGCCACGCCCAGGCTCAGGCGTAAACGCAAGGGAGGGTCGCCGTCAAAGTCTTGTTCCTGAATGGCGGTGACCAGGGCTTTCCCCAGCGCCACCGCCGCGTCGGAATCCACAGCCGGCAGGATGATTAAGAACTCGTCCCCGCCATAGCGCACAACTTGGCCCCGATCACCCACAAAGGCGCGCAGATACGATCCCAATTCGGCCAGAATGACATCGCCGCGCGCATGGCCGAAAGCATCATTGATGGATTTAAAATCATCTAGGTCCAGAAAAAATAACGTCAGTGGTTGCTCATAAGATTGTGCCTGAGCCAGCGCCGCTTGCAACAACGGCATCAGCGCAGCACGGGAATAAACGCCGGTTAATGTATCCAGGGGAAAACTCACTCCACACCTGCACTTTCTACATATTCCCGTCTTTGTGTGCGCTTAATTCGTATGAGAAAAACCCTCTTTCCATCGGCAGGTGGCGGGCAGGGACGATGAAAACCCTTTAAAACGCATAACCCCCTCTACGGGGGTAAGAGCTCGTTCTAGCGCGCCAGCGTGATTGCCATTTGGTAATATTCCAGCGGCAAATCACGCTTGCGAGCGGCTACCTCAGCCAGATCCACTGCCACGACCTCGCGACCGCTCAACCCCACCATCACACCGGAACGTCCCTGGTGCAGAAATTCCACCGCCTTGGTGCCTAAGCGCGAGGCTAGCAAACGATCAAAGGCACTGGGCTTGCCCCCGCGCTGAATGTGCCCAAGAATGGTCACGCGCATGGTGAAGCCCACCTCCATCTCGTCAATCTGGCTGGCCAGTTCGGTCACCGAAGGACGGGCGCCCTCCGCTGCAACGATGATAGCATGGGTCTTGCCACGGCGGTAGGCGTCCTGAATCGCCTGGGCAACCGCTTCCACCGAGGTCTCGATTTCAGGGATGAGCACCAGTTCTGCGCCGCTAATAATGCCGGCTTGCAACGCCAAGTAACCCGATTCGTGCCCCATGGTTTCAACCAGGAAGGCCCGGTTATGCGATGAGGCCGTATCGCGCAACTTGTCTATGGCATCCACGATAGTGTTGAGCGCCGTATCAACTCCGATGCAGATGTCGGTACCGTAGATGTCGTTATCAATGCTGGCCGGTACACCCACTACCGGCACCCCGCGTTGGTGCAAAGCCAGAGCGCCCCGCTGGCTGCCCCCGCCTCCGATGACCACCAGGGCATCCACACCGGCAGCGTTCAATTGGCGCAGGGCTTCTTGTTGAGCTGCGGGTTCCAGAAAGGTCTTGCTGCGCGCCGTTTGCAGAATGGTACCGCCGCGTTGCAGAATGCCGCCCACATCGCGTGCACCCAGGGGAATGAAGTTCCCGCGAATCAGGCCATCAAACCCTCCCATCACCCCCAAGACCTTCATCTCATAATGTAGAGCTGTGCGCACCACAGCGCGAATGCAGGGGTTCATCCCCGGAGCATCACCACCAGCGGTCATCACGGCAAGGGTGCGAATCTTTGGCAGGGCATCCATGGCATCTCCCTGAATCAGTGCAACGGTTTTCTGGATTGTACTCGACACCGCCCCGCGCGGGAAGGGGCGAGAGATTTCAGGCCCACCCGTTGGGACCGGGGTTAGCCAGCGTGCACCAGAGTGCCGCGAATCTCACCCAACAGCGAGAGGCGCAAGGCATCCGGATCCCACAGATTGAGCACCAGGATGGGTAACTTATTCTCCATGCACAGGCTGATGGCGGTGCTATCCATCACCTCCAAGCGGCGGTTGAGGGTTTCGATGTAGGTCAGGCGGTCGAATTTAATGGCATTGGGGTTGCGTTTGGGGTCGCTATCGTAAACGCCATCCACCTTAGTGGCTTTGATCAACACATCGGCATTGATCTCCATCGCGCGTAGAGCAGCGGCGGTATCGGTGGAGAAGTAGGGGTTGCCGGTGCCGCCACCAAAGATGACCACACGCCCCTTCTCCAGGTGGCGGATAGCGCGGCGGCGAATATAGGGTTCGGCCACGGCGTGCATTTCGATTGCCGATTGCACCCGTACCACCACGCCCAGGCGTTCCAGAGCATCCATCAGCGCCAGTGCGTTCATGACGGTGGCGAGCATGCCCATATAATCGGCAGTGGCACGGTCCATGCCGGCCTCCAGCCCGACCTTCCCGCGCCACAGATTGCCAGCGCCGATAACAATAGCCACGTCCACCCCCATCTCGCGCACCTCGCGGATGCGTTGAGCAATATCATCGGCCGCTTTGGGATCAATGCCATATTCCTGCGGTCCGGCCAACGCCTCCCCACTCAGTTTTAGCAGAATACGGCGGTATTTCAGTCCTTCCATTGCGCAGACACCTCCAGTCAAAAAAGAGGCCAACCGTTACGGTTGGCCTCCGAAATGGCATTACGCTTCTTCGGTTGTTTCGCCCAGCGCCCAACGGACGAAGCGCCTAATGACAATATTTTCACCCAAGGCGACGCGCACATCGTTGAGCAGATCTTGAACGGTCAGGCTTTCATCGCGAATGTAGCGCTGGCGCAAGAGCACCGTCTCGTCCTTGAATTTATTCAGCGCGCCCTCGACGATGCGGGGGATAATGTGCTCGGGTTTGCCCTCTTCGCGCGCCTTGGCTGCGGCGATTTGTGCCTCGTGGTCAAGCACCTCTTGCGGAATATCCTCCTCGCGGATGTAAAGCGGAGCGCTGGCGGCGATTTGAAGGGCCAATTCGTGGGCAAAGTGGCGGAATTTCTCGCTCTTGCCGACGAAATCGGTCTCGCAGTTGACCTCGACCATCACGCCCACGCGCCCATTTCCATGGGAATACAGTTCAATGACACCCTCAGACGCCTTGCGGTCGGCACGCTTGGCCGCGGAAGCCAATCCCTTCTCGCGCAGGATATCCACCGCTTTCTTAAAATCGCCTTCAGCCTGCTCCAGGGCCTTGCGGCAGTCTAAAATGCCGGCATTGGTCGCCTCGCGCAGTTGCTTGATCATGTCCGTAGTAATGGTTGCCATACGATCTAATCCTCTCACCCAAAGATTTGCAAATAATGATGTATGATCGGCTCAGGCTTCTTCTTCGTCTTCAGCCTCGATCTCTTCAATGTCTTCGACTTCTTCCTCTTCTTCGTCCTCAATCGCCTTGCGCGCAGGGCGGCCGCTCAGTTTCGCCAGCGTCGCATCGCCCAGTAAATCCTCATCGCCAATTTCTTCTTCATCCAGCATGGTGTAGCGAACAGCGGTAGGTGCAACCGCAAAGGTAGGCTCGACTTCCTCTTCCACCACTTCCTCTTTGCGCAGGGCCTTGCCTTCAAGCACGGCATCGGCAATTTTGCCCACCAGCAGTTTGATAGCGCGGATAGCGTCGTCGTTGGAGGGAATGACGTAGTCCACGCCGGTGGGGTCGCAGTTCGTATCCACCAAGGCGATCACCGGGATGTTCTTGAGATTGGCCTCGTGCACAGCGGTGGCTTCACGGCACACATCCACCACGAAAAGTAAGTCGGGTAAGCGCTTCATGGTGCGCAGACCGCTAAGGCGGGTCTGCAGACGGACGATCTCGCGCTCGATCAGCAGGCGTTCCTTCTTCGTGCGGGCCTGGAGTTCGCCGCTATCGCGCATTTTTTCCAACCGATCCAATTCCAGGATACGCTGATAGATGGTAATCCAGTTGGTCAGGGTGCCGGGTAGCCAGCGTTCGACCACGTAGGGCATACCACAGCGCTGAGCTTCCTCGCGGATGGTATCCTGAGCCTGGCGTTTGGTGCCCACAAAGAGCACCGTTCCGCCCTTGGATACCGTATCCACGACCACCTTGTAGGCCTCATTGAGGGCTTTGACGGTTTGTTGCAGATCAATAATGTGGATTCCGTTGCGCTCGGTGAAAATGTAGGGGCGCATCGCCGGATGCCATTTGTTGGTGCGGTGGCCAAAATGCACCCCGCTTTCGAGAAGAGCCTTCATGGAAATGACATTAGCCATTACAAAAACTCCTTTCGGTTTGGCGTTATTCCTCCGCGGCTTCTTCCCATTCCCTCACCCCAACCGGGGCACGCCAGGATTGGTCTGACCGCGTGAGAGATGATAGGCTACCCTGAGTGGATAGCCGTCCAAGTATAACACAAATTTTTGAGAATCGTCCAGTTTCGCGCGGCCTGAGGGGATGGCTAAATTCGGTGAATCTCAAAAAATAGGCTGGGATTGAGCACCCTAAATCTCACTTAATTGCTGCCAAATTGGGACGAAAAACATCGCAGCAGCCAGCGCTACATAAGCCAGAATCGGGGTCTAATAAACCTCCTCCCCTAAACCGCAGGGACACTCCGACGCACTTTTTATCTTGCTATATAATGTTACTATCTTGCGAACCCCTTGTAAATCCATATGTCCACGTCTTACCTGCTGCCCCTGACCTCCTCCGCAGCCTTAGACCTGAACCTGAGTGGCGGTAAAGGGGCAAACCTGGCGCGCCTCACCCAAGCCGGATTGCCCGTGCCAGACGGCGTGGTGTTGAGCACCGCGGCTTATCGCGAATTTGTACGCGCTAACCACCTTGAAGTCGTGCTTGCCCCAGCCTGCCAGGCCAACCCGAATGCTCCCCTTGCCGACCTAGAAGCTCTCTCTGTGACCATTCGTCAGGCCTTCCACGCCGCGCCGATCCCAACCGAAATTGCCGCCGCCATCCAGGAATGGTATCGGCAGGCCGGGCAACCTTTGCTGGCGGTACGTTCATCGGCCACCACCGAAGACTTACCCGGCCTCTCGTTTGCCGGCCAGCAGGACACCTTTCTCAATGTGCAAGGTGACGATGCCCTGCTCCAAGCCGTGGTACGCTGTTGGAGCAGTTTATGGACGGCGCGCGCCATTGGCTACCGCTTATACCATCGCGTCCCCCAGCACGACCTGGCACTGGCGGTTATTCTTCAGGTGATGGTGCCCAGTCAGGTAGCGGGGGTGATGTTCACTGCCAATCCCCTGACCGGAAAGCGCAATGAGGTCGTGATCAATGCGGCTTTTGGCCTGGGCGAAGCGTTGGTTTCGGGGCGGGTGGAGCCTGATGAGTATGTGGTGGATGCTCATGCTCAGCGCATCCTCACGAAATCGTTGGGGCGCAAAGTCCCCTTCGCGGCAGAAGGGAAGCTCACGCCACCGGAGGCAACACCCCCAGTCCAAGCATTGAGCGATGAAGCCATCCTGACCCTGGCACAACTGGGCCAGCGCATTGAAGCCCTCTACCACTTTCCTCAGGATATCGAGTGGGCGTGGGTAGATGGACTTTTTTATATCCTTCAGTCTCGTCCGATCACCGCGTTATACCCTTTGCCGGATGGACTACCCGAACAACCGCTGCACGTGCTCTTCTCCATGGGCGCCGTGCAGGGGATGTTAGACCCCATCACACCCCTGGGGCGAGAAATCATCTTGCACTTGTTCGTCGCCGGAGGACGGCTCTTGGGTTACCACCTTACCCCAACCACCCAGCGCGCTGTGTGGGTCGCGGGTGAACGCCTATGGGTTAATCTGACCCCCTTGCTGCATACGCGGGTCGGGCGGCGCTTTGTACCCCTGATGCTGGGCCTGGTTGAACCTTCGACCCAGCAGGCGGTGCAGGACTTACTGGATGACCCACAGATCGGGTGGGATGCCCCTGTGCGTCTCAGCACCCGCCTGCGCCTGCTGCGTTTCGGCCTGCCGCTATTGGGTAATGTGCTCCTAAACCTTCTAACCCCAGATCAGCGCCGAGAAGCGCTCATCGCTCGCTTTGAAGACTTCCTTAATGCTTTGGAAGCCGACTTGCGGCGTCTTCCGCCAGACCCGCGGGCTAAGCTGGAGGCTCTAAGCGATGCCATTCCCCGCTTATTCCGCGCTTTGCCGGGCAAGGTGCGCTTGCTCATCGCCATCGTCGCCACCGGGATCGGGAGCCTGAACCTGCTGCGCTTGCTGGCGGGCCAAATCCCCGCGGGAACGCAGGGACGATCACGGCAGGAATGGGATACGTTGGTGCTGGAATTGACCCGTTCCCTGCCCTATAACCCGACCACAGCCATGGATCTGGCGTTATGGGCGATGGCCCAAGGGCTGAGGCAACACCCTCTCGCCCGGGAGGAACTTACCACCCTCGCCCCGGCAGCCCTGGCAGCGGCATATCGGGCCGGTCACTTGGCCGCGGAGACGCAACAGCAGGTAAGCCAATTTTTAGCCCGCTACGGCCGCCGCGGCTTGGCCGAGTTTGACCTTGGACGCCCCCGCTGGAACGAAGACCCTACTTCGGTTTTCGCGATCCTCCAAACGTATTTGAACTGGAATGAGCAGCAACCCACCCCCGATCAGGTCGCTGCTCAGGGCGAAGCCCGCGCTCACCACGCCCTGACCCTTCTTGAAGCCGGCATCCGCCATACGCCGCTGGGATGGCTTAAGGTTCACCTGGTGCGTTTCCTCGGCCGCCGCGTGCGGGCACTCTTGGGGTTGCGCGAATACCCCAAATTTTTCCTGGTGCGCGTGATGGGTGCGATCCGCGAGGTCTTGCTCGCCGCTGGCCGCGAGTTGTGTGCCCAGGGGGTGTTAAGCCAACCGGATGACCTGGTTTTCCTGACCTTGGACGAACTGCACGCTTTTGCCCGCGACCCCGGCAGTGCCGTTTGGCACGAGCGCATTGCCCAGCGGCGGCAGGTCTATGAACGCGAAATGCGACGGCGTCAGGTGCCACGCCTGTTACTCAGCGATGGGCGCGCGTTTTACGCTGGAATAAGCGTAAAAGAAGAAAGCGAGACCACATTGTGGGGTAGCCCGGTCTCACCAGGCATCGCTGAGGGGCGGGTACGCATTGTCTTTGACCCGCGCCAAGCCGAGCTCCAACCGGGCGAGATCCTGGTCTGCCCTGGCACCGATCCTTCCTGGACGCCGCTTTTCCTCTCTGCTGCCGGATTGATCATGGAGGTGGGTGGAATGATGACGCATGGCGCGGTGGTAGCGCGGGAATATGGCCTGCCAGCGGTCGTCGGCGTGGATCGCGCCACCCAGCGCCTGCACAATGGGCAGCGCATACGCCTGGACGGCGCCACCGGGCGGATTGACCTGCTGCCGGATGAAGCCCCTACCCAGCCCCCATCATCGGCAGTGGCCTGAGCGTGACCAGCCACCGGCTTTAGCGCATGACCTGGAGGGAGCGGAACATCGCATCGAGAGAGGCTAGGGTCGGCGTGAACGAGGTGGCCGGCTGGCGTTCCAGGTAAGCCGTCACCGCGGCATAATACCCCATCCAATCTGCATTAGGATCGCTAAGGTCAGGCACGCCCACATCTGCCGCCGGCAAACCAGGGTGGCTGAGGGGCATGGTGGCCACAATATACCAGGCACCATCTGCGCTGAGCCCCTGAAACTCATAAAGCAGGTCGCTGTTCTCGATGGGGGTGACATCCTGCGCGTAATAGGTGATTACCCGAAGGCCGCTCCCACCGCTGAAATCCAGGCGTTGCACAGCGGCGGCAAAAACCCGCGCCGCCATGCTTGCAAATACAGGATGCGGCAGGTCTTCGGGCTGGTTGAGCCCAAACGGTCGGTTTAGCAGTACTCCTAATGTCTGGATCGCGCGGTCGGCATCGGGGTTCATTTGCATATAGTCGCGCGCCGGGTAAACCCAAATCCAGGGTTCATGAGCATGCTCGATGAGAGGATAATCCCACAGGCGCGCTCGCCAGTGGGCCGGAGCCACCTCCCAAGGGCCAAACGCCTCGGTTTCGCCAACAGCGGGCACGGTTTCTACATCCACCTGGAGGGCTAACTCTGCCGGCACATTGAGGCGCACTGGTCCCAGGGTCACGGCTTGCCATGAGGAAGGCGGGAGCGGGGTCTCCAACGGGCGCGCGGGAACCAGCGAGGCCGTTGCTTCAGAAGGGTAGGTTGCTTGCAGTTGGGCAACCTGGGTCTGCAGGGCGGCCAGTGTGCTGTGAAGATCGGAGGGGGAGGCAGACGATGGGGTTGGCGTCGTCGTCTCAAGGCTCAGGCGCGGCACCAGGCCGCACGCCAGGCTGAGCAACGCCCATAGCAACAAACCGAAACCAAACGTGCGGAATGGGGTAGGCATATGACATTACCTCCGTGCCGGTGTAGGAATATAGGGGAAGGACCACCAATAATCCGATAATTAAAATCACCTTACGGAGAATAAAGTTGCGGTATCACTGCGCACCGTGTTATCTGGGTTTGGGCATTAACCACCAGGCTGGAATAACATTGCCATAGCCGAAATCGGTGACCCAAATTCTCGATTCAAGTCTTTGTTTGTCTTGTATTCGAAAGGTGCGAAACGCGCAATACTGGCATTGTTGCTCCTAATATACACCCGCTCCGATTATTCTAAAACCAAAGCCATACTTTCGTTTGTTTGTTCCCGTTACCATTTCCCGCGCCCGCCTTCCTTGCCCGCTCGGGCAGGCTGTGCTACACTTTTCACCAGCATGGTAGATGAGCAAATCCTGGCCGAAGTACGCAACGCCCTGGCACAGGGACAGCGTGCCCGCGCTCGTGACCTGCTGACGCGGTTATTGCGCCGTGATCCCAACCAGCCCGAGTACTGGCTGTGGATGAGCGCCGCAGTGGAGACGCCCAAAGAGCGCCTGTACTGCCTGCGCGAAGTCCTGCGCCTCGACCCCGACAACCTGGATGCACGGCGGGGTTTGATCCTGATGGGTGCACTCCCGCGTGACGAGCGCCTGGTTGTCCCGGCAGCCCTACAGCGCCGCACCTGGCAGGTGGAACTGGAAAAACCGCGCGATGAAGCCACCCATCACTTGTGGCGGCGCATCGCCCTCTACGGCGGTCTGGTGGTGCTGGTCCTGGCATTAGTGACCGCAGGAATTTTCAGTGTGAACCGCCTCCGCCAGCGCGCCCAGCCCACCCGTGCCGCCATTTCCTTCCAGCCCCTCCCTACCGCTACTCCCTTGCCACAGATACAAACCACTGTCACCCCCAACCCCGCCTTCACCCCCACCATTACCCCGCCCTGGGCAGCGCTGGAAGCCACCTATACTCCTACCCCCGCCTATGGGCGCACCCCTCATCCGATTATTGAAGCCTACAGCTTGGGTGTGCGCGCCTTCGAACGGGGGGATGATAATCGTGCCATCCAATACCTGGATCAGGCCGCACAAATCCAGCCTGCCCCTGATATCTATACCCTGATCGGGCAAATTTACTTGAAACAAGGCGCTTACGCCCAGGCATTGGATGCCTTCAACGCGGCGCTCAAGGCGGATAAAAACTACGCCCCGGCTTACCTGGGACGGGCGCGCGCCTTGCTCGGTGCTAACCCCGGCCAGGCCGATGAAGCCGCGCGCAACCTGCAAGAGGCCCTGCGCCTCGACCCCAACCTGGCCGAAGCCTACCTCGAACTGGCCGCCCTGGCCAACGCGCAAGGGGATGACGCAGGGGCTGCCAACTACCTCGAGCAGGCCGCCAACCTGATCCCCGAGTCACCCTGGATAGCTTACTACCGCGCCTGGATTGCCTTGCGCCAAAACGACCTGGAAACCGCGTTAGCCCAGGCGCAGGAAGCGTTACGACGCGATGTGTCCTTGCTGCCGGCATACCGTTTGCTGGGGCAAATTTATCTCTTACAGGACCAGCCCGTGCTGGCTATCCCGCCCCTGGAAGTGTACTTGACCTACGGGCCTGCCGCTTCCGATAACGAAGTGCTGAGCTGGCTGGCACAAGCCTATGCCCGCCAAGGGCGCGTTGAGCCAGCCCTGGCCCTGCTGGACCGCGCCCTGGCCGCCGACCGCCTGAACCTGGCCCTGTGGTTGCAGCGCGGCGAGATCAACCTGGAAGCCAAAGCGTATGAAGCCGCATTGGATGATTTCAAGCAGGCGCTCAACCTCAACCCGCGCTCATTTGCGGCTAACCTGGGCCGCGGGCGGGCACTGTTAGGCCTGGAAGCCTATGGCGACGCCTACATGCAATTGAGCAAGGCTGAGGGGCTGGCACGTAGTGACGCCGATAAAGCCGCTGTGTACTACTGGCGCGCCCAGGCTGTGGAACCCTTAGACCCGCGCGCCGCTTACGCCGATTGGCAGCGCCTGCTCACCCTCCCAGAAGAGGCTGTGCCCGTCGCCTGGCGCACCCAAGCCCAGCAAGCCCTGGCGCGCCTGGCTACTCCCACGCCCACCTTACTCCGTTCCTCCACCCTGACCGGCACCCCGCCCACCCCGACCCCGGCGGTCACCGCCACCCGCTAAGAAAACCAGCATGCGCGCATTGTGGGTCCATCATATCCTGCAAGCTCGCCGTATCCGCCAAGCCCACCGCCGGCGCGCCTTCAGTCGGCGCGTTTTACGCCTCGGGATGGGCATCACGCTGGTGGTCGCCTTGAGTGTGGTGCTCCTGAGCCTGGGACTGGCGCTGGGCTACGCCGTCCTCACCGCCGACTTGCCCTCCATTGAAACTTTGAGCGCCTTGTTGGCGCCGAATACCGGGCGCCTCATCCAGCCCACCCGTCTGTATGACCGAAGCGGTACCCAGGTGCTGGCGGCACTGGATGGCGGCATGGGCGCGCGGCGTTTTCGTACCGTGGAGCCGGGCTCGCCCGAAGCGTTCAGTCCCCTGCTGGTGCAGGCTACCCTCACCCTGCACCAGCCCGATTTTTGGACCAGCCCGGGGTTTGCTTTTAGCCTTGACCCAACCCCCAAAACCCTCGCCGAGCGCCTGGTCAGCGATCTCTTACTCTGGCGCGAGCCGCCCTCACTGCGGCGGGCGTTGCGCATGCGCCTGCTGGCCTGGCAAGCGGTTGCCCGCTTCGGACACGCGCAGGTGCTGGCGGCATACCTCAACAGTGCCCGCTTTGGTCCTCAAATCTACGGTGCGGAGCAAGCCGCCCTGCGCTACCTCGGCAAGACCGCGACCGACCTTAACCCCGGCGAGGTGGCGCTCTTACTGGCGGCGTTAGAAAGCCCTGCCCTCAATCCGCTGGACACCCCTGAGGCGGCGCTGGAACGCCAACGCCAGGTGCTGGAGCGCTTGCTAAAGGCAGGGGTGATTGATTCATCTACCTACAACGAGGCGCGTCAACATCCTCCCACCTTGCTCCCGCGCCGCGAGGCGCCCACCACGCCGGAGGATGCCTTTGTGGCGCAGGTGCAGGCGGCGCTGGCAGCCACCTACCCGGCCGAGGTGTTGGAGCGCGGCGGGTTGCGCCTGCTCACAACGCTGGATCGCCATCTGCAGGCGCAACTGGCCTGTGCCCTGCGGGTTTATTTTCAAAACCTGGCGGTGGGTAGCGAGGCTGAAGCCGCTTCCTGTGCGGCGGCACGTGAGCTACCCCTCTTGCCGACGGCTCTGCTCCCCCCTCAACCCGGCGCGCTGGCCGGCGGTGCCATCATCGTGGATGTGAACCGGGGCGAGACACTGGCACTGGTTGAAATGGATGCCCAAGGCCGGTATGCCACTGCCCTCAGCCGCCGTCCCAGCGGCAGCCTGCTCACCCCCTTCCTGGCGCTGGCCGCCTTTGCCCGCGGGATGAGCCCGGCCACCCTGGTCTGGGACATCCCCGCTGCGACTACCGAGGCAGAGGTTGCCTCCGCCGCGCGCTACCACGGGCCAGAACGCCTGCGCCTGGCATTGGTGGGCGATGATCGGGCGGCCCTGGACAAGGTGATGGCTCAACTTGGTGCACCTACGGTGGTGCAAACCGCCCGCGCTCTGGGGTTGCCCTTGAGCGAGATGGAGGCTACGACTTTCTTAACCCAGGGTGCCCCGCTCACCCTAACCGAAATTGCCCAGGCCTACCTGCCCTTCGCCACCCTGGGATTGGGCTACCATGTGGACGGCTGGCCGGCCTCACAGCCGCTGAGCGTGCTGCGCCTGGAAGGCAGCGATGGCACGCTGTGGTTGGATGGCGAAACGCCCGCCGTGCGCCCCCTGATCAGCGCGCAACTGGCTTACCTGGTGCATCACATCCTCGGCGATAGCGAAGCGCGCCGCCAGCGCCTGGAAAACGCCGAAATGCTCTCCCTCGGGCGTCCTGCCGCGGTTAAAGTGGGGCAGGTGGAGGATGGGCAGACGGTGTGGGCGGTCGGTTACACCCCGCACTACCTGGTGGCGGTGTGGGTGGGCTACCGCGCCGGTGAAACGGGGGCTGCGCTCAGCCCGTCCCTCGCGGCTGGCCTGTGGCAGGGGCTGATGCGCTATCTCCACCGCGACCTGCCGCCGCAGGATTGGCCGACCCCACCGGGGATCACCCTGCTCAACGTCTGCGACCCCTCCGGACTGCTGCCGACCGCCGATTGTCCCCAAGTGGTGCGGGAGGTCTTCCTCAGCGAGAACCTTCCCACCCAGTACGATACCCTCTATCGCCGCTACGCGGTAAACCGTGAGACCGGACGCCTGGCGACAGCCTTCACCCCGCCGGAATTGATTGAAGAGCGTGTCTATATGGTCCTACCACCTGAAGCCGCCACCTGGGCGGCACAGGCCGGCTTACCCTTACCCCCTACCCAATATGACAATATCCCCAGTGTGCCGAGCAACCCACAGGTGCACTTCAGCCAGCCGCCACCTCTGGTCTACCTCCGGGGAACCGTGACGGTGCAGGGCAGTGCGACGGCTGCCGATTTTGCCGCTTACCGCGTCCAGGTGGGGGAAGGCTTGAACCCGCGGACTTGGGTCACCCTGGCCACGGGGGAGGCGCCGGTGGATGAGGGGGTGCTCGCCACCTGGGATACCACCGCCCTGCCTGACGGCGTTTACATCCTGCGCTTGACCCTGGTACACCGGGATCAGCGGGTGGAGACGGCTCTGCGTCAGGTGACGGTGGATAACACCCCTCCACAGGTGCAGGTGAGCCTGCCCCGCGCGGGTGAGACCCTGTTGCGCCCGACCAACGGCGTAGTCGGCCTCTATGCCGAAGCCAGCGATACCTATGGGGTGCATCGCCTGATCTGGCGCCTGGACGGGCGCGTGATCGGCGAGACCTTTGCCCCGCCTTATATCCGGCTGTGGGAAGCCGTCCGCGGCGAGCATACGCTGGAGGTCATTGCCGAAGACCTGGCCGGCAACCGCGCGACCAGCGCTGAAATCCACTTCACCGTGCGGTAGGCGAAAAAATGCCCCACCGCCCTCGGGGGAGAGCGGTGGGGGTCGCTGTGGGGAAAAGCGGGAGGCTTAGGCCTCGCGGAATTCGCCTTCGACCACGTCCCCTTCTGTGGTGGACTGGCGCGCCTGGCCATCACCGCTGGGCGCGGCCTGCGGCGTAACCTGGAGCAGGCGCCCGTAGATCTGGTTGACCTGCTCGGTCAGGTTGCGGATGCGCTGGATGTCGTCGCCGTTCATGGCCTGGCGCAGGTCGTTGACTTTGTCCTCGGCCTCGCGGCGCAGGTCGGCAGGCAAGCTATCACCGCGCTCGCGCAGGGTCTTCTCGACCTGGTAGATGGCGTTATCGGCGATGTTGCGCGCCTCGGCCAGTTCGCGGCGGCGGCGATCCTCGGCTTCGTGCTTGCGTGCCTCTTCGATCAGGCGGTTGATCTCATCCTTCGAGAGGTTGGTGGTGGCCGTGATGGTCACCTTCTGCTCGCGCCCGGTGGCTTTATCCCGCGCCGAGACGTTGAGGATGCCGTTGGCGTCAATATCGAAGGTTACTTCAATTTGCGGCACACCGCGCGGTGCGGGCGGGATGCCATCCAGGCGGAAGCGGCCCAGGCTGATGTTATCCGCCGCCATCGGTCGCTCACCCTGCAGGACGTGGATGTCCACCGCGGTTTGGTTATCCTCGGCGGTGGAGAATATCTGCGAGCGGCGCACCGGGATGGTAGTGTTGCGCTCGATGATCACGGTCATCACACCGCCCAGCGTCTCCACACCCAGCGAGAGCGGGGTCACATCCAGCAGCAAGATGTCCTTGACCTGGCCGGAGAGCACGCCGGCCTGAATGGCGGCACCGATAGCCACGACCTCATCGGGGTTGACGCTCTTGTTAGGCTCCTTGCCGGTTAGACGGCGCACCAGGTCTTGCACCATGGGCATGCGGGTGGCGCCACCGACCAGGATCACCTCATCCAACTGGTCCGGGCGCAGGTTGGCATCGCGCAGCGCGTTTTCGAACGGCGGGATGCAGCGCTCGAGCAGGTCCTTGGTCATCTGCTCAAAGCGGGCGCGGGTCAGGCGCAGTTGCAGGTGCTTGGGCCCGCTGGCATCGGCGGTGATGAAGGGCAGGTTGATCTCGGTCTCCATCATGCTGGAGAGTTCGATCTTCGCCTTCTCCGCCGCTTCGCGCAGGCGTTGCAGTGCCTGGCGGTCCTCACGCAGGTCAATCCCGTGCTCCTTCTTGAATTCCTCGACCGCCCAGTTGACGATGCGCTGATCCCAGTCATCGCCGCCCAGGTGGGTGTCGCCACTGGTGGACTTGACCTCAAAGACGCCCTCGCCAACTTCCAGAATGGAGACATCGAACGTGCCACCACCCAGGTCCCAGACCAGGATTTTCTCGTTCTTCTTCTTATCCAAACCGTAGGCCAGTGCCGCCGCCGTCGGCTCGTTGATGATGCGCAGGACTTCCAACCCGGCGATCTTGCCGGCATCCTTGGTGGCCTGGCGCTGGCTGTCGTTGAAGTAAGCCGGCACGGTGATCACTGCCTGTGTCACCGGCTCGCCCAGGTACGCCTCGGCATCGGCCTTGAGTTTGGCCAGGATCATCGCCGAGATCTCCTGCGGAGTGTATTCACGCCCGGTCACCGGGATGCGCACGCGGGCGTCGCCGGCCGGACCGCGCACTACCTGATAAGGCACCATCTTGCGCTCCTGCTCCACTTCTTCAAAGCGGCGGCCCATGAAGCGCTTGATCGAATAAACCGTGTTTTCAGGGTTGATGATGGCCTGGCGCTTGGCCGGAATGCCGACTAAGCGCTCGCCCGTCTTGGTGAACGCCACCACCGAAGGGCACAAGCGCGACCCTTCAGCCGTGGTGATCACCACCGGCTCGCCTCCCTCCATCACAGCGACCACACTGTTGGTGGTGCCTAAGTCAATACCAATAACCTTTCCCATCGGTTATCTCTCCTTTCGTTCCAAGATGAATTTGGGCATAAGTGCTTCGTCCTATACCATACCCCAAGAATGCAAGAATTTTATTAACAAAACGTTGGCATTTTATCAATTAACAGCGCTGACCCGCCGGGGGTCGGCCCGGCGGGTCAGCCTATCCCAGGGATAGATCAGGGTTACGGCGTCGCCGCCAGCGCGGCATCGGCGGTCGCCAAGCCGGCGCCGGTGGCATCCGCATCCCAGCATACATTTTCAGTCGTCCCGTAGGGAGTGTAAATGTTGCGGCAGTCTGCGGGGAGTGGGATGGCCGAACTAGTGAGGATGCTCTCGGCTTGCGCGGCGGTGAGCGCGGGGTTCTTCTGCGCCATCAGCGCCACGATACCGGCCACGTGCGGGCTGGCCATGCTGGTGCCGCCGAGGAAGTAGTACGAGATCTTGCCGCTCTGGAGTTGATACGGGCCAACCACCCACGAGCCGGGCGCCGCCACGTCCAGGTCCTGGCCATCCTTTTGGCGGCTGGAGAAGTCGGTAATGTAAAAGTCAGCGGTGTTTATAGGATCGGTTACATCGCTAGCATACCACCAGGTACGTCCGCCAACCCATTCGCCCACCCAGCCAGAGGCAGCGACCGAGATCACCGGTGCATACGCGCCGGGGTAGCCCATGCCGGCTTCCCCGCTGTTGCCGGCCGAAGCGACCAGGATCACGCCCTTGGAGATGGCGTAATCAATCGCCGCTTTCTCCACTGTATCCAGTTCCGGGCCACCCAGCGACATATTGATCACCACCGGGTAATTCGCGAGTGGGCCGGCTTTGAGATCAGCCACGTAGGTGATGCCGCGCGCCACCACCGAGGACCAGCCAGAGCCGTTCTGGTTGAGTACTTTGACCGGGATGATCTTGGCTTTGGGCGCGACCCCGTTGACCGGCGTACCGCGCAGGCTGTAGCCGATGATGGTTGAGGTCACATGGGTGCCGTGCGAGTTCTGGTCGTGCTCCCATTTATTGGGCTGGGTGGAGACGAAGCCCATCTCCCCGCCGCCCCCGCCGAAGGAAATGGCGTACTCCGTGGCGATGCGCTCCTCCGGGAAGTACTGCCGCCACGAATCGAGCAGACCGGTATCCAGCACCGCCACATAGACCCCCGAGCCGTCAAAGTCCACCTGGCGGTTGTTGAAGCCGACATCGGTCACGTTGATTGCATCCAGGTCCCAGGTGCTCAGGCCGTTGGCAAAATCCTCGACCGCCACCGTATCCACGGGGGCGCCCTGGCGCTCGGCATCCGGGTTGGCCGCTGCAACGTAGGGCAAACTGCGGATGAGCGGCAGCTGGCTGGCGCGTGCCTGCAATGTAACCGCTTTAATCTCGGTGATCACATCGCGCACCTTGCCGTACTGGCCCAGGTCGTTGAGCACACTTGGCGTGACCTCTGTCTTGAGCAGGACGTTGATCCCGATCATAGGATCGCCCTTGGGGGCAGGCGGGGCGGCGCCGAGGGTGGCTAAACTGCTCAACGCCAGCGCCAGGACCAACAGGACCGACCACAACGTACGTTTCATCGCGACACCTCCTTATCGAGTAAAACTACAGGGATTAAAAAGGCAAAAACTGCCGCTGGAAACACGTTCCTTCGGCAGTCTGGCGGCCTGCCACAGCGGGCAGGCCCATGACTTTGCGCCCCACCTCGCGATGGGTTTGCCCTTTCGGGGAGCATTTATGTTATTCTTATTATGATGAAATCAGGATAGTCTTGCAAGCCTCCAGGGTTCATCTTTTCACCGTGCTTACCATATTGCCAATGATTCGACTCATCCTAAAATTCCCAAGAGTTCACCGATGGTTTTGGAGCGGGGGTTTAATTGCATTTATACTTGCCGCCTGCACTGCACCGATGCCCCTTTCTTCCCCTTCACCCCAACCGCCCACCCCCACCCTTTCCATGGCGCCGATTACCGCGCCTCCCACCCCCGCCTTACCCCCGCCCGCGGCCCTTAGGGTGGATCAGCCCTTCGCCCTGGGCCGCGGTGGCTTGCTGGCCGCTGCCTTTCTCCCCGAAGGCCAGGGCGTGGTGCTGGGCTGGGCGCACGGCCTTTCCTGGCACACCCTCCACCCCACCGACCGCGGTCTGGAACTGCGCGAACGGGGCTATCGCGACCTCGCGGCCCCCTTACGGGCACTGGCCCTCCATCCCCGTGGGATCGCGGCCGCCGCGGCGCTGGAAGACGGCCGGGTGGCTGTCCTCACCCTGGCGGATGGCGCCATGCAAACCTACCCCGTCACCGCCCCGGGCGCCTTCACTTGCGGCCTGGCCTGGTCACCCCGGGGTGATACGCTGGCGGTGCAGTGCATCCGCCCGGGACAAGGCGACCCCATCTTCCTCCTCGACCTCACCAGCGGCTCGGTTGTCTCGGTCCCGGACTCAACGATCTCCTCCTCGACCACCCCCTGGCCGCAGTGGACGCCCGACGGGCAAGCGGTGCTCCTGGCTGCGCTGGGCGAACCATGCCCGCGCTTCCTGGATCGCGTCAGCGGTGAACCGCGCCTGACCTTACAAGCGGCGGGGGAGTGCCTCTCCCCCTACGCCCTGGCCTGGACACCCGGCGGGCGGGCGCTGGCGGTGGGTACCGCCGAGGGCGTAACCTTGCTCGACGGGCGGAGCGCGGCCGTCCTGGGGCAGTTCGAGGGCGCTGCGGCGGTTTTTGCGCCGCCGCCCTACCTCTTGCCCACCCAGCGCCTGGTCTATTCGACCCGCGGCACGCGCCTGGCCGCTCTGGGCGCGACCGGGATGGGAGATATCCCCACCCAGGTGTGGGAGGTGAGCACGCGCCGCCACCTGGCAGATCTCTCCCACGAGGGGGCGCCACCTCTGGCTCTTACTTTTGACCCCGCCGATGAGGGTGCGCTGCTCCTCTTCTACGCCGATGGCCGCCTGACGCGTTGGCCATATGCCCAACGCGAGGCCGCCGAGCAGGTGCTCTACCGCGTTGCGGTAAACTGGCCGCAGTTACCCCTGACGACCTCCGCGGATGGGCGCTGGGTCGCCGCCGATCTGACCACCGGCGGGGCGGCGCTGTGGGCGGTGGCTGCGGGTGACCAGCCCACCCTGCGTTTCGAGGCCCCCCTCCAGCACCCGGTGCTCAGCCCGGATGCCGAATGGGTGCTGCTGGCCTATCCACCCCACGATTCCAATCTGCTCTACCGCCGGAGCGATGGCTACCTGACGCTGACCCTGCCCGGCGCCCGGCGCGCTCCCCAGGGTGCCGCTTTCTCCCCGGATGGCCGCCGTCTCGCCTACGGCGATGGAGCGCGCCTGCGCGTGGTACGCCTGCCAGAAGGGGTGGAAGAGGCCGTGCTGGAAGGCTTCCCCTCCCACCAGGTGATCACCCGCGTGCTGTGGAGCGCAGACGGGCGCGCCCTGGCCGCCGCCAGCGGGGTACCCGGGCGTGAGGAGGCCGGTACCCTGTACGTGTGGCAGAAGGGCCTGGAGGGTACCTGGTGGTTAAAGGGCGAGAGCCAATCCGTGCGCACCACCAACCCCGCGCCGGCGCTGGCAGCATTCAGCCCGCAGGGGCACTGGGTGGCACTCGAGGTCATGCCCACCTATGAAGCCAGTGCCATAAGGGTGCGGGTGGTGGATCTCATCCAGGGTGCCGTGGTTCTGGACCTGCCCGAACAGGCTCTGATCGGCTGGGTGGATGCACACACCTTGCTCACTCACGCCGCGCAGAACGATACGCGCCTTTACCTCTGGGATGTGCCCGGCGGCAGGCATGCCCCCGCTGCGGTGACGGCGCGCGGGGATGAGGCCTACCTGCCTCTACGGGGAGTCTTGGCCCGCCCCAACCTTGAACGTCCGCAGGTCGGGCGGCGGATCGAAATCCTGGCTTTGAATGGCAAACGCCTGGCCGACCTGGCAGTGGGCGATGACGTGGTAGGGTTAGTATGGACGGGGAACGGCTCCCACCTGCTGGCCCTGACGGTGAGCGGCGCGCTCTGGGCCTGGCCGCTGGGGTGGGAATAAGGTCCTTAGGGCCCCGTTTGGGCGTCTTGTACACCACCTTCCCCCTTGACAAGCCGAGAGTGAGTTATAATTACACCTAACTGGAATGAAATTTCCTGCGCAGAGTTTATTTTGCGCTTGTGCATGATTGAACTTATTGATCCTCATCCTTGTTTCGCGCACAGTGCCCGGGTTTTGGTCGCCCCAAGCCCGGGAAGAAAAATAAGCCTCTAAGGTTTCAGGTTCACCATTGGTTCAAGTGGGTTATTCCCCTTCAGATTTCAATTAAGGATGGCCAAATACCCTTATGTGGGTTCTGCATACGCATTGGCGCCCGCCTAAACGCCAGGCCGACTCGGGCGAGGTGCTCTTTTGGGCTGAGGACCTCGCCGCACTGACCGCTTTGCCCGCACCGGATGACCATGCCGTGGTGAAGACGCCCTCGCATCCGTTTTGCGTGCCGCCCGAGGCTCTGCGCCAGCGCCTGGGCGAAGGCACCCCTTTGTCCGAAGCCCAGCCGGCAACCGCTGTCTTGCACCTGCCTTCGGATGATCTGCGCCCCTGGCCTTCACCCACGCTCCACCCGCTTTATGAGATGGATCAGGCCAGTACGCCCCGGCTGCGCCAATGGCAGGTAACAGGCCTTACCCTGCCACTGGCGAAGGCGTTTACCATTCTAACGACCCTCCCTGCCGAGGGCGTGGCGGGTGTCTTCCGCCTCGGCGCCGATACGCGCTACTGGCAGGTGGTGTGCAACCTGGTGCTGGAGATCCTGGCTCAGCAGAAATACCTGCCCACCTTACAGCCACCGGACGGCCCGCGTGGGCACTACCTGGCGCGCTGGCTGCCGGTATTGGACGGCCCCAACGATGCCCAGCGTTTGGATCGCCTGGAGCAAGCCATGCCACCGCTGTGCCGGGCTGAGCGCCGCCCTCATCCGCGCGGCCGGCCGTTTTTCCCCTCGCCGCGGGCTCTGTTGGATGACTTCATCCGTTATGCCACCGATGCCCTGGTGCGCACCTGGGGGCGCAGCCAGATGCCCCTTATCCCCCCGGACTCCGATCAGGTGCAGGATCGCTGGCTGGAAGCGCTCTTCCGTCCTGATCCAATGGTGCGGGCGTCGCTGGCTCAGGTGCGCGCCCTCCACAGCACCCTGCAGGCCTGGCTGCGCAACCTGCACGTCGCCGGCGATGAGCACTTCCGCGTGGCGTTTTTGCTCGAAGCCCCGCCTGCATCCGACCAGCCCAGCGCCGAAGGCACCTGGGAATTGCACTACCTGCTCCAATCTCGCAGTGACCCCAGTCTGCTCATCTCGGCCGAGGATATCTGGTTCAAGTCCCCGCGCGAACTGGCCCAACTGAGCGACCGCCTGATCGCCCCCCAGGAGCGCCTACTGGCGGGGTTGGGTTATGCCGCGCGCTTCTTCCCGCCCATTCTTACCAGCCTGGCCGCCCGCCATCCCACCGGCATCAGCCTGGATACGCCAGCGGCCTATCGCTTCCTGCGCGAGGTGGTGCCGATTCTGGAACAGGCCGGGTTTGGCATCCTGACCCCGCCGTGGTGGAACCAGCGCGGGGCACGCCTGGGGGTGCGCGTGCGCCTCAAGCCGGCCACAGCCCAGCCGCCCTCAACGGGAACCGGATTGCTCGACTTGCGCTCGCTGGTGCAGTTTGAGTGGGAAATCGCGCTTGGGGATACCACCCTCACCCGCGAGGCGTTTGAGGCACTGGTGGCGCTCAAGTCCCCGCTGGTTCAGGTACGCGGCCAGTGGGTGCTGTTGGATAGCGCACAGGTCGAGGCCGCGATCCGCTTTTGGGAAAAACAACGCCAGAGCGCGCCGGTCACCCTGCTCGAAGCCACCCGCCTGGCGCTGGGCACCGCTCAGGTGCACGATTTGCCGGTGGATGACGTGCAGGCAGAGGGCTGGCTGGCCGAGTGGCTGGAACGGCTTAAAGAACCCCAGCGCCTGAGCGAACTACCCCCACCACGCTCCTTGCGCGGCGAATTGCGCCCCTATCAGCGTGTGGGCTTCTCCTGGTTGGCCTTCCTCCGCCGCTACGGGTTGGGGGCGTGTTTGGCTGATGACATGGGGTTGGGCAAGACCATCCAGACCCTGGCACTGCTTCTGCACGAGAAAGAGCAGTGCGGGCAGTTGCCGGCCCCGGTGCTGTTGGTGTGCCCCACGTCGGTAGTCACCAACTGGCAGCGCGAGGCGGAGCGCTTTGCCCCCTCCCTGCGCCTGCTGATCCATCAAGGGCCGAACCGCCTGCGCGATGAGGCCTTTCATCAGGCAGCCCAAACGGTGGACATGGTGGTCACCAGTTACGCCCTGCTGCGCCAGGATCAGGCCCTGTTCGAATCGTTAGAATGGTTTGGCGTGATTCTGGACGAGGCGCAAAATATCAAGAATCCCTCGGCGCGCCAAAGCCAGGCCGCGCGCCGCCTTAAAGCCCAATTCCGGGTGGCGCTAACCGGCACACCGGTTGAGAACCGTTTGGATGACCTCTGGTCTATCATGCATTTCCTCAACCCGGGTTACCTGGGGTCGTTGGAAACCTTCCGCCGTGAGTTCGTCCTGCCGGTGCAGCGCTTTGGTAGTACCGAGGCCACCCAGCGTCTACGCCGCATGGTGGCGCCGTTCATCCTGCGCCGAGTCAAGACCGATCCCCGCGTTATCCAGGACCTGCCTGAGAAGATCGAGATTAAGCAGTACTGCACCCTCAGCGAGGAGCAAGCTACCCTCTACCAAGCGGTGGTGGACCAGACCCTGGCACGGATCGAGGAAAGTGAGGGCATGCAACGACGCGGCCTGATCCTGAGCATGATCACCCAATTGAAGCAGGTCTGCAATCACCCTGCCCAGTTCCTGCACCAGCCGCTGGATCCCCATCGAGATGGTGCCATGTTGAACGGGCGCAGTGGCAAACTGAACCGCCTGATTGAGATGCTGGATGAGGTGATCGCCGCTGGCGACCGTGCGCTGGTCTTCACCCAATTTGCCGAGATGGGTGAACTGCTGGCCCAGGCAATCCCTCTCCACCTGAACGTTCCGGTCTACTTCCTGCACGGTGGCACACCGCCGCGCCAGCGCGAGCAGATGGTACGCCGGTTTCAAGAGGATGACCACAGCCCACCGGTATTCATCCTCTCACTCAAAGCGGGTGGGTTGGGGTTGAACCTCACCCGTGCCACCTATGTCTTCCACTTTGATCGCTGGTGGAACCCGGCGGTGGAAAACCAAGCCACCGACCGTGCCTTCCGCATTGGACAGACGCGCAACGTCCAGGTGCATAAACTGATCACCCAGGGTACGCTGGAAGAACGGATTGATGACCTGATCGAATCCAAGGTGGGCCTGGCCCAATCCATCATCGGCGAGGATGAGTCCTGGTTGACCGAATTGAGCAACGAGCAGTTGCGTGATCTGGTGATGTTACGCCCGCAGGGGAAAGCCACGTATGAGCCAATATCATGACGCTAAGGATCGTGAGTTTACCGCGTGGGGGCCGCGGCAGCCGCGCAAAGCCAGGGGCGGCATCAAAGCCATCAGTGCGCGCGGTGAGTTCGGTAAAAACTGGTGGTCACGGCGCTGGATTCAAGCCCTGGAGCAGATCACCGACCTGCGCCGCCTGCAGCGCGGCCGAATCTACGCCCGCGCCGGCCAGGTTTTGAAGATCGAAGAGCGCGAGGGCGGCATAGAAGCCCTGGTGCAGGGCTCCCGTCCCCGTCCCTATAAAGTCACCATTCGCCTGACCCCACTGACGCCGCGCCAGTGGGAGAAGGTACTGGATGTGTTAGCCGATCAAGCCGTCTTTGCGGCGCAACTGTTGGCCGGCGAGATGCCGCCAAACATCGAAGAAGCCTTCGCCGCGGCGGGGGTGAACCTCTTCCCGATCGCCCGCGGTGACCTCTTCACCTCGTGTTCTTGCCCGGACTCGGCGAACCCTTGCAAGCATATCGCCGCCACCCATTACATCCTGGGCGAACGCTTCGATGAAGATCCCTTCCTGCTTTTCCGCATGCGGGGGCGCAGCCAGGACCAGATCCTGGAAGAGTTGCGCCAACGGCGCGGGGTAACGCTGGCGAAGACGGTGCGGCGTGCGACGCAGCCTACACCCCTTAAGCGGGAGCATCCCCAACCTCTGGATGCCGATTGGGAGACATTTTGGAACCTGCGTGATGACCTTGATCATCTGCCGTTCCAGATGCAAGCGCCGACCATTCCCCAACCCCTGCTGAAACGGTTGGGCGACCCGGAGATCGCCGCCGGCTTGAGCCTGAGCGCACAACTCGAAGCCACCTATGCCGCCGTCACCCAGATGGCGCTGTTCCTGGCCTACGGCGACCTGAACAGCAACGGTGGCGGAGAGACCCCCTCACCAGCGGAAAATGGGCGCCGTTAGACGCTTGAATTTATAGACGATCTGCGGGGCATTCAGCGCCGCCAGGTAGATCAGCGCCACCCCCACAACCATTAGAATGAAAATCACCAGAGCACTGCTTTTCTCTTCGGCTGGTGCAAATAAGAAACGCATAAAAGTAATGGCAAAAATGATGCCAACAATCAACACAATGGTCCAAAACACCAGAGGATGGATATAAAACGGCAGGGGTGGTACCGGAGGAAGATTAAAGGGTAAAGGGGGCATGGGCGCAACTCCTTTACATTACATTCGCAGACAAGCGCTAAATTCCATGTATTTATGATAGTAAAATTCGGGTGATGAGTCAAAAGGAAACGCCTTCGCATTTGCGAAACATCTGGGGTTGGTTGATCCCGCTGGGCGTTTTCGGCCTGCTTACTGCGGTGACCATGCTGATCGCCCTCCGGCGTAATGATGGTCATCTCATCTACGCCCAAGACGATGCTTACATTCACCTGGCGATGGCCAAAAACCTGGCCTTTCACGGCGTGTGGGGGGTGACGCGTTACGCATTCTCGGCCTCCTCATCCTCGCCGTTGTGGACGGCCATGCTGGCGCTGGGGATGCGCCTGGTCGGCAATCACGCCAGCCTCCCCTTTTGGTACAACCTGGCGCTGGGGGTGGCACTGCTGATCCTGGGCGAACGCTTCTTGTGTCGCCGCGGGTTAACCGTCCCTCAACGGGTGCTGGCGTTGTGCTTGCTGATCGTTGCCATGCCCCTTGTGCCCATGGTCTTTAGCGGCATGGAGCATATTCTACACACCGTGGTCATGCTGGCGTTCCTGCTGGCCCTGGAAACCGTCTGGGAGACCCCTCAGGCGTCAAAGACGCGGGGCTTGCTCCTGGGATTGGCGGCGCTATTGCCGCTGGTGCGCTACGAGGGATTGTTCCTGGTGGCGGTGACGGCAGGGCTGTTGATCTTTCGCCGCCGCTGGGGGCTGGGGATAGGCTTAGTGGCGCTGGCGGCATTGCCGGTAGCCGCGCTTGGCCTGTGGTACGTCCGGCAGGGCTGGTGGTTTCTGCCCAGTTCGGTGCTGGTCAAGGGATCATTGGGCAGCGGACTGGGGCCGGTCAGCCTGTTCTCGCTCATTCTAAGGCGATTTTTAACCAACCTGGCCCTGGCGCCGCAGATGGGCTTCCTGCTCTTGGGATTGCTGATCGGCCTAATAACCCAATGGAAGCGCGCCCAGCGTCTGAATGGTGAGGTGATGCTCATGCTGGTAGTGTTGGGCACCTCGCTGCTCCACCTCGCCCTGGCCGCGGTGGGCCCGATGATGCGCTATCAGGCTTACCTGGTGGCGAGCAGTCTGTTGGTCTTAGCCGGACCGCTCTTCAACCTCGACCTGCGGCGCTGGTTCTCCACGCCGGCCCTGGCGCACACTGCCCAGGCGCTGGTAGCGGCGCTGATCCTGGCGCTGGCGGTGCTGGCCGGCGGCTACATGACATTGAACACGCCGCGCGCAACCACGAACATTTATCACCAGCAAGTGCAGATGGCGCGCTTTGTGCGCCAGTTTTACAACCAGAGCACGGTGGTGCTGAACGACATCGGCGCCGTGTCTTACTTCACCGATGCCCACGTGGTGGATCTGGCCGGGCTGGCGACGCGAGAGGTTGCCCAGGCCCGTTTGAACGGCACCTTTGGGCCGCAGATCATATCCGACCTCACCCGCCGGGCTGACGCAGTGATGATTTACACCGCTTGGTTTCCGGAAGAATTGCCTGCCGCGTGGCAAATCGTGGGGGAGTGGACCATCCCCGAGAACCTGATCTGCGGCGATGATACAGTCACCTTCCTGGCGCCCCGCGCCGATACAGCGGCCACCTTGCGCACCAACTTGCGTACCTTTGCGCCGTATTTGCCGGCATTGGTGCAGCAGCGCGGGGATTACCTAAATCCCTAGATGAACCCTGCTAACCGCCTTCAAGGTACAATAGGGGGCATGAAAGCCTTCCTCAGGCATTCCTGGCAACGCGTACTGGCCCTCAGCCTGCTGTGCATGGTAGCGGGCGGGGCGTTGCTCTGGTTTGGACTGGAGCGTGACATCCCCCTGCGCGTGGATGGCACCTGGTGGGTGGTGCGCACACGCGCGCTCACCCTGGGCAAGGTGTTAGGGGCGGTGGCGTCGCCCCAGCCCGGTGATCGCTGGCTGCCGGCGCGTCCGCTGTGGGCACCCTGGTGGCAGGGCACGCTGAGCCTGGAACATGCCCGCCCGGTGACCTTGGCAATCTGGCCGGAACAGCAGGGCATGGCGTTGCGCAGCGTCGAACGTATCCCAGCCAATCTGCTTGAACAGGCAGGCGTGCGTCTCTTCCCCGGCGACCGCATTTACCGGGACGGACAGATGGTGGACCCCTATCTGCCCTTACCACCCGCCCCGGTTTATCATTTGATGGTGCGCCGCGCCGTGCCCATCCATTGGCAGGCCGATGGCACCGCAGGGGTTTGCTACTCGGCGGCGTTCACCCTGAGCGAGGCGCTGGCCGAATGCGCGCTTGACCTGAATCCGGGGGATCAGATCAGCCCGGCGGCCGAAACGCCGCTCACCCCCGATTTGACCGTGACGGTGCAACGGGCGCGCCCCCTTCAGATCCAGGTGGATGGACAAACCCTGACTCTGCGTAGTGCCGCTGCCACGGTAGGCGATGCCCTGGCCGCCGCCGGTATCGCCCTGCAAGGGTTGGATTACAGCCAGCCGGCAGAGGATCAGCCCGTGCCGGTAGATGGTCGGATCCGCGTGGTGCGGGTGCGCGAGGAAGTGGTTTTGGAACAAGAGATACTGCCCTTCAAAAATGAATATGAGCCCGACCCTGAAACCGAGTTAGACCAGCGCCGGGTGATCGTGCCCGGCGAATACGGCGTTGAGGTCTCGCGCCTGCGCGTGCGCTATGAGGATGGTCAGGAAGTGGGACGAACGTTGGAGGCGCGCTGGGTGGCCAAAGAACCCAAGCCCCAGCGTATGGGCTACGGCACCAAAGTGGTCATCCGCACCCTGGAGACTCCGCAAGGCACGCTGGAATACTGGCGCGCGGTGACCGTGTATGCCACGTCCTACTCCCCCTGCCGCTTGGGCGTTTCGCGCTGTTCGACGGCGACCGCCAGCGGGTTGCCCCTCCAACATGGCATCATTGCCGTGACCCGGGCCTGGTATTCCTGGATGTTGGGCCAGCGCCTGTACGTGCCCGGTTATGGCATCGGCGTGGTGGCCGATGTCGGTGGGGGTATCCCCGGGCGCTACTGGATAGACCTGGGCTACAGCGATGACGACTACCAGCCCTGGCATCAGTATGTGACGATTTACTTCCTCACCCCGGTACCGAGTGCCATCCCATGGATCCTGCCGTAACCTTGCCCCCGCTCAACGTGCCGCAGTTGCTCCGCCAGCACGGCTTGCAGCCCAAAAAGTCGTTGGGGCAAAACTTCCTCTATGACCCCAACGTCTTGCAGCGCATTGTTGCCGCAGCGGAGATTCCCCCCCACGCCACCGTGTTAGAGGTGGGGGCCGGGCTGGGCACCTTGACCCGTTACCTGGCTCACGCCGCTCGGCGCGTGGTGGCGGTAGAACTGGATGGACGGCTGATCCCGCTTTTGCACGAGGTGCTGGCTGGGGCAAGCAACGTCATCCTGCTCCAGGGTGATATCCTGACCCTCGACCTGGCGCCCTGGCTGGCGAATGCCGATCCCCTGCTGGTGGTGGCCAATATCCCCTACTACATCACGTCGGCGCTCATCCGCCGCCTGTTGGAGGGCACGGTACGCCCCCAGCGCCTGGTGCTGACGGTGCAGCGCGAGGTTGCCGAACGCATCTGCGCCAAGCCGGGAGACTTGAGCCTGCTGGCGCTCAGCGTGCAGGTCTACGGTCAACCTCGCCCGGTTGGGCGTATCCCGGCCGGTGCATTTTACCCGCCGCCCAAGGTGGACTCGACCATTTTGCGCGTGGATTTATACCCCCAGCCGCGCTTGCCGGCGGAGGAACTGCCGACCTTCTTTTCCCTGGCGCAGGCAGCGTTTGCCCAGCGCCGCAAGACGCTGCGCAACGCCCTGGCGGCAGGATTGGGATGGCCGCCCGCTCGGGTCGAAATCCTGCTTCAGCAAGCGGAGATTGACCCGCGCCGCCGTGCCGAGACGCTCAATTTAGAGGAATGGGAGCGGGTGCTCCAGGCGTATCATTGCTTAGAAGGCTAACGCGTGGAGGGTTTGCTCTGAACCGATTTCCGCTGCTGTCGTATATCGGCGTACTGGCTCAGCAGTAGCCACACCCGGTAGGCGGCTTCGACCTGGATGCGCAGGTTCATCTTGGATTGCCCCCAGCGCCGGTCAGCAAAATGAATCGGGATTTCGCGGATGCGTAGCCCGTACAAGTGCGCCAGGTAAGCCATCTCCACCTGAAAGACATAACCGTTCGAGCGCACGCGTTCCAAGGGCAGGCGCTGCAACGCCTCGCGCCGCCATAAGCGAAAGCCACCGGTGGCATCCCGGAGCGGTAGGCCCAGGATGGTGCGCGCGTAAGCGTTGCCGAAACCGGAGAGCCAGCGCCGCCAGAATGGCCAGCGCTCGTCCAGTGAGCCGCCGGGCACATAGCGCGACCCAATCGCCAGGTCACAGGTCTCCAGCGCCGCCGCCAGTTCCACCACCTTTGCTGGTGGGTGCGAAAAATCGGCGTCCATCTGGCCGATGGCGTCAGCCTCCTCCATAGCCAGGCGGAAGCCCTGGATATACGCCGTGCCCAGGCCGAGTTTTCCCGCGCGGTGTAGCACGCGCACCCGCCCCGGCCAGCGCGCGTTGAGCCCTTCAGCGATCTGCCCGGTGCCATCGGGGCTGGCATCATCCACCACCAGCAGGCGCAGTTCGGGAAGGGGCAGATCAAACAGGGCTTCGGCCAGGTGGGGCAGGTTTTCAGCTTCGTTGTAGGTGGGGATGACCAGGGTGATTCTCATTTGTTATTAGTCTCCATCAGCCCCAACAAGGCCGTGCGTAAAGCGGTAACGGTGGTTGGGGTGGTTGGCGGAGCAAAAGGTCTGACCGCCACATCCAGGCGCGCGCCTTCGAAACGCCCGGCATCCAGATCATCACTGCGGTAAAAGAGCCGCAGGGCTTGTTCCAACTGCCGCGTGAGGCGCTCGCCAAAGCCACTTTTGGCTTCAGGGGCACCGATCAACACCCACACCGTGCTATCCAGATGCCCCAAGAAGGCGGTATGCTCAGGCCCGCTGGGAAGTTGCTGTCCTAACAGTAGCGCCACAGCACGCAGTGCATCATCGGCGGCGATAATGCCGTAGGCCTCACGGAAGGCATCCAGGTGACGTAATCCCACCACCCACAGCGGCGGGGCGGGCTGGCTGGCCAGCCATTGGGCCAGGGCTTCATCCACCAGCACGCCTTGGGGCAACCCGGTCACCGCGTGGGTGAGCGATTCGCGTTGGGCGCGTTGCAGGGCATTACGAACCCGCAGCCCCAGTTCGCGGATGTCGAAAGGCTTGGTGATATAGTCATCGGCTTCCAATTGAAGTCCTTGCAGTTTATCGCGCCGTTCGCGCTTCTCGGTCAGGAAGAGGATCGGGATGTGGCGGGTGCGGCGCTGCGCCCGCAAGCGCCGCGCGACTTCGAAGCCATCAATGTCCGGCAAGCGAATATCCAGGATTACCAGGTGGGGTACCTGGTCGGTGGCCGTGGTCACCCCGTCCTCACCCCAGTTGGCCGTTAACACGCGATAACCCTGCGCGGTGAAAAACGTGGCCAGCATCTCGGCCACGTCCAGGTCATCTTCGACAATCAACAGTGTAGAAGGGATCTCGCGCATGTTCAGCCGAGCGGCTCTTTGAAGATGACGAACTCACACACCGCATCGCCCATGGCAATGCACTTGGACTCATTAACCCGGAATTCCTGCCCACCTGAGACCCATTTTAGGCCCTCCTGGAGCAGGCCGACCGCCATGTAACAATCGGGGCGGTCGCTCTTGCGCCCCCAGCACACCGGACAACGGTGGATGGTGTACACAAAATGGGTGTCTTTTTCCTCTACCGTGGAGTATTGATCGCTGGTGGTGCTGAAAATCTTGGCCATTGCCGGTAGGCCGATGCGCAGTTTCGCCTGCAATGGCAGGACTTTAAAGGCTAGGTCGCCCACGCCGGCCAGGGCGCCGAAATGGCGCAGACCGTCTTGGAAGGTTGCCCGTCCGGCGCGCAAGGCCAGCCCGCGGCCGCCGCGTGGGCCGTACATCTCTTCCAATGCGCCGTTGATGGCCGAAAAGTCGGCAAAGTCAAACTGGCGTTCCAGGTTATCCGGGGGGTAATTATCAATCAGGTGCTGAAGATTAGCCAGGTTGAGGATGGCATTAACCCCGTTCTTCCCCATGACGTCTTCAAGTGCCAGCAGAGCAATGCGGGCGATCTTGTTAGGATAGTAATAACCGCTTTTCGGGATTGCTTCCATGGTCGGGACTCAGATCAACTTGGCGAGGTCTTCGGCGGCGCGGCGCATATCCAGGAAGATCAAGCCCAGTTTAGCCTGTTCGCGCGCCAGGGCGGTAAGAACGGCTTCTTCACCGACCGACATCAGCACCACATAGCCCTTCTGGCCCTTGATGTACACCTGATCCAGGGCTCCCCGCCCTAATTCATTGGCGATGCGTTCACCCAGCGAGAGCATCGCCGCCGACATAGCCGAGACGCGGTCCTCTTCCACGCCCTGGGGGAGCGCCGAGGCAATCGTCAGCCCATCCAGGCTGACCACCGCCGAGGCTTCGATATCGGGCGAGGATGCCTGCAATTCGCGTAACCGCTCCACCATGAGTTGAGTGCGAGACTTGGTCAAGGCGGCATCTCCTTTTTATGCAAAATTCACACGGATAACGGGGAAGCGAGTTTGACGCTTACTAATTTAGCACAGCCCCAGGTTAGTGTCAAGCATGCCCCCACTGGCTTTGCAGAAGTGTAAGGGAAACCTCGGCGAAACAGATAAAATGTCTAGACAAATAGTTGAAATTACCTCCATCTCGTGCTATGCTTGAGATGCATCATTTTCGACCCCAAAAAACATCCATGGTGGGAGGTAGAGGGGGGATTTATTGCCAAATGATCTGAGAGGTAAACCACTATGTCAAATTTAACATATCCATACTTGGTTGTAGGCTCGGGCGCGGGTGGCGCAACGGTAGCCTGTGAGTTGGCTAAACGGGGGCAATCGGTGATGATTATTGAGAGGGGTAAAATTGAGACCTCGATGGGTACGTTCCTAAGTGCGCTTTCGTTCTTTGATGCTAATAAGATTACCCGCATTCCAAAAAAATCTAAGCAAGGTATTATTCTTTGGCGTACTTTAATGGCTGGGGGTACCACCATGGTCGCCGCTGGTAACGGTGTGCGCTGTCTTGAGCGTGAATTAGCAAATTACGGCATAAATCTGGATAAGGAGTTTACGGAAGCCGAGCATGAAATGGGAATTGCTCCTCTCCCAGAGCATTTGTTATCGCCAGGGGGGCACCGCATCCGCGCCGCTGCTCAGGCTCTGGGGCACCACATGGAAGCCATGCCTAAATTCATAGATCCGGAAATCTGCAAGGCCTGTGGGCATTGCTCACTCGGCTGTTCCAAAAACGCAAAATGGACGGCGTTTGACTATCTGCGCGAAGCCCAACAACTTGGGGCTGAGGTGATGTTTAATACCACTGTCCAATATGTGCTCACCCACAATGGACAGGCAATCGGCGTTGCTGTGAAAAGTCCCCAGGGTGAAACCGAGATTTATGCCGAAACCATCATCTTAGCCGCGGGTGGCATTGGGACTCCTATTATCCTTCAAAAGACAGGAATTTCCTCGGCAGGTAGTAACCTGTTTGTGGATTTGCTGGTCAATACCTATGGAGTAACCGAAGACTTTGGCATGCTCAACGAGCCACAAATGGCACTAGTGGATCTGGAACACCATGCGGAACAGGGATTCTTGCTTTCGACCTATATCAACCACCCCCGCGAGGTACGCCTGATTGAACTTGGATTCGAGGGCTACACGTTGCCAGCCAACCGTCTGATCGGAATAATGACAAAGATCTCTGATGAGGCTTCAGGCCAGGTATTTGCCAATGGCACGGTTTCAAAAGCGGTCACTCCGGCGGATCAGGAGAAACTCAGGACCGGCACCCAAATGACCAGGGACATCTTAATTCGCGCCGGCGCGCGCCCCGATTCCATTCGCCATTCTTTGCCCCAAGGTGCTCATGTTGGCGGTACCGCAGCCATCGGTCGTATAGTCAATTCAGATTTGATGACCGAGATTGACAATCTTTATGTGTGCGATGCCAGTGTGTTACCCCAATCCCCCGGCCTTCCCCCTATCCTGACCATCGTCGCCTTAGCAAAACGTTTAGCCCACCACTTGATGGCTCGTTGAGCCCACCAGGATAGAACGTTGTCTTATGGGTAACTTTTAATAACCGCGAGCGGCTGCCGGGAGTACGGCAACCGCTCTTGCAGCGTCAGCGGGGGTGACGCGTGGGGGTTGGCTTGGTCTGCTTTTACCAGCCCCAACCTCGGCCACCGTGGCAGCCCCAACCAAAGCCACCCTGCGGGGCGTTCTGTTTCAACCATTCGGCTTGCTGGCTGGTCAGTTTACCTTCCTGGACGGCACGATCCAGGGTAGCGCTGCGGGCCTCATCAATCTTGGCTTGCAGTTGGTCTGTCGTCAGGCCCAATTTTTCGGCCAGTGTGGCGAAGAACGTATCTTTGAGGTACGAACCCAAAGCCCAGGTGCCCTGCTTCATTTGCTCGGCCTGTTCGGCGGTCAGTTTGCCGTTTTGCACTGCCAGGTCGAGGGCTTCATTGCGTGCTTCCTGCATCAGGGTGCGGAACTCTGCTGCCGTCAGGCCCTTTTCCTGGGCCAGTTGCGCCGGGGTGGTGCCGGACTGGATCTTGGCTTTGAGGTCATCCACGCTCATTCCCAGTTTATTGGCCAGGGCGGTCAGCATTTCATCCTGCAAGTAGCCACCCCATGTGCCAAACATACCTCGTCCGCCCATCATGCCCCAGCCATGTCGTCCCCAGCCCCAGCCGGGGGCCACCGGGGTGGTTCCATCGGCAGAAGGGGTTGTGGTCGGGGTCGGTGCTTGGGCATACACCCAGGCGACGCTTCCGAAGAGCAATCCCACCACCACTAAAGCACCTAATCCGAATAACAGAATGTTCTTACTCATACCAGTGACCTCCGTTATAAAGGGTATTGTCTTGTCTTGCAGCCGTAAGGATAGCAAAAGGGTGTGAAGAATTTATGAAGAGATGACGAAAAGGGTTTGAAGATGGCCGGTTTGCGGAAGTTGGGGCTTTGTGAATAGGGTAACAAAGTTGACGAAAACGGACAATGACCAGTAAAATAGTGAAAGCCAAAGGAATCCTATGAGCACAGCCCACCTAACTCGGGAACAATTGGAAGAACGGTTGCTGGCGCTGCACCGCGCCAGTTTGGAATTAGTACGCGACGTTTCGCTCGAATCGCTGTTGGAAAAGATTGCCCGCCTGGCTTGCGAGCAGGTTAACGCCCAGTATGCTGCCGTGGGGGTGATTGGCGCCAACGGTGAACTGGAAGCCTTTATCCCGGTGGGGATGAGCGAAGAAGAGATCCGCCGCATGGCGCACCCACCGCGTGGTTTGGGGCTGATCGGGGCGCTGATGCGCAGTGATCGGCCCATCCGCCTGCCCGACGTGACCAGCGATCCGCGCAGTGTGGGCTTTCCTCCTCATCATCCCTTTATGACGTCGTTCCTGGGCGTGCCCATCCGCCAGGGTAACCGCCAGTTGGGGCAGATTTACCTCACCAACAAGCGCGATGCGCCGGAGTTCAGCGCGGAAGATGAGCAACTGATCGAGATGCTAGCGGCTTATGCCGCCGTGGCGATCACCAACGCGCGCATCTACCGCCAACTGGTCGAACGCGACCGTATCCTCACCCGCCGCAACGAGAACCTGGCGCTGCTCAATGAACTGGCCTCAACCCTAGCGACATCGTCAGATATTGATCAGATTCTGGATAAAGCCCTCACCCAGGTCTTGGATTACCTGCAATTAGAAGTAGGTGAGGTGTATCTGCGCCAGGAAGGCGGGCGCACCTTGCAGCGTATGCTCCACCGCGGTTCAATGGTGGAGGCACTCTGGCAACGCGAAGAATTCGCGCTCGGCGAGAGCATTGTCGGGCAGGTTGCCAAGCGTGATCAGCCGGTTGTCTTCTCACCCGCCCCGCCTGATGGGCAAGGCGTGCACCCGCAGGTACTATTGCAGAATTTCCGCCAGGTAGCCTGCCTGCCCATCCGAGGTCGTCAAGGCGTGCTGGGGGTGCTGTGTGTAGCTAGCCGCCACGCCCGCCCGCTAGACGACCTCGAAATGCAGTTCCTGGCGACCATCAGTTCCTGGATTGGTCTGGCGATTGAGAATGTGCGGTTGAACCTGCAAAGCCGTCGCCTGGCCATCCTGGAAGAGCGCGAACGCATCGGCATGGATCTGCATGACGGCGTGATTCAGTCCATCTACGCTGTGGGGCTGACACTGGAACACGCCCGCCTCTTGATCCATCAAGACCCCCAGGCAGCGTTGCAGCGCATCGAGCAGGCCATCCGCGATATTGATAGCACCATTCGCGACATCCGGGCCTACATCCTCGACCTGCGCCCGCGCCAACTCCAAAACGAGACCCTGATGCAGGGCATCCGCCGCTTGGTCAAAGAATTTCATGCCAACACGTTGCTGAACGTGGATTTACAGGGCCCCGAGGACGACCTGGCCGGCCTGCCCGAACTGCAAGCGGTGGCTTTGTTCCACATCTGCCAGGAAGCGCTGGCCAATATTGCCAAGCATGCTCGGGCCCGCCATGTGGCAGTCTCGGTATGGAAGACCCCTGACCGCGTCTTGCTGGAAGTGCGTGACGATGGGCGCGGCTTCGACCCGGACAAAGTCAGCCAGTCCATTGGACATGGCCTTTCGAACATGCATACCCGTGCCCGTCAGGCTGGCGGTGAGATAGAAATCATCTCCGAGCCCGGCGCCGGCACTACCATTCTGGCCTGGGTGCCGTTAACGAATGATGAGTAACACCGATCCGGCGGAGCGCGCTGCGCGCATTCGCCGCATGTTCGGGCAGATTGCCCCTCGTTATGATCTGACCAACCGCCTGATGACCGGCAGTTTCGATGTGCGCTGGCGCCGCGAGGCTGTGCACGGTTTACACCTGCCGCGTGAGGCGCACGTGCTTGACCTTGGATGTGGCACCGGTGACCTGACGCGCGAGGTGTTGCGCCAATCGCCCACAACTCACGTGGTGGCAGCCGATTTCACCCTACCAATGCTGCAACTGGGGCAACGGCGGCGCTTTCCGCGTCCGCCGGCCTGGTGCGCGGCGGATGCCCTGGCTCTCCCTTTTTCCAATGGTACCTTCGATGCCGTGGTGTGTGCCTTCTTACTGCGCAACGTAGCCGATTTGGATCAGTCCTTGCGCGAGATGGCACGCGTGCTCAAGCCTGGTGGGCAGGTGGCGATCCTGGAAACCACCCGCCCCACGCCACATCCTCTGCGCCCACTGCGTGATGTGCTGATGTTCAAGATGATCCCCTGGCTGGGCGGGGTACTCACCGGCCAGCGCGATGCCTACGAGTATCTGGCCCATTCCAGTGCCACCTTCCTCGCCGCGCCGGAACTGGCGCAAGCGTTGGCAGCAGCGGGGTTTACGGAGGTGCGGTTTACTTATAAAATGATGGGCACCATTGCCATTCATTGGGCACACACGTGAATCATCCTTCCCCTTCGTCCTCCCCAAGGTTTGACCCCGATAAGGCTGCCCTGCGCGGTGCGCCCTCGTATGTCTGGCGCGCTGGCCAGGAACGTCGCCTGCAAATGATCCTGGCAGCGGCGCAAGGGCGCGAGCGGGGACGGGTGTTCGTGGATGGCTGTGGGGTAGGGCAATACCTGGTCCGCCTGGCCGAGACGGCAGCGCTGGCGGTGGGGCTGGATATCGAGTGGGAGCGCACCCGTGAAGCGTATGCCCGTCATCCGCGGGTGGTGTGCGGCGCGGGCGAGCACGTTCCTTTTGCCTCTGCCTCCTTTGATCTTGTCCTCAGCCACGAAGTGCTGGAACACGTGGCCGATGACCGTCAAACCCTGGCCGAGATTGCGCGGGTATTGGCGCCAGGAGGGCGGCTGGTGCTCTTCTGCCCCAACCGCGGTTATCCCTTTGAGACCCACGGTATTTACTGGCGCGGGCGTTACTATTTCGGCAACATCCCGCTGGTGAATTACCTGCCGCGGCGCTGGCGCGACCGCCTGGCGCCGCATGTGCGCGTCTATACTGCGCGCGACCTGGCGCGCCTGCTGGAAGGTCTGCCGCTCCGCGTGGTGCAGCGCACGGTGATCTTCGGCGCATACGATAACATCATCGCCCGCTTCCCGCGGCTGGGGAAGTTCTTACGGGCATTCTTGCAGGGATTGGAAAAGACGCCCTTGCGCGTTTTCGGCCTTTCTCACGTTTGGGTGCTGGAGAAGACCGCCGCCTAGCGCAGACGAAAGTCGTAAATACCGTCTTCCACCGCGTAGGTGCGTCCGCAGGCCGGGCAGGTGATAGCCGGTGGCGTATCGGGCAGCGGTTCGTGCCCACAGGCCGGGCAGCGAAAGGCAAAAGTAGGGGTTACCCCACCTTCCCCGCGCGCCCGGGCGCGCACAAAGACGCTGGGCGAGAGTTGCCACCAATCCCCCGTCCACTGCGCCAGGCCATCCAGCCAGACCAATAACCGCAACGGCACCACACGTTTGAGCACTCCAATTCGGAAATGCGAGACGGTCAACTGCCGTTCGATGGCAAAGCCGCTCAGGTTAAGCCAGGTGCGCACGGTGGCGGGGTGAAAGTCAAAATTCAACGGGGCGAATTCCACCGGCTCGGGGGTAAAGGGGCTCCATACCTGGCGGCGCAGCCAATACCGCAGGATGGCTTTGAGGTTGCACTTATTGGCAAATTCGAGGATGAAGATTCCACGCGGTTGGAGCACCCGCCGCGCCTCTTCCAGCACTCGCCGTGGCTCTACCATGTGGTGCAGGGTGCGGATCATGGTCGCCGCATCGAAGAAACTGCTGACGAAAGGTAAACGGTAGGCATCCCCAGCCACGTAGAGGTAGCGTCCGTCACGGCCCAGGCGTTCCTGCGCCTGCTCCAATTGAGTACGGGAGTAATCCAGCAGCACCACCCGCTGGTAGCCATGGTAACGCGGGGTATTGCGCCCGGCGCCGGCGCCGATTTCGAGCAGCCACTGCCCGCCCTCGCGGGGTAGCAGACGACGCAGAGCCAGCGCTTCAACCGCGTCCTCATAAGCGCGCCCGCCCTGTTCCCAGAACGAACGCTGGTAATCAGAACCTTCGTAGTTGCAGATGGGGGGTGTTTCCATGCGGATGATCAGAGCAAAAAATTGCGTCGGGCAGGCTTGCCGGCGGCGCCCAGAAGGGCCGCCTTACTGCTGCTTCCTCTCGGACCTGACAGGGTTCGGCGGTTTCTGCCGCGCCGGTCCCACCCGAACGCGCCTTAATCATACCTTCCTCTGGGCTGGCTGTCAATCGGGCGCGGTGGTTTGGCAGGGCCGGCTCCCCAAAAAGTGCACCACCCTCCCATGTTATAATCTGATATGTGTCCAAATTCTGGCGGCTGACCGGTGTGTTTCTGCTCATTGGCGGGCTGAGCCTGGGGGGGTTGTGGATGATTCCTAACGTGCGCGAACGGGTGCTCTGGCATCTGGAAGCCTGGCGGGTGCAGGTGCGCTATGCCCTCAACCCCCCGCAGGAAGCCGTGTTCGTGCCCGCATCTACCTTGCCCACCCCACCCGTACTTCTTAGCCCCACCCCGCTCTCCACAGTAACTCCAACGCGCCCCTCCGGCGAGGCGACCCTTCCCCACCCTACTGCCACCATGATGCCTACTCCCACCCCAACGCCTTTGCCGCCTGAGGTGCACATCAGTGGTGGGCGTTATTATGACCAGCATGGGCTGTGGAATTATTGTGCCCCCGCTACGCTAGCCATTGCACTTTCCTACTGGGGCTGGCAGGGCGACCGCACCGACATCGGGCGGGTGGTCAAGCCGTTCGAGAAAGACAAGAACGTCATGCCCTATGAACTGGCAGATTATGTCGAAAACTATACCAACCTGCGCGCGCTGGTGCGCGCCGGCGGGACGCTTGACCTGCTCAAAAACCTGCTGGCGGCAGGCTTCCCGGTGGTGATTGAAAAAGGGGTCTACCTGCGCGATTACAATGGCCGGTTGGGTTGGATGGGGCACTACACCGTGGTCAGCGGCTATGAAGAGGCTGCCCGGCGCTTTATCACCCAGGATGCCTACTTCTCACCCGACTACCCGGTCACCTATGACGATTTACTGTGGCAGTGGCGTTCGTTCAATTACACCTTTTTGGTCGTCTATCCGCCCGACCGTGAAGCAGACCTGATGGCTGCGTTGGGGCAATACGCTGATGTGACCGCGAGTTACCGCCGTGCCATGGAGATTGCCTCATACGAAGCCAGTGTTCTGAGTGGCCTGGAGCAATTCTTCGCTCTCTTTAATTACGGCACCAACCTGGTCAATTTACAGGATTACGCTGGCGCGGCGCGCGCCTACGACCAGGCTTTCACCCTGATGGCCAACCTACCTGAGGATAAACGCCCCTGGCGAATCATGTGGTACCAGACCGGGCCGTACTTTGCTTATTACTACACCGGGCGCTACTGGGATGTCATCCGCCTGGCTGAGACCACCATCAACGCCGCCGACCAGCCTTATATTGAAGAATCGTTCATCTGGCGGGCGCGTGCCCGCCTGGCGCTGGGTGATACCGCCGGTGCTGCCGATGACGTCCGCACCGCATTGGATTATCATCCTGGCTTTCCTCCGGCGGTGGAACTGGCCCAAGCGCTCCAATTGCAGCCTTAGAGGGGAGAGATTTATGGTGCGTGTGCTTCACTTTGCCGATGCTCACATTGATATCGCCAACCGCGGACGACAAGACCCTCAAACCGGACTGCCTGTCCGGGTGCTGGATTTTCTGACCGCCCTGGACACCATCGTCGAGACCGCCATCCGCGAGAAAGTAGACCTGGTGCTCTTCGCCGGTGACGCCTACAAAGACCGCACCCCCGTGCCAACCTTCCAGCGCGAATGGGGCAAGCGCATCATCCGCCTCTCCCGCGCCGGCATTCCCACCTTGATGCTTGTGGGTAATCACGATGTCTCGCCTGCGGTGGGACGCGCCCACACCCTACAGGAATATGAAACACTGGACGTGCCCAACGTGCGCGTCCTCAACCGCCCGACCTTGCTCAAGCCCACCGATTTATGGGGATTGCCCCTGCAAGTACTGGCCATCCCCTGGATTTCACGCTCCAACCTGATGGGATTGGAAGAATTGAGCGGGCGCGAACCCGAGCGCATCTATGAACGCCTGCAGGAGATTTTGTCCCAACTTGTGGAGCGATTTCTAGCTCAGGCTGACCCAGACCTTCCGCTCATCATCACCGCCCACGCCTCGGTGGAAGGAGCCGTTTATGGTGGTGAACGCCTGATCATGCTGGGCAATGATTTTGTCCTGCCGCGCGGTCTGCTGGTACACCCCGCCGTGGATTACGTTGCGCTGGGCCATATCCACAAGCACCAGGATTTGAACCCCGGTGGCTATCCCCCGGTGGTTTACGCCGGCTCGATCGAGCGGGTAGATTTTGGCGAGGCTGCCGACGAAAAGGGCTTTGTGATGGTCGAGGTTGAGCGCCGCGCCACCCGTTACACCTGGCAACGCCTCAACGGGCGCAAGTTTATTGATAAACGCATCAACCTGGAGTCATTAGAAAACACGAGCGGCGAAAAACCTCTCCCCGGTGTGCTCATGGAATATATCCGCCAGCGTCTGCCCGCACCGCCCGAGGTAGAAGGGGCTGTGGTGCGCCTGGTGTTGGAATACCCACGCGCCTGGGAATCCTTGCTGGACGAAAACGCCTTGCGCAAATGGCTCGAGCCGGCCTTAGAAGTGCATTTGGTGCGTCAACCCCGCGCCGAAACGCGCCTGCGCCTGGCTGGGGATACCGCCGTCGCCCAGCGCTCTCCGTTAGAACTGCTCGAACTCTACTGGAAGTCGCTCTCTTTGCCGCCGCAAGAAATTCAGGCCCTGCAAGCCCTGGCCGAACGCGTGCTGGCACAGGCTGAGAATTCATTGGACTAACCGGGGGAAGGATACTTGTTTCGGAATGGAAGAAGGTAGTCGTATTTTAGAAATCCTCATCATCCTTCTGCTCATCTTGATCAACGGTTTCTTTGCGATGTCCGAGATGGCGCTGGTTTCAGCGCGTAAGGTGCGCCTGCAACAACAAGCCGAAGAGGGTGAAAAAGGGGCGAAAACCGCCCTCGCGCTGACCGAATCGCCCAACCAATTCCTCTCTACGATCCAAATTGGCATTACCCTCATCGGCATTCTGGCCGGTGCCCTGGGTGGTGCCACCCTCTCCGGTGATCTGGCGCGCTGGCTGGCGCAGTGGCCCGCCCTGGCACCTTACAGCCAGGCCCTCGCCTTAGCCATTGTGGTGTTGCTAACCACGTACTTCTCATTGGTGCTGGGTGAGTTGGTGCCCAAGCGCCTGGCGCTCTATTACCCGGAGAAAATTGCCACTGCCGTCGCCCGGCCCATGGTCGCGCTTTCACGGTTGACGGCGCCGCTGGTTAAACTGCTCAGTGCCTCAACTGAAGTCGGCCTGCGCCTGCTGGGTGTCCGGCCGGCCCCAGAACCCGAATTTACCGAGGAAGATATCCGCGGTCTAATCGAGCAAGGCACCCAGGAAGGCATCTTTGAAAGCAGCGAACAGCGCATGGTCGAGGGTGTATTTCGCCTCGGCGACCGTACCGTGGATGCCATTATGACCCCACGTACCGAGATCGAATGGCTTGACCTGGATGAAAGCCCGCAAGAGATTGTGCAACAGGTGCTTAACAGCCGCCACACCCGTTTCCCGGTTGCACGGGGCGATTTGGACAACGTGTTGGGGGTGATCTCGGCACGGGACGTGCTAACACAGTTCCTGCGCGGCGGCGAGTTCGATCTGCAGCCCTGGTTAAAGCCCCCGCTCTTCGTCCCCGATAGCATGACCGTGCTCAAAGTGCTCGAAGCTCTGCGAGGCGCCCGTGTCTCACTGGCGCTGGTGATTGACGAATACGGTGGGGTGCTGGGCATGGTTACCCATTATGACGTGCTTGAGGCCATCGTGGGCGAATTGGGCGAGGCTGGCGAGAGCGAGGAACCGCTATTGGTGCAGCGCGAGGATGGTTCCTGGCTTATGGACGGCCTACTACCCATTGACCGCTTCAAGGAAGTCTTCAACCTTGAATCCTTGCCGGATGAAGAAAGGGTTGGGTATCAAACCCTGGCCGGCTTCATCCTTAGCCAGTTAGGGGCCATCCCCACCGCTGGCCAAACCCTTGAGTGGAACGGGCTACGTTTTGAGGTCGTAGATATGGATGGACGCCGTATTGACAAAGTCCTGGTCTCACGCATTCCATCGTCATCCCCGGAGGACACATGATCCCGGTTCGACTGCGCTTAGAGGGTTTCCTTTCCTATCGGCAACCTCAAGAGGTGGATTTCACCGCTTTTGATCTGGCCTGCATCAGCGGGCATAACGGTGCCGGCAAATCCTCCTTGCTAGATGCTCTGACCTGGGCGCTCTTCGGCAAGGCGCGTGCCGAATATGATGCTGTTATCAATGATCAGAGCGACCGCGCTGAGGTGGTGCTCGATTTTGAGTATGAGGAACATCTCTACCGCGTCCAGCGGGCACGGGTGCGCGGTAAAACCACCTTGCTGGAATTCTTCGTGCGCGGTTCGGACGGTACCTGGAAACCCCTGACCGAGAGCAAACTCAAAGATACGGAGGCGCGCATTCAACATCTGCTGCGCATGGATTACGAGGCCTTTATCAATGCTTCATTCTTTCTTCAAGGCAAGGCCGATCAATTCACAATCAAAAACCCCAGCGAACGCAAGCAAATCCTGATGAGCATTCTGGGGTTGGAGGTGTGGGAGACCTACAAAGAGACGGCCAAAAACCAGCGCAAGATGGCTGAGCAAGAGCAAGCGCTGATTGACGGCCAGATCCAGGAGATTGAACGCGAACTGGCTGAGGAAAACGAGCGCAATGCCACCCTGGCGGCTTTAGAAGCCCAACTGGCACAGGCCGAAGCGCTGCGCCGCGCCCGCGAGGATGTGCTGGCCTCAGCGCAAAAAGTAGCCGCTGCGCTGGCCGAGCAGCGTCGTCTGGTCGAAACTCTACAGGCTCAATGGCAGAAAGCCCAGCAGGCCCTGGAAAGCCATCTCGCTACTTTAGCCGAGCGACGCGCTCAACATGCCGCCGCCCAAAACCTGCTCGCCCAGGCCACGGAGATCGAGGCAGCCTATGCCGAATGGCAAGCCGCACGGCGCGACCTGGAGACCTGGGAGACCCTGGCCGCGCGCTTCCACGATTTAGAGGCCCAGCGTCAGGCCCTGCGCCAGGAAATCGCCGTAGAACAGACCCGCCTGGAGAGTGAATACCATACTCTGCAACAACAAGAGCGCGAGATCCACCTCCTCCAGGCTGCGCTACCGACTTGGGAGGCAAACCGCGCCCAACGGCGTCAGCAATTGGAGGCACTGGAAGCGCGTTTAGCCACCCGCGAGACCCTTCAACGCCAAAAGGAAGCCTGCGCCCAGGAGAAAACCGAACTCGAAACTGAAAATAAATTGCTCACCGTGCAGATGAATGAGATTAAGGCGCGCATTGAGAATTTGCAAGTGGTGAGCGGGGCGATTTGTCCTCTCTGCGGCCAGCCCCTACCTCCGGCCGAACGCCAGCGCCTGATCCAGGAACTGCAGCAGGAGGGCAAGGCCTTGGGGGATCGCTTCCGCGCCAATAAATCGCGCATTCAGGCCCTCAGTGACGAAATGCGCGCCCTCGAAATCCAAATACGCGAGTTAGAAGATGTCGAACGGCGGGTAAAAAACCTCACCACGCAAGTTGCCCAGGAAGAAGAGCGCCTGGATTTGGCGCGCCGTCAGATTCAGGACTGGCAGACCAGCACAGCGCCGCGCTTGGCTGAAATCGCCGCCCTTTTGCAGGAAGGACGCTTCGCCCTCACCGCGCGGGCAGCACTGACTGCCCTGGATGCCCAGTGCCGTGAATTGGGGTACGACCCGCAGGGGCACGAAGCGGCACGGCTGCGTGAGCAAACCCTGCGCGCTAGCGAAGAAGCCCTGCGCAATCTGGAAAAGGCACGGGCCGAGGTCGCCAGCCTGGAACGTGAAATTGCCCACCTGGAGGAACAGCGTGAAGAGCGTGAACGCGAGGTCGCCGCGTTAGAAGCCCAATATCACGATGCCGCGGCGCGTTACCAGCGCGACGCCGCCGAATTGCCCGACCTTGAAGCGCTGGAACGCGAAGTGCGCGACCTGAAATTGCGCGAGAACCAATTGCGGGATGAGGTTGGCGCGGCGCGGCAAAAGGTGCAGGTACTGCCGCAACTCAAAAAACGCCGTGCCGAACTCACTGCAAAGCGCGATGAGACCCAGCGGCTGATCACACGCCTTAAGACGCTGGAAAAAGCCTTCAGCAAAGACGGCGTGCCGGCGCTGTTGATCGAACAAGCCCTGCCTGAGATCGAAACCCAGGCCAATCAACTGCTCGACCGCCTCAGCAACGGCATGATGTCAGTGGCGTTTGAAACTCGGCGCGAATATAAAAGCAAAGAAGGGGAAAAAGAAACCCTGGATATCATCATCCGCGATGGCGCCGGTATTCGCCCTTATGAAATGTTTTCCGGAGGTGAGGCCTTCCGCATCAACTTTGCCATCCGGCTAGCACTGGCGCGGGTGCTGGCCCTACGGGCTGGCGCGCGCCTGCAAACGCTGGTTATTGACGAGGGCTTTGGTAGTCAAGATCAGGAAGGTCGTCAGCGCCTGATTGAGGCGTTAAGTCTGGTGCGCCAAGATTTCGCCAAGATCCTGGTCATCACTCACTTGGACGAATTGAAGGATCAGTTCCCTGCCCGCTTGGAAATTGAAAAGACCCCCCAAGGCTCCCAGATTCGATTATGGACGGCGTGAACCGCATTCCCTGGCGGGTTGGCGTGCAGCAGCGGGTGCTCCCTACTTACCGCGCGCCGTTCTTCGCCGCGCTGGCGCGCGTGTGCGAGGGCGGGCTGGGCTTGTTTACCGGCCAACCACGCCCACAAGAAGCGATCGAGAGCACCCGTGCTGTGGAAGGGGCCACCCTTTTTCCGGCGCGCAACGTCCACCTTCTCGGCGGCCCACTCTATCTCTGCTGGCAAGCAGGCTGGTCGGCCTGGCTGACAACCTTTCAACCCCAGGTGCTGATCGTCGAAGCCAACCCGCGTTACCTCAGCACGCCTTGGGGCGTGCGGTGGATGCGTCGTCATGGTGGTGTGGTGATCGGTTGGGGGTTGGGTGCCCCCGAAACGGGTCGCTTGCCCCTGCTGGCCGGCCTGCGCCACGCCTGGCGGTGGCGTTTTCTAGCCCAGTTTGATGCCCTCATTGCCTACAGTCGGCGCGGTGCCGCCGAATACGCGGCGCTCGGTTTCGACCCCCAGCGGATTGTGGTCGCGCCTAATGCCGCCACGCCGCGTCCTACCTGGGTCCCGCCCCAGCGCCCGCCCGCCTATCCCCAAGGACGCGCCACCGTGCTTTTCGTCGGGCGTTTGCAGGCACGCAAGCGGGTAGACCTGCTCATTCGCGCCTGTGCTGCTCTGCCCCCCGCGCTTCAACCGCGTTTGCACGTCGTTGGCGATGGGCCGGCGCGCCCGGCGCTCGAAAAACTGGCTCAAGCGGTTTTTCCCGCGGCAGAATTCCTGGGCGCCGTTCACGGTGAAGCCCTCCGGCCCATTTTTGAGCAGGCCGACCTTTTCGTTCTGCCCGGTACCGGTGGGTTGGCGGTGCAGCAGGCCATGGCGCACGCCTTACCGGTGATCGTTGCGGCGGGGGATGGCACCCAGCAGGACTTGGTGCGCTCGGGTAACGGCTGGCATGTACCACCCGATGACCTGCCTGCGCTCACGGCGACGTTAGCCGAAGCGCTCTCTGACCCTGCTCGTCTGCGCCAGATGGGGATGGAATCGTTTCGCATCGTGAGCGAGGAAATCAACCTGGATAACATGGTGGCTGCCTTTATGCGGGCAATCCACCTGGCCTGGGAGTACCGCCATGGAGGTCAGTCATGCACCTGATGCTGGTCGCCGATGGCCGCAGTCCGATCACCCGCGCCTGGCTGGCAATGTTGCGCCCGCTGGGATGGCGCTTGAGTCTGGTCTCCACCTACCCCTGCCCGGCTCCGCCCGAAGTGGCGCATTTCGCGGTACTGCCGGTGGCCTTTGGCGCCGCCGGGGGAGCGGCTTCTGGAGGGCAGGGACGCGCAACCTTTCGCAAGCACCTGCGTCAACCCCTGCAAACCCTGCGCTACTGGCTGGGACCGCTGAGCCTCTCTCTCTATGCCCCGCGCCTGCGCCGCCTGGTACATGAGTGGCAGCCTGACCTTGTCCATGCCCTGCGCATTCCCTATGAGGGCATGTTGGCCACGGCGGCCGGTTTACCCCTGCCGCTGGTGCTTTCGATTTGGGGGAATGACCTCACCCTGCATGCCTATGGCTCACCCTGGATGAGGCAACTCACCCGCCGCGCTTTGCGCCGCGCTAACGGCTTGATCACCGACTGCCGTCGCGACCTGCATCTGGCTCGCCTCTGGGGATTTGACCCGGCCCGCCCCTCATTGGTCGTGCCGGGCAACGGTGGACTTGACCTAGAACGCCTGCCGACACAACGTGCCCCGCTGGGCGAGCCCTGGGCAGCCCGCCTGCAAGGTGATGAAGCCCACTGGGTGCTCAACCCGCGCGGCATCCGCCAGTATGTGTTGAGCGACCTGTTCTTTCAAATTATCCCCCTGGTGCGGGAGCGCCTGCCCGATGTAAGGTTCCTTTGCCCAGGTATGGCCGGTCAACCCCAGGCCGAGGCGTGGGTGCGCCGCCTGCGCCTGGATGAGGCAGTTGTACTGCTCCCATCTTTGCCTCAAGGGCAATTATGGGATCTCTTTGCCCGTGCTGCAGTTATGATCTCCCTGGCCACCCATGACGGTACCCCCAACACCCTGTTAGAAGCCATGGCATGGGGCTGTTTTCCGGTTGTCGGGGATCTGGAAAGTCTGCGCGAATGGATTTGCCCCGGGGTCAACGGCCTACTGGTGGACCTACGCCAGCCACAAGCCATTGCCGAGGCAGTCGTTTTGGCGCTGGAACATCCTGTATTACGTCAGCGTGCCGCTGCCTACAATCGCGAGGTGATCCGAACCCGTGCTGATATCAACCTTGTGCGCCGTCAGGTGCAGGAATTTTTCCCCCAATTCGGCGTTTCCGATTAGAATTATCCTTGTCCTCATTCTCATCTCCATTTGGATTCTTAAGAAGAGGTTTTCATGGGCGAAGAAGGGCTTGAACGATCCCGCTGGCGCGGTGTAGCCGTGGGTGCCGCCGTGGGGGATGCGTTGGGTATGCCGCTGGAGTTTGGCCTGGCCTCGCACCCGCGCGCGTTGATCCGCACCATGTTGCCCGGACGGTTGCCGGCCGGACATTTTACCGATGATACCGAGTTGGCCCTGGCCGTCGCCACCACCCTGGTGGAGCGCGGCTACTTGGATCCCGATGACCTGGCTCAGCGCTTTGCTGCCTGGTATTCCAGCGAACCGCCCGATGTCGGCATCCACACCCAGGCCGTGCTCAGCCGTCTAATCACGGGTGAGCCCTGGGACACTGCCGCCGAAGCTGTCTGGCGCGAGCGCCCCGAAAGCGCCGGCAACGGCGCCCTGATGCGTTCCTGGCCGGTGGCACTGGCTTATTGGCGCGACGCGAATGCCTTGCGCGAGGCCAGCATCACCCAATGCCGCATCACCCACCGTCACCCGGAGTGCGTGGCTGCGTGTGTCTTTCTGAATGCCATGCTTGGCAGTTTTATCCGCGGCGCTGATTTGGAACAGGCCCTTGAAACCGCCTTCGCCCTGGCCTCGCCGTTGCCCGAAGGGCTGGCTTATGCCATCCGCCTGGCTCCGCGCCGCCGCCGCGAAGAATTGCGCAACACGGGTTGGGTGCGCCATACCCTCGAAACCGCCATTTGGAGTCTGTTCAACAGCCACTCCTTCGCTGAAGCCTTGATCCAAGCCGTCAATTTAGGCGCGGATGCGGACACCGCCGGTGCCGTCACTGGCGCGCTGGCCGGTGCCCTCTACGGGGTAGAGGCCATCCCCGAGGAATGGCGGCTGAATCTACGCGGCGAATATCCGCTCAAAAGCGGGCGCAACTGGGGCTGGCAGGACTTTGTTGCCCTGGCCGACCGCCTGGCTACGTTATATATGCAACCCTGAGCCCCTCTTATTAAGATAAAATTGATGCAATAAATCGCATAACACCGCGTAGCGGTGTTTGAACTTTTATTGCATCGCGTGTGAGAGCGGACGCAGGGCATGTGGCGGTGGTGGATCATCGTTATTATTGTATGTATCGGGTGGACGATCGTTGGCCATACGGCAGCAGCACAAAGCGGTGGGGGAATGACGCTCTATCTGCCGCTGGTCAGTAAAGCCCCGCCCTTGCCCCCCGCGGATGAGGCGGGCCGGCGTTTACAGGTGGCACCCGGCTTTGCTATTCGCATTTTCGCTGAGAACCTGCCCCAACGCCCGCGCTTCATGGCCTTCGGGCCGGACGGCTGGCTTTACGTCAGCCTGATGAACAGCGGCCAGATTGCCCGCCTGCCTGATCGCAACAGCGATGGTCGCGCCGATACCATCGAGATCGTCGCCAGCGATTTGAACCTACCTCATGGGCTGGAATGGCGTGATGGCTGGCTCTACGTCGCCGAAGGGGATCGCATCGAGCGCCTGCGTGATGGCGATGGCAACGGCAGCCTGGAAACGCGCGAACTGATCACCGACAACATCCCCGCCCCAGTTGGTCACAGCAGTCGTACCCTGCACTTCGGACCGGACGGCAAACTCTACGTCAGCGCGGGCTCCAGTTGCAATTATTGTGTTGAGGATGATCCCCGCCGCGCAGCCATCCTGCGTTTCAACCCTGATGGCAGCATTCCGGGGGATAACCCCTTTGCTACCGATCTCGACCCGCGCCGCCGCCCAGTGTGGGCTTGGGGGCTGCGTAATAGCGTGGATTTTCTGTGGACACCGGGCGGTGAATTATGGGCCGATCACAACGGCAGTGACGGGCTGGGCGATGACCTGCCCCCGGAGGAAATCGTCATCCCGGTACAAGGCGGTGCCTGGCATGGCTGGCCATACTGCTACACCCCTGGGGTGGGGGTGGTGAGCGGGCCAGAGGTTCAAGACACCCGCATTGCCCTCCCCGCCGGGCAGACCTGTGATCAGGCGGTCCCAGCGCGCTTTACCGCCCCGGCCCATAGCGCCCCCCTGGGGATGACTCTGGGCGAGGGCACGCTCTTCCCGCCCGCCTACCGCCAGAGCCTGTATGTGGCATATCACGGCTCCTGGAACACCACTGCGGGCAACATCCGTGATTGCAAAGTGGAGCGCATCCTCTTGAACGAGGTCGGCCAGCCCATTGCCGCCGAGCCGTTTGTGACCGGCTTCCGCGCCCCTGGCAAGCCTTGTGGGGATGCTGCTACCTACGGCCGCCCCGCCGATGTCATCTTTGGCCCGGAGGGAGCCATGTACATCTCCGACGACAAAGGCCTACGTATTTACCGCGTTGTCCCCGTTCCCTGAACGATCTACGGGCAGGGCTGCAGGGTGGTCTCCAGGGTCTCCCAAGCCCAATCGGGCAGGGGCACAATGAAGGTTAATTCCCAGCCACTCGCACGGCGATAGAAGATGAAACCGGTCGCAACGATGTCTTTGGGGTCTAAGTTTAGGGCTTCCCAATCTAGATCCAGATTTTCAAACACGACCAGGGCTTTGGCGGGATTTTCTCCATAGGTTGGGTTATAACCGCGGCAGGCGGGATGCCCGACTGCCAGGGCCGGCGTTAGCGCGGCTATGATTTCTGCCGCATTGTTATAGCCAGGTGGGTTCGCGCCCACGGCAAACGGCGCAAATGTCACCCCCTCGGCGCCGATCAAATCGGCCAGAGCGGCGGGTTGGTTGTTCTCCACCGCCCGGCGGGTATGAGCCATCACCGACGTTAAATCACCCCGCACCAGCGCATCCACCATCGCGGTTGGCGCAGGCGAAGGCATCTGCGTTGGCGTGGATACCGGGATGGTAAGACCGGGAGAAGGTAACCAGGTGACCGTTGAGGTCGTGGGAAGGGCGGTCGGGCTTGCCAGCGGGGCGGAAGGGGTCACCACCACGCAACCTGCCCCCACCAGCATCCCGATCAGAGCCAGAAAAACCTTCTTTCGCACAGATTTATTGTACTCAATTCCCGCCCCGGGCATTCACGGCTTGGCGATACCAGGCCAGGATTTCCTCCCGCTTGGGCACCCGCCCGGCACACACAACCTTATCGTTGATCACGAGGGCCGGGGTGAACAGCACCGGGTATTGTTCAATGGCCAAAATATCCTCAATATGCTCAAAGGCCACAGGCAGACCGGGTTGCTCCTGCAGAAATTGTTCCAGGGCGCCCCGCGCAGCCCGCTCCAGGGCATAACATTTGGCGCAACCGGGTCCTAAGACTTTCACATCGAGCATCAGCATTTCCTCCCGTCCAGCCTACTCAGACCGCTTACTCATCTCCGGCAGCGAGCACAACTGCCTTATAATCTACCCCCAGGCGCAGCGTCAATTCATTGGCAATGCTCGCCAGGTGGGGTTTGAGAGCGGACAGGGCAGCCTCGCGCGCTTGGATGCTGGGATGTTGATAAACGCGCTGTTTGAGATCATTGAAGAACTGCACCTCGGCGCGGGAGAGGGTTTCGCCCTCTTCCTGGCGGCGGATCAAATCGGTATATAACGCATACAACCGGCGTTCTAAGTCCACGGCTTCGTGGTCGGCTTCAAAACACGCCACCGCATGATGATAAGCCTGAACCAAGGGATGTTGACGCAGGCTTTCGCCTAACGCCCGCGCTGCAGCAATTATCTCGGGGCTTAATGTCATTCCTGCCTCCTATCCATAAAACGATTAACGACCACAGGCACACCCGCTGCGGCGGGCATTGCGCGCGAACGGCACACCCAACGCCGCGCTGATTTCCCGATCCACCGCGGCGAATAATCGCACCAAATCGGCTTCAGCCTGGCGATACGTCTGCATCAGTGGAAGAGCGTTCATCTCTGCCTGCAATGCTTCCAGTGCCTGCTGATGGGCCAAATAATCGCCCTCAGCCCATTGCAACGCCCGGTTATGCTCGCGGATTTGAGCGGCCAGGTGTTGCACCTGCGCGTCCTCGCTGGCAGCTTTGTAAGCGCGCAAAAAAGCCTGATATGCATCCGTTTCCTGAATCAGCGTGGCCAGGGCGTGCACCTGGGCCTGAAGCACAGCATCGTCGAAAGAGGTTACCACCGGGGTTTCATCCATACGCAAGCCACCTTAGGCTAAGATTTGCATTCAAAAGAACGAATAGAATTTTAGAGGATTTACCCCCTGCCGTCCAGTGCGGAATGTCACCCTTTGATGATGACGTTAGAAAAAGTCACCGACTCAGGCATCCGGTATCGAAGGATCGCGGCGCAGCCATTCCAGGCCCTGTGAAAGCATGGCAACCTGGTTGAACCCCAACCAGATCAGGAAGATGGTCAGACCAATAGCCGCCAGCGTGGTCAGACGTGGCAGGTTAACCTCCAGCCAGTGCAGACGTTCCAACAGGCGCGCGGCAGTATCTTGGTATTGTCTGACCACATCCCGTGCCCCTTGCAGGCTCTCACGGATGTGCTGAATGTCCTCTTGCATATGCTTGATCTCGGTCTTAATCAGCCCCAGGTTGCTCCCGGTTTGCTCAAGGCTAGTCTCCAGGGTAGTAAAGGATGTATTCAGCCCCTCCAGACTGGTCGCCACCTCCCCAAGGGCTTGATGCAAAGGCTTCTCAGGGTTGTACGGCTGGCCCGGAAAGAAGGGAATTGACGTCACCGCGTAAAGCATCCCCTCCAGCACCTGCGCACTGGTCTGGGCGGCACGCAGTGAAACTTGAGCTGCTTGTACCGTGGCCGGCAAGCCCCGCCCGCTTAGCGTTACCAGCGTATCCAGCACATCAACCGTATCGCCCAGCGAGGTCACCAGAGTGGTAAATGCCTCTTCCAGGCGGGCCACGCTGCTATCGGCCAGGTCGAGGGCTTGCGCCACCACCGTCAATCCCTGTGAGGTGGTTTCCAGAGCACCAATGGCCAACCTGGTGCTTGAGGTCAGTGCACGGGTCAGCGGAGGGCGCACCCACCATATTCCTACCACCCCTATCAGGCTGATCAAGAGGCCCAGGACAGCCGTACTGACCAGCATCCATCCCGTAAATCGGCGGGAAACTTGTCGCATCGGGCACCTCCAAGACCTGGATCGGTGTGAGCAGCTCAGGGCATGACGAGAATCGGCGGATCGCCCAGGGGAAAAAGGCGCAGCAATTCGCTGGAAGCGGGAGAAAGCACGGTGATTCCCAGCGCAACGACTTGGGCCCGGATGGGTAGAGGGATCTGCTGACCGATAGCCACCGCCTCAGGCACCCGTGCGGGGGGTAAGTTAAACGCCAGGGTGCAATGGGGCACCCAGGCATCCACGCGGTAATAATCCCAAATCCCCTGGGCATAGGGCTGAATACGGGCCTGAAATTCGGCATGCAATGCCAGCAGGGTTTGGGTCACCGTGACCCCCAGAAAGACGGTTGCCTCGGAGGCGAGGAAAACCCCCAGGCTCGAGAGCGTCAGCGCAAAAGGGGGGTAACGCCTGGCCAGGCCTTCCAAGGCCATGCCGGCGCCATCCAGATCCAGGCTTTCACTGACCGCGAGAGTCAGGTGGGGGCGGTAGCCGCTTTCCCGCATTACCGCACTCACCCCAGCCTCGGCCAGGTAATCCCAGGCCTGGCGCACCATAGCATCCGTGGTGGGATCGAAATACAGTTCTACCGCAAAACTCATCGGCACTCCGGCCACGACTGGCGACGTCAGATCCCAGCATCGCGCCTGCAATGCTCAGGCGCCACTACCCACATAACTACACCCGCCAAGTCTTAATTGTAGCCGAAAACGTCACCCGTCCACTGGCCAGCGAGGGGTGATTCGGCTGGCAAGGACGCTGGAGTGTCACCCGGATGGGCGCAATTTTCCCTACCCACCACGCAGACTGCTGCGAAAGATCTTATACTCATCCGGCACCGGGTTACCGCCCTCCCACATCACATAGCGGAAGTCATCCGGTGAGGTATTGCCCTCGGAGTTGATCAACAGCACCTGTGAATCCGGGCCAAGGCCGAGGTAATCGCGCAGTTCACGCGCACCGGGGTATTCCATGATGAAGAGCAGCGCCCCCAGCGTCACTGCCCCCGATTCGCCGGAGATGATCATCGGGTCACCGCGCAGGGGCACCCCATAGACCCGCATGCCCTTGGCTGCGACGTAATCCGGGCAAATCGCAAACACATCGGCGATGCGCTCCAGCACCTGCCAGGCAATGGGGTTGGGTTCACCGCAGGCCAACCCGGCCATGATCGTGTCCAGTTCGCCCTCGAACTTGTGCGGCTGGCCGTCTCCAATCTGTGCCGAGAGGTAGAGGCAGGCCGCCTTGGTCGGCTCCACCACCACCCCTAAGGGGCGCTCCGCCCCGAACAAATTGGCGTAATAGCCCAGCGTGGCCGCCGCCAGCGAACCTACACCGGCTTGGACGAACACGTGGGTGGGCTTGCTCAACCCCTGTGCGGCCAGTTGCTCCTGTGCCTCGCTGAGCATGGTGGTATAGCCCTGCATTACCCACTTAGGTATGTCTTCGTAGCCTTCCCAGGCTGTATCCGAGATGACCACCCAACCGTAGCGTTGGGCATCCTCGTTGACCTGGTGCACGGCATCATCATAGGTGCCATCAATCACCACCACCCTCGCCCCGGTTTGCTCGATGGCTTGAATACGTTGTTGCGAGGTCAGTTTGTGCACGTAGATAACTGCCTTGAAGCCCATCTGCGCCGCCGACCAGGCCACCCCACGTCCGTGGTTGCCATCGGTCGCGGCGGCAAAGGTAATATCGCCCAGACGCTCGCGCAATTCGTTGCTGGTCAATTCGGCGAATGAAAGTTCGCGGTCGGTGATGCCCAGGCGCTGGCGCACCCACTGGTAAATGGCGTATGAGCCCCCCAGCACCTTGAACGAACGCAAATCCAGGCGTTGGGATTCATCCTTCACCCAGATGCCCCCCAGCCCCAGCCGCGCCGCCAGGTTGGGCAAGCCCACCAGCGGGCTCATGCGGTAGCCCGGCAACTGGCGGTGAAAGCGCCGCGCCCGCCAGGGCACATCCGGCGGGAGCAATGACTCCACCACCTGAGGGTCAAAGCCGGTGCGGGCGCGCGGGTTGATCAGCCATTCAATCGGTTTTTCACTGCCCATGGACCACCTCGCTTAATTGTCTGACATTTTCATATTAGTATAACCCCAAAATCGGTGGGATGTAACGCACCGTCCCTATTCACGGTGCTGTTATCACCTCCGGCATTGGGGGCGTGGGATCACGCCGCATTAATTCAATTATAGGGGCAGCGAGGTGGTGAGAACGCGTTCGAGGGGTGGCAAACGCCCGATTTGCACCCAGATGGTGGGTAAGAGGCGCAGTTTACGCCAGGTGGTGGTATGGGCCCGTCGTGTATGCACCTGGTAGCCGATACGTTCAATCTCATCCAGGATGGCGGCGTAGAGCAATGCCGCCGCCCCCACCGCTGGGCGGGCACGGGGGTGCAAGAGGCGAATGCCGGGCAGGGCGCGGCGGTAGAGTTCCCGCGCGCGGGCGATTTCAAACCGCATCAGCGCAACGAAGCGCGCATCTATTACCCCATCCAAGATATCCTGCACGGTCAGATCAAAGGCGGCCAGATCATCGAGCGGTAGATACACCCGCCCCTTGCGCGCGTCTTCGCCCACATCGCGCAGGATGTTGGTGAGTTGAAGCGCAATGCCCAATTCAATGGCAAACGGAGCGGCCTGCTCAAAAGTTACGCCGTGCACCAACCCGATAATGGGGATGGAAAGCAACCCTACCGTCGAAGCCACGCGGTAGCAGTAAAGGCGCAGTTCCTCCCAGGTGGCATAGCGACAGTGTTCCAGATCCATCGCCACCCCATCCAGCAGGTCCTGCTCATAACGGGGGTCTACGTGGTAGCGCTGCCGTACGAGTGCCCAGGCATAGAGCAGAGGATTCGCCTGTGCTTCAGGGGGCAAAGCCACCTGCGCCCGCCAGCGTTCCAGGTCGGCACGTGAAGCGCATTGCGAATCCACCAGGTCATCGGTTGCGCGGCAAAAGGCATACAGCGCGCGGATCGCCTGCCGTTCGCGCCGTGGTAACAACGCCGTGGCCAAGAAAAAGGTGCGCGAATGCGCCTTGATCACTGCCTCGGTAAGGCGAAAGGCTTCTTGCGGGCGAGTAACCGCGGGCAAGCGTTGCAGGGCGTCCTGAAGCATGGTGACCTCCTCCGGCAATTAGCGCGATTGCAGGATCAGTTTCTCCACGACTTTGGCCGAGGACACTACGCCCGGCAAGCCAGCGCCGGGGTGAGTGCCGGCACCCACGAAGTAAAGGTTGGAGAATTCTTCAGACTGATTGTGCGGACGGAACCAGGCCGATTGGGTCAGGATCGGCTCAACCGAGAAAGCCGAACCCAGGTAACTGTTGAGCACATCGCGGAAGTGCAATGGGTCAATGTAATGCTCCACCACCAGGTTTTCGCGCAAGCCGGGCAGGTAGTTAGCTTCCAGAAATTCCAGGATGCGATTCTTGTATGGCTCGGCGGTTTCTTCCCAATTGACGTTCCCGCCCAGATGCGGTACCGGCGAAAGGACATAGAAAGCTTCGTGCCCCTCTGGTGCCAGTGAGGGATCGGTGATGGTCGGCATGTGCAGATAAAGCGAAAAATCCTCGGCCAAAACCTTGTGTTTGAAGATGTCATCCAATAAGCCTTTATAACGCGGGCCGAGGATGATGTTGTGGTGGGCCAGGCGACTGTCCAGATAGCGCCGCTGGGTGCCAAAGTAAATCACAAACAGCGACATGCTGTAACGCATGCGCTCAAGGCGGCGGTTGGTGTACTTGCGCCGATGGGCCTCGGGGATCAGGTAACGGTAGGTAAATGCTACATCCGCGTTGGATACGACGATATCCGCCGGAAGGATGGTGCCATCCTTCAAGCGCACCCCGCGCACCTGTCGTCGCCGTTCATCCACCAGGATTTGATCTACTTCGGCATTGAGCACCAGAGTTCCACCCAATTCCTCAAACAAGCGCACTAGAGCGGTGACCAGCGCACCGGTACCACCCAGGGCAAAGTAAACCCCCCACTCGCGTTCCAGGTAGTGGATCATGGCATAGATGCTGCTGGAATCAAAGGGATTCCCACCGATGAGCAGGGGATGAAACGAAAAGACCTGGCGCAGAAAATCGTTTTGGATAAAGCGTGACACATATTGATAAACACTCAAATAAGAGCGCAGTCGCACCAGATCCGGCGCCACCTTAAGCATATCGGTCAGATGGGTGAAAGGCTTATCCGCTAATTCCAAAAACCCCTTTTGAAAGATTGGCTGGGTGCTCTCCAGGAAGCGCCGATACCCCTCTTTATCCGCCGGGTTCCAGCGTTCAATGTTGGCATAAATGAAATCGTTTTGATTGTTGTAGTCAAAGGCGCGACCTTCCGGGTCGAAAATGCGATAGAAGGGATTAACAGGGACGAAGGTGACATAATCCTCGCGCTTGCGCCCGGCCAGTTCGAATAATTCATCAAAAAGAAACGGCGCCGTGATCACAGTTGGGCCACCGTCAAACTTGAAGCCGTCCAGTTCATACACATACGCCCGTCCGCCGGGCTTATCCCGCTTTTCTAAAATAGTGACCCGGAACCCCCGCGCTGCCAGGCGGATGGCCACGGCCAATCCCCCAAAGCCCGACCCGATCACGATGACGCTTTTTAACATTGCATTCACCTCCGCAACATGATTAACTACGGTTATAGCACAAGCCTGCGCTACGTCCTGAGTGATGTATAGGGTTTGTCAAACTTTTGCCTGCAATAGAGTGGGTTTTCCTAAAAGATGGGCTACCACGCGCGCCGCTCCCAGAATTACTCCCGCCGTAGATTGGCCCGGAAACACCGAATCACCCACCAACCACAGGTTGGACAAGCCGGTTTGAGGACCACGGGCCTGCCACAATGAAGTCTGAGGAAAACCGCCCACCACCCCTCTCCAACGGCGGGTATAAAAAGCAAACGTGCGGGGCGTGCCCGGCAAACAGAGGTGAAGCGCGGATTTTATTCCCGGAAAAACCACCTCGAGCGCCTCCAGCAAACGTTGGGTATAGGCCTCGCGCCGCCGCAGATAGGCTTCGGGGTCAAGTTGCCACCATGGCGCTACTGCTGTGTGGGTCGAGAGGGTGAGTGCGCGCATGCCGGCCGGTGCGCGGGTAGGATCGTCAGCAGGGGAAATAGAGATGAATACCGAATTGCCCTCACCCAACGGTGCCCCAGGATCGAGGATGACCTGATGGTGAGTAGGGGTATGAGGTGGCAGGGCTTCGGCGCGCACCCCCACATAAAGGGTAAAGGCGCCCCAAGTCGGTGGACGATGCTGCACATCTCGGCGTAACCCAGGGGGTACGGCGCCGTTAAGCAGTTGATGCAATGACCACGGCGTCACATTGGCTAAAATGACATCGGCTTCAAAGATGGCACCGGCCTTGGTCACCACTGCCACAGCACGCCCATTCTGCACCACCACACGCTCCACCGGGTGACGATAGTGCACCTCACCGCCGTGCGCGCGAATCCAGGTAACCAGCGTTTGCGCCAGGTTTCCCATCCCACCTTGCACGTAGCACACCCCACGCCGAGGTAAATCGAGCGCCGCACATCCATATAGGGCATTGGCCGAACCTGCCGTGGTTTGGGCGGAGATGAGCAACTGAGCGTCTAAAAAAACGCGTAGTTGAGGAGAGGCTGAACGGGGCAAGAGGTGCGCTACGGACCTGAAAGCCATTGGCGCCGCCCCGATGACCGCGGGAGTAGCGGCGCGGGCAACGGCAACGATATCGTTGAAAGTTAGAGGTGGCCAGGGAAAGTGACGCTGAGAGATCCTCCAAGCCACATCGGCCAGGCGTTCTTGGGTTTGCCAAAAGGACTCTCCCGCGGCGAAATGCCGTGCCCGCTCCTCACGCCACGCTTCGCGCGTCGCCCATTGATGAATCTGATGCCCGTCGAGGTGAACCACCCAGGCGGGGTCAAGTGGCTGCACCGGCCAGGTCAGACCGAGAGTCTCAGCCAGACGAGTGTGTGGACCGGCGGGTTCAAAGCCACCTGCCAGCGTCGCCCCGGCATCGAAACGATAACCACGGTGGTAAAACGTCCCTGCACAGCCGCCCGGGTAGGTCTGGGCTTCCAGAACGATCACCCGCCAGCCGGCTTTGAGCAAAAGCGCTGCTGCAGTTAGGCCTCCCATCCCCGTCCCTATGATAAGGGCGGTGCGCGTCTCCCTTGGATAGTGTGTTATACCCCCTGTCATACGTCTCCGCCCATTATGTCTGTTCCAGCGCTCGTCTTATCGCCCAACGGCGGTAGGCAAATAAGAGGTGTAACCCCAAGGGCGAAAAGACCAGCCACGTCCAGAGCGAACGCCAACCCGGGCGGTAGGCGTAAGTGATGTGCTCCTCGATCACCGTATATCCGTCAGATTGAGGGAAAAACGTATGCCGATGCCGCCAGAATTGAAGCGGACCACGCCGTTGCTCATCGGTAAAACCGTGTTGCAGATCCACATCCTGGTGGATGGCTTCCCAGATTATCCCAAGTGGCCCCAAACCGAGGCGGAAAACCAGGCGTGATCCCTCAGCCAGCGGCTCGCGCGCGAGCACGTCCAACTGTAATGGAGGCGGGGTAAGGCGCGCTAAAACATCCTCACGCTCATGAAATTTGACTACCGCCGAAAGGGGTGCTTTTACCCTGTAACGGGTGCGGAATTCGGGCATGGTTAATCCGACAGACGCTCCAGTTGGGGAGACGGGTCTGGCCTGATTGCTACTTCCGCCGGCACCACGGCAATGCGATAGACATATCGCCACACGTAAGTGGTCAGCCAGAGCAACAGAACGCCGCTGGCCAATCCCGGCGCCCACGGGCCGAACTGTTCCAATAGCAAACTGCCCAAAGCCGGGGAAAGGATGCGGGTGAGCGCTTCGAGGGCGGAAGCAATGCCCAGTGTCCCCCCGACGTCGGTGGGGGCAACTACTTTGCTAATCGCACTGTTGATCACCGTATTGAGCACGCCGCCGCTCAGAGCCGTGGGGGCTAGGATCACCAGTAATATCGGCACACTTGGCGCCCATGCCCACCCTAACAGCGAGAGCGCCATCAGAGCAGTGGCCGCCAGAATCAGCGCCCGTTCACTGAAACGCTGGGTGAGTTTTCCCACCGCCACGCCCTGCACCAATACAGAGAGCACACCTACATAGGTCAGGATGTAGCCCGTTTCACGCGGGCCGAGATTGAAACGGCGCAGGGCATAGAGTGCAAAAATGGTCTGGAAAGTCGAAAAAGCCATCGCAAAAAAGAAGCGCGTATGAAGCAACGGCCCAACCAGGGGTTTACGCAAAGCCTCTACCATTGCCCGCAAGGTGAGCGGGGGACGGGCTTGCGCTTCCTGCCGCGCCTGAAGGGTCAACGATTCGGGTAACCAGGCTGCCACAAGGATGAGGTTGAGCAGAGAAAGGGCTGCAGCACCCAATGCCGGCACGGCGAAGCCCCACTGCGAAAGCACGCCGCCCAGCGCCGGGCCGATAATAAAGCCCAAGCCAAACGCTGCCCCGATCAAGCCCAGGCCGCGAGCACGGCTGCGCGCATCCGTAACGTCGCTGATATAGGCTTGTGCCACACTGATATTCCCACCGGTAAAGCCAGCAATAATCCGCGCTATAAACAGCATCCCCAACGATCGGGCCAATGCCAGGATAATGAATCCCACCAGGTTGCCGGCAATGCTGATGAGCAAGACCGGGCGCCGCCCGACGCGGTCGGAGAGACGCCCTAAGATTGGCGTGGCGATGAATTGTGCCGCCGCATACACGGCCACCAACAGACCAACCTGAAAATCGGTTGCCCCAAAGGTTTCGGCATAATAGGGCAGCAGGGGCAGGATCAACCCGAAGCCGAGCAAATCAATAAAGACGATTAGAAAAATGGCGAATAAACGGCGATTTTGACGCAACATGGTTAGTGGATCCTTCTACGTGGGGTATGTTCTTGCATCAGACGTTCGATAAGGCGCACCGTCTCTGAAGGGGGTGCATTGAGGTAAATCGCTGGAATGCTCTCCGGTAGGCGCAGAGATTCAAACGCCTGCCCGCCCAACACTACCCAGGGCTTAGGTTCCGGGAAGCGCGCCAGGGCATCGGGCAGGCCGAGCAGGTTCTGCGCCGACTCGGGGCGGGTGGCGGTAAAGAGTAACAAGCGCGGTTTAAGTGGAGCCAGGGCTTCAGCCATGCCCTCGAGTTTAAGATCCTGACCCAGATATTTCACATCCCACCCCCGCCAACGCAACATGACCACCAGCATCAACAAGCCAATCTGGTGCAGCTCACCAGGGGCACACCCCGCCACAATGACACCCGGACGACTGGGGGGTGCCGAGGCTGCCAGCATGCTCATGAGATGTTGTAAACAAAACTGCGTCGCATAATGTTCCACCGCAATCGGTAATTCACCGCGATGCCACGCCTCACCAATCGTCACCAACATTGGCTGGATGACCTCGGTGAGCACCTGATCAACCGTGTAGAGCGCAAACGCGCGGCGCACCACCTCTGCCGCGGCTTCCTCATCAAAACGGGTCAGGGCGGCATAAAGTTCCTGGGCAAGGTAAGAGGGAGAGACGGATTCGATCACCGCCGCAGGAGCGAGTTGTTCCGCAGCCGGATCGCGCCCCAGCGCCCGCAGTTCGTGCCAATATTCCACCGCGCGACCAATGCTCAATCCAGCTTCCACCTGCTGCTTGAGCCAACGCAGTAGGCGCAGGTCATATTCGGAATAAAGGCGGTATCCCTGCTGCCCGCGGTGAGGGCGCGGCAAACCATAGCGCCGCTCCCAGGCGCGTAGGGTCACTGGCAACAACCCCACCAAACGCGAGACCGCCTTAATGTTATAGACCGGGGTATACGGATCGTGGTTTATCTCAGAGGCGTTCATCTAAACTCTTTATCACAACGCTAACCTAACCATTAAGATCGTTAGCGTTATCTTACCACGCGCAACGGATCGTGTATGACCTGCGTATAAGGTTGGTAGACCTGATTATCTAACGCCCGGTCCGAGAAACAGCCGTGAACAGGGTACGGACTTTCTCAACCCCGGCCGAGAGGGTTGCGCCCAGGTAGATGCCCGGCACGCGCTGGACTAAATCCGGCCGTTGGTTGAACGCGGCGCCGCCGTAACCGAACAGTGGCGCCGGGCGCAGACGGGCCAGTTTTTCCTGCAGGCGGCGCATGGCCAATGCCGATTCCTCCGCTGAGGCCGCCAGGACGATCAGCGCCGGGCGTTCCTCGCGCGCATAGTCCACCAGATCATCGAGGGGAATATCCGGGCCGAGGTACTCCACGCGATAACCCTCGCTGCGCAGCAGGATGGCAAACATCAGGCTGCCCAATTCATGCTGTTCATACGGGGCGCCGCCCACCATGATATAGGCGCTACCGCGGCGAATAGGATAGGTTTGGAACAAGGTCAGCAACTTCCCGCGCAAAAATGAACTGGCAAAGTGCTCAGTGGTGACGCGAATCTCGCCACGATACCACGCCTCGCCAATTTGGGTCAGACAGGGGACGAGCACCTGCTCGAAGAGGACAGGCAGATCGTAGCCAGCCAGGGCTTCACGGAAGAGTTCCCCCGCGCGCATCTCATCATGGCGGATCAATGCCTTATATAACTGGTTGGCATAGACCTCGGGGCCAACCGTTGTGGCCTGCGTCTTGGCTTGCGGCGCGGTAGGCACGGCTTCCGGCCACAGGCCGTTGCGCACCATTTGCCGTAGTTCTGCCACAGCCTCGCTGATGCTGAGACCACTATCGGTGCGGTCTTTGAGCCAGCGCAGGATGGCCACATCGCGCTCGGAATACAGCCGATAGCGGTTTTCCGAGCGGTGGGGAGTGAGCACCTCATGACGGCGCTCCCAGGCGCGCAGGGTCACCGGGCGCACGCCGGTTTGGGCGCTGACGGCTTTGATCGTGTATTTGGGTTCATCGGATAATTCAAGGATGGTGGGCATTGGTTCCTCCTTTGGGTAGCGCCGAAACATCTGCCGATCTGTTGTACAGAGTTTAGCATAATTTACAGCCTTTGTATAGCCCCTTTTGTATAATCATGGAGGAAAAAGGGGCGATTTTCAGCCTCACCCCTTGGAAAACATCGTCGCGCCCGTAAATGTTGGGCGCGACGACAAAGACGACCAAAGGCTTTTGGTTAGGAAGATGAGACCGTGGAAACCCTGCCCTCTGTAAGCAAGCGCTTATCGCGTAGTTGGCGAAGAACGCGCCAGCCCAGCATGCTGAGTCCCATCGCTATTTGACCCAAACCCATACCCAGGGTCAGGGGCGGAAAACTTGCCGCCCAGTTGATCCCATTCCAGGTATGGGTGGCAGCCATGAGATGCGGCAGGTTTAACGTAAGCACACCACCGATGATCAGGGTCAGTGCAGCGAGCAGAGGGCCACCGGAATCCGTGGGGGGTGTTCCCTGCGGCTCAAACATACCGCGCCATTTTCGCCCTCCCAGCACCAGGAAAACGGCCAGGGTAAGCAAGGTGATATAGACCACCACATCCACCGGCATGGATTTTCCGCGCAATGCCCGCGAGACGAGCATATGAATAACGCCGATCACAACACCACCCCCGAGCGCAATGAGCGCCAGGCGATAAGCCCCCCTGCGCCCGCGAATCAATTGCACCACGGCCACCCCACCGATCACGCCCAGCAGCGTGGTAATGACTACAAAGAGCCCATAGAGCCACTGATAACGCGCCAGTGGCGCCATTGAGGGTCCAAACCCGGTGGGGTTGATGGCAACGCAGGATGTGCCCAAGCCGCTGGCCAGGGTGAATAACGCTGTGACTGCCAACATCACAATGGCGATGCCGCGCATAAAACGCCACTGCTTGGGATAAGTGTTCATGGTTTCCTCCCTAACGCATGATTTTTGAGGTAAGGCGCCTAACGAAGGTTGAATCCAATGACAAGGAACACCAGAGTAAGCAGCAACGACCAGGGTAATAAACGTGTGACATCATCCATTTTGCCTGAAATCCATCTCAAACGCTGACCGAGCAGGGCTAATCCACTCAGGCCAATCCATGCGCCGCCTGCACTGATCCCCAGGACGCCCGGCCGGGCCAGGCCTTGCCCCACGGCCCACACGGGCACCCCCAAAATCACCAACCCGGCCACGCCGTGAACCAGCGCAACCATAAGCACACCCAACCGCGACGATAGCTTGCCCATGCGACTGTAGGCGATACCGATCAACCCTACTACTGCAAACGGGATGAAAACCGTCATGCCCTGAGGCCAATACTCCCCCACCAATCCTAATGAAAAACTTAGGGGTACCAGCGCCGCCACGACCACTACCAAGGGATGTTCCAGCACCTCCAGCCCCATCAGGAACAACCATAGACACGCCAACAGAAGAACCCCAAATCCCATCGTATATGCCACCATGGGCAAGGGGGTGCCCTCGGGAAGTCCGTGGGCAATTTGCCATCCTGCCAGCGCAGCCGCGAGCAACAGCACAAACCGATTGGAACGGGAGGTCAAGGTTAGCGAGACCATCTCTTATAGCGCCAAAAGCAACATCGCCGCCAGCATATACAGGGAGGCGTACTTGTATAAACTGAAGTTGACGCGTTCGGTGGGTCTGAACCATGCCCCTACGGCTAATATCACCAACCCGGTGGAGAGAACCGCAAGCAGGCGCAGGTAACCCCAAGCCATTCCCAACAAAATTGCCGCCAGGGTAATTGCCACGGCAGCCAGTAGGCTGGAAATCGAAATGATCGTGCGCGTTGTGGCAGCGCCGTAACGAGCTGGAAACGTCGGTACGCCAGCGGTCTGATAGTCCTCAAGGTGGCGCAAGGAAAAGGTCATGATATGGGTGGGAATCCACAACAACACCGCCAACGCCAGCAGAATCCCAATTGCATCCACATGGCCGACGCCAAGTGATCGCCCGGCCAATACCGGCATGCCCCCGGCAACGCCGCCCCACACAATACTCCAGCAGGTGCGGCGTTTGAGCCACAGGGTATACACCACTACATCGAAGAACCATCCTGCCAAGACCAATCCCCCATAGGTGGGAAAGACCCACCATGCCCACCCTATTCCCAACAACGAAAGGGCTATCCCGACCCACAAGGTTTCAGTTGGAGAAAGAGCACCAGCAGCCAGCGGGCGGCGGCACGTGCGTCCCATTTTGGCATCAATGTCGCGGTCCCACCACATATTGAGGAGTGTGCTCCCGCTAATTGCCAGGAACAGACTGCCCGCCACTTCCAGTAATGTCCCCAGGTTAAAGAGCGGGCAGCGGGCACTCATATACCCGGCCAGGCCGGTGGTTAGCAGCAAGCCTGTCTGCAGGGGTTTGATCAATGAAAAATACAGCCGAATTCGTTCCCTTACCATTGCCACCTCTCGCCTCTGGTCAACGCGCGATTAAGGCTCACGGACACAGCGGAAGCCCGTTCCTGGCCCAAAATACCACGGCGTCGCATTGTTGGTCACCCAAACCCGCAGATCAGGAGGATAGTTGTCTTTAGACCCACCGCGCATAAACCGGTAATGCATGCCCTCGGTGATATCCCCTACCCATTGCCATACGTTTCCTGCCATATCATAAAGTCCGTATGGGCTGGGTGAATCCAGGGTTGTGAAACCATCGTAGGTTTTTCCGTTGTAAAAGCCGACCGGCGTCGTGCGTGATCCTGCCATCTGTGGGGCCTCGAAGGGATCACCGCTGTGGTAGTAATTGGCATTCGCCGGAGTCAACTCCCACCCCCAGGGATATGGACGTCCATCCTCGCCACGAGCGGCTTTTTCCCACTCTAAACTACTGGGCAAGCGGTAGCCGTAATAACGGCAATACCCCCACGCTCCAAACCATGAGACGTAGGTCATTGGATGGTAGGCATAACCGGTTTTGGGCGCAAAGACACCTTCGACATAAACAAATGGGGCATCAGGTTCATTGAGTGGGACATAAACGTAATCTTGAGGCGGGATTTCTTCTTCGTGCTTGGCGCCGTGAAACGGATCGCCTGGATAAAACCCCACCACCTGGTTCCCTTGCACGCGCAGCTTGCCCTCAGTCATGGCCTGATTAAGAAAACGCACATACTGTTCCACCGTAACGTCCGTGACCATCATGGCAAAGGTGTGCGTGAGGTTAGTTGGGGTGTTAAACTGACCCGCTAAAAACGGCCCTGCCGGTATTACTGCCCAGGCCTCGGAGTCAACTCCGGTATCGTAAACCGGCAGCGGCGTGGCTGCCACCACTGGTTGGCAGGCAGTTACCGCCAACATCAGCGCAAGCATTAATCCCCACCGTGTCCAAAGTGTCCGAAACCCGCATCTCATTGGCCGTTTCATGCCTTGACCTCCATCTCTGCCGGATCTGTTTGATTGGCCTCAACCGTCCAGCGCCCCTCCCGTCGGAACAAATCCAGCAACCGCCAGATGAGCAGCAGCGCCAGGATTACCAACACCATCCCCAGCCCAATATCCACCAATAGCAAGACAGTATTCACCAGCGGCTGCTGACGAGCCTCGCTAACCACCAGGCGTTTGAGTTCATAGACCGTAACTGCCGCAAACGCCAGATCAGAGAAGAGAATAATTCCCCAACCATAAAGGCGGCGCACCCATCCTTTCAAGCCGATCAGGTCACCGTAATAAAGCAGGATGATGGTCGCAATAATGGCCGAGAGCACATGCCAGTGCCCGGTGAGGATCAAACGCTCTTCACGCGACGGCCACTGGCGGAAGATTTCGTCCAGGCGTACGGCGACAAAAATGCCCACCCCGCTAACGGTGAAATTCATAAACACCATTTGCCACAGCGGCCCAAACCGTAAGGGGTCGCGTAATAAAGCGCGTAATTTTTGCCCCGCGCTGGGTTTGGGTACATCACGGGTGCCTTCACGGATCAATTGATCCCACCCAAAGATCACCAGCATCAATGCTGCCAGCATGGCCGGGGTTGCCCCTACGTAAATGATCATGTGCGCAATGGGCTCTAAGGGCGTGACCACTCCCCAGACCCCCAGGTTGAGGACAAGCGTACCCAGGATCATCAGCGGCATGGCAATTTTGTGCAAAATGCCCTTGAAATCCAACCATCTTCCGATGATCAGGGTCAGCATAATCGCGATCAATGCCAGCATGATGTGGAGATGACCGATAACAGCGTACTGCAAGCCGGTTTTCTCCGGTAAGCGGATAATATCTTCGGCCAGAAAGGTCTGAAAACCGTTGGCGTAGTAGGCTCCCGGCACCGCCCCGAAGATCGCCGAGATGACTGTGGTGAGCGCCGTGGCAAAAAAGGCTACCCGTTCCAAATCTATACCACTGCGGGTATGGGCATAAGCCGGATCACGCACCCGATAGGCCTTGTTCCACGGCCATAATCCAATGCACAGCAACACCCCGGCAAAGAAGATCAACGTCAGACCGACCAGATATAAGCCATGAAACGCCCAGTTATGCCCCCAATAGGCGAACCCCAGGCCGAAAATCATGGCGGTCAGGTATCCCACCGTAATCAGCACGCGCACGGCGGTACGATAGAAAGACGCCATACCCACCAAAGCCGTGATCAGATAGGTTTCAATGGCAATGACAGCCATGGCAATCGTGTGATAGAGGATAATGATCCGACCCTCGCGCTCCGCGGGTAAAAGGCGCATTCCCAGGGTCTTAATGACCCAATCCCGCACCCCCAAATCCGCCATGGGCCCGGAAAGCAGGCCAAATAGCGCCGTTTCCAGCGCAATCATGGCAATCGCGACCAGGATCAACCCCTTAGTGGACGAAAAGAGATACTCCAAGCGTCTGCCGAGTTCGCGCATATGTCAATCTCCCATTCGCTTTAGCCCTGGGGCGCCGATGAGCCCTATTTGTTAGAATAATCACAAAGTCGTCCCGAGGCTTTGACCAAAGTTAAATTGTGTAGGCCAACGGCTTATTAAAGCCATCCCTGCCCCGAACGTATCGCCGTTCGGGGCAGGGTACTTTCGTCGCGGTTATTGGCCGGCAGGGGCAACGTAGTCCCAGGCTTTGGGAAGCACCAACACGATCAGCAAACCGAGGCTGGCCAGTGGCGCCAAAGCAAAGAGCGAGAAGCGCCCTAATTGCTGAGCAGTGACCGCTGCCAGGGGGATGCCAACCACCAGTTCGGTTGTTGCCGCTACCAGGCTGGTCACCCGTACCCACTCACGCGGTTTATGAATTACCGCAATTGTCACGACTGCCCAACCGATCATAGCCACCCAATGCAGGCGCTGAACCAAGGTGAAGATTGGATCGCCGTGGGTGATGATGCGGCTGGTGCTCGATACCCCGTTCATCCAGCAAAAGATGTATGCCATGCCGGTAAAGAGTGCGAACAATGTTTGTTGCCAGCTAATCTTGCCAATCAGGCGCAGGAACAGAAAGTACAACAGCAGATAAGGCCAAAAGAGCGGAAAGTATACCGGTGGTAAGCCGGCGGCCATGTAGGGTACATTGACAAACCACGACCCCAGCAACGCTAGCACCAGCCCAATCGTGGTGAGGAAGAACGCCCAATTGCGCCCGCTGAAAAAGCCGTAGGCGCTCACAGCGAATAGCACCCCTGCCAGCAGGCCGAAATCGGCCATGACTGGATGAATGTACTTGAGCAGAATTTCACACCCGGGCTCTGCCGATTCGGCGCTCATCCCGATGCGATACCATTGCAGGAAGAGGACGATGTGACCGATGATCCCCATGGCCGCGGCAATGAGCGCCAGGATGCCCCCTACTATTTGACGATTCTTCATGACAACCTCCTCATGGTGTAAGGTATAGAAACGGCTATTCGCCGAAGTGGCAGGAACAGCCGTTGTAATAGGCCGCATCATTGTGTGCCGCCACATAGACCATGGTGCCCGGCTCAATGGTCAGGTTGCACCCTTTCAGAAAATCGGGCCGCTTTTCCCACGCCTTCACCTGCACGTTGCAAGTTACATAAACGGTACCGCGCCAGGTGTCATCGCACAACGGGCCTTCCACCACCTTATCCACCGCAATCTTCTTCCCTCTAATCTCGACCAGGATGGGCGTGGGTGTAGGCCCAGGTGTCGCCGTCCTCTGAGGCACCGCGGTGGGTAACGCCGTTAGATAGGGCGGTGAAGTTCCTTCGCGGCGGCAGGGATTCCCCTCAGACTGACAGGCCACCATACCAAGCCCGATGAATAGTGCCATCACCAACAAACTCAATTTATGGATGCGTGGCATAAGCCCTCCTTGTCATGTGAAACATAGCACAATGAAACCCCCCAAGGCTTTAACTTAACGCAAAACCTAAGATAAAATCATTCTGATGAACCTGATCTCTGTATTTACGTCTCACCCCTTTTTTGAACCCCTGGCAGAACACGAAAAAGCCTATCTGGCCCGACATGCCCTGGTGCGCAAATTGGCTAGAGAAGAATACTTGGCAACCCAGGGGGACTGCTGGCCGTACCTCTTTCTCATCCTGGAGGGGGAAATTGAAGCCGTCAAGGTCTCTACCGAAGGGCGTCCCCTGATCGTCACCACCTTTGTTTCAGGCGATATCTTTTGGGGGCCGGCCTTCTTTGAAGCCGATCTACCCCTGCCCATCTCCCTGGAGGCCAATCAACCCACTACGGTGGTCATATGGTCGCGCTCGACCCTGGACCCTCTGCTGGCCAAAGGGGGGATCGGTTGGGCGTTAGCGCGGTTGATGTTGCGCTATATGCTGCGCGCCAATGTTCTGCTGGAGCGCCTGGCCTTTCAACCGGTCACGGCTCGTTTGGCACGCCTGCTTCTGGAGCACTTCCAGAGCACCGAGAGCCCCGCCATCCCGCGCACGCTAACGCTGGATGACATTGCTGCTCGTATTGGCACCACGCGCGAAGTCGCCTGCCGCTCCCTCTACTATCTGGCAGATCGTAAAATCATTGATGTCACGCGCACTGAACTGGTGTTGATTGATCGAGAAAGCCTGATACAGTTAGCCGGAGAAACTTGATCCACGTTGCCACAGCCAACCCATCCGGTTCTATAAGTAAGCCCCTTTCTATCTAATCCTCGCGAGGTCCCCCATGTCCGAACTCACCGATTCTGAACTCGTGCCGTTGTGCCTGGAACACAATTTCTGGACCTGGGCAGCTCAGGCCCAGGTTGAGCCGATCCCTATCAGCCATGCCAAAGGCGTGTACTTCTGGGATATTCACGGCAAGCGCTACCTGGATTTCAATTCCATGGTCATGTGCGTCAACATCGGCCACGGGGATGAACGGGTCATCGAGGCCATCGTCCGCCAGGCGCGCGAACTGCCCTTTGCCGGACCGCACATGGCCACCCGCCCGCGCGCCCGTTTGGGCCAGCTGCTGGCCGAGATCACCCCGCCCGGCCTGACCAAATTCCTCTATACCCTGGGCGGGGCCGATGCCAACGAAAACGCGATCAAACTGGCACGTGGTTACACCGGGCGCTGGAAAATCCTCGCCCGCTATCGTTCCTACCACGGTGCTACCTACGGCGCTATCGCCGCCACCGGCGATCCGCGCCGCCTGGCCTGGGAACCGCTAACGATGCCCGGGGTGGTGCATTTCCTGGACCCTTACCGTTACCGCTCCACCTTCCACCGCACCCAGCCCGACCTGCCTGAAGCCGAATTCACCCAGGATTATCTCAACCACCTCGAAGAGATCATCCACTATGAAGGCCCAAACACCATCGCCGCCATCCTGATCGAGACGGTCACCGGCACGAACGGCGTGATCATCCCACCCCAGGGTTACCTGCAAGGGGTGCGTGCCTTATGCGACCGCTACGGCATCCTGCTGATTTGCGATGAGGTGATGAGCGGGTTCGGGCGCACTGGCGCCTGGTTCGCCGTGGATCATTACGGCGTGGTGCCCGACCTGATGACCATGGCCAAAGGGCTGACTTCGGGTTATGCGCCGCTGGGGGCCGTAGCAATGAAGCCGGAGATCGCCGCTTTCTACAATGAACGGGTGTATCAAGGCGGGCTGACCTACAACGGGCACCCCATCTCCCTGGCGGCGGCGATTGCCACCATTGAGGTGATGAAAGAAGACCACCTGGTGGAACGCGCTCGCGCCACCGGTGAGGTACTGGCTGAGATGCTCGCCGAACTGATGGATCGCCACCCTTCGGTAGGCGAGGTACGCTCGATTGGCCTCTTCGGGGCGATTGAACTGGTGCGTAACCGCCGGACGCGCGAGCCACTTGCCCCCTATAACGGCACCAGCCCGGAGATGACCGCCTTGCGCCGTTTCTTGCTCGAACGCGGCCTGTTCCTTTATACCCACTGGAACGTCATCCTGATCATCCCACCTCTGATTATCACCCCGGAACAACTGGCTGAGGGCTTCGCTATTCTGGATGAGGGGCTCCAAATTACCGACCGTGGGGTGACGGAATAGGTGTCACCTTGTGGGTACCAGGCGCATCTAAATAAAGGCAATTTATTCGGATACAATACATCCAAAATTTCCTCAAGGAGTGTGAACCATGGAGATCAATCTGGGTGCAATCGCCTCACCGTCGTCATCCCAGTCCAACCCGGTTGAAGATGTGATCATCCTCGGCGCCGGCCCAGCCGGTTTGGCGGCGGCGCTGTATGCTGCACGGGCTGAACTTTCGCCGCTGGTGCTCACCGGTACTGAGTTAGGGGGGCAGGCTGCGCTGACCCACACCATTGAAAACTACCCCGGCTTTCCCGAGGGGGTGGGGGGGATGGAATTAGGCGAGTTATTTCAAAAACAGGCTGAACGCTTTGGGGCCCGTCTGGAATTTGATACTGCCGAAGCCGTTGACCTCTCTCAACATCCGTTCCGTGTGCGTACCTACGGCAAAGAATACCGGGCACGTGCCTTGATCATTGCCACTGGCGCCAGCCCCAATCATCTTGAGGTTCCGGGTGAGGCCGAATTCACCGGGCGGGGCGTCTCCTACTGCGCTACCTGCGATGGCTGGTTCTTTAAAGATAAGGATGTGATCGTCGTCGGTGGGGGTGATAGCGCGCTAGAGGAAGGTCTGTTCCTCACCCGCTACGCCCGCCAGGTGACCATTGTCCATCGCCGCGACCAACTGCGCGCCGGCGCCATCCTGCAGCGCCGCGCCCGCGAAAACCCCAAGATCCAGTTCATTTGGAATACCGTTGTGCGTGAGATTCGCGGCAATGCCGCCGTGGAAGCCGTGCGCTTGGAGAACGTGCAAACCGGCGAGACCTGGGAGCGTCCGACCGATGGCGTGTTCATCTTCATTGGGCACAGGCCCAATACCGCCCTCTTCCGCGGCCAACTCGACCTGGATGAGAGGGGCTATATCAAAACCGATCCGTTAATGCGTACCAACGTGCCGGGGGTGTTCGCCGCTGGTGAGGTGATGGATCCGCACTTTCGCCAGGTCGTGACCTCCGCTGGAATGGGGGCTGCTGCCGCGATGATGGCGGTGCGTTTCTTGCAGGAGCAAGAGGGATAACCCGAGCCGCGCTTACCCCGCAAAAAAGATCAAAAAGGCTGCCCGCATCAAATGGGCAGCCTTTTGTTTCGACTGCTGTCCGTCTCACTCAGGGCGCTGGTGTGACCGCGCCCGCTGCCCACCAGACAAACACACGGAACGCACTGGGCGCGCCGGCCTGTTCGTAAATGGGCTTGCCGTCGAGTGAGGTCCCCGTCTGGCGCACCGGCACCACGAACCACTGCAAGACATGCGGGACGGTATCCACCGGGCGGAAAGCCGCCGGGACAATGAACTTGGTATCGGTCACGTACTCCACCAGGCGACGCCCTTTGCCCTCGGTCAGGTCTTCGATGGTCACCGCGTAGGCCTCGTTATCGCGCAGCGTGCCCACGGCCGCCCATTGCAACGTCACGGTGTCATTCGCCGCGGTGAAGACGGCGCCATTAGCCGGCAGGAGCAGGTTGGGCGCCGGATAGGGCGGCGGTGGCGTTGGCGTGGGGGTCGGGCCGGGGGTTGGCAGGCGTTCACACAGCGGAATCTGCAGAACTTGCCCCTCATAGACGATATCGCTGGTCAGGCCGTTGTAGGATTTAATGGACTCCATCGAGACGTTATAGCGTGCGGCAATGATGCTCAGGGTATCGTTAGCGGTGACGGTATACTCAAGTTTCTGACAGGCTGCCTCGGTGGCTTCTGCCGGGCTGAGCGTGTTGGTGGGCTGGGGTGAGGGGGTCGGTGTGGGCTGCGGAATGAGCAATTTCTGCCCTACCACCAGGTTATCACAGGCCACCGGCAGGTTGTTCAACGCAATGATGCTGGAGACCGAAACCCCGAAGGTATAGGCAATGGTGATACAGTTATCGCCGCTGCGCACGGTGTACTCAATCGGCGGCAGGGGGGTGAACGTCGGCTCCAGGGTCGGCGTAGGGCTGGCCGTGGGTGTAAAGGTGATCGTGGGAGTTACGGTCAGCGTGGGGGTGGCGGTCGGTTCAACGACCCGCCCGGTGCTCTGCAAGGCGGCAAAGACCGTGCCGGCCCCGATGGCGAGCAAGAGCACCATCAGCCCCAAAGCGATCGGCAGGGAAAGGGTAATCTCGGGCAGGCGCGGCCCTTGCAGCGGACTGCCTTTTTTGCCGCCCTCAGGAGTAAAAGTATGGCCGCAGACCAGGCAGCGCGTTGCCCCTTCGCTCGTGCGGGCCCCGCAAATGGGACATACTTTCGTTTTGGTCGTTTCCTCTGGACTCATAGACCTTCATCCTTAAAATATGCCGTAGGGTATCGCGGCAGGGGGTATTATAACATAGTCGTTTTTCTGACAAGGGCAGGGGAATTTTTGCCTGTTCAGATCACCACCACTCGTGTGCCATAGCCGCGCTTTTCAATATCCTCCGGGCCCGCCACCGGCGTCGTCCAGCGATAGAGCCAGCGTGCCTCGGCTGTGCGCATGTTGATGCAACCGTGGCTGCGCGGGGTGCCGAAGTCGGTGTGCCAGTACGTGCCGTGGAACGCCACCCCGGTGGCTTCGAAGAAACACGTCCAGGGCACGCCTGGCAATTCGTAGTCCTCCGGATTGCCAGTCAAACGTCCCTCGCCCATGTGTTTGGAAGGCATCTTGGAGAAGATATTAAACTCCCCTTTGGGTGTCTCCCACGGGATTTCCCCCGGTGGCGAGCGGAATAGGCCCGAGGAAATTTTGGTCTGGAAGACCGGTGTCTCGCCCTCGTAGCAAGTCAGGGTCTGGCGGGCAATCGAGACCTCGATCCATTTCTGATGCGCCGGCACCTCAGGTGAAATGGGAGCGAACTCTTCCGGCTTGAACAGGCGCAGGTGCACCGCCGGGACGTGGTACTCCAGTTCGAGCAGTTCGTCCTTGAGCCGGTACCAGGGGCTGCCATCTGGACCTTCGTCAATCCCTACCACCCAATGCGTGGATTCGTAGTAGAGGCGGTATAATGGCTGCCAGCCCTGGGCGCGAGTATAGCGCAACGCCTGGGTAAACGGCACCGTGACCTCAGCCAGAACGAGCGCTGTGGGCAACTCCGCCGGCACCGGGTTGTATTGAATCCGCACACGTTGGGTATTGGCGCGATGAATATAGCCACCCCACACCCGATACCAAACCGGATTATGGGCCGGACCAGCCTCCGACTCTACCTCGGCATAAATATTGACCAGTTCATCGCGATAGCGCTGGAAGCGGATGCGGCTTTGGTCCGAGGGCTGACTATAAACGCTGACCGAGCGCACGGTCACCCGCAGCAAGTCCTCTTGCGTGGCATCCTGGAGCACACCCACGCTGGGGTAAAAAGCCAGTGCGCCCAGGCCCAAGCCCATCAGGCGCAAAAACTCACGGCGCGAAAGACGGATGCTCATGTGAAGGGGATTATACCAGGATGAACGCCCTGCTTTTGGCCCTGCTCTCGGCGTTGGGAGGCGCGCTGGCTAACCTGATGGCACGTTCCATCTTGCGCCAGACAAGCCTGCGCGCCATTTTCGGGCTCAATTTTGCCCTGATCTTTGCCTGGCTGCTTCCCTTTGCACCGTTTTATTTTTCCCTCGCGGTCTCACCCCCCGCGCTGGGGTGGTTAGCATTGGCTATCGGACTGGATGCCGCGGCCAATTACGCCTATTTTCAGTCCTTCGCCCACCTGGATGCCCTTACCGCCAGCACCCTCCTCGCCCTTTCCCCGTTTTTCACCCTGCTGGCAGCACCGTTCCTCAGCCCAATAGCGCCACCGCTGGGCTGGTTCCAAATCCTGGGAGTCGTGTTGTGTGGCGGGGCCGTGCTGGTTCTCACCCAGGCCCAAAACGCTGCTACCTCCCTTTTGCATGCTCGCCCACACCCGGCCCCAAGCGCATTGGCCTACCCCCTGGTCGCAGCGGCGCTCTTCGGGCTGAGCCTCTACCCCACCCAACATCTGTTTGCCGCTGGTTATACCAACCCACCCACGTATTATCTCATTCGCGCCGCGGTGATTGCCTTGCTGGCTTGGCCGCTAAGCCGCCCCCGCTGGCATGGTTTGCCAGCCGGTCTGGTGCGCAGGCTGGCTCTGCGCGCGGCAGTTGTGATTGCACAATGGTTGGTGCTGCTCTACGCGCTGGAAGGGGTAGCCCCGGCGGTGGTCAAAGCCCTGGCTGACACCTCGCCGCTCTTCGTGCTGGGGCTCAGCCTGTGGCGGGGCGAAAAGCCCACCCGCACCCAGGTTCTGTCGGCACTGGCCGTCGTGCTAGGGGTAGCGCTGTTGTGGCTTGGAGGGAGGTAATCTAACCGCTGTGCCAGAAAGTGCGCATCAGGTCTCTTTAGGGCGGCTAACGTGCACCGCGCGCCAAGCCTCGCGGTTCTTCTTACGGTCAAAGGTTTTTTCCAGGGCATAGCGCACGCGACAACCCTTGGTTTGACACTCGCGCGGCAGGTCGCGCACCAGCACAAAGACCTCCTCCCCGCCTCCGTCCGGTTGAATGTAGGTGTATTTGCGTTGCCCAGGTGCTTCTTTCAGCGTACCGGTATAAAAGGTCAGCCCGCGGGTCTGGCCTTCCTTCCAAATCTGACGGCAACGCGCTTCCAGCCCCTTGCTGTCTTGGGGTAAATCGGGCCAGGTCGAGCCCTGTTGGGCAAGAGCCTGGCGCACGCGCTGTTCAGCTTCCAGGTCTTCGGGCGACACCTTCCACCCTTTTTCTATTCGCACGGCTTTAACCAGGGCGACATGCAGCGCTGCTACCTCGGGTTGGTTAAGTTTCACCGCCAGGTCGGCCAGCGCCATCAGATAACCCAATTTGTATTCCACCCCCTGGTTAGTCGAAAGCAGCGCAGTGCAGAAATGGCGATAGGCTTCATCCTGTTGACCAGCGCGGGCTTCCAGGATGGCCAGGTCGGCAAATACGTACCAGTCCGCACGGGGGTGATTGAGCAGGCGCCGAAACTGGGTGATGCCCTCGCCCAGGCCGCCTAGTTCGGCGCGCGCTTGGGCTGCTATGCGCTGGAGGAAGAATTCATCGGGAAAGTCTTGCAATCCGGCTTGGGCGGTTTCAAGCGCTTCCTGATAGCGCCCCAATTCCAGCAGGGCCCGCGCCCGCTGGACGTACCACACCTCGCGCTCGGACATGGTTTTCTTGCCGTTGATCTCGCGTGCTTCTTTATCCAAATCCGCCGGGTCGAGCCGCGCCGACCATTCTTCGACCACCGCCCACTGCCCTCTATCTTTGCCAACCTTCATCATTGCCTGGCTCACCAGTTTGAGCAGTAAGCCCTGGGGATTAAGGTCCAGGATTTGGCGGGCCCCGTAAAGCGCGCGCCCCAGGTCACCGGTTTCCCTGGCCGGCTTGATGTAGCGTTCGTAGAGCACCCACCCCAGTTCAGATTGGATATAGGGATCACCGGGTGCCAGTTCCAAGGCCTTACGCGCGACTGCCTCGGCTTGATCCAGGCGTCCCTGTTTGCGCTGGCAGAATGCCAGACGCCATCCCACGCGGGGATCGGGTTGTTGCTGCCAAAGGGTGGCGAAGATCTGAGCGGCCTGCGGGTAGCGGCCCTCTTTGCGCAGGTTCTCGGCCTGGGCGAAAGGATGAGTGTCGTTGGGCATGTTTTTTCCCTCGGGCGATGGTTAAGAATCACAGTGGGCTAAGCGTACTGGAGGTCCCCCGTCTGGTATGAGATTAGGTTTTTTTTTCTGATTGATTACTATTATACTGCATCCCAAGCCCGAACCAGGTTAAGCGTCCTACCCATCGTTTCACACCCCGTGCCGATCGCCTGCAGAACTCACGTCTTGCCTCACCCAACGCCGACGGGGGTGTATTAAAAAACCAGCCTGAACTGAAAAAAGAGAATTGTAAGCCAAAAGGTTAGATTAATTGTATTAAGTTTGTTGGGATTGACAAACCTCAAAATTTAGGTTAAATTAACGTTGACTTTACGCCATTTTTACGCATTCTTTATGGATGCAGGGGGAAAGAAAACGCAACGTGGCCCCAAAGTCCGCAACCCACATTGTTGAATCGGATCAGCCTAGGCCCATCCATAGGGGCAAGTGGGAGGGGTCATTTTGCCATTTTCCCCATGATGGCGGGGTATCGTCGCTTCTGATCTCATTTTGATCCAAGGGGAGGTTTCACATGAAAGGTTCCTATCTTGCTCGTCTCATCACACTGGTTGTTGTGGCAGCCCTACTGGCGTTGGGAGTAGGGTCTCGTTTCAGTGTTTTTGCCCAAACTGGAAGTACGTTAACGGTTTGCGCCTCAGGGTGCAATTACACAAGCATTCAAGCAGCGATTGATGCCGCACAAAGCGGGGACACCATCCAGGTCAAAGAGGGAACTTACAATGAGTATTTGAGCATCACAAAACCGCTCACTCTTGAGGGCGAGGGTAGTGATAAGGTAACGCTAAACGCCACCGTGTCCAATGGCTATGGAATCTATATCAAGGCAGATAACGTTACGGTCAAGGGACTCAAGGTTGTTGGTAACTCTTCCACCTACTATGGGATCAAGGCCGAGGGGTCATCCAACCTAACCCTGCAAAACTTAATCGTGCAGGAATATGGCCGTTCGGGTGTAGATCTCAATGGCTGTACAAACTCCCTGGTAGACACTGTCGTTGCGCAAGACAATGGAGGCGCCGGAATCGCCGTAACCAATTCAAGCCACATCACCCTTAAGAACCTCACCACCAGTAATAACCGTTGGGGTGGGGTGGCATTGTTCACCGCCTCGGGGCCTTACACACCGGGGTTAAGCGACATTACCCTTGAAGGCACAAACTCATTTGGAGAAGTCAATCCACTCTACGTTGAGTTGGCTGATGCTTCGCACACCTTAACGAATTTCAACCAAAGCGAGTTTGCTTACATCGTGCGCAGTACGGGGGTCCCGTTATTCACATGGTATCAGAAAGACAAAGATACTGCGCTTAATTTCATTAATGCGGCGAATGCAGTAAACTCCACGTTCAAAGCCACGGCCGCCATTCAACGCTTAAGCGATGGCACTTTCCACGTATTAAATACGCTGAATATCCAACCAGCCATTGATCTCGCGCCTTCGGGCGGGACGGTGTATGTGTACCCGGGAACGTACACCGAGAATATTCGCATTACCAAAAAACTCACCTTGCTCTCCACCGAAGGGCGAGAACAAACGACAATACAGGGTATTTCTGGGGAAGGTGCTTTAGGAACAATTCTGATTTCCAATAATACTGACGGCGTGCAAATTGGGGATATTGGGCATGGGTTTAAGATCATCGGCATTGATAATGGCTATCCTGAAGTAGAAAACGCTGCAATTTACTTTCAAGGCAACCACAGCAATGCGGTCATCAAGGGTAACGAGATTGTTGCCAACGGTGAGCATGGACTGCTAACCGAATATTCTGCAATCATTACCGGATTTCTCATTGATTCGAACGTTTTCTCTGGCAAAACTTTCCAGGGTGACAAACCGGCTGGGAACGGGTTTGGTCAGCAATTTACATTACCGAATGTCCCCCGTCAACTTGTAGTCATGGGCGGAGGCGCTTCAGGTACCGGCACAACCAATATCACTTTTACCAACAATCGCATTATCGGAACAGCGGGCGGTTTTAACGATGAAGGTCAACCCCAAGGAAACACGTTGGTCACTTTAGATGCTGAAAATAGTCGTATCGAAGGCAATGTTTTTGAGGGTGTAACCTCTCGAGACGCCACCAGTCTCCGCGTGCGCCGTTCCAATGTGAGCATCAAAAATAACGTTTTCAAGAGCACGGGGCTGCTTAGCCCAGCCACAGGGCATTTGTATCTTTTGAATAACCCGATAAACGACTCTCTGATTGCTGATAATACTTTCGATAAAGGGGTTTATATCGAAAACCTAACTGGTGGCACTATTGGGACCAACGTGAGCCTCTTTGCCACGGCAGCGCCAACTAACTCTGTGATTCATGTCCTTCCTGGCACCTACGAGGAACAGGTGGTTGTGTCCGGTAAGACTCTCACCCTCCAGGGCGAGGGAGACGATCCCGCGGATGTGGTGATCAAATCGCCGACTACGCTGAGCGCCAAGTTCACCACCTCGGTGGATAACAAACCCGTGGTGCTGGTGCAAAATAATGCTAATGTCACCATTAAAAACCTCACCGTGGACGGCGCTAAACGTGGTGGCATCCATACCAATTACCGCTTTATGGGTATTGCGTTCTACAACGCCGGTGGCACGGTTGAAAATGTCACCGTCACCGGTGTGCGTGACGATGAAAACGGTCAGATCTCGGGCATGCAGCACGGCCTGGGCATCTATGCCTACAACCAGGATGGCACCACTCGCACCTTGACCGTGCGCAACACCACCGTGACCGACTTCCAGAAGAACGGCATCACCGTGGTTGGCAGTGGCCTGACCGCAACGATTGAGGGCAACACCATCACCGGCGCCGGTTCTACCTCGATCATCGCCCAGAACGGCATCCAGGTATCGTATGGCGCGGCGGCAACCGTGCGCCACAACACCGTCTCCGGAATCGCGTACCGTGGCCAGAATTGGGTGGCCGCAGGTATCCTGGTCTTAGATGCCGGCACCACCACGGTGGAGGGCAACACCCTCACCTCCACCCAGGCCAACATCTACGTGGTTGAATCCAGCGCCACCGTGAGCGCCAACCGCATCAGTGCGCCAGCCTGTGTGGGAGATGCCTGCTACGGCATCATCGCCAGCGACCCGCTGAGCGCACGCCCCAGCCCGCTTGAAGAAGCCGTGGCTTCAACCACCCCTGCCCAGCCCAACCGCAGCAATAATTTCACCCTGCTGGGTAGTACCAACCCGCTGGATACGGTAACCATCACTGCCAACGAGATCAGCGGTGCAACTTACGCCAGCGGCGAGAGCGTCGGCCTGGGCGTTTATGATGGCTACGCCGACCGCGATGTCGCTGTCAGCGCCAGCCAGAACGTCATTTCGGGTTGGTCTTACGGCGTGTATGTGGGGCGGTGCGACCCAGAAGTGGTGACTTGTTACTCTGGCCGCCTGCGCACGTTTGCGCTCAATCAAAATGCCATCACGGAGAACGCGGTCGGCATGGGTACCAATCTCACCATATCCCTGAACGCCGAACGCAACTGGTGGGGTTCGGCGCACGGCCCGCAGGTAGCGACCAACGCCGGTGGGGATGGTCAGCCCATTGAAGGGAGCACCATTGACTATGTGCCGTGGCTGTGCGATGGTACCGATGCACAACCAAGCCAAATCGGCTTCCAGCCCGTGAGCAACGCAGAGACCTGCACCAACACCCCCACCCGCTTGCGCTTCATCGTACAACCGCCGTCCACCGCTTTCACCAATGAGCCGTTCGATCCTCAGCCGCAGGTGCGGGTGGAAGACGCCCAGGGCAATCTGGCCATCAACTACGATAATGCCATTCTCATCGCCCTGGCGAACAACCCCGCTGGCGGTGTACTGGGTGGCACCCTCTCGGCCGATCCTGTCAACGGTGTTGCGACCTTTACTAACCTCTTCCTCAATAAACCGGGCCCAAATTATCGCTTGCTCGCTACTTCCGGCACCCTGACCGCAGCGTACAGCAATTACTTCACCGTGGTGGATCCCAGCGCCGACCTCAGCCTCAGCCTGAGCGCGCCGGGCAGCGTCAATGCCGGAGCCACCTTTGATTACACCCTCACCGTGAGTAACGCCGGGCCGAAGGCGGCGAATGCGCTCACCCTCACCCTGAACCTTCCGGCCGGCGTGACCTACCAGAGCGCCAGCGGCAGCGGCTGGACCTGCAACTACAGCGCCGGGACCGTTACCTGCACGGCCACCAGTCTGGCCAGCGGCGCCAACACTACCGTGACGGTCAACGTCACCGCCCCAGCCCAGGCGGGTACCCTCACGGCTACCGCCAGCGTCAGCGCGGCCTCCCCGACCGACCCCGTCCCGGCCAATAATAACGCCAGTGCTGGCACCACGGTGGTCGTCCTGCCCCCGACCGGTGGCAGTCAGATTTTCCTGCCTTTGATCATGCGCTAATCCCGCGTCCCCCCTTCCCGCCTTGGCCCCGCCGTCCCCCACGGCGGGGCCGTTTATTAAGGCGCCGGTTCGGCGATGACGAACAACCGCCCCCAGGTGCTCACGCCCTCGCGCGCGATGCAGGTCTGCAAGGTAACGTGGGGCTTGCCCTGGTAATGACGGGCAAACACCTGCGCCGCAATAAGGATCTCACCACTGGCCAGGTCTTTAAAATCGCTTGTGGGGCTGTCGGGCTGGAGGGCCTGATATTCAAAACGTTGACTCACACGGTAGGCGTGTGTTTGCCCATCCCCCTCAATGATCCACAGGCGCATCCCCGCGCGGAGATCAAAGAACTTGGCCCCGGCCAGCGTGTTGTGGGCCAGCAGCCCGATCACCGGCGGTTGCACCAGCCCAAACTGGGTCACGGTATCCGGTTGGCGGGTGATGTAAAGGTAATCGCCGCTGGGCTGTTGATCCACCCGAAAGGCCAGCATCCCTTCGACGTAAATGCCGCGTATCACCCCAGCCTGCCCATCCGCTACCTGGGCGGCGAAGGTCTCAAGGGTCAGCACCGCCTCGGCCTGCCCGCCGGTAGCGGGGATATCTCCTCCACCGTTGATGACGGCGGGCAGGAAAACCCGGTAGCCCCCACCCCCATCGGCGGCTTGAACATTTTGGCGTGGCCAACCTATCAGCCAAATACTGATCAGAGCACTTATGATCATTAAACACAGCGCGAGGCGCTTCATCTTTCCCTCCTGGCCGGCAAGAGCGCCCCGCGGCGAAAGGCACGGCGGAGGAGCCGGTTTTTGGCTCCCCTGCGCGGGCACAAAAAACCGCTCGTTTTCGGCAGCCTGGCAATCATGGGCCTGCTTTGGGCAGACCTTTAGACCCATGGCTTTGCGTCGCCGGCTTTCGCCGGGTTTGCCCTTGTCGAACGAGTCGTTACGACTGTATCCAATTGTCCAGGTACAGCGGTTAGCGGCGAACGCCGTTAGCCGCTCCACCCTCTACTTTTTAGTATAGGCCACTTAATCGGATTCTGAAGGGGGATTCGGTCAGGGCGACTTTACATTTTCGTTAGGTCGTCGCGTCCGCAGGCTGCGACCGGCAGGCAGCGCACAGACCGAACAGGATCAGATGATTGGTCTGGATGTGAAAATCGTGGGCCGCTTCGATGGCCGCAAAAAACGGCCCCACCTGGGTATGGTCAATAGTCACAATCCGCCCACAGCGGGTGCACACCAGATGATGGTGCAGGGGTTGCCCCACCCGCTCGTAGAGGGTCACCCCCCTGCCCATGTCTGAAACCGAGACCCGGCCCTGCTGGGTCAGGCGTTCCAAGGCGCGGTACACCGTGGAAGGGGCAATGGCCGGCAGGCGAGCCTTAAGGCGCTCGTAGATCTCCAGCGCGCTCAGGTGGCTGTCCCCTTCGCCCGCCAGCACCTCGAGAATGGCCATTTGCACTGAGGATTGTCGCATTGAGATTATTTTATCGCGATTTTTGCCGCTAATAGCCTCATTATGGGGTGGCAAGATGTCATACCAATTAGGTAATTATTTGCATTTGCAAAAAATTGCAGAAATATCTATACTGGTGAGCAGAATTTCCCCATTTCTGGAGGTGATACATGGTTCCGCTTATCCTTGCTATGCACATTCCGGATGGCTTTCTGGCTCCGCCGGTCTTGGTGGGCGGCTGGCTTCTGGCCGGCCTGGTGATTGCCTGGGCACTGCGGGCTCTGGATGGCGATGCCGCTGCCCATCGCTTACCCCTGATTGGGGTCATGGCAGCAGCCATCTTTGCGGCGCAGATGCTCAATTTTCCCATTGCCGGTGGAACCTCGGGACACTTGCTCGGCGCAGCACTGGCAACATTGGTGCTCGGTCCCTGGGCCGCGATGCTGGTTATGACCACGGTGGTCGGGGTGCAGGCGCTTTTCTTCCAGGATGGGGGGCTACTGGCGCTGGGAGTCAACCTGCTCAATATGGCCGTGATCGGGGTGTGGGTGGCTTATGCGGTGCAGCGCCTGGTGAATCTCGCCCTGGGGCGCTTTCGCTGGGGGCAATCGGTCAGCGCGTTTGTGGCAGCCTGGGCGTCTATCTTTTTCGCCGCCCTGGCCTGTGGGCTGGAACTGGCGCTTTCCGGCGCCTCGCCGGCGGCGGTGGTGATCCCGGCCATGGGCGGCATTCATGCCCTGATCGGTCTGGTTGAGGGGGCAATCACGGTGGGGGCATTGGCATTCCTGCGTGCCGCTCGCCCGAGCCTGCTCCAACCCGCCCCACTACCTCCAGCGGAACGGCGAGGCATTCTGGTGGGAGGGCTGTTGACCACCCTACTCCTGGTGGCTGCGGCTCCTCTGGCGTCCACCGCGCCGGATGGCCTGGAACGGGTAGCCGAAGACCTGGGGTTTATCACCCGCGCCACCGAACCCGCTTTTCATCTGCTCCCGGATTACACTCTGCCGGCCCTGGGTGAAGGGGCGTTGAGCACCATTATCGCTGGCCTGATCGGGGCGGCCCTGGTGCTGGGTGTGGCCTGGGGGGTCCTGTCCATTCGGGCGCGTCGTGCTGGGCACTGAGCGATGCGGCTGCACATCGGTACAGAGCCTCTCCCTTCACGCTTACAACGGCTGGATGCCCGGCTAAAGCTACTGGTGGGGGTGGCGCTGTTGTTGGGCATCGCGCTGACGCCGCGTGGTCACTGGGGAGCGCTGGGTGCTTATGCCACGCTGCTGCTCGTGCTCTGGCGTTGGGGAGCACCTGGGTTACCCCTCTGGCGAACGGCATTGTGGCTCTCACCTTTCGCACTGGCGACGCTCCCCTGGCTATGGCTCACGTCTGGCCCACCCATGCTGACGCTGGGTCGGGCGGGAACAGGCCTGATCATTACCCAAACGGGGCTGCTACGGGTGACCGACCTGATCCTGCGCATGGTGCTCTCAATCGCCACCGCCGGCCTGATCGTGGGCACCACCCCCTGGACGGCACTGCTGGCAGCGCTACGCACCTTCGGCTTGCCCCGAGTCCTGATCAGCAGCATGGGGCTGATGCTGCACTACCTGGGGTTGTGGGTGGCATCGGCCCATACCTTGCAGCGAGCACGGGCAGCCCGTTCCTTTGAATGGCCCGGGCGGCGGGCCGGAGGAACACTAGCCTGGCGAGCGCGGATTACCGGGGGCATGGTGGGCAATCTTTTCCTGCGCGCGCTGGCGCAAAGCGAACGGACCTACCAGGCCATGCTGGCGCGCGGCTTTGACGGCGAAATTCGCACCCTCCCATTTTCGCCATTGAACCGCCGCGCCTGGGCAGTAAGCCTGGCGCTGGCGATGCTGGGAGGTTTACTGGGACAACTGTTGCCTTGACGACCATGGCCCGATGATGACCCCTGCGCTGGAGATCCACCACCTCACGTTTGCTTACCCACCCGGGCAAGTGGCACTGCGCGGGATTAACCTGCGGGTCATGCCGGGCGAACATGTGGCGCTGGTCGGGCCGAACGGCGCCGGCAAGTCCACTTTACTTTTACATTTGAACGGGCTGTTGAGCGGTGATGGGGAGATACGCATCTTTGGCACACCGCTCACGCCTAAAACGTTACAGCAGATTCGCCGTCGGGTCGGGTTGGTGTTTCAATCCCCTGAGGATCAACTTTTTTGCCCCACGGTCTATGAGGATGTGGCCTACGCCCCGTGCTACGCCGGCTTGCCCCCACAAGAGATCGCTCAGCGGGTGCGTGAGGCTTTGCAACTGGTTGGGATGCAGGACCACGCCGAGCGTTCTCCTTTTCACCTGAGCCTGGGGGAGCAGAAACGGGTAGCGCTGGCCACCGTGCTGGTGATGCAGCCGGATATCCTCGCCCTGGATGAGCCCACGGCCGGCCTTGACCCGCGCGGGCGGCGCGAGTTAAGCCTTCTTTTACAATCCTTGCCACAAACGCTGATCCTGGCAACGCACGATTTGGAATTGGTGCGCCAGGTTTGCCCGCGCACCGTGGTGCTGGAGGGAGGCATGGTGATCGCCGATGGCCCAACGGCACAGGTGCTGAGCGATCCAGCCTTCTTGTTGGCGCATGGGCTGGCCTAGCGCACGGCCAGGGCAACCGCGGCGCGGAAACTGCGATAAGCGCTCAAGGCATCCGGGGCAAGGAAGGCGATGGTGCGCCCATCTACCCGCTCGGCGCCCGGCAAGAGCATGGCGCCATCGGCCATCTGCGAGGCCTGAAATTCCACCTGCACACGGATAGGCGTCTCCAGGCGCAGTGGACGCGCCCCCTGCCCCTCGCGGAAGCGACGCACGGCGCGTTGGGCTGCTGCCTGAATACGGGCTTGGGCTTCGGCCAGGGGCAAACATTCCGCGGCCCACCGCCCGACCGCCTGCTTGACCGCGGCCGTCTCCACTTCGGGCACCCACTCGCGCGCTTCGGCACACACGGCTTGATCCCCGGAGACCAGCAATACCGGCACCCCGAAGTATCCGCATACTGCAGCATTGAAGCCAAACTCACCGCATAGACGATCATTCAGCCACACATTTGCCACCCGCGTGCTCGACCAGGTATGATCGAGGATGGCATTTAGCGTGCCGGCGCGGGCATGATAGCCAATGAACAACGCCGCATCCACCCCGCTTTCGACGCCCTGCACCATCGAAAGCGGCGCTGGGGTACCGGCGGCAAGTTGAGCGCGCGGATCGAGAGCTTCAATGAGCAAGTTACTGCTATCCCAATGCCCATCGGCGACGATGAAGGCCGTGGCACCCGCTTCGGCGGCCCCGCGGATGGCGGCGTTGACATCCTCGGTCATGATCTTGCGAAAGCGCTGGTATTCGGCATGCTCGGGGTTGACCTGGTTCCAATTCACCACTCCTGAAATCCCTTCCATATCCACGGCAATGAGTAGTCGCATCGTCTAAGCCTCCCATAGGTGATTGCCCTAATCTTATCCCAGGCTGAAAAGAGCGGCAAGATGTGGCTTACGAGAAATTACCGAATGCTAAACGTGTGGATTTTGAGATTGTTTACCTTTCATAAGACCGGGTACCGCGTTGGGCAGACCACGGCCTTGTATGCCTGGAGTGAGAAGCATTTTCATTTGACGTGGTTGTGGCATTGACGTATCATGATCTTAGCCAAGGTGCGAGTGAAAAGTCTCGCCCTTCTGTGGGTAAATGTGAAGTGGTATGATTAAGCGCCATCCCCTCCTCACGTTTTATCTGCTGGCGTTTGGTCTGGCCTGGCTGGGCTGGCTTCCCCAAGTTCTGGGTGCAAGGGGCATAGTACCCTTTAACCAGCCTTATCTGCAAGGATTGCTCATCCTCCCCGGCATCGCGCCCGCCCTGGCCGCCCTGCTGGTTGCCTGGGCGACCCAAGGGGGAACGGGGGTACAGCGTTTGTTTCGGCCGTTACTGCGCTGGCGCGTGGGGTGGTTGTGGTATGGGGTAGCCATTGCAACACCGCTGGGATTGTTGCTGTTGGCCAAGGGGGTAACCGTTTTGCTTGGGTTACCAGGTGCCGCCACCGAGTCAACCCAAGAGGGTGTTTCTCTGGTTGTGACCGCATTGATCACCTCCATCCTGGCCAATCCCTGGGAGGAAGTCGGCTGGCGCGGTTTCGCCTTGCCTCACTGGCAACAGCGCTTTACCGCCTTGACCGCCTCGCTGATCCTTGGAGGCCTGTGGGGGTTGTGGCACGTGCCGCTTTTCTTTTGGGTCGGCAATCCCATGGCCACTTACCCGTTTGGGCTTTGGTTTCTCAGCCTGCTTGCTTTGACCGTGCTCTATACCTGGTTGTATAACGCCACTGCCGGCAATCTCTTCGTGGTCACCCTTTTTCATGTGGGTCTCAACACCTTCGGCGCTGCAGTGCAGGGCATCTCATGGCTGAGCCTGGTATTGGTCTATGGCCTGGTGGCTCTAATCCTGCTCGTTCGCTTTGGGCCTACCCATCTCTCGCCCCAGCCACGGATTAAAGCCGGTTAACGCGCATCGCACAGGGTAAAACGCAGTTCGCGAAGCGCTTGTTTTCAGCAGTATAATCGGGGTGCAGTCCTCGCCAATCGGCACAGGGATTGTTTCCCACGACAACCCAGTTTCAGGACTCCGGAGGCTCTTTCGTCATGATGATACCTGACCTGCCCGACGTCGCCCAGCGCTTTATTCGCTATGCGCGGATAGATACCCAATCGGATCCCCGTTCCTCCACTTCTCCCAGCACGGCCAAGCAACTTGACCTGGCGCGTCTGCTGGTGCAGGAACTGGAAGCGCTGGGATTGCAAGATGTGACCCTGGACGATTATGGTTACGTCATGGCTACCCTGCCAGCCAACGTCACCCTCGCCGTGCCCACCGTGGGATGGATTGCTCACATGGATACCAGCCCCGACCTGACCGGCACCAACGTCAATCCTCAAGTGCATCTCTACCAGGGCGGTGATCTGGTGTTGGATGCCGAAAACGGCGTGGTGCTCTCGCCGCGTGAATTTCCTGACCTGACCCAGTATATTGGCCAAACCCTGATCACCACCGACGGGCGCACCTTGCTCGGCGCCGACGATAAGGCCGGCATTGCCGAGATCATGACCGCGCTGGCCTATCTGATCGCACACCCCGAGATTCCCCACGGGCGCATCCGCGTGGCCTTCACTCCGGATGAAGAAATCGGGCGCGGCGCCGATCATTTCGACGTGGCGCGCTTCGGGGCCGATTTTGCCTATACTGTGGATGGAGGTGAATTGGGGGAATTATCGTTCGAGACCTTCAACGCCGCCCGCGCCGAAATCACGGTCCATGGGCGCAGTGTTCACCCCGGCAGCGCCAAGAACAAGATGATCAACGCCAACGAGGTCGCGATGCAATTTCACGCCCTGTTGCCCGCCGTCGAGCGCCCAGAATTTACCGCGGGTTATGAAGGGTTCTTCCACCTCACGAGTTTCCTGGGCAGTGTGGAAGAAGCCCATCTGCACTACATCATCCGTGACCACGACCGGGCCCGCTTTGAGGCACGTAAGGCCTGGCTGCAGCGCGCAGCGGAGTTCATCAATGCCCGCTATGGGCAGCCGCTCGTCCAAGTCCAGGTGCAGGACCAATACTACAACCTGCGCGAGAAGATCGAGCCGGTGATGCACATCGTGGACCTGGCTAAAGCGGCGATGCTCGCCTGTGGAGTGACGCCCAAGATTGTGCCGGTGCGCGGTGGCACCGACGGCGCGCGCCTCTCGTATATGGGCTTGCCAACTCCCAATCTATTCACCGGCGGGCACAACTTCCACGGACGCTATGAGTATATTCCCATCCCGGCGATGGAAAAGGCCGTGGCGGTGCTGGTCGAACTGGTGCGACGGGTCGCAGAATACCAGCCGTGAGCCTTTCCCGCAAAGAGGATGGTATAATAAATAGCGGTGATCATACAAACCGGACGTTTGCCCGGCGCTTAGTTTTTTCACCCGGTTCTGGCTTTCGCGCGCGAAAGTCATAGCCGTGGTTTGTGTTTAAATTTATAGAGAAAGGTTAATCACTTCAATGGTGATTTCGATGGACGAGACGATCAAACGTGTTATCCCGAACCACTTCAGCCTGCCCCGGCGCATCAACCGCCTAGGGCAACTGGCTTATAACCTGTGGTGGACCTGGAATCCCGAAGCTCAGATGCTCTACCGCCTGATCAGCCAGCGCTTGTGGGATCAGGTCAACCACAACCCGGTAACTTTCCTGAAGAGGGTGGAGCGCAGCCAGTTGAACGCGGTCACCAATGACCGCCACTACCTTGAACTTTATGATCGCACCTTTCAAAAGTTCGATGCATACTTGCAGGATACCCAAACCTGGTTTGCACGTCATTACCCTCAGTTTGCCGGCGAGACGATTGCCTACTTCTCATTCGAGTTCGGTCTGCACGAATGTCTGCCGGTGTACGCCGGCGGCCTGGGAATTTTGGCTGGCGACCATCTCAAAGAGGCCAGCGACCTGGGCATGCCGGTGGTGGGGGTAGGGTTTATCTATAACCAGGGCTATTTTGTCCAGCGCATTACCGAAGACGGCTGGCAGGAAACCAGCACCTACTATCTGGATTACGATGAAGTGCCGATCATCCCCCTAACCGATGCCCAGGGACAGCCGGTGCTGATCAGCGTGGAACTGCCCGGGCGCCTGGTCCATGCCCGCCTGTGGCAGGTGCAGGTGGGGCGGGTGGCGCTCTACCTGCTGGATACCAACCTGGAGCAAAACCAGGAAAACGACCGTCAACTGACGGCACGGCTTTACAGCAGTGACCCCGAGGTGCGCATCTCACAGGAGATTCTGCTTGGGATCGGCGGGGTGCGCGCCCTACGCCGCCTGGGGCTTCAGCCAAAGGTGTGGCACATGAATGAAGGGCACTCAGCTTTCCTAGTGTTGGAACGGGCGCGCGAACTGGTGCAAAGTGGCCTGACCTTTGAGCAAGCCGCGGCGCAGGTGCGCAAAGGGAACGTGTTCACAACGCATACGCCGGTACCCGCCGGGGTGGATCAATTCCCGCTCTGGCTGGTGGATAAATACCTTTCGACCCTGTGGCCACAACTGGGCCTGACCCGCGAGCAGTTGATCGCGTTGGGGCACCAGACCACGCCGTGGGGCGAATCGTTCTGCATGCCGGTCTTAGCCCTGCGCCTTTCTGATCATGCCAACGCCGTCTCCGAACTACACGGCGAGGTCTCGCGGCGGATGTGGAACTTCCTCTGGCCGGATCGCCGCGCCGACGAGGTGCCGATCACGCACGTCACCAACGGCGTGCACACCCCCTCTTGGCTGGCGCGGCGCCTACGCCTGCTCTACGAGCGCTACCTCGGCCCGGACTGGCTGGAACATCTGGATGAGCCGGAACTGTGGGATCGCATCGCCAGCATCCCCGACCACGAATTATGGGCCGTGCGCCAGCACCTCAAGCGCAAACTGGCGCTTTACGTCAACGAGCGGGCACGCCAGTTGTGGATGCGCGGCAACGTACACCCTTCGCAGGTCTTGGCCAGCGGCGTTTTCCTGGAACCATATTCGCTGACCATCGGCTTTGCACGGCGGTTTGCCACCTACAAGCGCGCTACCCTCATCCTGCGTGATTACGAACGCCTGCTGCGCATCATCACCAACCCGGATATGCCGGTGCAGATCGTTTTTGCCGGCAAAGCGCATCCGGCGGACGAACCGGGCAAACTGCTTATCCAGCAAGTCTATCGCGCGGTCAAAGACCCGCGGGCGGCTGGGCGGCTGGTATTCCTGGAAGACTATGACATGAACCTGGCGCGCCTGTTGGTGCAAGGCGTGGACGTGTGGCTGAACAACCCGCGGCGCCCAAACGAGGCATCGGGTACCTCGGGCATGAAGGCCGCCCTCAACGGCGTGCTTAACTTCTCGGTGTTGGATGGCTGGTGGCGTGAGGCTTACAATGGCGCCAATGGCTGGGCGATTGGCGAGGATGCCGATCCGGTAGATCCGACCCACCAGGATGAATTGGATGCGCTCAGCCTCTACGACACCCTGGAAAAAGAGATTATCCCGCTCTATTATCAGAATCGCTCCACGGACAACATCCCCTCGGGTTGGATTGCGCGCATCAAGGAATCCATCCGTACGTTGGCGCCGCAATTCAGCACCCGCCGTATGCTTAAAGAGTACCTCACCGAGATGTACCTGCCCTGCCTGGAAGCGGCGGAAGAGGAGATTCCTGCTGATACCGCAGTAACCTTGGACCAAGCGAATTAAGCCATGCATCTGACTCTGACCTGGCACAGTTTGTTGGTGGCGTTGGGCATTTTCGCCTTGCGCGTATGTGATATGTCACTGGATACCATCCGCGTGCTGTTCGTGGTGCGCGGTCGCAAGGGGTTGGCCTGGGCGCTGGGCTTCATGCAATCGTTGATCTTCGTGATTGCGATCAGTTCCGTCCTGGCCAACCTCGACAATCCCCTTAATATCGTGGGGTATGCCGCCGGGTTTGCCACCGGCAACGTGGTGGGGATGACGATTGAAGAACGCCTGGCCATTGGGCACCTCCAACTGACCATCATCAGCCCTCTGCGCGGCTCGGCGATTGCCGAGTTACTACGTGCGCATGGTTACGGTGTGACCGAGGTAGCCGGGCGTGGCCTGAGCGGCACAGTGACCATTTTGCACGTGGGGGTCATGCGCAAAAAGTTGGACGAAGTGGAGACCCTGGTGCTGGAAGCCGACCCTGAAGCCTTTGTGACGGTGGAAGAGATTCGCCCCCTGCGGCGCGGCTTTTGGGGGGCGTGAAAGCAATGGAACCCAGGGCGATAAATAGGGTGTATAGAAAGAGATTCAATTACCCCGGCGAGTGACGGGGCAGAATGGCGCCTCTTGCCTGTCAAGTCTAAAGAAAAGGTTACCGAAGGGTTAGGCGAGTTTCTGAGGTGCACCTTCCCTTTCTCCCTCAGGTGCAGCATCAGGCGGCCAAATCCGCCTCGATCCGGGCTAACTCCGGTAAGGTTTTCTTTAAATTAACCATCTTATTTCGGTAACATGTTAGGTGAACGAACCACGGCATTCTCAAAGTTTTTAACAAATAACTAAAAGCGGTCCTCATCGGTAAATTTGGATGTGCAAATAACCCCAACGCAGATTGTGGCTAGCGGGGAAGATGATCTGTGGGTGGTCGAGGAAAACCAGGGGCGTCTGTAGCAGGATATAGAGCGCTTATTTGCCCCAAACAGGCCGAAAGCGGACTTTGAACAGGTCGCCACCAACTTTCGGCAGGCGGAAGCCGTCAACAAGGGACATGGACGTATGGAGAAACGTCACATCCGAACCAGCGCCAGGCTCAATGACCGTGTGGATTGGCTCGGAGTAAGACAGGTCTAACGCATGGAGCGCCATTTCACCTGGATACGCCGGGGGAAAGCGATCAAAACCAGCCGGGCGGTGGAGTACGGTATCACCAGCCTGTGGCCAGACAAGGCCTCGCCCAAGCGGGTAAGGCAAATCAGACGACAACACTGGCTGATTGAAACCGGCTTACATTATCGGTGGGATGTGACCTTTCGGGAAGACGCCACTCGGATGACGAAAGGCGCTGCAGGCCGAATTCTGGCGACCATCCATAAGGTTGTCCTGGCGTTGATCAAGCGAGCCGGTGTTGACAACGCAGCCTGGGCTCGTCGCTGGTTTGAGGGACACCTCGACCAGGCTTTCGCCTTGCTTGTCTCCATACATTCGCGACTTTGAGAAAGCCATGCAAAGAGCGACTGGCGGGCGGGCTGGGATGGTGGGGTCAGTGTTACAATCAGTGGCGCCGCCTGTTGCAACCTTTCAAGATGAACCAGACTGCGCTGGAGCAATGCCTTGGCCTGGGGCAGGGGAAGGGTCTCATCATAGAAGGGAGCGAGGAAGTCGAGCACAACCACGGGGATGGCAGTGGCTGGTAGGGATTCCAACACGGCCAGGACTTGCTGGGCGGTGAAGGCGCGTTGCAGGTGCAGGCGGGTGAGTAAGGCTTCTATGTGAGGGGTGTGCTGGCGAAGAAGGCGGGTGAGGGTGTAGGGCTGGAGACGGTTACCGGCATCGAGCAGATGGACTGCGCCGCGCAGGATCAACGCCACCAGCAGGTGATGGGCGGCAGGGGTGACCGCCCGCGGGCCACAAAGGACGACCAGGCCTTGAGCCGAGAGGTAGGAAGTGAGGTTCATCGCCCCTATCATAGCGCGCGAGCGCCGGAACGGCCATTCCCAAAGGGGGAAGAAGATGGGGGGACTTGTGGGTTAACCTCAAGGGGGGCTCACAACCAGGCCGAGAAATCCCAATTCTCGAGCAGCAAGCGCAATTCGGCCTTGGTGTGAACACCGAATTTGGTGGTGGCGGCGCGGAGGTGCGATTTGACGGTTTCAGGGGAGATGCCCATGCGGGCGGCGATTTGGCGATTGGTGAAGCCAAGGCAGGCGAGGGCGGTGGCTTGCTGCTCGCGGGGGGTGAGGGACTGCCAGCATTGCCAGAGGTGGTCGCGTTGGGAAAGGGCGTGCAAGCCGGTGGCGAGGAGGTCGTTGGCGAGGGCGTCCTCAGGCTGGCCGGTCTGGCGGGCGAGCGTCTGGAGAGTAGCAAAGAGGTGGGAGTCGAGGGCAAACTCCCGCCGTGTGGGGGTGGCCGGACGGCGCTGCAGCCAGGTGACCAAATGTTGCCAAAGGGTCATACCATAATTTTAATAGAACAAATGTTCTGTGTCAATAATCGCTTTCCTGGGTTCAGGCCTGATCTGGCACAGTGGACTAGCCATAGTAATGAAACACGTCAAGCTGCGACCGAATTTATCCTTTGCGGTGGAGGGGGATTATTCCGGTTGGAGAAAGATGAACGCACCCGAAAAGCGCTTAGTCTTCACGGGCCTGGCTTTATCCGTTCGGGGTTGCCAGTGATGCGATTTTGGGAGACGAATTCCTGTTTGTGGATCGGTTCTCCCTACAGGATGTCTTTCAAATAAAAGGGTCGGGCTTCGAGCCCCGTCGGGGACACGGATAGGGGGCAACTATGACGCCGGGTAAAAAATTTAGAGCCAAGCGTTTCTGGTTTCAAAAAAGGTTTTTGCTCACTCACCCCCCAAATCTACGCAAAAAGCGCAGTACGGTCTGGATATACGTCCGGTAAGCCTCGCGGTGGATGCTGTGGCCCGCTTCAGGGAAGTGCACCACCTGCACCTGTGGCCATAGGGCCTGGATCTCTTCGGCGACCGCAGGGGTGACTAAACCACCCCGTGCCGGATCGGCGGTGAGCAGCAAACCGGGGCACCGCAACTCTGTGACGATTTCGCGCCAGGGACGACGGGGCTCTACCCATCCGCTCAAGGCTTCAGGGCGTAACTCCTGCTTGGCTTTTGCCCATTGAAAGAGTTCACTCTCATCCCAGTTGGGGTGACGCTCTTTACACAGCGCCATTAATTCGTCAATGGAACGCTGCTTGTAAGCCAAGAGGTCGGCGTAAATTTGCTGGTAAACCGATGACTGCGGATCGAGATGATCTAATGGGAGATTGTCGCCCCAGGGTGGGTCTTCCAGTACCACCCCGCGCACCAGGTCGGGGCGGTTGGCGGCCAGGCGGGCAGCCACATCCGCACCCATGGAGTGCCCGATAACCACCGGTGGGTTTATTTGCAGGGCTTCAATCAGAGTTTCAACGTCACGCGCCTGAATCTCGAGACCGACGCCGTCGGGCCCAATCCCGGATGAACCATGCCCGCGAGCATCCGGGAGGATGACGTCAAATTCCTCTTCCAGGGCAAGGGGAACGCGATTCCAGCACAGGGCATTGTCGGAAAAGCCATGTAAAAGGATGACCGGCGGCTTCTCTCCCCCTGTGCGATAGTAGGTGAGGCGCATTTGGCCAACCATCACGTGACCATAAAACAGACGAGGCATCATAGCCCTCCACTCTGGATTAGATCTATTTTAGCACACGCAAACGGGAACCGTCGGCGATCGGGCGGTTAGGGTTTGGGATTGCCTTGACATGAAAATGATTTTCAATTACACTATGAGACATGACCGAGAAAACCACTGAGTTGGTGAATGATTGGCTGGAACGATTACAGGCCAACGGTTACCGGCTAACCGAGCCACTGCGTCATATTGTGGAGACCCTGGTGAGCAGTCCGCGCGCCCTGGGGCCGATTGAAATTTATGACCTGGTGCGCACGCGTTATCCTAACCTGGGCCTGGTGACCGTATACCGCACGTTGGAGAAATTAGAAGCGCTGGGATTGATCCAACGCGTGCACCAGGATGACGGTTGCCACCGCTACTTGCGCGCGACACAGGGTCATCAGCATCTTCTGGTCTGCACCCGCTGTGGGCGAGTAGTGTACTTTGCCGGTGATGATCTCTCGCCCTTGATCCAACGCACCGAAGCCGAAACCGGCTACGCCATTCAAGATCACTGGCTGCAACTCTATGGCCTTTGTCCGTCATGCCGACCGTAGAGGCAAGTTTTAGTTTATTTATTGTTGAAAATGATATTCATTACATAGACAGGAGGTGTGCGATGGTAAAACGTACGTTGGTCGGGCTGGTCCTGATGGCAACCATGTTGCTTCTGACTTCCTGCGCTGGCTCTGCCCAACCCTCACCGACGTTGCAAGATGGTCAGAAAGTGCGCGTTTTGGCGACCACCACGCTGGTAGGTGACGTGGTCAAGCAAGTCGGTGGTGAGTGGGTTGATCTACACGTCTTGCTGCCGGTGGGCGCCGACCCGCACAGTTTTGAGCCAACGCCGCAGGACGCCGCCAAACTGGCTCAGGCTGACCTTATCTTTGCCAATGGTTTGGATTTGGAGGCTTTTCTGGAGCCGCTGATTGAGAGCGCGGGGGCGGCGGAGCGGGTGGTATATGTGTCGGAAGGAATCGAACCCCTTTCCCTGGCCGCGGAGGTCCATGACCACGCAGAAGAAAGCGCGGGGCACTCACACGGGGAATTTGATCCCCATGTATGGATGGACCCTAACAACGTCATGGTTTGGGTGGACAATATTGAAAAAGCGCTGAGTGCGCGTGATCCAGCCCATGCCGCCGGTTATGCGGAGAACGCCCGTGCCTATCGCCAGGCCCTAAAAGACTTGGATGCCTGGATTCGCGAGCAAGTGGCTCAGGTGCCCGTGGAGAAACGGAAGATTGTCACCGATCATTTAGTATTTGGATACTTCGCCCAACGATATGGGTTTGAGCAAGTTGGAGCGGTTGTGCCTGGATTTAGCACGCTCTCTGCCCCTTCAGCCCAGGAGTTGGCTGGCCTGGAAGCCCAAATTCGGGCGTTAGGAGTCAAAACGATTTTCGTTGGCTCCACGGTCAATCCCGCCGTTGCCCAGCGTTTGGCCGAGGATGTTGGGGCTAAAATCGTTACCGTGTATACGGGGTCGCTCAGCCCGGCGGATGGGCCCGCGGCAACCTACCTGGATTTTATGCGCTATAATGTGCTTGCGTTGGTGAATAATCTCAAATAAGATCCGTTCTGGGAGAATCATCCATGGCCCTGATGCGAGAGATTCGGCAGGTGCGCTGGTCGTTGAATGGCTATCAGTCTGCTCATGATACCAGACAGCCCATTGTCCATGCGATTGACCTGACGGTCATGTATGAAAGCGGTCCCGCCCTAGAACGGGTTAGTTTTGAAATCTATAAGGGTGAGCGGGTAGCCGTTGTGGGGCCTAATGGTGCCGGGAAAAGCACCCTTTTTAAGGTAATTGCCGGCATTCTGCAACCAACCAGTGGGCGTATTGAGATTTACGGTGGCGCACCGGGCGAACATATCTGTGTGGCTTACGTGCCCCAACGTTCGGTGGTGGATTGGCGCTTCCCGGTGACGGTGTATGATGTGGTGATGATGGGACGGGTGGGGCGAATCGGATTGCTAAGGCGTCCGGGGCGAGACGATCATCGCATAGTGCGTCAGGCGCTGGAGCGGGTGGGGCTGAGTGACCTGGCAAGCCGTCAAATCGCACAACTCTCCGGTGGTCAGCAGCAGCGCATGTTCCTGGCGCGTGCCCTCGCTCAGGAAGCCGAACTGATGCTTCTGGATGAACCCTTCACCGGGCTGGATTTGCCCTCGCAAAACGAGTTATTAGCCCTGCTGGAACGGTTACAGGGTGAAGGGATTACCATCATGGTCTCACTCCACGATCTGAACCTGGCAGCCCAGCAATTCACCCGCCTCTTACTTCTCAATCGCACGCTGATCGCTTTAGGAACGCCGCAAGACGTCTTGAACACCCAAACCCTGCTGGCTGCCTACGGCGGACATCTGCACATTGTGAGCGAGCCGACGGGCAACCTGGTGTTGGGCGATACCTGTTGCGATGGAGGGGGACATGCTTGAGATCTTGCTGCAGCCGTTTCAGTATGCCTTTATGGTGCGGGGGATGCTGGCCGCCGTATTGGTAGGGGTGGTCTGTGCGGTAGTGGGCACGTTTGTGGTCCTGCGTGGGATGGCTTTCTTTGGGGATGCACTGGCACATACGATCCTACCTGGTCTGGCCGTGGGTTACTTAGTGGGAGGCGGATCGCGCGAGACATTGTTCTGGTGGGCGCTGGGCACGGCGGTCGTGAGCGCGGTTTCGATTGGTACGATCAGTCGTAAGTTACGGCTGAAAGAAGATACCGCCATTGGGATTATCTTTGCCGGGATGTTCGCCCTGGGGGTAGCATTGATTTCCTCAGTGCGCAGTTACTCGGTGGACCTGGCTCACTTTCTCTTTGGGGATGTCCTGGCGGTGCGCGAAAGTGATCTTATTCGCAGTGCTATCTTTGGAGGGGTGGTGTTACTCTTGCTATATGCTTTTTATAAAGAGTTCGCTTTGCTTTCATTTGACCCGATTCTGGCCGCCACATTACGCCTGCCGGCCCATTTTTTAGATTTGTTGTTGGTGATTTTGATCGCCGTTGCCATTGTTGTCTCGTTGCAAACCGTAGGGGTAGCGCTGATGGTGGCGATGCTGGTGACACCTGCGGCGACGGCCTCGTTGCTGACGCGGCGCTTGCCATTGATTATGATGTGGGCGGCTGTGATTGCGGCTTTTTCGGGAGTAGTGGGATTGTACCTTTCGTATTATCTTAACGTTGCGTCTGGTGCAGCGATTGTGCTGACCTGTACGGTAGGATTTATTCTTGTCTCATTGGGGCGCAGTTTGCGCGAGCGGTTTTTTCGAGTTTCGACGGTTTAGCAGTAACCCGTTTTCCCAATCCTCACAGAAGTGATCGGGGATTCGCCTATATGGATCCCTCAACTCTCCTCATCACTTTTTTGTTTTTCCTGGCGGCTTTGCTGTATGCCTCGGTAGGGCACGGCGGCGCTTCGGCTTACCTGGCGGTGATGGCTCTATTAGGCGTAACACCTGCGGAGATGCGGCCCACGGCGTTGATCTTGAACATATTGGTAGCCGGGGTAGGGACATTCAAATACATTCGAGCCGGACGCTTTTCTTGGTCCGTCTTCTGGCCGTTTGCGCTTACATCCGTGCCCATGGCCTACCTCGGGGGACGCATTCACCTTCCGGTTCGTTATTTTGAACTTTTATTAGGGGTGGCCTTGCTTTTTGCCGCGTTACGTTTGCTGATCAAGCCCGGTGGTGAAAGAGAAGGTTTGCACCCATTTGCGTTGGGCTGGGCGTTGGGGATTGGGGCCGTGTTAGGCTTCGTTTCCGGGCTGATCGGCATTGGGGGCGGCATTTTTCTCAGTCCGATCTTAATCTTTTTGGGTTGGGCTGAGACGCGCCAGGTCTCCGGAATTGCTGCGGCCTTTATCGTGGTCAATTCGGCCTCGGGTTTGTTCGGCTTACTCCAGAGCCATCCTCCTCTACCCGCCGCGATTCCTTTTTGGATGGTGGCTGTGCTGGCCGGCGGTTGGATCGGGGCTGAGTTGGGCAGTCGTTATCTCACTGCCCCCTGGATTCGACGCGCGTTAGGAGTGGTGTTGGTGGTCGCTGCCTTGCGGGTGCTGGTGGTTTAAAGTGCGGCGGATCCGGCTTTGCTATCCCGTTTCCAACAGACGGGGCAGGATATGGCGTTCAACTTGCTGATCATTGTGGGGGGTAGGCACCTCATCAAACAGGTACCAATCCTCGATGTGCTCCAGACTGGCGCCGGGCGGCAGTCGGGTCAGGGGGCTAAGCGTTTCGAGTTCCAAGAAACGATCATTGATGAAGACCTCAACCGTACTACCCCAGTCGGGATAGGTGGCCTCAGGATGATATTCAAATCGCTTCAGGAACAAGTGTCCGCGGCGGGCGTAAGCGGCCCATCCGAACGGTGTGTGCAAGCCAATCTTTTGGGCGGTGGCGCGCAATGGATCTTGCCGGGCAAGGATGTAGGATCGTCCCAGGCTCCACCGAGGATCACTCAGGTCGGTATAAGCCCACAGCACCAGAGCGCTCACGGGTAGAAGATGAGTCTCATGAGGCGCTTTGGGGGGTAGGGGCAAAACAGCACATCCCCCCGGCGCCATCACGCTTAGCGCCCAAGCCGCTAGTTCGATTTCCCACACACCCTGGTTACACAGGCGGTGAATCACCCGCACATGACTGCCTTCCGGCGCCAAAATGACCTCGAGGCTCTTCTGAATACCCGTCAAAGGTTCTACCGCCTGGGTGAGGCGCACACCGCTGGGCAAAGACTCATAAGTCACGGGTTGGTTATCCGGCACGTAGGTGCGGGGACGCATCTCTGGGGCATGCCACAGACGGTGCCCCCCGTAGATGTGCCACTGGGTGGAATCAAGCGGTTGAGTGGGGTCAAGCAATTCGGCAAACTCGTTTTCGCCCTCAATGAAGCCATAGCGGATGATGCGAGGGCCTAGGGCAGTGGTGATCAGCACTTCGACCTGGCCGTTTGCCAGGCGGAGGCAGGGACCGAATGGGGGGTAATCAATGAGATTCATGGCGAAATAAGACCTCAGGGATGAAGCGACTGGTTGCGATGATTAATCCTGTAATATTATCCTGGTAACCTGAGGGTAACGCAAGGCGTTTATCGGATTAAGTAAGAACGACGTGCGATAAAATTTGCCCCGATTCACGCGGAAACGGATCGGATTTTATGGTTTCCAAGGGATTATTCGCGTATAATAGTTTTCGTATTCGGGGTTTTATCCACCCAAGCCAAAGGAGGTGATAGACCGAGGCGATAACTTGTAAAATCTTTCTTTCCCATTCGTTCCACCATTTTTCCAAGTTTTTTGAAGGAGGAGACAATGTTTGCCAAGAGAACGTTTGCCGTTTTGGCAGTGTTGGTGGCATTAAGCATGGTGCTGGCCGCGTGTCAGCCAGCGGCAACCCCCACCACAGCCCCAACCCAACCCCCAGCCACACAGCCCCCAGTTAGTGAACCAACAGCGACCCAACCCCCGGCGACCGAGGTCACCTTTGAGGGTATGAAATACCCGGAAAACCCCTCTTGTGATTACGGAGGGCTCATCAAAGAGATTGCCGCATTAGATCGCCTAACCGTGCAATTCACCCTCTGTCAGCCCGATCCGGCTTTTCCCTCTAAAGCGGCTTTCTCGGCTTTCTCCATTCAACCCAAGGAATGGATTGAAGCCGCCATGGCTGACCGACGCATTCTCTCACAACCTATTGGCACTGGGCCGTATAAACTGGAGGCCTGGAACCGCGGTGATAGCATTGTGATGAAGCGTTTTGACGACTATTGGGGTGAGAAGGCTAAAGTCGGGACCCTGGTTTTCCGCTGGAATAAAGAGGCTGCAGCCCGCTTGCTCGAACTGCAATCCGGCACGGTGGATGGCATTGACAATCCCAGCCCGGATGATTTTGAGGTCATTCGCAACGACCCCAACCTGAAGTTGCTTGAGCGTGAAGCCCTCAACGTGTTCTACATTGGGATGACCAATACCTTCAAACCTTTTGATGATGTACGCGTACGTCAGGCCATTGCCATGGGCATTGACCGTGAGCGCATTGTCAAGAACTTCTTCCCTGCGGGCTCAGAAGTTGCAACGCATTTCACCCCCTGCGCCATTCCTAACGGTTGTACGGGTGATCCGTGGTATGAATTTGATCCGGCCAAAGCCAAGGAATTGCTGGCACAGGCGGGCTATCCCAACGGCTTTAAGACCAAGATTTACTATCGCGATGTGGTGCGCTCTTACTTGCCCGAACCGGGTTTGGTGGCAACCGACATCCAGGCGCAACTGAAAGAGAATCTGGGCATTGAGGCCGAAGTGGTGGTCATGGAATCGGGTGCATTCATCGAGGAATCCAATGCGGGTCGGCTGGATGGGCTCTACCTGCTGGGGTGGAATGCGGATTATCCGCACATCACCAACTTCCTCGACTTCCATTTTGGTGCCTCGAACCCACAGTTTGGTAAGCCGCATCCTGAGATCTATGAAGTATTACAAAAGGCGGCTCAGATCGCTGATCCTAAGGAGGCTGAAGCCCTTTATACCCAGGCGAACAACGCTATTCGCGAACTGGTGCCAATGGTGCCGGTGGCGCATGGTGGGTCGGCCGTGGCCTACCGAGCCGATGTTGAGGGTGCCCATGCCAGCCCGTTGGGGAACGAGTACTTTGCAGTCGTGAAGCCGGGCGACCGCGACACCTTCGTCTGGATGCAGAACGCGGAGCCGATTTCCCTCTACTGTAATGACGAAACCGATGGTGAATCGCTGCGCGCCTGCGAGCAAATGCTGGAATCCCTGCTCTCCTTTGAGGTGGGCGGTACGGCGGTCAAACCTGGACTGGCGACGTCCTGTGATCCAAATGAGGACCTGACCGTTTGGACCTGCAAATTGCGCGATGGGGTCAAGTTCCATGATGGGTCAGACCTGGATGCCAACGATGTGGTGATGTCCTGGGTGGTGGCCTGGGACGCCAAACACCCCTTACACATCGGCAATACGGGCGCATTCACGTATTTCTCGACCCTGTGGAATGCACTGCTCAACGCACCGCCCAGTGAATAATAAAACAGGCGGGGTTTGAAAGAGACAAGCGGGATGGGATGTGTCCCATCCCGCTTCATCCCATTGTATCGCGTGAGGGCAAAGACTTCCCATGATCCAATACTCCATTCGCCGCATTCTGGCTTCCTTTCCGGTTTTGTTGGGTATCCTGATTGCTACGTTTATCCTGGCTCGCCTGATCCCCGGCGATCCGTGTAAAGCCATCTTGGGGGAGAAGGCCACACAGGAAGTATGCGCTCAATTTGCTGAGCGCTATGGGTTGAACAAACCCATTTATGTGCAGTTGGGAATTTATATGGGGAACGTGTTGCGGGGGGATTTTGGCAATTCGATCCGCTTCAGCCGCCCGGTCACGGTGATCCTGGTGGAACGTCTGCCCACCACGGTGGAGTTAGGCTTGTCAGCGCTGACCATCGCTTTATTGGTCGGCATTCCCGCCGGGATCCTCTCGGCTATCAAGCGTAACTCCGTACTGGATGTGGTGACCATGGTAGGTGCTAACATTGGCGTTTCCATGCCGGTGTACTGGCTGGGTTTGATGCTGGCCTACTTCTTTGCCCTGGTGTTGAAAGATACCCCGTTCTGGTTGCCCCCTAGTGGTCGGCTCAGCCCAGGAGTAACCGTCGTACCTTTTTATCAGGTATGGGGTTGGACAGTGCCCGAAACAGGATTCTGGCGCGGTGTATTGGATTTTGTGGGACGGCTTTATCTTTTCAATTCTTTGATCACCGGTAATTGGAAGGTTTTCAGGGATGCTTTGACTCATTTGATCCTACCGGCCGTGGCATTGAGCACGATTCCGATGTCCATTATTGCGCGTATGACCCGCTCGAGCATGTTGGAGGTGCTGCGTCTGGATTATATTCGTACCGCACGGGCGAAAGGACTGACCGAACGATTAGTCATTCTCAAGCATGCCCTGCGCAACGCCCTGCTGCCCATTGTGACCGTGGTGGGGATTCAGGTGGGAAACCTTTTTGCGGGTGCGGTGCTTACTGAAACGATTTTTGGTCTGGCAGGTGTGGGAAGTATCCTCTTTGAGGCGATCACTGCGCGCGATTTTCCGATCATCCAGGCTTTCACGGTCGTTATTGCCATTGGCTACGTGGTGATCAACCTGTTGGTGGACTTATCCTATGTCTTCATAGATCCGCGCATTCGCTTGGAGTGACCGTTATGGCTTCGACGTCAAACCCTCTACCTTCTTCGGCTCGGGATTATCGCGCTAATAGTCTGTGGCGTCTGACATTGCGGCGTATCTTTCGCCAGCGCCCAGCGATCATCGGTATGACCTTACTGGGTATTTTGGTCTTCTGTGCCATCTTTGCTCCGGTGATTGCGCCTTATGATCCAGAAGCCGTGCTTATCGGCGTGGAAGATGTGCGCAAGCGTGAGCCGCCCTGCATTCATATCCTTGGCTGCCCCAAGGATCGTCCACAGCACCTGATGGGTATTGACGGCAATGTGCGGGATGTCTTCAGTCGCATTATTTTTGGAGCCCGCATTTCGCTCTTTATCGGCATTTCTACGGTTAGTTTTGCCATTCTTGTTGGCACCATCCTAGGCGCTATTTCGGGGTATGTAGGGGGCTGGGTGGATCTGGTTATCATGCGCATTTTGGATGTTTTGCTGGCGTTTCCGTCCTTGCTGTTGGCCATTGCCATCGTGACGGTGCTGGGGCGGGGGTTGCAAAACGCCTTGTTGGCGATTGCCATTGTCTCCATTCCAGTCTATGCGCGGGTGGTGCGGGCGAGCGTGCTCTCGGTGAAAGAAAACGCCTACGTGCTGGCTTCGCGCGCTTTGGGAGGAAGCCATATACACATTTTGCTGCGGCGTATCCTGCCCAATGCTATTCCGCCGTTAATCGTGCAGGGAACGTTGGGCATTGGTACGGCAATCCTGGACGCAGCAGCGTTGTCATTCCTGGGCTTGGGCGCCCAACCGCCAACCCCGGAGTGGGGCACCATGCTGGGCACGGAGCGCAACCAGGTTTTCACTGCGCCCCATCTGGTTTTCTTCCCCGGCCTGGCTATCATGATTACCGTGCTTTCGTTCAACCTGTTGGGTGACGGATTGCGGGATGCCATTGACCCGCGCCTGAAAGGAGGTTAGGAAGCCGCGATGACCGCTAATTCTTCTTCGCAGCCCTTGCTGGATGTGCGTGATCTGAAGACGTATTTCTTCACCGAAGACGGGGTGGTCAAGGCGGTGGACGGAATCTCGTTCCAGGTTTTTCCGGGTGAGGTGTTGGGTTTGGTGGGTGAGTCGGGCTGTGGCAAAAGTGTCACTTCGCTCTCGATTATGCGCCTGCTGGATGCCCCGGGCAAGATTGTTGGTGGCGAAATTTGGTTCGAAGGCCAGAACCTCCTGGCTTTAAGCGAGCACGAGATGACTCAGGTGCGGGGGAATCAGATCTCGATGGTTTTTCAGCAGCCGGTGACCAGCCTGAACCCGGTATTCAATATCGGCAGCCAGATTGCCGAAGTGATTATGATTCATAATCCACAGATTAAAAAAACTGAGGCTTGGCGTGAGGCGGTCAATTTACTGCGTCTGGTGGGTGTCCCTGATCCCGAACGCCGTGCTTATGCCTTCCCTCACGAACTTTCAGGCGGCCAGGCACAACGGGTGATGATCGCCATGGCGCTGGCCTTGCGCCCCAAATTATTGATTGCAGATGAGCCGACCACGGCGTTGGATGTGACCATTCAAGCCCAGATTTTGGATTTGCTGCGGGGATTGCGCAGCCAGTTCAACACGGCGGTAATTCTTATTACTCATGACCTGGGTGTAGTGGCTGAGATGGCGGATCGCGTAGCGGTCATGTATGCCGGCAAGATTGTCGAAGAAGCCGATGTGCGTGAACTCTTTGCCAATCCGCTGCATCCTTATACCCGTGGCCTGATCGCATCGGTGCCGGTTTTGGGCCGGGTGCGGGATTATCTGGAGACCATTCCGGGTAATGTACCTAATTTGATAGATTTGCCGCCCGGCTGTCGTTTTGCGCCGCGTTGCCAAGCGCGCCTGGATTACAGTCTTGGTATTTGTACTCAGGAAGAGCCCGACTTGATTGAGATTAGCCGGGGTCATAAAGTGCGCTGTTGGCTCTACCAGGATGGTAAAGATCATCAAGCGCCCTTGCGCACCACCCAAGAGATATCCCAAGTCAAGGATCGAGGTTAACCGTGGACACCATTGCACCTTCCTCAACCCCAGGAAGCACCTCAAAGAATGGTCGGGTGTTACTCGAGGTGCGTAACCTGGTCAAATACTTTCCAGTGCGGGGAGGCGTCTTCCGCCGCGTGGTGGCTTGGGTCAAAGCCGTGGACGACGTCAGTTTTACGATTCATGAAGGGGAGACACTGGGTCTGGTTGGAGAGTCGGGCTGTGGCAAGACCACGGTGGGGCAGGCCATCTTGCGCCTGACTGAACCCACACGCGGGCAGGTGATCTTTGATGGACAGGATTTGCTCGAACTCAAGGGTGAAGCGCTCAAACGAGCCCGGCGCAACCTGCAAATCGTCTTCCAGGATCCTTATGGCTCATTAGATCCCCGCTTACCGATTGGCGAATCCATTGCCGAGGGACTGCACATTCACAAGATCGGCACGCCCGCCGAACGGTTTGAGATTGTGTTGGAGATGCTGCGTAAAGTAGGCATGGAGGATTATCATGCCATGCGCTACCCACATGAATTCTCGGGTGGGCAGCGTCAGCGTATCGGCATTGCACGCGCGTTGGTGTTGCGCCCCAAATTCTTGGTGCTGGATGAACCGGTTTCGGCGCTGGATGTCTCGATCCAAGCCCAGGTGCTTAACCTGCTGCGCGATCTGCAACGCGAGTTCGGTTTGACGTACTTGTTTATTGCCCACAACCTGGGTGTGGTTGAGCACATCTCAGATCGCGTTGCGGTGATGTACTTGGGCAAAATTGTTGAAGTGGCACCGCGGGATGTCCTTTTCGGCAACCCGCTTCATCCTTATACTCAGGCACTTATGTCGGCCATCCCTATCCCCGATCCGACCATAAAACGTCAGCGCATTATCCTCAAAGGCGATGTGCCGAGTCCACTCAACCCGCCTTCGGGTTGCCGTTTCCATCCCCGGTGCCCTATGGCCATGGGCATCTGTTCGCGGCAGGAGCCCGAACTGCGTGAGGTGGCGCCAGGGCATTTTGTGCACTGCTGGCTGTACCAACCTCATGAACCTGAGCCGCCCACCGCTACGGCGTAAAATGACTGACCGGCCACAGATGGAGGGTTTTGTCTTCACCCAGGCTGAGCAAATAGCGGCCATCGGGTGAAAAGGCCAGCCCCGTTACACTCCCCGCATGTGCCGTAAAGGGGGGGCGCCACTGCTGATTTTCAAGATTAAGCAGGTAAATCTCGCTGCCGATGCCCAACGCCAACCAGTGGTCATCCGGGCTAATGGCGATAGCATTGGCAATTTGGGGTAGGGCAAGTTTAACCTGAGGCTTCCCAGTACGGGCATCCCAGAGGGTGAGCAGGGGGACAAATTGGTCATTCAGTGTGCCACCAGCTACCGTCGCGACCAGGGAAGCATCATGATTAACAGCAAACACAGCAATGAAATCTTCGTGGTTGAGGGCGGGGCTTAGAGTGCCGTTCGTGGCGTCCTGTAATTGCAGGGTACCCCGGGCATACCACACCACATGGAGCACATCGGGCGCAAAAATGACGTTGTAGACCGGTGCCGCGGTTTGAAAGCCGGTTAGCCGAATTCCGGGTTTCCCTGAGTCAACATCCCAGATAGTCGCCGCTATTTCCTGAGTGGAGCCGATGAGCAACAGACTACCATCGGGTGAGAATGAAGCAGCGTAAATTCCCCCATCGGGTTGGAGGGTGTGCCGCACCTCCCCGCTGACCAGATCGCGCAGGGTCAGGGTCAGGTTATCCGTGGTGATGGCCACCGTGCGCCCATCCGCCGAGGCATCCAGCACAGTGGTGGGAGGGGTATAAGCCAGGTCAGCCAATGGCTGGAGGGTGTTGGCATCATAAAGGGTGATCTCTTGCTCCGCCAGAATCCAAAACGCCCCACTATCCTTACGCCACACTGCCCGGAAGGGATAGGCGGGCACTGACGCCGTAAGTGCCCCCAGTGCTTCGACCGGTGAAGGGGTTGGTGAAGGAGTTGGCGTGGGGATAGGCGTCGGAATGGGTGGAAGAGTGGGCGGACGGGTGGGTTCGGGTGAGGGGGTCGGCGTGGGAGCAACCTGGTTGCCACCGCCACAACCAATGACAAAGGCGGCCAAAACCCAGAGTAGGATCAAACGCACGAAGAAGGATTTCATAGGGCACCGTGTCCTGAACGGAGGATTTTACAGGTATGAGGGGATTATACCCCCCTTAAAGGGGGGCGTTGGTCGTGAGATGACGCGGCAGGGCGAGGCTCAGTAGTAGAGTGGGCATTGGTTTGCAGGCGTTCGCGGTAGAGAATCTCTTCCAGAAGTTTGCGGTTGAAGTTGATCAAATCGGCAACCAAACCGATGAGGATGGTCTGGAAACCGACGATAAGCAGTACCGCGCCCAGGATCAGCGACTGCACATTGCCACTGCCTCGCCCCTGGAAGTAGAAGATGAGAAAACGCACCAGCGGAACCAACCCCAGAGCGATCAGGCCCAGGCCAATGGTGGTGAAAACCCGCAGAGGACGGTACATGGTATAGGCGCGCACGATGGTCACACCGGAGTTGAGCAGGTAATCCCACAAGCCACGCATCAAGCGCGAGGGGCGGCGCGGGGGATTGGTGCGCACCGGCACGCTGGCAATGGCAAAGCGGTGATTGCCGGCTTGGATGAGGGTTTCGAGGGTGTAGGAATAATGGCTGAGGACGTTGGTGCGCAGGGCAACCTCGCGCGTCATTGCGCGGAAGCCGCTCGTGGCATCTGGGATCGGAATGCCAGCGGCCTGTGAAACGACCTGACTGCCCCAGGTTTGCAAGCGGCGCTTGATGGGGGAGAAATTGGGTTGGGCGGCTACCCCGCGGTCACCGATGACCAATTCGGCCTCACCGCGCAGAATCGGTGCAATCAGGGTGGGAATATCCTCGGGCTTGTACTGCTCATCAGCATCGGTGTTGACGATGATGTCGGCGCCCAGGCGCAGGCATGCATCCAGGCCGACTTTGAATGCCTCGGCCAGGCCGGCGTGGCGTTTGAGACGCACAATGTGATCGGCGCCGGCGGTGCGGGCAACTTCGGCGGTATTATCGGTGCTGCCATCATCAATAACCAGGACTTCCACGCAATCCACTCCCTCAATCTGGCGGGGCAGGTTGCGCAGGGTCGTGGGGAGTACCTCGGCTTCGTTGTAGCAGGGGATTTGGATAATGAGTTTCATCCGCGTTTCGGACAGGGTCTCTTGATTAACCAAAGTTGCTAAAAGTATACCATGGGCTCGGCTGAGTACTTGGTTAAGGAGATGGAGTTGCGCAAAAGCCACCCGAAAAACGCAGGGTGAGTTGGGGTTTCGGGCTATAATAAAAATGATTTCTTTCAGGAGCCAACGATGCCGCGGGTACGCCTTGGGTTATTCTTCTTTGCCGCGATTTTCCTTACTGCCTGTCGTGTCGTTTTAGAAACCCCGGTTCCTCCACCGACGGAGGCGGTGATATCCCCTGAGGCCGTACACCCTACAGATACGGTCGTGCTTTTGCCCTCACCCACACCGACCCCCTCACCAACGCCCAGCCCTGCGCCGACGGAGACACCGACCATCCCGCCGGACTCGGCCTATCCGGCGCCGTCTGCGGCTTCCCTGTTGGCTACGCCGACGGCTGAAAGTATGAGGATGAGCCTACTCAGCACGCCCACCGCCGCGCCGTTGACGCTCATGGTTCAGAGCAATTCACCGGCCTTTATTCCGGCTTTTCGTTATGCCAGCCTGGGTTGCAATTGGATGGGGGTGGCCGGGCAGGTGTTCGATGCCGGGGGAAATCCGTTGACTGGGCTGGTGATCGGTGCGAGCGGCAATGTGGCCGGGCAAAGCGTGGATGCGTTGGGTTTTACCGGATTAGCCACCGATTACGGGCCAGCGGGCTATGAGATTAAGTTGGCGGATCGGGTTGCCCCGGCGATTTTCTGGCTGCAGGTGTTCAATTTGCAGGGGGCACCGCTCAGCGAGGCGCAGATGTTCCAGATGGGGGGTGATTGCGCTAAGAATCTGGCCATTGTGAACTTTGTAGCAACCAATTATCTGGGAAATCGGCTTTACCTCCCAATTGTGGGGCGATAACCCTTTCCAAAATTAAACAACCCAGTCTAACAAGCCCTGATGAGCAAGGATTTATTGGGGTAAGACATGTGCTCTAAGGATGTATCTTTTGGATCATATAAACATCTAAATAATTGAATATGATTTCGTGGAAAGAAGGTAACAAGGGAATGTCTTGTCATACCGGGCAGGGGCATTGTGCTTGGACCATAGGATGCGCATGCGCTCAAGGGGGATGGATTAAGCGTTCGCCACCGTGGCAGACCTGTGGTGGGGATTCTGATGTGATTCGAGTTACATCCTACTTAGAACTGGAGGTCTGCCATGAAATTAAAAACGTTACAAGATCATTTGAATAAATGGTTGCTTCTTTATGTCGTGCTGGCAATGGCGCTGGGCTTGGGGATCGGCTATCCAGCCGCCGCCTGGACGAAGGCGCACCAATCTCAGGTGAGCAACTTAACCACATTGATGGTGTTTCTGATCATCTATCCGATGATGATCAATCTGAGGTTGGAAGCGCTGGTCAAAGCAGGAAAAAACCTCAAGGGTCTTTCTATCGCGGTTCTCTTTAACTTCCTCTGGGCCCCTTTGCTGGGTTGGTTGCTGGCACGTGCCTTCTTACACGATCCAATGCTGGCACTGGGATTTTTGTTGGTGATGGTGGTGCCCTGTTCCAGCATGAGCATTGGGTACACTGGGCTGGCCGAAGGCAACCTTGAACTGGCTACGGTCACGGTAGCCTTGAGTTTTGTGCTGGCTATTGTGGCTGTGCCGTTATGGATGTTGGGGTTTGCGGCCAATTACCGGGTGGAAGTGCCTATCCAGGATATGTTGATGTCTATTTTGACCGTCCTGATCGCACCTATGGTGTTGGGCTATTTGACCCGGCTCGGGTTAACCAAATGGCTGGGGGAGAAGAAATTCAAAGAGATTCAGCCGTTCTTCCCATCCCTTTCCCTCCTTGCCATGTACGGCATTGTGTTCCTGATTTTCTTTGCCAAGGCAACCTTGATCATTGAGAAATGGAACATGGTGCTGATGCTTATCCTGCCCAATTTTTTGTTCCTCCTTTTGACTCTTGCCGTAGCCACTTGGGTAAACCGAAAATTGGGCCTTTCGTACCGTGACCATATGGCCATCGTGTTCGCTAGTACGGGTAAGAACAACGGTACGGCTATTGCAATCGCCGCAACAGCATTCTCGCCCATGGTGGCCATCCCGGCGGCAACGATGCCAATTTTCCAGATCCTTTTCCTGGCGCTTTATTTGAAGATGGCAGGTTGGGTGCGGAGTTACTTTGATCAGGGAGAAGTGAGTGCTGGAAAGAAGAAGAGGGTAACCCATCAACCTTGAAAGGAGGTATCTCAATGATGACGCCTTGGGGTATGACTTACTGTCGTCGGTTAGGCGGTGTGCAAAGAGCACGGCCTGCTGGATATCAACCTGGTTTCTATAGAAAGGAGGTCAGAACAATGCCACCCTATGGATGGAAGTTCGGACGGCGCTGGCACGGCTACTATGTGGAGACCGAAATTTCCCGGGAAAACGTCGAAGCGGCAGTTAAGGCGCTTCTGGCGAAGGCGCGCAAGGGTGAGGCATGGACCAGTCCATGCTGTGGAGTTCGCCATTTTCCCATCCTTGTAGACACCAACATTGTAGGCCATGTATGGGAGGACGTGGACCTCAGTGCCCTGGAGGTAAGCGCGTTCTGGAGCGGCCCCTTTGGGGTTAAGGCTGAACTGGCGAGCCAGGGGCGAGTGGTGGGCATGGTCTGGGTGAACATCGAGTAGCACCTTGATGATCTGGTGTTACCATGACGCTCGAATCCATGGCAGGGTTTCTAATAACCCTGCCATGGGTGATTAATGTCCCTCTCTTGGGTGACAAAAGGGGCTCATTTGACTGTAGGAAGGCCAGTATAATATATTCGATTTTGCGAATTTTTTATGGAGGTCATATGAAAATCGCAGCTGTTTCCGAGGACGGCATAACGATCAGTCAGCATTTTGGCCGAGCGCCCTTTTATGTCGTGATTACCGTTGAAAACGGGCAGATTGTGGGGCGCGAGGTGCGTGAAAAAATGGGGCATGCGCAGTTTGCAAGTCGCGAGGAAACCCACACCCCGGCTGAAGCCGCTCAGGGACATGGGTTTGATCCCGCAGCCCAGGAACGTCATGCCCGGATGGCGGCCAGTATTGCCGATTGCGACGTCCTCCTAGCGCCAGGAATGGGTGCAGGGGCATATGAAAGCCTGCGTCGGGCAGGGATTCGCCCGATACTGACGGAGATTGCCAACATCGAGGAAGCTGTTCGCGCTGTGATCGCGGGTGAGATTGAAGATCATACCGAGTGGCTGCATTAAACAGGGGCTAAGATGGCACGGGTACCTCGCCCTTTCTGGCGCCAAATTACTATCACCCTCTTGATCGGCTTGGGAGTGGCACTGATTGGGATAAGTCGGCCTGCTTTCTCGGCTTTTAGCCAGGGAAATCTTACGCCAACGGTGAAGATTTGTCACCTGTGTGATGATGAAATCCCAGGCGTGACATCGTCTCCAGCTTTCACACCGTCTCCCCAGGGCCAGGCTCGCGTGCGATTGGTGATGTTTTGGATGAATGGCTGCCCGCACTGTCATGAGGTATTGGAAAAAATCCTTCCACCGTTGCAGCAGCGTTACGGCAATGCCTTGGACATCCGTCTAATTGAAATTGCGACCGTGGAAGATGTCAATTACTTTTATCATGTCGCTGAATATTATGGTATCCCCCGCGAACAGGCGGGGGTGCCTTTTCTCATCGTGGGAAATCGGGTGCTAAAAGGATCCGGTGATATCGCTGTTGAGTTGCCCCCATTGATTGAAGAGCTATTGGCTCAGGGGGGAAATGATTGGCCTGTATTACCCGCGTCTCCCTCCTATGCCATAACGCCTGAAATAACGCCCACAAAATCTTCTCCTATCCCAACCCCTATTGAAAATTTGGAGTTTACGGGCTTTGGCTTCCTTTACGCCGTGATTGCGTTTCTCATTGCGAGCATCCTGTATACGGTGGTGAGCGTGATCAAAGTGGTCTTGGTCCGACCGAATAGTGTACCATCCGAGCCAGTAGAACGACCCACGGTCGCGATCTTGCTTCTGGCCTTAATTGGGCTAGGAATTGCGGTTTATTTGAGTGTGGTTGAAATTAGTGGAAGAGCAGCCTGGTGTGGACCCATTGGGGATTGCAATGCCGTTCAGAGCAGTGCCTACGCACGTCTTGGGGGAGTAGTACCGATCGCGCTTATAGGGGTGATAGGCTACGCCATGCTACTGGTCTTATGGGGGTGGGGGCGCTATGGACGCAGTCGCCTTGTCGTTCTTGCGACCTTGGGCATCATGGGTCTGGCCCTTGTAGGTACGGCGGTGTCATTATATTTGGCTTACCTGGAAGTCATGGTGATTCGCGCCATGTGCGGTTGGTGTACAGCTTCGGCTCTGACGATGGGCCTTATTCTTTGGCTGAGCGTGCCTGGGGCACAGCGGGCGTGGAAATACCTTCTTGCCCCCAACTTGTCATAATGCTTAACTTATGATAAGATAATTTTTGCACAGTAGCGACATCCTCAGGCAGGAATTCCTCAATTATGAGGGTTTCCTGTTATTTAACTCTGAAAGACTGGGTTTTCACGAGACTCCCAACTCACACAGGACATAGAAACCGAAAGGGAAGGTGCCATGCATAACACATTCCTGACCCGCGAGGGCTATAAGAAACTCCAGGAGGAACTTGAATACCTACGCACCCAGCGTCGCCAAGAGATCGCCCAACGCTTGCATGAGGCGATGGAAGGCGGTGAATTGATTGAAAACGCTGAATATGAAGCGGCAAAGAACGAACAGGCGTTTGTTGAGGGACGGATCAAAGAACTCGAGATTCTGCTGGCCACGGCTCGCATTGTGGAAGAGGTTCCAGCCGCCGATACGGTTCAAATTGGGTCGCGGGTGACCGTGCAGGAAGAAGGGAGTGATACCCCCGAGGAATATATCATCGTCGGTGCCGCCGAGGCCGATCCAACAGTGGGCAAGATATCCAATGAATCACCGCTGGGGAAGGCCTTGCTTAATAAGAAGGCGGGCGACATCGTACAGGTGGATGCGCCGGCGGGTTCGCTGACTTTCCGAATCCTCAAGGTGGAATGAAGCATGGGGTAGCCAGAGCGCCCCGCCCGTAGCGCAAAAAAAAGAAGGGCGGGGCTTTTTTATGAGCAAATTCTTTTGGTTTGAGGGTTGACGATGGAATTATCTGAACTAGAAAAAATACGTTTGAAAAAAGTCTTTGAACTGCGCGCGAATGGGATTGAGCCCTATCCAACGCGTGCCAATCCCACCCATTCATCACAGGAGGCCATTGCGGCCTTCGAGGCGGCGGAGAAGCAAGCCGATCCGGCGCCAGTGGAAGTGACACTGGCCGGGCGTCTGCGTGCTATCCGTCCCATGGGCAAGGTGGTTTTTGCCCACATTGAAGATGGCGCGGGGCGAATCCAGCTCTTCTTTCGCGTCAATGAACTGGGCGAGGAAAAGATCCGGCATTTCACCGATTATTATGATTTGGGGGATTTTATCGAAGCCAGTGGGGTGATGTTCCGTACCCGCACCGGTGAGGTCACGCTCCACGTACACCATTTTCGAATGCTGGCAAAGGCCATCTCACCTTTGCCGGCAGCGAAGGACGAAGTTGTGGATGGTCAGGTCATCCGCCATGCCACATTGAGCGATCCCGAATTGCGTTACCGTCAACGCTACGCTGATTTGGCGGTCAACCCTGATGTGCGGGAAATTTTCCGCAAACGCGCGGCTATTGTGCGCGCCTTACGCGAGTTTCTGGATCAGCGCGGTTTTCTGGAGGTCGAGACCCCGATTTTACAACCCATCTACGGTGGAGCGGCGGCGCGTCCTTTTGTGACCTACCACAATCAACTTAAACAGCAACTGTATCTGCGCATCTCGTTTGAACTCTACCTCAAACGTTTGCTAGTCGGGGGGTACGAACGGGTGTATGAGATTGGGCGTGACTTTCGCAACGAAGGGGTTTCCTTCAAACACAACCCTGAATTCACACAACTCGAATTTTACATGGCTTATGCCGACTACCTCAAGGTGATGACCCTCGCCGAGGAGATGCTGGCTTATGTGTGCGATCGTGTTCTTGGCACACGTCAGGTGACCTTCAACGGTCATGTGATTGATTTCAATCCCCCCTGGCGGCGCATCTCGCTCCGTGAGGCGTTGATCGAAGCGGTGGGGATTGACATTGCTCAACACCCCACGACCGAGAGCCTGGCTGATGCCATGCGCCAGAAGGGTTTGGCCGTGAAACCCAACGCACCTCGCGGCAAGTTGATCGAGGGTATGTTGGGTGATTTCGTCGAGCCCAATCTGATTCAACCCACCTTTGTATATGACTACCCGCGTGATATTTCGCCCTTGGCCAAGAACAAACCCGATGATCCCAATACGGTTGAGCGGTTTGAGGGGTATGTGGGGGGCATGGAACTTTGCAATGCCTTTACGGAATTAAATGACCCGTTGGAACAGGAAAAGCGCTTCCTCGAAATGGGCCGCACCTACGAAGCCGAGGATGAAGATCGCCATCCCATGGATGAAGATTATCTGCGGGCAATGGCCTACGGCATGCCCCCGAATGGGGGATTTGGGATGGGGATTGATCGCCTGGTCATGCTTTTGACCGACCGGCGCTCGATTCGCGAGGTGATTCTCTTCCCCCACCTGCGTGAGCGCGAGGAAGAATGAGAACATGTTTGAAGGTGGGGTGGCGTGTTATTGCCACCCCACCCAATCTTAAAAAATGTCAAAGTGCTTGACATAGAACATTCGTTCCTCTATAATAGGGCTAAATAAAGTAGAACAGGCGATCAATATTTGCGCCCAAGGAGGAAGGGCCATGGTCAGACCCAGAAACGGGCTCAGCGAACGGCATAAGCGCATTTTGCAATTTATCGTGGAATATCAGCGCCAAAATGGTTTTTCACCCTCCATTCGAGAAATCGGCGATGCCATAGGCGTGGATTCCACCTCGCTGGTCAATTATTATCTCAACCAACTCGAAACGCTGAAATTCATCCAACGCGAAAGGTCTATTTCGCGCGGAATTCGCGTGTTACGGACCTTACCCGGGGAAGGGGATGGCCGGCGAACGCTCTCCTTACCATCGTGGCGGGATGATTTTCTGGCCTTTCCGCTCATTGGGCGCATTGCAGCCGGTTCACCTTTACCAGCCGTACCCCAGGATATCACCGAAGATTATGAAATGGTTCACGTCGCCACCACCGATTTTCCGGCCCGGGTGCCACGCGAAAACGTTTATGCGTTGGAAGTTCAGGGCGATTCCATGATTGATGCTCTGATCTATGACCGTGATATTGTCTTGATTGAATATGCCCAGGATGCCAATAAAGGCGATATGGTGGCGGTGTGGTTTGACGATACCAACGAAACGACGTTGAAATACTATGAACCCGAATATGACCGTTACGGTCGGTTACGCAGTATCACCCTGCGCCCGGCCAATCCGACTATGCAGCCGATCAAAGTCGAAAATCGCCCCATTCGCATTCAGGGCAAAGTGGTGATGGTGATTCGCAAATATCGCCAGTGAACCCCAACTTAAAGTTCAGGCGGTGGGGGGTCATCGCGATCATCTCGGCGGCGTAGAATAACACTCAACGTGCCTCCGATCACAATGAGCACCAGGATGGCGCTTCCCAAGATAATGCCGTTCGTTTGGGTAGCATTTTCTAATAATTCCGCCGGCAGAGGGGTGGCGATAGGTTCGCCCTGATCTTCCGTGATTACCACTGGTGTTGGGGTCGCCACAAGTGTGGGGGTAAGGGTAATGGTCAGGGAAGAGGATGATTGAGGGCTTTTCCAAGCCTGCGCCCCAATGAGAAAGGCGAGGATGAGGAGGATATAACTGCCAAAACGCAGATGGGGATATAAGGAACGCAAAGTTTGACGGTTCATCATCCGGTTTTAGGGTCGGCGAAGTTGTTCCACGGCAGCGCTGGCCGCGGAGAGGGGGTCAGTTTGTTGTTTGAGCACTTGTTGGGTGGCAAAGGAAAGCACCGGGCGTAGGCTATCCAAGACCGGATTGGGGGGTAAAATGTGCGCGCTTAGAATAATCTGGCTGAGTGCATCGCGCAGATTGGCATCGTTCCAGGCGTTGAGGACACTTAACCGCGTGGGCAGGTAGCCTGCGGCCTGGGTCCAGGTTGCCAGAAACTCTGAAGTGCTCAAATAAGCCGCCAGGCGGGTGCTGAGAACACGCCGTTGGGGATCAGGATCGGAAATTGCCCATACCCAGCCGTTGGCGAGGGTATAGGCGTTGCCGTTGAGGGCGGGGATGGGATGGATGACCGCATCGGTAGGCAAATCGGTGAGGTAATTGGAACTCCAGGTTAATGCTCCGTCAGCGCGGCGTTCGAGAAACGTCTGCCAGACCTGACCATCGCTTTGCAGGGTCGTCACCCAGTTAGGAAATACCCCACGTCGTCCACCTTCTGCGTACAACGTAAAAACTTCGACCAGGGCTTCCTGCTCCAAAGTGGGTAAGCCTTGGCCGTTTTGTACCTTCCCCCCGGCGCCGAGATAAAGCACCAGGGTGGTCAGGGCGTCGTTGCCAGCAAAGGCAATAGCACGTCCGCGAACAAGCAGATCTTCCCATGAGGTGGGTGGAGAGCCCAGCGCTGCAGGGCGGTACACCAGAGCATAAGCGTCACCGGCAAAGGGTAATCCAAAAAGGCGCTCCTGGATGGTGCCAAGACTGCGGGCGTAACCCAACCAATCCTGATCTAACCCTTGGGGAAAGGCATCATCAAGGGGGTAGATTAATCCTTTCAACGCGGCATTTTCTAGGTCAGCGCGGCTGAGAGCCACGACGCCGGGCACGGCGGCGGGGGCAGCGGCGGAGGCAGCGGCTAGCGAATCCAGCAATCCGCCCGGCCCGCTACTGGTTTTCACACGCACTTTGACGATCACGCCTGGGTTTTCGCTCATAAATTGAAGCAGGCGCTGTTGCAGCAGTTGCGCTGCAGGTGTTTCGTTGGCAGGATCAAATTGAGGTGGAAGCCACAGCGTGATGACCGCCGGGGCAGTGGCTGCTGGCGTAGCGGTTGGGTTGGGTGCCTCAGTGTGAGTTGGTGCTACGGGTGGTGATGGGGTAGGACTGGCACCGGACGGATTAAGAAACGCCCAAGGAAGCTCTTGGCAGGCAGCCAGTACCCACCCCATCATGCCGATGATCAACCAGGACAGCCAGCGCCGCATTGCGCACCCAACCTCTATGTATTGCCTGAAAAGGTTCAACTCAAGGAAATTGGGTTGGAAAGCAAGGCAACTAACAATGCTACCGCGTTTTGGACATCGTCGTAATCCACCATCTCGGAGGGAGAGTGAATATAGCGGCAGGGGATAGAGAGACAGCCTGAGGGCACGCCGGCGCGTACCAATTGAATCGCGCGAGCGTCGGTACTGCCGCCGTCGAGCACCTCTAATTGGTAGGGGATATTCCCTTTCTCGGCAGTTTCGACCATCCACCGCACAATGCGTGGGTCAGCCAACATACCACTATCGCGCACCTTAATCGCCGGCCCTTTGCCCAGGGCAACTGCCATTTTGATCCCCTTGGGAGTATCACCAGTGAGGGTGACATCTACCGAGAGGCCCAGTTCGGGGTCAATGCCGAACGCGGCGGGGGTGACGCCGCGCGTCCCCACCTCTTCCTGGGTGGTGAAAACCAAGTAAATCTCGTTGGGGGTATCACCTAGGCGGCGCAAGGTCTCGATTTGAATAGCGCAGGCAATGCGATCATCCATGGATTTAGCGACCAGACGCTTGCCCAAATCGAGGAAGGGGCGCTCAAAAGCCGCTACATCGCCAACTTTTACCGGGCAATCGGCTTTGGACGTGGCGCCAACGTCAATAAAGAGTTTATCAAAACTGTGAACCCGATCCATGCTTTCGAGTTTTTCACCCCCGATGACACCTCGCACACCGTTGATGAATTGGACTCGCCCCCCTAAACAGGTGTGTGGGCGCACTCCCCCTATCGTCGTGAAGCGGACGAAGCCATCTTCTTCGATGTGGGTGACGATGATACCGATTTCATCCATATGGGCGGCGGTCATAATGCGTAACCCGCCTTCACGTTTTTGCCCTTTGCGCACAATCAGGTTGCCCAAGGCATCAACGCGAATCTCATCGGCATAGGGTGCGATTTCTTCTTTAATCAGGTCACGCACGGATTGTTCGTATCCGGAAGGGCCAACGGCTTCAACTAATTTGCGAATCAGTTCTTTCATGGTAACTCCTTGGAGGGCAGGAATTATGAGCGCTCCGGCGCTAACACGTCCGGGGTAAGCGCCTGCAGTGCATGAAGCATCAAGTTGATGGTGTGTGCCCAATCGTCCAGGCGGGCGATGGCGACGGCACTATGGGCGTGGCGAATGGGCACCGAAATCGAGGCACTGGGAATGCCACTGCGCTGGCGGTGAATGGCGCCGGCGTCGGTTCCGCCACCCCCCGGCTGGCGAATCTGATATGGGATTTGATGGGTAGCGGCGATTTGCAACAAAAACCGCACCAGCCGTGGATCCGAAAGGGTGGCACCATCGGCCACATAAATGGCTGGGCCATAACCCAGACGGGCATTATAGGCGGTGTTTTCACTACCATCCCAAGTAGGAAGATCGTTGGCCGGGGTGGCATCCAGAGCAAAGGCCAGGTCGGGGTTTAGGGAATAAGCCGCAACCCGCGCGCCGCGCAGACCGATCTCTTCCTGCACGGTGAACGCCGCCTGAAATTCAAGATGATCCGGGGCTCGTTCTAATAAAGCGATTAGGGTGGCGACTCCCAGACGATCATCCAGGGCTTTACCCATGATGCTTGGCCCCACAACCTTAAAAGGCGTGGCGAATACGGCGCGGTCACCGGGTTTGGCTTTCTTACTGCCTTCTGGCCCCAAGTCAATGCGCAGACTTTCGGCGGCAATGGCGGACTTGCGTTCCTCGGGTGTGGTCAGGTGAATCGGGCGCGCGCCGATCACGCCCGGCAAGCGATCTTTGCCTACCCAGACGGGTTTGCCGGGGAGTTGACGTGGGTCAATGCCGCCGACGATCTCGAACTTGTAAAGCCCGCCTTCTTCTTCGTCCACAATCATCAGCCCAACTTCGTCCATATGGGCCGCCAGCATCACCCGCAATGCCGGTTCGCTGTGGGCTTTTTTGATCGCCAGGACGTTCCCTAAGGCATCTACTTTTACCTCGTCGGCCAGGGGTTGGACCGCTTCGAGAACAATTTTGCGTACCTCACCCTCATCACCTGATACACTGCAAGCATTGGAGAGACGTTCCAGCAAATCGAGGGGTAAGTTTTGGGGGTCCATAGGTCATTCTTCCCAGGTAATTTTGGTCATAAAGTCGGCTTCCAGGGCCGTGATAAATTCTGCCAGCAGGTGCCCGGTGCGCTGAATATCTTTGAGTGAGACCATCTCCACCGGGGTATGCATATAGCGCAAGGGGATGCTGATCACCATGGTAGGAATGCCCTCGGCGACCACCTGCATGGCAATGGCATCGGTACCCGAATGACGTGGCATGACCTCAACCGCATGGGGAAGGTCAAGGCGTTCGGCAAGGTTCTTGAAGGCTTTGAACAATGCCGGGTGAATATTTGGCCCCCATCCCAGCACCGGGCCTTTACCTAACCCAAAGGCACGGTAATCATGATTGACGCCGGGCCCGCGGGCATGCGTCACATCTACGGCAATGGCGATATCAGGACGCAAGTTAAAGGGCGAAGTCCAGCCGCCGCCCAACGTTTCTTCTTCTTGGACCGTTGCTACAGCCCAGACATCCCAAAGATGGCGGCGGTGTTGAAGTTCTTCCAGGCAGAAAGTGAGCGCGGCGACCGAGGCACGGTTATCCAAACTATGGCCGACCAGTGTTTCTCCGCTTAGTTCGAGTGGGGGCTGGGCAAAGGACACCAGATCGCCCACCCGTACCAGAGCATTAACCTCTTCGGGGGGCAAACCGGTATCTACAAAAAGGTAATCCATCTCAATAGCGCTTTTCTCACCCAGGTGGGGTGGAAGCAACCGTGGCGAGGGTTGTAGGATCACGCCAGGTAGGTCACGCCGACCGTGCACGATCACGGGTTGACCGGGTAGAATGCGCGCATCTACGCCCCCGACCTCGGTGATGCGCAGGAACCCATCTACAATTTGGCTGACCATCAGACCGATGGCGTCCATGTGTGCGGCGATGAGCAAGCGGGGGCGGGGTTCTGCGCCTTGTCCGCGGCGGAGGGCATGCAGGCTACCCAATGGGCTGACGCTGATGTCGTCCACCAATGGGCGCCAGGCGTCAGCAATGGCTTCCCGTACCGGGGTTTCATGGCCCGACAGGCCGGGGAGCGAGATCAAACGCTTAAGAAAGTCCTTGGTGTTTTCCATAGGCCTCTACATGGGGATGAAATGGTTAAGGGGATGAAGGTGTATCTGATGGCGTCAGTGTTGGCGGTGGCACAGGGGTTTCCGTCGGTTCAAAGGTGGGTGAAGGCGATAAAGTAGCGGTGGGGGTAGGCGTGGGTGTTTCGGTGCGCGCAGGTGGGGTGAAAGGGGTGAACGTCTGGGTGGGGGTCCAGGTTAATGTAGGGGTTTCGGTATAGGTTGGGGTGAACGTTGAACTGGGTGCGGGAGTGGTTGGGAAAAGCGTGCTCGGTGGTGTGAGGGTGAGGATTTCAATGGTCAACGTGGTAGTGGGAGTAGGGTTGCTTTGGGTGAGGCGTGTGCCAACCTGAAGGATAACAAAGCCAAGGCAATAGCAAGGGAGCGTCGCGAGAATGATGATGACCAGGATGGAGCGGATGCGCTTACGTCGTTCGAGGGATGAAGCCATCGAAGGTGCCTCCAGCGTTTTTCATCATATCACGGGGTGGAACGGATGACAAGATTGACCACGCGGTTGAGAATCTTCACCTCCAAGCAAGCAGGCTGTGTTATACTTTTTTAGGTTTCCAAAGATGATCTAAGGAAGGGTTGATTTTTGGCGGAGGAAGTGGAAAGGATGAAAACATTACTGCTGATGCGTCATGCCAAATCCAGTTTCAAAGATGGCAGCATGCCCGATTTCGAACGCCCCTTGAGCAAACGCGGGGAGAAAGACGCCCCACGGATGGGCAAATTGTTGCGCGAAAGAGACCTGGTGCCAGACTTAATTATCGCGTCCTCAGCGGTGCGGGCAAAGGCAACTGCCGAACTGGTGGCCGAAAAAAGCGGCTATAAAGGCGAGATTCTATATGTGGAAGATCTCTACCTGGGTGAGCCGGCGGCTTATCTGGAGGCCCTACGCAACTTGGACGATGAGGTTGAAACCGTGCTCATCATTGGGCACAATCCGGGACTGGAAACATTGCTCCAGATTCTGACCGATAAGGTGGAATCTCTTTCCACCGCGGCAATTGCTCACCTGGAAGTCCCCCTGCGCACCTGGAAGGCTTTAGATACGGCGATCATTGCGACTTTGAAACATCTCTGGCGCCCGCGTGATCTTTAGATCTGCTCCCGGCGTCGCCTAATTTGGATGACATGAATTGAGCGATTGGGGGTGTGATAATAACGCAAGACCTGCTGCGCCGGGTCAGTCTCGTATGTTCCATCGGATAGGTTCACCTCAAAACCGTCGGGATATTGATACGTAGGCACGAAAATCTCAGTTGGGGCGTCCAAGCCCGGTTCGTGGCGGAAAACGTAGCGGAATTTTCCACGCCGATAATCGAACTCCAAACTCAGCGGTTCTCCAGCGGTCTTCATCGGATAGGGACGAATCACTGCCTCTAAGGCGCGTCCTCCTGAATAAAGGTTGGAGGGATCCTGTTGCTGGTCGCGGCTGAAAATCGAAAGGTCTTCATCGTTCCACAAGTCGCCGTGGGCATTTGTGTTATCGGGGGTGTAATTCCAAAGGGTGTAACTTAGCAGGTTATCCTCCATGGCGCGGAGGGTGCGGTCCATCGCCCGGGCGTGGATCTTGAAATTGCTATCACGGTAAGCGCGTTTGTGATCCAGATCAAACGGAATACCGCACTCGCCGATGATCACCGGTACATTCCCCAGGTAATCCCGAGCATGGCGCTTAAATTCTGCCAGTTGGTCGGCGAAGTTACGGCGGATGAACGGCCAGAACACTACCTTACCACGCCCCCGGGTATCGTACGCCAGCCAGGGCAGGTACCGCTTGAGATATAGTGTCAGTCCGTCATACCAGTGGGGCGCATAGACCAGTCCTTGCGGTCGGTCGTGATCCCAGCGCGGTGGCAGTTGATTAACCTCGGGTTCCATGAAGATCAACGCCTCAGGGTGTACGGTGCGCACGGTCTGGACGAAGCGCCGGAAAAACGGAAGCAGACAATCCGTTCCAAAATCCACCCGTTTTCCGTTGGCTTGGGTGAAGTAATCCGGACGTAAGAGACGGGGGATGCCATCGGCACCCACGTCCCACACGCCGTGCTGACGCCAAAGGCATGAATGGTCATCGCGCCAGGCCCGCACCCCCTGGGGGTCAATGGTGATGCGGCGTACCACTCGGCTGCCTAAAAGGCCGGTTTCAAAGACATCCACGGTTTGAGCCAAACCTTCTCCTAAAGCCATGGCCTGGAAGGGGGTGGGGGTAACTCCCTGGTGTAGCAGACCGTTATGCCGGCCCAAATCTGGCCAGCCGATGTAACCCGGCAAAGGCTCATTTATGATGTCGTAACCGATCACATTTGGCAGGTGCGCCAGGCGCTGTGCCAAGCGTTGCGCCGCGGCCAGGTAATGTCGCTGGAGGTAGTCCTGGATATTTTCACCTTCTACAGTGCATTGAGGGGCAAAGAGCCGTCCGCCAAAGAAAAGGGTGAACATAGTCGCGGCGGCCAGTTTGGTGGCGTTCGTCGGCCAGATCATGCGGGGAAAAGGATCACCGTACGTGGCGTGTACGATGGCTGCCGCGGTTGTGGCAAAGTGATGCATGTCTAACCCGGCCACTTCAAGCGTCCACCCAGGTGCGCCATCCCCCCCGCTAAAACGGCTCCAGACATCCTGGTGAAAATCCACAATAACCTGCATGTCGTAAGCCAGCGCCTTTTCCAGCACCGCGGCAACATAATCGAGATAAGCGTCATCATAAAGGCCGGGACCGGCGTGCTCGATGGCTTCCCAGGTGACTAAAAAACGGAGGCAGGTTAGTCCCCAGGCACGCAGGCGTTCAAAGTGTTCCTCGGCTTCTTCTAGTGGAAAGGGACGCCCCACAAAAGAGACGTTGCGGTGCTCGAAGAACCCTTCGCGGCGATAGGTGGCGCCTTCCGGTATGCGGGGTACTTTACTACTCCCGCTCAGGTTAACGCCGCGCAGCATGACGGTGCGGCCGTACTCATCTTTTAACCAGGGTTCGGCAATTGAAATGCGCATTAGATACCCCTCAAATCTTCCAGGGTCTCGCTGATCCACACTTGTAGTGGATAAATTATTTTACTCGGGTGGGCGTGGGGCGCGTTTGCCCACTGTGGCGCCGTAAACGACAAACGCAGTGTTCCCATCCAGGTTGAGTGCCGGGTTAAGCGCGTCATCGTCAAAAGCGCCGATGGCGCAGACACCACACCCCAATCCTTCAGCGGCCAGGTAGAGGTTCTGACACACATGCCCAGCATCTAAGAAGAGATAGCGCAGGCCGCGCGCGCCGTAACGCCAGGTCATGCGTTCGGCCACGGCCACCCAGAAGAAGGTCACGGCAGAAGTGAGAATATGGTCTTGCTCATAGCATGCACGGTATAAGCGCTGGGCGATCTCAGGCTCTGTTTCATAAGGGAGCAGGGCATGGCGCAATGCCAGGTAGCGATAGATACCTTTACCCAACCCCGTGACCCGGTTAACGAGAAGCAATGTTTCAAACGCATGGCGCGCTCCAGCGGAGGGAACGGTACGCAGGGTGGCTGGACGCTTGGTCACCTGCCGCACTCCTTGAGTAGCCCAAAGCAGCACAGCGAGTTCCTCCAAGGTGAGAGGTTGCTCAGCATAGTGCCGCAAGGTGCGCCGCTGGGCCATGATTTGCCACAAATCGGCAGCCGGTAGATTCAGATCATTTATGGAGGGTAGAGGAATTAATGTAGCCTGAGGGTCGTAGGGCCATTCCAGGGGTGGCTGAGGTAGCCCTTGGTGTTGAGCGGTTTCACCCACGGCTTGGGTCAGACGCAAGGCAGTGAGTACGGCTTCGGGAATCATGAGGCGCTCCTTTCGGTTAGGGGTTTGAGCATGTGAAGATAATACGGATGGGGTTTTCGGGTGGGTAAGGGGGTAAAGCCAAGGTGTTCGTAGAGTCGGCGTGCTGTGAGGTTGTCTGTTGCCACGATTAGGGACAGTTGGCTTAGATGAGCCGCTTGAGCCAGGGTTTCTGCAAATGCGATTAAAGCCGTGGCAATTCCCTGGCGACGGTAGGCCTCATGAGTCGCCAGATGGGCAATATAAAACGACCCCCGCGGGGCTTCGGACCGCAAACTGAAGCCGCTTTGGACGAGCAGTCGCAGCCCGGTACGGACAAATTGCCACCCTTCGCGAAATGAATAGGCACGAAACATCGGTCGGCGCAGTCCCAGGCTCAGGCGAAGCAACTCATGGGCCGGGAAGGCTACCAGCAACCCGGCACGCTGACCGGTAACCTCGGCGATATAACTGACGGTGTAACTCATGCGGTGGGCGGGGGAGATAAAGAAACTACGCAGAACACGGATGAGTCGTTCCTCATTGCCTAAACCGAAGAGTTCTCTCCCGAAGGCGCCCAAGGTGCTGGCGAGCAGGGGCGCTGCAAAATCGGCATCTTCGGGTTCAGCCGGGCGGATAACAAGACCAGGGGGGATCATGGGGCCGGGAGTTCGTGTTTGTGGAACACACGCTGATAAAGCCACTGAACCAGAAAACGGCTCTCGGGGGTGCGTAACAGCCAAAGCCCCAGGCCGTAGATGCCGAGGCCGAGGCCCAGGGCGATGAAAAGAAGCAGGGCGGTATGCACTTGCTGGCTCCCCAGGTACATCCAGAGCATCACCCCCACCGCCATAGCCAAGGTAGCCAGGCTGCTGCGTCCTAGCGCATCCCACAGGGGGCGTAAGGGCAAACCGCGCAGTCGGCGGTGCATGAAGTAGAACAGCCCGAGCATTTCCAAGAACGTGGCCAGGGAGTTAGCCAAGGCCAGCCCTCCATGAGGCATCCAACCCATTTGACGGAACCAGGATGCAAAAAGTAAACTCAACCCAATATTTAGGGACATCGCGATCACCCCCACGCTGACCGGGGTACGGGTATCGTGGAGGGCGTAGAAGGCACGGCTGAGCACCTCAACCACGCTATGCCCCACCAGCCCAACGGCATACCAGAGCAGTGCCCAGGTCACCATTGCCGTGGAGCGTTCATCAAAGGCGCCGCCCTGGTAGAGCAGGGAAACCAGGGGCTGGCGAAGGAGGATCAACCCCAGGCTGGCCGGAAGGGCAAGCAGCAAAACACCGCGCAGGGTAGAGATAAGCGAAGCACGCATTTCATCGAACTCGCCTCGCGCTACCTGGGCTGAGAGAATGGGCAGGGACGCAATGCCGGCGGACTGGGCAATCGCCATTTGGGGCACGAGCATCAGGCTGAACGCCAGTGCAATGGCCGAGACGCTACCTTCGGGGAGACTGAGGGCAATGATGGTATTGACGACAAAATTAAGTTGCACGATCGCAACCCCAAAGATGCGCGGTCCCATCAGGCGCAGAACTTCGCGCACTGCCGGTAAATGCCGCCCCAGGGTGGGGATGAAGCGCCCATGCAGGCGTCCTAAGGTGGGCAATTGCACGCCAAGGTGTAAACAAGCGCCCAGCACAGCCCCCCACGCCAGGCGATCAATGCCCCAGGAAGAAGGAAAAACCAGCACGCCCAGGATCATCCCCAGCGAATACATCGCCGGTGCAATGGCGGGCACCCAAAAGCGGCGATGTGCGTTCAGGATGCCCATGACCAGACCGCTGATGCCAAAAATGGGGACGGTGAGTAAAAGGATACGTAAGAGGTGGGTGGTAAGGGCCTCTTGGCCCGGATCTTGACCCGGGGCCAGCAGGAATAGCCCATGCCGAACGACCTGAGGGGCAAAGAGAGCCACGAGCAGACTGATCAACCCCAGGATCAGGATGAGCCAGTTGAAGATAGCCGAAGCCAGGCGCCACGCCTGATCACGGTCGTCTTGGGTAAGCAATGCCGTAAACGTGGGGATGAAGGCTGATCCCAAAGCGCCGCCAGCCATCAGGTTGAAAAGCATCTCAGCGATGCGGTTGGCTGCGTTGAACGAATCCAGTGCGGCGCTGGTGCCGAACGTGCGATAAATGAGGATGCCCCGCACCAGCCCCATCAAGTTGCTGAGCAGAAATGCCACCATGATGGTTGTTGCGGCGCGGGCAATATGTCGGTTGGCTTGATTGATGCGGGGCACATCCTGAGTGTGCATCAGTGCCGATGATAACATAATTTAGAGGTCGAGTAAGAACCTGACCGCAGGCGAGGTTGAGTATAATATCGTTGAGAGGTCGTCTGGAGGTTTTATGTTTCCCATTAAAGATACCGTTCGCTCACGGTCGTTTCCCATCGTCAACTGGACGATCATTATTTTAAATACCCTGGTTTTTCTGTTTGAGATGAGTCTTTCGCCCTTGGGGCTTGAGCGCTTCATCCGCGTTTTTGGGTTGGTACCGGCTAAATTCTCCTTGGTCAATCCTCTAACCTGGTATCCGTTGCTTACCCACATGTTTTTACATGGGGGATGGGTGCACTTTTTAAGCAACATGTGGACGCTCTATATTTTTGGGGATAACGTTGAGGATCGCCTCGGTTCAGGGCGCTATTTGATTTACTACCTGCTAGGGGGTATGTTTGCCGGTCTGATGCAGATGTTTTTCGGTGGTGCGCCTAACGTTCCCTCGATTGGGGCCAGTGGTGCCATTGCCGCCGTGTTGGGGGCGTATTTCCTGTTCTTCCCTCATGCTCAGGTGATCACCTTTGTGCCGGTCTTCTGGATGCCCTGGTTTGTCAACATTCCGGCGGTGGTCTACCTCGGGTTCTGGTTCATCTCCCAGTTGTTCTCGGGATTATTGGCGTTAGCCCTGCCTGCCGGAGCAGCGGCGGGAGGGATTGCCTGGTGGGCGCATATTGGTGGCTTTGTCTATGGGCTGATAGTCGCTCGACCATTTAGTTATGGGCGGCGCCCGCGGCGCTGGTATCTGGATGAATACTATCCCTGGTGACTTCACAAGGAGGCCCTATGGACTTACTCAACCTGTTCTGGCTCTTTTTGATCGTCTCTTCCATTGCTCCGCTTTTTCGCCAGAAAATCATTGAGACCCATCGCTTACAGTTGATGCGAAAAATTGAAGAGAAGCGTGGTTCACGCGTGATTGCACTCATCCATCGCCAGGAGAGTATGTCCTTCCTGGGTTTTCCATTGGCACGCTATATTGATATTGACGATTCAGAACAGGTTCTGCGGGCGATTAAGATGACAGATGATAACGTCCCAATAGATCTGATTCTCCACACGCCGGGCGGTTTGGTGTTGGCAGCGGAGCAGATTGCCAATGCCCTTTCCAAGCATCCGGCTAAAGTGACGGTGTTTGTCCCGCATTATGCCATGTCCGGCGGCACGTTACTGGCACTGGCTGCCGACGAAATTGTGATGGATGAGAATGCCGTACTAGGTCCGGTGGACCCCCAGTTGGGGAACTATCCGGCGGCTTCCATCTTGAAAGTGTTGGAAACCAAAGACCGTAACCAGATTGATGATCAAACCCTGATCCTGGCCGACATTTCGCAGAAAGCCATCCAGCAAGTCAAGGCAACGGTGAAGCGTATTGCCTGTTGTCACTATCCACCTGAGGTCGCCGAACGCTTGGCAGAGGAACTGGCTACCGGGCGTTGGACGCATGATTATCCGATCACCGTTGAGGAGGCGCGGGAATTGGGGCTTAATGTCAGCACTGAAATGCCGCCCGAGATTTATCAACTTATGAATCTTTACCCACAGACACTCCAGCGTCGTCCCTCGGTGGAGTATATCCCGATGCCCTATCCTGCGCGCCCGAGTGTGCCCGGTCGGGCACCCCAGCAGGGGAACCATCAGGGGTAAAGAGCGTTAGATTGCCTGAAAGGAGGGCGTAATGAGCGATGAGCCAAAATCTTTTGAGCCGCTGGATCTTAATCGTGCCCCCTTCGATGCCTTGGTGCGCTTGCCCGGCATTGGGCCGGAATTAGCCCAACGTATCATCGAAGCGCGGCCCTTTTCGGCGCCGGATGATTTGGTACGGGTAAGTGGTATAGGTCCGGTGCTTTTAGAGCGCCTGCGGCCTTACCTGACCGTTTCGACGGCAGCCCCCGTCGTCTCAGATTTACAGGAGGTAAGCGCCACGACGGATGAGCCGGAAGAGCCGGGCGTAGAGAACCCGGTTGAGGTGTTAACACCCGCAACCGCACCCCCAGGAATTGCTGGCGGTGGTGAGGAAGCCTCGGGTGAGCCTTCGCCGGAGCCCGAGATATTGCCCTCGTCGTCCCAGGTTTCACCCCTCCCCGCGGCTCAAGAGGCGGTTTCTCCGGTGGATGCAACGGAAGCGGGTAGCTCGACCCCACCAGAAACCCCAGAAACGAGCGCGGCGCCTGAAGCCGTAACGTCTACGCCCGCGCCGTTGTCCGCAGAAAAGTTGCTGACACGGCGTGAAGTGATCACCTGGGTTGTGGTAAGCAATCTGGTAACGTTGTTTCTGGCCGTTGTGCTGGCTTTGCTTTTCCTGGGGCTAATCAACGGAACGCTTCGTTACACCTCGTTGGCGCAGTTTCGCCAGTTTCGCGCTGAGGTCACGCTTCTATCCGAACGCGTGGACCGGCTGGAGCGTAATTTAGAGACCATGACAGCGCGGGTGCAGGCATTGGAAGGCTTGAGTGCCCGGGTGGCGGGCTTGGAAAGCCAGACTTCAGAATTGTCCAATGCATTAGAGCAAGCCCGTGAGGATATCCAGGCCGTTCAAACCCTGGTTAAAGGATTTGACCAGCGTCTCAGCACGGTTGAAGCCGCCAGCGCCCGCTTTGAGCGTTTCTTATCCGGGCTGCGGCAGTTGCTATTGGAAACCTCAACCGGAACGGAGGAGGCGCCATGAGTGGCTCACCATCCACCGGCGGAACCGGGCAGGCAGTACGCGCCTTCGTAAGAGCCGTTCTGCGCTTGTTAGTCGTTATCGTACTGGGGGTTTTGGTGGGAGCGGCGGCATACTTCGGCTCGGTCTTTATTTATCAGCGGGCGATCCTGCCGGCAGAGGAAAATACGGCGCGCCTGAGTGCCTTGGAAACCGAACAGGCGGGACGGTTTGCGCTGTTCAACGAGCAGTTAACGACTCAAGAAGCCCGCTTGCAAACACAGCACGCTTTCTCGTATAACATGAACCTCACGGCAACGTTACAATTAGCCACTCAGGCGGCGCGATTGAGCACCCTGGAACGTCAGATCACCAATCAGGGGGAGTTAATCGGCGGACTGGATGAAGATACGGGATGGTTGAAAACTCAGGTGGCGGCCCTGGGCACGCCTCTGGCGGCTTGGGAGGGACGGCTTGAAACCTTGGAAGCTCAGGTTGGGAAAGAGGGGGTTGCCAACGACATTGCATTGTTGCGGGCGGCGTTACATGTGTTGCGCGCCCGACAGCATCTCATGGCAGGCAATTACGGCCTGGCGCAGGATGAACTAAGCCAGGCCCGCGCTGGGTTGATCCAATTGTGGGAGCGGGTGCCCGATGAACAACAAGCGCTTGTGCGCACCTGGATGGAACGGTTGGATCTGGCTATAACGAACTTACCCACCTTGCCGGTACTGGCCGCTGAGGATCTGGATATCCTCTGGCGGTCACTTTTGGCCGGTTTTCCGGCGACTGCGGCGACCCCGACGCCGCTGCGCACACTACCCTTGTCATCGGCGGCGACACAATCCGTTGGGACGATCACCCCGCCCACGCCGACCCTTACCTTGACCCCTCAACTCACCCCAACGTTCCGCCAGAGTCCCTCACCCTCGCCAACCCCTTTGCCGCGTTCACCTTAAGTTAAGGGCGTTAGTTCTAAAAATTCATAGGAGGTCACGATGAGCACGGTACCTGAACCCATGGAAGAAGCACCAGGTGGTGGTGCGCCTGAGGTTGGATCAGAGACCCCCAGCCCAGAGCCAGAGATCTCTGAGGTAGCCCCACCTAAACCAACACGTAAATGGTGGCAGAAAGCACTTACCTGGTTGCTGATCGTGCTGGCAGCCTTTGTTGCTGGTTTTGGAGTGGCTTTCTTTGCGCTCTATTTCCCATTGCAACGTGAAGCCACCGCGATGCGTCAGGAATTAACGACCCTGCGCCAGGATTACGAGAAAACCAGCGCCGAATTGACCACACTGCGCGCGGATTATCAGCGAGTGGAAGAAGCCCTGGCGGCGGGGCAAATGGATATGGTTTTGAGCCGCTTGATCAGCAATGTGAGTTATGCCCGCTTGGCGTTGATCACCAAGGATAACTTGACCGCCCAGCAAGAGTTAAGCGCCGCCGAAGCCCGGCTAAAAGATCTGGAACCTTTGCTCAACGATCCTCAAACAATGCAGGCACTGCAAGAACGGTTCAAGACCATCCGCAGTAGTTTGAGTAGCAACCCCAATAAAGCCCTGGAAGAACTGCGCTTGTTGAGTGAGAATCTGGCGCGGATACGGATGCGCTAACCAGAACCTGATCTGGGTGTAATATGAGACGCCCCGCTTTAAGCGGGGCGTCTGATTGATCTATCGGGTACTGAGCAATTTAGTACCGTAAAAAGCCGCCGATCATGCCGGCTTTTTCCAGATCAGGATTGCGGTGAACAACTTCCACGTCGCCACCGCTGCGCATGACGCGGCTGATGGCGAAATCCACGGCATCGGGAATTTCTTGCATCTCGCCACCACAGGCCGGGCACGCTCCTTGCTGGCGCGAGGTCAGATAGCCGCATTGGGTGCAACGATAAGCGGACTGCCCAAATCCCTCCAGAATCACCAGAGTCATCACCCGATCCTCGTTAACGGCTTGGAGGGTGTCTTCTAGACCGATGACAGCGCCGCTGTTCTTAGCCGCTGCAGTAATCAAATCTTTGATCAATTGTGATTCACGTTTGGTTTCGGCTTCATGGCCCACCTGCATGGCCTTGGCCAGTACCTCAGCATGGCTGGCGGTCATGTTCATAGGAAAGGTGCCAACAATCAGGCTCTGCCAGGCTTTAGGTAAAAGGGAACGAAAGAGCGCGACATTATCCTCGGTGCCCCCGATCAATATGCGGCGAATACGATTTTGCTCGAAAAATGAGATGGCAAAATCCACCGCTTCCTTCATGTTACGTTCGATAACCTCATCCACGTGTTTGGTGCGTCCGGCTGTACCGCCGCGCGCACCCGGCAGGCTGGAAGCACCACCGTGCTTGGTGCGTTTGACCGCCTCGCCGACAATGCCTTCTTGCTCGCGTAATTCGCCGAGATGAAAGTGGAAGAGACGCGCACCCTGTTTATCCACCAGGACGACGCCATAACCACCGTAAGAATCCAGCAAGTCAGCCAGCACTCGCACACTGGGGCGGTCGCCGACATGGACTAGGTCGCGCACCGGGACAGCCAGAGCGTAAGCGCGGAAGAATCCTTCCGGGGCACATGAGAAGACCACCACTCCGCGACCACTCCAGTCGTATTCCTGCATAATATAACGTTCAACGGCCTCTTCATCCTGCGGGAGATTCACTTTTTTTAGCATGTTACGCAGGCGCAGCCGATAGGAATCTTTGTTCCCCAGGGTTGGGTCAGTATTGAGGTAGACGCTCAACACGGGGTGAGGCGAGGTGAACTTAAGCAACTCCCGCACATCCTGATCGGTTAACATGGCATCCTCCTGTCAAATGGGATTGGCAGAACCGACAGAGCCAGCCGAAGCCCCGCTCAGGGGCGCTTACCCAAGGTAACGCTCACCTCCTTTTCTTGACGATCGCGGATAATGGTCAGAACGACGGTATCGCCAGGGCTTTTATTTTTCATCAGGTAACTTAGCATGTCGCTGAACGTTTGCACCGGCTGGCCATCAATGGCAATAATCAAATCGCCCCCCGCGGGCAGGCCGGCAAAACGGGTGGGCTGGCTGCCACCGCGCAGGCCGGCGCGATCTGCAGGGCTACCCGGCGTGACCGATACGATGTAAGCCCCGGTTTGACGCGGCAAGCCTAGGGCTTCGATTTGTTCCAGGGTCAGCATCTCGCGGCTGCTGATGCCGAGATAGGGATAGTCATAACGTCCTTGGGTGATCAGCACCGGGACAACGCGGCGAACGATGTTACTGGAAACAGCGAAACCGATCCCGCTATTGACGGGTTCACCAGTGATGGTAGTGCCGGTGGTGCGAATGGCACGGTTGACACCGATGACTTCACCGGCCAGGTTGAGCAGCGGCCCGCCAGAGTTACCGGGGTTGATGGACGCGTCGGTTTGGATTACATCGCCGGCGCTGAAAAAGGTGCCACTTTCTGCCTGGCGTAGGGATTCTAGCGTGCGTCCTTTGGCCGAAACAATTCCCACCGTCATAGTGCCGGTTAACCCGAACGGATTGCCGATGGCGATGGCCGTTTGCCCCACCCGAACTTGATCCGAATCTCCTAAGGGCAGAGGTACTAAGGCGTCGGCGGGCACATCCACTTTAATCACCGCCAAGTCCGAATCCAAGTCCTGGCCGATCACTTTAGCCCGCACTTTAAGCCCGGAAGGGAAGAACACTTCCAGCCCGCTGGCGCCCTCGACCACATGGTAGTTGGTCACAATATGCCCCTCGCGGTCATAGACAAAACCGGAGCCCAGGCTTTCGATTTCGCCGTCGGTAGTGGTCGCGATGAAGACCACCCCCGGCGCCACCCGCTCATAAAGATTAGCCAGAAGTGCATCCCGTTCGGCGAATGAAAGGGAAGCTTCGGTCATGAGGGTGGGCGTAGCTACCGGCCCTGTGGGCGGTAGGGTTGCCTGTTGAACCCCGGCGGATGTGGCCGTGGGTTCTCGGCTTAGTTCAGGTAAAGTGGGGGTCAGGCGACAGGCCAGGGTGACCAGGATTAAAACCCCAAGCATTCCTATCCAGCCAAATCGCTTTTTCATTACCGCTATCCTTTCTTTATGCCTCTCATTAACTGCTTTGGCGGAGTTGCTCGAAAAGCGCGCGCTGCTGAGGGGTCAGGTGGCGCGGAAGTTCAACCTTAACCTTGACGTAAAGGTCACCATGTTTTTGGGGATTGCGCAAATTCGGCATACCCCGCCCCGAAAGGCGGAAGATTTGACCGGGTTGCGTGCCGGGGGGAATGGTCAAAATGACATCCCCGCCCAGGGTAGGAACGGTGACCTGACCGCCTAAAACAGCAGTGTAGAGATCTATTGTGACCTCGGTGTAGAGGTCATCGTCCTTGCGTTCGAAGCGTGGATCGGGCAAGACCTCGATAACCAGATAAAGATCAGAGCGCTGACCGTTAGGGCCGATCGGCCCCTGCCCGGCCAGACGGACTTTCGTGCCAGTGCGCGCACCGGGTGGGATCTTGCCTTCCAAACGCCGCCCATCTACCTGGATCAGGCGGGTGGTGCCGCGGTAGGCTTCTTCTAGGGTAATCTGAACCGGCTGTTCCACAGCCGGGGTCGTCTGGCGGGTGCGACGGCCTGCAGTGCGAGTGGTTGTGCCGGGCATGCCACCGAAAATGGCGCTGAAGAAGTCGGAGAATCCACCCAGATCACCGAAGAGATCGTCGAGGTCAATACGGACGGTGCGTGTGCCCACCGGGCCTTGAGCAAACCACTCTTCCCAATTGAAATCACCCGGAGCGCCGCTCTGCTGCCAGCGGAAGTAAGATTCGCCTAGCGCATCATAGCGTTTGCGTTTTTCGGGGTCGCCGAGGACCTCGTAGGCCTCGTTTATTTCTTTGAATTTCTCTTCCGCTGATTTATCGCCCGGATTGCGATCCGGGTGATACTTCATTGCCAGGCGGCGGTAGGCTTTTTTGATCTCTTCTTCCGTTGCGTTGCGGTCTACGCCGAGGATTTTGTAGTAATCCTTATATTCCATACTTTCATTTTATGTCTGCCAACTCATTGGCGTCAAGATTACATCGAGCACTTCTTATAAAACGCTTATACATCCCTCTAACCAAATTGTAAAGCACCCGTAAGCCGATGAAGGGGTAAGAAACCCTTCCTCAAGCCTTTATTCATGCTATATTAAAAGCATGGCTCAACCGCGAGAATATTTTTTAATCGTAGAGCCAGACCCCTTGATTTTTAATCTGGTCGGGCGTCAATCGTTACAGGCGGCCGGTTACCGCGTTGAGCAGGCTGTGGATGTTCCCACGGCCATTGCCACCGCGGTGCAGACACTACCGGATGTCATCCTGTGTGATTTGGCGTTGGAAGGTTTGAGTAGTAAGGATCTATTAGTAGCGCTCCAAGCCCAGGGGGTGGATATCCCGGTCGTGTTAATTGCCCCCAAGGGCTCCGAGGCCGACCTGATCCAGAATTTTCGTTTAGGTGCGGTGGACTATCTGCTCTGGCCGGCGCGTGAGCCAGAGGTGTTGGCAGTGGCAGAGCGGGTGCTCAAGCAGGTGCGCGAACGCCGCGCTCGCGAGCAACTGGCGCAGGCTTTGCAGCATGCCAACCAGGAATTACAACAGCGCGTGGATGAACTCCAAACCATTTTCAATATCGCCAAGGTGTTGACCTCCCTCACCCATCAAGGTGTTTTGTTTGAGCAACTGTTGGAGCAATTGATAAAGGCCACCCGCTCAGACTTGGGATGGATATTACTCAAAGATGAAGGGCGAAAGGCTCTGATATTGACCGCTGGCAAACACCTCCCGACCTCGTTGATGGCACAGCGCAATCGTCCTTGGGAAGATGGGGTGAGCGGATTGGTGGCACTTTCGGGTGAATCATTGGCACTTTGTGGGGAACCCCTTAAGCGTTTTCGAATGGCCGCGCTAGGACAAGCGGCTTTGATGGTGCCGATCAAGGCTTCTCAACAGGTGATTGGCATTGTGGTGTTGATGCGTAAAAAAGAAGTGCCCTATCAGCCGGCACAGCAGCGCTTGGTCGAAGCCGTGGCGGATTTTGCCTCCATCTCGCTTGCCAATGCCCGTTTATTCCGCACCTTGGAAGAACGAGTACGCTTGCAGCAGGTTATGATGGAAAATGCCACTTTGCGGGTACGAGTGCTGGATCAAACCTTGCGGCAAGTACGCCTGCAGATGCGCGCGGGGATTGAAAGGCAACGTCAGGCTTTGGAAAGCCTGAGCAAAGACCCAACGGCGCGGTGGAGCCCGGGTCAACGTCAGGCACTGACGACTTGGCGCGAGAGCCTGGACGCATTACGGGTGCTGGCCGGTTTGATCCCAGATGGTTTACGAGATGTGGCTGTGGCACCGGCCAAAGCCCAGGATTTCAACGCCTTGGTCGGCGAAGCAGTGCATCACCTCTTGCCGCTTGTGCAGCAGAGGGGGCAAGAAATTATCCTAGCGTCGCACCCCCAGCCATTGCCTGTGAATGGGGATGAAGCGTTGTTGGGCTATGTCTTGGAAGGTGTGCTCACCTTAGCCATTGGGTTAAGCGAAAGCGGACAGATCCAGGGACGCATCTCTGAGCAGCAAGGCGAAGCCCATCTAGAAATAGAACTGCAAGCGAAATTAACTGATGAGCAACGCGGAGCCTTGCAAAATCAACCCTTTGAAGGTGATGCGTTGATTTCGGCGCATATCCCGCGTGGACTGAGCCCGGATCGGCACTTAATTCAGCAAATTTTGAAGCAATATCAGGGTAAAATTTGGTTAGAGTTTGTTGCTGCGCACTCGTTGCGCTGGCATGTTGTGTTCCCTCTTGCCCGATCATCTACGGCCATCCCATCCTCTCCCGCAAAGGCCACTGAGATCCTATGATCCAAGCGAAGGATACTCACATTCTGATTGCTACCTCTGATGCGCAGGTTAACTACTTGCTGGAGCGGGTATTGCAAGCTGCCGGTTACTCTGTGGCCGTTTTCCAGGAAGAGGATAAAGTCTTTAACTATCTAAATACCCATCCGACCGGCTTAATCATTCTTTCGGATACCTTCAAAGGGAATAATCACCTTGATTTTGCGCGTAAGTTGAGCCGCGATCACCCCGAGGTGCCGATCCTGCTCCTGGTCAAGAAAGACTCGCCTGAACTACTCAAAGAAGCCTTGCACCTGGGGGTGAGCGATTACCTGAACCTGCCGCTTAAGTCCGAAGAGGTGTTGCGTGCGGTTGAGACTAACCTTACCCGTTCCCAGCGGTTGCGCGAGTGGATGATGCTGGAAGCGCGCCGCTACACTGATCGGTTGCAGCGGCGGGTGGATGAATTGGAGACCTTGGCACGTTTGAGCCAGAGCATTACCGCCTCTCTCGATCCGGATAACGTGCTCTCTGCCATCGTTGAGGCGGCGGTTGAACTGACTGGGGCCGAAGAAGGGGCACTGCTATTAGTGGATGAAGAGACCGGCGAACTCTACATGCGCGCCTCTAAGAACTTCCAGGAAGATTTTGTGCGCACTTTCCGCCTACCGATCCAGGATACCCTGGCGGGTTCGGTGGTGCGCACTGGACAGCCGGTGCTTCTGGATGAAAACACGCCTCAAAAGATTAAAACGGCTTACTTGGTGCATGGGTTGGTCTATGTCCCTTTGCAGTATAAAGGGCAGGTTTTCGGCGTGCTGGGCGTGGATAATCGCCACAGTCGCTTTCAGTTCCAAAAACGCGATGTGCAGTTGCTGACCACGCTGGCTGATTACGCAGCAATTGCGATTCAAAATGCCCGCCTCTATCATGAGACGCGCCTGGAACGCAATAAACTCGAGACGGTGTTGCGGCGTATCCAGGATGGGGTCATTGTGGTGGATCAGCAAGGGCAGATTTTGTTGATCAACCAGGCGGCGATGGCGGCGCTAAACCTGAGCGAATTGGACGTCATCGGGAAACCGGCGCGGCAGGTGATCACTTATCCGGAACTGGTGGAGTTGCTGGAGTTATCCACGCGCAGTCTTTCCAACCGCATCGAACTGACGGTTGAGGATGGGCGTGTCTTTGATGTGCAGCGAACGCCGATCCCTGAAGTGGGTGCGGCCGTGACTCTGCACGATATCACTCAATTGAAGAAAATTGACCGCATCAAGAGCGAATTTGTCAGCACCGTATCTCACGATTTGCGTTCACCGCTTACGGCAATTTTGGGTTATGTCGAGTTAATCGAGCGGGCTGGCCCGGTGAACGAGTTACAGCAGGAATTCATTCGCCGCGTGCAGGCCAGCGTCCAAAATATCACCCACCTGGTTGACGATTTGGTTAACTTAGGGCGTATTGAGGCCGGATTCGATACGCGACGTGAGACGTTTAGCCTCAAGCAGGTACTGGAGCATGCCATCGAGAATTTCAGAAAGGCGCTGGAGCGCAAGGGTCATCGGCTGATTATGGAACTGCCGGAAGACCTGCCGCTGTTCCTGGGTAACCCGGTGCAAATTCGGCAAATGTTTGAGCATTTGCTGGATAATGCGATCAAATATACGCCCCCTGGTGGACAAATCACCATTCATGGGGAGTTAGAACAAGAGCAGATCATTTTGCAGTTCCGTGATACCGGCATCGGCATCCCGGTGGCGGATTTACCGTTCATCTTCGACAAATTCTACCGTGCCAGCAATGCCGGTACGGAGGTGGCAGGTAGTGGTTTGGGCCTGGCAATTGTCAAATCCATCGTTGAAAGCCACCAGGGACGGATTTGGGTGGAGTCAACCCTGGGGCAGGGCACAACGTTCACCATTGTCCTGCCAGTGATGGAAGCATAAGTCCTAGTGTTCTATGGAAATGACGTAAAAGGGATAGAAAGAAGCCTCCGCCGGAGGCGTTGCTTGTTCCGGCGGAGGCTCTTGCCAAAGGAGGAGACAGCGATGAGCTTGTCTGGAGGTGTCCGGATGACCACGTTGTCGCTAATGATCATACTCCAACTTCGTGGCGTTGACTATGGTTAGACGTCATAAGGGATAAATGATGTTCCTCTTGACTACCCGTGACATCTGCGGGGCAAAGGCTATGATTTTTATCCAGGATAGTTGAACCATAAAAGATAACCGAAGGAGTAAGGACAAACTTGTAAACTAAATAGAGATGAGTGGACGGGATGTTAAAAATTGCCCCACGCGTGTGCTTGACGCGGATTCAGCGATATGCTACTATGGAATGAAGTTAGCACCTGATTAGAAAACGGGCGCTATTTTGAACTGCGATTTGGAGGAGAATTTTCTATGAAAACACGCGTGTTATTCTTCATGGCCTTGACTGTCCTGGCAATGCTGGTGGTCTCAGGGTGCACCCGTTCGGCCTCCACCTCGCCCACGGCCCTGGCTACGCCTACTTCAGAAGAAATTCCGTTCCCGGTGGATGTGGCAAAGCGGATGACGGAAGTAGCACAGCAAACCCAGATGGCTATGCCTACCCCCGAGGGCGGAGTGGTAACGCCGATCGTGGTTGAAACGCCTGCTCCGACTCCCGCGCCGACCAACACACCGGTCATCATCCCAACTCCGACCCGTCCGGCTACCTATACGTTGCAGCCCGGAGAATGGCCGCTGTGCATCGCCCGTCGCTACAATTTGGATATCAATACCTTCTTTGAGGCGAACGGCCTAACGATGAATTCGCGTCCTGCCGCCGGTACTGTCTTGAAGATCCCTCAGGATGGCGGATGGAGCGCGGGTGACCGTGCGCTGAAACCTCATCCTGCGCAGTACACCGTTAAAGCCGGGGACACGATTTACTCGATTGCCTGCGATTTTGGGGATGTCTTCCCCGAGTCTATCATCGCGGCAAACAACCTTCAAAGTCCCTATACCCTGACGCCAGGTCAGGTATTGCAGATTCCCTGATCTCAATTTATCCGAGGTGGTTTCAGTGATCTATGGGAGCGCGGGCCTACCATCAAACCCGCGCTTGTTCTATTTAGTCTGGTCCTTGCTTCGAGGTGATTCATGACGTTTGAAATTCTCGGTCACGTACCCCAATATCAGGGACATGCATTTGACGTAGTTAAGGTGCAGGTACGGTTGCCGGATGGTCGCGTGCGGCCATATGATTTGGTTCAGCACCGCGATTCGATCAGCGTGGTGCCGGTGGATGCCCAGAGGCAGATTTTGTTTGTCGTTCAGTACCGGATTGGTGCCGGTCAGGAATTGCTGGAATTGCCCGCCGGGGTGATGGAAGACGAAGAGGAGGCCTCTCTATGTGCCGAACGCGAACTGCGCGAGGAAACCGGTTATGCGGCGCGAGAATGGATTGAATTGGGGCACTTTTACCTTGCGCCCGGTTACTGCACCGAGCGCATGGTGGTCTTCTTGGCCCGTGATCTCTACCCCAGTCCACTGCGCCCCGATGCGGATGAATTCCTGCACCTGCGCCGTTTAAGTCTAGAAGACGCCTATGCTATGGCCCAGCGGGGCGAGATCCATGATGCCAAGACGTTAGCAGCCTTGTTGCTAGCCCAACCTTACTTGCGGTAGTGCCAGCCAGAGGGCTTGGGGAGAATAAGAGCAAGCCTTAAGGGGGCGAGTTGAATTGTGACAGGACGCACACAAATAAGGTGACCTATATAACTTTATCCCACTCCGGATTGGGGATAAACTTGAATGAACGAATTGTGTCTAGACCGCGCAATCCGTGCCGTGGCGTTGTCCACAGCACGTTGAATACCTCAGGTGTTTACAGGGAGTGTAACCTATGAGTCGCCAAGTGATCACAATTGATGCTAATGAGGCTGTTGCCCATGTTGCTTATCGCCTCAATGAGGTGATTGCCATTTACCCGATTACCCCTTCCTCGGGTATGGGTGAGTTGGCGGATGAGTGGTCGGCCAAGGGTATCCCCAACATTTGGGGGACGGTGCCGTTGGTAGTGGAGATGCAATCCGAAGGCGGCGCGGCGGGTGCTGTTCATGGTGCCTTGCAAACCGGCTCCTTGTGCACCACGTTTACCGCGTCCCAGGGTCTACTTCTGATGATTCCTAACATGTATAAGATCGCCGGCGAACTAACACCGGCGGTGATTCACGTCTCAGCCCGTACGGTGGCGACCCATGCCCTCTCGATTTTCGGGGATCACTCGGATGTGATGGCAACCCGCCAGACGGGGTGGGCGCTGCTGGCTTCGCGGTCGGTGCAGGAAGCGCACGACAATGCCTTGATCGCTCAAGCGGCCACGCTGGAATCGCGCGTGCCGTTCCTGCATTTCTTTGATGGCTTCCGTACCTCGCATGAGATCAATAAGATCGAGTTTCTGAGCGAGGACGACTTGCGGGCGATGATTGATTACGAACTGGTCAGCCAGCATCGTGCCCGCGCGCTCAGCCCGGATCACCCGTTCATCCGTGGCACGGCGCAAAATCCGGACGTCTTTTTCCAAGCCCGCGAGCGCTGTAATCCTTACTATGAAGCCTGTCCGGAGATTGTGCAAAAGGTAATGGATCGCTTTGCGCAATTGACCGGGCGGCAATATCATCTCTTTGACTACGCCGGCGCGCCGGACGCCGAACGGGTGATTATCCTGATGGGCTCTGGGGCCGAGACAGCCGAGGAAACTGCTCGTTACTTGATCGAGCGTGGCGAGAAGGTTGGGGTGGTCACGGTGCATCTCTACCGACCATTCTCGGCGCGTCACCTCATGAAAGCCTTGCCTGCTACGGTGCGCAAGATTGCGGTGTTGGATCGCACCAAAGAGCCCGGTGCCGCGGGCGAGCCGCTCTATGAAGATGTCGTCGCGGCGGTGTATGAGGGCTTAAGCCAGGGCTTTGCGCCGTTCAAGCAGGCACCGGTGATCGTAGGTGGTCGCTATGGCCTTTCATCCAAGGAATTCACTCCGGCTATGGTCAAGGCAGTCTTCGATGAACTGCAAAAGGATCAGCCGCGCAATCACTTCACAGTGGGCATCGAGGACGATGTATCCCGTCTGAGCCTATCCTATGATCCTTCCTTCTCTATCGAAGATCCGCAGACGGTGCGCTGTGTCTTCTTTGGCCTGGGCGCGGATGGCACGGTCAGCGCGAACAAGAACTCGATCAAAATCATCGGTGAGGAAACCGACAATTACGCCCAGGGCTATTTCGTTTACGACTCTAAAAAATCGGGGTCGGTCACCATTTCCCACCTCCGCTTTGGCCCCAAACCCATCCGCGCGCCTTATTTGATCGGGGAAGGGGATGCAAACTTTGTGGCCTGCCACCAGTTTTCCTTCTTGGAGCGCCTGGATGTGCTCAAGTATGCCAAACCGGGTGGTATCTTCTTGCTCAACAGCATCTACCCGGCAGACAAGGTGTGGGATGAACTCCCGCGCGAGGTGCAAGAAGAAATCATCGCAAAGAAACTGCGCTTCTACGTCATTGACGCCTATGAGGTGGCTAACAAGACTGGCATGGGCGGGCGCATCAACACGATCATGCAGACCTGCTTCTTCGCCATTAGTGGGGTGCTGCCACAGGATGAGGCTATCGCCCAGATCAAGAAGAGCATCCAGAAGACCTACGGTAAGCGCGGTGAAGCGGTGGTACAACGCAACTTTGCAGCGGTGGATCAAGCCCTGGCGCATCTACAAGAGGTGAAAGTGCCGGATAAAGTCACTGCCACCCGCACCCGCCGCAAGCCGGTGGCCGATGAAGCCCCTGAGTTTGTCCGCGAGACGCTGGCCCCGATGATGATCTTCGAGGGCGACCGCTTGCCGGTCAGCAAACTACCGGCGGATGGCACGTTCCCCAGCGGGACGGCCAAGTGGGAAAAGCGAAACATTGCCCTCGAAATCCCGGTGTGGGATCCTGAGGTATGTATCCAATGTGGTAAATGTGTGATGGTCTGTCCGCATGCGGTGATCCGCCAGAAGGTCTATGACCCCAAATACCTCGAGAACGCCCCGGCAACCTTCAAGTCCACCGATGCGCGCTTCAAAGAGTTTCCGGGGATGAAATATACCTTGCAGGTCTCGCCCGAAGACTGCACCGGCTGTGCGTTGTGTGTAGAAGCCTGCCCGGCCAAAAACAAGAGCCAGGTCGGCTTGAAGGCGATCAACATGGCGCCACAACCGCCACTGCGTGAGCAGGAGCGCGAAAACTGGGAGTTCTTCCTCTCCCTGCCGGAAGTGGATCGCGCCGCGATCAGTGTCTCGACGGTCAAGAATTCGCAATTGCTGGAGCCGCTGTTTGAGTTCTCCGGAGCGTGCGCCGGTTGTGGTGAGACACCCTACCTGAAATTGATGTCGCAACTCTTCGGCGACCGCGTGGTGATTGCCAATGCGACCGGTTGTTCTTCGATTTACGGCGGCAACCTACCCACCACACCGTGGACCTTCAATCGCGAAGGACGTGGGCCGGCCTGGAGCAACAGTCTGTTTGAGGATAATGCAGAATTCGGTCTGGGCATGCGCCTGACCATTGATAAACAAACCGAGTTTGCACGTGAACTGCTCCAGAGCCTGGCCGCGCAAGTGGGTGAATCGTTGGTGGATGCGATTCTGAAGGCCGATCAACGCAGTGAGGCCGGCATCCGCGAACAGCGCCAACGTGTCGCGCTGCTCAAAGAGCGCCTGGCCGGGATCAACGATCTCCGCGCGCGCCTTTTGATGGACGTGGCCGATTTCCTGGTGCGCAAGAGCGTGTGGATCGTCGGTGGTGATGGTTGGGCTTACGATATTGGCTACGGTGGTTTGGATCACGTCTTGGCTTCAGGCCGCGATGTCAATATCCTGGTCCTGGATACCGAGGTTTACTCCAACACCGGCGGGCAAGCCTCAAAGGCTACGCCGCGCGCTGCGGTGGCCAAGTTCGCTGCCAACGGTAAGGGCTTGCCCAAGAAGGATCTCGGGTTGATTGCGATGACCTATGGCTACGTCTACGTCGCAAAGGTTGCCATGGGCGCTAACGATCAACATACCCTGAAGGCTTTCCTGGAAGCCGATGCTTATGAGGGGCCTTCCTTGATCATCGCCTATAGCCACTGCATTGCCCATGGCATTGATATGCGCAAGGGCCTGGATCAGCAACGGCTGGCGGTGCAGTCGGGTGCGTGGCCGCTCTTCCGCTACAACCCGATGTTGCTGGATGAGGGCAAGAACCCGCTGATCCTGGATAGCAAGGAACCGAGCATCCCGTTGGCCGATTACGTTTACAACGAGACCCGTTATCGCATGCTGGCCCAGAGCGATGAGCAACGCGCTGAATTGCTGCTCAAAGCCGCACAGGAAGATGTAAAGCGCCGTTGGTTGCAATACAAACAAATGGCCGAAATGGTCATGAAGATCAACGGCAACGGCCACGAGAGTGCGCCAGCGCAAGACTGAGTGACATTTGGCGAGGGTTCGAGGGAAATACCCCTGGAACCCTCGCCTGATCTTAGGAGGTGCGTATGGTGGAACTGAAAACCCAATATCTAGGTCTGGAATTGAAAAACCCGCTGGTGGCCTCGGCTTCTCCGCTCTCGAAAAAATTGGATGGGATTCGTCGTCTGGAGGATGCCGGAGTTAGTGCGGTGGTGATGTATTCCCTATTTGAAGAGCAAATTGTTCATGAAAGCCTGGCACTGGATCATTATCTGACCCGCGGCAGCGATTCATTTGCCGAAGCCCTGACCTACTTCCCCGATTTGGGGCGCTACAATGTTGGCCCGGAGGGTTACCTGGAACTGATCCGCAAGGCCAAGGAAAGCGTAAGTATTCCCATCATCGGTAGCCTAAACGGGGTTTCCAGCGGCGGTTGGATTGAATACGCACGCCTGATTCAGGAAGCCGGTGCCGATGCCCTGGAACTTAACCTTTACTATCTTCCCACCGACCCAGCCCTGACGGCCGAAGAATTAGAGGCTAATTATGTGGCGTTGGTGGCCGATATCCGCAAGCAGATCCGCATTCCGTTGGCGGTGAAACTCAGTCCCTTCTTTACGGCTTTGCCCAATTTTGCGCATAAATTAGCCCAGGCTGGTGCGAATGGTTTAGTCCTGTTCAATCGCTTCTATCAGCCGGATTTTGATATTGAGACGCTGGAAGTCGTGCCCAGCCTAGTGTTGAGCACTTCGGATGAATTGCGCCTGCCGTTGCGGTGGATTGCAATTCTCTACGGCCGGGTGGCAGTGGATATGGCGTTGAGCAGCGGGGTACACACTGGCCAGGATGTGATCAAGGCGCTCATGGCCGGCGCCAAGGTGGCCATGACAACCTCGGCCTTGCTAAAACACGGGGTTAAACGGGCCAGTGAGATCTTGCAAGAAATGCAGGAATGGATGGAAACCTTTGAGTATCAGTCTGTGCAGCAGATGATCGGCAGTATGAGCCAACAGGCGGTAGCCGAACCAGCGGCGTTTGAACGCGCCAACTACATGAAAGCGCTGCTCACTTACGATAATCGAATGATTTACTAGCCCGTTTATGCGTTGCCTGATAAACCTCCCCTATGCGGGGAGGTTTTTCGTTTAACGCTTTACAAAAACATTATACAATATCGTTAGTATGTTTGACTAACTTTATACGCCTGGCTACAATGTAATTGTTGTTACTACCCAATATTTTTATAAGGAGAGGACACGATGAGACACATTTTCTTACTGTTAGTGGCCGCTGTTTTGGTAATATCGGCATGTGCGCCGGCCGCAACGCCTGAATCCACTCAACCGCCGATGCCCACGGCTACCCCGGTTCCCCCAACCGCAACCCCGGCACCCCAAACTATCGTGGATATCGCCGTAGCAGATGGCCGGTTTAGTACCCTGGTCGCTGCGGTACAGGCTGCGGGTTTGGTTGAAACTTTATCGGGCGAGGGGCCTTTTACGGTGTTCGCACCCACCAATGATGCTTTTGCCAAACTGCCGAAAGAAACCCTGGATAATTTGCTCAAACCTGAGAACAAAGATCAACTGGTCAAGATTTTGACCTACCATGTTGTTCCGGGAAAGGTCTTGGCGTCAGACGTGGTTAAACTGAGCGAAGCCCAAACAGTAGCCGGTGAGCCTATCACCATCAAAGTTGAAGGTGACAAGGTTTTCATCAATGACGCGCAGGTGATCATCACCGATATCGAGGCCAGCAACGGCGTGATTCACGTCATTGACACCGTCATTCTGCCCCCCAGCATGACCGCTGAAGCCAAGACGGACATCGTGGATATTGCCGCGGCTGATGGGCGTTTCACCACCCTGGTCGCTGCGGTGCAAGCGGCGGGTTTGGTGGACACCTTGAAGGGTGAAGGCCCGTTCACTGTGTTCGCGCCAACCGATGATGCTTTCGCCAAATTGCCTGAAGGGACCTTAGAAACCCTGCTCAAGCCGGAGAATAAGCAACAATTGACCGATATCCTTCTCTACCACGTCCTGCCTGGCAAGGTGATGGCTTCCGAGGTCAAAGATGGCCTGATCGCAGATACCGCATTAGGTACCTCTGTGTTCTTCAAAGTGGATATGGGCAAGGTCTACATCAATGAGGCGCAGATCATCATCACGGATATCGAGGCCAGCAACGGTGTTATCCATGTGATAGACACGGTGATCCTGCCCAAGGATATTGTTGACGCTGCGGTCTTCAACCAGTTCAATACCCTGGTTGCGGCGGTTCAGGCTGCGGGCTTGGTGGATACCTTGAAAGGTGAAGGCCCCTTCACCGTCTTTGCCCCCACGGATGAAGCCTTTGCAAAGTTACCCGCTGGTACGCTGGATAACCTGCTCAAACCGGCCAATAAGAAGCAACTCACGGATATCCTGCTCTATCATGTTGTCTCAGGGCGGGTGTTGGCTGAGGATGTGGTGAAGTTGCAGCAGGCCGATACCGCGTTGGGCAAGCCCGTCACGATCAAAGTTCAGGATGGCAAAGTCTACGTCAACGACGCCCAGGTTATCCTGACGGACATAAAGACGACGAACGGTGTGATCCATGTGATTGATACGGTGCTCTTGCCCCCGCGATAACGTTTTACTGGTTCGAGTGGATGGGTGCTCTTTAGTGGTAGTTGTGGGCTGGGAAGAGAGGGCTGCCATAAACTGGCAGCCCTCAGCATTTTATGCGCGATTTTTTGTTGGAAAGAAAAAGGCGGCTGGATAAAGAAGCCGCCTTTTTAGGGACACCTACAGATTAGGGATAAGTCCAGGTGGGGTTTATTCTTCCTCGAGCGCCGGTTCGCCGGCCTTCTTTTGGCGATAAACGATGCGGCCACGGGTGAGATCATAGGGCGACATTTCCACCCGTACCCGGTCGCCGAGGAGGATACGGATATAGTACTTGCGCATCCGCCCCGAGAGGTATGCCAGGATCTCATGCCCATTATCCAGGCGCACGCGGAATTGCGTGCCCGGCAATGCCTCTACAATCGTGCCTTCCACCTGAATCTTCTCTTCTTCTTTGGCCATCGAGAACCTCCAGACTGTTTCACCAACCCGATGAGCGAAGGCTTACTCCGAAGCGCGTGACATCTGGCGGCGTTTCATGCGGCGAATGGCCTTCTTCTGTTCCAGGCGACGCAGTTCGCTCTTGGAAATGAACCAACGTTTCCGACGCACGGTGCTCAGCACACCGCTCTTGACGACCTTCTTGCGGAAGCGCTTGAGCAGCTGTTCCTGGCTTTCGTTAGGCCGCAAGATCACTATGGTCAACGCACTCACCTCCTTTCGGGTTCAAGTTTGATCTATTCGCGCGCGGGCAAAAAACTCGGCTGCATACCGCACTTGCAGCCGAGGGCGTGCTCAAAAGGATAAACCGTTCACCATGCCCACTTGCCCAGCGCGATATGACCTCCGTTCCAGGAAATCATGCCAATCAATTGGTAAAACCGCCTGAAGGTTGCCCGCAGGCTTTTTTATTATACCTGACAATGCAACGCGCGTCAAACATGTTAAAGAAACGAGGTGCCCCATTAGGGCGCCTCGCTCGTTTTGGATTCATGGAATTCACAATTTTCTGTCTATATCCACCCGCGTAGTTCCATGGCTTTGACCACGCGCGTGATCGCGACCATGTAGGCGGCATCGCGCATGAAGACGCCTTCTTTCAGCGCGAGGTCAAGCACGGCCTGGAAGGCCTGGGTCATCTTGGTATCCAAGCGCTGGAGCACTTCCTCTTTTGTCCAGTAGAAATTCATGTCGTTCTGCACGCTTTCAAAGTAGGATACCGTCACGCCGCCCGCATTGCACAGGAAATCGGGGATCATGAAGATGCCGCGCTGGCGAATGATCTCATCGGCCTCGGGGGTGGTCGGCCCGTTGGCACCCTCGGCGATCAACTTGACCCGTTCGTGGATGTGGTGCACGGTATCGGCATTGATCTGGCCTTCGAGCGCGGCGGGGATGAGCACGTCGGCTTCCTTGCTCAGCCAGGCGTTACCGTCCTCAATTGTATAGCCAGCGGCGCGGGCTTTGCTCTTGTCAATCGTGCCGTATTGATCAGTGATGCTCATCAGGAAGCGTGGATCAATGCCATCGGCCTTGCTCACGGTGTAAGCGGTGCGATCTTCGCGATCCCAATAGGAAACGCAGATCACCTTTCCACCCAGGATTTCGGTGAAGCCTACCGCGGCGTATTGGGCCACGTTGCCAAACCCCTGGATGGCGGCGACGCACTTGGCGGGGTCAAGGTTGAGGTGTTTGAGGGCTTCACGCACGGTGTAGATGACGCCGAAACCGGTGGCTTCGGTGCGCCCGAGGGAGCCGCCGCCCCCGACCGGCTTGCCGGTGATAACGCCGGGGGTATACTGCCCAACCAGTTTGGAGTACTCGTCCATCATCCAGCCCATCATCTGCGGGTTGGTGCCCACATCAGGGGCGGGAACATCCTGGCGTGGGCCAATGTTGCGCCAGATTTGCTGAATGTAGCCGCGTGCCAAACGCTCTTTTTCGCCTTCCGAAAGCGTGGCCGGATCTACGATAACACCACCCTTGCCGCCGCCGAGCGGCAGGTCTACCACGGCGCATTTCCAGGTCATCCAGGTGGCCAGGGCGCGCACGGTATCAATGGTTTCGGCGGGGTGGAAACGGATGCCACCCTTGCAGGGACCACGGGCATCGTTGTGCTGAACGCGAAAACCCTGAAAGACACGTATGGTGCCGTCATCCATGCGCACCGGGATGCGGAAATGGTACTCCCGCATGGGCCAACGCAGGATTTCGCGTACCTGAGGATCCAGTTGGAGCAGTTCGGCGACATGATCGAATTGACGTTGTGCCATTTCGAAAGCGTTGGTCGTACTCGTCATAGACATCTCTCCTGTGGGTGTTGGGAGTAGGGGAAGGCCTGGAGGCAAAGATAACGCCGCGAAAAAATAATAGCGGGCATCCCGGTCGTATGCCCGCTACAAGTTTGGCTTATGTAGGCCAGAATTGGCACGGCGGCGCCTCCGCTTGTTTCGTTACACTTACAAGATTACCGAATTATAGGGTTAGCGTCAATATGATGAACGTCTGCAATCCTGGATGACCTTATTCGTCACCACACCAGGAAGCGTGTCAGGGGAGCGCGGTTTCACGATTCCTTGATCCGGTCTCTGTTACTCAAAACCCGAATGCGAGGCTGAGGTTACCCGGATGAGAGCCGCCGAGATGGATTGTGCGCCTCTGGTATAATCAAAAAACCGGTGGATTTATCCTAACAGGAGCCTGGAAGATATGAAGAAGGCGCTAGACTTTCAATCTATTATCATGAAATTACAGCAGTTTTGGGCGGAGCAGGGATGCTTAATCTGGCAGCCCTACTATACTCAGGTGGGAGCGGGGACGATGAATCCGGCCACGTTCCTGCGCGTGCTCGGTCCAGAGCCGTGGAACGTGGCTTACGTGGAACCCTCCATCCGCCCGGATGATGGGCGCTATGGCGAGAACCCTAACCGCTTGCAGCAGCACTATCAGTTTCAGGTTATCCTCAAACCCGATCCCGGGAATCCGCAGGAGATCTATCTGCGCTCCTTAGAGGCGTTGGGGATTGATCCGCGCGAACACGACATTCGTTTCGTCGAAGACAATTGGGAATCGCCTGCCCTGGGTGCCTGGGGATTAGGTTGGGAGGTCTGGCTGGATGGTCTGGAGATCACCCAGTTTACCTACTTCCAGCAGGCGGGGGGGATGGTGTTGGAGCCGGTCTCGGTCGAAATTACCTACGGGCTGGAACGCATCGCTATGGCGTTGCAACGGGTAAGTAACTTCCGCGATATTCAATGGAATGCCGAACGCACTTATGGTGATGTGAACCTGCAAGGGGAGCGCGAGCACAGCACCTACTACTTTGAGGTGGCGGATGTGGAACGCTTGCGCCAGATGTTCGCGCTCTTTGAGGCCGAAGCCGAAGCCGCTCTGGCGCGGGGGTTGGTGCTCCCGGCGCACGATTACGTCCTCAAATGTTCCCATACCTTCAATGTGCTGGATACCCGCGGCGCGGTCGGTGTGACCGAGCGTCAGATCCTCTTTGCCCGCATGCGGGATATGGCCCGCCGCGTAGCCGAGGCGTATGTGGCCCAGCGTGAGGCGTTGGGCTTCCCCTGGCTCAAACCTGCGGCGGCGGTGAACGAAATGCCCACCGTGTCTGCTCAACCTGCACAGGCGCTGCCGGAACGGGAAACTCTCCTGGTTGAAATTGGTACTGAGGAACTCCCGCCAGCAGATTTGGATGCGGCCTTAGCGCAACTGCGGGAGCGCATCCCGGCGCTGTTGGATGAGTTGCATTTGGCGCATGGCCCGATCCATGTTTGGGGCACGCCGCGCCGTTTGGTGGTGTGGGTTGAGGACTTGGCCGGGCGGCAACCGGATCGCGACTTGGTTGTCAAGGGACCGCCGGCGAACCGGGCTTTTGACGCCGAGGGACGCCCTACTGCAGCGGCAGAAGGGTTTGCGCGTAGCAAAGGCGTGCCGGTCGAAACGCTTACCGTGGCTGAGATGGACGGCGGGCGTTACGTAGTCGCCCATGTGCGCGAATCAGGTCGTCCGGCGGTTGAGGTGTTGGCCGAAGCACTGCCCAAGGTCATTGCGGATTTGCGTTTTGAGCGCTCGATGCGTTGGAACAGCAGTGGGGTGGCCTTCTCGCGCCCGATTCGCTGGTTGGCAGCGCTGTTTGGTGAGACGGTGATACCTTTCACCTATGCCGGGCTGGTCTCCGGGCGGGTGACGCGGGGGTTGCGCTTTGCCGAGCCGGCCACGTTTGCGCTCTCTCATCCCCGTGATCATCGCATCTTCCTGGAGCGCCAGGGCGTGATTGTGGATCCGGAGCAACGGAAGGCACGCATCGCTGAACAGGCTCGGGCGTTGATCGCCGAGGTAGGGGGTGACCCCGAGCACCTGGACGAGGCGGTGCTGAACGAGGTGACTCACCTGGTTGAAGCTCCCACGGCACTGCGCGGTTCGTTCGATCCTGATTACCTGCGCCTGCCGGAAGAGGTGCTGGTATCGGTGATGAAGAAACATCAGCGTTACTTCCCCGTTTATACCCGCGAGGGGCGCCTCTTACCCTACTTTATCGCCGTGCGCAACGGTGGTAGGGAAGGGCTGGATGTCGTCACCGATGGGAACGAGCAGGTGATTCGCGCTCGCTTCGCCGATGCGGCGTACTTCATCCGTGAAGACCTCAAGCACCCGCTAGAATATTATCTACCGCGGCTAAGTACGCTCACCTTCCAGGCGAAACTCGGTTCCATGCTGGATAAGACCCAACGCATTGAAGCCCTGGTAGAGCACTTGATCCCGATGGTCGGGCTGGAGTCCGCCGATGCCGCTGCGGTGCGCCGTGCGGCCCATCTGTGCAAAGCCGATTTGGTCACTCATATGGTGGTCGAGATGACCTCATTACAGGGGGTGATGGGGCGATATTACGCGCTCCAAAGCGGTGAGCCTCCTGCTGTGGCCGAGGCGATCTTTGAGGCTTACCTGCCGCGCTTTGCCGGCGACCGCTATCCCGAGACGCCGGCGGGGCTGGTGTTAGGCCTGGCTGACCGCTTGGATACCCTGATGGGGCTATTTGCGGTAGGGCTGGCACCGACTGGCACCAAAGATCCATTCGCCCTGCGGCGTGCGGCGTTGGGTCTGGTGCAAAATCTGATTCACTGGAACCTGGATTTTGACCTGCGCCAAGGGTTGGAAGCGGCGGCACACGGCTTACCGGTCGCGGTGAGCGCTGAGGCTAAAGCAGAATGCCTGGACTTTATTATCGGGCGCTTGCAAAGCGAATTGTTAGAGCAGGGCTACCGTTATGATGTAGTTGCGGCGGTGTTGGCGGCGCAGGGGCATAATCCCGCTGCGGCCGCGCGTGCGGTGCGCGAACTAACGCAGTGGGTCAATCGCCCCGACTGGAGCACCATCTTGCCGGCTTATGCTCGCTGTGTGCGCATCACCCGGGATCAACGCGAGCGCTATGCCATTGATCCTGAACGGTTCGTTGAACCGGCGGAGAAGCACCTGCTTTCGGCGTTGTTGCAGGCTGAGGTGACCTCGCGCCGTCCGGGGAGTGTGGAGGATTTCTTCAAGGTATTCCTGCCCATGATCCCGGTGATCAACCATTTCTTCGAAGAAGTGTTGGTCATGGCTGAGGACCCGACCTTGCGCGCCAACCGCTTGGGGTTGCTCCAGCGTATTGTGGCCCTGGCCGATGGGGTTGCTGACTTCTCCAAGTTAGAGGGCTTCTAGGGGCTTTGGATCAACCGATAAAAAAGCGCTGCCGGTCGTTTCTGGCCGGCAGCGCAGTTTTTATCACCCATCAGCGCAAGGTTTCAAGGCATCACATTGCTTTGCGCCCAGTCGTTCCCCAGGGCAATGGCAATGTCCACTTCGGCATTGGGGTCGTAGCGATTATAGACACGCGGATTCTGCAATTGCATCACGCTAACGAGGTAATTCAAAGTGTAGGGCTTAGGGCTGTAGAGAAATATCGTCGTCTGGCTGTAAAGGTTATCGGCGTTGGTTTCCTGCACCACGTTAACCCCCTCGTTGCGCAGAAACTCCGCGGTACGTCCCGCCAACCCGGCTACCGTGGTCCCATTTTGCACGACCACGCGCGCATTCTCGGCCTGCATCAAGGCTTTGGGATCCTCAGCCACCGCTGCCGGCCCAACCGCGCCATTGGTCGAGAAAACCTCGTCCCGAATTAAACGGATTTGATCCGGGATGGGGATCAGGATGTCCAATCCATCGGGTGAGGTCGCCATTTCCACCGCGTTTGGGCCGATAACGCCGCGCTTGATATTCTCAGGCGGTATCTGCACCGCCAGCCAGGCCAGTTGAATCGCTTCTTGCAGGGTCATGTTGGTGCGAATGCCCGACGAGAGTTCGTTATAGAGGACGGGGGCTTTGGCGATCAGTTTGGGAATCTGATCGTATTGCAAGATACGATCACGAATGGCCAAGATAACTTCTTGCTGACGGCGGGCGCGATCGAAATCCCCCCCTTCCGTGTAGCGGTTGCGGGCATAAGCCAGCGCCAGGTCGCCACCCACGGAGTAAACCCCGGGTTCTAAGTGTACCTTGGGGCGGTTCCCGGTGGGATAGAGGGTGATGGGTTCTTGGATGCGCAATTTGACCCCGCCAATTTCATCTATGAAGCGTTCGAAGGCGTAGAAGTCAATTTGAGCGTAATAATTGATCGGAACTCCCAGGAACTGGCGCACCGTTTCCACAGCCAACCCCGGCCCACCGCCAGGCAGTTTGTAGGTCTCACCCAGGAAGTAGGCTGTATTGATCTTGCCGTAATCAAACCCGGGGATATTGACCCACATATCGCGGGGAATGGAGAGCATACCGGCGGTGCGAGTGAGGGGATCGAGCGTGAGCAGCATCATGGTGTCGGTTCGGGGTGTCTCACCGGCTTCCCAATCGCGGTAATCCAAACCCATCACCAGCACGGTGACCCGGCTTTTACCATCCCAGGGTTCAGGGGCAGGGCCATTTTCCTGCAGAGGTTGATTCAGAGGCATGTTGGCCGCCGCGGCGCCGGGCGTGCCGGCAATATTGGGCCCAACCGGCACACCACCCAGGTTGGTCATGGTCCAAGAGCGGAATAGATTGCGCGCCAGAGAAAAAGCCGCCCACCCGGTAACCACGGCCAGGATAATGAACACAACGAGCACTATCAGCGTTAGACGATCAAGGTGGAAACGACGCGGAAAGGTGCGAGTACGCAATTGCGACATAAGGCTTTCTATCCCTTGAGTTGAAATCTACATCCTTATCTTGGGATGCAAGATGGATGCCAGATCAGGCGGGTGGTGGGGGTGGCACTGGGAGGTCGTCCACCGCGGTGTTCATCCATTTGCTTCCTTCGTCTATAAGCATGATCGGGATGTCCTCAACAATCGGGTATTTGCGACCACAATCACGGCACACCAGCCAGGTCTCACGAACCAGGTCAAGCAATCCTTCACGTTCGCGCACGCAGGCCGGGCAGCGTAAGATGTCTAATAAATCCTGGCTTACCATAACGCCTCCTTACCCAATCTTGGCCTTTATTGTATCACTAATGGCAAGAGGGTGTAAAATTCGCTAGCACCACCCGTGCGAAGCAGGTGGTGATTTTAGGTTCAAAATCCGTTGTGTTGGGGATGACAACGATGCAAGCATTATGGCGTGCCTTCAAAACCCCTTACCCACGGCAGTTTTGGCTGATGTTTGTGGGGATGTTTATCAGCACCGTGGGTTCTAGCATGATTTGGCCATTCCTGATGATCTACATCAGCGAACGTTTACATTTGCCTTTGACTTCAGCGGCAGGTCTGATCACGTTGAATGCGGCCGTGGGACTGGGGGCTTCCTTCATCGCCGGCCCGATTGTGGATTATCTGGGCCGCAAGTGGGTCATGGTGATCAGTCTGGTGATGAACGGGATGGGCTATGTACTGATGAGCCAAGCCCAGTCCTATTCGGCCTTTGCCGGGCTGATGGCGTTGCAAGGTTTCTTCAATCCCCTCTACCGGATTGGGGCAGATGCCATGATGGCGGATCTAATCCCGGCCGAGCACCGGGCCGAGGCGTATTCCATGTTGCGGTTGAGCAATAATCTGGGGGTTGCCATTGGACCGGCGGTGGGTGGATTCATCGCCAGTTTATCCTATAGCATTGCATTCCTCTGCGCCGCGACCGGGATGAGCCTGTATGGACTTTTGATCGCCCTGCGTGCTCGCGAGACCCTACCGCGTCGCCATGGGCGGGAGGCAGCCGGCCGTGAGGCCGTTGACCCGCTACCACGCGAACGTTTTGGGGGTTATGGGCGGGTGCTCCGCGATCGGGCATTCCTGGCTTTCGTTTTTACCTTTACTCTGACCCAGATTTCTGCTGCGATCCTGTGGGTCTTGCTCTCGGTCTACACCAAACAGAACTTCGGCTTGCCCGAAAGCCGCTATGGCTGGATACCCACGACGAATGCATTAATGGTGGTTTTCTTCCAGATCCCGGTCACCCTGATCACCAAGCGTTTCGCGCCGTTACCGGTGCTGGCGATAGGATCGCTCTTTTATGCCTCCGCGGTAACCAGCATCGCCTGGGGACGAGATTTCTGGGCCTTTTGGCTCAGCATGGTGGTGATGACGATTGGGGAGTTGATCCTTATCCCAACCTCGACTACCTACGTTGCCGGGCGCGCGCCAGAAGATATGCGGGGACGCTATATGAGCATCTACGGCCTGACCTGGGGCGTGGCATCTGGGATCGGGCCGGTGCTAGGAGGATTGTTGAACGACCACCTTGGTCCCCAGTATATTTGGTACGGAGGGGGGCTGATCGGATTTATGGGGGTCATCCTTTTCCTCGTTCTCAGCCGCGTCAATCCAACGACGTCTCCGACCTACACAACCCCTGAAAGCGCGCCAACACAGGCCGAACCGGAGGCGGCGTTGGAACGTGAGGGGTAGGGGGAAGGGGCGTTAATTGGGGTTGTAGATGGTCGCAATAACCGCTGCTGGTTCCTTTTCGTCCGGGGGCGTGATGGTTGTGCTCGGGGCGGAATGTACCTGTGGCATTGGATATATCAACCGCGCGGCGCGTTCAAAGCGAAAATATTCCCACGCCCAGTTGATGAACACCACCAGGCGGTTGCGAAAGCCCACCAGTTGCATCAGGTGTACGAAGAGCCAGATGACCCAGGCAATGAACCCCGTGAGGTGAAGGCCGAAGAGCGTTGCAACCGCCTGGTTGCGGCCAATGGTGGCCATGCTGCCCAAATTGCGGTAGCGAAAAGGTTGGAGAGGCTCACCACGCAAGGCATGGAGGATGTTGTGAGCGGCGTGTTCCCCTTGTTGCATCGCGACTGGTGCCATCATGGGTAAGGGTTGGCCGTGTTCGTCTTCCAGGTAGGCGGCGTCGCCGATGATAAAAACGTGCGGATAGCCCGGGGCTTGTAACGTGGGCAGGACATGCACGCGTTTTTGACTGCCCAACGCCAGGGGTAAGGTCTGGGCTAGTTCGGCGGCCTGCACCCCAGCGGCCCAGATCAACGTCTGAGCAGGCAGGATGCGCCCGTCGTTCAGATAGACCCGCTGACCATCGTAGTCTTGCACCTGCGCCTTTAGCCAGACTTCGACCCCTTTCTGGGCCAGTGCTCGCTGGGCGGCTTGGCCCAGGTCGGGCGGCAGGTTGCTCACCAGGCGATCGGTGGCCTCTAACAGCACCACGCGGGCCTGACGCAGGTCGAGGTCAGGGTAGTCCTTGCGTAACACCAGGCGGATCAATTCGGCTAGCGCTCCGGCGCATTCCACCCCGGTCGGCCCACCCCCTACCACCACAAAGGTCAACATGGCTTGACGTTGGGCAGGATCGGCTGTCTGGGTAGCCAATTCGAACTGATTCAGGACATGACTACGGATCGCCAGGGCATCATCAAGGTCCTTAAGCCCGAACGCATAGCGATTAAGGTTCGGCATCCCAAACGTGTTGGTCACACTGCCAGCGGCAAGAATGAGATAGTCATAAGGAATTGCCCCACCCCTGGTCGTCAGTACACGGCTGTTTTCCAGATCAATCTGTTGCACCTCGGCCATCACAAAATTCAGATTATGCTGGTGGCGAAAGATGCTGCGTAAGGGATATGCGATGTCTTCCGGGGATAAGCCGGCACTGGCGACCTGATAGAGCAACGGCTGAAAGAGGTGGTAATTACGGCGGTCAATAAGTGTGACCCGCACCGGCGCATTGGCTAAAGCCCGTGCGGCTCGCAGCCCACCGAAGCCGGCACCAACAATCACAATATGAGGGTAAGAAGAATCAGGTGTTTTCATCAGAGCCTCCTGGGCCTGTGACCAGCAAGATTGTGAATTTAGTAACTATTACTATTATAGTCTAAATTATCATAAATACAAGAGGGTAACCTTGTACCAGCAAAGGGGAAAGATCTCCCGGATTACCCGGTCTCGACAGGATAACCATGGACGTATAAGGTACTTTTTGTTTCTTGAGGCCAACATGGGAATTGAGGATGAAAAGGCGTATTACGCAATTGGCAAAAATGTCCGATTCCGGGGTATACACTGCGAGATTGAAGACCTACCGCGTGATATGGATGCGCTGGTCTGGTGGCCCAAGGCTTGATCGTTTCCGTCTTCTGGGCCAGCCCTTTCGGTTCGAAAATAGCCGCTGAAGGTAAACGAGAATTCCAGGCGTGTGGAGAGGTGTAAAAAATTGGTGCGCATTGGCACACTGGATGCGCGCCCCCTCATCCAGGTCCGTCTACCTGAACGCAGGCCGGTGGGCAACTGGCGCGATTTTTTCTCGTTACTTGCGGCAATATTGCGCTGTCAAAAGGGTACCGGAGCAAGCCCGCGCCGGCTCTGGGCGTTATTTTCTCCCTAGTCAGGGTTGATGGCTTCCAGGCGGGCGATGGATGCAATCACACGCTTGAACCCTACGCTTTCAAAGAACACGTCCACGGTTTCCTCGCCATCTTCCTGGACGCGGCTGTCCACAACCATGCCCTCGCCCCACGCAGGATGCCGCACCCGTTGCCCGGGGCGGTAACGCGGTTGAAGAATGGCGGCGTGGGCGGGGGAGGAAGGGGTGCGAACGCCAGGGGTGCGTTCGGCGGTCCAGGTTGTAGAGGTGGCGCGGGTTTGGCGAACACCCTGACGCCGGATGAGTCGTTCATCAATGTCTTCCAGAAACCGTGAGGGTTCCTGGGTTTCGTGATATCCAAAAGAACTGCGGCGCAAGGCGCGCACCAGGTAGAGGCGGTCTTTGGCTCGGGTCAGGCCAACGTAAAACAAACGACGTTCCTCGGCCAATTCCTCAGGGTCATCGCGCGAGCGGGTGTGGGGTAATAGTCCCTCATCCAATCCCACGATGAAGACTTGAGGAAATTCCAGCCCTTTGGCCGCATGCAAGGTGAGCAGGGTGGGGGCGTTTTGATCCTGAGGCAGGGTGTCTTGGTCCGAGACCAGCGCCAGGTCTTCCAAGAAGGCGCTCAGGCCGCGTTCACGATACTCGAAGGCCAATCGGCGCAATTCCTGCACATTCTCCCACCGATCCTGGCCTTCTTCGCTGCCATCGTTGATATACGGTTCATAGGCGAGATCGGCCAAGATGCGGTCAAAGAGGTCAATTAGCGAGAGGGTTTCGCGTGCCTGATGCCATTTAGCCAGCAGGGCGCCGAAATCAGCCAGCACCATTGCACTACGCCCGGGAAAGCGCGTCCAGTAAGGTGAGTCGTGCCCTTTTTCGCCCAATTCAATTAGCAGACGCCCCGGGGCAAGGTGGGTCTCGCGCGCCAGTAACTGCAGCGCCACCAGGGTTTTTTCACCAATGCCCCGTGGGGGAACGTTGATCACGCGCAGTAAGCTAATTTCATCTTCAGGGTTTTGGGCTAAACGCAGGAAGGCGATAATGTCCTTGACCTCACGCCGGCCGTAGAAGCGTTGTGCTCCCACCAGATGATAGGGTATCCCAGCCCGCAGAAAAGCCTCTTCCAGCAGGCGGGATTGGGCGTTGGTGCGGTACATGACCGCAAAGTCGCTCCCCTTGGCTTTTCCGCTCTCGATCCACTGGCGGATGGTATCCACCACGAATGCGGCCTCGGCGAATTCATCCACGGCCTCATACAGAATGATCGGATCACCCCGTCCGCGGTCGGAGAAGAGTTTCTTGGGTGTGCGCTGGTGGTTTCGATTGATCACGCCCTGCGCGGCATCCAGCACGGTTTGGGTAGAACGGTAATTTTGCTGCAGCAAAATTTTCTGAACGTTAGGAAATTCGGACTCGAAGCGCAATACATTGCGATAATCCGCACCGCGCCAACGATAAATAGATTGATCTTCATCCCCCACGACAAAGACGTTTTGGTGTACCGAAGCCAACAGTTTGAGTAACTCGTACTGCACCAGGTTGGTGTCCTGGAACTCATCCACCAGGACATGCTCGAAGCGTCCGGCATAACGTTCAAGAATAGGGGGATTTTCGCGCAGCAAGCGCACAGTTTCGATCAGCAGGTCATCGAAATCTACGGCATTGTTGGCGCGTAAAAATTCCTGATAGCGCTGATAGACGCGCTTGACAATTTCATCGCGATAAGTGCGGGGGGTAAACTCTTCCGGACCGATCAGGTTGTTTTTCGCCATGGAGATGGTGGCATGAATTCCCGCCGGGCGGTAGAGTTTTTCATCCAGGTTGAGGGCCTTAAGCGCCTGGCGCACCAGGGCGATCTGGTCATCGGCATCCATGATGACAAAGTTGTGGTCAAAGGGTAGGTGTGCAGATTCGCGCCGCAGGATGCGCGCACAAATCGCGTGAAACGTTCCCAACCAGAGGTGTTGAGCTTGCTCGCCCAGCAGTCCTTCCAGGCGGTGCTGCATTTCGCGAGCGGCTTTGTTGGTAAAGGTGACGGCGAGGATGTGATGGGGGCGTACCCCCATGCCCTTAACCAGGTAGGCGATGCGTTGGGTTAGGACGCGTGTTTTGCCTGAGCCCGGTCCGGCCAGGACCAGGATAGGGCCTTCTCCCGCAGTTACAGCGCGGTATTGCTCGGCATTGAGATGTTTCAAGAACTCTAAGGTTGCTTCGTCCGGCATAGACGGTCCTATTCAGGATAAACCTGCCTCTGGCGAGAGGTGAGGAGGTGCTTAGCATTATAATTCATCTTGGGTTGGAAAAGTCACAGGAGGTGGGCCGTGCGGGCACGACGGGCGCTCTTATATGTCCCGGCTGATGATTGGCACAAGATCCAAAAAGCGACCACGCTCGGTGTGGATTGTGTGTGCCTGGATTTGGAAGATGGGGTCGCGCAGAATCGCAAAGAGGAAGCACGCCAAAATATTGCCCGGGCCTTAGCCACGTTGGATTTTGGCCGGGCTGAGCGCCTGGTGCGCATCAACGGCTTGGAGAGTGGTCTGGCTGAGGTGGATTTAGCCGCGGTGTTACCGAACCGACCGGATGGAATTGTGCTGCCAAAGGTGCTCACAGCGGAAGATTTGCGCTGGGTTGAAGCGCAGATCGGGGCTGCCGAGCAACGAGCGGGATGGCCGAGCGGCACCATTATCCTGCTTGCCATTATTGAACGGGCCCGGGCGTTTCTGCACCTGCCTGAGATTTGCCAAGCCACGCCCCGCCTGGAGGCGCTGATTTTCGGCGCAGAGGATTTAGCGGCTGAATTGGGGGTCAAGCGCACCCGTGAGGGCTGGGAACTATTTCATGCTCGCAGTACCCTGGTTATGCATGCGGCCGCATTTGGCTTGCAAGCGATAGATTGGGTGACGGTGGATTTCCAGGATATCGGTTGGGTGCGCCAGGAGGCCGAACGCGGTGCGGCGTTGGGGTTTAACGGCAAGCAAATCATCCATCCCAATCAGGTATTGCCGGTGCAAGCCGCTTTCACTCCCTCTCCCGAAGAGATTGCATGGGCACGAGAACTGCTGGCTGCCTTTGAAGCCCATCAAGCCCAGGGCAAAGGGGCGTTTGCCTGGCAAGGGCAGATGGTGGATCGCCCGGTCATCCGCCGCGCCGAGGGCATCCTGGCCCGAGCGCAGGCCGCAGGTGCGTTGGACTAAGGCACGCTGATCACAATCAGAGAGATATTGTCATGACCACCGCGCTGATTGGCCAGGTCAACCAGCAACCTGGTTGCGCTTTCCGGCGGCCAATGGGTAAGCAGGTGAGCCATTTCTTCATCTTCCACTAAGTCGCTCAGCCCATCGCTGCACAAGAGCACAACATCTCCCGATTCCAGAAGGAGGCCTTGGTTGGCATGGGATTGCTGATCACTTTCATGAGCGGAAAGGCGTAAGCGTACGTCAACCTCGGGCGGATTAGCCGAACCCAGAAATTGGCGAATCATATGCGCCTGGGGATGATGGATTGCCTCCTCGCGGGTGATCCAACCATTATCCAATGCCTCTTGCACCCACGTGTGATCAACGCTTAGGCGATAGGGGTGTCCGTTGCGAATCAGATACACCCGAGAATCGCCCACGTTGGCAATATAGAGGTGCTTCTCTTGAATTAAGGCGCAGGTGCAGGTGGCGCCCATTCCGCTCTGATCAGAGTTGCGTTGACCTTGGGTATAAATGACCTGACTGGCGTAGCGCAGGGCTTCAACCAAAAGCGGGATTGGTGGGAGAGTGTCTCCATGTTCGATAACGTATTCCTCAACCTTGGTCACCGCCAGTTCGGCTGCCACCTCGCCCGCTTGGTGCCCACCCATACCATCTGCCAGCACGGCCAGCAGTAAGGGTTGCTCAGGGGTATGTGCCCTGGCCAGCCCGCTGACCCGTAGACGATCTTCGTTATTCTGGCGCTGACGTCCGCGATCCGAAAGGGTTACCACCGGAAGGTGCGGCTGAGGCAGGCGAATCATAGCATTTCCTCGTAAGGATGTAACGTAGGAAAAGGTTGGGGGCTGGGAGTGGCGTTCTCAAAACGCAGCGCCACACTCCCGATATGGATGATATCTCCGTGAACCAGCCACGCTCCCTCTGGCGAAAGCGGTGCGCCGTTTAGCCAGGTGCCGGCAATTGTACTGGCATCGGTCAGTCGGTAACCCTCCGGACCGAAAGTGAGATGGGCGTGTATCCCATCCACACTGGGATGGGGAATCCATATGGTCACGCGTTGGCGGTCGCTGCCCAAAGTGACTTCTGTCTGGGGCAAGGGATAAAAGCGTTTTTCAGTAGGGGGCACGGTTGTATCATCACGAAGGAAGAAGAATGGCACTTCATCTGGATTCAACCACACCAACCAGGCTGAAGCCGTCGCAGGGGGTGCAGCAAGGGGGGATAGAGTCATTAAAGGCGAAGAAGCGGCGGGTGGGGCAGTTTTGCTGTGCAGCCTGGCGGTCCACCGCGCATAAAGGGGCTGGGTCAGGCGGCGGTAGGCGCGCCAACGCCAGAGGAAAAGCCCCAAAATCGCTGCGCTCAGGAGCACTACCCAGAAGGGAATGACTTCCGGTGAGGAGAGGCGTTGCCAGGTTTGTTCGAGTGGGCTACGCGGGGGTTCGGCCACGATCACCTCGATGGGCCAATCCTGGCTCTGTCCTTTGAGGCCGAGGCTGTCCTCGACCTCTATCCGAACGCGATAGCGCCCATTGGTAGTGATCTCTTCAAGTGGCCATTCTAAGACCTCAAATGGGGGCTCTAAACGTTCGGTCACCAGCGTGTCATTGATGAAGAGCCGAGCGGCACGGAGGGGACGGGGGTGTTGGTCGGGAAATTCGGTGATGAAGGAAAAGGCGTACGTTGAGGGGGCGAGATAGCGTTCGGGTTGATCTACACGGCTTTCCCAGGTACGCGTGATCTGGGCTGGGGGTGCCAAGAGGATTGGATTCGGGGGGAGCACGGTAAGATCGAACGCTACGGGTTCCGATTCCACCGTCATTCCTTCGTGGTTGAGGCGCACGCTGAGCGTATGGGTGCCGCTGGTAGTGAGGCCAGAGAGATAGGTCACGCGGTACCTGTAGCGCAACGGTTGTAGTATGGGCTCGGGGTCGGGCAAAGGCTCCGGCCCGCTGAAAAGGGTGAACTGGCCGCCGCTTTGGACGGCCAAGTCGTTCAGCGCAGTGTAATTTTGCGGCAAGCGGGTCGGCGCACGAGCATTGGCAATCATCCAAACGTGGATGGACACACCCAGGGTTTGTGCGCGCTGGCCCAGATCAGCCAGGGCGGGTAACACTGCCGCGGGTAATGGGGCGGTGAGGAAGAAAATGATCGGGTGTTGGGAGCTATCTGAATCAGCGGTGGCGGCCAGGTCGAGGGCACGTACTAACCCATTGAGAGAAGCCACTTCGCGTTGCAGGTCGGGGCGGGCGGATTCCAACCAGTCAGCCCAGCGGGCCGGGTCATTATTGCGCACCAATTGCAGCCCACTGTTGGTAACCAGGCTGAGGCGGTCGCTGGTGGGGGTGGGTTGTGCCTGTGCCCAGGCCAGCCAATGCTGGCGCAGATATTGGAAGCGGGAGCGCTGGGCGTAGGCAACGCTCCACTCTGGACCGTAATTAAAGACCAGGATGAGGTGGACGCCGGGGTTTAGAGGAGTCAGACTCAGAAGGGGGCGGGGTTGGTTGTTTTCCAGGATGGTGATATTTTCCGGGTTTAGGTTCTGGATAAACTGTCCGTTGTTATCATAAGCCTCAACATAGAGGCTGATGGTGGGAAATGTGGAACGGTCCACCTGGCGAATGAGGACGCGATCCGCCACCTGAGCCTTGGTACGGCTGAGTGGGCTCACCAATGAGAGCGTGGTGGCGATCGCCAGGCTGATGAAAGGCAACCACCTAGACCTAGGCCGGCAAAAAAGGGGAAGGGCCATCAGGGATTCTGGGAGCGTGAATTCGGGGGCTTATTCCCATTCAATGGTTGCGGGAGGCTTGCTGGTAATATCATACACGACGCGGTTGATCCCGTCTACTTCGTTGACGATACGATTAGCAACCCGTTCGAGCAGGTCTGCGGGCAAACGAGCCCAGTGAGCAGTCATGAAATCTTGGGTGGTCACAGCGCGTAAGGCCACCACGTCCTGGTAGGTGCGTTGGTCACCCATAACGCCGACCGATTGCACCGGGAGAAGCACCGCAAAGGCCTGTGCGACTGCAGCGGATTCGTCCTCACCCAGGCGCTGCTGCAACAAACCGGCGCGTTCCAATTCAGTGGTGAAAATCGCGTCGGCCGCGCGCAGACGGGACAAGCGTTCGGCGGTAATTTCACCCAGACAGCGCACTGCCAAACCCGGTCCCGGGAAGGGCTGACGCCATACCAGCGCTGGGGGCAATCCTAACGCTTCGCCAACGCGGCGGACTTCATCTTTGAACAGATAACGCAGGGGTTCTACCAATTCAAAACTGAGATCAGGGGGCAAGCCGCCGACGTTGTGATGGGTCTTGATACGCTGGGCGTGGGCGCGGTCGGGAGCGCGAGACTCGACCACATCGGGGTAGATGGTGCCCTGCACCAGGAAGCGGATCGTCCCTAAGCGGCGCGCTTCCTGTTCAAAAACGCGGATGAACGTCTCGCCGATGATGCGCCGTTTTTCCTCGGGGTCGGTGATCCCTTTTAATGCCTTGAGGAAGGTCTCGGCGGCGTCCACCACGATCAGATTGGCGCCCAAGGTGTGGCGAAACGCCGCCTCGACCTGCTCGCGTTCCCCCTGACGAAGCAGACCAGTATCCACAAAAACGGCGATCAATCGGTCACCGATGGCACGTTGCACCAACGCGGCAGCCACGCTGGAATCCACGCCGCCGCTGACCGCGGCCAGGGCGCGTTCATGACCAACCTGGGCGCGAATGCGCTCAACGGCCTGAGTAATGATGGACTCGGGGGTCCAATCGGGGGTGGCGCCGCAAATATCCACGACAAAGCGGCGCAGAATCTCTTTACCGCCGGGCGTGTGATGAACCTCCGGGTGGAATTGCACGCCATAGTAGCGGCGATCCAGGTCACCCATGGCGGCGATAGGACTATTTGAACTGCGTGCCAGGGTATTGAACCCCGGCGGCAGGGTTTCGATCCGATCACCGTGCGACATCCAGACGCGTTGTCGCCCGGGCGGGAGCAGCGGGTTGGGAAGGAGGGTTTCGATCTCGGCTGGGCCGTATTCGCGTTCGGGAGCTGGAGCGACATTTCCTCCAAGGGCATGGGCAAGTGCCTGCATCCCGTAGCAGATACCCAGGATGGGGCGTCCTGATGCCAGGACGTAGGCCGGGATCTGCGGGGCGCCCGGGGCATAGACTGAGGCCGGACCTCCTGATAGAATGAAGCCCGCAGGTTGCAATGCCATGACCTCTTCGGCGGGGGCGTCCCACGGAAAGAGTTCGCAATACACCTGTAATTCACGCACCCGTCGGGCGATCAGTTGGGTGTATTGAGAACCAAAATCGAGGATGGCGATGCTGGTGCTCATGGTGCAAGAATGATTTGTCCGTTTTCCATAGACGTGATGACGGCCAGTGACTCGATGGGCACTCCGAGGTGTTCTAGGGCTTTGCGACCGCCCTCAAACGTTTTTTCAATCAGGGTGCCGATGCCGACCACGGTGGCGCCGGCGGCTTCGGTCAAGCGCACCAAGCCCAGGATGGTTTGGCCGGTAGCAAGAAAATCGTCAATGATCAGTACTCGCTCGCCCGGCTTAAGGTATTCTGGCGAAACGATCAGTTCGACCATCTGCCCTTTGGTGTGGGAGGGGGCAATGGTCAGGTAAACCTGATTGGGCATCGTGATGGGCTTGCTTTTGCGTGCATAGACCACCGGTATCCCCAGGTGCATGGCGGTGGTCAGGGCAGGTGCGATCCCTGAAATTTCGGCGGTGAGCACCCGGGTGGGCCGCACGTGGGCAAAACGCCGTGCCAGTTCGGCGCCACAGGCATCCATGAGTTGGGGATCCACCTGGTGATTGATGAAATTATCTACTTTGAGAATGCCACCCCCCAAATTCTTGCCCTCTTTGAGGATGCGTTCTTTCAGGGCTTGCATGCCGTCCCCTCCTGAAATGGTAATTGTGTGAACATTTTAAGATGAAACCGCGTACCTGGGTAGGGGTTACGCTAAAGCGAGTATGACATTCGTCACTAATTTTGTCTGACATATTGACTCAGCCCGGGTTTTTCTTATAATGAAATTATCCCCCGGTGTTCTTCCCAAGCCGACACAATGCTACAAGTTGGAGTGTAACGTGCTTAGGTATTTTATCCGCAGAGCGTTAGCTCTCGTACCGGTATTTTTTATCATGACCGTGATCGTCTTTTTGTTGATCCGTATGGTGCCGGGCGATCCGGTAGATGTCATGTATGGTGCCGAGGGCTTGGATCCGGCGCGGCGGGCAGCCCTGGAACGAAGTCTGGGGTTAGATCAACCTCTGGTGGTGCAATACGTCAAATGGTTGGGGCGGGCCCTGACCGGCGACCTAGGTCGCTCGTATCGAGCGCAGATGCCAGTCCTCGATCTGATTTTGCAACGGCTGCCAGCGACGCTTTACCTCTCGTTGGCAGCGTTGTTATTCTCCGTCGTCCTGGCGATTCCTTTGGGCATTATCTCGGCGGTAAAACGTAATTCCTGGGCCGATTTGGGAGCGATTGGTTTTGCCATCCTGGGCATTTCTCTGCCGCAGTTCTGGTCAGGCATCATGCTGGTTCTGCTGTTTGCGATTGTGTTGGGATGGTTGCCCTCGATCGGCTATGTGCCACCCCAGGAAGGCTTGGGGAAGTTTCTGCGTCATCTCATCTTGCCAGCCATTACGTTGGGCTGGTCGCTGGCCGGTACGACCACCCGCCTGACCCGCTCTAGTTTGCTGGAAGAATTAGGCAAGGACTATGTGCGCACAGCACGTGGGATGGGCCTGCCAGAACGCAAAGTGTTGTGGGAGCATGCTTTGCGCAATGCGCTCATTCCCACAGTCACGATGATCGGTTTGCAACTGGCTTTTCTCATTGGCGGGGCGGTAGTGGTTGAGACCGTGTTTGCCTGGCCGGGCATTGGCCTGCTGGTTGTGGATAGCATATTCGCCCGCGATTACCCGGTCGTTCAGGGGGTGATTTTAGCGGTGGCCGTCATGGTGGTGCTGGTCAATCTGGTGGTGGATTTCGTTTACACCCTCATAGACCCGCGTATTCGCTTGGAGTAAAGAGCCAGGTTAGGCTCTGCTCAAAAACCTGAACCAAGGAGAAGGAGGCCGAAATGAAACAAAAATATCTAAAGTGGTTTACCCTGGTGGTGGCTCTGGTGCTGGTACTCAGCGCCTGCCAGCCGGCGGCGACTCCGGCACCCACGACACCCCCTGAGCAGCCACCCGCTACCCTGCCCCCAACCACACCACCCCAAGAAGTCGCAACTACCGAAGCCCCGGCGGCGGGACCAAAATATGGTGGCGTTATCACCTTTGCAATGAAGGAAGATGTCACCACGCTTGACCCGCTCAAGGCGATTCAGTACGGGGATATCCGCTTGAATGGTCTGGTGGTGCAGCAGTTGGTGGCGGCAGATCGCACCGGCAAATTCGTTGGCGTCCTGGCCGAACGGTGGGAAACGTCGCCGGATGGTAAGGAGTGGATCTTCCACCTGCGTCCAGGGGTCAAATTCCACAACGGGGCCGATTTGACCGCGGAGGATGTAAAGTGGATCTTCGACCGCATCCTGGATGAAAAATCCGGCGCGGCACTGCGCAGCACCTTTGTCAATATTGGCCTGAAGTCTGAGGTCATTGACCCACTTACCATTAAGGTTACCATCGAGAAAGGCGCTGGGCCATTCCTCTCCTATTTGGCTTTGCTCAACCGCGCTGGCATTATCCACCGCGATAGTTACGATGCTGAAGGCAATGTGACCAAACCGATAGGCACTGGCCCGTTCATGCTCGATTCCTACAAACCTGGCGAATCCTACACCCTCAAGCGCTTTGACCAATACTGGAAGCAGGGTGAGCCTTATCTGGACGGCGTGGTGCTCAAAGTCATTACCGATCCGGTGGTACGCCTGAATGCCTTGCGCACCGGCGAAGTGGATATGACTGAGGAATTGCCGCTGGCGGATGTCAAGCGCCTGCTAGAAAACCCCGATCCAAACTTTACAGTTGTCGTGTACTACTTCAACTCCGGGGCACGCTTGGTCATGAATCACACCCGCCCGCCGTTCAACGATCTCAACGCGCGCATGGCGGTGCAGTATGCTTTTGACCGCGAGGCCTACAATGAGGCGGTTTATTTCGGCCTCGGCCAGGTGCACAACCAGCCTTTTGTGCCTGAGGATACGTGGTATCTGGATGTACCGATGATCAAGCCGGATTTGCAAAAGGCGAAGGAATACTTCCAGAAGGCCGGGCTGAAAGAGGGGACCGAGATCACCATGTTATTGATGCCCAACCAGAAAGATGCCGCCGAGATCATTGACGCCATGCTCTCGCAGGTGGGCTTCAAGGTGAAATTTGACATTGTGGATGCAGCGGCCTGGAATGCCCGTGGTAAGGCTCTGGATTACGATTTGCTGATGGGTACGATGACCGGCATCTTCGATCCGGATCGTCCTTACGGCTACCTGACCCCCAAGAGCAGCGGCAACTGGCTGGTGGGTGGTTACAGCAATCCCAAGATGGATGAACTGCTTGAGAAGGGCATCTCAGAAACCGATGTCGCCAAGCGTAAAGAAATCTACAAACAGGTTCTGCAACTGGTCCAGGAAGATGCCGCAACCATGTACGTTTTGGGCTTGCCGTGGGTAGAAGGTTGGCGTAACTACGTCAAGGGCTATCGGCCGGGCAACGCCCCAATGTTGATGATGATGGATGCATCGGAAGGCTTAAACACGGCCTGGTTGGATAAATAACAGTGATTCTACCGGGGGCGCCTATTCATCGTCGGGCGCCCCCGGACCTACCGGCAGACCTATGACCACGATTCAAGCCCGAGTAACTGCTTCATTGGAACCCGCGCTGAGGGAACGCCGCCTGAGCGAACGGGTGTTTTTCCGCTTATTGCGTCACCGGCTGGCGCTGGTGGGCATCATTTTGACGGTCATCATCGTGATCATGGCCATCTTTGCTGAGGTTATTGCGCCCTACGACCCGTTGGAGATACACTTGAAAGACCGTCTGCAGCCCCCTAGCGCTGCGCACATTATGGGCACGGATCATTTGGGACGGGATATTTTCTCGCGGGTGGTCTACGGCGCGCGCATTTCCCTTCAGGTCGGGGTAGTCTCGGTAGCGTTGGGGACCATCGTGGGGTTGTTCGTGGGCATGGCGGCAGGATACCTGGGCCGCTCGGTGGATACTGTGCTGATGAGCATTATGGATGCCATCTATGCCTTCCCGGCCATCCTGCTGGCGCTGGCGCTGGTGGCGGCGTTTGGCCAGGGGTTGGTCACCGTCATGACCGCGATCGCCATTGTGCGCATCCCCATCTTCGCCCGCACCGTGCGTTCTTCGATTTTGTCCGAGAAAGAGAAAGAATATGTGGAGGCGGCGCGCTGTATTGGTCAGCGGGAGTGGCTGATCCTCTTCCGCCATATTTTGCCCAATATCCTGGCCCCGCTGATTGTGGTGACCACCACCTATTTTGCGGCAGCCATTGTGGTGGAAGCCTCGCTAAGTTTCCTGGGATTAGGCGTGCCACCCCCGGCGGCGAGTTGGGGCGTGATGCTTAATGATGGGCGCAAATACATGGAACAGGCGCCGTATGTGGTCATTTATCCGGGGTTGGCGATTTCGTTGGCGGTGTTAGGGTTCAACCTATTGGGGGATGGGCTGCGGGATGTGCTCGACCCGCGCCTGCGAAATGTAACATGAGCCAGACCCTTCCTCTAGAAACAGCCAGCAGTGAAGCCTTGCGGCTGCTGGTAGATTTGGTGCGCTTGCCCGCCTTCTCAGGCGCCGAGAAGGCGGCAGCTGATTATGTGCAGGCCCAAATGGTCCGCCTTGGGTTTGACGCGGTTGAGCGTGATTCCCTGGGAAATGTGATCGGGTTGTGGCGGGGCGAGCAGCCTGGACCCACCTTGATGCTGGATTCACACCTGGATGTGGTCACAGCAGGCGATGAGAGTGCCTGGCACTACCCGCCTTTTAGTGGCACGGTGGCCGATGGACGGGTGTGGGGACGCGGCGCAGCCGATACCCACGCCTCATTGGCCGCTATGCTGGCGGCAGTGGCTTCGATTCCACGAAGTGAATTGCGGGGACAAGTGGTATTGGCGGCGACGGTTTTAGAGGAAAGCCTCACGGCGCGGACGGTGGAGGACCTGCTTGTGCTTTACCGACCTGAAATTTTTATCACCGGCGAGCCGACCGGGTTACGCCTGGCGGTTGCTCAGAAAGGGCGGGCTACGTTGGAGATTCGCACCCAGGGGCGAGCAGCCCATACCTCTCACCCTCAGCAGGGGGAAAATGCCATTAAGCGCATGATGGCAGTCCTGGCGCGACTTGAGGCTCTGCCGCGTCGGTGCGATGATGATCTAGGGGAAGAAATTTTTGAAGTGACGGATATCTGCTCCGAGCCTTTTCCCAATATCAGCCTGGTACCGCCAGCCTGTCAGACGCATCTTGTAGCGCGCTTGTTGCCGGGTGAGACGGTGGCGTCTCTGCTCAAACGTCTAAGGCAAGCGCTGGTAGGCTTACCAGGGGTTGAGGTAAACCTGGCGACCTTGCGCCAGGTGTGTTACACCGGCCGGGTTTTGGAAAGGTTGGATTTTCTTCCCGCCTGGAAGGTGTTGCCTGATAATCCGTGGCGGGTGCGTATATTAGATGGCTTGAGGTCGCGGGGATTACCGGCAGAGACAATGTGCGCTGGCTTTGGCACCAATGCCTCAGCAGCGGCAGAGCAAGGCCTTACGGCGTTCATTTACGGGCCGGGGGATTTGGCACAGGCGCACATTGTGGATGAGTGGGTGGCGGTGAATCAAGTGGAACAGGCGGTTGAGGGTTATCGGGCGCTGGTTCTGGCCTGCTTGGGATGAAAAAAGGTGACCGGGGAAAGGTCACCTTTTGATCGCAGGGGTTTCTTTAGGATCATCCTCCATTGGCGGTGATCAATTGGCGGATGGCTTCCACAGCTTGCTCGGTGGTCATATTGCGGATATCCACGCCTTTGAGGTTCTCGCGATTAAAACCGGCTGCCTCGAGCGCATCTCGGAACATTTTAGATTGCATCTTGGGATCACAGGCAGCTACAAACAACTGATCAGTTGAGTCGCCCTTGAGCAGGGTGCTCAGGAAGCGATCGCCATCATCCGAGCAGAGTTGGGGGTGAATAGCCAAGTAGTCAATTAACCCTTCGCGGCGCAATGTGTTACCCACCTCGAAGATGTTCATTTGTTGAAACGAAGGGCAGGTGCCCTGGCAAACACAAAGAAGTAAACCTTTATTTCCCATTGTTAACCTCCTAGTTAACCGTGTGATTGGTGTAGTAGGTGATTGCATCCTGCGGACAGAGCTTGGCGCATCCCTTACAGAATTCAATGCACCGCTCAGGTGCGACGACCACCGGGTGCAGGTCACCGGGTTCAAAAACGTCGTTCTTGCAAAAGTCAACGCAAGAGTTGCAATTGATACATAGGTCTTCATTGATAACAGGGTACCAGTTAATAGCCATGAGTAACCTCCATGTTGGGATTAAAGAAACAGACCCTGGTGGTTGGGACAGCGAGGGAGTAAGGGGCTGTTTCAATAATATTCATATATTCGAATTAGATAATACCCTTTTGGGCCTGGTTTGGCAAGCCCAAAGTATCACCAAAAAATTGTGACAATCATCACGAAGTGGTGAGCGGGCGGTTTATCTCTTGTTACCAACTAGACATGGCCTTAGCATAAAAAGCGCGGTTGGGGTATGATAAAATCATAGGCAGTGATGAGTCCCCCCCTGATTTTATTGGCGTCAAATTCACCCCGACGTCGGGTGCTGCTTTCTTGGACTGGGTGGCCGTTTGAGGTGCGCCCGGCGGATATTGACGAGACCCAGGCCGTGGAAGAAACGCCACAGGATTATGTCCTGCGCCTGGCTCGGGAAAAGGCTCTGGCGGCGAGCGAATTTGAAACCGAAACCTCCGTAATCCTGGCAGCGGATACAGTGGTGGTGTTTGAGGATGAGGTGTTGGGCAAACCGGAGTCACCGGAGCAAGCAGTGGAATTTCTGCGTCGCTTGAGGGGACGGGTGCACGAAGTCTATACGGCTATTGCGGTGATTGACCGCCGCAGTGGCGAGTTGCTGACCGACCTTTGCCATTCGCTGGTGCCCATGCGTGCCTATCGCGATGATGAGATTGCGGCTTATGTCGCCAGCGGTGAGCCCATGGATAAAGCCGGCGCCTACGGCATTCAAAGTGCAACATTCCATCCGGTAACGGACTTTAAGGGCTGTTATGCCAGCGTGATGGGCTTGCCGCTGTGCCATCTCGTGCGCACTATGGCGATTTTGGGATTTGAGCCGCCGGTAGATGTGCCGGCGGTGTGTCAAAAGAATTTGAATTACGTCTGTCCCGTTTATCGAGCGATTTTGGAAGGCGAAGATGAAGGTTAGTGCATTGCAGCGAATGACGCGAAAACGGATTAGCCAAATGCAGTGGCGGAAAAAGGTGCTGGTGTTGGTTTTGATAGCGCTTCTGTTAGGGGCATGCCGCCCGACCGCGGAAACCCCGCTAAACCCTTCGGCACAACCCAGCCTGGGTGAACCGGTGGTCAATGTGACTTCAGCACCGGATGTGCGGGCAGCCGCCGAGGCGTTTTTAGCGGCCTGGAAAGCCGAAGATTATGCCGGCATGTATGCCATGCTGACCCGTTTGAGCCAGGATGCTATGAGCGAAGAGGCGTTTTCACAGCGCTATCGCGATGTGGCGGCCACCATGAGCCTGAGTGGGTTGGATTATGCGATCCTTTCCACCCTGACAAACCCAACGACTGCGCAAGTGGCTTATCAGGTAACTTTCCACACAGTACTGTTGGGAGACCTCAGCCGCGAGATGGTAATGAACCTGACATTGCAGGATGGCGCGTGGAAGGTGCAGTGGGAAGATGGGATGATTCTGCCTGAATTGCGCGGGGGCAACCGCCTGATGATGGATATTACCATCCCGGCGCGGGGTAATATCTACGATAATCAAGGTAATGCGTTGGCGGCGCAGGCGGATGCGGTGGCTTTGGGGATTATCCCGGGGCAAATTGATCCGGAGCAGGAGGGCACTTTAATCACCGAATTGGCCAACCTGACCGGCTTGAACCCAGATTACATCCGTTCGCTTTACCAGTATGCCGCACCCGATTGGTACATCCCAATAGGGGATGTCTCGGCGCAAGCGGTGCAACGACGTTATGATGTACTTTCGAACTTAAGCGGCCTGGTCATGCGCACCTACAACACGCGCTATTACTTTGACAGTGCGGCGCCGCACGTGACCGGCTATGTGCAACCCATCCCGGCAGAGGAATTAGAAAACTACAAGCGCAAAGGGTATCGTGGAGATGAGCGGGTTGGTATGGCCGGCTTGGAACAGTGGGGCGAATCCTACTTGGCAGGTCAACGCGGGGCGGCATTATACGTCACCGACGCCCAGGGCAATATCCTCACCCGCTTAGGACAGCGTGATGCCAAACCGGCCTATTCCATCTATACCACGTTGGATAAGAATTTCCAGGTCCAGGTACAGAAGGCAATTGAAGGCTTCCGCGGTGCCATTGTGGTGCTGGAACGGGATACCGGGCGCATTCTGGCTTTGGCCTCTTCCCCTAGTTTTGACCCCAACCTGTTTGATCCCAACAACTACAACAGCGCCTGGTTGCTCAACCAGGTGTTTGATGTGAACACCACCCCCTTGCTTAATCGTGCCACCCAAAGCGCTTACCCGCTGGGCTCGGTGTTCAAGATCATTACCATGGCTGCAGCTCTGGAGAGCGGCCTGTTTACCGCTGATTCGACCTATGAGTGTGGGCACACGTTCACCGAGATTCCCGGCTTGACCCTTTACGATTGGACGTATGAAAAAGAAAAACCGCCCAGCGGAACCTTGACGCTACCTGAGGGGCTGATGCGTTCTTGCAATCCATGGTTCTATCACATTGGGCTGGAACTCTACCGCCAGAATCGCCCCCAGGATGTGAGCAATATGGCGCGGGCGTTCGGACTGGGCAGCCCGACCGGTATCGAGCAATTGCCCGAGGTGGCGGGTAATATACCCGATCCGACCAGCGAGAACGATGCCGTACAGTTGGCGATTGGGCAAGGAGCCATGTTAGTCACTCCGTTGCAGGTGGCGGATTTCATTGCGGCAGTGGGAAATGGTGGCACGCTCTACCGCCCGCAAGTGGTTGAAAAAATCACCAACCCGGATGGCGAAGCAGTCTATGCCTTCAAGCCTGAGGTGAAGGGACAACTACCGGTTTCGCCTGAAAACCTCAAGATCATCCAGGATGCCATGCGTAGTGTGGTCAATAACCCGCGTGGCACAGCACATTTTGCCTTAATAGGTTTACAGATCCCCATCTACGGCAAGACCGGCACGGCAACGAATCCTGCCGGAAAACCGCACGCCTGGTTCGCGGGTTATACCAACGCCAATCGTAGTGACAAGCCGGACATTGCCGTCGTGGTGTTGGTGGAAAATGGCGGCGAGGGTTCAGAGGTGGCTGCGCCCATCTTCCGCCGTGTGATTGAGGATTATTTCTTCGGGCAACCTTTGCGCCTCTATCCCTGGGAGGCTTCATTTTATGTGACCCGAACACCCACACCGCTCTATACTGAGACCCCAACGCCCACACCAGTACCCACTGAGACCCCAGTGCCTACGGAGGAAACACCCACACCATGAGTCCAGAGATGACGCGTTACGGCTCCGATCCGGCTTGGGGACAGGTTGTTCGGGCTCAATCAGGCTTTTACACCGTACGCATGAGTGGTGGGCAAAGTGTGGTTTGCCGTTTGCGTGGGCGTCTTAAAAGGCTGCATCGTCAGGGGGATGTGGTAGCGGTGGGGGATTGGGTGCGCGTGACGGTGCTTCCGGATGGCAGTGGGGTCATTGAGGCGGTGGCACCACGCCAGCGCGCCTTGGAACGCCGCGCACCCACTGCGCGGGGCACATACCAACAGGTCCTCTTGGCCAATCCGGATCAGTTGGTCCTGGTGTTTGCTTGTGCTCAACCCGAGCCACGCTTGCGCATGCTGGATCGGTTCTTGGTCATTGCCGAGAAACAGCAGATCCCGGCGCTGATTGTAGCCAATAAAGTTGATCTGGTGGGTTTGGAACGAGCGCAAGAAATTTTTGCCATTTACCCGCCCTTGGGTTACCCCGTGCTATATACCTCAGCCAAGACGGGCTACGGCATCGAGGCCCTCAAGGCCCATCTGATAGGTAAACTATCGGCTCTGGCCGGGCCCTCAGGGGTGGGCAAGAGTAGTTTGCTCAATGCCATCCAGCCCGAGTTGGGTTTGGCAGTAGGCAGTGTGCGTGAGAAGGGGGGCAAAGGCCGCCACACTACGGTCGTGCGGCAATTATTCCCTTTAGATGGTGGCGGATACGTGGCCGATATGCCCGGATTGCGCACCCTCGCCCTCTGGGATACCCAACCCGAGGAACTGGATGGGTATTTTCCCGAGATCCGCGACCTGGTCGCACTGTGCCAGTTCAATGATTGCTCCCACACCAATGAACCGGGCTGTGCAGTGCGCGAGGCCGTGGCGCAGGGTAAGATTCACCCCCAGCGCTACGAATCTTATCTGCGCCTGCGTGCGGGCGAGGAAGAAGAGAGCGAATAGTCCCCATTTTTCTTAGGTGATCTATATGGCAACCCCCTCAATCTTGCACTGGCAACGTCTGACCCTGGTGTTAAGACATCCGTTTCGACTTTCTTACGGCGTAAGCGAAACACGCCACACCTACTGGCTGCGGCTCGAAGATGACCTTGGTTGGGGGGAGGCTACATTACCACCCTATTACGGGGTTGACTTGAATACATTTGAGGCCTTTTGGGAACAGCGGGCCAGAGGAGGCCTCTATCTACCCCAGTCATTGGAGGAGGTGCCGGCTTGGGTAGGGGATGAAGGACCGGCTGCGGCTCGCTGTGCGCTGGAAATGGTGGCATTAGATTACCTGGCGCGCCAGGCTGGTCAACCCCTGTACCGCTGGCTGGATCTTCCTGCCCCGCCGAGGTTGCCGACCTCGGTGACGATTGCGATAGATACCCCCGATGCCATGGCCGATATGGCGTGGCGGATGCGAGCCTATCCGGTGTTGAAATTGAAATTGGGCAGCCCAGAAGATCTGGCTTGTTTAGAGGCGGTGCGATCTGCGCGCCCGGATGCCGAGATTCGGGTGGATGCCAATGCTGGCTGGACTCCGGACGAAGCCAAGACCTACCTGCCGCGCTTAGAGGCGCTTGGGATTGCCATGATTGAACAGCCTTTGCCCAAGGCGGCCATTGCAGAAATGGGTCAATTGCAGGCCATGACCCACATCCCGATTGTGGCGGATGAATCGCTGCAAACCTATGCCGACGTAGAGGCACTGGCGGCGGCCGGAGTACGAGGCGTCAACGTCAAACTGATGAAGACCGGGGGGGTGCTCAACGCACTGCGGATCATCCGCCGCGCCCGTGAACTGGGACTCAATATACTGCTGGGGTGTATGATTGAAACGTCACTGGGTACGACGGCCATGGCGCATTTGGCGGCGTTGGCCGATTGGCTGGACCTGGATGCGCCGCTTTTGATCGCCAACGATCCTTTTGAGGGATTGGTTTATGATGCGGAAGGCCGCATTCACGTGCCGGAACGCCCTGGAATTGGGGTGATCTTGCGCCAGGAGGTGGAACATGGGTGAAATGCTTGCTCCAGAAGCACAGGTACAGAAGGTGCTGGCGCGCTTAGCGCGCGAGCGCGCAGATGAACGCGTGCATGTCTTTCAGGTCCACGTTGAGAAAGTTGAAAATTGGCGCCTACATGTGAGCGGCCGAATTTTAGACGAAGAGGATCGTCAGGCCATCCACGCGGCGCTTAAGGCAGAGGATGAGCGGTGGGATGTGGAGGATAGTGCATTGCAGGTTTTACGCCGCCCCCATAACCCGGTCTTAGCGGTGGCCACCAACCTGACCAGCCTCCACCGTGAGCCGTCTTTCCTGGCTGAGATGTTGACCCAATTGCTCTGGGGGGCAGAGGTGGAAGTGTTGGAAGAGAAGGATCACTGGGTGTTTGTGCGTTGCGCCGATGGTTATCTGGGGTGGACCTACCGACCTTACCTGGGTGAGAAATTGCCACAGGTACCTACCCATCTTGTGGCGGCACCGGTGAGCCTGATTCGAGCCCAACCCGAAACCGATGCCCCTTTGGTGAGTCGTCTGTTCGCTGGCACTGCGGTTGGGGTGCGAGAGACACGGGGGGATTGGGCACAGGTGGAGGCGCACGTGTCGGGCTGGGTGCCTTGGGCAGATCTCCGTGCTTTGGATGCTTTGCCCCGTTCTGCGGAGGCGCGGCGGAAACAGATGATTGAGGATGCCTACCGATTTATCGGCGTGCCGTATTTGTGGGGTGGCACGACCGCTAACGGCATAGATTGCTCCGGGTTTGTGCAACTGGTGCATCGGTTGAATGGTATTACTCTACCGCGCGATGCCGATATGCAGCAGGCCGCCAGTCGGCCATGTGATCCTGAGCAACTACAACCCGGTGATCTGCTCTTCTTTGGTGAGAAGGGTGAAGCGCGGGCGATTACCCACGTGGCATTGAGCCTGGGCGGGTGGCGCGCCTTGCATTCTTCCCGTTCCCGCAATGGCGTGTATGAGGATGACGTCCAGCACGTTGCTCACTTGCGCGATTCGCTGGTGGCGACAGGGACGTTTTTGGCTTAGGGTAAGGTAATGGCTGAAGGGCTGAGTTCACCGGTTGGGCCGCGGGTGGTCGTGGCCGGGCGTGAGCGGGATTATTTTTCAGGCACGGGATATTTGGGGTTGCAGAGTGATCCGCGTGTGCTGACCGCGGCGCAGGCTGCGCTGGCACGCTTTGGGTTGAGCACGGCCACCTCGCGCGGGGGCTACGGTGAGCATCCCCTCTATGGCGAACTGGAGCAGGCAATTTGTGCCTATTTTGGAACGGAGCGCGCGCTGTATTTGCCCACGGGCTATCTGGGGATGATGTTACTGCTCCAGGGGCTGCGCGGTCAGGTTGAACGGCTCTTCGTGGATGAGGCGGCCCATTTCAGTCTATGGGATGCGGCGCGTGGCAGTGGACTACCGATGGTACCCTTTCACCATCTGGACGCCGAGGATTTACGGCGGCAAATCGCTCTTCATTTGCGCCCGGGCGAGCGCCCGCTGGTGCTTAGCGACGGCGTGTTCCCAATTTCAGGCGAGATTGCCCCATTACCGGACTATTTGCACATTATTGCCGAATATGAAGGTCTGGTCGCCCTGGATGATGCCCATGGAGTAGGCGTTTTAGGCGCGCATGGGCGAGGGACGCCAGATTATTGGGGCGTAAACAATGCCCGCTGTCTCACCACGGCCACATTGAGCAAAGCCCTGGGGGGATATGGTGGCTTTTTGGCAGATCGGCAAGCGCGCATTCAGCACTGGTTGGCTCATTCGGCGGTGTATGTCGCGACCAGCCCGCCTCCATTGCCGATTGCAGCGGCCTCGGCGGAGGCGTTGCGGATTGCCTTGGCCGAACCGCAACGGCGTGAGCGCCTGTGGCAAAACGTGGCGCTGGCGCGGGCGGGTTTGCGCGCCTTGGGTTGGGACTTGCCCGACACCCCCGTGCCGATTTTATGCTTGAAGGCTCAGCCCGGGGTGGACTTAGGCGCCCTGCAACAGCGTTTGTTTGAGGCCGATATCTGCGTCGCCTACGTCACGCGTTATACCAGTACCCCACCGGGTGGGGCATTGCGCATCGCGATCTTCGCCACGCATACCGAAGACCAGATCAACCGCCTAGTGGAAACCATTGGCCGGTTGATTTAGCCGTTCGAGAGGCCGTTGGCGCGATTTTCGGTGCGGCGCAAAGGTTCCCCGGATTTGACTTGAAAGACGTCGAAATCACGGGCGACGAAAACGTTAGGGAAGACCGCCTGCGCCTCGTGAAGCACATCCTTCTCGCGATAGCGCCGCGAGAGGTGAGTCAGGATCAAAGCACCGACCTCGGCCCGGCGAGCCAGTTCAGCGGCACGGCGTGCGGTGAGGTGACCGAAATGATGGGCCATTTCGGCTTCTTCTTCTAGATAGGTGGCTTCAATGACCAGTGCATCGGCTTGGTAGCAGGGTTCAACCAGGGAGTCAATTTCGCCGGCGTCCCCAACGATGGCCAAACGCGTGCCGCGGCGATATTCGCCCAACACCATGTCAGGCGTGATGATGCGTCCGTCGGGCAGGGTTACCGTCTGCCCTTCTACCAGGTGACGGCGTAGGGGGCCATTGGGAATGCCTAACGCTTCGGCTTTTTCGGGCAGGAAGGGGCGGCGTCCTTTTTCTTCAAAGCGGAAACCCAGGCTATCGGCGCCACGGTGTTGCACCGGAAAGGCGGTGATGGTGAAATCATCGGCTTCGAAAAACGTACCATTGGCAATTGGGCGCAGGTTGAGCGGCATGGGCGGGTTGGCGCCGCGCAATACCACCCCAAAAAGAAGGTCGTGAATGCGTTCCAGAGCCCCTCGGCTACCAAAAATTTCCAACTCGTCAATGGTTTCCCAGCGCATAAAGGTTGAGAGCAATCCGGCCAAGCCCAGGATATGGTCCAGGTGCCCATGCGTGATCAAAATACGGTTGAGGCGCTTGAAACCGATTCCGGCTTGTAAAATCTGGCGCTGGGTGCCTTCACCACAATCTACCAAAAAGCGGTGTTCATCGTGTTTAACGACAATCGCCGGCAGATTACGCCGGATCGAGGGTGCGGAGGCTGAGGTGCCGAGAAAGATAAGTTCGAACAAGGAGACCACCTGATTAAGTCGTGTCCCCTATTTTAATGCAAGTTGGCGGGAAGCAGTAAAATTATCTCATAGAGACACCGTTGTTTGAAAAGAAAGCCACAGGAGGTTATCCCATGGAACTTAAGATCGTCCCGATTGAAAAGCCGGAAGCGGTGAACGTCATTATTGGACAATCGCATTTCATTAAGACGGTTGAGGATATCCATGAGGCCCTGGTCACTAGCGTGCCGGGGATCAAGTTTGGGCTGGCGTTTTGTGAGGCTTCTGGTGCCTGCCTGGTGCGCTGGAGTGGCACTGACCCTGATCTGATTACCATGGCGCAGAAGAATGCCCTGGCGGTAGGAGCAGGTCATGCTTTCTTTGTGTTTTTGGGGGAGGGTTATTACCCGATAAACGTGCTCAAAGCCATTCAAGCCGTGCCGGAGGTGTGTCGTATTTTCTGTGCCACTGCCAATCCCCTCCAGGTGATTGTTGCCGAAACCGAGCAAGGACGGGGTATCCTGGGTGTTATTGATGGCAGCAGCCCTAAAGGTATTGAGGACGAGGAGGGTATAGCCTGGCGTAAAGGTTTCCTGCGCCGCATCGGCTACAAGGCTTAAGGTGCGGAACTTGCAACAGGAGAAGAGCGTCTTACATTTATCCTGTTGATTTTGGGGAAGGAGTAAATCATGCGAACTCGAATCATCGGCATGCTAATCTTGACCGTGTTGCTTGGAGGGTGTGGCATTTTGGGCCAGCGGGCTACCCCTTCAGATGCTGAAATGGCGACTCAGGTGGCTCAAATCCTGACCGCCATGCCCACCCCTACGGCACCACCGCTCGAACCCACCCCTACGCAGCCGCTGCCCACGGTGGTTCTGACCGAAGAGCCCACGGTTGCTCCACCCGCTGAAACGCCAACGCCCCTGCCGATCGAGCCCACGGCAACCCCTCCGGCCTATCCGCCGCCGGAGACCGTTGTGCCGACTGCGACGGCTACTGTAACCGTGACGACCCAGCCGACCCCAACCTTTGCTTTTACCCCGCCGGCAACCGACCCGGTGCTCAAACTGGGCAATGCTACCTGGACGGATAACATGGACAATGATCGCAACTGGCCGACCGGCGCAGATCAGTATACCAGCGTTGAATTCCGTGATGGCGTGATGCGGCTCACCGGCCTGACCACGACCGATGGTTGGCGCATGACCTGGCCAAAGGTGGCCGATTTTTACCTAGAAGCCACGTTCCGCACCGGCGAGTGCAAGGGCAGTGATCGCTATGGGTTGTTCTTCCGCGTGCCGATTTTGAACACCCCTGATCGTGGTTATCTGTTTGGTCTGACGTGCGATGGCAAATATGCGTTGCGCCGCTGGGATGCCTCGGTAGGCACGCGGGGTGAGATGATCACGCTGGTCAATTGGAAAGCCAGTGATGCCATTAATGCCGGACCGAACCAGGTCAACCGCCTGGGGGTGATGGCCATCAGAGATCGTTATGCGTTATACGTCAACGGGGTGTTGTTGACCGAAGTGCGCGATGATCGCTTCCTGGAAGGCTATTTTGGCGTTTTTGTCGGCGCGCGTGAGACTGAGAACTTTACCATTCAAGTGGATCAGATTCGCTACTGGGAGAATCCGCGTCCTTGAGCGTTCGCACGGGCTTGAACATCTTCAAAAGGCGGGTTGTACAAACCCGCTTTTTGATTTAGAAGGGCGATAAAATCAGGGTATCCCATCTTGCTAGAAGGATGAACCATTGTGATAACGCTCAAAGGTTATCAGTTGTTTCCCCATTTGCCCCGCATTCGCACCGACACACCGGGGTTCTTGTTGGAATGTGCTCAGCGCTATGGCGATTGGGTGCATTTCGATGTTGGGGTTACCCAGGCCTTTTTCATTAATCATCCCGATGCCGTACGGCAGGTCTTGCAAGAGAATAATCGTAATTACACTAAGGATACGATCCAGTATCGCACGTTAGCGTTGATCACCGGCCAGGGATTGCTCACGGCGGATGGTGAACCCTGGTTACAACATCGGCGGCTGATTCAACCTGCGTTTGCCCGTTCGCGCTTGGTGAGCCTGGATGATGTTGTAATGGGGGTGGTGGATCGAATGTTGGTGCGGTGGGACGCTTGGGCTAAGCAAAATCAGATCGTGGATGTAGACCACGAGATGCTGGAAATTGCTTTAGAGGTGGTAGGGTTGGCGCTGTTCGGGCTTGACCTCAGCCGCGAAGCGCCGCAATTGGTCCGAGCGGTGCTAACGGCGTTGGATTACGTCATTTATCGCGCTCAGAACCTGGTGGTGCCACCGCTCTCCTGGCCAACCCCGCGCAATCGGGCGTTTAAACGTGCTTTGTTTGAATTGGACCAAGCGGTGGAAGCGATTTTGACCTCACACCAGGTTCGGGATGAGGGGGAAGAAACGCTGCTCGATTTACTGGTGCGGGCGGAGCAGGCTGGGCAGTTAACCCGGCAACACGTGCGGGATGAACTGGTGACCATGATTGTCGCCGGGCACGAGACGGTGGCCACGGCATTGACCTGGACATGGTATTTACTGGCGCATCATCCTGAAGTTGAATCGGCTTTGATTACCGAGATTGATACCGTTCTGGGTGGGCGTCCACCGGGGCGGGAGGACTTGCCAAAGTTGACTTTTACGGCCCAGGTCTTTGCCGAAGCCTTACGCCTTTATCCCCCAGCCTGGCTGATTACACGGCGCGCCCGTGGTGCCGACACGATTTCAGGTTATGAAATTCCGGCCGGAGCCTTGATCATCATCAGTCCGTATGTCTTGCATCGTCATCCGGCGTTCTGGGAAGATGCAGAGGCATTCCGACCGGAGCGCTTTGATGAACGCCAGGCGCGTGCCTATCCGCGCTTTGCTTATATTCCTTTCGGGGGTGGGCCGCGCTTGTGCATTGGTAATCAATTTGCCCTGGTTGAGGCACAACTAATCTTGAGCCGGGTGTTGCAACGCTATCGTCTTGCCATTGCCGGCGCAGGGCCAGTGCGGGCGGAGCCGCTGGTGACCCTGCGCCCCAGGGGTGGCATGCCGATGCGGTTGATCCCGCGCTAGATTGACTCAGATGATCTTCTCGACGACCTCGATCCCATTGAGCGCCATGTGGTAGAGGAAAATGGCGTGAAGCAGGTCGCCGGGGTGCGGGAAACCACCTTCTTTCTCCGCTACCTCGATTGGGCGGTCGTAGGTTTCCACACCGTCCACCGGCACGATTACACGGCGTTGTAATTGGCGGGCGTTAGCATCCAGGCGCAGGTGCATTGCCAACTGGTAGGTGCAGAGATCGGTACAATCTCCAACGACGATAAAGGTATCAACCTCGGGGTGTTGTGCCAGCCAGTCATTGAGTCCGGTGTTCAAGCCGGAAGAGATGGAGTTCTTCTCCAGTATTAGCATCTGGTTGAAGAACGGCAAGCGTTTGAAGGCGTCCACCGGTTCAGCCTCGGCGGTGCCACGGATGCAATGCGGTGGCCATGCCGAGAATTCCACGGCGTCCGGTTCATGGCTGTCTTGGGTGAGCAGGATGTGGCGAATCCCATAGTCCCAAGCGCGCTGAAACAGTGTAGCAATGGGTTCGACAATGCGCCCAACGCGTTCGCTGGCGAGCGGCCCGCTAACACAAAAACCATTAATGACATCCACCGATACAATCGCCGCGTGGTTGGGGTTGGGTGCTACATCTTTGATATCAACCACCGGAAGTTGCGCTAACCACTGTTCCAAATAGCGCAGGAATGGAGCGCTTTGGGCTTCTAGGTTCAAGCGGGGCATACTTCAACCTCCTAACAAAGGCAGGACGAATTGGTGTATTCTTTACACTAACTAAATTTTAGCCGTAAAAAAAGGGATGTCAAGCCAGTGCCTGAAAATTCATAGAGTCTCATCTAGGTAATCCGGATGGGCGTTAATCCATCCTTGAAGTGCATTTGCCAGGCGGGTGATGCTACCCTATACAATGCCAGTGGCAAGGCTCGGATATTGGACAACACGCTTGAGATCCAAGCCAAGCGATCTGCAACCACACGGCGGGAAATTTTCTGGGGTGTCATACCTTTTGGGTGAGAGTTATTTGCATCCGTTCACGTTCCAGAGGCACCAGGTCACCAGCACGACGCAGAATGTATAAAACATACTCATCCGCTAAATAGGAATCGCGCGCATAAATGCGTTCCCTGCGAACGATATATGCCGCTAAGAAGGGATCTGCTTTTGGGATTACGACTCAATCAACGCGGTTGACCCGAAACAACGCTTCCAGGGCTTGCGCAACTTCCACCTTTTCATGCACCGATAAGCGGCGTGCGAGCGGAATGCCGACATCCACATCGCTGGATGTCAGAGCGGTATGGACTCACCGTTGAGCAAGAAGCACGCCGCGGCTTTGGCCTGGACGCCAAAAAACTAAGGGATAAGGCTGTCGTAGGCCTCACACAAGCGGGTCAGGGTAGATAACGCATTCACAAAAAATAGTTATGCCCTGCCGCTGCGGTTCGGTTGGGCGCGTCACCACCGTTTCTGTAAGCGGATGCGCAGGATAATGGCCGTGGTGTTGAGCAGTAGCAGTACTGCTAGAAGGACGATGATGCCTGCCGCGGCTAACTGCTGAAATTCTTTCTGAGGCAGGGAGATCCAGTTGAAGATCTGGATGGGCAGGACGGTAAAAAGATCCAGTGGGCCGCGCAGGTCGAAGCGGATATAGGTCAATGCGCCAATGGTGATCAGGGGCGCAGTTTCGCCAATCGCGCGGGACATGGCCAGGATGGTGCCGGTCAAGATCCCTGGCATCGCGTAAGGTAAGACGTGATCGCGCACGGTTTGCCACGGTGTCGCCCCTAATCCAAAGGCCGCCAGGCGCACACTGCGTGGCACGGCGCGAATCGCCTCGCGTGAGGAAACGATCACGGTGGGCAAAACGAGCAAGGTCATGGTGAGTGCACCGGCTAACAGGCTCCGACCCAGGTTTAATCCATAGACGAAAAGGCCAAGGCCGAGCAAGCCGTAGATTATGGACGGCACCCCTGCCAGATTGGAGATATTGATCTCGATAAAACGGGTGAACCAGTTATCACGGGCATATTCTTCCAGATAAATGGCTGCCGCCACTCCAATCGGGAACGAAAGAATCGCGGTGATCACGGCCAGCCACAGCGTGCCTTGTAGAGCGGATCGTAGGCCCGATTTTTCGGGAAAGCGCGAAGGAAAATGGGTGAACAGTTCTGGCCGCAGCCAGGGCAGTCCATCCAGAAAGACATCAATTAACAGGGTGAGCAGGACCACAATTCCAATGAGCACGGCCATAAGGGCCAGCCACTCGAAATAACGCCCGCGTTGCTTCCTTTGTTGCAGGCGTTGTAATTCCTCTGCGGAGAGAAAAGCCGTAGTGTTCATTCGTATACCTCGCGGAAGCGGCGAGTGAGGAAGTGACTGATCACGTTCATGACCAGGGTCATCAGGAAGAGCATCATGCCTACGGCGAAGATGGTCAGGTAAGCGATGCTTTGTTGCGGTGTATCTCCCAGGCTGACCTGCACAATGTACGCCGTCATCGTCTCAATGGACTCCAAGGGATTAAGGGTGAGTTTGGGCTGCTGACCGGCGGCGATAGCCACGATCATGGTTTCGCCGATAGCGCGCGAAACAGCCAAGATGAACGCGGCGCTGATCCCCGAGAGGGCGGCGGGTACCACGATTTGCGTGGACACCTCCAGCTTGGTGGCGCCTAGTGCATAAGCCGCATCGCGTAGTGAGCGGGGTACGGCCGAAAGCGCATCCTCCGAGATAGACGCTACCATGGGCAGGATCATGAAACCCATCACGATACTGGCGCTGGCGGCGTTGAAGGTTTGGGTCTGAGGAAAAATGGACTTGAGCAGAGGGGTAACGAAGAGCAAGGCAAAATACCCGTAGACCACCGTGGGGATGCCGGCCAGAACTTCCAGCACCGGTTTGAGAATGCGGCGTACGTTTTCGGAGGCGTACTCGCTCATGTAGATGGCTGCCAGCAACCCCAGCGGCAGGGCAATGATCATGGCACCCGCCGCAACCAGCACTGTGCCATTGACCAACGGCCAAATGCCAAATTTTTTAGAAGCAAAGAGTGGCGTCCAGCGTGTTTCGGTAAAGAATTCCACAATTGAAACTTGCTCAAAGAAAAGGATTGTCTCACGCAATAGGGTGAAAACGATTCCCAGGGTCGTGAGGATGGAGACGGCAGCACAGATTAGAAGCCCGAGTTGGATGAGGCGTTCTCCGGTGCGTGGACGGCGTTTGAGGGCCTGTATCACAGGCGAAGGGGCTTGTGTCACTAAAGGGGTGGTCTTTACGCTCTCCATGCAGGCTAGTTCTCCCAAGTGAGCCTGGGAAGGGCTGGACAAAGTCCCTTCCCAGGTAGATTTTACTTGAAATTAGGCTTGGAGACAGGATTTTTGCTACTGTTCTTTCGCCAGTAAATCGGCCAGGCTGACGCCTACGGTTGATCCTTGCCCCTCAAAGATCGAACCGGTCACACGGTTATCATAGCGTTTTTGAGCCAGTTCGTAGATTTCAGGGGTCAGAGGGATGTAGCCCACTTCTTTGACAATAGTGGCAGCATTCTTGAGGTAAAAGGCGACGAAGGCACTGATTTCATCTTTTTCATCCACGCGGGCGCGATTGACATAGATAAACAAGGGGCGAGAGAGGGGTTGATAGGTGCCGTTAGAGACGGTCTCCAGGCTGGGTAGCACGCACCCATTACCACCATCAATGGCCACCAATTTGAGTTTATCCTGGTTCTCCTCATAGTAAGCCAATCCAAAGAAGCCCAGTGCGTTCTCATCGCCTGCAATACCCTGAACGAGCACGTTGTCGTCTTCACTGGGCAGGAAGTCACCCCGGCTGGCCCCTTCTTTGCCCACAATGGCTTGGGTGAAGTAGTCATAGGTGCCCGAATCAGTACCAGCACCGTAGAGGTTCAATGGACGATTGGGGAAGCCTTCCCGCACTTGGCTCCAATTAGTGATCTTGCCTTCGGCCTCGGGTTCCCAAATCTTCTTCAGTTCTTCCACGGTTAGACATTCCACGAAGTCGTTCTTGGGATTGACCATAACGGCGAGGCCATCAAACGCCACCGGTAATTCGATGTACTCAATGCCGTTCTGCTTGCAGAGTTCAGCTTCGGATTCCTTAATCGGGCGGGAAGCATTAGAAATATCGGTCTCACCATTGCAGAACTTCTTAAAGCCACCACCCGTGCCCGAAATGCCGACCGGGACACGCACGTTCGGGTATTCCGCCTGGAACTCTTCAGCAATAGCCGCGGTGATGGGCGCAACCGTACTGGAGCCATCTACCAGGATGGTACCTTCAATGTCGGCTGGCGTCGTTGGTGCTGGGGTGGCGGTAATGACCTGGGGTGTACCCTGAACAATACGGGTGATCTCGATCACCGTTGGTTCAGAAGATGCGGGGGTGGCGGGTGCACAGGCGCTGGCTAGAATGGCCACCAGGAACAACACACTTGCTAGACGGAGCAACTTACGCATGGGTCTTCTCCTCTCACTTGAAATAGGATCATTTCACATTTGAGTATATACATAACGTGTTAAGGTGGCTCAAAAGGTGGTTTAAGAATCGGTTAAGGTTTACTCAAACAATTATCTTCACATTTGTGAATTATATTCACAAATGTCTTGTACCCGTTCTGAATTTCCTTATAATCACATCTAGCCCCCTCTGCGAAATGCGAGGCTCAAGAATGTTGCTAAATGCCGATCGCCTGGACCTCTTAGCGCGCATTGCCGAGATGTATTACGAATCCAACCTGACCCAGGATCAGATTGCCAAGATCACCGGCTATTCGCGCTCGATGGTTTCGCGTTTGCTGACCGAGGCACGGCGGCAAGGTGTGGTGGAGATTCGTATCAACCATCCGATGCAACGCCGCCGGGATCTCGAACAGGCGTTACAAGCGCGCTTGGGTTTAGATGAGGTCTGGGTGATGGTGCGGGGAACGTTGGCACACAATGAGATGTTGCGCCGCTTGGGGATACTGGCGGCGCGATTTTTAGAAGCGCACCTGCACGATTACATGACCTTGGGCACGTCCTGGGGCACAGCCGTTTATGAAACGGTCAACGCTTTGCAGCAACGTTCATTTCGGGGCATTCGGGTGGTGCAGATGATTGGGGCATTGGGCACCCCCAATCCGGATATTGACGGGCCGGAACTGGCGCGGCGCATGGCGCGGGCGCTAACCGGTCAGTATGCCACCTTGCCGGTGCCGCTGATTGTGGATAGCGAGGCTACCCGCAAGGCTTTGATGCAAGCACCGCACATTCAGCGGGTGGTGCAATATTTTCACCATATTGATCTGGCACTCGTGGGTGTGGGGACGGTAGAACCTGAATATGCCAGCCTGTTGCGCGCCGGTTATCTGACCACCGAGCAATTGGAAGATTTGCGCACGGCAGGGGCGGTGGGTGATGTCTGTGCGATCCACATTACCCTGGATGGGACCTTGGTGGATACACCACTGACCCGTTGCATTATGGGTATTGATGCGGCAACCTTGCGCAAAGTGCCCATCCGCATCGGCGTAGCGGGCGGGCAGGCTAAGGCATTGCCCATCATTGCCGCCAGCCGCTCCGGATTGATCAATCGCCTGGTGACCGATGAGGTCGCAGCGACGTTTGCGTTACGCGCGTTAGAGGAAGGATTACCATCGTATGACGACACAACCAACTCTAATCACCGTTGAAAACACGATACCTGTGGATCATGACCATTTGCTGGCCGAATTGGGCCGTGACCAGGCATTAGACATGCTGGCCACTATGTGTTTGATTCGCGCCTTTGAAGAAAAGGCGGAGGACCTCTTTGCCCGTGGTTTGGTGCACGGAACCATGCACCTTTCAATCGGCCAGGAAGCGGTGGCAGTAGGTGCCACCCGTGCCATGCAAAAAGGTGATTATCTGCTCAACCATCATCGCGGGCATGGTCACTGCCTCGCTTGGGGTAGCGATGTCAACTTGATGATGGCTGAGTTCCTGGGCAAGGAGACCGGCTACTGCCGCGGACGTGGCGGCTCGATGCACATCGCTAATGTGGAGGCAAATAACCTGGGTGCCAATGGCATAGTGGGGGGTGGCTTGCCCATTTCAGTTGGCGTCGGGTTGAGCATAAAAATGCGCCGCACGTCGCAGGTTTGTCTGACCATCTTTGGGGATGGGGCAGCTAACGAGGGTGCCTTTCACGAGGCGCTCAATATGGCCAGTATCTGGGATTTACCGGTGGTCTATCTATGTGAGAACAACCAGTATGCCATGTCCATGGCGGTAACCAAGGCGTTCAACATTGAGCGCATCAGCCAACGGGCGTGCGCTTATGGTATTCCCGGCGTCACCGTGGATGGCAATGATGTACTGGCGGTGTATGCCGCCATCCGCCAGGCCGCGGAACGAGCGCGCGCGGGGCAGGGGCCGACTCTGGTTGAAGCGGTTACTTATCGCTGGCGAGGCCATTCCAAGAGCGATCGTCAGGCCTATCGCACCCGCGAAGAGGTTAAACTCTGGCAACAGCGCGATCCTATCCGCCGCTTTGCAAATTTATTAGGCCTGAGTGAGGAAGAATTAAACCGCTACATCGAGGAAGCCAAAGCCCGCATCGAAGCTGCGGTCGCCTTTGCCCAAGCCAGCCCTGAACCGGATGTGAGTACGATTCTCGAGGGAGTCTATGCGTGAGATCACCTACGTCGAAGCCATTCGTGAAGCCCTCGCCCAAAAGATGGCTGAGGACCCCACGGTTTTCCTCATCGGGGAGGATATTGGGGTTTATGGCGGTGCCTTTGGGGCAACCGCAGGGTTAATTCAGCAATTTGGCGAAGAGCGGGTCATTGATACCCCGATCTCTGAGGCCGGGATTGCTGGGGCCTGCATTGGTGCTGCCTTGACCGGCATGCGCCCGGTGGGCGAAATCCAGTTTATGGACTTTGTGACCCTGAGCATGGAGCAACTGGTGCTTCAAGCTGCCAAGATTCGCTTTATGTTCGGGGGAAAAGCCAAAGTGCCATTTGTGCTGCGCATGCCCGGCGGCTCTGGCACCGGTGCAGCGGCGCAGCATTCGGAGAGCCTGGAAAACTGGTTTGTCCACGTTCCGGGGTTAAAAGTAGTGATGCCCAGCACCCCTTATGATGCCAAGGGGTTATTAATAGCAGCCATCGAGGACGACAACCCGGTCATTTTTGTTGAGCATAAGTTGCTTTATAAGATCAAAGGGCCGGTGCCCGAAGAGATGTATCGTATCCCCCTGGGAAAGAGCCATGTTGTGCGTGAGGGCAAAGATCTAACTGTTGTCGCGACCTCGGTCATGGTACAGCGAGCCTTGCAGGCTGCCGAACAATTACAAGCCGAAGGGATTGAAATTGAGATCATTGATCCACGGACCCTGCGCCCCTTGGACGATGAGCCGATTATTCGCTCGGTGAAGAAGACCGGTCGGGCGTTAGTGGTGCATGAGGCGGTCAAGATGGGTGGCTTTGGTGGTGAGATTGTCGCACGCATTGTAGAGAGCGAGGCGTTTGACTATCTGGAAGCACCGGTGCGCCGTCTGGCTGGTTTAGATATCCCCATCCCGTATAACCGTACCCTGGAATACCATGCCGTACCCCAGGTGGAAAACATCGTTGAAGAAGCCCGTAAACTGGTTAAAGGGGTTTACTAGGAGGCAATGTGGCAACGGAAGTTATTATGCCCAAATTCGGCTTTACCCAAGAGACGGCGGAAATCGTGCGCTGGCTCAAACACGAGGGAGATGCAGTTGAGCAGGGTGAGCCGATCGCCGAGGTAACCACCGACAAGGTCAACATGGAAGTAGAGGCACCGGCAAGCGGGATACTGGCTGGGATCCGTTACCGCGAGGGTGAGGTGGTGCCAGTCACTCAGGTGATTGCCTACGTCTTACAACCCGGTGAGACCTTACCAGGCGGCCCTACGTCTCCCACGCCCTCTGTCGCTCCTTCCCAAGTTGTACCCACCCCGGCTGAACAGTCCCCTGAAGCCGCAGATGTGCCGGTTACACCGGTGGCGGCGCGTTTAGCCGAAGCTGAGGGTGTGGATTTGAGCCGAATTAAAGGAACAGGGCCGGGTGGACGGATTACGCGCAAAGATGTCGAAGAATATTTAGCAACCCGAGCTGAGGGTGAAGGTAAAGTGCGGGCAGTGCCGGCAGCGCGGCGGTTAGCGCGTGAACTGGGGGTGGATTTAGGTCAAGTGGAGGGGAGTGGGCCACGCGGGCGCATCCAGTCGGAGGATGTCCGGCGTGTCTATGAGGCGCAGGCGCGAACGGTAACGGCCGCGCCTGAAAGGGAACCCGAGGTTACCAAGCCAGTAGCGCCTCCTTTAGGTGGAGAGACTTTTGGGGTGCAAACACCCATTGCAGAGGTTATTCCGCTGGCCGGGATGCGCAAGGTGATCGCTCAGCGCATGCAACAAAGCGCCCAACAGGCTCCCCATATCCATTTGGAGATCACCGTTGATGCTACGGCGGCCGAAGCGTTACGGGCGCGTGCCAATCAGCGCCTTAAAGAAGGACAACCCAAAGTCAGTCTGACGGCAGTGATCGCGCGGGCCTGTGCCTGGGCGTTGACCCAACACCCCCGCCTGAATGCCTGGTTTACGGTGACTCCCCAGGGCGAACAAATTATCATTCCGGCGCAGGTCAATCTGGGCATTGCGGTGGCTGTTGAGGAAGGGTTGATCGTGCCGGTAGTGCGCGATGCCGCGCGAAAAAATCTGCTCCAATTAGCGAGTGAGATAAGCGACCTAGTCGAGCGAGCACGCGCCAACCGCTTAAAACCTGAAGACGTGGTGGAGGGCACTTTCACCATCTCCAATCTGGGAATGTTTGGGATTGAACGCTTTACGGCGATCATCAACCCACCCCAGGTCGCAATCCTGGCCGTGGGTAGTTTACGGCGCGAGGTGGTGGCGGATGAGCAAGGACAGGTTCGGGTGCGCCCGGTATTCACGGTGACCCTTTGTGCGGATCACCGCGTGGTAGATGGGGCGGTGGGGGCGCGCTTCCTGGCCGACCTGCGGGAAGCGTTGGAGCAACCGGAAGTGATGGTGGTGTGACCCGATAAAAATTTTGTGCGGAGGGAACGTGACTTCAAACTCGCTAAATCTGCTAGACTTATTAGTACCAGAAGCCATTGCCCTAAACATTAGAGCAACCTCGGCCGAAGAGGTTATCCGCTGCCTGGCGGAGGCGTTGCTCAAGGGAGGCTATGTGCGAGAAAGCTTTGCTGATGCCGCCTTAGCACGAGAGGCAAAACTACCAACCGGTTTACGGCTAGCTGGGGACGTGCACGCCGCAATCCCTCATACGGATATCGAGCATGTTCTTCGTCCGGCGGTGGGATTGGCCACCTTGACGGAACCCGTGATATTTCAGAACATGATTGATCCCACCGATGCCATTCCGGTGCGTCTCGTCTTCTTGCTAGCGTTGGAGCAACCCAAATCACAGGTTGAGATGCTCCAGCAAGTAGCGACGATTTTGCAGAACCCTCAGGTCGTTCACGATTTAGTTAGTGCACAGTCTTTGGAGGCAGTGCGTCAGGCACTGGCGCAAGTGATCACCACACAGTCTTGAGCGGGTATTCTTCTTTATCTTTTCCATCCCAATTTACTATAAAAACCTGTTCCTTGAGGAGGTAAACGTGAGCAAGCCTAAAGTGATTTTGGTCGCCTGCGGTACGGCTATCGCCACCTCGACCGTGGTGGCACATGCGATTGAAGAGGAAATGAAGAAACGGGGATTAAACGTGACCACGCGCCAGTGTAAAGCGACCGAGGTTCCAAGCCTCGCCGCTGATGCAGATTTGATTGTCACCACGACCCCGTTGCCTTCAAATCTTGGAAAACCCGTGATCCAGACCTTGGCGTTTCTCACGGGAATCGGAAAGGAGGAGGTGCTGAAGCAAATTGAAGAGATTCTGAAACAATAATCTTCCCCTATTCGATCGTTCATTTTTTTCGTTCTGTTATACCAATCCTCTCAGGAGGCAAAAAATGGATGCCGTATTAAGTGCGATTAAGTCGTTGTTTGATACGCTTGGCGCCACTGTTATGCTGCCCATCATTATCTTTCTTTTAGCCTTGATCCTCGGCGCCAAACCCGGCCGAGCTTTTCGGGCGGCTGTGACCATCGGTGTGGCTTTCGTCGGTATCAATCTCGTCATCGGTCTGATGTGGAGCAACCTGACCGAAGTAGCTCAGGCCATCGTCAAGAACACTGGCGTCACCCGTGATGTGGTGGATGTGGGTTGGCCTTCAGCTGCAGCCATCGCGTTTGGTTCATCGGTGGGGTTGTGGGTCATCCCGTTGACCATTGTGGTCAACCTGATTTTGTTGGCGCTGCGCCTCACCCGCACCCTGGATGTGGATGTGTGGAACTACTGGCACTTTGCCTTCATCGGTTCGCTTATTGTAGCGGCGACCAACAACCTGCTCTATGGTTTGATTGCAGCCGCATTAGCCGCCGCTCTGGCGCTCTTCCTGGGCGACTGGACCGCTAAGGCCGTGCAGAAATTCTATGGCCTGCCGGGCATTTCCATCCCTCACCTGACCTCGGCGCCCATCGTTCCGATTGCGATTGCCACAAACTGGGTAATCGAACGCATTCCTGGCCTGCGGGATGCTGAATGGGACACTGAAACCATTCGTAAGCGTCTCGGGGTTTTTGGCGAGCCTGTGATCCTGGGTTTGGTGATCGGGTTGGTTTTGGGTGCGATTGCGTTCTATAACGCTGGCGACTTCGTGACGGTATTGGCGAAGGTGCTGGGTGCGGGCATCAATCTGGCAGCGGTCATGCTCTTGCTGCCACGCATGGTCTCGATCCTAATGGAAGGCTTGATCCCGATTTCCGAATCAGCGCGTGAGTTCATGCAAAAGCGCGCAGGCGGGGATCGCGAGTTCTACATCGGCCTCGACTCGGCCATCTTGATCGGTCACCCGGCGGCGATTGCCAGTGCGCTGGTGCTTGTTCCGATTGCCATTTTGCTCAGCATCATCCTGCCTGGTAACCGCGTCATTCTCTTCGCCGACCTGGCCGTGATCCCGTTTGTGGTGGCAATGACGGCGCCGGTGATGCGCGGGAACGTGTTGCGCATCGTGATTGCAGGAACGATTACCCTGGCCATTGGTTTCTACATTGCCACCTCCATGGCGCCACTCTTCACCGCAGCGGCGGTTGCTTCCGGCTTTTCACTGCCTGAGGGTGCCGTACAAATTACCAGCATTGCGGATGGCTTCCTCTGGCCGCCGTTCCTGTTCGTCCGCACGGTGCAGGGTTTGGGTGCGTTAGGGTTGGTGGTATTGTTGGTCGTCCTGGCCGCAGCGTTCTTCTTCTTCCTGCGCAACACCAAGGCGTGGGAAGTGGCAGCGGGTGCTCCAGCCGAAGCCCCGGCCTCTGCTGATTAAACGCGTCTTTCCGCTTGAGTTCGAAAAAGGAAGCCCGGGAGCTCCCGGGCTTCCTGCTTATCACATTCACAGGAGGAAGCCATGGTCAAGAATAGTTTTCAAGTTGAAGCAAAACCGGTTTCAAATGGCATAAAGGTTTACAAACGGGTATTGATTTCAGCCGCAGAGGCTCCTCATTTTGCCATGCGCATGTTCACGATTGAGGTGGGTGGCAACATGCCCTTACATACCAATAGTGTTGAGCATGAACAATTTGTCATTCGTGGTAGAGCCAGGATTCGCATTGGTCAGGAGGTTTACGAAGTTGGGCCGGGGGATGTCGTTTTTATCCCAGCGGGTGTCCCTCACGATTACCAGAATATTGGCCAAGAGCCGTTTGAATTCATTTGCGTTGTTCCGAATCTGCCCGATGTGACGACGATTCTTTCGTCTTAACCCTATGTGTGTAGATCAGACCCTTTCCGTTCGCTGAACGATGCAATAACGCTGAGAGTGGTAAACCCTGCCTGGGTTTACCGCATCAGCCCACGGATGATCAGATCTACCGCTTCATCCTCGCTCAAGCCGCGTGCCATCAGCGTTTCTAGTTCCTTGCGGTTGACGGTGCCAATGGCGGCTTCGTGGGTTACCTGGGCCTGGTCATGGCGCACGATAACCAGGGGGTTGTTGCTGGCTTGAGCCTGCCCGCGCACAATTTCGGTGCAGTCCATATGCCCGCGCGCACCTGGGGCGTTGCCTTCGGTGATGGTATCTACGCGGCTTTGAGCCTTGTCCTGAACAGCAATGCGGGTGCGGGTCAGACCGCGGGCGCCGGCTCCATCTAAAGTGACCACCTCGCGCACGTGGATGGTATCGTCACCTTTCCCATAGGCTTTGGTGACCAGTTCGGCCACCCCATTTGCTCCCACACGGACCAGGTAATCCAGGCGTAGGTCACCCACCCGACCGCGGGTCAATGTAAAGGTGGTGGTAAAATGCCCGCCCTCTTCAACCAGTATTTCAGCCTTGGGGATAACCACCGTACCTCCATGCGGGCCATGGAAGTGCTCTTCGGAATAGGTCAGGCTGGCCTGACGACCGATCCGAATGCGCGCCTGCATTCGATGCTCAACCTTGATGGCGTTGGGAAACGAACAGTGAGCCAGAAAACGCACGTTTGCCTGTTCGCCAATGTCATACTCGGCCAGAATGTCCTGTTCCCCCTCGGCTGGCAAAAGACCGAAGCATAGATGGATCGGTTGGGCGAGATGGGTGTGAGGTTCCACCCAAATTCGAGCCCGGACGCCGTGCGGCAGGCTTTCGGCTTCAAAATGAACCCCAGGGATCTCATGAGCAACCAATACCTGATTGGCAGAAATCACCAGGGTGGCGACTTGGGGCAATTGAAGGGCGCTGGGGTCACCACCAGCCTGGCGGTAGGCTTCCATCATTGCATTTAACTCCCCCGCCCAGGCCGGGGCCGTATCACCGGAAGGTGAGGGAATACGAGCAACATGGGTCATGATTGACCCTCCTTGGGTTCTAACCCTAACTTCAGGGGTTCAGGTGGCGTGGGATGTAAACGGCAGTGATCTCGGTAAAAGCGGCGTGTTTCCTGGGGATCGCCCACGAAGGCAATGCTGCCCAGACACATCAAAGATGCACTGTCGCCGATCTCGGCGAGTTCATCGCGGTGGGTGATAAGTAAAATGGTGCATCCTTCATTTGCCATGCGACGGATCAGGCGCTCAATATCGGTCAAAGAGAGTGCGTCAATGCCCGAGTCGGGTTCATCCAATATGGCTAGACGTGGACGCATGGCATAAACGGCGGCCAATTCGATGCGTTTACGTTCGCCACCGGAAAGGGTTTTATCAACGGCGCGGTAGCCATATTGAGCTGGGGGGAGGGCAACGGCTTCGAGAGCTTCGATCACCCGTTGCCGATCCGGCTCTTTCATTCCCAGGCTAATGTATTTGCCCACCGGAATACCCTCAAAGCGTGCCGGCTCCTGCCAGGCCAGGGTGATCCCCAGGCGTGCCCGTTCCGAGAGGCTTAATCCTGTAATGTCACGTCCTTCAAAGAGGATCTGGCCATGGTCGGGGGTGTAGCCACTGCATCCCATGATGGTATACGCGAGGGTGGATTTCCCGGAACCGTTGAGGCCCAGCAGGACATGAATCTCACCCGGCTTCAAGGCCAGGTTAACGTGGTTAAGCAGTACCCGCCCCTCCCGGCTCAGGCATAAATCTTTTATCTCTAACAAATAAGGTTTCATGATCTTGTCTTTTTGTATAGAATTATTCTGAAATTAGAATGTAATCCAAAATAGATATTTCTACCAGTTCCATTTGTCTGATTAAGAGGGGCGATTTGTCACGGCTTTCGCGCCCTTAGTCCTGGAGTGGGAATAGCAATTACGAGATCATCCTTTACATTCACCCCGGGTTGTGATAATATACGGTCAACAATTGAATAGCCTTTTCAGGCACCTCTTATCCAGAGAGGCGGAGGGACCGGCCCGATGAAGCCTCGACAACCTGGATGTGTATGATGTGGGCGCGTACGCATCCAAGGTGCCAAGTCCGGCAGAAAGTAAATTTCTGGAAGATAAGAGGGCAGCCTACACAAGTGTAGTGATTGCCCCTCCTTATCCCAGAAGGGGCATTTTCTTTTTCTAAAACACTTTTTAGGAGGTAGATCAAAAAATGAACACGTCGTTTATGAACTCGCCTCGGTACCTGTTCACATCCGAATCGGTGACCGAGGGGCATCCTGATAAGATGTGCGATCAAATCAGCGATGCCGTGTTGGATGCCTGTCTGGCCCAGGACCCGTACTCCCGTGTGGCTTGCGAAACGGCGACCAAGACCGGCTTTGTCATGCTCTTGGGCGAAATTACCACCCGCGCCACGATTAACTTTGATCAGTTAGCGCGACGGGTGATCTTGGATATCGGTTATGATGATTCGAGTAAGTCGTTTGACGGTAATACCTGCGCGGTGCAGGTGGCGATCAGTCAGCAGTCCGGTGACATTGCCATGGGGGTGGATCAGGCTCTGGAAGCCAAAACTGGTGAGATGACCGATGCCGAGATCGAGAAAATCGGTGCCGGCGATCAGGGCATGATGTTCGGATATGCCTGTAATGAGACCCCGGTCTTGATGCCGATGCCAATCTACCTGGCGCATAAATTGACACGGCGGCTGGCGGAAGTGCGCAAAAATGGTACGTTGCCTTGGCTGCGTCCAGATGGAAAGTCCCAGGTGACGATTGAATATCATTACGGTAAGCCGGTACGAGTGCATACGGTGTTGATTAGCGCTCAGCATGCTCCGGACGTCACTCAGCAACAAGTGCGCGAAGCCATCATTGAACATGTCATTCTGCCCGTATTGCCATCCCACATGGTTGACCGCGAGATGAAAATTTATGTCAATCCCACCGGGCGATTTGTCATCGGTGGTCCGTTAGGGGATGCTGGCGTGACGGGGCGCAAGATCATCGTTGATACCTATGGCGGTATGGGACGGCATGGGGGTGGTGCTTTCAGCGGCAAGGACCCCACAAAGGTGGATCGCTCGGGCGCTTATGCAGCTCGCTACGTGGCCAAAAACATTGTCGCTGCCGGGCTGGCCGAGCGTTGTGAAATCCAGGTTGCCTATGCCATTGGCGTAGCCCGCCCGTTGAGCATCAACGTTGAAACGTTCGGCACGGGTGTCATTCCGGATGAAGATATTGTGCGCCTGGTTGAAACGTATTTTGACCTCCGTCCCGGCGCAATCATTCGCGATTTAGACCTGCGCCGTCCCATTTACCGCCAGGTTGCGGCCTACGGGCATTTTGGCCGTGATGATCTCGATCTGACCTGGGAACGCACGGATAAAGCCGAACTCCTGCGCGAGGCAGCGGGCATCAAAGTCGCGGCATCCTAAAAACGTAAACTTGTCTTTTATAAATGGCCGGTTGCAGTCCTCTGCAGCCGGTTTTTTAATCCTCAGCGGGCGGCGCTGCCGGCCCGTAATCCAACACTTCGCGAATGGGGGAGTTGGGTAGAGCGGGAGAGATAATTCCTCGTTCTTCCATGGCGTCAATCAGCCGGGCAGCGCGGGTATAACCGATGCGCAGTCGGCGCTGGAGCATGGTGACCGAGGCGCGTCCTTCGCGCCGTACCAGGTCAATGGCTTCCTGGAGCAGCGGATCGCCCCCCTCGGTGTCCCACAGTTCGCCTTGTTTGAGGGGAACGTGAGGGGGGAAGAGATCCACTGCCGTCTCACCGCTGGCGCTAGGCGAGGGGAGAGTCGTTTGCTGGGCAGCGGCAGTGCGCCAGTAATCCACCAACCGCTGTATCTCGGCTTCAGAGACAAACGTACCCTGAAGCCGCACGGGGGCAGCGGCATCCGGAGCCTGGAAGAGCATATCACCGCGCCCGAGCAAGCGTTCTGCGCCGGGTTGATCGAGAATGACGCGGCTGTCTATCGAAGAAGCAACCGCAAAGGCAATTCGGGCCGGAAAGTTGGCCTTGATCAAACCGGTGACCACATCCACTGAGGGGCGTTGGGTGGCCAGGATGAGGTGGATTCCGGTTGCCCGTGCCAGTTGCGCCAGACGGGTAATACTGCGTTCGGTTTCATCTGGCGCCAACATCATCAGATCGGCCAGTTCGTCAATCACGGCGACCAAATAAGGTAGCGGGGGTGAATGACGGGCATTGTATTCCTGTAAGTTGCGCACCCCTACCTGGGCAAATTTGTGATAGCGGGCATCCATCTCGCGCTGTAACCACTGCAAGGCGCCGATCACGCGCTCGGTGTCCACCACCACCGGCGTCAAGAGGTGGGGGATGCCATTGTATCCAGTCAATTCAACCCGCTTTGGGTCAACCAGCACCAGTCGTAAATCGGCCGGGGTGTTGTGAAGCAGGAGACAGGTGAGGATAGCATTGACGCATACGGATTTGCCCGAGCCAGTGGTACCGGCGATCAGTAAATGCGGCATGGTCGCCAAGTCGGCAGCAACCGGACGCCCAGCCACATCTTTGCCCAGGGCAAAGCGCAGGGGTGAGCGTAGACGCTTGAACGCCTCACTCTCGATTACCTCGCGGAGGGCTACGCGACTGACTTCTACGTTTGGCACCTCGATGCCCACATAATGTTTGCCCGGCACAGGTGCTTGGATGCGGATACGAGGTGCGGCTAATGCCAGCGCCAAATCATCGGCGAGCGACACAATGCGGCTGACACGCACACGGGTGCGCCCGCTGCGGGTTTCGATAAAATCCGGTTCGACGCCAAAACGGGTGACGGTAGGGCCGTGGGAGATGTCCACCACATGGGCCGGGGCGCCAAACGAGGCCAGGGTTTCCTCAATGATTTTGGCGCGCTCATGATCCAGGTTATCCTGGGCGGCGGCGGGAGTGGGAGGATCAAGAATCTGATCTAAGGCCGGCAATGCCCAGGGCGAGGGTGGTGGTTGTGAATCGGTTAGCGATGTCGGCTCGGTAGCGGTTGTTGCGGGAAGAGTGGGGGTAGAAGATGAGGGGGACTCACTGGTGGTGGATTCGGCTGATGTGCGACGTGTTCGGGTGGACGTGGCTCGAGGTTGTGACCGCCCGGGCAGGGGCTGGAACTCAGGAGGGAGGTCTTCGGTGACTTTTTGAGATGTCGGTGCAGTTATTGCTGGGCGATGGGCTGAGGGTTTTAAGCGTTTGGCAACGACGGATTGCCAGGTTTTCACCACGAACTTAGCCCATTCGGTGAGTGAGGTGTCTGTGATCAACATGATGCCAAAACACAGCCATCCCAATAGGACGACCATGGTGCCGGCTTGACCAAGGGCGCCAAGGAGCGCGGCAAGCGTGGCTTGACCTAACCATCCGCCTCCCTTTCCCTGATTGACCAGGCCGGGGCCACTGCCGCTGAGCCAGTGCAACCAGGTTAACAGGTTCCAATAGAGCAATCCCAAACCGATCAGGCGGGGGGTGGAGGGCAACGGAAGGCGCTCGACGCGGCGTAGAATCAGCCAGATGCCGGAAATTATCATCGCGAAGGGTACTGCAAGGCTTCCCCAACCCAGAAATCGGCGCAGGGCACTGAGAACAGCCCGGCTCACCGTTCCATTTTGAGATGAGATCAGGCTTAAGAAGAGGGCTAGGCCGGTTAAGGTTAGGAGGACGCCAAGCGCATCGAGTTTATGCTCGGGAGAGATCCGGTTCCATAGATATTGCAGGCGGGCAAGGAGCCGCGGTGGATTGCCCGGCGTTGTGGCGCCTGGTTTTCGCCGCACAGCGGTCCGTGCCTTTGGTTGAGCCCCACGCAGACGCGAAGGTTGCTCCCCAGGCCGGCCCTTGCGCGAGGATGGCTTACGGGTCTTGGCTTGTGGACTCATACATGCCTAAACCGGGTGAACTCTCTGTTTTATTTATTCTACCCCAAGGGCGCGGCGAGTAGCCCGAAATGCCAGCGGAGGTAGTTGTTCACGGGCAAAGAAGCCTACCCGGTCGGCGTCATCACCGGGCCGTAGCGTGCCACCGATGCGTTTAGCGCGGTACACAATGACAATATCGGCACCCCGTTCGTGCTCACGCCCGCTGATAACCTCCACCAAGCCGGTCACCTGAACCTCTAAGCCGGTCTCTTCAAAGGTCTCGCGCTCGGCAGCACGGGCGGGGTCTTCGCCGGCATCCACAAAACCTGCCGGTAGCGTCCAATAGCCTTGATAAGGTTCGTTGACGCGGCGCGTGAGCAGGATTTTACCTTCTTCTTCCACAATTGCCGCTGCGGCAACTTTAGGGTCGGCAAAGTAAATCCATCCACATTCAGGGCAGGTGGGGCGTTCCTGTCCGAACAAGTAACGGGAGACCACCGGAACTCCACAGTAGGGACAAAATCGAATCGGGCGTTGGTTCATTGGGAGCGCAACCTCCGGATCAGGACCACCATCCCTAAAATGAAAGCCAGCCCAATCAGTCCGCCTTGAAGCAGGCGTTTGAACGAGGTTGGGAAAACAAAGGGGCTTTCGCGCTCGGGGGTTGGGGTAGGAGTAACAAAGTATATTTTACCCCGCTCTTCTGGTGCAGGTAGTCCCAAGACGGGATTAAGTGCTTGGGGGGAAGGTACAGTTAGAGCGCGTACCTCAGGCGTGGGTTGCGGGGTAGCGAGTAGCGGAGCGGGTGTTGGGGTGAGTTGTGACGGCGGCGCAGGGGGCGTTGTCTCTGGTGCATATCCCTTGAATGGTGTGCTGGTATCCCCGGCTCCTCCGCCCATGCCACCGAATCCCTCGCCGCCGCCCCCACCCATACCAATCGCCGGTGATGGGGGCCCGCCCCAATAAACGACGACCGCGGTTGCAGTGGGTTGGGCCGCACTCATGGCTTCCGGCTGGGCAGCGGAAAGGAGAGGGTGTGCGGTAGGGCCAGCACTACCTATGGGCAAAAATTCTATTAACACAGCGACAATGACCAGAAATACCGCTAGCGCCGGTGCCAGTTGCCAGATGAAGAAGGGGCGCGGTTTAGGTGCGGGCGCTCCTGCCATTGCCAGTGTTAACGTGAAGTTGCGCGGAACTCTGCGACGCGGCGCGTGGCGTAGCACGTGCCGGGTCTGACGCAAACTGTGCCAAGCCTCACGAACCTCAGGACGCGTTCGTAGCCATTCCTCCACCTGCCGACGTTCACGTTCGCCAAGTTGTCCATCTAGGTAGGCGGAGAGACGTTCCCATTCTTTGAGAGAGAGTCGCGTCTTCATGCCATTTCCTCTTTACCTAGACGAAAGCGGGTGGGTAATAGTTCCGCAAATCCGGCCAGGCAATCACGCAGGCGGAGGCGAGCACGCGCCAGGCGGCTTTTGATCGTGCCCAGGGGTTTACCCAGCGCCTGGGAAACTTCGCTGTAGTCGTATCCTTCTATATCTACCATAATGACCACAGCCCGAAAGTCTTCTGGGAGTTCCTGTAAACAGTGGGTGATAGCGTGTTCGAGCTCACGCATTTGAATTTCTTCTTCAGGCGAGAGGTGGTTATCGGCCAACCAGGCGGGGGATTCGATTTCCTCGTCTTCGCGGTTGAGCGGCTCGAGCGCGATAGTGGGACGGCGTTTCCGCCGCCGCAATTCATCGTAGCAGGCATTGGTCACCATGCGCATAACCCAGGCGCGGAACGAGCCCCCGCGGTAGGATTTAAGACTGCGGTATGCCGCGATAAAAGCGGTCTGAGTCACATCGGCGGCCGCATCAGGGTCGTTTAGCATGCGGTAGGCCAGATTATAGGCACTATCCTGGTAGGTCAACACCAAGTGGTTGAACGCTTCCAGGTCACCTTCTAAAGCGCGGCTAATGTATGCGGCTTCGTCCATCCTAAACCTTTCTTGCACGGAGCAGGAGAGCAGCGATTGCGCGCCAGATGGCCAGGGTGACGCCAGTTGTCGCTATTAGTACCAGAACAAACAGCGGAATCACGGGGGTTTGCAGCCAAAAACCGCGCAGCCATGCGGCTAGAGGAACGGCGAGAAGAACAGCCCAAAGGGTACGTACGCTTACCCCAAAGCGACTGGCATATGAGGTATGGTAAAGCCCCAACGGCAGGGCGCTCAATGCCCAGCCAATAAGTAGCGGGATATATGTGGTGAGCCAGCGCGGAGAGAGCAGGGAAATCCCATGGGTGACTTCCCCGACCAGCGTTACCCCGAGCAGGAAAAGTCCATCCCCTAGGATTACCCAATTGGGAACACGGGGAGAACGGTGCTGAGCCACGTCAGTTATCCTATCCCAAAGAAAAAGGAGCGTCAAGCCAAACCTATGCTTTTATTATTATCGGGGTGAATCCTAATCTTTGAAAGGAAAACCCAAGGGGATCATTTCACGTATTATAATCAGCACGGTCAACAATTTTCGGTGTAACCGCAGAGGGACGTTTGAGTTAAGTTTGGATTTAGCGTTTGTCAACAGGGATGGGCGATGGAAGGCTTTCTTAACGGCATAGACCATGCGTTGGGATGGATTCATCTGATTCCCCTCGCGCCAGTGGGGTGGTGGTTTTATCCGCTTCTGGTGCTCATGGTGGCGTTGGAAGGCCCGGTCTCGATCCTGCTGGCGGCTACGGCAGCGTCGGCCGGTTTTGTCGCGCCTATTCCGGTCTTTGTGGCTGCCTCTTTGGGCAACCTGATTGCAGATACCCTTTGGTACGCTCTGGGGTATCTTGGGCGATTGGAATGGCTGACGCGCTGGCGTTGGTTGGGGATTCGCCGGGAGCAAGTGGAAGGATTGCAGAATTTAGTCCAACGTCATGCCCTTAAGATTTTGGTCGTTGCCAAACTCACCAATGGGATGATCATCCCAGCGCTAATCGCAACCGGACTGGCGCGGGTGCCTTTGCGCCGTTGGTTTGGAGCGATTTTTCTCACCAATTTGATTGTAACTGGCGCCTTCGTCGCTGTTGGTTACTATTTAGCCAACAGTCTGATGTATATCACCCAAGGGGTGCGGTATCTGGCGATCGCCTCAACGCTTTTCTTTTTGATCCTGGGCATGATTTTTCTGCCCCGTTTGTTGCGCCGTCATCCGGCATTGCGCATTGAAGCCACCGGACATGATGATGCGAGAGAGTGATTGTTCTCCATGCGTGTGCTAATTGTTACCACGACCTATCCGCCCCACTTAAATGGGCAGGCTACCTTTAGCGGTAACTTAGCGCAAGGATTGGTGCGGCACGGGCATTCGGTAGGGGTGGTGGTGCCAGGGCGCGGCTGGCGAGCGGAAATGGAAAGCCAGGGCAACCTTACTGTGTGGCGCTTGCCCGGACTGCCCTTAAGTCTGCTCCATAACGAGTTGGTCTGGGTCTGGCGGTTGGGCGCAGGGATGCGGCGCATCTTCGACGCCTTTCAACCCGATGTGGTTCACCTGCAGGATTCCTCGCCTTTGTGTCGGGCGGCCCGGCGTGAGGCGCACCGCCGCGGCCTGCCGGTTCTGGCCACGCATCATCCCGGACCGGAGATATGGGCGCCCTATTTCTCATGGTTAGCGCGTTATTTTCGTCCTATCGTGGCCTGGGCAGCCTGGCGCTGGATGCTCTCTTACCTCAACCATGTGGATGGGGTGGTGGTGCCCTCTACTGCAGCTGCCCAGGTCTTGCGTCAGCAACATGTGCGTCCCCCAGTCTATGTTATTTCTTGTGGTGTGGATTGGTGGGATTGGCAGGCTCTACAGCCAGTTGACCCCCGCGCGGTGCGACAAACCTGGAATCTGGAACCAGATTTTCCACTTTTCCTCTATGTTGGGCGGCTGGATCCGGAAAAACGATTACCGGTTTTGCTCGAAGCCGTAGCGCAGATTGAGGGAAGACCCTTCCAAGTGGCGTTGGCAGGGGAAGGAGGGATGGAGGCTGCACTGCGCCGTTGGGTTTCGGCACATCATCTTCAGGATCGGGTGCGTTTTTTGGGGCGGGTGCCCCGCGAGACAGTGGCCCAATTGTTGCAAGCAGCCGATGTGTTTGTAATGCCCGGAGATGTGGAGTCATTAAGCCTGGCCACGCTGGAGGCTATGGCCTGTGGCAAACCGGTGATCGCCGCCCGTGCCATGGCCTTGCCGGAACTGGTCCGTCACGGGGAAAATGGGCGTCTGTTCCAACCTGGAGATTCCAGAGACCTGGCAGTCCAAATGGAGTGGTTTTTAGCACATCCTGATGCCTGGGCGGTTATGGGGGCGCGGGGGCGTCAAATTGCACGAGCGCACGATCTTGAACTTACCATTGCCCATTACGAACAACTTTATCAAAGGATCTCCGTATCCGGGATGGCGCCCCATACGGTGGCGGCTCGGCCTGCTCAACGTCGTAGGCGCCTCTCGTTCTCGCGCGTTATGGCGGTGCTTCTGGTTGTTCTAGGGGCGCTCTTCTTGAGCGATATGTACCGCGCACCAGCGGCTTCGGCTTCCGGGCTTACACTCGATGAATTACGCACAGCGGTGGAAGAGCGTTTGGCGCGCTTGTTTGAACAGCGTAGTAGAGGAGTTCAAGCACCGGGTGAGTCCACGTCATCCTGGCGGGGTTGGGAAGGCCCGGTGCGCATGGCTTTGTTCGCCCGGGGCAATGGAACGGTTTGCCCACCGTTAATTCTGGACTGGCAACCAATTCCAACCTGGTTTTCTGAGGGTGGGACAGATTCACCTCCTCCAGCCCAAGCCTTGATGATTGTGGAGACCGACTTGGATGCCAGGCGCTTACAGATCGTCTGGCAGCCGCACGGCTGTGCCGAACCCTTTGGCATGTCCGACTCAGAACAGTCACTTTTGCAAACCTACAAACCACTGGCTTGCCAGGTTTCTCCCAATCAAGAGGATCTGGAAGCCTTGCGCTGCGGATTCCAGATGTTGGAAGATTGGATGCGCCTTGAAGTTAAGCCATAGGGGTACCCAGGGCTAACTCTCCCGCTGCCCCAAATAACTCCAACGCAGCGCGTTCGTCCTGGATCCCTTGCATGAGCAGGAAAACGTCTGTTTCGGAGGTGTAGCCCCAGTCGTGCAGCACGCCCGGAATGCTGCCGGTTTTATGACAAAAGGTGAGTGCATCCGGGTTGAAATTGCGCTTGAGCAGACGATCGTCCTGGTTGAGGCTGAGGATGCGATCCACCCATTGTCGTTCATCCGGCTCAAGGCTGCGGATGAGATCGAATAGGCGGATGCAGTCGGTGGGGCTGATCCAGTTATCCAAACCGCGGGCGCGCGCCTCAAAGTCCATAAGTTTGCGCTGAAGCACTGTGTCGGTTAATCCTAAATGGGCTTGAAAAACCCGATTGAGGCGCTCGATTCCGAGGCGGCGGATGACCAAGTTGGTGCAGAGATTGTCCGAGGTGGCGATCATCATCAACAGGACGTCATGATAAGTCAAATGGCGGGTGGTCATCGCCCAGGCAAATCCCGCCCCCTGGACTTGAGGTTCGTCATCCAGATGACACCATTCTGCACGGCTGACATCTCCTTGGCGTTCCAGGTGAAGCCAGGCCAGCAGGATGGGTACTTTGATCAGTGAGGCGGCAGAGAAACGCTCACTGTTGGCTTCAAAACAGGGGGGATGATCCTGACGATGCAGATAGAAAGCGTATTGCGTGCCCGAGCCGCGCAGAGCCTGGAGAAAATCCATGAGGTCCACCTTAACCTCCCTCAAGACACCAAGACGGTAATTTGATTTTACCGCTCATTCTTGGAGTAACGGAATGGTAGCCAGCGTAAGAAGTCAGGGTATGCTTTGCCGGTGGAAGCAGGTGGCGTTGCTGTGAAGGTTGCGCCGAAAGAAATCTACCAGTTGGGGCATAAGGAAATCCAGGCCAGGACTGCGCACCTGTTCGTGACTAGCCTCAGGGAGCCAGATGATATCTTTGGGTTCTTCAGCCGCTTCATAGAGGCGCTTAGCTTGATCGGGGGGAATGCGCCGATCGGCCTGTCCAAAGACGAAGAGAATTGGGCGCGGGGAAAGGCGGTGAACAACGTCCAAAGGGCGCACCTCATCGCGGGTGAATCCTTTGCGCCATTCTGCCAGGCGCATGACCTGCTCGTAAAGCGGGGGCGGGAAGAAAGTGGGGCGGTTGACCCGCCATGCATCTTCCAGTGAGGGAAACGGGGCAGCGGCGACAACGGCATGGAGGTTGGGGTTGCGGGCAGCACTCAGGATGAGCGCCACCGCACCGGCAGAATGTCCGATGCCCCCAATGCAAGTGATGCCACGTGTTTCGACTAAATAACGCACGGCGGCATCAACATCCTGACTCTCGCGCGCGCCGTAGGAAAACACAAAACGGTTGCCGTCACTCTCACCGCTCCCACGGTAACTGAATAGCAAAACGTGATAACCTGCCTCATGCAAGGGGCGCACCAGGCTTAAACCCTGGCGCTGGTCTTTAGCCGTTGCCGGGGCATATAGGATGGCCGGTGCCGCGGGATCGGCGGCGGGAAAGAACCACCCACGCAGGGTCAGGCCATCGGAGGTTAAAAATTCTACTTTTTCGTAATCAACCTTCAATATAGAAGGGGGCGCTTTGAGGATTCGTAATGGCGCTGTGGTGGCGATCATTTCGCCCACCATTGGCGCCGAGGCGAGCAATATGGAAAAACTGGAGAACAAAGTCGTTATTAAAAGGGTACTCTTCAACCGCTAACCTTACATTCTATGGTGTGGGATGACCTGGATTCTAACCGTAAAAGGGTATATTGAATAGGTCAAGTTGCGACAAAAAGCATAAGGAACCCAGGACACTTGTCCTGAATCGCAGCGGTTGAATTGGCGCAACGGGTGATTCGGTTTGACAGCGCTTTTTTTTGGTTGTAAAATTGATTTGCCTTGTTCTGGCTTACCTATGGGCTATACCATTCCAATTCCTGGAACAACATCTATAACACCCGAGGTCCATTCCATGACCGATTTATTAACTGTTGAGGGCCTGGAGACCCAATTTCGCACTCGTGAAGGGATCGTCCATGCCGTAAATGGCGTTTCATTTTCACTGCGTGAAGGGGAGACCCTGGGCATTGTGGGGGAGAGTGGTTGCGGTAAGAGTGTGACCGTGATGTCAATGTTGCGCCTGATCCCATCGCCGCCTGGTAAGGTGGTGGCGGGAAAGGCTATCTACCAGGGTAAAGACCTGCTGAAGATGAGCGATGAGGAAATTCGTCATATCCGCGGCGCTCACATTAGCATGGTTTTTCAGGACCCAATGACCTCGTTCAATCCGGTGTTGACCATTGGTCGCCAGGTAGCTGAGCCGCTCGAAATCCATATGGGGATGTCACGCAAGCAAGCCCTCGAACGAGCGGCGGAAATGTTGGCGATGGTTGGCATTCCGAATGCCAAAGAACGCCTGAACGATTACCCCCACCAATTCTCAGGCGGAATGCGCCAGCGTGTGATGATTGCCATGGCGCTAATCTGCACCCCGCAAATCCTGATCGCCGACGAGCCGACTACTGCGTTGGATGTCACTATCCAGGCGCAGATTATTGATCTGGTCAAGCGTCTGCGGGATGAATTGGGAATGGCCATCATCTGGATCACCCATGACTTGGGGATCATCGCCGGGTTGGCCGACCGGGTGGCGGTGATGTACGGCGGTTATATCATCGAAATGGCACAGGTGGATGAACTTTATGCCCACCCCACCCATCCTTACACCATTGGCCTGCTGGGTAGTCTCCCGCGTATGGATGAAACCGGCCATCGGCGTCTGGTTTCGATTGATGGCTTGCCCCCGGTATTATTAGAGAAGCCGAATTATTGCCCCTTTGCACCGCGCTGTAAGTACGCGGTTGAACACTGTTGGCACGAGAACCCACCCTTGATGACCGTTGCTCCTGAGCATCAAGTGGCGTGCTGGGTGGACACTCAAACTGGGAGAGAACGCTGATGGCCGAGCCCGAAGTCCTGGTTCGCGTTGAAAATCTGGTCAAGCATTTTCCGATTACCCGCGGCATTATTGTTCAACGTCAAGTGGGGGCGGTTCACGCGGTAGATGGATTAACGTTTGATATTTATAAAGGTGAAACGTTGGGGTTGGTGGGCGAATCGGGGTGTGGAAAATCCACCACCGGACGCACCATCCTCCAACTTTACCGTCCCACCTCCGGGAGTGTTCATTTTGAAGGGGTTGATCTGGTTAGGCTCAAGGGTGAAGATCTGCGCAAAATGCGCCGACGCATGCAGATGATCTTCCAGGACCCCTATGCCAGTCTTAACCCGCGCATGACGGTTGGCGAGATCATCGGCGAACCGTTGATCATCCACAACGTAGCGCGGGGGCGCGAAGTGCAGGAACGGGTGGAGCACTTGCTGGAACTGGTGGGGCTCAATCCCGCGTATGCCAATCGCTATCCACATGAATTCTCGGGTGGTCAGCGCCAGCGCATAGGGGTGGCACGCGCTTTGGCCCTGCAACCCTCATTCATTGTCTGCGATGAACCCATCTCGGCGCTGGATGTGTCCATTCAGGCCCAGGTGGTCAACCTGCTGGAAGACCTGCAGCAAGAATTTGGCCTCACCTATCTCTTCATTGCGCATGATCTTTCAATGGTGCGCCATATCAGTAACCGGGTAGCGGTGATGTACCTGGGTGTCATGGTGGAACTGGCGACGCGCAATGAACTTTACAATCATCCCCTGCACCCATACACCCAGGCGTTGCTCTCGGCGGTGCCCATCCCCGACCCGGCGGTAGAGAAGAAACGCAAGCGCATCATTCTGCAAGGGGATGTGCCCTCACCGGTTAACCCGCCCTCGGGGTGCCGTTTCCGCACCCGTTGCCCGCTGGCGGCGGAGATTTGTAAAGAGGTCAAACCGGAATGGCGTGAGGTAAGTCCAGGTCACTTTGTGGCCTGTCATATGGTATAAATTTTTAAATAAGGCGACTTTTCCGAAAGGAGGTGATGGTTGGAAATCTGTGTTAGGTGTGGTGAGTTGGAGAAAGCGGGGCGCTTAACCCACTCGAATCCATTCTAGATCCTTTTATAAGGAGGAGAAAGATATGCGTACCAAGTTTTTCTTGTTGATCAGTGTGTTGGTTTTGGCAAGCCTGGTTTTGGGCGCCTGCCAACCCGCTGCTGCAACCCCTGAAACCATCATCCAGACGGTGGTGGTGGAAGGGACGCCTAAGGAGGTCGTGGTGACCGCAACGCCCGCGCCAGCCGCGGCCGGTCCCAAGGTGTTGCGCCTGAACATGGGCCCGGGTGACATTCCAACCCTTGATCCTTCGCTGGCAACGGATACCTCTTCAACCCAAATCATTGAGGAAACCTCGGTTGGTTTGACCCGCCAGAATGAAGAGACCGCGGAAGTCTTACCCGGCATGGCCGAATCCTGGGATGTGGTCAATAATGAGGACGGCACTCAGACTATTACCTTCCATCTCGTGTCGAACATCCCGTGGGTGCGCTGGAACGGTAAGGAAGTCGAGCAGGTTAAGGATTGTAATGGCAATCCGCGCTATGTCACCGCTTATGACTTTGAATACGGCATCCTGCGCACACTGAACCCCAAGACGGCCTCGGATTACGCTTATGTGTTGGCGTTTGCTATCAAGGGTGCGGCAGATTACAACGGGGGTAAGACCGAGGATCCGACCACGGTTGCCGTGAAGGCCATTGACGAGAAGACCCTCGAGATCACCTTCACCGAGCAGGCCGTTTACAATGTCAACATCGCGGGCATGTGGGTTGCCCACGCCGAACCGAAGTGGTTGATCGAGGGCGATGACTGCACCGAGGCCCGTGGCGATAAGTGGACTGAGACTGGTTTCTTCCAGGGTTATGGCCCTTACACCCTGAAGGAATGGGTGCATGACTCCTACATCACCTTGGTCAAGAACCCCTTCTGGCCGGGTCTGCCCTCCGTGCCGGTGGCCAAGATTGATGAGGTCACCTGGACCATGCTGGATGAGGTTCCGGCGTTCGCCGAGTACGAGGCCGGTAACCTGGATGTGGCGGCGGTACCCTTGGCCGATATGGACCGGGTGAAGGCAGATCCCGAACTCTCCAAACAACTGGCAATCGGCCCGGTACTGTGCACCTACTATTACGGTTTCAACACCAAGGCCAAGTTCGTGGATGATGCCCGTGTGCGCCGCGCTCTCTCCATGGCGATTGACCGCCAGAGCCTGATTGACAACGTGCTCAAGGGTGGTCAGGAACCGGCGCAGTGGTTCTCCCGCCCTGGTCTGACCGGTGCACCGACCCTGGACAAATACCCCGACCTGGGCGTCAAGTTTGATCCGGAAAAGGCCAAGGCCGAACTGCAATCCTACCTGGATGAGAAGGGCCTGAAGGTTAGCGATTTGGATATCACCCTGATGTTCAACACTTCTTCGGGTCACCAGAAGATCGCTGAAGCCATTCAGCAGATGTGGAAAGAGTACCTCGGCCTGGATGTCAAACTGGCGAACCAGGAGTGGAAGGTTTACTTGAAGACCATCCGCGACCCGCAAGCAACGCCGCAGATTTGGCGCCTTGGTTGGTGCCAGGACTATCCGGATGCAAACAACTTCCTGCGCGAAGTACCCACCAAGGGTGGTTCGGCTAACCCGGCTGAGGGTGGCGGCTTCAATTGGGAGAATCCCAAGTATGAAGAACTCGTCGTCCAGGCTGCCCGCGAAACCGATCCGCAGAAGCGTGTAGACCTCTACGCGCAGGCGGAGCAGATTTTGGTCTACGAAGATGCGGTAATGATTCCGATCTACTGGTACACCCGCGTTACCGTGACCAAGCCGTATGTCCAGCGCACGTTCTCGGTGCTGGGTGGCCTCGAGCACATCGAGAAGTGGGATATTACCCAGTAGTGTATGAGGAGAAACAGGAGGGGAGGGGGGCGCCTCTCCCCTCCACTTCTCTATGAGCGAAATTTGTTTAGGAGTGAGTGAATGGGCCGATATATTGCGCGGCGTTTGATTTATCTCCTGGTGGTGCTATTTGTGGTATCGGCGATCACGTTTGGGCTAATGCATGCAGTGCCGGGGGGGCCCTTTGATCGCGAAAAAGCCTTGCCGCCCGAAATCCTTGAAAACTTGAACAAACGTTACCATTTGGACGAACCTTTATTGGTGCAATATGGGCGCTACATGTACGATGTCTTTATCCCGCGGATAACTTCTGTTCCACCCAAAGGTAGTGTAGATGATGATTTCTTAATTACCGTTAAGTTGGGTAATGTGTGGTTTAAGTGGATGAATTTTGGCCCGACCTATTCATCACGCAGTCGCACCGTTAACGATATCTTTCGCCAACAACTCCCCGTTTCTGCCCAACTGGGGATTATGGCCTTGCTGGTCGCCATCATCATCGGAATGCCGTTGGGGATTCTAGCGGCATTGAAACAGAACACCATTTTTGACTATCTAGGGATGAGTGTGGCCATTTTTGGGGTTTCGGTACCCGTCATTATTTTGGGCCCACTTATGATTTGGATTTTTGGAGTCACCCTGAAATGGTTTCCACCGACAGGGTGGGGGGCTAAACCGCCCTTTGTGTTGGGTATCTTCCCGCGCGATTTGAGCCCCGAGTTCTTCCGCTATGCGATTATGCCGTCGGTAGCATTAGGGTTAGGTTCTTCAGCCATTATTGCCCGCCTCACCCGCGCCAGTTTACTCCAAACCATGCGCGAGGATTATATTCGCACGGCGCGGGCCAAAGGATTGCGCGAGTCGCTGGTCATTGTGCGTCATGCACTCAAGAATTCGCTAATTCCAGTGGTCACCATCCTGGGGCCGCTGTTCGCCGCTTTGGTTACCGGGACCTTTGTCACGGAGGTTACCTTTGGTATTCCGGGCATGGGACGTTACTTTGTCACCAGTATCACCAATCGCGATTACCCGGTGATCATGGGCACTATTCTGCTGTATGCGGTGATTTTGGTGATTGCCAACTTGATTGTGGATATCGTATACGCATACCTGGATCCACGCATCCGGTATGATTAAGCGTTTCGAGGAGAGAGTATGGCTCAGCCTGTAACCTTGGATCGTGCAAGCCAAAAGGATGTTCTTCTGACCACAAAACGCGAAAGCCTGTGGCAAGATGCCCTGCGCCGGTTGGTGCGTAACCGCGCGGCAGTGATCGGCGGGGTGATTATTCTAATCCTCTACCTAACCGCAATCTTTGCCGATAAGATCGCCCCTTATCCTTATGAAAAGCAGACCCTGGTGGATCAGAACAAGGTTCCGGCCTGGATGCTTAAGGTGTTCCCTACCATGCAGCCCTATGCCAAAATCTCGGATAAGTATCTTTTAGGGGCGGACTATGTGGGGCGTGATCTTTTCAGCCGGATCGTATACGGGACGCGTGTTTCGCTAACCGTTGCGCTGATCGGACCTCTCATTAGCCTCTTTATCGGCGTGATTTACGGCAGTATTTCGGGGTACTTTGGGGGGCGCCTGGATAACATCATGATGCGCATCGTGGATGTTTTGTACGCCTTCCCGGGGTTGCTGTTTATCATCCTGCTCATGGCATTCTTCCGCTCTACGTTGGCACGACCTGAGCCAGGCACATTTGCCTACAGCATCAGCCAGTTAGATGCGCGTATGGGGGGCATGTTGTTTATCTTCATTGGAATTGGTCTGACGGCGTGGGAGACGATGGCGCGCCTCACCCGTGGACAGGTGCTTTCGATGCGCGAGAAGGAATTTGTTGAAGCAGCCCGCACCATTGGCGCTACTGACTTGCGTATCATGTTCCGCCATATTCTGCCCAATATCGTTGGTCCGTTGGTGGTGGCGGAGACGCTTGCAATCCCCGGCTACATTACAACGGAAGCGTTTCTCTCTTTCATTGGGCTGGGTGTCAACCCGCCCACGCCTTCCTGGGGTTCCATGATCTCCGAGGGCGCTCAAGTTATCCGCACCTACCCCAACCAAACCATTTTCCCAGCGTTAGCGCTGGCGATCACCATGTTTGCGTTCAACTTCCTGGGCGATGGCTTGCGCGATGCGCTTGATCCGCGCCTGCGCGGAACCCAGTGATCTTTTAGAGGGGCTTATTCGTAGTTCCAGAACTCGCACCCTAAGAATTGAGGTCGTTAGCCCGCCGCGCTGAGGGATTTGCCAACTCTCAGGGCGGCTTATCCTATTAATTCCCAAAGGAGGAGGTTGCAATGCGTACTAAAGTCTGGATGGCCTTGAGTGTTTTACTCGCCCTTACATTGGTGTTGGCAGCCTGCCAACCCACTGCACCCACCCCGCAAGTCATTGTGGAGACCGTGGTGGTTGAAGGGACGCCTAAAGTGGTCGTCGCCACGCCCCAGGTCACACAACCGGCCGAGCAGCGTAAAGTCTTGCGCCTGGCTTGGGGTCCAGGGGATATTCCCACGATTGATACGGCGCTGGCGGTGGATGTCATTTCTATACAACTCATTGACGAGATGACGGTGGGGCTGACACGTCAGAACGAACAGACGGCAGAATTGGAACTGGCAATGGCCACGGATGTTAAGACCTCGGATGATGGGCGAACTTACACCTTTACGATCAAAGAGGGCGTGCCCTGGGTGCGTTACAACGGGAAAGAGGTCGAGCAGGTGCTGGATTGTGAGGGTAACCCACGCTATGTAACCGCTTATGACTTTGAATATGGCATTTTGCGCACCCTCAACCCGGCCACGGCCTCGGATTATGCATACGTGCTGTACGGCATTGAGGGGGCCGCGGCTTACAATCAGGGGGAAACCGAGGATCCCAGTACTGTCGGGGTCAAGGCGCTGGATGCCAAGACGTTGCAAATCACGTTCGTTGAGCCGGCGGTGTATAACCTCAACATTGCTGGTCTGTGGGTGGCTCATGCGCAGCCCAAGTGGATTATTGATGGGGATGATTGCACCGAAGGGCGCGGCGAGCGCTGGACGGAGACGGGCTTCTACCAGGGTTATGGGCCGTTTACGCTCAAGGAGTGGGTACACGACTCTGAAATTGCCATTGTGAAGAACCCCTTCTGGCCAGGTGATGCAGTTGTACCCTCACCCAAGATTGATGAGGTGCGTTGGAAACTGGTGGATACTTCGGGTGCCTTAGCCGAGTTTGAAACGGGTAATCTCGATGTGTCGGGCATCCCCTCAGGTGACCTGGATCGCATTCTCAATGATCCGAAATACGCAGATATGCTGCGTAACACCTATACCCTTGGGACTGAATTCTACGCCTTCAATACCACTAAGGCCCCCACCGATGATGTGCGGGTGCGGTTGGCGTTGGCGCTGGCCGTGGATCGTGAGGCGTTGGTCAAGAATGTGACCAAGACAGGCGAACCGGCGCGCTGGTTCACGCATCCGGGTGTCGCGGGTGCTCCCAAACCGGAGAAATTCCCCAATCTGGGCCTCACGTATGACCCCCAGCGGGCTAAGGCATTGCTGGATGAGTATTTGAAGGAAAAGGGCCTCACCGCTGATCAGTTGGATATTACGCTCATGTTCAACACCAGCGAATCGCACAAGCGTAAAGCCGAGGCCGTGCAAGCGATGTGGAAAGAGACCCTGGGGATTAATGTCAAACTGACCAATCAAGAATGGAAGGTCTACCTGAAGCAACGCAAAGCAGGCAATGAGAACATTTATCGCGGTTCCTGGGTGCAGGATTACCCCGATGCCAATAACTTCCTGCGCGAGGTGTTTACCGATAATAACGGCACACCTGGGGCTTACCAGGACGTGGTGAACTGGCCGGTAGCTGAAAACGCCGAAGGAATGATCGTTTATACGCCCGGGAGTAACCCGCTCTATGACAAGTTTGTCGAGTTGGTGAAGGCAGCGGCCAGAGAAACGGATCCGGAGAAACGCATGCAGTTGTATGCGGATGCCGAGAATATTCTGGTTAATGAAGCTGCGGTAGTCCTTCCGCTTTACTGGTATGCGGATAAGGTTCTGGTCAGCCCGCGGGTGGTGGATACACCCTCCATCACCGGGTATGACCGATACGAGAAGTGGGATATCAAGTCCTGAGCGGGTACTCGCTTGGATCGTTTGACAGCCCCTGGGCCAGCCGGGGGCTGCCTTTTTTAACGCGGTGCGAGAATTGTGGTTATAATGGGGAAGCCTTCTCTCAGATAAAAGGGCTGAAAGGCACCATCATTGCGGAGAATCTTATGATCGGGACTTTCACAGATTGGCGCAGGCGGATAGGCGTCTGGGTGATTATGACCCTTATCCTGACGGCATGTCAAACGGCTGGGATAACCCCTGACCAGCGCACGCCAACGGTTGTCAATACATCTGCCCCCACGTTTTCTCCCACTCCAACTCAACCCCCCAAGGTGTTAACCGTGTGCCTGGGTGAGGAACCACAAACGCTATATATTTACGGGGGCAATAGCCGTTCGATGTGGAATGTCTTAGAGGCCATTTATGATGGACCAGTGGATTGGGTCAACGGCCAACCGACGCCGGTAATCCTGGAGCGCTTGCCCACCCGAGATAATGGCGATGTGGTTGAAGAACGCATCACCGTCAAAGCCGGGGATGAGGTTGTCAATGCTGAAGGTCAGGTGGTGCCTCTGGAAGCGGGTGTTCAGGTTTTTCCGGCGGGATGCCGGGATGAAGGGTGCGCCCAAACCTGGGATGGCACGACACCGCTGGAAATGACGCGCCTGCGGATCACCTTCCATCTGCGTGCCGGTGTAACCTGGTCGGATGGGCAACCCCTGACTGCGGAGGACTCGGTCTTTTCGTATCGCTTAGCCGCCGACCCCCAAACCCCCACCTCGAAGTTTTACGTTGATCGCACTGCGGAGTATCAAGCCCTAGATGCACAAACGGTGCTCTGGATGGGAAAATCCGGCTACTTCCCCCGTGATCATGCGGCGCTCTTCTTTATTCCCCTCCCGCAGCACATTTGGGGTAATTACACCGCTAAAACGTTGCTAAGTGCTGAGGTAAGTACTAAATACCCGCTGGGTTGGGGACCCTACCTGATCGAAACCTGGCAGCCTGGTGAGGTTTTACGGGTTCGACGCAACCCGAACTACTTTCGGGCCAATGAAGGTCTTCCTAAATTTGATGTGGTGGAGTTTCGTTTCTTGGGCGAGCAAGCCGACAACAATCTCTATGCCTTACTCCACGGCGCCTGTGATATTGTAGATCGTACCGTGTTGTTGGAGAACCAGCTAAAAGACGTGTTGGAAGCCGAAAAAGCGGGCCAGATTCGCCTGTGGCGTATTTTGGGGCCGAATTGGGAGCAACTGGTTTTTGGCATTCGTCCTGCGGCTTATGATGCGGGTTATTCCCCCTATGGGGGGTATCGCCAGGATATTTTTGGGGATGTACGCGTACGTCAGGCGTTTGCCTATTGCCTGGATCGGGAGCGGGTGAATAAAGAGATATTCCTGGGGCAGAACCAGGCGCCGGTGGGCTTTTATCCCCCTGACGATCCGCGTGCCCTCGTCACTGAGAATCCCTATCCTTATGATCCACAGCGCGGGCAACAGTTGCTGGAGACCGTGGGTTGGATAGATGATGATGCCAACCCATCTACCCCGCGCGTGGCGCAGGGCGTGCCCAATGTGTTGGACGGCACACTGTTGACAGTAACCTACCTGACGACCAACGCACCCTTACGCCAAAAAGTGGCGACGATTCTGGCCGAAGGTTTGCGGGGGTGTGGTATCGGGGTCAATGTGCAGTTCTTGGACCTCGGAGATTTCTACGCCCCGGGCCCAGAAGGGCCACTTTTTGGGCGCAAGTTCGACCTGGCGGCTCTTTCCTGGCAAAGCGGTGAAGGTTCCCCGTGCTTTCTTTACTTGAGCAGCCAAATTCCCGATGCCAGTAATCATTGGTTGGGTGTCAATCTGTCGGGATTCAGCGATCCCGAATATGACCGCCTCTGCCGGGCGGCACTTGATGCGAATCCCAATGAGATTGAAACTTATCAAAGCGCCCAGCGTGCCGTGCAGGAGTATTATCTACAAGCCCTGCCATCGGTTCCCCTGTATTTTTCGCTAGATTTGGTGGCGGCTCGCCCAGACATCTGCGGCTTAGCTCCTGATCGAAGCAGTCGCAGTGATATTTGGAACCTAGAGGCGTTGGATCGTCTACCGAATTGCCCGCAATAAGGCCTTAAATCGGCTGGAACAATAACCACACTCCCAGCAGTGACACCATTGCACCCAGGACAGCACGCGGTGTTAACCGCTCCCCGCGCCAGGCGGCTAGAGGGAGGACAAAAATCGGGCTGGTGGCCAGAAGAGTCTGGACGATACCGGCGGCGGCATAGGTGAGAGCCACTTGTTGCAGCCACATGGCTAAGTAAGTGCCTAAAAACGTTGCAGCGAAGGCATAACCCCAAAAGCGGGGTTGGACCTTAAGGGCGCTAATTTCTAGTCGTATTTGAGCCGTGAGGATCATCCACAGCAGCAGGCCAACCACTCCGGCGGCTAGACGAATGACGGCGCTTTGTAGGGCGTTGACCGAGGTGGTAAGAAAGACTGCTCGTGAGAGAATGACCGCGCCGGATTGAGCCAGTGCTGCGGTGAGTCCCCAAATAACCCCGCGCCAGCGTACCGGGGTCTGCCCGTGGGTCTCGGATGTACGTTCACTGATCACCCACGCTACGCCGGCAGTGGTGATGGCAATGCCTCCCCAGGCCCAAAGGGTAAGGGCCTCGTGCAAGAGGATCAGGCTGAGCAAGGCCGTCATCGGCGGTGCGAGGATGGATAAAAGCAGTGTGTGGCGCGGCCCGAGATCATTTAATGCGGCGAGGTAAGCCGTATCCCCCAGGGTAATCCCAATCAGGCCGCTCAACCCCAGCCAAAGCAGGGTAGAGGGGGTAAATGCGGTCATGTTTCCGGGCAGGACCAGAAGGGTTAATCCTAACAGGGCTAGACCACAGATTCCTTTGAAGAGGTTAAGGTGGAGCGGGGGCAACCAACGCCCGGCTTGCGCAAATAAGAAGGAAGCAGAAGCCCAGAAAAAAGCGGCCAGAAGGGCAGCCAAAGCGCCTAGAGTTGGGATGATCATGGCGGCAATGCTCCGGAAAACAGGATGGTGTAGCGGGAATTGTCTTGATTTTACCCCTTAGTGCCTATAACCGAAAAAAGATCGGTGCAAGGTGGCGACTAGGCAGAGGGTTTCAAAGGTGTGGTATAAATAAACAAAAGGGCATTCGATAGGATTCGGGATTGCCTTGGGAGGATGCCAGTGGTTGGTCTGGGTGATGCACGGCGTGCAAATCGCATTGACTGGGAACGTCCGGTGCAGATCATCGCTCCGATTTTGGCGGCGGCCAAAACGATTAATGTCAGCGCAGTGGGAATGTTGCTTTTAACCGCCGCTGATGCGGCTCTGAACGTGGGGGATGAGGTAGCGTTAGAAGTGCCGCATCTGGATGCCAGCGACCCGCTCATTGTCCACGGGCGGGTGGTACGCCTTGAACGAGCCCCGGATTTCTTGCGCGTCGCTGTGGATTTTACATAAAGCGTTTCACTGCCAAAAACAAGTTGGCAATTTGCACCCTTGACTCAAAAGGGTAGAGGGTTTGTAAAAACCTTGGACAATTACAGTTGACAATTTTTACTAATGATAGTAATATAATCTAGAAAATCTAATATATTCGGGCTGGTAAAGGGCCTGAAAAACTGAAAGGATTGTTGATTATGGGAAAGCCATTCGAACTACCTGAACTGAAATACGCTTATGCGGCTTTAGAGCCGGTCATTGATGCGCGGACGATGGAGATTCATCATACTAAACATCATGCTGCCTATGTTAATAACCTCAACAAGGCGCTGGAAAGTGCGCCCGAGTGGTTTGACCATCCAATTGAGGAAATTCTGCGACGGATTAACGAAATCCCCGAGTCTATTCGCACCGCGGTGCGCAATCACGGCGGTGGCCATGCCAATCACTCCCTGTTCTGGGAAGTGATGATTCCAGGCGGAGCGAAGGAACCTCATGGCGCATTGGCGGAAGCAATTAACGCTACGTTTGGTTCTTTTGCCGCGTTTCAGGAACAGTTCAGTAATGCGGCCATCACCCGGTTTGGCTCCGGCTGGGCCTGGCTGGTGGTAGATGGGGATAAAAAATTGCGCGTTTATTCCACACCCAATCAGGATAGCCCCTACATGGAAGGGCATACCCCGATTTTGGGGCTGGATGTATGGGAGCACGCGTACTATCTGAATTACCAGTGGCGCCGCCCCGATTATGTTAAGGCCTGGTGGTCGGTGGTCAATTGGGATGTGGTGGGCCGGCTTTACGAGCAGGCGCGCTAGTTAATCCCTAACACAACTATGGTAACAGGGGCGGGGAAAAAGGCTTCCCCGCTTCTGTTTATGGGACGTTCTTGCCGTTTTGATCAATGGTTGCCGTCAGGTGAGCGCCAAGCAGTGTGATCAGGCTGCTAACATACATCCAGACCATGAAGACCACGACCGTACCCAAAGAACCGTAAATAAGTTCATACCGCGCCCAACCACTGCTCAAGTAGAAGACAAAAGCACGCTTGGCGATTTCCCAGCCCAGCGCCGCAAAAAGCGCGCCCCATATAACCGCTCGCCAGCGCACCGAGGTGTTGGGGATCCAGGCATATAAACCCAGGAACATCAGAAAGGTGAAACTCCAGGGTATCAGCGTGGAGAGCGCAGTCCAGAGCAGGGTTTGTTCCAGTGGGACGCCGTTGCGCACCGGCAGGTGGGATTGGCGCAGGAAGTTGATCAGCGGGGTTGAAGCGAGGGAGAGGATTAGCAAAAGGATGATGAGGAGCACCATCAGCAGGGCCATTAGCCGGGTGCGTATAAGATCGCGGGGCTTAATACCTTGCCAGGCATAGTTGATATGGCGCACCAAGGTGTTGAAAAAACTGGTTGCCGACCACAATGCTCCCAACAGACCGATTAATCCATAAGTGCCACGGCGACTAAGCACTTCTTGCAAAGTACGTTCAATCAGATTTTGGGCAGCGGGCATGGTCTCGATGACCAATTTGAGCGTTACTTGATAGGCATCCTCTCGGCGCAGTACGAAGCCTAAAACCGAGATCAGGATCAATAGAAGGGGGAAAAGAGAAAAAAGGGCATAATACGAGAGGCTGGCGGCAGCTTCTGCCCCGCGGGCTTGGCTGAAGCGCAAGACGGTCAAGCGCAGAATATGCAGGCTTCCGCGGCTCAGGCGGTTGGCACGGCGGTATAACGTGCGCAGTTTGAGGTACCCATTCTGGGCAAAGTGAGTGTAGCGGGCAAATTTTTGGGATAGGTCAAGAGGCATCACGGAAAACTCAAGGGCGATTAAGTCTCTGCCACCAATTTACCATATTCGCCCCGGTTTGGGAATTGAAAGGGCTGTCATCTGGTACAATTCTCTAACAAAATGCTGCCTGGTGGGTGTGAAACGTGACCGAATCCGATGTGACCATTGAGAGAAGATCCCAGGTTGTCAAGGGTATGCGCATCCTGGTGGCGCGGCTGCTGGAGCAAGGGGTACGCACCACGGGATTGTGGCTACTGAATCTTTTTTGCCGGGTGGTTCTAGATCGGCCCTTGCAGCGGCTCTCACAGGTTGCACCGGGGGTATTTGTGGGAGGACAATTTAAAGCACGGGGTAAACGTGTTCTTGAGCAATGGGGGGTTGAGGCAGTCGTTAACTTGCGCCAAGAGTTTGATGACCATGCCGCCGGGTTGGCACCCCCCTATTACCTTCACTTGCCCACCATTGACGACCAAGCGCCGACGCTGGAGGATTTGAACACGGGGGTCAAATTTATTCATTCCCAAATTGAGGCAGGACGTAAGGTTTATATCCACTGCGCGTCAGGCGTGGGGCGGGCACCTACACTCGTAGCGGCTTATCTTGTCAGCCTGGGATATCCGGTGGAGCAGGCTTGGGCGATTATTCGCCGTGTTCGGCCTTTCATTCGCCCCACTGCGGCGCAGTATGAGCAGGTCGAGCGTTTTGCACGGTGGTGGGTTGAGCAAGCACGCACATCCTCGCTCGCATAAGTTGTAAAAACCGCGCTAAGGGTATTGACAAATTAAACCTAAAAATCTCCAAATTCGCTATAATGAAGGCGGAAAAGGAGGTTAAGTGCGTTTAGAATACCCCATACCCCCGTCTTCTGAGATCACGCCGGAGGCCCTTTATCTTTCTCGGCGCCGTTTTCTGCAAAGCGCGCTAACGCTGTCGGCGGGCATTGCGCTGGCCGCGTGTCTGCCCCCGTCACGCGAGTCGTTCCCTGATAGGGCCGGAATAACTCCCCAGGCTACCGGGACGTCGGATGAATTAGGTGATCCTCTGACGCCATTTGAAGCAGTGACCAACTACAACAATTATTATGAGTTTTCAACCGACAAGCAGGCTGTAGCTCATTTGGCGCGTGATTTTCCTTACCAGCCCTGGTCCGTGGTCATCGGTGGTTTGGTGCACCGACCGCAGACACTGGGGATTGAAGATATCTTGCGTCTTTTTCCGCTGGAGGAACGTGTTTATCGGTTGCGATGTGTGGAAGGATGGTCTATGGTGATCCCCTGGTTGGGGTTCCCCCTGCGCCAGTTGTTGGAGCGGGTTGAGCCGATGGGCAGTGCGCGCTACGTTCGTTTTGTGGCGATTTATGATCCGGAACACATGCCGGGGCAGAAAACCGGCCTGTTCCCCTGGCCCTATACCGAGGGCTTGCGCCTGGACGAAGCCATGCATGACTTAACCATCCTGGCCTTGGGGCTGTATGGGCAAATGCTCTTGCCGCAAAATGGCGCCCCGTTACGCTTGGTTGTGCCCTGGAAGTATGGATTTAAGAGCATCAAAGCCATTGTGCGGATCGAACTGACTGAAGAACAACCTACCACATTGTGGTCAACCGTGGCACCGCAAGAGTATGGCTTCTACGCGAATGTCAACCCGGATGTCCCGCATCCACGTTGGTCACAGGCCACTGAGCGGCGCATTGGCGAGAGTGAGCGTCGTCCCACCTTGCTCTTCAATGGATATTCGGAGCAGGTGGCGGGGTTGTATCAGGGGATGGATTTGCGGTTAAACTATTGAACCGGGCCATGATGAAAGGTCTGACCCAGCAGACCAGGGCACGGGGGTGGCGATTGGCCGCGGTGCATGCCTTAGGGTTGGCGCCTCTGTTTTGGTTGGGGATCAATTTGGCGTGGGGGGCATATTGGGTTAATCCCTTACAGGCAGCCATACAACGGAGTGGGGATGCGGCTATTTTGTTGCTGCTGGCTTCGCTGACTTGCACACCGTTGAGCTGGTGGCGCGGTTGGGTCTGGATCGGGCGTTGGCGGCGTCCCTTGGGACTTTATGCGTTTGGATATGCTTTGCTCCATGTTAGCCTCTATGTTGGGGTAGATTACGGGTTAAATTGGGCTTGGTTAGGTGGTGAATTTGGCGAGAAACCCTATTTATGGTATGGTGCAGGGGCATTCCTGATCTTGCTTCTTCTGGCGTTGAGTTCGCCGCACTGGATTCAACGTTGGCTCGGAAAAACCTGGAAGCACCTGCATCGCTGGGTTTATTTGGGCGCACTTCTGGCATTGATACATTTAGGGTTGGTGGTCAAGGGTGATCCGTTGAAGTTGCGGGGGGATGTATGGAAACCGCTCCTGGTCGGTGTAGGGATGGGCGTGGTGTTGGGGGCGCGTTTGCTTCGTGTGGTCATCCGGAAGTTACGTCAAGGATAGCACGGACTGACACGCGCTGAGGGAGTAGACATGTGTCCATGAGGTCGGACGTATGACCTGAAATATGACTGAATTGCTCCACATGGGCGGTGTGGATGCGGGGGGTGTACCATAAAATGAGAGTATCCATGACCGAATAAAAAGGAGAAAACCCCATGGAGACAACGACCCGTGATGCGCGACTTGCCGCTTTGCCTAAATTAAGTGAGATCAATCGGGAAATAGCGGTTTTTCAGCATGCCGATACCCGTCGAGCCATCTGGCAATTGGCGAATACCCTTATTCCCTATGGGTTACTTTGGTACCTCATGTACCGCAGTTTGGCTATCTCATATGCCTTGACGTTGGGCTTAGCAGTTTTGGCAGCAGGATTTCTGGTCCGGGTTTTTATCTTTTTTCACGATTGTGGTCACAATTCGTTTTTCCCCTCTACCCGCCTTAATCGCTCGGTGGGATTCTGGTTAGGAATCCTGGTGTTTACCCCTGGTGAGCAGTGGTGGCATTCCCATGCCATTCATCATGCGACCAGCGGAAATCTGGACAAACGCGGTGTGGGCGATGTCACTACCCTCACCCTTGAAGAGTTTTATGAAAAGGCCTGGCTGGAGAAACTGGGGTATCGTTTCTTCCGCAATCCCCTGGTCATGTTCATTTTAGGGCCAATATTTATGTTCCTGATCATGCATCGTTTACCCTTGCCGCGCTACGGCAAGCGCCAAATGCGTAGCGTTTGGCTGACCAACCTGGGCATTGTAGCATTAGCCGCCGGGCTAATTGCGCTGGTAGGTTGGAAGGCGTATCTCATGATCCAACTCCCGGTGATCTGGATAGCGGGCACGGGTGGAATCTGGCTCTTCTACATTCAGCATCAGTTTGAAGATGTTTACTGGGAGCGGGCCGAGAACTGGAACTACGTGGCCTCGGCATTATTAGGGGCATCCTACTACAAACTCCCCAGAGTATTAGAGTGGTTTACCGGCAGCATCGGTTATCATCACATCCATCACCTTAGCCCGCGCATTCCAAACTATTTCCTGGCCGAGTGTCAGCATCGTTCGCCGATTTTGCAAAAATGGGCACGCGTCGTCACGATTCCTGAGAGCCTGCGCACCGTGACCCTCAAGGTGTATAACAAGTCGCGTTATCGCATGGAGGGCTTCCCCAAGGTCGAGCACGAGCGGGCGGATGAACCGCGGCGGCAGAAGAAAGCGGCTTCAGCCAATTCCTCATAGTAATGCCACTCTTTTGGGGTGTTCAGCACAGACCGGCTAATGAAGTGTTAGCCGGTCTGCGTTTTTCTGTGCTATCATTGAGGCAATTCGCCCAGTTGGGGTTTAGGTTGCGAGGAAACCATTCAATTTACTCATAACCATCGTGGAAGGAACAAGAACCCATGGTCTGGCAGCGACAACGTGCTCCTTTGATGACGCGCTGGAGTGAGGCCTTATGCCCCGATTGTGTTTGGCCGGAATATCCCCGTCCCCAGTTGGTGCGGGAGGATTGGTTGAACCTGAATGGGGTCTGGCAGTTCGGCATTGCGCCGCGAGCACAGGCAGTTCCTCCCACTTTCAAAGGTGAGATTTTGGTGCCGTTTCCCATCGAATCGGCGCTTTCGGGGGTGATGCGTCCGCTTCAGCCCGAGGAGCGCTTATGGTATCGGCGGATGTTCACGGTGCCAACAGCCTGGGAGGGGAAACGCGTGTTACTGCACTTCGGTGCGGTGGATTGGGAGGCAGAAGTTTGGGTCAACGGCCAGCGGGTAGGAAAACATCAGGGAGGCTATTTGCCGTTTACCTTCGATATTACCCCTTATTTGCGTCCTGGAGAGCAAGAACTTGTGGTTGCAGTGTGGGATCCCACGGATGCCCATTGGCAACAGCGAGGCAAACAAGTGCGCCATCCTCATTCCATTTGGTACACGCAGGTTTCAGGGATCTGGCAGACGGTTTGGCTGGAAGCAGTGCCCTCTCGCTATATCGCCGGCTTGCGGATAACCCCTGATCTGGCAGCCCAGGCGGTGCGAGTAAAAGTGCTGGCCGGAGGCAGTGATATTTTGCGGGATATACATGTGGAAGTATGGGCGGAAGGGATGCGCCATGGTGAGGCGAGCCTTTCATCCTCTGAAGGTGAATTGGCGATTTCCCTGCCTTCACCACGTTTATGGCATCCCGATTCGCCGTTCCTCTATGATTTGGTAGTGACGGCAGAAGAGGATCGCGTGAGCAGTTATTTTGGTTTGCGCGAATTTCGCCTGGGGAAAGACATACATGGTCGAACACGAGTTTTCCTCAACGATGAGCCGCTGTTTATGTTCGGCCCGTTGGATCAGGGTTACTGGCCCGATGGGTTATATACGCCGCCTTCGGAAGAGGCGATGGAGTGGGAATTGAAACTGCTCAAGCAATTGGGCTTTAACATGCTTCGCAAACACGTTAAGGTCGAACCGGCCCGCTATTATTATGCCTGTGACCGCTTGGGCTTAATTGTGTGGCAGGATATGCCTAACGGCGGGCGAGCGCAAACCGGGTTTGAGGGATTGGTGACGCTTTTCTTGGGGGTGCATCAGGATGATCGGCGGGCGTTGTGGCGTTTTGGACGTAAATCCCCCGAATCGCGGGCTGACTATCAACGTGAACTCAAGGCGTTGGTAGATCATCTCTATCACTTTCCTTGTATCGGGGTATGGGTGCCGTTCAATGAGGGGTGGGGACAGTTTGAAGCCCGTGCCATTGCCGAGTGGCTCAAAGCCTATGACCCTACTCGGTTAGTGGATCACGCCAGCGGTTGGTATGACCAGGGGGGTGGGGATTTTGCCTCTTATCATATCTACGGCAAACCCCTGAAACCCATTCCCCCCACAGCGACGCGGGCCGTGGTGCTGTCGGAATTTGGGGGTTACAGCCTGGAGATTTGTAACCACCTCTGGAACCCGCGCCAGCGCTTTGGGTATAAGCATTTCCAGACCATTCCTGATTTGACGGCAGCCTACGAGCGCTTGGTGGATGAACAACTGCGCCCCTGGGTCGAGGCCGGGCTATCTGCCGCTATTTATACCCAAACCACGGATGTGGAAATTGAGGTGAACGGTTACATGACGTATGACCGGGCGGTGCTCAAGATGGACGCAGAGCGATTGCGAGCCGTCCACAAGCGGTTGATGACAAAAGCAGACCCCGGACTCTGAGAGGGGAGGTTACCCGTAAGAAGGTGAGAAAAGGGGACAAAAATAGGATGAATATCATATTCAAATATTTATATAAGCAGATATAATGGCAATACTTTATCTTGGTAAGGTTGCTTGATATATGAATGTGTGGTTTTATGTGATCTCCACAAGTGTGGTTTTTGTCTTTTCCGGATTACTGGCTATGGCTGGCCTAGGGGCGGCTTTTCTTTTTGTGCCTTTTTTCTACTACATGGGATTACCGCTTTCAGAAGCAACTCCAATTGCGCTTCTACTAAACGTGGTTAGTCTCTTCATGGCGGCGGTTAATTACGGCCGGGCCAGGTTGATTAATTTTCGGATGGGAATTCCCATCATGCTGGCGGCAGTTATAAGCGCTCCCCTTGGAGCACGATTAACCCCTTACGTTGCGCGAGATATCCTGCTGGCTCTGTTTGCGGCATTCCTGGTATTTGCGGGCTTTATGATGCTCTTCTACTCGCCTCAACCCCGTCAAAAGCCTCTCATATCCTGGGTGGAAGTAGGGGTAGGGATTGGTATTGGGATCGTGGCCGGGTTCCTGGGCGGGTTATTAGGGGTTGGGGGCGGCAATTTTATTTTGCCTGTTTTGGCTTGGATGGGATTAGACCCCAAAATTGCGGCTGGCACCACGGCAATGATTGTTGTGTTTTCATCGTTCTCGGGCTTTCTCGGTCATGTAAGCCTGGGTGGGCTTGAGCCACGGTTTCTTGCCATCATGGCGCTTGCTGCTGGCGCTGGTTCGCTGGTAGGGTCGTATTGGATGAAGACCCGTCTTTCCAGCCAGCAACTTAAACGGATCATTGGTGTCTTACTCTGGTTGATTGCGCTGAAAATGGTTTTCGATCTTATTTTCTAAATAAAGGAGGTCATAAAAATGTCTGAGATTTCTTTAGATGAATGGTTGAGCGGACGCGACTTCACGTTTTGGAGTAATGGCTATCATAAAATAGACCCGGCCCAGTTTTTTGATCTATGGGCAGAGGGGAAAGCCGTGTTGCTTGATGTACGCACTCCGGAAGAACAACGGTTCTTGGCCCTACCGTTTGCGATGGCAATCCCACTTCACGAGTTGCCTCAACGGTGGCAGGAAATTCCCCGCGATGTGTTGGTTGCTACATTTTGTTCAGGGGGTGATCGCTCCAATGTGGCTTTTACTTATTTGCGCAGTAAGGGCTTCGATAATGTGCGCATCTTTAAGGGGACGTATGCCGAATTGACGGCCGAATTGATGCCCGGAAAACTGCGTAAATATCTCGAAAAGCGTCAATCGGCTTGAAACCTTAACTTTCCGTAGGTGTTTCCCTCGCTCTATAAACCGGGCGAGGTTTTTTTGTTTGGACCAACTCTACCATCTCCCGGGAAAGCATCTTCGGGCTATAATTCTTTTGAGACTCAGGAGAAAGGTGATTTTTAACCCGCGTGGCCGATTCAAAACGTTTTGATCCGAAAAAGCATGCTATCTTGCTGGATACCTCGCGCGAAGCCAAGTGGCATCCGCGTGCTTTGCTCCGTGCCATTGGCGTGCAGCCGGGGCAGGTGGTCGTGGACCTGGGCTGTGGTCCGGGATTTTGGACCTTTCCGTTGGCCGACTTGGTTACTCCCAGTGGGGCGGTGTGGGCGCTGGATGGAAGCCGCGAAATGTTGGATGTACTCATTGCGCGTCATCCCCCACAGCAGGTGCACACCATGTGCGCGGAATTGCCTCGCATTCCTCTTCCAGCGGCAAGTGTAGATCTGATTTGGGCAGCTTTTGTGGTGCATGAGGTTGAACCCATAGATCATCTCATGCGTGATATGTTGCGGGTGTTACGCCTTGGGGGGCGGGTGGCTATTTTGGATTGGCGCCCGGATGCCGTTCATGAGGATGGTCCACCCCGTGCCCATCGCCTGCCGGCGGCATTAATTCGCCGCCATCTGCAAGAGGCCGGTTTTATAATGCGCGAATCCCCTTGGCAGCACGAAGATGCTTACCTGATCCTTGCCGAGAAAGTGGTGTAAGGGAAAGGAAACAATGCAAGCCACGGCATTAGCCCACCCGAATATTGCCTTTATTAAGTACTGGGGCAATCGTGATCCGGAACTGCGTTTACCGGCGAATGGTTCACTCTCAATGAATCTGGCCGGTCTCATGACCCGCACCCGCGTGCAGTTTGATCCAACGTTGGCTCACGATCAAATCTGGCTCAATGGTCAATTCTTGGAAGGACGTGCTCGCGATCGCGTGGTGCAGTTTCTGGATCTGATACGCGCCTGGGCGGGGGTCGCGCTGGCTGCTCGGGTGGAAAGTGAAAATAACTTTCCTGCCGGGGCTGGGTTGGCTTCGTCGGCGGCTGCCTTTGCGGCGCTGGCGTTGGCAACCACGGCGGCGTTGGGATTGCACCTGGATGAGCCCACCCTTTCTCGGCTGGCACGGCGTGGCTCAGGTTCGGCAGCGCGCTCGGTGCCGGGGGGGTTTGTGGAATGGCAGCCCGGTCGTGGTGATGCCGATTCGTATGCGTTTTCGATTGCTCCACCCGAGCATTGGCCCTTAATAGACTGTGTGGCGGTGATAGAGGCAACCCACAAGGCAGTAGGGTCGAGCGAAGGGCACAGGTTGGCGGCGACCAGTCCGCTTCAATCGGCGCGGGTGGTGGATACGCCGCGACGCCTTCGCCTCGCCCGCCAGGCCATCCTGCGGCGTGACTTTGAAGCCCTGGCCGAGGTGGCCGAGCAGGACAGCATGATGATGCATGCCGTGATGATGACTTCTCATCCTCCCTTGATCTACTGGCAAGGGACCTCGGTAGACCTGATGCGTGCAGTAACCGCTTGGCGCCGTGAGGGGGTAGCAGCTTTCTATACTCTGGATGCTGGGCCAAACGTGCACGTGATCTGTTTACCGCAAGATGCCGAGACTGTGAAAGCACGCTTAAAGGCTTTCTCGGGGGTGAAAGAGGTGATTGTGGCAGGTGTAGGTGGCGCAGCCAGGTTGATTGAGACAGAGGCATAGACGCGACTTTTGCTCTGATGGTTTAAAAGCGATATAATCAGGGTGCACACCACTTGTTAATCTAAAGGTAGGATGATGATCTTTCTAGAGTTTCTGATTTTTTTCAGCCTGACACTGTTTCTGCATGAATTCGGGCACTATCTGGCGGCGCGATTGTTTGGCATTCGGGTGGAAGAGTTTGGGTTTGGGTTTCCGCCGCGTTTGGTACGCTTATTTCGAGTGGGTGAAACCGAAGTCACATTAAACTGGATTCCCTTTGGCGCTTTTGTGCGCCTTTCGGGTGAAAATGATCCCAGCGTGCCCGGTGGCTTTATCAATGCCAAACCGCTAGCGCGCATTGCCGTGCTATTGGCCGGGCCGTTTATGAATCTGATGACCGGTTTGGTGCTTTTCAGTCTCTTTTTCCTGCGCGCCGGGGTGCCTGAGGTTACCAAGGTGATGGTGGACTACGTGGAACCCGATTCGCCTGCGGCTCTGGCCGGTATCCAACCCGGCGACCTTGTGCGTCAGGTAAATGACGTTCCCATCACTGGCATGGCTCAGTTAAGTCAGATCATCGCCCAGCATCGAGGGGAAGAGATTACCCTGGTCGTGGAGCGCACCGGTCAGCAAATCACCTTGCGTGCAACTCCGCGTCTAAACCCACCGCCGGGGCAAGGGGCACTCGGCATTCGCATGGTCACGCCCTGGCGGCCGGTCACCTCATGGTTTGAGACTCTGCCTTGGGCAACGCAAGCGACCTGGGAGGGCTTGGTGCAAATCCCGCGCTCGCTGATTGCAGCCGTGCGAGGAGAGGTACCCCCCGAACAAAGCCGGGTAGTCGGCCCGGTGGGGATTTATACCATCTTCTCCCAGGCCCGCGAACGTGATATTGAAAATGAGCAGGCGGGGGCAAGCCCGGTGGAAACCACCCTGACCCTGCGGCTGATGGCCCTGATCTCGGTGGCGGTGGGGTTTGCCAATCTATTGCCGATCCCAGCCCTGGATGGTGGGCGCATCCTGTTTGTTTTGCCGGAATTGGTGATTGGCAAACGCGTACCTCCGAAGTATGAGGCTTGGGTACATACGGTTGGGTTTGTGTTGCTGATACTGCTCTTCCTGTATATCACTGCCCAGGATATTATTAATCCAATTACGTTACCCTAGATCGAGGAAAGGAATGTCGAAAAAACCACGCAAGCAAGTTTCGTTTGACCAGGTGTTAGCGGCCCTGTTGGATACCAACCAGCCTTTTCCGGCCCGCTTTCTGCACCGTTTCTCGGATCTCAGCCCAGAGGACTTGGAGCGTTTGAAAAAGGTGTGGGGGCAGGTGCCGGTAGAACGCCGCGTCGCCTTGATGGAAGATTTGGAAATGCTGGCTGAGGCGGATACCCTGGTCTCGTTTGATGAATTGAGTAAGTTCGCCCTGGATGATGAGGAACCGCGGGTGCGTGCCGGTGCACTCAGTTTGCTGTGGGAATGTCAGGATCCGCATCTGATTAACAAGTTTATCCAAATGATGGAAGAGGACAACGACGAGATCGTGCGTGCTCAGGCAGCCTCTACGTTAGCCCAGTTTGTCTATATGGGTGAAGTAGAAGAACTTCCTGAGGCCACCTTGCACATGGTCGAGGATCATTTACTGTCCACGTTGAGCCGAGATCGTTCGGCGTTGGTTCAGTGGCGGGCGTTGGAGGCCTTGGGTTTTTCCAGCCGCCAGGAAGTGCCGACGTTGATCCTGCGTGCCTACACCAGCAACGACCCGGCCTGGATTGCCAGCGCGCTCTTCGCCATGGGGCGCTCGGCAGACCCGGCTTGGGGTCAGCATGTGGTGCGCATGCTGGATCATCCCGATTTCGATGTGCAATTAGAAGCCGTGCGCGCGGCGGGTGAGTTGGAGGTCGAAGAGGCCCGCGAGCCGTTGCTCAATATGCTGGAAGAGGGCATCGAAGATGAAGAGGTGCGCATGGCGGCGATCTGGTCGCTCTCGCAAATTGGCGGTGAGGGGGTCCAACAGGCTTTGGAGCGCCTTCTGGCAGAGACCGAGGATGATGACGAAGCTGCCTTTATCGAGGATGCCCTGGATAACCTGTCGTTCAACGAGGGTGTGATGCCGTTTGGCATGTTTGAATTCGAAATCCAGGATGAGAAAGACCTCGATCACATCATTGACCTCGAATCCGAAATGGATGATGAAGAGGATCTGGATGAGGATATGCTGGCGCGCCTGAATTGAAGCAAAACCCCCAGTGGGGAGGTAAGGCGATTGGGTTGGTTAGTTGTGGCGATATTATGGTGGCAGAGTCTGGGGTGGCCTCAGGTCGTAGGGGACACTATTATAGAACAGGCTTCTGCGGAACCGATATTTGGCGAGCGCGTGCTTTTTCAGGCGCATTTACGCCTTACAACTCCAGCGCAAGAGGTTGTGTTGCTGATTGCACCTGAGGGCCAGCCGCCCTTGACGGTAGCCCTAATGCCAGCTCCGGACGGGCAATTAACATATAACTGGGAACTGGTTGGGCGCAGGTTGACGCCGTTTTCCCACGTCACATACTGGTTTCAAGTCCGGCTGGCGGATGGAAAAGTGGTTGAAAGCCCTCGCTATCAGTTTATCTACGCGGATGATCGCTTTAACTGGCAATTCCTGGAAGAAGCGGGCATTCAGGTGGGGTGGGTAGAGGGAGATCTTACCTTTGGGCGGGCAGCACTTCAGGCGGCGCAAAACGGTTTGAAAAGTGCGCAATCCCTGCTGGATGTAGAGCCTCCCTCCCCGCTGCAGGTTTATCTCTACCCCGATATTCAAAGCCTGCAAAGTGCTTTGAACTTGAGCGGTACGCCGTGGTTGGCGGGTCATGCCAGCCCTGAAACGGGCATCGTGTTGGTGGCCATCTCACCTGGCCCGGATCAGGTTGCCGAGATGGAACGGCAGATTCCGCACGAAATTGCTCATCTATTGCAGTACCGGCTAATGGGGGAGGCTTATGGAAAACTACCGCTCTGGCTAACTGAAGGGATGGCCTCGTTGGCCGAACTCTATCCTAACCCGGACTATCAGCGGGCGCTTGATCGGGCTGTCCAAGAGGATCATTTGTTGGCATTGTCGAGCCTGTGTCAAGCCTTTCCGCGCGAGTCTGCTGCGGCTTTTCTGGCCTATGCCCAATCGGCTTCATTTGTGCGTTACTTGCAAGAGCGTTTTGGCCGAAGTGGCCTCACTACCCTGACCCGGGCTTATCAGGATGGCTTGGGTTGTGAGGAGGGGGTACAGGCTGGTTTGGGTTTATCACTGGCGCAACTGGAGCGGGAGTGGTTGGAGGATAGCCTGGGGGTCAATCCCTGGCGGCGAGCCTGGCGTCACCTGTGGCCCTACGTGGTGTTGGGAGCACTGATCATGCTCCCAGTACTGTTCAATTTGCGCGGTTCTTTTCCTCGTCATTCGCATCTTCCCCAAAAGGAGGAACCATGACCATGGAGACAATGCGTCTGCATGCCCGAATTCAAGGCCATGTACAAGGGGTTGGGTTCCGATACTTTGTGCAGGATCGTGCCCTTGCCCTGGGGTTGGTTGGGTGGGTGCGCAATACGTTTGATGGGGATGTCGAAGTTGTGGCCGAGGGGCCGCGAGATAAACTGGAAACCCTGCTGGATTACCTGCGGCGTGGGCCCCGTTCTGCTGTGGTGACCCAAGTGGATGTGGAATGGTCAGCCGCCAGCGGCGAATTCCGTCGTTTTGAGATTCGGCCCACCGCTTAAGACGCTTCCTCGCCGGCCAATAGGCGCGCTTTTTGCCACGGCGGAAGGTTGCTTTCTTCGGCTAGCAGGGCGCGCAACTCGAAAATCTGATCCCGCAAGATGGCTGCCTTCTCGAATTCCAGGTTTTTGGCGGCAGTTTTCATCTGTTGTTCCAGTTCGGTAATCAGATGCCGCAGTTCGCGGGCAGAAGCGGCACGGTGGGCAGCCCTGCCGGCGGTGTATTCGGCCCGCCCTTCGGCTACGGCAGTGGTGCTCAGCCGTTCAGTCAAATCGTGCACGGCTTTAACGATGCTGACCGGTTCGATGCCATGTTCACGGTTGTAGGCCATCTGTTTGGCACGGCGGCGGTTGGTTTCATCAATGGCTTGCTGCATGGCTTCAGTGATGCGGTCGGCGTACATAATGACATGTCCGTTCACGTGGCGGGCGGCACGACCGATGGTCTGGATGAGTGCCGTAGCCGAGCGCAGAAAACCCTCTTTATCCGCGTCTAGGATGGCAACTAACGAAACTTCGGGCAGATCCAGCCCTTCACGCAACAGGTTGATACCCACCACGACATCAAAGACTCCCAGGCGCAGGTCACGCAGGATGCCTACCCGTTCCAAGGTATCAATCTCGGAGTGCAGGTAATGCACTTTGATCCCAAGTTCCATCAGGTAATCGGCAAGATCTTCGGCCATGCGTTTGGTCAGTGTGGTGACCAGGGCGCGTTCACCTCGTTCGACGCGGTGGCGAATCTCTTTGACCAGGTCGTCAATTTGCCCTTGGGTAGGACGCACTTCCACGACCGGGTCGAGCAAGCCGGTAGGACGGATAATCTGTTCAACCACCTGGTCGGCGCGTTCTAGTTCGTAAGGGCCAGGGGTGGCGGAGGTGTAAATAGTGTAGCCCATGCGCTGTTCAAACTCTTCAAACGTCAGGGGGCGGTTATCGAGCGCCGAGGGTAAGCGAAAACCATATTCCACCAGTACCTCTTTGCGCGAGCGATCACCGTGATACATCCCGCGAATCTGAGGAATGGTCATGTGCGATTCATCTATGATTAAGAGATATTCGCTGGGCAGGTAGTCCATGAGCGTCCAGGGTGGTGAACCCGGCGGACGCTGATCCAAGTGGCGCGAATAGTTCTCGATGCCCGAACAGTAACCCACCTCGCGCAGCATTTCCAGGTCATATCGCGTGCGCTGTTCCAGGCGTTGGGCTTCGAGCAATTTGCCCTGGGCCCGTAGAAAAGCCAAGCGTTCTTCCAGTTCGTTCTCGATGTCTTGGAGCGCTTTTTGCAGGCGTTCCTGCTCGGTGATGTAGTGTTTGGCAGGGTAGATGGCGATCTGGTGGGGTTCGTGCAGCAATTCCCCGGTCAAGGGGTTGACAACCTGGATGCGTTCAACCTCATCGCCAAAGAAGGTGATTCGATAAGCCCGCTTTTCTTCATAGGCGGGAAACACTTCCAGGGTATCACCGCGCACGCGGAAGACGCCTGGTCGCATTTCAAAATCGTTGCGCTGGTACTGACTCTCAACCAACTGGCGCAGCAGGGCGTTGCGACGGTAGATGCCGCCGATTTGCAAGTCAATGACACTTTTGCCATAGGCTTGAGGATCACCCAAGCCGTAGATGCATGACACAGAGGCGACGATAATGACATCCGGTCGCGACATTAATGCCGTGGTGGCCGCCAGGCGCAAGCGGTCAATTTCTTCGTTGATGTCGGTCTCTTTCTCGATGTAAAGGTCGTGCTGCGGAACGTAGGCTTCAGGCTGGTAGTAGTCGTAGTAAGAGACAAAATACTCAACCGCATTCTCCGGGAAGAATTGCTTAAACTCGGCATAAAGTTGCGCTGCTAACGTCTTGTTGTGCGCCATGACCAGTGCCGGCATTTGCAACTCAGCGATAACATTGGCGATGGTATAAGTCTTGCCGGTGCCGGTGGCGCCCAGCAAAACCTGGTGGCGATATCCCCGCCGCACGCCTTCGACCAGTTGACGAATGGCTTCAGGCTGGTCGCCAGTGGGGTGGTAAGGGGCCTGCAACTTGAATTTCATGGGTCGCCCTTCTTGTCCGTTCTGAGAACGCTGAAACATTTGTTCAAGGAATTTGATTCTAACATAATTTTGCCCGGGGCAAGGGTGCACCCGGGCAACTTGGGAGAAGGGGTGAATGATCATTTTAAAAGAGATCTTGGGTCTCCCAGCGCGGAAAGAAGTGGGCACGTAGCGGTCGTCGGTTGAGTTCTGCAAGTGGGGTTTGCAAAAGTTGCCGACAGACTTCGGCAATGCGTTCAGCAGAGCGTCCACCATTTTGAATGGGCATAAGTCGTCTGAGGGTACTGAGATCAAGATCGCAGTGGATGGGTTTACCCAGTGCCAGAGCCGTAAAGATCGCCGATGTGTTTTGGGCGATGAGCATATCGCAATTCGCGATCATATGGTGCAAGTTGCCCTCGGTGTATATTGGAACCTCGGGAAAATAGCGCCGAATTTCGCGTGTCGCACGGTCAATGTTTTCATTGGGGTGTAATTTGAAAATCATTGGGCGGCCAAAAGCCAGCGCTTTGACGCGTTGGAGGAAGCGCTTGCGATCATGAAATTTCAGTGTTTCACGGGTGGCAGATGTTGCTATTAGGATGTAGCCATGGTGGGGAAAATCGTTGTTCAAATAGCCTGCGGCGTGATCAAAATTAGGGATACCGGTGACAATAATTTTGTCAGGGTTAACTCCCTTGCGAATAAAGAGGTTGCGATAGCCCGGTGAAGCCACACAGAAGGCGTGGTAGGCATGGGATAGGCCGGTTGCAGCAGTGTTGGCAAGATAACGAGGAAGGTTGAATGTACGAACGAGGTTAAAGCGCCAATCTTCTGCTTCTAACATCCCTTCTTGAACTAACATCAGGCGCGTATTGAGAATGTTGCGGGGCAGAAGTAGATCAGTGCAGGTCACGACCAAATCATAGGTGCGTTGTTTACCCCCGCAGTCTATGGGGAGATGGTGTTCGCGCAGGTAACGCTTGGTGGCTTGCCGATGACGCCCGCCCAAGATGGTGAAGTTAGTAAAGCCTAAGCGAGTCAATAAACCGATCAAGCCGTCCGCGTAGAAGGGCGAAAAATAACGATCGCACTCCGGCAATTGTTGGGCGATTTGATGCAAAATGGTGGTTTGATTAAGCGAGCCACCGATGAAAAGTACTTTGGGGTTGGTCGTCATCACATGTGTGCTCCATGGGCTGAGCCTAGCATGGGGTTTTGTAGCGCTTGGGACATGCGGGCTAGTCGGAGTGGAGCGTGCGGGCCTGAATTATGAACCACCCAACCCATCTTACGCAAAAGATAGCGAGGGATAAAGTCGCGCAGCACCTCAACTCCCCCAAGACCATGTCCCTTGCGCACTTCGGTCGTAGCCTGTTCCAGAGCATGACGCAGTTCAGCCGCGGTGGTACCAGGAAAGTATGTTGCCCCTTGACCGATCATGCGGAGGACATGAGCATCGCTATTGCCAACTTGGGCGAGAGGTAAGGCGCTGGCCATTGCTTCGACCCATGGATTACGCCGGGTGTAAACCAGTCCGCCATTGAAACGTTCTACCCCTACCAGGATGCGGCGCACCTCCGCATGCTCAAGCGCGGCGTGGATGGTTTTAAAGTCGAGGCTGCTGGTACCCGCAGCCATCGGGTGCGCGGCAATGCATAGTCCTCCCAGTTCACCGACCCGCAGTGCCGTTTCAATAAGGGAAAGACCGGCTGGAACCGGTTGCTCTATGTAAAGTGCCAGGACATGACCATCGGATGTAGATACTTCAACTCCCGGTATGACCTCAATCCCGTAGGCTGGCGCTAAATCCTGCGCCTTGAGGGCACCGGTAATACAGTCGTGATCGGTTATGGCAATAACATCGAGATCGGTGTACTCTGCAACGTATTTCAATACGGCTTCTACCGAAGACGTGCCATCATAACTGTAAATGGTGTGAATGTGCAAATCCGCATATCCCATGTGATTTCTCCCTTTATTTATGTTTCCAATAGTTACTATAGCCTGTGTTTTTTAAGGTTTCGTGAACACAGGGATAAAAGAAGTTTTGCGTTTGATTGTTGCCGATTAAAGGGAGATTAAGAATGGATGAGCGCCTGAATCAAACCAGATGCTTGATGGATGACCTCGTCCCAGCGAACAGTAAAAGGCGGTGAGTAACTTGTTGGCTATAGAGGGCAGATCAGAAGGGTAAGACATAAGCGCATCCCATGTGCATGGGCTTCATGTTTATCCTGGCCCGAACAGAATTAGAAAAGGCAAACAATGGACAAGATATGGGTTAAGGTGACGTCAAAATGGGTTTGAACTAAGATTAGATGGTCTTATGGCAGGGAAAGGTAACAAAATCGGGGAGGTTATGAGGGTTTGGGCGATCGTTCTAATTGACTGAGTCGTTCCAGCACGTCGAGCAAGCGCTGGCGCCACTGCGGATTGGAGGGGTCGAAGGGCATCCAATAGGCATTCTTACCGCTGCGTGCCAGAGGCTCGAGCGATGGCAGGGTCCGAGGTGGCGCATCATCAGGACGAGGAGGGTAGCGAAGCACGATTTGGCCGCTTTCGATGCTCACAGAAGCCAACCCTGCAGCCTCGGCGCGGAGTTTGACCTGCATTTGGAAGAAAAGATTTTCCACTGCTTCGGGCAAGGGGCCAAAGCGGTCGCGGAACTCCTCACGCAGAGCACCCAGTTCATTTTCGCTGCGGGTGTCAGCCAGACGGCGGTAAAGGCTTAAGCGGGTCTGCTGATCGGGCACGTAAGACATAGGAATCCCTATATCCAAGGGAAGATCCACGTTAACCATGAGCCCCAAATCACCTGTGGATGGGGTGGGTTCAGCCGTGCTGAGTTGTGGGTAATCGCGGCGCAGTTCGCGCACGGCTTGCGCCAGCAAGCGGGTATAAAGGTGAAAACCGACGCTGGCAATGTACCCGTGTTGGCGCGTGCCGAGGATTTCGCCCGCCCCACGCATTTCCAGGTCGCGCATAGCGATGGCGTATCCCGAGCCGAGTTGGGTGTTCTCGGCAATGATTTCCAACCGTTCCTGACCTTCAGGGGTTGGTGGGCGTTTACGGTGGCGAAAGAAATAGGCGTAAGCCCGCTGGGTACCGCGCCCTACTCGCCCGCGCAATTGATAAAGTTGTGCCAGACCGAAGGTATCGCCGCGATCCACGATGAGGGTGTTGGCGTTAGGAATATCCAACCCTGATTCGATGATTGAGGTGCATAGTAAAACATCTACCTCACCGCGGGTGAAGCGTTCCATGACCTGGGCCAGTTCATCTTCAGGCATCTGCCCGTGCGCTACGGCAATACGCGCCTCGGGCACCAGGGTTTCCAGATGGCGGCGCATGGCCTGGATGGTATGGACGCGATTGTGGACGAAGAACACCTGCCCTCCTCGTTCGATCTCACGCAGGATGGCTTGTCGCACCAGGCGCGGGGAATAGGGACCGATGTGGGTAATCACAGGCAGACGTTCTGCCGGTGGGGTGTTGATGATGGAGATATCGCGCACACCGGCCAGGGCCATATAGAGGGTGCGCGGAATCGGGGTAGCGGTCAGGGTCAGGACGTCTACCTCGGTGCGTAGTTTCTTAAAATATTCCTTATGGGTAACCCCAAAACGCTGTTCCTCGTCTATGATGACCAAGCCCAAGTCCTTGAAAACCACATCGGGCTGGAGCAGTCGGTGGGTGCCAATAATAATATCAATGTCCCCAAGCGCCAGGCGGATCAAAATCTCCTCCTGTTCTTTGGGCTTGCGGAAACGTGATAGCATCTCCACATTGACCGGAAAGGGCGCCAGGCGTTGGCGAAAGGTCTCATAGTGTTGTTGTGCCAGGATGGTGGTGGGCACCAGAACGGCCACCTGTTTACCATCCATGACCGCCTTAAACGCGGCGCGCAACGCTACCTCGGTTTTTCCGTAGCCCACATCGCCGCATAAAAGGCGATCCATAGGACGCGGGCTTTCCATATCCCGTTTTACGTCTTCAATGGCACGCAACTGATCTTCGGTTTCAATATAAGGGAAACTGGCTTCAAGTTCCTGTTGCCAGGGGGTATCGGAGCTAAAGGCAAAGCCCTTAGCCACTTGGCGTCTAGCGTAGAGTTCCAGCAACTCGCGGGCCACCTCTTGCACGGCCTCACGCACCCGCTGTTTGGTCAGGTTCCAGTCGGCGGTACCCAAGCGGGTGGGAGTGGGTTCTTCACCATCCGGGCTAATATAGCGGCTGATGCGGTCGGCTTGATGCACCGGAACAAAGAGTTGATCCCCTTCGGCGTAGGCGATACAGAGAAATTCGCGTTCCACACCCTCTAGCGTGCGCCGCACTAAGCCCACAAAGCGACCGATTCCGTAGTCCACATGTACCACCCAATCGCCCGGTTTGAGATCAGCATAGACGGCTTCAGGAGGAAGCGCTTGAGGGCGGGTACGACGGCGGGGTTGTGGTCGTTCCCAACCGAAGAGTTCGCCGTCGCCAAGCAAATGGAGTGGTTTTGCTGCCGGGCGCAGAAGTTCCCAACCTTCACTCAGACTACCTTCGATGAAATGAACGCGTTGTTCCGCGGTTTCCGGCATGTGGCGGCGGTGTTCTTCCCACAATTCGCGCAGGCGTGCTATCTGGCGAGAGACTATGAAAATATCTTCTCCTTCTGTGCTGCGCAGGGCAAGCCATTCCAAGAAGGACTTGAGTCGTCCGCCAAAGCGAGGTTGGGGTTGAAATTGCTTTGCTAAGGGGTGCCCCTCTTCGGCCTGGCCATGGCCTAACTCTAACCAGAGATGATCCCCCAACAGGTCTTGCAGTTCTGACCAGGGGAAGTAAGGGAGGGGGTAATCGGGTGAGAGCAAACCCTCAGCAATGCTTTCTTGGCGCATGCGCACAGCCAGTTCTTCGATGTCATTCGCTGTGCTGCGCAAGAGGTCCAGATCATCTATAACTACCAGGGCGCCGCGGGGTAGATAATCCAGCAGGCTGCCGGCGAGGGGATAGAGCACGGGAAGTTCGAATTCATCTACGTCGGCAGGTGAAAGACCAAGCGCAGCGGCTTTGGCTGGCAGTACTTCGCGTGCTGGGGTGATCAGAGCGTGTTCCAGATTGCGCACAGTGCGTTGGGTGGCTGGTTCAAACTGGCGCAAGGTATCCAGTTCATCCCCAAAAAATTCAAGGCGCAGAGGGAGCGGCTCCGTAGGTGGCCACAGATCTAAAAGGCCTCCGCGCAATGCGACCTGACCGGCTTCCACCACCACATCCTCACGTTGATAGCCAATGTCCAGGCATTGGCGCAAAAAGGGCTCCAAAGGCAAATGTTGCCCGACCCGGACGAGCCGTGTGGCTTTGATGAATTCACGTCGTGGAATCGTGCGGGTCATTACGGCGCGCAAGGGGGCGATGATCAGTGGTGGTTGTTCAGGGCGCGGCAATGTGGGCAGATGGTAACGGCTGAGCAGGCTCAGCACCTGGAGGCGATCTCGCCGCGTCAACATTCCCCACGCGGCTCGTTCGTAAAAGAGAGGATTGGGCTCAGGGAAGAGGAAATGTTGACCCTCGCCCATCCAGAGGGTTAGTTCGTCGTGAAGTGCCAGGGCACGGTCACTCCGTTCAACAATCCAGAGCAAGGGCACGCCCAGGTCTTGAGCCAGAGCGGCGACCAGTGGCTGACGTGCGGCACGCATGATCCCCATTCCCTGGATCACCAGACCGTCGCGCAGATCCTCCAGGAGATGGCGGTACTCCGGGTGGGAGCGAAGGGCTTCCAATAAGATGTCCACCTTCATGGTTCGAGCGTCATACCGTTAAAGCGGTTCATGGCGGTGTCCAGGCCTTCGGTGACGAAAACGCGAATGGCCTGCACAGCGCGATCAATGAGCAATTCCAGAATGGGCTGTTCGCTGGCGTCGAAATTTTGAAGCACGTAATCCGCAGGGTCCATCTTGCCCGGCGGGCGGCCGATGCCAAAGCGAAGGCGGGGAAAATTCTGAGTACCCAGGCGGTCCATAATTGAAAGTAGTCCTTTGTGTCCGCCGGCGCCGCCTCCGGGGCGGAGACGAATAACCCCGAATGGCAGGTCGAGGTCATCGTGGATGACCAGAAGATGTGGAAAAGGAATTTTGTAATAGCGTACCAGACTGCCCACCGCTTCGCCGGAGAGATTCATATAGGTTTGGGGCTTGGCTAAGATGACCTTGTGCCCGTCCAGTGTGCCATTCAACACTAAGGCCTTCATTTGCAAGCGTGGGGTGCCCAAGTCCAACTGTTTGGCCAAGGCGTCAATGACCATGAAACCCACGTTGTGACGATTGCGGGCATAGGTACGACCAGGGTTCCCTAAACCGACCAGCAAGTAAGGTGAGGAGGCAAATTCTACGGAAGAATCAGTAGATGGCGTTGTCATAGGCGATTAACTGCGATCACGATGCTGGCGTAAGCCGGAATAGAGCCCGATAAGGGCGAGCAGACCCAATGCCACCAGCCCGCCGCGGGCGAGCACCCGTAGGATAGCATTCGGGGTCAAAATAAGGGGGTTCGGTGGGAACGGTGTAGGGGTAAAGAGCGGGGTCGGGGTGGCGGGCAAGGGGGTAGGGGTTGGCGTGTGCTCTGAGGACACCTGCGGCGTTTCGGTTTCTACTGCGGTGTAGTTACGCACGCGCAACTCAGTGACGATGTGCTCGATCACCTGCCCATCTCCCAGCAATACCCGCAAGCGCAGGCGATAATTACCATCGGTGATGGCGGTGGTATCCCAGGTAAACAGCGCTTCATCTGCCGGGCGTTGATCGGACTGGGTGAGGGGAAACCAGGTCTGAGTTGGGTCGTCTTGATAACTGAAGTCTAACTCATAGCGTTGAAATTCACCCGGCGGCAGGCTGGCGCGAATGACTACCTGTCCGCGCAACACCGCGCCAGGGGTGGGGGAGATGATCAGAGGAGGTGGGGTTTGGGGTAGGGGTGCCAGTCCCACCAGACCAAAGGTAATGGCCAGGCGCAAAATAGCCCAGAACATAGCAGTTAAGTTTATCACGAAATACGTTCCTCTTGTATTTGACGCATTTTCTCCGTAATGGTATATTGCCCCTGAATGAAGCTAATCTGGTTGTGAAGTTTTATCATTGGGCACAGAAAGTGAGTTTCAGTGAACGACGCCATGGCTTTTCTAACCAGTCTCTTTCATACGTCGTTTCTCCCCATTGTAGCAGCGATGTTGGCGGGCGGATTAATCGGATTGGAACGCGAGTACCGTGATAAGTCCGCCGGGTTTCGCACGTTTATCTTCATTGCCGCGGGTTCGGCATTATTCACCTTGCTTTCACGTTATTTCGGTGGTTCGGACATTTCGCGTATTGCGGCCAATATCGTCACCGGTATCGGTTTTCTGGGTGCAGGGGCGATTTTAAGAGAAGGGCCGCGGATTGCGGGCCTGACGACGGCCGCGATCATTTGGTTGACTGCGGGAGTAGGGATGGCCATGGGGGCGGGAGAGTATCTGCTGGGCGGATTGGTGACGCTTCTGGCTTTGATCGTGCTGTGGTTGTTCCCATCCTTTGAAAGACGGATTGATCGTTTGCGCGAGCAGCGGATTTACGAAATAAGTCTCCAAGGCGGGGTTGAGTCGTTTGATCAAATTCGAGTCGCCTTAGAAAGTGCAAGTTTGCGTTTGATCCGCCGCGAATATTTCAAGGAGGGCAGCGGGTTGCTGCGTTGTCGTTGGGTCGTGCTGGGCAGCGTTTCAGCCCACGAACAGTTTGTGAAATTCCTGCTCGATGCGCCGTTCGTGGCTCAGTTTCGGTATTAAAAACCAAGCGCCTCTGCCAATCCGCAGAGGCGCTCTTGGTATCGGACAACAACCCGGGTTTAGATAAAGATTATCTGTGCCCCTTCGGTCATGTCAATGAAGTCGCTGGCGGTAACAATACCCTGCACGCCCTCGACGAAGTCATCCATGGTCAACCCCATCATATCCACGGTCATCTTACAGGCATAGAGCTTAGCGCCACCATCTGCCAGCATTTGTAGGTACTCACGTACTGGTGGCACACCCAGAGCTTTCATCTTGTCTTTCATCAATTTAGTAGCAAATGCAGTCATACCCGGCAGAACGCCGACAATGTTGGGAATGCCCAAATTGCCCGGGATGCCCATCATGCTCATTTTCATACTGGTATTGGCCACCGGGGGCAATTCCAGATGATCTACACGGTGCTTGTTGATCAGGTCCAAGCCCCAGAAGGTGAAGAAGATGGTAACATCAACCCCATTACCCAGGGCGGCCCAGCCCATTACCAGGGCTGGGTAGGCCATATCGAGATTGCCCTTGGAGCAGATAAACGCAATGTGGCGGTTTCCTTCGGTCATGGCTTTGACTCCTTTTGCTTAAATTAGACGCAACCTTCGGGCTTGCCCAACCCGGCGATCTTGGCTACTTTCTTGGCCGGGCCTTTGGGGAAGAGGGCAAAGAGGTCCTTAGTGGAGATACCGGTGCCAGCGGTAATTTGGCGCAGGGTGGGGGCTTTGCCATTAGCGCTGGCGGTTTGGCGGCAGAAGTTGATGACCTTCCAATGCTCGGGGGTCAGTTCGGCAATACCCTCCTCTTTTGCCAATTCCACGGCGATCTCCTCGTTCCACTCATTGGGGTTGGTCATGAACCCCTCAGCATCCACTTCCACGGTCTTTCCAGCAATAACTCGGGTAGGCATAGTTTGGTTCCTCCTTACGTGTGAATATTTATCCCTAAGCAGGGACGGGTTTCGAGTTGGCATCGGCCTGGTGGCCGATGACCTGCAAAACACGCAATGTCAGCGCCAACCCGCGACGAACGGCCGGGTCTTGCAACTGGCGCAATAAACTGAACAACGAGGTGTCTACCGGTTTGCCCACTTCTTGCTCTGCTAGGAGCAAGGTATTGCGGACAAAGGTCATGATCTCAGGTTGGGTCATATCTTTGATCGTGTTGAGGATCAGGACGATATTATCGCCTAACCGGTTGACATCTTCTTCACTGAACGAAGTAACGATGTTATCCACAATGCGAACCCCACCGCGAGCGAAGGCAAAGTAACCTTTCTCATCCAGGGTTTGTAGGACGTCGGTGAGGCGCATCATGACGTCCTTGGAGACTGGGGTCAGGGTTTCGAGCAAATCGTACAGCGCATCTAACTGATCAAGCAGGGACTCAAGTTGGCGGGCATGGCGCAGGAATTTTTTAAGGAGGCGCAGCAATTCTTCTGGCTGGACATAGTCCTGCACCTCTTCGAGTTGTTCGCTTCCCAGGCGTAGAGCTTCTTTGGCGATGGGCATGGCGGTTTCAATCAGTTCATCCCGTGCTTGTCGTCCGCGCTCGGCCACCCTGGCCTGCTCGGTGAGGTAAGCCACCTGTGTCATGAGGGCATCGAGTTTTTGGTTTAAGGCAGCGATCTCGGCTTCCATAGCCCCTCCACTAAACTTTCCACTTGCCGGCCATGCTCATCGTGGCAGGAAGTGGCAATTCCATGCCCCGCAATAAGATGTGCCAGTACATCCAGCGGAACATCAATTTGCCCCAGTGATTGAACTCGGACTCTTGCAGTAAGGTCAACGGGCCGATTCCGGGCAACGGGTAGCGACCGGGAAGGGGTTCCTGGGTATAGTTGAAATCTATCATTAGCCCCTTACCAAAGCCGGTTTCGATGAAGCAGTTGGCGTGCCCATCGAAGTAAGGTGGGAGTTCGCCAGTTTCTACATAATCCAGAAAGTGTTCGGTGAAGAGGTCAATGGAGAAGTGGGCAGTAGCACCGGCCTTGGAAGCGGGCGCGTCCGAGGCATCGCCCAGGACGAAGATGTTGGGATAGGCTTTGGCGCGTAAGGTATGCGGGTCTACTGGCACCAGGTTGAGTTCATTACCCAAGCCGGATTTACCGATGACATCGGCGCCTTTATTGAGCGGGATGGTGACCAGTAAATCGTACTCAATCTCGCGCTCGTCATAAGAAACAATCTTTTTGGCTTCCGGCTCTACCCGTTCAATCATGAAATCGGGTTCAACCTTGATGTTCTTGCTATCGAGCAATTCGCCGAGCAATTTTGAGGCCACGGGTTTAGTGAAGGCACCCGATAGCGGTGTGGCGTAAACAATCTCAACGCGATCGCGCACGCCTTGCTGATGAAAGTACCAATCGGCCAGCATAATGAATTCCAGCGGCGCAACTGGGCATTTGATGGGATTGTCCACCACATTGACCACCAGCCGTCCACCCTTCCACGTGCGCAGAGCATCGCGCAGGGCTTGGCTGGTAGGCAGGGTATAAAACGAGTGAATGGATTTACCCCACTCGCCATCCAGCATTCCCGGGGTCTCTTCAGGGTGAATATCTACCCCGGTGGCGATGATCAGGAAGTCATAAGGCAAGTTGGTACCATCGGCTAAGTGCACGCGATTATGGTCGGCATCAATGGCTTCAACTTTGGACTGGATCAAGCGCAGCGGTGGGTCAATGAAATCACGTTTGGGCTTGATCACATCTTTCTCTGAATACATGCGGAAGGGGATGAACAAGAACCCCGGTTGGTAATAGTGGACGGGGTCAGGGTCAACCAGGGTGACCTGCCATTGGTTGAAATCCAAGAGGCGTTTGAAGCGGTTGGCCACGATGGTGCCTGCGGTTCCAGCGCCGAGAATGACAATTTTCTTCATAAGAGTTACACTCCTTGCTAAGAAATTTGAGTTAGGCTAGCGATTTGCTGCAGGCGCTCGATAAACGATAGGCGCTCATGCAGGATACTTTGCACAGCGCGGGCGGCAGCCAGTGGCCAGGCCGCAACGCGCTGACGCTGGGCGGGATCAATGACACGAACCTCGCGCGCGGCATTGCGTACTTGCTCTAAGGATAGGCTATAACGTTGGGCAAGGTGCTCCCATAAGGCATCCGTATTGGCAGGTTGGGTTTGCCACCAGCAGGGGCCACATACGAACCACGCCACAACCTGTCCCTCATCCTGGATAGGGGTGAGCAAATAATCCAGACCGGCATGGCAAGTTGCAACCCCGCCGCGTGGGGCAACCTCGCGCACCATTTGTTTCCAGGAAGCCTGGCAGTCCAAACGGGCTTGTGGGTTTTGCCACAGCAGACGGCAAAACGCGCAAGGATGGCTAATCTCGGTTAGGGGGTTGCCCTCAGGGTCTAGGACAACGGCACTTAACCCGCTGACTTCGGCATAGAGGTCTTGGATGGTTTGGACGCAGTGGGTGGGAAAACTGGCCGCGAGATCCATGGCTTGGGATGCCGGCTCGGGTGTTGGGCGTCCAAGTAATCGTTCGACCTCACTGCGCGGAAAACGCCACTGCTGGCCAATCTTCACCCCTTTTAGCCGCCCATCCTGAAGCATGCGGTAAATGGTGATCCGATCTACCTTTAGAAGGTCTTGAACCTGGCGTGTGGTTAATAATTCTTCCATAGCATGTTATAAAATGTTATAGCAATCTCTATCGAACTCAATGGTAGCACGCTTGACCTACCCCAGATAGTGACAAATGTCACGATGAATGTCATGTCTGTTACGTTCTTCACAAAGATGAGGTGGGTGTAATGGGTTGTACATTGGTTCGCCTTTTTGATGGCTAGGGATAAAATAGACCTCAAAACCGATACCAGAGGGATCGAATCGCGATGGAAGAGAAGTTACCTGAATGGGCATATCGTGCGCAGTACATCAACTTAACGACGTTTCGCCGCAATGGTCAAGCGGTGGCGACACCGGTGTGGTTTGTGGTTCACAATGGGCGTTTATATGTGATGACCAATGCGGATTCGGGCAAAGCCAAACGCATTCGGGCAAATGGTCAGGCCCAGGTAGCCCCCAGTGATGTGCGCGGGCGCCCCCTGGGCGAATTTTTACCAGCGCGGGCCCGTCCGGTAGAGGATATAAGTTTGAGGCAAGTTGTGGAAGCGGCTTTTGATCGTAAATATCGCTGGCAGCGCCGCCTGATCCGCCTGGTCGCTGCCCTAAGGGCAAGGAAAACCGGTGATCCTACGTATTTGATTGAAATTGAATTGCTTTCACCCCCGTAATAGTTTGGTCTATGCCGTTCATCTTCTCATCACCCTGGTCAGTCTTGTCCAGGGTGTTTTTCTTATAACGGGCGTAACTCTCCTTGGGCCCGGGGGTTACCAATGGATAGAACGCGGATTGTGGAGTCCCCTGCGCTATGAGGCATGCGCATTTTTTCAATGCCACGAACATAGACCCAACGCTTCCATAAACGAGTGCTGATGAAAATTCTGCCGACGAAAATAACGGCGTGGATTGTGCAATAGGGCATCTCATCATCATTGAGGAGGAGCAAGCATGAGCGAGACCAAAGCGGTTGCCATAGTGGGGGTGGGTGCCATCTTACCCGATGCCCCCGATGCAGCGACCTTTTGGCAAAACATTAAACAAGGGCGCTACTCGGTTACCGAAGTACCCCGCGAACGTTGGGATCCTGACCTTTACTATGATCCTGATCCGCGTGCCCCGGATAAGACCTATACCAAAATCGGTGCCTGGGTGCGCGAATTTCGGTTTGAGCCGTTGAAGTGGGGGCTTCCTATTCCCCCCAATGTCTTGGCCGTGATGGATAACACCCAAAAATGGGCGATTGCAGCGGCGCGAGAAGCCCTGTTGGATTATGGTTACCCCGAGCGGTATCTGGACCCAACGCGGGTGGCAGTCATCCTGGGCAACTCGATGGCAGGTGAGAACCAATACAATACCAGTCTGCGCGTGCGCCTACCGGAATATCTCGAAGCCTTACGCGAACTTGAAGCCTTTCAGCACCTTCCTCCTGAGGTGCAGCGTATGCTTTTAGAAGGGGTGGCGACGAAAATACGAACTAAACTGCCACCGATAACCGAAGATACCATGCCTGGTGAGTTGGCCAACATCATTGCTGGCCGAGTTGCCAATGTGTTCAATTTTTCCGGGGCTAATTTTGTGACCGATGCAGCCTGTGCATCCTCCCTGGCGGCGCTCCAGGCGGCTATAGAGGGTTTAAATAATGACCAATTCGATGCTGTCCTCACCGGTGGGGTGGACGGCAATATGAGCATTGATGCCTACGTCAAATTCTGTAAAATCGGCGCTTTGAGCCCGGATGGTTCGCGGCCCTTCGCCGAGGGTGCTAACGGGTTTGTCATGGGTGAGGGAGCGGCAGTCTTTCTGCTCAAGCGCCTGGCCGATGCTGAACGCGATGGCGACAAGATTTATGCGGTGATTCGCGGGGTAGGAGCGAGCAGTGATGGGCGCGGTAAAGGGATCACGGCACCCAATCCCACCGGTCAACAGCGTGCCATTGAACGGGCCTGGAAGAATGCCGGTCTTTCACCGGCTACGGCTACCCTTATCGAAGCACATGGCACATCTACCCGTGTGGGGGATGTGGTTGAGGTCAATAGCCTCAACGCCGTCTTTGATCCCTTTGACCTACCGATTGCCTCCATTGCATTGGGTTCGGTCAAGTCGAACATTGGTCACCTCAAGAGCGCTGCCGGTGCAGCGGCATTGCTTAAGGTGGCCTTTGCGCTGTATGAGAAGGTATTACCTCCCTCAATAAACTTCACCCGCCCCAATCCCAATATTGATTTTGATCATTTACCTTTCTACGTGATTACCGAACTGCGTCCTTGGGAACGTCCACGTGGAGAGATTCGGCGTGCTGGTATCAGTTCTTTCGGCTTTGGCGGGACGAATTTCCACGCCGTAGTTGAGGAGTATGTGCCCGGGTTACTCACTAGCGAAAAGAAAGTCTTCCCGGCGGTATCGGTCGCTCCGGTGGAAACCACACCAGAACCCCTTTCGAGCGGGGCGTCCGAAGGGTTGCCAATCTATCGTGGTCTATTGGTGATAGGTGCTCCGGATCGCGCCACATTGACTCAACAGTTGTATCGGGTGCTCGAGGAAGCAAGAACGGGGCGGACACCAACCTGGAAGACACCTGCTCTCGAGGATGTGCGCCAACCTGAGCGTTTGGCGCTGGATTATGCCGATGCGGCGGACCTGGCGAAGCGGTTAGAGAAAGCCTTGGCGGCCTTGGAGAAAGATGCGCCCGAAACCTGGCAAGCCTTAGCCGGACAGGGTATCTTCCGCGGACGAGGGGCTGCGGGTAAAGTGGCGTTCCTTTTCCCGGGACAGGGTTCACAGTACGTTAATATGCTGCGTGACTTACGGGATTTAGATCCGGTTGTGGCTGAAACATTCCAAGAAGCCGACGCGGTCATGACGCCGATTCTAGGCCGTCCGTTGAGCGATTATGTCTTTGTTGAGGATGGCGATGAGCGTCTCAAACAGGCCGAGGCCGAATTACGAAACACGATTGTCACGCAGCCAGCCATGCTGACCGCGAATGTTGCCCTTCTGCGTTTGCTGAAGAAATACGGGTTTTCTCCCGATATGGCTATTGGTCACAGTTTGGGCGAGTACGCGGCGCTGGTGGCGGCAGAGGCTTTGCCTTTTGCCGAGGCCTTGGAGATCGTTAGCGCACGGGGACGCGAGATGGCGCGTGTTTCCATGGCCGATAACGGGTGCATGGCAGCGGTCTCCGCGCCCCCTGAGGCCATTGAACGCATCCTGAGCCAGGTACCGGGGTATGTGGTCATTGCCAACTACAATAGCCCGCTGCAAAGCGTGATCGGGGGCGAAACAGCAGCGGTTGACGCTGCCATCAATGCATTACAGGCGGCAGGCTACCAGGCAGTGAAGATTCCCGTCTCCCATGCATTCCACACCCAAATCGTCGCTCCGGCCAGTGAACCTTTGCGGCAAATTATCGCACGCATGCACCTTCAGCCGCCGCGCATTCCGGTTATCTCAAATGTAACCGGCGACTTCTACCCGACCGAGCGTGAAGCCATGCTTGACCTGTTGGCACACCAGGTGGCTTCGCCAGTGCAATTCATTCGCGGCGTGCAAACCCTTTACGCCCACGGTGCACGCATCTTTGTTGAGGTGGGTCCAAAGCGCGTTTTGGCCGGGCTTACCAACGATATCCTTAGGGAAAAAGCGCCTGAAGTATGGGTGCTTGCAACCAATCACCCCCGCAAGGGTGGGCCGGCTTCTTTCAATGAGACGCTGGCCGGTTTATATGCGGCGGGTGTTGTTCCTCAGGTAGCCGATGCGCGTCCTCTTCCGGTAACAATTTCACCCTTAGGTGAAGCATCAACCTCGGAGCCCAAATCGCCCGCTCACTATGAAGCGCCAGCAGTGGTGATCCGAGACGGTGTTTTGCCGTTGACGGGTTCTGTGGTTATCAGTGGGGCCGGCTTGGGGTTACCGGGGCGCCAGCATGCGGTTTTTGCGGATGACAACGTGGAGCGGTTGCTGCGCGGTGAGATCATGATTGAGCCGTTGCCGTTGGAGGTGCGACAAAGCCTCCTCCAACGTCGCATTATTCGCCTGATCAAGAGTGATAATGGGGCTGAAGTGCAACCCGTTGAGGATCTCGAGCAAACGGTCAAACTGGCTGGCCAGCGTGGACGGTTCGACCTGAGTGCGGATTTTGGTGTGCCCGCGGAACGCGTAGAAGCCCTGGATATTTCGACCCAACTGGCGATAGCCGCCGGTATTGAAGCCTTACGCGATGCGGGCATTCCCCTCGTGATGCATTACCGTCCGACCAGTGTGGGGACCTATTTGCCAGATCGTTGGCGCCTGCCACCTGCTTTGGCCGACGAGACCGGCGTGATCTTTGCTTCCGCTTTTCCGGGGCTCAGTGAACTGGCGCGCGAGATTGAAGATTTTTATCAATATGAGACGCTCAGACGTCAGTTAGGCACGCTGTACGCCTTATTGGAGTCATTGAGCGTGACTTCGCCTGATGTTGTGCCTATTTTGCGCGCTCAAATAACCTCCCTTGAACGCCAATTGGAGGAAAGAGATTATCATCTGGATCGCCGCCTGGTGTTTCGGGCGTTGAGCATGGGGCATTCCCAATTTGCCGAATACATCGGTGCGCGTGGTCCAAATACCCATGTGAATGCAGCCTGTGCCAGTACCACCCATGCGCTGTCGTTGGCCGAGGACTGGATACGTCAAGGGCGTTGCCGCCGCGTCGTTATTATTGCCGGCGATGATGTGACCAGCAATCCCCTGATATCCTGGATTGGAGCATCGCTGATGGCCAGCGGCGCGGCAACGATTGAAGGCAACTTGCGTCAGGCTGTGCTACCTTTTGACCGGCGACGCAATGGGATGATTATGGGCATGGGCGCAGCGGCGCTGGTCGTGGAATCAGAGGACGCGGTGCGTGAGCGCGGAATGCGAGGCATCTGTGAGGTCTTGGCCACCGATATCGCTAATAGCGCCTATCACGGTACCCGCCTGGATGTATCCCACGTCAGTGAGATTATGGAGCGTTTGGTGTGCACCGCGGAACGCCGTTTTGGGCTCAAGCGGGCGGCAATGGCGCCGCATATGGTGTTCGTTTCTCATGAGACCTATACCCCGGCCCGCGGAGGCTCCGCGTCGGCCGAAATCCGAGCATTACGCCAGGTGTTTGGCGAACACGCCAACCGCATCTTAATCGCGAATACCAAGGGTTATACTGGCCATGCCATGGGGGTGGGGATAGAAGATGTTCTGGCGGTTAAAGCGTTGCAATACGGTCGGGTTCCCCCCATTGCCAATATTGACGATGGTTTTGAGCCCGATCCAGAATTGGGTGATTTGAACCTCTCACGGGGAGGGGTGTTCCCCCTGCGTTATGCCTTGCGTTTAGGGGCCGGTTTTGGGTCTCAAATTGCTATGGCCTTGCTACGGCGAATTGATGACAAGGGAGAACGGGTGGATCATCGGGTCTATCAACGCTGGCTGGCCGATCTGGCCGGTTATGAACAGGCCGAGTTGGAGGTGGTACAGCGGACGCTGCGCATTCGCCACGCCGGCCCGCCACAGCGGTCGCCATTGAAATCACGCTGGCAATACGGACAAGGGCCAACGCAGTGGGCTGAGGCTATTGCGCAAGAAGAGGCCCAGGAAGTGCTTGAGTCTTTGCAATCCCTGTCCGCTCAGCAACCGGAGGCATTGCCAACATCCCAGCCAACGCTGCCGGTGCCGGATGAGCAACAGGTTACGGAATTTGTTTTAACCCTGGTAAGCGAGAAGACGGGTTATCCACGTGAGATGCTGGACCTGGACTTGGACTTGGAAGCCGACCTCGGCATTGACACCGTTAAGCAAGCCGAACTTTTTGCTGCCGTGCGGGAGCGCTACGGGCTCCCTCGCCGTGAAGATTTGCGCTTGGTGGACTATAACACACTGCGCAAGGTGATTGCGTTTGTATGCGAGACGGCAGGAAACCAACCGCAAGTGACCGGGGCCGTTTCCCGTGCCGAGGTGGCGCTTGAGGTGCATCCCGGGCCGCTCGTGGCCGAAGAACGACATGGGCAGATAGTTTTGACCCAGCCCAGGGTGGGGCTACCCAGCGAAGAGGAGATTAAAACCGTGCTGGTAGCACTGGTGAGTGAGAAAACTGGTTACCCACCCGATATGCTCGATTTGGATCTCGATTTAGAAGCCGATTTGGGCATTGATACGGTCAAGCAGGCAGAATTGTTCACTGCGGTGCGCGAACGCTATGGTATTCCTCGCCGTGAGGATTTGCGGTTGGTGGATTACAACACGCTGCGTAAGGTGATCGCGTTTGTGCGGGAGTCGCTTGAGGCACAAAGCGGGTCGGGATCGCGACCATCAACCTCAGCCTTAGATGCTCAATCCTCTGAAGCCGTGAGTCCAGAAGTGCTGGAACTGGTCGCCGCGCGGGTGGGATATCCTGTTGATCATCTACCCATAGATATAGAGGGTGGAGAGGCGCATCTCGGCCCATCTCAACCGCCTGCGGCTCAAGCGGTCAAGACCGTGGATGAGACGGACATTCAGTCCTTTGTCGTGGGGCTGGTGAGTGAGAAGACCGGCTATCCTCAGGAAATGTTAGACCTGGATTTGGATTTGGAAGCGGATTTGGGCATTGATACCGTTAAGCAAGCAGAGCTCTTCACCGCAGTTCGTGAGCAATATGGAATACCTCGGCGGGAAGACCTGCGTTTGAGCGATTACAATACCCTGCGCAAGGTCATTGCGTTTATCCAAGAGGCTTTGGCCGCGCAGGTTATCTCACGGGAGACTGCGCCTGAAACCGAGACGGAGGGTAGGTCAACGACGCTCCCTTCCATGCAGGAAGAAGGCGTGCTTTCCGAGACCTTGGAAAGTGACAAGCAAGAAGCCGGAATGATACGCCGGCGGGTGCCCCAGGCTGTGCTGCGCCCACGGGCAACGCTTTGCCAGCCGACCGGGATTGATCTTTCAGCAGGGTTACGGGTGGTTTTGGTGGAAGATCAGGGCGGTGTTGGCTTGGCCCTGGCACGCCGGTTGCGTGTGCGCAAAGTCAAGGTGCTGATGATCCCGGCGGAGTGGTCTGAGCAAACCCGCGCGCGGGTTCAGGGATGGGTTCAGGACGGGAAGGTGGATGGTGTGTTCTTCTTGCCCGGCCTGGATGTGCACCCTGAGCTTGATGCTATGGGAGACGAACAATGGCAGGTTGAGGTACAACGCCGGGCCCAGACGCTGTTTGACCTGCTCCAGACTCTGCCGGGTGAGCCGTTCTTAATTGCAGCCACGCGCCTGGACGGTCGGCAAGGATTCTCCGGTGAGCCACTGGCGGCCCCCTTGGGCGGTTTGGTCAGCGGGTTGGTCAAAGCGGTGTCTTGGGAACGGGCCAATGCACTGGTCAAGGTGGTAGATTTTGCTCCGCAGGCTGAAGCCGCCGAAATTGCCGCGCAGTTGATCGAAGAATTACTTTATGACCCCGGCGTGGTAGAGGTAGGACGATACCGAGGTCAGCGTTATGGTGTCACCCTAGTCGAGGCACCATTGGATACCGTTGTGAGTCCGGATTGGGGAAAAAAGCCGGTCTTCTTGATCACCGGTGGTAGTGGTGGAATCACCCAGGCCGTGGTGCGTGATCTGGCGCGCCAGACCCATGGGGTGTTTTACTTAATTGGACGCTCACCTTTGCCTGCTCCCAACGACCCCGATTTGATGCTATTACGGCAGGACCGCTCGGCTTTGCGCCAGGTTTTGCTCAAACGCCTTGCGGCAGAGGGCAAACGGCCCTCTCTGGCGGAAGTGGAACAACATCTGGCGGCGCTGGATCGTGCAGAGGGAACATTGAGGTTGTTGGAGGAAGTGCGCTCCCAGGGGTCGGACATTATCTATCTTACTGCTGATGTCACTGAGACTCGGGCCGTGGAAGACGTTGTGGCACGTGTGATTCATGAGCAGGGGCACATAGATGTCCTTATTCATGCCGCAGGAATTGAGCGCAGTCGTCGCCTGGAGAGTAAGCCGCGTGAGGAATTTGCTCAGATTCTGGCGGTCAAGGCTCAAGGGTTCTATCACCTTTATAGGGCATTGCATCGGCATCGGGTATGGCCACGCGCGGTCGTTACATTTACTTCAGTAGCGGGCCGGTTTGGCAATGCGGGGCAGGTGGATTATTGCGCCGGGAATGACTTCCTGGCGAAGATGATGCTGGCACTCCGTCATCATCCTGCCGGGATGAAAACCATTGCGTTAGATTGGGGAGCCTGGGCTGAGGTGGGGATGGCCAGCCGTGGCCATGTGCCTGAATTGATGCGTCGGGCAGGGATAGACCTGATGCAACCCGAAGAGGCAGCTCGATGGGTGTATCGCGAGTTAGTTGCCAATTGGGGGCAGCCGGAGGTCGTTCTGGCGGGTTCGCTGGGCTTGCTTACCCTTCCCCGCCGCGAGCAGGATGGTCTCGATCTCGAAGCCATAAAACCCCTTGTAGGCAATGATCTTCATCACCTTCCCGGGGTGCTGACAGGGTATGATCGCTGGGAGGGGGCACGCTTCGAAGTTGAATTGGATCCACAGCAAACCCCTTATCTTTCGGATCATGCCCTTAACGGCATTCCATTGTTACCGGCAGTGATGGGTTTAGAGGGGTTCGCCACAGCGGCGTTGTGCTGGCTAAGTCTCGCTGATGAGTCTTCGGCCTGGCAAGTAAGGGGATTTACAGATGTTCAGTTTATGGCACCGTTGAAATTCTACCGTAACCAACCGCGGCGTTTTGTGATCAAAGTTAATCTCTATCCAGCCCGAGAGGGATTGGTTGCCCAGGCGGTGCTGGAATCCACCTTGACCCGCGCCGGCATGCCACCTCAGACTTTGCGCCATTTTACGGCTAAAGTGCTACTGGGAACCCCTGAATCGGTTGGTGCACCTGAGGCAGAGGTACCCGCCTTGGATGAGCATCGCCTTATCTACCGCGAGGCCATTTATCGGCTGTTCTTCCACGGGCCAGCGTTCCAGGTGCTGGAGGCCGTGCAGGTCGAACCGCATCGAGCGCGAGGGCGCCTGTCTGCGTCCTTGCCTGCACTGAGTGCTGCGCCGCTAGTCACCCTTCCCTCTTTGCTCGAATTGGTGCTACAGACGGCGGCGGCATGGGAAGTAGCCCAAGATGGTGTCCTGGCATTACCCTTTGGTGCGGAGCGGATTACTTATACCGCGTGGCAATGGCAGGAACCGGTATGGGCTGAGGTGATTCCAATTTCACCGCTGGGTGAGAATCGGCGGTTTGACGCGCGGGTTGTAGATGCTAATGGGCGAGTGGTTATTGAGGTCAAGGGTTATCGGACGGCACGGTTACCTTATGCGGCCGATCCAGCACTGGTGGCACCGTTTCGGGCATCTCTTGAACGAAAGGTAGGTGAATAATGGTGAGCATTTATTGGACACTGGCGGGTGGATCGGCTGTGCCGGCTGATTCTGCCACTCTGGAACATACCCTATCAGCGGCTGAACAGATTCACCTTAAAAATCTGCGTTTTCCGCGGCGACGCGCCGACTGGTTGCTGGGACGTTGGGTGGCAAAGCATCTCCTCTGTGCTGCAGATCACCGCCTGCACGAGATTGAAATGCAGCGGGTTAGTGTTTTGCGCAGTGCTCAGGGGGCGCCCCAGGTTTGGGTTTCTGCGGAGAATCCTTTCCCGGTTTCGCTCTCACTCAGCCATCGCGAAGGGTGGGCAGCCTGTGCGCTGGCCTTGGCTCCCGATTTGGCGCTTGGGATTGATCTAGAGACCATTGAGCCGCGACCGCGCTCTTTTGTTGAAGATTTCTTCACGCCGGAGGAACAGGCTTTCCTGCACCGATTGCCGGTAACCCAATCCGCCTTTGCTGTAACTCTAATATGGAGTCTGAAAGAGGCAGCGTTGAAAGCCCTGCGGGTAGGACTGAGCTGGGATACCCGCCGGGTTAATGTGCATTTGCCCTCGGCTTTGCCCTCCGATTCTTCATGGCGGGGCGCTGCGATTACTGTGCGTGGTATTCACGCCTCCTGGCATGCTTGGTGGTGTGTTGTTGGGCAAAAAGTCCTCACCCTGGCCATATGTACGGAAAATGTACCAGAGGCTTTGATTTATGTTCCGCTGCGGCACGCTCATCCAGTGCGTCAGAGCATGGGATGTTGAGGAGTATAGCGGAAAAGGGAAGGGGATAAGCGAACCCCCTGGAGGGCTAACATGCGCGCGCGGGCAAGGTACGCGCAGCCGGTCATTAAGTGCAGGGCTATGTCGGCCACGCGCCGGTTCTCCGGCGGTTCCAGGTACGTTCCCTGCACCCAGGCGTTAAACGTGCCCATCGCCGGACCGCACCAAATCTGGTAGTCCATTTCGCGCCCTGGCTCGCCGCGATTAGCCCAGCGTGAGGAAAGTCCCAAATACCAGCGAAAGACTAAAGCCATTTTCTGGTGCGGATCACGTTGGGCGCGTTCAATTTGGCGTGGATCGCGTTCCTGGAAATATTGCACGGTTTCTTGCCAGATCGTTTCCAGATCGCGCTTGAAGATCTGGCGTTCCAATTTTTCGCGTTCGTCTGTTGGCAGGGCTTCCAATGACGGGTAGCGAGAATAAAGTTCATAGAGTTTCTGCGCGCGCAGAGGAAAGAGGGTGCCGCGTTTGAGCAACTGCACTTTAACGCCCATTTCAAACATATCGGCAGCGGGTGCCATCATGACATCGGCCATATCGGCTTGAGCAAGCAAGCGTTTGACATGGGGTGAGGTTCCAGCTTCCACACAGGATTGGTTGATCGAACCGGTGACAATATAGTCCGCACCCATGGTGAAGGCCGCCAGGGCGGCTTCGGGGGTGCCGATGCCGCCGGCAGCACCGATAAAAATGGGCTGCGCGTAGCGATATTGAGCCTGGATTTGCTCGCGCAGGGCTAGCATGGTCGGGATCAACCCCACCAGTGGGCGGTTATCAGTATGCCCACCCGAGTCGGCTTCAACAGTGATGGCATCTGCCATAGGGACATATTGGGCCAATTGAGCCTGGGTTTGGCTTATCTGACCACTTTGGAGCAATTGGGCGACCAAATCAGTGGGCGCAGGTTGCATGAAGCGCTGGGCAACTTCACGGCGTGAGAGTTTGGCAATGATCCGGTTTTGGGCAATAATCTTTCCCTGCGGAGTTTGCTCTAAACCAGCCAGTCGGTAACGCACCAGGTTGAGCGTTAGATCCACATAGGCGGATGCCTCAATGGTACGAATGCCTTGAGCCAGATACAGCGTTGCCGTCCGTTCTTCCAGCGCCGGCTCATTGGGGCTAAAGATGAGATTGAAGGCATAGGGGCCTTGGGGCAGGGCTTCACGAATGCGCTGGATAGCCTGCTCAATCCGGGTCGGAAGCAGGCCGGCAGCCCCAAAGACGCCCATGAACCCGGCTTTGCCCAAAGCAATGACCAGGTCTTCAGAGGCAATACCGCCAGCCATAGCCCCGGCATAGTAGGCATAGCGCAAGCCAAAAAGGGCTCGAAATTCGGGATTGCCCAGGGTTTCGGGCATTAGGGGAGGGGTGTAGGCCAAAACCTCGGCAGATTCAGGACTGGCCATGGTGGCTGGGATGAGGGTTCCTTCAGAGGTTATGCCCCATCCTTGGCGGTCGGCGATAGCCCAAATGGGTTGCTCGAGGTGCAACAGCAACTGACGCTGGGAAGCCTCATCACGTGCGAGATAGGTCGAGTCACCCTGCCAACGCCAGGCGATGAACGGATGTGCGCTGCTTAACGGTCGTGTGGTGGGCAGAACGGTCTCATGGTGGGGCATGGTTTTTCTCCTACCGAAGGGAATGCATCACCAATTAAAACCCAAACCCTGGGTGGGAGTTGCAGGGCGTGGAATGTAGGTGTTTGTGATTAAATCGAGGAGCAGGGCTTCAATCGCCCAGGCAGGTACCCACCAGGCGTGCGCCTTGCACCCAGGAATGATCCAACGGTACGTGTTTGACCTTCCCGGCTACCTGTGCGAGGGGGGTGGGTTTGACGCTTCCACCTTGGATGCCGACCATGACGCCATAATGTCCCTGGCTGACCAGGTGGGCACAAGCAGTGCCGAGTTGGGTAGCCAATACGCGGTCGAAGGCTGAAGGTGCGCCACCGCGTTGGAGATAGCCCAGGATGGTGACACGGGTTTGCAGGCGGGTGAATTCCTGTAGCCGGTTGGCCAGGTGGAGGGTATCGCCGGCGGAACGTTTTTCGATCTCTTGCAGGCCGGCCTCAACTTCTTCGGCTTCCTCACCACTGCGCAGGCGGCGGTTGGCTTGGCGGGCGTGTTCGAAGAATTGGAGCGTTTCTTTGGCAATCGCTCCCTCGGCCACGGCGACCAGGCTGAAGCGTTTGCCACGGCGGCTGCGCTCAAGAATGGCCTCGGCGACTTTGTGGATATCGTAGGGGATTTCGGGGATGAGGATGACATCAGCGCCGCCGGCGATTCCTGCGCCGAGGGTGAGCCAGCCGGTTTCGCGTCCCATGATCTCTACAATGATAATGCGGTGATGGCTGAAAGCGGTGCTGTGGAGGCGGTCTATGGCTTCGGCGGCTATCTCCATCGCCGTATTAAAGCCGACCGTCATGTCCGTTTGGGGAATGTCATTATCAATGGTGACGGGAAGGGTAATGACGTTGAGGCCTTTTTGCTGCAGGTAGTAAGCGCTTTCCTGGGTGTTTCCACCGCCCAGGCAGATCAGGCCATCCAGGTTGTGTTGGTGGTAAACCTGAAGGATTTTCTCGGTGTAATCCACGCGTTGGCCGTCTTCCTCGGCGCTATAGGGTTTATCGCGGTTGGTGCCCAGGATGGTGCCGCCGGTGGTCAGGATACCGGAGAGCGCCTCACCCTCGAGGGGCATGATCAGATTGTGGGCCATGCCGCTGAAGCCATCGTGGAAGCCGATCAGTTGTAGATGAAAATGGCCGGCAATGGCCTTGCCGATTCCGCGGATGGCGGCATTGATGCCGGGGCTATCGCCACCGGAGGTCAGGATGCCGATTTTACGCGGGGTTTTTGTTTTCATTTGGCCAACCTTTCACTTTCAATTGCCGCTGCCATAGAGGGCGCGGTACTTTTCGAGATCCACCGCGGCGATGTAGGGGAGGTTGCGACCTTTTTCATCAATGTCCAAGCCGTAGCCAACCACAAAGTAGTCGGGGATTTCAAAGCCCAGGTAATCAATCTGAATATCCACCTTATGGCGGGCTTTTTTATCCAGCAGAGCGCAGATTTTGAGGCTGCGCGGCTGACGTTCGAGGAGCAATTTCCGCACGGTATGGATGGTATAACCGGTGTCAATAATATCGTCCACCAGGATCACATCCCAATTATGGATGTTGATCTTATGGTCGGCGTCAATGCGGACGAAACCCGAGGACTCGGCGCCGCGGTAGGAGGAGACGAGCATGAAGTCCATGGTCATGGGGCGGTTGATCTTGCGCATGAGGTCGGTGAGGAAGACCACGCTACCGCGCAGCAGGCCGAGGAGGAGCAAGCGGTCGGAATCGCGGTAATCGGCGGTGATTTGAGCACCGAGTTCGGCCACGCGTTGCTCGATCTGCTCCTGGGTAATCAGAATCTGCCCGATGAAGTCGTAAGGATAGGGAGACGAGTGCACCTGCGCCATATGGCCCTCGCAAAGGAAGGAGTGAGATCAGGGTATATGTTACCATGAAATAACAGAGTCGTTATTACTCTCCCATTGGCAAAAGCCAAGAGGATAACCTTGGGTGTGAGTATAATTAGAGAGCGTCTGAGGATAAAATCTCCATGCGTGTACTCATCTGTCGTTCCAATCCGATCGCACCTGATCCACGAGTGGAAAAAACAGCGCGAACCCTCTGTCAGGCGGGATTTGAAGTGCGTGTTTTAGGATGGGATCGTACAGCATCCTTGTCGCGGCAAGAGGAGAGGAATGGAATAATCATTAAGCGCTTACCCATTCGGGCGCGTTTTGGAAGTGGCTTGGGCAATTTACCCCAACTCATGCGCTGGCAGATCGGGTTGATGGCGTGGCTAATTCACCATCGTGATACCTATGATCTTATCCACGCTTGCGATTTCGACACGGTGATACCGGCTTTGTTAATGAAATTTCTCTGGCGCAAAACCGTCATCTACGATATTTTCGATTTCTATGCCGATCATCTCCGCAAGACACCCGATTGGATTAAGCGGATTATCCGCAGGGTGGATTTATGGGTGATTGGGAAAGTGGATGCTGTCATTCTGGTGGATGATGCACGTCGTGCTCAGATCGCAGGTGCATCGCCACGAGTGTTGGAAATAATTTATAACTCTCCCGAAGATGTGAACTTGAAGGTCATTGGAGCTTCACACACTGATCATAAGGGGTTACGCATCGCTTATGTTGGACTACTTCAGAAGGAACGAGGGCTTTTTGAACTCTTGGATGTTTTAGAAAAACATACTGATTGGCATCTCGACTTAGCTGGCTTTGGGGGAGACGAGCAAAAAATCCTTGATAGAATCCGCGGAATGTCTAATGTAACTTGGCACGGCAGGGTTGATTATCAATGTGCTTTGGCTCTCTCGATGGCGGCAGATGTGCTTCTGGCAACGTATGATCCCTCGATTCCCAATCATCGCTATTCAAGCCCAAATAAGGTTTTCGAAGCCATGATGTTGGGGAAACCTATTATCGTTGCCAGAGGAACCAATATGGATAATATCATCACTCAGGCTGGCTGTGGGTTGGTCGTTGACTACGGTTCTGTAACGGCGCTGGAGCAGGCCCTATGCACCTTGGCTGGCGATCCACAGTTGCGTTTGAGATTAGGGCAAAATGGGCGTCGGACGTATGAGCAGAAATTTGCATGGAACATCATGGCTGATCGCTTATTAGGTCTTTACAGAAGGGTTGTCTCTCGGAATGGGATGAGTTGAGGGGGCGGGTGACAAAAATTCTGCTTGTAGCCAATACCGATTGGTATCTATACAATTTCCGTCTTTCGTTGGCAAAGTTCTTGCGCCGTCGCGGAATGTATGTCGTGATGGTTTCGCCTTTTGGACGCTATGTGGAGAACATTAGAGCTGCTGGTTTCCCATGGGTAGAATGGTCTGTGGATAGGCGTTCGATATCAGGGGCGACCGAGATCAGGGCATTGCTGGATTTATGCAGAATTTATCGTCGTGAGAAACCCGATTTGGTACACCATTTTACGATAAAGCCCGTACTCTATGGATCCATGGCGGCGCGTTGGGCAAAGGTTCCTGCGATTATCAACGCCATTACCGGCTTGGGTTATCTATTCTTGCGCCAGTCGCTCGTAACGCGTGTGTTGCGTACTGCGGTGATGCTGGCCTATCGTTTTTTGCTCCGAGGTGATCGGGTTTTCACAATTTTTGAAAATGAAAGCAACCGACAATTTTTTATCTCGCATCATCTGGTGCAACCGGAACAAGCCACGGTGATTGAGGGGGTGGGGGTGGATGTGGAGCATTTTGTGCCGGCTCCGGAGCCCTTGACGCAGGAGATTGTAGTTCTCTTTCCGGCTCGCCTTTTACGCGAGAAAGGGGTAGAAGTTGTGGCCGATGCTGCGCGCCTGTTGAGAGGGCATTATCCGATTCGCTTTATTCTGGCGGGCGAACCTGATCCGGGGAACCCGGGCTCGGTCACCGAAGAGCAGGTACGAGCATGGGAAGCTGAGGGTTTGGTCGAGTGGTGGGGTTGGCAAACCAATATGGTGGAGGTTTACCGCCAATCACACATTGTGGTATTGCCCTCCCTTGGCGAGGGAATTCCAACGGCGCTATTGGAGGCCGGTGCATGTGCGAGGCCGGTAGTGACAACTGATGTGCCCGGATGCCATGATGTGATTGTGGATGGTGAGAACGGCTTGATAGTGCCCCCCAATAACCCGCAGGCATTGGCGGAGGCCATTGAACGACTGCTGCGGGATCCCCAATTACGGTTGAAGTTGGGGCAGGCGGGACGGGCGAGGGTCTTGGAACGGTTTACTGACGACCATATCAACTACCAAACTTGGGCGGTTTATCGGCATATGCTTTCGCTTCCTGACTCAGAGGTGTGTAATGAGGGCATGACGGTTAAAAAAAGCGTGGATTGACGTAACACAGATTGATTATTAGAATTGGGAACATGCCTGATAATATTGCAAGTTCAACAGTCATTTATGACTCCAGCGCCAGAACGCCGGCAGCATTGGAGGAAGCGCTTCAGGCTTGGCGTTACCGTGACCTGATTGTGTTTCTGGTGCGGCGCGATATCACAGCACGATATAAGCGTTCGGTGTTGGGGGTGGCCTGGACGATGCTGAATCCGCTGGGGATGATGATCATCCTCAGCATTGTGTTCTCCCAGGTCTTTCGCGTGGCGATGGTGAACTATCCCGGCTTTGTGCTGAGCGGCCTGATTGCCTGGAACTTCTTTGCCCAGGCTAGCACGGCGGCGATCAACAGCCTGGTTTGGGGAGGCGATTTGTTCACCCGCATCTACGTTCCACGCTCGGTATTTGCCATCTCAGCCATCGGCACCGGTCTGATTAACCTGGTGCTCTCTATGGTGCCGTTGCTTCTGGTGATGGCGGTCATGGGCATTCCACCCCATCCAACGTTGTTACTTGCCCCCCTGGTTATGTTGTTCCTGGCATTGTTCACTCTGGGTGTGGGGTTGTTGATTTCGACGATTGGGATTTACTTTATTGATGTGGTGGAAATGTATGCCATCCTGCTCATGGCCTGGATGTATCTGACTCCGATTATTTACCCTTTGGATATATTGCCTCCTAACGTTTCACAATGGCTGCAATATAACCCAATGGTGCATTTGGTTGGGCTTTTTAGAGACTTGGTTTTTTATGGTACCCTCCCTGATTTCATTTCTTGGTTAATTTCATTCGGGCTGGCTTTTGGCATGTTCTTGCTGGGCTGGTTGTTCTTCACGGGGAAAGCCGATGAGTTTGCCTATCGCACCTAATCCTGCCATAGCCCCATTAACCACCGAAACCCCAACGGGTGAACCGGTAATCATCCTGGATGACGTGACGGTGCGCTACCGCGTGCCGCGCGAACGCATTCGTACCTTCAAGGAGTTTGCGATTCGCCGTTTGCAGGGGCGTTTGCAATTCCAGGACCTGCTGGCTTTGGACCACGTCAGCCTGGAGGTGCGCAAGGGTGAAGTATTTGGGCTAATCGGCCCCAACGGCGCCGGTAAAACCACGCTGTTGCGCCTGGTGGCGCGGGTGATGCGCCCTACCTCGGGGCGGGTGTGGGTCAAGGGGCGGGTAGCGCCCTTGTTGGCGATGGGAGCTGGCTTCCACCCTGAACTGACCGGCCGGGAGAATGTCTTTCTCAACGGTGCCCTGCTGGGCTACACCCGTCGTCAGATTGAGGAGCATTTTGAGTGGATTGTGGATTTTGCCGAGATGTGGGATTTCATTGATGCCCCGCTGCGCACCTATTCCTCGGGTATGGTGGCGCGCCTGGGCTTTGCCGTGGCCACTGCGATCATGCCGGATATCTTAATCGTAGATGAGGTGCTCAGCGTTGGGGATATTGCCTTCCAGGAAAAGAGCGCGGCACGCATCCGTGAATTCCGCGAAGCGGGGGCGACCATTTTACTGGTCTCGCATAGCATGGGAGCTGTTAAGAGGATGTGTGATCGTGTGGCGTGGTTGGACCATGGGAAAGTTGTTAACATAGGGGTTGTTGATAAATTGATCAATGATTATGTACTATCAAATTTCACTTCATTTTAGAAAATTTCTAAATTAACAATAAGCATAAGGGGACACAACATGAATATTTTAACAATCACTGAAAACTTCACTTTAGGTGGACTCGAGACTCATATTATCGATCAATATAATCAACTTAGGAAATACGGGGATAGCTTGTACATAGTCCATGGAGAGCAATTCTATCCCGAAACAATAAATAGATTACAACCACACAAGTCTTTTGGCCCTCTAAAACTAGGGCCAAGTGTAACAGCACAAGAGTTATACAAGTCAGTAGAAGTATTAAAAGACATAATCTCGACATACCATATTGATGTAGTTCATGCGCATCCTTATACTTCTCTTATCCCAGCTGTGTTTGCAGCTTCTCAAATGAATACACCTCTAGTCATTACATTGCATGGACCCTCTGCTTTTACTAATGTCTATGGCCCAATTTATTTGGCTTTACTAAAAGAGGTGGTAATTCCATCATCAAGATATGTGTTATGTGTTTCAATGGAGACTTTAACATTTGTAAAAACTTTCTCGAAGAAACAAAATTGTGTTTTATTACCCAATTGCATCGACATTGGACTCTTTACAGAAGTATCGAGAAATCCTGATGGCCCCTGGTTAATTGTTAGTCGTTTGGATCCTTATAAGGTAGAGGGCATAAAAGATTTTCTCTTAAAGGCAGACTCTTCTGGTCTGCCATATGCAATCGTTGTTGGTGATGGTCCATCTTTTGAGAACTTAAAGGAGTTCTCCCGGACGGCTCTCAATAAAACGAAGGTAGAATTTCTTGGTGCGAAGTACGATGTTCATGAAATCTTAAAGAAAGGGATTTCTGGAATTGGGGGAATGGGGCGAGTTGTTTTGGAGGGTATGGCGTCCAACCTTCCGACAATGCTTATAGGTTATGAGGGCGTGAAAGGAGTGGTTAGCATTAATAATGTTGATATTGTTTCGTGGTGGAATTTTTCTGGGCGAGGAATGCCATCAATTTCTCAACTTTATTTCGATTACCTTATTAAGAATTTAGACTCAGAAGAATATCGCCTGCGCAATTGGGTGGAAAGTAATGCTAATAGCCTACAAGTGTGGAAACAATACCGAGACTTAATAGTTCAATTAAAAGCTCAAACGAGTCAAGATAGTAACGAGATCATTGACTTAATCTGGGATGCATTAAAAAGAAGTGCCACAGCATCGAAACCCTACCTTGAAGATATCAGTTTTCTCCGAATTTTTGATAATCTATTGAATATAAGGTCAGAAGAGGGTATAAATTCGAAATTTCTTGTATCTGTTGTTGAGTCCCTCAAACAAGGATTTAGAGACTCACATTTGACGATTTCGCGGCTGATAGAAGAGAGGGGAGAGCTTCAGCATTCGCTTGAGGAGTCGAAAAGGGAGATTTCGCGGCTGATAGAAGAGAGGGGAGAGCTTCAGCATTCGCTTGAGGAGTCGAAAAGGGAGATTTCGCGGCTGATAGAAGAGAGGGGAGAGCTTCAGCATTCGCTTGAGGAGTCGAAAAGGGAGATTTCGCGGCTGATAGAAGAGAGGGGAGAGCTTCAGCATTCGCTTGAGGAGTCGAAAAGGGAGATTTCGCGGCTGATAGAAGAGAGGGGAGAGCTTCATAAAGAACTTTCTGAAATTTCACGCTTACATGAAACTTTAACGGACAAGATTAAAGAGATTGAAAGCAGCAGAATGTGGAAAGTAACGAAAACGGTTTGGGGTATCAGACAAAAAATAGTTCCTCGTAATAGTAAACGAGAGAAAATTATTAGAAAAATCTATTTGTTGTTTAGAAAATCTCAAAGCTCTGAAATTGGTTATCTAAATGATACAAGTAGTGATTTCAGTCAAGAGCCTATTTATAGTGATTTGAGACAGGAGCCCATTCACAAAAATATTGAACTTTGGGAAGAGATTAGGGCTCATAAGATTTTGAGAAAAGGCCGAATTATTCCTAACCGATTCTTTTCTCGTAAACGGATAGCCTATTTCACAAACCAGTTATTAGATTGGTATGACGAACGCCCAAGATATGGTGGGGGGGAGCGTTATTGCGTGACCCTTGCAAGTCTTTTGCAAGATCTAGGGTTTGATGTTGATATTTATCAAGTCGCATCTCATCCATTTGTCGGCGAGTATGAGGGTTTTAGAGTGACTGCAATCCCTCACGGGGAGTTCTATTCAGAATTTAACATAGGTGCAGCGAATAAGTTTTTTGAAATATCATTGAATTATGATCACGTCATTTATAACTTACCCGAATATTCATCAGGGCCTATGCGTATTGATGCCATTTCAATATGTCATGGTATTTGGTTTGATCATACTTTTTATGGAAATTTCTGGACAAATGAATGGTTTAAACATTTGTATCGAGCATTTAAGAATCCTAAAAGGATTATAAGTGTAGACACAAATTCCATAAACGTAATAAGGGCATTTTGGCCAGAGCTAGCTCATAAGTTTGTTGCAATTCCAAATTTTGTTGATCATTCCATTTTTAACCGAAGAGACTTTCTTGAAAGCAAGGATAGGGACATATTTGTTGTCTTTCCGCGACGAGCAAATCCGGCAAGAGGAGCTTTAATTGTTAGAGATATTCTAAGGTTTGTTAAGTATGATCATGTGCAATTTTATTGGATAGGAGAAGGGGATGGCCCTTTCAATCAGTATCTGATTGAACTTTCTAATTTAGATAGGAGATTTAGGTTTCTAACGGCCTCTTTTCATGAAATGCCTGACTGGTATAAAAAAGCTGATATTGTAGTGATACCAACGCTTGGGTCAGAAGGTACGAGTTTATCATGCCTTGAGGCTATTGCCTCCGGTTGTGCAGTTGTGGTAACAAATGTTGGCGGATTAACAGATATTATTCGTGACGGATGGAATGGCTTGGTGGTACCTCCGAATCCTAAGGAAATTGCGAAAGCTATAAACCGCTTGATAGAGGATGATAACTTACGCCGTGAGCTAAGCGAAAGAGCATATGTTTCATCTTACGAGTTTTCCTTAGAAAAATGGAGAAATGCATGGACTGAAGTTTTTTATGAGGAAGGTTGGTTATCAAGACGATCTTCTAAACCTTCTATTGTAAACGGAAGAGATTCGCGGATTGTCATCGTTACTAAAAACGCTATACATGGTGGTGTAGAGACATTGATTGCGCTTGAAGCAAAATATCTGAACGCCACAGTTATTGTTGCAGGTGGTTATAATGATCCATTCAATACTTGTCCATTCAATTACAAATATGTTTCAACTTATGAAGAGCTTATAAAGGCTTTGAGAGAATATGATATTGTGCTTTACCATTGGCCGATGGAATGGGCTGTACAGGCTATTAAGGATTCAGGTTTACCTTCGGTGGAATTTGTTCATAGAGAAGACACATCTGAATTGGATAAATCTGTTCCTGATCTTATAGTTACTCATTCCACATACTTAGCCTCTAAGTTGGAAATCAAAACTGGTAAAAAGGTATTTGTAGTTCCCCATGGGATCGAGCTAAAAAGAAAAATAAATCCAAGCGATTATGAGATAGACGGTCAAAAGAGGACAATTGTAGGAATGATTACATCGTATGAGGAAACTAAAGGGGTTGATCTCTTTATAGCTGCTTGGGCTATGATCGCTAAAGAGTTTCCCTCTTATAAGGCTGCATTGTACGGAGCAGGGAGTAAGCTCCAAGAGTACATTGAAATGGCCAAGCAATTTGGGGTTGATATTGAGTTTAATGGTCCGACATCAAGGCCATTGGAGACATTGAATCGTTTTGTGCTATTAGTGCATCCTTCCAGGGTTGAAGGACTACCAGTAACAATTCTTGAAGCTCTCTCCCTAAACATTCCAGTAATAGCTTCCAATATTGAAGGCCATATACAGATAAACTTAATTGCTGAAGAAAACGGGTTTGGTTCTCCCTTGATTTTATTTGAGAGTGAAAATATTGAGGACTTGGCTGGAAAAATGAGAAATGTTTTGAAAAACCCGGCTAATAAAGTTACTAGTAATTTTGTGGAATCATGTTTCTCTCCTAAAGCTCATATTGAGCCTCTGATCTCCATCCTTTACGATCTGCGAAAGCGCCCAAGAAGAACAGAGATACTCTACGATTGTATTGACTATTCCCTTAATGAAGGGGTCTTCTTTGATGATAAATCTACCGAAGGATTTCTGTTTACCTCATTTAATGCAAACGTTTTTGCCAACAATAAATTATCCTTAACATCTACCTCTAGTATGTTTCTTTCCTATCGGTACCCGATACCCAAAGATACAGAATACATTGAGTGTAAAATAAATCTCCAAGAGACTCAAAATATTATTGTTAAATTACGCTTTGATTGGTATTACAAAGACCAAGTCTTGGCCCAAAACTATTTTGCTTCTGTTCCCGGTGATGGTGTTGTCTACGCGAGAGCAAAGGTGCCTTCGGATTTATTGCATCGGAGCGAGCTCTTGCTAATAACTATTGTGCCTCCTAACGGACAGTCTATTAATGTAAAAGAATTGGAAATTCGTGCTCTTAAGCGGCGAGAGCCTTGTATTGAACCATGAGGCTAACCGAAAAATCTGTACTATTTTTGTCGGTTTTCGGAGCAATTCTTAGCTCATATATATCCCTAAGTGTTTTATTTAGCCCTTCTCCTTTTCCCTCTTCCCAGTGGGATCTGCGCTGGGTAGGTGGCTATGGTCTGGCGTTTCTGGGGATAACCTTAGGGTATTGGGTAAAACGGGTTAGGTGGCTACTATACGCTGCATTAGCGTTGTTGCTTGCATTATTTTTAATTCCGCTATTCACTTTAGGAATTCTAAAAACTTATCTCGCCTTGGGGGGTTTATTTGTCGTAGCCTTTGGAATTGGATCCTGGTCATTTGTTAGGCTTTTAGGTGTTAAATTCGTTGCCACTCTGGATAATGTTGTGTTATCGGTTTTGTTGGGTTTAGGGGGTCTTATGGTGTTACGTTCCATCCAGGGCGCTGTTGGAGCTTTCTCAACACCGTGGACCTGGCTCGGATTGGCGGGTCTAGCCCTGCTCTTTGTGCCTTCTCAGTTCAAGATGTGGATAACTCAATCCCGTGCCTCCAAATTTTGGGAATCACTTAAACTCTGGCCAGAAGAGAAGCGGCAATTTATATTCTCACTTCTCACGGCGGGGGTATTCCTATGGGGAGCATCCTGGTTGATTGCGTTGGCACCACCCACGCGCTATGACGAACTCACCTATCATGTGGCGGGGCCCAGCTATTACCTTCGTCAGGGGGGGATTGTACCGTACCCTGAGGGGAGTAACAATCCCTGGCTTCATTATGTGGAGATGCTTTATTCGCTTGGACTGGAGATCGGTGGGGAGGTTGCGCCACGTCTAATGCATCTTAGTATGGTAGTTACGAGCAGTGGGTTGATATTTCTCACAGGCCGTAAACTCATTAACGATCGTGCAGGTCTTATCGCGGCAAGTCTCTTTTTCTCCTTACCAGTGGTTGCCTATGAAGGAGCAACGGCTTACATTGATCTCTTCGTTACGGCTTATACCACGGCTGCGGCTTATGCGCTGGTCTCCTGGTATCTGGAGGGTGGCGAAAATCGCTGGTTAGTAGTTTTTGGGGTTTTTGCCGGACTGGCAATAGGGATGAAGCTCACGGCTGCACCAGGGGTGGCGATCATGCTGCTTGCCATTTTGGGGGTGGGGCTGATAAGGCGTCCTAGGCTGAGGTTTAAGATGTTTGCGCTGGTTTCTGGAATTGTTCTGCTCCTTTCGGCCCCTTGGTTTATTCGGGATTGGCTATGGACGGGCGACCCATTCTTCCCTTATGGTCAGTGGCTGTGGGTCAAAATTTTTCCCTCTTTATCTCCATCGGTAGTAGTGCCATCGCCTTCGGTGGGTTCGCTCGGGGAAACGGCACTGCGCCTGTTACGCTACCCTCTGGATCTGGTTTTCAATAGTCGTCGCTATTATCACGAAGCCCCCGGCGGGATGGTTGTCGCCTTACCGATCTTGGCGGTACCGGTGTTCTTGTTTTCAGAGCGTCTCTCAAAAACAACGCGGAAGATATTGGCAGTGGCTTTAGGTATGTCGGTTTTAGCGGTGGGTCTCATGTTTTTTGCCAACAATGCCTTGTTGCGGTATGCACTGCCGGTTTTCCCTTGGTTGGTGCTTGCGGCCGGAGTCAATTTTGAGGTGTTATTCCAGGCGCTTGAGTCATTACCTAAAGCCAAACATGGACTGTTTTTGGGATTGGTGCTTGTTTTAGTTTACCTATTTTCTACCCGTCCTCCATTCATCGTTAGAATTTGGGAAAACCTCCCCCAGCGATTACCTGTAAATTACTTCCTGGGGCGTGAGAGTCGGGAGGCTTATCTTTCCCGTACTTTACCTGTATATGATGCCTATCAGTTCATTGATGCCCAGCCGGGTGGCCGACATCGAGTCCTTTCAATAGGCAATGAATTTCGTCTCTACACTCAATCCCGCATAGATGGGGTTTACGATGTAGTCGAGGCCCAAAATCTTCTGGTTTCTGCCCAAAATGAAGCCGAATTAGCCGCGCAATTGAAAGAACACGGCTACGACTTTGTTTTGATCAATCAACCCGAGGTGGAATATGTCTCTTGGAAGTATACTTATCCCATCTTACAGCAATCTGACTTTTTGAATCGTTACGCCGAACTTGTCTTTGCCCAAAAGGGAATATATGTCTATCAATTAAGACCCGAGGGAGTTAAACTAATATCTCCTAATAATCTCCTGAGCAATGCGGGCTTTGAGGAAATCAACGCAGAAAATCCTTCAAGTTGGGGGCGAGAAGGCACAATTTTGCTCTCGAACGATGCCCTGGAGGGGGAGTGGGCTGTTTTGTTATATGGTCCCATCTCTTCGAATGGGTTTGGTTATCTCTGGCAACAGGTTCCCATTGAGGAAGGGAAAATTTATACCGTAGGCTATTGGCTAAGGGCTTATTCTCATCAACCGGCTCTATTTTTGATGCGGGTTGCGTGGTTAAATCAAAGTGGTCAATTCATTGGAGGGGAAGAATTCTGGAAAAACGTAACATCGGATTGGGAATGGTATTATTTCCATACCAAGGCTCCGAACGAAGCAAGGTTTGCTCGTGTTTATGGGTCTGCCGGGGGTGATCAAGGGGTGCTGATGGACGCAGTATGCATGGCTGAGGGTCAGCGTTGTCCATCGTTAACCAAACAAGATCACTAAATGTGTCAGAATGATGACCGTTTCCCAACATCTAGACCATTCAAGATCGCCGATTGAGAAGCCCCGACCTCGCTATGGTTATTGCCTTCCCATGCCTTCGAACTCACCCGTTATTAGCATTGTTACCTATTACTATAACAATGATGGGCTCTTTCACCAAACTGCCGAGAGTATTTTGGGGCAATCGTTGCAGCAATGGGAATGGATCATTGTCAATGATGGTTCAACTGATCAAGATGCGCTTAAGGTTCTCGAGAGGTATCGGGGTTCTGATCCCCGCATTCGAGTCATAGATCATCCGGAAAACCGTGGCTTGAGCGCCGCTCGGAACACCGGCTTGAGTTGCGCCCAATGTGAATATGTGTTACTGGTTGATAGTGATGATCTACTAGAGCCCACCGCGGCTGAAAAATGGTGGTGGTTTCTCAAAACTCATCCCCAATTTGCTTTTGTAGATTCATACCACGTGGCTTTTGGAGCAAAGAACTATCTTTGGACCGGTGGATTTCACGAAGGTGCCCTCAATGCCGAGCGTAATCGGGTTTCCATGTTATGCATGATTCGCAAATCGGTGTGGCAATCTGTCGGGGGATTTGACGAGAACATAAGGGAAGGCCTTGAAGATTGGGAATTCTGGATGCGGTGTGCAGCGCAAGGCTATTGGGGAGCAACGATCCCCGAATATTTGGCCTGGTATCGAATTCGTGATGATCATACTGACCGCTGGTCAAACCTAACCGAAAGCCGGATTGAAGAATTTCGGGCGCGCTTTCGGGAGCGTTATCCTCACCTTTACGCGGGTGGTTTTCCTGATCCTCCCCTTAACCACTATGATCTTGATCTTACTTTAGTTTCCCTAGATTATCCCCATGTCAACCACCTCTCTAAATCAAGGCCGCGGTTGCTGCTCCTTTTGCCTTGGCTGGTAATGGGAGGTGCGGAACGGTTTGCTTTGAACCTGATAGATCAACTGAAGCGCCGAGGATGGCAAATCACGGTCGTTGCGACGGCCAGTGCCGAACATGGTTGGTGGCATGAGTTCGCGCAGCACTGCGAAGATCTTTTTGTCTTACCCAATTTTTTGCCGATCAAAGATTACCCACGCTTTCTCAGTTATCTTATCGAATCGCGCCAGTTTGATGCCTTATTGTTACAAGGAAGCCACGAGGGGTATCGTTTGCTTCCTGTGCTGCGCAGCCTATTTCCCCACCTCCCAATGGCGGACTATCTTCACTTTGTAACGCCTGATTGGATGCACGGAGGGTTTCCCCGTTTATCCCTACTTTACCAGGATTGCCTCGATGTTTCCGTGACTTCTTGCGAACAAGTGCGCCAATGGATGATTGCAGAGGGAGCGAATCCTGATAAGTTGAAAGTTGCCTATATCGGCGTGGATCCGGAGATTTGGAAACCCGATCCGGATCTACGATCAAGGGTTCGTGCGCAATTAGGAATTGGGCCGGAGGATGTGGTAATACTTTACGCAGCCCGTCTGGAAGTCCAAAAGCAACCTTTGCTTCTAGCCAAGATTCTGGGTGAACTGGCGCGGCGAGGATTGTCATTTCGGGCCTGGGTGGCGGGTGAGGGCTCGCTCAAAGGTGAATTAGAAGCCGCATTAAGAGAAAACCAGGTGCAAGATTGGGTGCGCCTGCTGGGTGAGGTACCGACAAGTCAGATGCCGGGCTTGATGGCTGCGGCGGATATCTTCTTTCTCCCATCCCAAAGCGAAGGCATCTCACAAGCCATTTACGAAGCCATGGCCTGCGGCCTACCTGTGGTTGCCTCTCGGGTGGGAGGGCAAGCGGAATTGGTGACATCGGAGTGTGGAGTGTTGATCCCGCTCGAAGGTGAGCCTCTGACGGCATTCGCCGAGGTAATGGAAAATCTTATCCGCAACCCGCAACTCAGAACCTGTCTGGGCCAATTTGGGCGGCAACGCATCCTGCAGAGTTTTACCCTTGCGCATATGGGGGATGTGATTGAGAGCGAGTTGAGGGGGGCTATTGAGCATAGAAAATCGAGCTTTCCCTCTTCTCACGAACTAGTGGATCAAAGAAATATCCAGCGTTTGGCTCAGTCCATTGTGGAATATTTACAGGCACGCGCCTACGCCCGGGTCACTGAAACCCAGCTGTCTGGTCTTGAGAAACGCTTCAACTCTCTTTATAAGGATTATGCTCAATTGGTTGAACCCAGGCCCCCTTCTTATTGGTTTTATCTCTGGCTGCGGCAATTATTACTTCCCCTCTTTGGGCGATTAAAGGCGGTTAACCGGGGGGGCTTTTGGCTTCGAATTAAAGAGATGATTAAGTCTTTCCTCGTTCGAGGCCAGAGAGATTAAAAGAGCGTGTTGAGAATGACTTTGGCACGGGCATCCCAAGTATTTTGATAGGCCGTCCGCTTGAGCAGACGAATATATTCTGGTTGGTACTTTAATTCCAATGCCCGGTCGAGTTGTTCGGCAAAACTCTGTGGTGTATCCCCAACAAGCACACCGGGATAGCCCATGCTCTCTTGCATAGGTGTGATGACGATGGGTTTTCCACCCGCCATATATTCAAATAATTTGAGCGGAGATACCGCATGGGTGATATCATTTACTATGAAAGGGATTGTGGCTACATCAAAGCAGGCAAGATAGTGAGGGAGTTCTTCGTAAGGTTTAACCCCTAACCAATGGATATTCCGGTACTCTTCCAGACCCGCTGACTGAAGGGTGCCATCATAGTCCGGGCCTATAAGGACGAATGTGTACTCTGGACGCAGCTTGGCTATTTCCTTTACCAATCTGTAATCAAACCAACGCGCTAGGGCGCCATAATACCCGATAATGGGTTTGCCTTCCGTCATCAGATGGCCGATGTCCTCTGGGGGCATAAGGTGTTCTTCACTCCGATCAAAATGCTCATATACAACGCCGTTCGGGCAGTAAATCACATCTGGGCGAATCGAAAACACCTGATCCACTAGACGCTTGGCAGTGGCCAGGACAACTCGAGCATTCTTAAGCAAAAAATGATGCCCCTCGGCTATCTTCTTTCGGTCACCGTAGAAGACATCAATCTCATCTACAAAGTCATAGATAATTCTCGGGTTTCGAAATGCCCGCGCATAGTCGCTATTCCAGGTGAGAAGGTAAATAAAGGGTTGTTCAATGATCTCAAATACGCGTACATTGATATTGCACAAATACAACCCTGGTGCAATCACCTGAAAAGGAGGTTGATGCCGGTTGGGATGAGGTTGTAAGTAAAACACCAGCGCCCCTTGGCGGGCTAATGCAAGTGCTAACTGTTGGGGACGTTGAAACAGTTGGACTTGCCAATCCAGACTGGGGGGAAAGACGATAATTGGGCGATTTGAAGTTTGGGATTCCTGTTCCAGGATGACTTTAAGGTGGGCCTGATGTTCAGCGATGATTTTTCTTTCGGTCAGATTGATGATCTTGCGAATAATCTTTTTGACCGGTTCAGGGGTCACATGCCGTGCTAAATCCCAGCCTGCTCTTAGTTTTTGGCTCAAAAGACTTTTCATCTTCTCAACGGGCATACAGTTTCATTGTCCTTGCTTCTAATGTTGGCAAGGGCTAATTATAAATCGAGTTATAAATCTGTGCTTGTTGATCTAAGACTCTAAGAATTACGGGATGATGCTGCGTAAATCTTGAGCCGTTAAGGCTTGAAAGGCTGTCGCTGAGGCCCCGGCTTGATAGCCCGGTTTGAAAGTCGCGTCATCCTGGAGAATGCGCCAGTTACATTCCCACGTTGATTGATCGTAATCGTAATACATAATGCCCAGTACCTGAGGTTGAGATGCCAGCCATCGGTAATTATCTTCTAACCACTTGTTTTTGGCTGTGGTGTTGTTTTCTCCTGTGTAGGATTGCTCTGCCGTGGTTCCGGTTTGGGTAATGATGATAGGCTTATTAGGGGCGAGGGCATATATTCGCTCGATATAGGGTTCATAAAGAGTGGTGTAATCTTCCCAGCGCTGCCAAGGGTAAGCCACTTTGCAATATCCAAAGTTATACGAACTGAAGCCAATGGCATCTACGATGCTTCCACGAGGATAATAGTCTTCAAATTTGTGGCTGTTAACGCTCCAACCGTTGGGCGCAAATACCCACCAGACCTGATCCTCATTTACGCCTTGTTGCTTGAAAATGCTCTGAAATCGCTGATAAGCCAACTGGAAATTAGCAGGGTCACCGCCGTAAGAGGTCCATAATTGCCCATCGCTTCTTACCCCATTCATCTCCGGCAAGGGGGCAATAAAAGCAATCCGGCCACCTCCTTGACCAATCCACTGTTTATACAGCTCAGCCATACCTTGGATAGCCTTATCGCAATCGCCTTTGGCAATCTGGTAGGCTGTGGGGCTAAATGGGCAATTATCATTGACTTCATTACTAGAAACTTGTGTTGCCGCCATGATATTGACAAAGGATATATAACCACCCTGCCAGAGGGCTTCAAGTTGGCGGAAGAAGTTGTTGGTGCGGTTGTCGGTTTGGCGACTTGTGAAAGCAATATCTTGGAGAGAGATAAACCAACCACTTACGCTGTGTTTCTTACCTGCTAGGGTATCGGCTCGAGACATATTAGGTCTTACACTGTCTGTAGTCCAATAGACTGGCATGTAAATACCGAGGAACTTGCGCGCCGTTGTAAAATCCCCCCAACGGTTAAGCACTACGGGTAGGTACAACTTTGTGCCCGAGCTACGTTGGGCGTGAACGAGATAGGGCTGACCGAGCAAGACAACTAACAAGACGATGATCCCAATCTGCTTTATATATCTTTTCCCATCCAATTTAGGGAATTGATCGGGAAAAAACGTCATGATTCTTTTCTCCTTAATTCCCAGATTTGCACCCATTATAGGGGATTGCGTCTACCTATGTCCCAACAGTTTTGTAAGGCGCACGCCGAAAACCAATTGGAGGCTTTTGAAGCCCCCAGTTGTCTATGCAGTAGAGCAAATAATTTTACTAGGGGATGTACTCATCCAAAACCGAAGCAGGAAGGTACTGGTAACCCGTCACTGCTTCCCGGTAGCCGCCAAAGTTCTCGCGCGGAAGGGCTAAATCACACAATTTACCATCGAAGTCATTCACGTCAAAATAGAACACTCCCAGCACCATGGGTTGACGCGCTAGATACCCATAGTTAAGGAGCAGCCATTCGGCCTTCATCGCATAATTGTAAGTGTTTTTTTCCCGATCCTCCTTCGTGTATATCGCCGAACTTCCGGTTTCGGTGATCAGAATGGGCTTTGTGGGCGCCATTTTCTGCATACGAGTGATATATGGGGTGTAAATCGTGTCGTAATTTTCCCAACGTCCGCAATCACCGTTGGCACAGGCTGGGCTCAGAGTTGCCGGGCAGAATCCGTAGTTATAGGATGCAAAGCCGACCAAATCTACCCGATCATCGCCCGGATAATAGTATTCAAAATTGTTCTCGGGTACATCAGGCGAACTCAAACCGTTTGGAGCAAAAACCCACCAGACCATCGAGCGGTCTATACCATTTCTGGTGAATACGTCTTGAATATGGTTATAGGCGAGCCTGAATTCTCTTTGCCGTTGTTCCAATTTTTGCTTAAGATCCTCGGGTTCGGAAGGATAATCATAGTAAGCCACCCAGTCGCCATTCATTTCCTGTAAAGGTGCCAGCATAGCCTTACGGCTACCACCCTGATCAATCCACCGTTTGTAAATCTTAGCCATTTGGGTCAGACGATTGTCGTATTTACCCTCGTAAATGCTGCGCGCAGTGTCAGTAGAACCAATTTTGACCAAAGAGATGTAGCCCTTTTGCCACAGTTGTTCGAGTTGACGGTAGAAATTGTTGCGATTAAGCGCGCTTTCTGTTTCCCAATCCTCATAAAACGCCGGATCTTGAATATCTATGAACCATCCGACCGCGGTATGCTGTTTGCCAGCCAGTGCATCTGCTTCGGGCATGTATTGTTCCACATTTTCCCTGGACCAATAATGTTTCATAATGATCCCCAAAAATTTGGGAGTCCCGTTACGCACCAAGGGAAGAAAGGTCAAAGTCGGCGTAGGAAGTTCTAGGGTTGTGTTTTGGGAGTCAGGAGTAGCGGCAGAAACTTTACCAGGGATGTTGGTGGATGCCTGGCACGCAAGTGTCGTCGTGAGGATCAAAATCAACGATAGGATTCTCGAAATCGCTCTGGGCATCGTCTAACCCTCCTTTGGTTGGTTCTAATGTTGGTTTGTGCGCGGGGACTTTTCTGGTGGATTCACGATAGACCCGGAACCAGCATGCCATAATCAAGAACTTACCCTCTCCCCCAACCGCGCCCGTTCATCGGCTGCCACGCTGGGATCCAGTTTGCGGAAGAGGGGCTGGGGCGGTTGCAGGGGTTGCCCGGGGCGCAATTGGCTGGGCTGCCAACGCGCAGTCGCGCTTTCGGGGTGATACCGTAGCACGGTGTGCTCGCCCAAACTGTCGGATACGCTCAGCGTGCTCTGCGTGCCAAAGAGGGGTTCGGTGTAGCCCAGATAGCGGTGCAGTTTCTCGCTGCTAAAAGGCAGGAAGGGTGCAAATAGGATTTTCAGTGAATCAATTGCGCGCAGAGCAGTGTAAATCGCTCGCCCAGCGGCGGCTTTGTCCGTTTTAATGCTCAGCCAGGGCGCGGTTTGCTCCAGGTAGCGATTGACCTCGGTGGCCAGACGCATGGCTTCACCCAGCGCGGCGCGGAGATGCACCGCTTCCAGTTCTTGACCCACGGTCTCAAAGCCCTTTTCCACCGTGGCCAGAAGTTCCTGATCCTGGGCAGTCAACTCACCCGGGTCTGGAACTACACCTTCCCAATGCTTGTAGGCAAAGGATAACACACGGTTAGCCAAATTACCCCAAGTAGCCACCAGTTCATCATTGTTGCGTTTGATGAAGTCTTCCCAGTCCCAGTCGGTGTCGCGGAATTCAGGCATGTTTGCCGTCAAATAGTAACGCAGGGGGTCGGGATCGTAGCGGGAAAGAAAATCACGCCCCCATACCGCCCAATTGCGGCTGCCCGAAATCTTCTGCCCCTCCAGATTCATGAATTCGTTGGCCGGGACGTCATGCGGCAACACAAAGGGCTTGGGGTCACGGCTACCCAGGAGGGCGTCAAGCGTCTCACCGCTGCCAATAAGTTGGCCGGGCCAGATGATGGCATGGAAAGGGATATTGTCCTTGCCGATGAAGTAATATGAACGTGCATCCGGGCTATGCCACCAAGCATGCCAGGCTTCGGGTTCCCCGATCAGGTGGCTCCATTCAATGGTCGCCGAGAGATAGCCGATGACGGCCTCAAACCACACGTAAAGGCATTTACCCTCCATGCCTTCCACAGGCACCGGGATGCCCCAATCCAAATCGCGCGTAATCGGGCGGCCTTTGAGGCCCTCGGTCATGATTAGGCCCAGGGATTGGCGTAGCACATTGGGTCGCCAGTAGGATTCGCGGGCGCGAAGGAATTCAGTGATCTGAGGTTGAAGTTTAGCCAAATCAAGGAAATAGTGCTCGGTCTGGCGCAATTCAGGCACCGAACCGTCAATGCGCGAACGCGGGTTGATCAGCTTTTCGGGATCGAGCACATTACCACAGCGGTCGCACTGGTCGCTGCGGGTATTAGGATAACCGCAAATATAGCATGTCCCTTCAACATAGCGGTCGGGTAAAAAGCGCTGCTGGGTGAGCGAATACCACTGCAACTGGCGATCGCGGTACAGATAGCCGTTCTTCAACAGCGCCAAGAACATCTTTTGCGAAACGCTAAAATGGTTTTCAGTATGCGTGCTGGTGAATAAATCGTAAGTCAGTCCCAACTGTTGGAACAGTTCCAGGAACGTGGCATGATACCGCTGGTAAACCGCGAGTGGTGAGGTTTTCTCCGCATCGGCGCGTACCGTGATCGGCGTACCGTGGGCATCCGAACCCGAGACCATGAGCACGCGCCGACCTTTCATGCGTTGATAGCGCGCGAAAATATCTGCAGGCAGGTATGAGCCGGTCAGGTTTCCGACATGAATTTCGGCATTAGCGTAGGGCCAAGCGACGGCTACCAGAATGGGTTCAGACATCGAGTCACCTCAGTCATCCAAAATACAACGCATGTGCCGAGATTTTATCACGAAACCGCAGGGTTGGGGTAATGGGTGGGGCAGAAGAGTAAGCGAGGGTTTGTCTTTACAACTATGTTGATAGAGATAGACGTTATAACACCAATATCTATTGCAATGGTTTCAATCATTTCAGTATTGACAGAAAAAACTATAAGATATAAAATAGATATACACAAAATTAGCCCTTGGAGTTTTTCGGGAGAAGCAGGCTTATGGTGTCAGACGAAACGGATAGTGGCTCGGATAGTCCTCCTCTTCTAAGTGGAGACACCGTTGCCTTATCCCAGTTCATTGAAAACATGGGATTGTACTTCGAGGACTATGGCATCCCGCGCATCGGAGGGCGTATCTTAGGGCTACTCCTGGTGGCGCGGCGCCCGGTCTCTCCCGAGGAGATGAGCGATGTTCTGCAGGTCAGTCGGAGCAGCATTTCAACCAATCTGCGATCATTGCTCATGGCCGGTCTGATTGAGCGAATCTCACTCCCCGGCGAACGTTCTGATTACTACGTTTTCTCGGAAGAGGCTTGGGAGCGTACCTTGGAGATGCGTTTGGAGGGCATTCAGACGCTGCGGGAGATGGCCGAAGAGGGCTTGCAAGGGTTAGAGGCAAGTCATCCCGCCCGTCAACGCCTGGAAGAAATGCTTGCCTGGGCAGCTATGGTTGAGGATGCCTATCAGAAGTTACTCGAAGCCTGGCAATCCCGCAAGGAGGTTCCGGCCTGAGGGACTGAATGGTTTCATTATCGTAAATGAGACCTTACTCCCACCGGCTGGAACCCCACCAGCCGGTGGATTTTTCGCCGGCGATCCTGCTGAAGGCAAAAGGAGGTCTGCCATGCGGTATCTGGTTATTCGCACCGAAAACCTCAGCAAGCATTTCGATCGCCGGGTGGCCGTCGAAAATGTAACCCTGGATGTGGAACCAGGTGAGATCTATGCGGTCCTGGGGCCGAAGGGATCGGGCAAGTCCACCCTGATCCGCCTTGTGTTGGGTTTGATTCGACCAACGCGTGGGCGGGTGATGGTGCTGGGGATGGACCCGCTGCGCCAGGGTTTAGCCTTACGCCAGCGCATTGGTTATGCCCCTGAGCAGGGCGTTTTCTATCCTTGGATGCGCGGTGACGAAGTGCTACGCCTGCTGGCTCAGACCCGCCGTTTGCCTCTGTCCGAAAGTGCCGCAGATCTGGCGCATCAGTTTGGTTTGGATCTAAGCCGACCATTTGGTGCCTATGGATGGGGTGAGCGGAAAATCCTATTCCTCGTCCATGCCTTCATGTTTTCGGCGGATGTGTTGATTCTGGATGAGCCCACTGTGGGATTGGATACCGTAGCGCAAGATGTGTTCTTTCGCTTGGCGCGGCAAGCCCGGACCGAGGGGCGAACGGTGTTTTTCACAACCTCCTCCTTATTAGAGGCGGAGCGGTTATGTGATCGCGTTGCCCTGTTGTGGCAGGGGCGTATCTTGGCGGTGGAACGTGGGGTGCAGTTGCGAGCGAAGACCCTGCGCCGAATTGAGATGCGTTTTGCTACCCCAGTAGCTTGTGAAGCCTTTGCCGGGCTGCCCAACCTGGAAGAATTGTACTTGGAAGAGAATAAACTACGCTGTACGTTACGCGGTGATCCGGATGCCTTCCTGAAAGTAGCCAGTCAATATCGCATCACCGATTTTATCAGCCAGCAGCCTAGCCTGGATGAAATCTATCGCCGATATTACGGAGTTGGCGGTTATGCTGCCTGACATGATAGCAACCGCCTTACGGGCAAGGTTGAGGTGGTTGCTGGGCTCGGGCGCGGGCGTCCTGGTGGCCATAATAATTTGGCTGGGTATCACACCCAGCCTTTCCTTTGAAAATTTGCCGGACTGGCTGGAACTGACTATCCTGGCCGATGAAGGGGGGGAAGGGGTTTTGTTCACCCTGATATTGCCTTTTCTCATGGGCGTTCCCTTAGTTCTTGAAGCCAGCCGGTGGTTGGGTGAGGAGATCTCTCGCGAAACCATTGCATTTCTTTTGACGTTGCCCGTTCGCCGGTGGATACTTTTTCTGGGTGGCTGGGGCTTCCACGTGCTCTTATTACTTTTGTTGTTAGGAAGTGGAATCATTGGGGGATGGCTTGGGGCGACTGTGTTAGAAGGCGGGAGAAGTGTAAGCAGCATCCTAACCCCGGCGCGCTGGGTGGCACTAGGGTTGTTTTTGATGCTGCTCATCCACGTTGGTATGTTGGCGGCGCTCTTTGCGGCGAATACCTGGGTGGGAATGGGGAGCGCGGTCGGTCTCATGAGCGTAAGCCTGCTTCTATATGGCTGGAGCCAGCACATTCCCTTTCTAACCTGGTTGCGCTTTATTTTGCCCTGGTATTACTATGTTGTAACTATTCAGGGTGGAGAAAGTGCGCAGGTGGGTTGGTGGTTTATGGGAGGGATTAATCTGTTACTTGCAGGCGGATTAGCCTGGATTTTTAGGCAAGGTCGAATACTTGAAGCGCCGCAATATTCAAAAGATAAAAAATTGTTAACCGAACGATAACATCTTCTTTGTCCTTTCTTAAGAGATCTCGATTAAGATAAAGGCATAAATCCTCCTCCTGGTTCAGGTTTTACTCCTGGTGGGTTGGTGAGACAGGGCAAGTCAATCTAATATCGGTGTGTAGAAAGGGCGCTGAGCGGGCGCCCTTTCTACGTTAATGGATTGAAAGCCTACTGGAGATTAGGGTTCGAAAGATGGGGTTGTGCAAAAGGCCAGAGTGGAGCAGGATTATTGTATAATGAACAGTGAGGAGATGCTCCGCCGTGATAAATCCCCTGATTGACCCAAATGTAGCGTATTTTCTGTTGGTGGTTGGCCTGGTGTTGGGCGTGTTGGCTCTCTTTTCGCCTGGCACCGGTATTCTGGAGATCGGCGCGCTCTTCGCTCTGGTTCTCGCAGGTTTAGGAATCGCACGCCTTAGCATTAACGCTTGGGCCTTGGCGCTATTGGTGGTGGGCGTTGTGCCGTTTTTAATGGCCTTGCGTTTTTCACGGCGGTGGTTTTACCTGGTTATCGCCTGTGCGGCTTTTGTCGTTGGTTCTATCTTTCTGTTTAAAACCCCGGAAGGTGGGCTGGCGGTGAACCCGTTTTTAGCCGCGGTAACTTCGACTGTAGCAGTGGGTTTGTTCTGGCTGGTGGGTTGGAAAGGCTTGGAGGCCATTCGCCGCCGTCCGGAAATCTCGCTAGAACGGTTAATGGGGGCGATAGGCGAAGCGCGCACGGCGATATATCGCGAAGGAACCGTCTATATCCGTGGTGAAGAGTGGAGTGCACGCAGTGAAATCCCCATCCCCATGGGGGCTAGAGTGCGTGTGGTTGGGCGTGAGGGCCTGGTATTGGTCGTGGAACCCTTGCCTTCATCATCTCAATCCGAGACGTAGAAGAGTGTTCTGAGGAGGTGTGTTCATGGAACTGGTATATTGCCTAATTGGCGTCATTGTAGTGGGAGGCATTGCGTTTTTGGCTGCCGCCATTCGTATTGTTCCGGAGTATCAGCGTTTAGTGGTTTTCCGGCTGGGGCGCTGCCTGGGATCGCGTGGACCGGGCCTGGTCTTCCTGATCCCTTTCATTGATCGTGGCGTACGGGTGGATTTGCGCGAGCAGGTGCGTGAGATCCCGGCGCAGACCGCTATTACCAGTGATAATGCGCCCATTTCAATTGATTTCTTGTGGTATTACAAGGTTTTCGATCCGGTGCAGAGTGTTTTGCAGGTTGCTAACTTTGAAGCGGCGGCTCAAGGTATTGCCACGACCACCCTGCGTTCGGTGATCGGGGCAATCATGTTGGACAGCGTCCTCTCAGAACGCGAACAGATCAATCATGCGCTCCGCACCCGTCTGGATGAGGTAACCGAGCGGTGGGGTGTCAAAGTCACCAATGTTGAAATCCGCGAGATTATCCCGCCGCGCGAAGTGCAAGAAGCGATGAACCGACAGTTATCGGCTGAGCGCAACCGGCGTGCGATTGTTACCGAATCTAACGGTACCCGTGAAGCCGCGATCAACGTGGCCGAGGGTGAAAAACAGGCAGCTATCCTGAAGGCAGAGGGTCAAAAGCGGGCTTCGATTCTTATTGCCGAAGGCGAGCGTGAGGCACAACTCCTGCGGGCTGAGGGGTATGCGGCGGCGTTGGAGAAAATTTTCTCGGTGGCCAATCGCTTGGATTCCAAGACGCTTACCTTGCAGTATTTTGAGACTCTCAAGAGCATGGCAACGTCGCCATCCACCAAGTACATTTTCCCCATGGAATTCACAGGCCTATTGGGAGATTTTATCCGCTTGCGCGGTGAGCAGGGCGGTGGGACGCCCCAATCCTAGATTTTGACATCTGAAGAGGGGAGTTGGTCAGTTTGGCCACACTCCCCTCTACGCAAATAGCGAACTTGGTTACCACAGTTCATTATCAAATTCTCGAAGCCAACTGGCGGGATATTCAGGCTCTTTATCGCTTGGAAAAGGCCTGTTTTGGTCGTGATGCCTGGCCTTTGCTGGATATTGTGGCGGTCGTAACTTTGCCCGGCGTTGTACGATTGAAGGCTGTGGTGGATGATCAACTGGTAGGTTTTGTTGCTGGTGAAGCCAAACCAAAAGAAAAACTGGGCTGGATTCTGACCTTGGGTGTCAGCCCGGATTATCGGCGCTTGGGCATCGGACGGTCGCTACTGGTGGAATGCGAGCAGCGGTTAAACATGCCCCGTATCCGTTTGAGCGTGCGACGTACAAACTGGCCGGCCATTCAGTTGTATTATCGAGAGGGTTACCGCGAAGTGGACGTTTGGAAGCACTATTATAGTGATGGCGAAGATGCATTAATCATGGAAAAAATAGTTGACTCATAACGCAAGAGCGTATATCATAAAAGCAGGCTCTATGAAGAAACATCCTGTTTTACCTTGCTCCCTGTCTTTCGCGGCACGCGGTATTTCGCGTGCCTTTTTGCTTGTTTAACCTTTTTCCAACCCATGAAAGGAGATGCGTGATGGATTACGGGATGATTGGCAAACGTGAGAAAGCCAGACGATATGCCCAGGAGCGTGAACGCATTCGCTTTCAAACCTTCACGGTGACGGTAGAAGGAGAAAATAACACCCATGTGGTTCAATTCGACCACGGTAAATGGCAATGTGATTGCGAATTCTTTCGCAGTCGTGGTGTGTGTAGTCACACCATGGCCCTGGAAATCGTCCTGGAGAATATGCTGACCCAGCCGATCAATTCGTAGCCGTAAAGGGGTTTTCTCTTAAACGAAAGCGGATCCCCAGGGTTTATGGAGGATCCGCTTTCGGTTAAATAAGCGGTTGGTTGAAGTGTAAAATCTGCGCTAAAACACCCGAAGAGGCGAGCTCGCGAGCAGATGGTAGGCCTAAAAAAATGAAAAAAAGACAGGTGTCATCACCTGTCCCATGGTTGATGTTATCGGTAGGGCTTTGGGGAAAAAGGCAACGTTTGAGGCGGAGAGGGTGGGATTCGAACCCACGGTGGCCCAAAGGACCACAACGGTTTTCGAGACCGCCCCGATCGTCCACTCCGGCACCTCTCCGGGTGTTGGTATTATAGCAGAAGTGCGAAAATTTTTGTAAGGATTGCAAAGAATGCCGTTCAGGGAGTCAGGGTGGGTGAGGGGGTAAGTGTGCGGAGATAAAGTTCGGGAATCCAGCCAACCCGGTTTTCACTGTCCCGCACTTCAACCCAAACCAGGCCCTGATACAATTGGGTTTGATAGAGCCGATAAATTGGTTTGCCCATCTCAATGTAACCGATCACCGGGCCACCAGGCTCCTGATAAATTCGCAAAGGTGGGATTGTAACCGGTCCGACCAGCACGCGCTGGGGCAAATTTGTGGGGGTGGGCATCAAAGTTGGTGTCGTGGTTGGCGTGATGGTTGGGGATGCAGTTGGGGATGGAGTTTGCGTAAACGTTGAGGTCGGAGTTGGAGACGGTCCAGGGGTTGCTGTGGGTGTAGATGTTCGTGTAGGCGTTGGGGTTGGCGGCAGGAGAGGATCTAAATATTCTGCAAAAACCTGATTCACTTTTAGCGAAACCGGTTGATGTAACTCATTCACCAGAGACTCTTGCAGAAAAACCACCTGATCATAACTAAGCAAACGATTTGTCCGAATCGTTAAAATAATTTCCAAACCTTCTGGGTTGCGTTGAATTTTCATGTTTTCCAATTCACTGCCGTTCAGCCGGGCAACTTTATCCCCAATCACTTCGCGAATCATGCGGTTGTCATTGGCATCTTTATAAAATTGAAAACTGTAATAAGTAAGCGGAATTAATAAGATAATCATCAGACCGGCGGAAAAGAAGAGACTTTGTGGCAGGCGTTTTTCTTTACGAATACGGCGTGAACCGAATCCGCGCAAGAAGAAAACTAACCCCGCTGCAAACGCAATGGTAACGGCATTGGTGATAAATAACAACGTCGCTCCACCAGCAACATCCATATCATTGAAAGCCAAGCCAATTCCAATGGTACAAAGGGGTGGCATAAGAGCGGTAGCAATGGCCACCCCTGGCAAAGCAGCTGAAAGATTTTCTCGGGTAAGCGCATAAGCAGCGGCAAAACCGCCTGCCAAGGCGATCACCAGATCAATGGGTGATGGATGTGTCCGACTGATGACTTCTTGGGGTAATTGTTGCAGATATAAAATGGGCAGGTTGATGTTGATTATAGTAATAAAAAAGGACAGCAGTATGGAAAGAAAGGCACCCCGCAATAGGGCACTGAGGGCCGAACTGAGCATTCGGCTATCGCCAATAACCGATGCCAGCCCAATGGTCAGAATGGGTGACATAAGTGGAGCAACCAGCATGGCGCCGATAATCACTGCTGGTGAGTTGGTCAATAGGCCAAGCGTGGCAATACTGGTTGAAAGCACAACCAGAAGGAAAAAGTCAAAACCGGGTGAGGAAAGGGGGGTTAGTTCGATGATGATTTCTTCCCGTTCCTGTGCGGTGAGCGGGCGAGCGCCTTTCCAAAACACACGGAGCATTTTTTTCTGTAAAAGAAGGAGATCGTTTTTCCGATTGTCTCATGTTTATTACAGATCAATCGAACTATCTTTGGCGGGGTAGTGGATGTCGCGGAAACCAATCTCTTTTAATTTTTCCGTTAATGCGCCGGCGGCGTTCGGCTCGCCATGAACCAGAAACAGTTTTTGAATTGAGGGTTGACTGGCCTGGGCATAACGTAGGAGCATATCCTGACCAGCATGGGCAGAGAACCCGTCAATCGCCACAACTTCGGCGCGACGGTCGAAAAGTTCGCCAAAGATGCGCACAACGGGGGCACCTTCAACCAACCGCCGCCCTAACGTATCCGGCGCTTGCCAGGAGACAATCACAATTGTGTTGCGCGGATTCTGGATATTGTGTTTGAGGTGATGGAGGATCCGCCCGGCTTCAGCCATTCCCGAGGCAGAGATGATGATCATTGGATCCATGCGGTCATTGAGAGCGCGGGATTCTTCAACGGATTGCACGTAATGTAATTGGGGGTAATTGAGCGCCGGGTGACCGCCACTTTGGACAAAGGCGCGGGTTTCTTCATCGAAGAGGTCGGTGAAGTGTTGGAAGATGCGGCTGGCTGCCACGGCCAGTGGACTATCCACGTAGATAGGCACGGGTGGAATTTCGCCGGCTTGAAGCATGCGATTATAGCAATAGACCAGTTCCTGGGTGCGCCCGACTGCAAAGGCCGGGATGATTACCTTTCCTCCGCGCTTCAGGGTACGTACGGTAACCTCTCGTAAGCGCTCGTAGGCTTCCTCAGGGTCGTGATGCGGATGATCGCCGTAAGTACATTCCATCATCAGAAAATCGGCGGCTTCGGGTAGCACTGGATCACGCAATAGTGGCAAACGTTCGCGCCCAATATCGCCTGAAAACCAGAGTCGGAAGCGGTGTCCCTGCTCTTCAATATCAAGCACGATGGCCGCTGATCCCAGGATATGTCCAGCGTCAACCAGGGTCGCCTGCACACCGGGTATAGGTTCAAAGGGTTGTTGATAAGGAATAGGGTGAAAAAGTGGTGCAACTTTTTCAGCATCGGCTACCGTATACAAGGGCTCTAGCGGTGGTTCGCCGCGTTTACGGCGTTTTTTGTTGACATAGTTGACATCGGCCTCAAGGACATGGGCGGAATCGCGCACCATGATGTCGGTCAGGGCGGCAGTGGCTGGGGTAGTGTAAATTGGGCCGGCATAGCCTTGCTTGACCAAGTTGGGCAGATTCCCGCTGTGATCAATGTGCGCATGCGAAAGGATCGCTGCCGAAATTTGGCGGGGGTCAAACGCGAACGTCTGATTGCGGCGATAGGATTCTTCTCGTTTACCTTGGTAAAGCCCGCATTCCAAAAGCAGGGTATGGCTGTTGACTTCAAGCAAAAATTGGGCGCCGGTAACGGTTTGAGCAGCCCCCAAGAAATGAATGCGCATATTGGGCTCCTTTTGGGATTTGAAAAGATAACTTAGGGTGAATCAGGGGTGGGCAAGGGCAAAATTGGCCTCTTGTAAAACACGCAAAATTTCCGTTCCAAAGCGACGAAAACGCCAGGGGGTGGATTGCATGATCTGGGCTAAATCCTCAAGGCGGGTGGGGTTCTCGCGGGCAATGCGCTCCATAAGGTCACGAGGCAATATGATATCGGATTCAACGCCTAAGTGCCGCCCCAGTTGTTTACGCCACTGGCGCAAATGTTCCAGGCGGGCTAAAACGGCCTCATCGGGTATCCCATTACGGGGGCGCGGCGGGGGAGGAGCGGTAAGCGCCGCGCGGATGGTCTCGAGCAAACCTTCTTGGAATCGTGCCCGCTGTTTGGCATTCAGGAGTCCCAGCCGGGAAAGGTCTCTTGGATTCTGAGGCAGGGTGCGCGCCAGTTCAAGTAAAACCTCGTTGCTGAGAATTTTGAAATGCGGGAGATTCGCCTGCCGCGCCTGCTCGTCGCGATAGGCATATAATGCGGCCAAGACAGCCATCTGTTGAGGAGTGAGGTTATAGCGCTGGGCCAGATTCCAATCCGGCCCACGGCTCAAATCGGTGTTGGGCGGGCTCACTTCGGTAAGACGGGCAAAATCTTCCCGGGCTAGTTCCCAGAGACCTTTTTGCTGTAAGGCAGTGGCTAAACGTTGACGCAATGGAATTAAGAAGTGGGTATCGTGGCGGGCATACTCCAACATGGCCGGCGGTAGAGGGCGTTGAGACCAGTCGGCGCGTTGATAGTGTTTTTCCAGTTGGAGCCCGAATTCCTGTTTGAGTAGATTGGCTAATCCGACTTCGCTCCGCCCCAGGATGCGCGCTGCATGCATGGTATCGAAGATGTTGCGGAAGGTAAAGCCAAAATCGCGCTTAAGGCAGATGAGATCGTATTCTGCAGCGTGAAAAATTTTCTCAATTCGTTCAGAGGCGAATAACGGGCCGAGGGCGGAGAGATCTCTCAGGCGCAATGGGTCCACAAGGTAATCGGCTGATGGGGTTGAAAACTGGATCAGACAAACCTGTTCCTGATAAGCGTAAAGACTGTTAGATTCGGTGTCTACGGCCACCTGAGCGTACGTTGAGAGGTCTTCAGCCAGGTCTTGGAGGGCTTTGGGGGAATCTACCCAAATAAGTGGTGTGGCATCAACGGTCATGATCAGGATTATAGCAGAAGGATGGACGGGCAGGAAGTACTTGCTCGGCTTAGGGGGATGGGATTTGCCCATCTCTGAGCAGAACAGCGTTGAAAAAGTTGTGATATATTATTTTCAACACGCGGAGGGTATATGAAAGAGCGAATTCTGATTATCGAAGATGATGAAGCCATTCAGCGTATTCTCAAACGCGCACTGACCTATGAGGGTTATGTGGTAGAAGCGGCTTTGGATGGAGAGAGCGGCCTCAGGCTCTTCCGCGAGTCGCGCCCTGATTTGGTGGTTCTAGATTGGATGTTACCAGGTATTGATGGCCTGGAAGTATGTCAGCGCTTACGTGCGGCCAGCAAAGTGCCGATCTTGATGTTAACGGCCAAGGACACCGTACAGGATCGGGTGCAGGGCTTAGATGCTGGGGCAGATGATTACATCGTCAAGCCCTTCCAAGTAGAAGAATTTTTGGCCCGGGTGCGGGCCCTCTTGCGGCGCACCGAGGCTGAGCGGGCGCCCGTTTTGAAATTTGCGGACCTCGAATTAGACACACGTACCCGGCAAGCTCGCCGCGGGCAGCGGGTGATTTCACTGACGGCGCGCGAGTTCGACCTCTTAGAATTGTTCATGCGCCACCCCCGTCAGGTGTTGACGCGGGAGATGATCTTTGATCGTATCTGGGGATATGATTTCAGTGGCGAGAGCAATGTCCTGGATGTGTATATCCGCTACCTGAGACAAAAACTGGAAGCCGAAGGTGAACCCCGCTTGATCCATACCCTGCGCAGCGTGGGTTATGTTCTGCGCGAAACTGAAGAATAAATAATAAATGTCCCTGCGGTTTCGGCTCACCCTTCTCTACACCTCACTTTTAGGGGGTGTCTTGCTCATTATTGGGGGATTGGTCTATGTGTTGGTTGGTCAGACACTGCTCGGGGAGGTGGATGCGCGGCTGGCGCGAGCAGCAACCCAACTCATCAGCCGTTTACGCGTCAATGTGGCGAATCAGTTTGATCAGCGCACGGTAATCGGTTTTCAACCCCTGGAGAACTTATTTTTTCAAGTTTGGGATGCCGAAGGACAACTGCAAATCTCTCGTCCTTCTGCCTTAATGCGACCCCTAGATCCGGTGGGGTTGGGTTATGGTCGCCCGGTTTATCGCTCTGTCTCGAGTAATGAGATTCATTTACGCGTGCTCTCGGTACCCCTGCGGAGTAACCGCGGCCCGGTGGGGGTGCTTCAGGTAGCGTTAAGTTTAGACTTGTTGCTGGTCGCCCAACGCACGCTGGCGACGCTGTTGGTGACCATGTTCGTTCTAGCCGTGATTATTGTGGGTGTGGGGACTTGGTTGGGCACCGGCTATATATTGGCTCCGCTGCAGGTGGTAACCGAGGCGGCGTTACAAATCACGCGGGCGGATGACCTCTCGCGACGCATACCCCTGGCAGCGCAAGAAACCGATGTGGAGTTTCGGCAACTGATCACGGCTTTTAACACAACCTTGGAACGCCTGGAAAATCTCTTCCATGCCCAACGGCGCTTCCTGGCCGATGTAAGCCATGAACTGCGCACTCCCCTAACGGTCATTAAGGGTGAACTTGGGTTGATGCGTTTGACCGGGACGGTGGAACCCGAATCGGTGCAAACTCTTGAACAAGAAGTAGATCGTCTGACGCGTCTGGTGGGTGATCTATTGCTGATGGCCCAGGCTGAAGCTGGTTCTCTAACCCTTGACCGCCAACCCGTGGCGCTTGATAACCTGTTGCTTGAAGTTTACCAGCAGATGCAGCACCTGCTAAAAAACGGACGTTCACTGGATATTGCAGAGATTGAACCCATTACTTTTGTTGGTGACAAAGACCGCCTTAAGCAAGTCTTGATCAATTTGGTGGGCAATGCCATCAAATATACGCCGGCCGGGAGTGAAGTGCGGCTAGGACTGCGGCGTGTGGGCAGTGATATTCAGATTAGCGTAAGCGACAGCGGCCCGGGCATCCCCGAGGAAGATTTACCCCATATCTTTGAACGCTTTTATCGCGGGCGGAGTCAGAATGGCGAAAATGCGCCTTTTGGCTATGGGTTGGGTCTGGCGATTGCGCAACGCATTGTGCAGAGTCATGGGGGGTGGATCGAGGTACAATCCCGCCTGGGCCAAGGGACCACGTTCATTGTTCATTTACCTGCTGAGGGGCTGGCCCAAGATGGCGTCGAGCCCGATTCACCTTGAAGGTATCGGGCTCGCGCCAGGAGGAGAAGTAGGGGGTTATAGGAGGGTACGCGGATGATCTTCACTGTTACGGGCAGGGCGGGCGTTCAGGCTATGGTAGGTGGGCTCAGGGCGCGAGGGGTTGATGGTAGGGGTGGGCCGTGACGTCAGGTTGGCAGCCGGTGTGGGACGCGGGGCGAAGGATGAGGGAGCAACGGTAGGGTTGGTACTCGCAACGGGGCGTGAGCGGCGCAGGGGGGTGCGCAGCATGGGTTGATCTCCAGTGGAGAAGAGACGTTCACCGGCGACTGAAAGCGTCCCGATGATGAGGATGCGAATCACCCATACCATTATGGCAACGAAGATGGGTACAACCGTGATCAGTACGTCTCGATCAATGACGGAAGTGCTGGCCGGGGTATGGGAGACGATGGCCATGGAGACGCCCCACCAGGTTAGCAGAGCGTTGAACGTGGCGGCCAACAACCATGCCCCGAAGAGATACCAGACTTCTTTTGGCTCATAGGCCCCCTGCTCGGGGGTAAAGAGGCGGGCAATTCCGGCAAAATCAATGCCACAAAAGGCGAGGGCTAGAATAGTAGACCATTGGATGCCGGCGAAGGAAAGGCCACCTAAGAGATCGCGCAGGGCGTAATCGGTAGTGCTGTAGTTAAAGATCTCAAAGGCCAGCAGTGCGGTGAGGATGATGATACCGAAGACAAAACCCGGGCGCAGGCGCAAGCGCGCGAGCAGGTTTGAAAACCACCGACTGGGGGAAAGAGATTGAGTATCCATGAGGTTCTCCTTTTTTCCTTTTGGCCGTAATCGTAAATAACAGAGTTGTCTCGATTATAGAAAATATGTTCTATATTGTCAAGCGCCATAGGTGGCGAACGAAAAAAGGATGCCCCCAATTGTGGGGGCATAGGTGATAGCGTGGTGATTAAAGAAGCAGGGAACTAAAGGGAGATAACGCTTTTCTGGATAAGCAAATGGGTTAGGGCCCAACGCTAAGGGCAAAATCTTGCTGGTAGGACAATTCCCCTTTCCTGACCTGAACTTTTACTGACCAATTCCCACTCATGCTGAAATTGGCCCGAATGGCATAGCGCCCTTGTCCTTGTTCGACTGCATTCCCTTGCATCTCCATGCCGCTCATGCCGGTATGCTCGGCAGTCACCGTGATTTCAGCCCCTTCGAGGGCTTGGCCTTGGGCATCTTGAAGGGCTAGGATGATTTCCACCTCTCCCATCTTAGGGGGAGAAGGGGAGGTGGAGAGAGACAAAATAAGGGCCGGCGTAGGCGTTGGCATCGAGGGAGCGGAAGATGAGGTTGGCGAGCAGGCAATTACTGTGAGTGTAGAAACGAGTAAGAGAAAATACTTAAGAGCAGACATTGGGAATTCACCTCAGGGTTTGGTTTAAGGAGCCACATCAATGATCATCATAAGTCCCCCAGGGTCTACATTATCGTTGGTAGTGTGGTGCAAAATGTGGCAGTGAAACATCCATTGGCCGGGTTCGGTAGGGGTGAATTCGATATCGAAGCGCTGACCCGGGGCGATGCTAAGGGTATCCATGGTTTGCTGGGCGGTCTCAGGCACGGGGTGTCCATCAATGGCTATCACCTTGAAAGGAAAACCGTGTAAATGCATGGGGTGGATGAACTGCCCGATACCGATTAGGCGGAGGCGCACGGTCTGTCCAACTTTGATGTGGAGGGTTTCGGTGGCAGGGTAAGCCTTTCCGTTAATGGTGAAATAATTAGGTTCCATGCCGCTCATGGGCATAGCAGGATAGGTGACCCCATCCCGGACCAACCATTCTGAGAGCATCAGAGTGACATCCACATCTGGTTCGGGGCGTTGAGGGGCACGTGGTTCGATGATAAAGGGGCCATAAAGGCCCGCACTAACCTGGCGATCGCTTTCGTAGTGAGAGTGATAGATGAAAGTTCCAGCGGGTTTGGCTACAAATTCGTAGATAAAGGTCTCACCAGGTAGAATGGGTGCTTGGGTTACACCGGGTACGCCGTCCATAGCATTAGGCACTTCAACACCGTGCCAGTGAATCGTTGTGGGTTCTTCCAACCGGTTGGTGAAGATTATTTTTACCCGCTCGCCCTCAGTTACCTTGATCATTGAGCCGGGGATGGTTCCATTGTAGGTCATAGCGGTGACCAGTACGTCATCTAAAATTGGCCACCGCACCATCTGGGCAGTGAGTTCAAACACCTTGACCCCATTTTCGAGACGGTAGGATAGCGGTTGCCCCCCAATCGTTTGAGATGCTAGAGGGACGTTATTGTCCCCAATGGGCTGCATTCCATGGAGGTCGCTGAGCGGGGTCATTTCCCCTGGGGTAGGGGTAACCTCTAAGGGGGTGAGGATGGGCTTGGTAGGTTGGGGTGAAGATGGGGATGTGGTACATGCATTGATAAATATCATCCCAAATATGGAGGCTATCAATACGCCGATCCGAAGCATGGATGTTGGTCTCCTCAAAGGTCAAATTTTTTATAGTATATTTGGATATACATTATCTGAATATAGGCAATTTGGCTTAATTGCATGGGAGCCTTATGGCCTAGTGTTAGAGGGGAAAATTTTGCCGTGCCCCAACATAAAGCACTGCAAAGTTAGGTTAAAATCGGGGAGCAAACCTAGTTAGGGAGTCTGGATGACAATGAGTTTACAACCTGGATTGAGCAACGAATTGACTATCACGGTACAAGAGAGCGATTCAACGCGTGCGTTGGGGGATAATACACTGCCGGTGGTGTTGAGCACACCGCGCCTGATCGCCTATTTGGAACATACCGCGCATCATACGATCCTCCCGCACTTGGGGGAGGGGCAGACCAGTGTGGGGACATGGGTCAATGTGCGCCACCTAGCCGCCACGCCCCTGGGGATGCAGGTGCGCTTTTGGGCTGAGTTGATTGCTGTGGAAGGGCGGCGCCTGCGCTTCCGTGTGGAGGCTTGGGACGAAGTTGAGAAGGTTGCCGAAGGGGAACATGAGCGATTCATTATTGACCGCGCTCGCTTTGAAGAGCGTCTAGCGCAGAAGGAAGCCTTAAAAAATAAAAAATAAAAGGATCAGGGCAGGCCCGATGACATTATTGCGGTGCCTGCCCTGACGGAGATAGGGGGTTTTAGCCTTGAGGAAAGCGTTGGTAGCGCTGGACGTAGGCCACAATTCCCCCGGCTTCCAGGATTTGACGGAAAAATGGCGGGGGCGGGGGAAGTTGCCACAGGGTTGTGCCCACTCGCAGTTGCCAAGTGAGAGGGTCGAGCGTCGCGGAGTCACCATCCTGCACAGAGGCAACAATGTCGGGCGCTTCGAAAAGGGGCAAACCCAGGTTAATAGCGTTACGGAAGAAGATGCGGGCAAAAGAGACTGCAATGATGGCGGCAATCCCGCGTCTTTTGAGCGCTTCCGCGGCGTATTCCCGTGAAGAGCCACAGCCGAAGTTACGTCCGGCAACAATAATATCACCGACCTGGGCGTGAGCGGCGAACTCGGGGCGTGCCTCTATAAACGCGGCTGTAGCCAAATCGGCGTTGGGCCGCATATAAGGGGCATATCGTCCGGGAACGATTTGGTCCGTATCCACGTTATCACCGAATTTCCAAATGCGAGTCATGGGATTCCTCCGTATGAGCAAAATGGTTCAGTCTAAGGTGGCGGGGTCGGTGATGTAACCGGTGATCGCAGACGCTGCCGCGACAGCGGGAGAGGCTAGAAAGATGCGCGCTTCCGGCGACCCCATCCGCCCGCGGAAATTGCGGTTTCCGGTAGAGAGGCAGATATCGTCCTCACCCAAGACGCCATGATGACGCCCCATGCAGGGACCGCAACCGGGCGTGGTTAATACGGCGCCAGCCTCAATCAGCGTTTGGAGGCTGCCATCAGCCGCGGCACGAGTCAGGACTTGCTGTGAGGCCGGAGTAACGATGAACCGCACCCCGGGTGCCACGCGCCGCCCGCGTAAGATCCGTGCTGCGGTAGCCAAATCTTCGTATCGTCCATTGGTGCACGTGCCTAAAAAGATCACGCTGATGCGCTGGCCGTTGATCTCGTTGAGATCCACGACGTTTTCTACCGTATGGGGTAATGCAATCTGCGGTGGTAAATTTTCCAGGTTGAGGGTGATGGTGCGGGCATAATGGGCATCCTCATCCACGGTGAGCCATTCTGGGATAGGGAAATCAGCGCCCAGGCTGGGATCGGGGGGGAACAACCCGGCTTTTGCACCCACCTCTACCGCCATGCTGGCCAAGGTCTGGCGTTCGGCGAGGCTCATCCAGGGGGCGCCATGATACTCCACCGCCATATAGTTGGCACCATCCAATCCGATCTCGCGGCAAAGGCGCAACGCCAGGTCTTTGGCTTCCACCCATGGGCGGAAGCGCCCCTGCAAGATCACACGCAGGGTCTCGGGCACCCGCAGCCAGGTTTGGCCGGTAGCCCAGGCTAGGGCGATATCGGTTGAACCCATGCCACAACCAAAAGCACCCACGGCGCCGTATGCCGTGGAATGGGAGTCCGATCCGATGACCACCTTTCCAGGTGTGGCAATACGTTCCTCTACCAGAACTTGGTGGCAGATTCCGCGTCCAACTTCAAAGAGGCGAATGCCTTGTTCAGCGGCAAAGCGACGCACCCGATTCTGATCATTGGCGATGCTTACGGTTGCGGCAGGCACCACGTGATCCATGGTAAAGACCAGTTGTTGGGGGTCGGCCACGCGGGTGGCGCCCAACTGTTCGTGAAAGATTTTGAGGATAGAGGGGGTCAGCGAATCATGGGACATCACCACGTCTGGACGGATGACGACGAAATCACCTGCTTGGACGGGGTGTCCGGCGGCATGAGAGAGAATTTTTTCGCTCAGGGTTGGGCTCATGCAACACCTCCAGGGGTGAGTAAGGTAGGGTTCGATTCCAGGTTGTGGTAATGGGCCTGCCACAACATACGATCCACTTCATCCAGGGTCAGGGCCTGCACATCAGCCAGGGCTTTGATTTGGCGGGTGATCTCGCGAATTTGCTCATCGCTCAGGCTAACCCCGAGTTGCTCGGCGCGGTGACGGATGGCGTTCCACCCGGTCAGGCGGTGGGCAACGTGGATGTAACGGGTGAGACCAAAATCCTCCGGGCGCAGGACTTCGTAGGTGCTGGGATCGTTGAGCACGGCTTTAGCGTGAATGCCGGCTTTATGCGTAAATGCGGCAAACCCGGTGATGTAGTTGTTGAAAGGAATATCCACGCCAACGATCTCGGCTACCCGCCGATCTAGATGAACCAGCAGAGGTAGGTTGTATTTGGCAACTAAATGCGGGCTGGTGCCGTAGAGGCGGGCGATCAACCCCCCTAGGGGGGTGATGCCGTTGCGTTCGCCAATGCCCAGCACGCTGGTATCCACATGGGTCGCACCGGCTTCCAGGGCAGCATAGGCGTTGGCAATGGCGCACCCGGTATCGTTGTGCCCGTGAAATTCGATGTCGGCCCGAATGCGCTGGCGCAAGGCTGAGACTAAGGCATAAATCTGATGGGGCGTGCCGATGCCAATCGTGTCGGCGATGCCAACCCGATGCACGCCCATCTGATCTACGGCCTCGTAAATGCGGAAGAGATCGGCAGGGTCACTGCGCAGGCTGTCCTCAGTGCTAAAGCGCATTTCTACGCCCTGCGTGCTTAAGAAAGCCAGCACCTCTTGAGCGCGCTCGATAATCTCGTCAATCGTGAGATGATGGCTGAACTGACGCAACTTGGAGGAGGTACCGATGACCAGATCCACCCCTTGAACCCCGGTATCCACGGCGCGCTTGGCATCTTCGAGGTTGCAACGGACATGGGTGAGTACCTTGGCCTTTAGCCCCAGGCGGGCGAGCATCTGGCAGTCTTTTTCGCTTTGAGGCGAGGCGAGCGGGGTCGTTACCTCGATGTATTCGACCCCAAACGCGTCGAGCAATTGCGCAATTTCGACCTTTTGCTCTGGGGTGAAAAAGGCATTGACAAATTGCTCGCCTTCGCGAAGCGTTGAATCAATAATAAAGAAATGTTCTAAACTCATGGCCGACCTCCTCGGGTTGAAAAGGATATAAAAAAACCACCTCACCGGTGTCTGGTGAGGTGGTTTTCTGAGCCTAAAAGAGATTGAGCAAGCAGAACCCGCCAGACTACCGGTGGGGCGTCCGTTGGATCTTCTTGCTCTTCTTCAATTCGGAGATTATGATGGGAATTGTGGTATTCATGATTGGGCGCGATTATAGGGAATAGCGCCAATTTTGTCAAGAATTTAACCTTAAAAAATCCAAAAAGGCCCTTGACAGTCGTATCACTGCGTAGTAAATTTATGCCCAATGTTTAGCCAGACGTTCTTCACCCTGCCACGTTCCCGTCGTCCAAAGCCCACCTCCGCGCGGGAAGGCGGGGTTTTGTTGTTTGGTTAAACGTAGTCGTTGAATCCTAACACCAGCCCGAAAGAAAGAGACCCCTCCTTCCCGCTAAGGAGGGGCCTTATTTTATATATCTCAGGAGGACGTGATGGTAAAAGCGCAAGTTAATCGAGTCGTGCTGGCCTATTCAGGGGGATTGGATACCTCAGTGATTGTGCCCTGGCTGCGTGAGAATTATGGCTGTGAGGTGGTCTGCTTTACGGCGGACATTGGTCAGGGTGAGGAGTTAGAAGGTTTAGAGGAAAAGGCATTGCGTAGCGGGGCCAGCCGTTTGATCATCCGTGATCTCAAAGAAGAATTTGCGCGCGACTACCTGTTCCGTTTGTTGCGGGCTGGGGCGATTTATGAGCGTAAGTATTTGCTGGGCACTTCGATTGCGCGCCCGCTGATTGCTAAACACCAGGTGGATGTGGCGCACGAGGTGGGGGCAGATGCCGTAGCACACGGTGCTACCGGTAAAGGCAATGATCAGGTACGGTTTGAACTAACCTACATGGCGTTAGATCCGCGCTTGAAGGTGATTGCGCCCTGGCGTGAATGGGAGATCCGCTCGCGCCAAGATGCCATTCGTTATGCCCGCGAGCGCAATATCCCAGTGACGGCGACGGAAAAATCCATCTATAGCCGCGACCGCAACCTGTGGCACCTTTCTCATGAGGGCGGCCCACTGGAAGACCCCTGGAATGAGCCGGAAGAGGGAATGTATCTCATTTCTACCTCACCCGAAAGCGCGCCGGACGAGCCAGAATACATCGAGATTTCGTTTGAATCCGGCACGCCGGTGGCGGTGAATGGCGTCAGTATGTCGCCGGCGCAGATCATCCATCACCTCAACGCAGTGGGCGGACATCATGGCATTGGGCGGGTGGATTTGGTGGAAAGCCGCCTGGTGGGTATGAAATCACGCGGGGTTTATGAAACCCCTGGCGGCACGATCTTAATGGCAGCCCATCGCGAACTGGAATCCCTGGTTTTGGATCGGGATACACTGCACTTTAAGGACTTGGTGGCGCTCAAATACGCCGAACTGGTTTACAGTGGGATGTGGTTCTCCCCCTTACGCGAAGCCTTGGATGCCTTTGTGGATAGCACCCAGGGCCCGGTAACAGGCACGGTGCGCCTCAAACTCTATAAGGGCAACATTATCGTCGCTGGCCGCACCAGTCCCTTCAGCCTCTACCGCGAGGATTTTGCCACCTTTGGGCAGGATGATGTGTATAACCAGTCGGATGCCAAAGGGTTCATCAACTTGTTTGGTCTACCACTCAAAGTGCGTGCGTTAAACGGCTTGCCGGTCTCCGGATTGGAAATGCCCAGGCCGGATTACAGCCGCTTCAAACGGGATTAAGACGTTGATAGGAGGTCTTGGACCGATGGAAGACTCCTCTGCTTCTGCACCGCTATGGGTGGGGCGTTTTGAACAACCGATGGATGCGGCGGCCTGGGCGTTAAATGCCTCACTGGATGTGGATCGTCGCCTGGCACTGGAAGACGTGCGGGTCAACCAAGCCTGGGCAGAAGCACTGCATGAAGCAGGGGTGTTGAGCGCGGCAGAGCGCGATGCCATTGTGGCTGGTCTGGGAACGATTGCCCACGAGTTTCAAACCGGGACGTTTGTCTTCCGAGCCAGTGATGAAGACATTCACACTGCGGTTGAACGGCGCCTGCGCGAGTTGGTGGGCCCGCTGGGGGGCAAGATTGCCACCGGGCGCAGTCGTAATGATCTGGTAGCAACCGATTTTCGCCTCTGGCTGCTGGGGCAGTTACCGCATCTGGAAGAAAACCTTATCCAGGTGCAAATGGCTCTACTGACCCAGGCGGAGGCTAGCGGCGACATCTACCTGCCAGGTTATACCCACCTACAGCGCGCCCAACCGGTTCTGCTTGCCCACTGGTGGCTGTCTTTCTTTTGGATGTTGGAGCGAGATCGGCAGCGCCTGGGTGATCTCTACCCACGGGTGGCAGTGATGCCGATGGGGGCGGGGGCGTTGGCCGGTGCGGGCTTCCCGATTGACCGTGAGAAACTGGCCCAGCGTCTTGGCTTCCTCGCCGTCAGCCAGAACAGCCTCGATGCCGTGGCAGATCGGGATTTTGCAGCGGAGTTCCTTTTTGTTGCCGCCATGTTGGGAGTGCATCTCAGTCAGTTGGCTGAAATGGTTGTGCTCTTTTCCAGCCAGGAATTCGCCTTCTTGGAGTTGCCCGATAGATTTGCCACCGGTTCTAGCCTGATGCCGCAGAAGAAGAATCCGGACCTTTTTGAACTCACCCGGGCGAAGGCGGGGATCTTGCTGGGGCATCTGACGGCTCTCATGACGGTGTTAAAAGGGCTGCCGCTGGCCTATAACAAAGACCTGCAGGAAGATAAGGGCCAGGTGTTTGCAGCGATGGATACCCTGTTGGCTGTGTTGCCGGTATTGGCAGCCGCATTGCGAGCGATAAATGTCAATGCCGAGCACATGCAGGCAGCCGTGACTGACGAACTCATGGCAACAGATTTAGCCGACTATCTGGTGAAGCAGGGGCTGCCTTTCCGTGAAGCCCATGCGGTAGTGGGACGAGTGGTGCGAGAGGCGCTGGCATTGGGTCGCCCCATCACTGACTTGAGTGAGCAGGCCCTCCAGGCCATCCATCCTCTGTTGACCCGAAGCGCGCTGGCGATACTCGACCCCGTCCAAAGTTTGGCCCGTCGCAATCTGAGCGGCGGCAGCGGCCCTCAGGCGGTGGAAGCCCAATTACAAGCCGCTCGAGTGGTCTTAAACCAGCGACGTGTGCCCATTTTGCGTGAGAATGTGCGGTCAATCCGCACTTCTGAAACATCAATAGGGTTATAAATTTTCAAACAGGAGGTAAACGATGATGTCCACACATTGTCCTGAATGCGAAGCCGTGATTGAAGTCAATGAGGATGTGCAATTAGGCGAGATCCTAGTTTGCCCGGATTGTGGTGTGGATTTGGAGGTGACTGCGCTGGAGCCGTTCACCCTGGATCTGGCGCCGATGGAAGCCGAAGATTGGGGTGAATGAACCCCATTATCCTGGTGGTTAAGAGGTGTACCGATGAACCATCGTTTGCGGATTGGTGTACTTTATTCGCGTCTACGGGTGGAGGAAAAGTGGATTTTCGCCGCCTTAGAACAGCGCGGTGTGGATTATGAACGCTTGGATGATCGTTTCGTCCACTTTGACCTGGATAACCCCGGCCCATGGCTGCAGTACGATGCCATCTTGGAACGCAGCATCAGTTACGCACGTGGGTTATATGCCCTGCGCGTGCTCAACGCCTGGGGCATTCCAACCGTAAATACGGCCGCCGTGGCTGAGGTATGCGGTGATAAACTGGCCACGACGGCTGCCCTGACGCGTGCTGGCATCCCACAACCACGCACGGTGGTTGCCTTCACGGCAGAGGCAGCCTTGGAAGCGATTGAGCAGTTGGGGTATCCAGTGGTGCTCAAACCCGTGGTCGGTTCATGGGGACGCCTGCTTTCAAAGATCAATGATCGGGATGCCGCTGAGGCCATCCTGGAACATAAAGAGGTGCTGGGTTCCTATCAACACCAGATTTTCTATATCCAAGAATATATCGAGAAACCGGGACGAGACATCCGTGCGTTTGTCCTGGGTGATCGCACCGTAGCGGCGATTTACCGTAAATCCGAGCACTGGATTACCAACACTGCCCGCGGTGGACAGGGTGAGGTGTGCCCGATTACCTCGGAATTGGAAGATCTCTGCGGCCGTGCTGCAGCGGCGGTTGGTGGTGGTGTGCTTGCCATTGATATCCTGGAACATCCCGAGCGCGGATTGCTGGTTAACGAAATTAATCACACCATGGAGTTTCACACCACCGTGCCCACGACCGGCGTGGATATTCCGGGCATGATCGTGGACTACGTCCTGGCTGTGGCTCGCCAGCACACAGGGGTGCCGATATGATCCGTGCTGCCATTGTTGGTGCCTCCGGTTACGCTGGCGGTGAGGTGTTGCGGTTACTCCTGGATCACCCTGAGGTTGAGGTGGTGCAGGTAACCTCGCGCCGTCACCTGGGCGAATACGTCTATCAAGTGCATCCCAACCTGCGCAAGCGCACCACGCTCAAATTCAGTGACCCGGCTCAACTGGAAAGCGTAGATGTGCTCTTCCTTGCCCTGCCGCATGGGGAAGCCCAGCATCAGATTGACCGGTTAGCCGATTTGGCGACCTATATCATTGACCTTTCCGCCGATTTTCGCCTCAAGCGCGCGGAAGATTATGAACTCTGGTATGGCGCACCTCATGCAGCGCCGCACTGGCTGGGGCGTTTTGTCTATGGGTTGCCGGAACTTCATCGCGATGAACTGCGGAGCGCCCGTTATGCCAGCGGGGTAGGTTGTAATGCTACTGCCGCTAACTTGGCGTTATGGCCCTTGGTGCAGGCGGATTTGTTGGATTCTTCCTGCCCGGTGGTCGTTGAGATCAAGGTCGGATCCTCAGAAAGCGGTGCCGAGGGTAATGTGGGTAGTCATCACCCGGAGCGCAGTGGGGTCATTCGCACCTTTTCGCCCTTTGGACACCGCCATACCGCAGAGGTGATTCAGGAGATGGGGCTGAATAACGTGGTGCTGACGATGACGGCTGTGGATTTGGTGCGCGGCGCATTGGCCACGGCACACGCGCAAGTCAAGCCTGGGGTTACTCAGCGCGATTTATGGCGGGCTTACCGTGCGGTGGTTAATGAAAATCCATTTTTACGCCTGGTCAAAGAGCAACGCGGCATTTATCGGGTGCCGGAGCCCAAAATCCTGGCCGGCTCGAACTACGCTGACCTGGGTTTTGAACTGGATGAACGCACCGGGCATGTGGTTTCGATTTGTGCTCTGGATAACCTGATGAAAGGCGCTGCGGGTTCGGCGGTGCAGTGCATGAATCTAATGCTGGGTTGGGATGAAACCATGGGGTTAACCTTCCCGGGTTTGCATCCGATTTAATGTTTGCCAAAGGAGGTTGAAGACGTGGATAGCAATGGGCATCTGCAAACCCTGGTGGTTAAACTTGGGGGTACCGAAGGGGTTGATTTTGCAGCCATTTGCCAGGATGTGGTGACGTTGCAGCGCGAGGGCTGGCGGATGGTCCTGGTGCATGGCGGATCGGCAGAGGCGAATGCCCTGGGTGAGGCACTGGGGCATCCACCGCGTTTTGTCACGTCGCCCTCTGGGTTTACCTCGCGTTACACCGACCGCAAAACGCTGGAGATCTTTGCCGCCGCCGTCAACGGGCGGGTGAACACGTTGTTGGTCGAGCAGTTGCAGGCACTCGGGATCAATGCCCTGGGGCTGAGCGGGTTAGATGGGCGATTGTTGGTCGCACGCCGCAAGGAAGCGATTCGGATTATTGAGAACGGGCGGCAAAAAATCTTGCGCGATGATTACACTGGCACCATAGAAACGGTTAACGTTGCCCTGCTGCGCCTTTTGCTCACAGAGGGGTATGTACCGGTTGTAGCCCCCTTGGCACTCAGCCCGCAGGGTGAGGCGTTGAATGTGGATGCCGACCGCGCTGCGGCGATGATCGCCGCGGCTTTGCAGGCGGCGACGCTGGTGCTGTTGACAGGGGCGCCGGGGTTGTTGCGCGCATTTCCGGATGAGTCGTCCCTAATCCCTCGTTTGACCCTGGCCGAGATGGAACGGGCCTTAGGATATGCGGAGGGGCGGATGAAGAAAAAAGTTCTGGGCGCCCAAGAGGCATTGCGTGGTGGGGTGGGGCGCGTGATTATTGCCGACGGGCGGTATAACCAACCGTTATTAAAGGCTTTGCAAGGTGGAGGCACCTGGATTACCCCCTAAATAAGCACCTTGAAGGAGAAAGCGATGAGCACATTGACTATCAGCACGACCCAAGCCATTGAGGCCCGCCATACCTCGGGTCTTTATAACAAACAACCCATTACCCTGGTGCGGGGTGAGGGCGCGTGGTTATGGGACGAGCAGGGACGGAATTATATTGACTGCACCAGCGGGCAGGGGGTGGCCAATCTGGGGCACGGGCGGATCGAAATTGCGCGTGCCATTGCCGAGCAAGCCCAGCGCTTGATCACCTGTCCGGAGACCTTTTATAACGATCAGCGCGCAGCCCTGATGGAGGAACTGACAGCGCTTACACCGGGGTTGGATCGGGTGTTCTTCTGCAACTCGGGCACCGAATCTGTGGAGGCTGCAATTAAATTCAGCCGCTATAGCACCGGTCGCAAGCAGATCATCGCGACCATGCGCGGATTTCACGGGCGGACGATGGGTGCGCTTTCGGCGACTTGGAATAAGAAGTACCGTGAACCCTTTGAACCGTTGGTGCCCGGTTTTATCCATGTCCCCTACAACAACCTTGAGGCGCTGCAGGCGGCTATCAGTGAGGAAACGGCCGCTGTGATCCTGGAAGTGGTGCAGGGCGAAGGTGGGGTTTATCCTGGTGACCCAGAATATTTACGAGGTGTTCAGGCCCTCTGCCGTGAGCGTGGTGCTTTGCTCATCATTGATGAAGTGCAAACCGGCTTTGGTCGTACCGGGCGTATGTTTGCCTATCAGCACTATGATTTGCAACCCGATTTGCTTTGTGTGGCCAAGTCTTTAGCCGGTGGGTTGCCGATGGGTGCTGTACTGATGGGGGAACGGGTGCGGGCGCTTAGCCCCGGGTTACACGGCTCGACCTTTGGCGGCAACCCGCTGGCCTGCGCGGCAGCGCGGGCGGCGCTACGCATCCTGCAACGCGAGGATCTGCCAGCCCAAGCAGCGCGCAAAGGGGCTTATTTTATGGAACGCTTACGCCAAATCCGATCTCCCCTCATTCGCGAAATCCGCGGCTTGGGGTTGATGATCGGCGTAGAATTGAAACAGAAGGTCGCCCCATTTCTGGCACTGATGCAGGAACGCGGCGTTCTGGCGCTTTCCGCCGGATTAAATGTGATCCGTTTTTTGCCCCCTCTGGTCATTCGCGAAGCCCAACTGGACCGCGTTGCCGAGACGTTGGAAGAAGTACTGGCGCTGGAACCGGTCGCCGCTGAGGAGGCAGGGGAGAATGGCCGCTGATCTTTCTTGGCGTGAGCCTGGCCTGGACACGCTGGTGGGGCTGTTGGAACGTTACAGCCCAACCGGTGCGGAATCTGAAGCGGTGTCTTGGCTGGTCGAGCGCATGCGCACCCTTGGGTTCAGCACCGCCACCGTGGATGAAATCGGCAACGTAGTGGGTTGGATCGGCGAAGGCGGGTACCAAGTGATGTTATTAGGGCACATTGATACCGTCCCGGGTGAGATTCCGATCCGCCTGGAAGACGGTCGCCTTTATGGCCGCGGCGCGGTGGATGCCAAGGGACCATTGGCGGCTTTTGTGGATGCCGTAGCCCGCGTAGGCGAGATGCCAGGGATACAGTGGATAGTGATCGGTGCCGTCGGTGAAGAAGGCGATTCGCGCGGTGCGCGCTATTTGCTCCCCCGCTATCGGCCTCATCTACTCATCATCGGTGAGCCAAGCGGCTGGGAGCGTCTGACCTTGGGTTACAAGGGCAGTGCCTGGGTTCAGATCACGGCACGGCGTACCCTTGCCCATACCGCGGCGCCAGTCGAAAGTGCTTGCGAAGCCGCAGTGGACATTTGGGCGCGCCTGAAGCAGCGGGTGCTGGCCTTTAACCAAGGCCGGGAGGGCGCTTTTGATCAACTATTGGCTACCTTGCGGCGGATGGAATCGGGTTCAGATGGTTTTGAGGAATGGGCACGTGTGCAGGTTGGTTTACGCCTTCCACCGGAGTTGGAGCGGCCAACTCTGGATAAGATGTTAAAAGAAGTCGCCGATGGTGCAACTTATGTGATTGAGGATTTTATTCCCGCTTATCGAGCAGAGAAAAACACCCCCCTGGTGCGGGCATTCTTAGCCGCCATTCGCGCGCGGGGAGGCAAGCCCTCATTTACACTCAAATCGGGCACCTCAGACATGAATCTGGCGGCGCCTGCGTGGGGTTGTCCAACCCTGGCATATGGGCCGGGAGACTCCAGCCTCGATCACACGCCGCAGGAACACATCCTGGTTGAGGAATATCTTAAGGCCGTAGATGTTCTTGCCGACGCTTTGCGAGGTCTTGCTTCATCCCATTTGTCACTCCGGGAATAACTTCGCATAGATTTCGGGTGCAAAGCGCTGAACCATCTCGGCGGAGAGGCTGTTCGTTTTGCAAATCTCGGCATATAAATCCACACTGGGGCGGCGAATGCGGCGCTGGGTTTCAACCTCCAGCCCCCACAGGCCGAAGCGCTGCGTCCAGCCGCGTTCCCATTCGAAGTTATCCACCAGCGACCAGTGAAAATACCCCTTGATTTGCCAGTTGAAATTAACGGCGCGCCAGACCTGGTGAAGGTGCTGGATCAAATAGCGGGGGCGCAGATCGTCATCGGCATCTTCGACCCCGTTTTCGGTAATGATAATAGGTAATCCATAGCGCTTTGCCCAGGCCAATCCCTCATAGATGCCCTCTGGGACGTTAGCCAGGAAGCCGGTATCGCTTAATTCCGCCTCTTGGGGGTATCGAGCGGTGTAGAAGAAACCGGTCTTGGAGAAGGGGTTGAATGAGATCAGGTCACGTGAATAATAATTGAGGCCAAAGAAGTCCTGGGTCTTCACCGCGGCCGGAATCTCGGCGCGAAAGGTGGCAAAGCGCAGTCTGCCGTGGGTGATGGCTTCGGGGAAGGCGGCGTTAAAGCCCTGGTGGAGGAAATTGGCTATCCAGGTGTCGAGGGGAAACCATGGGCGCGCGGGGCGAAAACTGCGATAATTCAGGGCGATGCCCACCCGCGCTGTCTTTTGAATGCGATGAATGGCTTGATACGCCGCGGCGTGACCTTTGACCAGATTGACCAGCACCTGAAATGCTGTGCGCAGGTCGTTTTTGCCGGGCGGAAAACCGCCGCCCAGATAACCGCCATAAACATAAACGTTTGGTTCGTTGATGGTGACCCACAACGAAACGTAATCTTTCAGCGCTTCGACAACTTTCGCTACGTAGCGTTCGAAGTAATGCGGAGCTTCTTCATTTTCCCAGCCCCCTTGTTCATATAACCAGATGGGATCGGTGAAATGGTGAAGGGTGACCAGTGGAGTCATATTGCGCTGGTAAAGCCCGCGGATCATCTCACGATAGTAGTCAAGCGCATCTTCATCCCAGCGCTCCGGAGTGGGTTGAATTCGGCTCCACTCGATGGAAAGGCGGTGGGCATTTTGCCCGGTTTCTGCCGCGCGGTCGAAATCCTCACGCCAGCGCCCACCCCACCAATCACAGGCTAGTCCAGAACGATGGCCATGGAGGATGCGTCCAGGTTCATTCTCCCATTGGTACCAGTTGTTGTTGGTGTTGTTTCCTTCCACTTGATGGGAGGAAGTGGCGGTGCCCCAAAGAAATCCGGTGGGGAAGTAGTAGGTTGCGCTTGGTGGCATGACAGGTTTCTCCCGGTATCAGGGTTGTCAACTGAGATTATTATATCCTGACCGCAGATGGGCAGGCTTCGTTTATAATACCCATGATCATGGAAGATAGCCTCAGTGCTACAGTTGGACGCCTGCTACGCCAGCGCGGTTTATACCTGGTAACCGCCGAATCATGCACGGGTGGTTTATTGGGCCACCTTATTACGAATGTGCCCGGATCGTCGGACTATTTCCTGGGCGGGGTGGTTGCCTATGCCGATTCGGTCAAGCAGGCTTTGCTGGGTGTACGGGCTGAGACATTGGCGCAGTTTGGCGCGGTGAGCCGCGAGACAGTCCTTGAAATGGCACGTGGTGTGCGCGAACGTCTTTGCCCGCCTGGTGAAAACATGGCGCGCTTGATCGGTGTGGCCATCAGTGGCATTGCCGGTCCTGGCGGTGGCACCGCGGAGAAACCGGTTGGATTTACTTGGATTGCTTTGAGCACCCCAGATGGAGATGGGGCATGCTCGTATCAGTGGAGTGGTCAACGGCTGCAGAACAAACATGCCTCAGCGGAGCAAGCCCTGCGCCTGGTATTGGCTTATTTGGAGGGGCATGGCTTACCGACGGGTTGAGGTGATTTTACGGACGCAAGGCGAACGTCAACTCCCATGGATGGTTGTTCAACAGGGGCAGGTCTATCCCATTACCGAGTGGGGTCGGGCGTGGGTGGATTGGGACGGCGAACATTACCTGATTCACCTTGGAGGTAGGGCCTGCGAATTATGGCATAACACGGCTGAAGCGGCGTGGTATTTAAGGCATCTTACCGAGCCGATACAACCGGCTTAAAGGAGGAGATCCCGTGGGCGAATCCAAACGGATCTTGATTCTGACCGCTGATGCGGGTTTTGGTCATCGCAGCGCGGCCAATGCAGTTGCTGCTGCCATCCAGGAACGTTATGGGGATCAATGTGAGGTGCATATCCTGAACCCGTTAGAGGATAAGCGTGTCCCGTTTGTGTTGCGTGAGAGTCAGGCCGATTATGATATTCTGGTGCGCAAAGCCCCCGAACTCTATCGCCTGGGTTTTGAGGTCTCGGATGCCATGTTACCCAGTGCGGTTGTCGAAGGGGCATTGACGGTAATGCTCTTCGAGGTGCTGTGGGATGTGGTGCATGACTATCGTCCGGACGCAATTCTGACCACCTACCCCCTTTATCAAGCGCCGCTAACGGCGGTTTTTACGATCTCACGGCGTTTTATCCCTCTTTTGACGGTGATCACGGATCTCGTAACCGTGCATCGTTTGTGGTTTCATGATCGTGTAGATTACTGCTTGGTGCCTACACAGGCGGTTTATGATCTGGCGTTGGAATACGGTTTATCGCCGCAAAAAGTGCGCCTTACCGGTATCCCGGTTCATCCCCGCTTTGCCCAGGAAACGCGTCCCAAAGCCGAGATCCGCCATGAGTTGGGCTGGCAGCCTGACTTATTTACAGTGATGGCGGTGGGTAGTCGGCGCGTTGCTGGGCTTACAGATGTACTCCACGTGCTGAATCACTTTGGCGCACCCCTGCAGGTGGTCGTTGTTGCGGGGAAGGACGAGGAACTCTACACCGAATTGCAGCAGGTTGAATGGCACGTGCCGGCGTTTCTATACCTATACACAACCGAGATGCCCACTTTCATGCATGCAGCCGATTTGTTAATCTCCAAGGCCGGTGGCTTAACTGTCACCGAAGCCCTGGCCAGCGGTCTGCCCATGGTATTAATTGACGTCATCCCCGGTCAGGAGACCGGAAACATGCAGTATGTGGTGCAGAATGGGGCGGGGGATTGGGCTGAACAACCCCTTCAATTTCTGGAAGTCTTAGCCCATCTTCTGCACCATGACCGCGCTTTATTGCGTCAACGTGCCGAAAATGCCAGGCGCCTGGGACGACCCTGGGCGGCGTATAACGTGGCTGAGCTGGTATGGGAGGCGGCGCAAACTGGGCCGGTGCGCAAGGCGGGAAACCGGTTAGCAGGACGACGATCATTGCTTGATCTGTTGCGGCGCAATCAGGTTCATTGGAACGAGGTCACGGAGGTGGAGGAGGCGGAATGAACCGGGCGGATGCCGTGGTCATCATTTCGGCCCAAGCGGAATGGGAGGTGGTAAGGGACGTCTATACGACTTTAGAAATTAAGAAGACCCCCTTTGGTGAGTTCGGTGAGACCACGATGGAAGGTTTGAAGGTGGTCTTGATGCATGGGGGTTGGGGAAAGATTGCGGCAGCGGCGTCGGCCCAGTACGCACTTGATCGGTGGCGACCCCGTTTGCTGATTAACCTGGGCACATGTGGCGGGATTGCCGGGCAGGTGCAAAAAGGGGAAATCCTCTTGGTGGAACAGACGGTGGTTTACGATATCTGCGAGCGGATGGGTGATCCGCAAGAAGCGCTGGATTTCTACACCACTTGTTTAGATCTTTCTTGGATAGGAGACGCACTGCCGGTACCGGTGCGTCGGGTGCGCCTTCTCTCTGCTGACCATGACCTGGATCCTGGGGAAGTGCCGACATTGCGAGAGCGTTTTCAGGCCGTAGCGGTGGACTGGGAAAGTGGTGCCATTGCCTGGGTGGCGGCGCGTAATCATTGCCCTTGCCTCATCTTGCGGGGTGTCAGCGATTTGGTAGATGAGACGCGCGGCGAGGCCTACGCGGCTCTTTCCGTGTTTCAACATGGTGCAGAGACCGTAATGCGCACGTTGCTGTCGGCACTCCCGGCATGGCTTTCTCTAGGGCTGAAGGCGCAAATGTCAAAGCCGCTCTGATCTTAGACCTCTGTTATATCGTGACAATTTTCACTATATTTTGGTGCGGGTTGTCTATAGTCTGGGTTTGAGGTCAATGATATACTGGGCAAATAAGAGCGATAAAGTAAAATTGCTTCGATGCGAGTTCAATCTAGGGTTCTCACCGTAAATTAATCTTGCCATGGCATAATTAGGCCGGATACCCTGGGCTAGACAAGAATATCGGTTTACCCATAGGAGGTCAGATGGATCAGTCGGCTGTTGGAACTCCCGTGCGAAGCGGAAATCGGGCAAAATTCTTAATCGGTGGTCTATTGATTGTGGCGGCAATCATTTATCTCATTGTTTCGTCCACCCAGGCCAGTGCGCAATATTTTCTCACGGTAGATGAACTCAATGCCAGGGCTGGGGAGGTGAGAGGCCGCGAAGTGCGCATCTCGGGGGCGGTGCTTGGGGATACTATTCAGTATGACCCGCAATCATTGCAGTTAAGTTTTGAGATTGCCCATGTCCCTGGTGATAATAAAGAGATTGAGGCGCAGGGTGGCTTAGCCGCCGTTCTTCACGCTGCGGTTTCCGATCCCACGCGAGCGCGGATAAAGGTGGTATATCACGGGGTGAAGCCCGACTTGCTGCGTCACGAAGCCCAGGCGATTGTAACCGGCCGTCTGGGTGAGGATGGTGTGTTTTACGCTGAGGAGTTATTGCTCAAATGCCCGACCAAATATGAAGAAGCCCTGCCGGAGCAGGCCGGCAATTGATCCCCCTTATTTACCCTAGCGGATGGGCTCATTTTATAAATAAAAGCCATCCGCTAGTGTTTACCGGCTGGGAGTAGAGAGGAGAACCTATGATTGCTGAGGTTGGCTTTGGTGCGCTCATTGTTGCGTTCATTGTGGCGATTTATGGCATTGTGGCGGCCGTTTATGGGGCACGTCGCCATATGGAACCATGGTTGGAAAGCGGGCGTCGCGCCATGCTGCTCACCTGGCCACTCATCACGTTATCGGTGGTGTGTCTGGTCAGTTTGTTGGTGAGTGGCCATTATGAAGTGCAGTACGTGTACAACGTTACCAGTAACTTCATGCCCCTTTACCTCAAGATCACTGCGTTGTGGGGTGGGCAGGCTGGTTCCTTGGTTTTTTGGTCCTGGTTGATGGCGGCTTTTGCCTCCGCTGTGACCTTGCGCAAGTGGGAAAGAGATCGTGAATTTCTGCCCTGGGTCATTGTTGTAACCCTGGTGACGCTGGCATTTTTCCTGGGGCTGGTCATCTTTGTTGAAAATCCTTTTGTCCGCTTCTGGCAAATGCCCGACGGGCGTCAGGCGGTAGCGATGTTTGCCCCACGGGGAGCCATCCCACTGGTGCCGATGGATGGTCGTGGGCTCAACCCGCTTTTACGTCATCCGGGGATGATTTTGCATCCCCCTATGCTCTATTTGGGTTTTGTATCGTTTGTCATTCCTTATGCCTTTGGTGTGGCGGCGTTGATCACCGGGCGCACCGATGATCGCTGGATCCGCATCACCCGCCGCTGGACGCTGGTAGCCTGGTTGTTCCTTTCATTAGGCCTTATCCTGGGTAGCCGCTGGGCATATGATGTCCTGGGCTGGGGCGGTTATTGGGGCTGGGACCCGGTAGAGATTGCCGCTTTTATGCCCTGGTTGAGCGGGACGGCCTTTTTGCACTCGGTCATGATCCAGGAAAAGCGTGGCCTTTTCAAGCGCTGGAACATGATATTGGTCATCTTGACTTACGCGTTAGTTATTTTTGGTACCTTCTTGACCCGATCAGGCGTACTTTCGTCCGTTCACGCCTTTGCTCAAAGTGCGATCGGCCCGCTCTTCTTTGGTTTTATTGCACTTACGTTTGCGGCATCCATGGGACTGTTGCTTTATCGGTGGAACGATTTGCGCTCTGAGGGTGTGATGACCTCACTGCTCTCTCGTGAAGCGCTTTTTCTGCTCAATAACCTGCTGTTTATGGGGATCCTGGTGGTGTGTTTCTGGGGGGTGATCTACCCCCTGATCTCGGAGATTGTCACCGGGCAGAAAGTTACCGTTGGACCGTCCTATTATGAGCGCTCAACTGGGCCACTTTTTGCCGCTCTCTTACTTTTGATGGGCATTGCGCCCCTCTCGGCCTGGGGGCATTCCACGGTAAAAACGCTGGGGCGGGCTTTGTGGAAACCGCTGGTAGCCTCAGTATTGGTGGTGATAGGGTTGTGGTTGAGCGGTGTTCGCGCCTGGAGTGCTTTGTTGGCTTTCTGGCTGGTGGCGCTGGTTACCCTGGTCACTCTCTACGAATATTATCGCGCGGTGGTGGCGCGGCATCGCCGTACTGGTGAAAACTACCTGCTAGCACTGTGGAATTTGGCCGGGCGTAACCGCCGCCGTTACGGTGGTTACATCATTCACCTGGGTGTGGTTTTGATGGCGTTGGGAATCATCGGGATTGAACTTTTCCAGACCGAGACCCAGGGCACCGTGCAGCCCGGCGGTTCGATCCGTTTGGGCGACTACACGATGCTCTTTCAACGCCTGGATGTCTTCGATACCCAGGATGGTCGCAATGTCGCCCGTGCGGTGGTCTCGGTGTTCAAAGGCGATCGCTTTGTGGGTGAATTGCACCCACGGCGCGACTTTTTCTACGACTCTCAACAGACCATGACCATTCCAGGGGTGCGCAGTACCATGGAAGATGACTTTTATGTCATCCTGGTGGATTGGCAATCTTCGGCTCAAGGGATTACGTTCAAGGTTTATCATAATCCGCTGGTTAACTGGCTTTGGCTGGGTGGCTTGGTCTTTATTTTAGGGACCCTGGTGGCGGCCTGGCCGGATCGTGAAGGAGTGCCGGCGCGCGCCCGGGCGTCCCAGACGTTGGTGACCCAAAGGGTGAAACCATGAGCGGTAAGGTTTTGCGCGTGTTTCCCTCTCCATTGACGGTAGTGTTGGGGATCGTTTTAAGTCTTGTGCTCGTCGGGATTGTGGCAGGGTGGGCTTCAGCCCAACAGCCCACCCCTTCGGATGATGAGGTCAATGCGATTGCTAAGACCATGTATTGCCCGGTGTGCGAGAACGTCCCTTTGGACGTTTGCCCCACCCAGGCGTGTGCGCAGTGGCGGGAACTCATTCGCCAGAAACTGGCGGAAGGGTGGACGGAGCAGCAGATTAAGGATTACTTTGTGGCTCAATATGGGGATCGCGTACTGGGTGAACCCCCACGCCGTGGTTTGCACTGGTTGGTATATGTGCTACCTCCTCTCTCTTTCCTCGTGGGTGTGCTAATTCTCGTGAACGTTTTTCGGAATATGCGCCGACCGAAAGAGATTGCCATGTCACCCGGTGCGGCGATCCAGGCTGCCCCCTCTGGAGATGATCCTTATGTGCAGCAACTTGAAGAAGAGTTGCGTCGGCGCGAGCGGGGCGACTGATTTATATCGTTAGGGAGAAACGCGATGAACACCGAATCCAAACCTGCAACGGGTTCACGACCTTTATCTCCGGTGATTATTGTAGGTTCTTTCCTCTTGCTGTTGGCCTTTTTATTTCTAATCGGCCAGGGTTTACGCCGCGCTTATGCTGGCCCGATCGCCATTGGTCAAAAAGTCCCCGCCTTTGAGTTAACCACCTTTGAGGGTGAGGTTATCCGCACGACGGATTGGCAGGGAAAGGTGATTGTGGTTAACTTTTGGGCCTCGTGGTGCAAGCCCTGCGAACAGGAAGCGACAGATCTGGAACGGGCCTGGCAGCACTATCGCGAAGGGAGAGAGGTGCTGTTTTTAGGCGTGGACTACGTGGATACCGAGCCCGAAGCACGGGCCTTCATTGAAAAATTTGGCCTAACCTATCCCAACGGCCCGGATCTGCGCACTAAAATTTCCCAAATGTTTCGGATTCAAGGCGTACCTGAGACCTATATTATTGACCGCGCAGGCCGACTGGCTTTTGTGAAAAAAGGGCCCACATCTTTCAATGAAATGACCGGGGTTATTGACCGATTACTGGCGCAAGCCCCGTAAGGAGTTACCCTTTATGGAATTAGGCGCTTTATTTCTCATCCTGGCTTTAGCACTACTGGTTGGTTTTTACCTTAGCCAACCTCTGTTTGATCCGCGTTTACGACGAGTCTCGGTGGCGGCTCAGACCGTTGCGGATACCCGTGAGCATGTACGTTCCAGTCTGCTGGCCGAACGAGATCGGCTGATCAATGCTTTGCTTGAATTGGAATTTGATTATGCGCTGGGTAAAATTCCCGAGGAAGATTATCCCGCCCAACGCGACGCTTTGCGTCAGGCAGCCGTTCAGGTCTTACGCCAGTTGGATGAATTTGAGGTTAAACGTGACGAGAGCGTTGCCGAGGAGCAGTTAGAAGCGGCACTGGCGGCCCGCCGCGCGCAACGTAAAGGCGAGGCCTTACCCGAAGAAATGGACGAGATTGAACGTCTGATCGCCGAACGCCGTCGTGAACGGCAGGGGAAAGTGGCTGGCTTTTGCCCGCACTGCGGTCAGCCGGTGCGGCAAGAAGACCGGTTTTGCCCGAAGTGTGGTATGGCGTTGAAGGGGGGGTGAATGAGCGCATCGAAGAATCACCGCACTCAGGTAGTTTTGGGTGTCCTTGTTGGGGGATGGCTAGCTCTAATCCTGGCCGGGTGCTCGCTGGCAGCGGATGTCACCCCTCCTCCAGATGCTCAATCGTTCCTTGCTGCTCAACCCACCCCGACTGGCGAAGCGCTTCCGCTTGTTCCACCAGACCCGCGTCAGGGGGAAACGATCTATCGAGAAAAGTGCGCCCCTTGCCATGGCGAGCAAGGGATGGGCGATGGTCCTCAGGCAGCCCAGCTGCCTGTTCCCGTGCCTGCTCTGGCCGATCCTAAGCGGGCTCGTGAGGCTAATCCAGTGGCTTGGTTTAGAATGGTCACTGAAGGCAACATTGAACGCTACATGCCCGGTTTTCGCTCACTGAGCGAACGACAGCGGTGGGATGTCGTGGCTTATGTGCTCTCATTGAGTCTCTCCTCCTCCTCATTAAAACGTGGGGCAGAGGTTTATGCTCAGAATTGTCAATCCTGCCACGGTCCTGAGGGAAGAGGGAATGGCCCTCAGGCTGTAGCATTGAGTACGAAGATATCAGATTGGCGCAGTGAACCAGGAATTTTGGCAGGGTATTCCCTACGCGACATGTTTGCAAGGATTCAGAATGGCACGACAACGGGCATGCCCGCCTTTGGCGAAACCTTGAGTGAAGCCGATATATGGGCGGCGGCAGAGTACGTGCGTTACCTCTCATTTGCCTCGGATTCCGTAGCCCCCGCGCCTACTAAAGCCGATACCCCCACCGTATCTGGAACGCCCGAAAGTGTGGTGATCCCTACCCCATTGACCACCCCGCCATCCTCCGTGGCACTCCTCACGGTTAAAGGTCAGGTCAATAACGCAACTTTGGGAACGCCTTTATCGGATGTCGAGGTGCATCTGCTGGCCTTTGATGGCATGAGCACAGTCTTTGAACGTTCCACCCGCACCGATTCAGAGGGTCGCTTCATTTTTACCGATGTAGAGGTTCAGCCGAGCCGCATTTTACTGGCAACGGTGAAGTATCAAGGGCTCTCTTTTGAATCCCAAGCCTACCATGTCCAAGATCAGGATTTGGCCGCGCCTGACCAACCCATTGATCTCTCCGTTGCGGTGTATGAGACGACGACCGATCCCACGGTGTTGCAGGCCGAACGGATGCATGTATTTCTGGATATTTTGAATCAGGAACGTTTGCAGGTGGTTGAACTTCTGCTCTATACCAACGCCGGGGACCGGGTGTTGGTGGCTGCACAACCCGGTGATCCCGTTTTCACCGTTGCATTGCCGACGGGTGCGGAAAACTTGCAATTTCAGGATGGCTTGCTAGGTGAACGTTATGTAGAGACCTCAAACGGCTTCGGGGATACCGAACCGGTTTACCCGGGGATGAACAATCAACTATTATTTGCCTATGAGTTGCCATTAACCCGTCAAGTTTCGCTGGCGATTCCCGTGCCGATGTCAGTTGAGGCGGTGGTGGTCATGGCACCCCAGGAGGGGGTTACGCTGAGCGGGCCACGGTTACAGGCGATGGGCACGCGTCAGGTGCAGGGAATGACCCTCCAAGTCTACACCGCCTCGGCCTTGGAAGCCGGAAGTACATTGAACCTCACTCTGGGGTTGCGGCAAACTTTTCCCTGGCGCCTAAACTTAACCACAGGCAGTGGTCTGATCCTGGGACTGACAGTGTTCATCCTGGTAGCCGTGGGTTTGGGATGGTGGTATTGGCGCCAGACGCGTCTTACGCGGCAGCCAGAGCCGGTTGAGGTAGAAACCGATGATGCAACGGCTATTCTGGATGCGATTATCGCCCTGGATGATCTTTACCGGGCTGGTGAACTGCCGGAAGAGGCGTATCGTACACGCCGTGAGGAATTGAAAGCACGCTTACGCGCTTTGAAATCGCGTGAAGGGTGAACGGTATGGCGATCATTGAAGTGCGCCATCTCACCAAACGTTTTGGTCCAAAGGTGGTCCTCCGTGGCTTGGATTTATCGGTGGCAGAAGGTGAGTTTGTCGCATTACTGGGCCCGAACGGTGCTGGCAAAACCACGCTATTGCGCATTTTAGCCTCTCTTTCCAAACCGACCTTGGGAGAGGTATGGATTGCCGGTTACCGCTTAAGCGACCAGGCGGCATGGGTGAGGCGGCGTTTGGGAGTGGTTTCTCATCAACCGTTGCTTTATGGTGATTTGAGCGCGGAGGAAAATCTGCGTTTTTATGCCCGGCTCTACGGGTTGAAAAACGCCGAGGCACGTGTTCGCGAAATCTTGAATCTGGTGGGACTATGGGCGCGGCGGCGCGATTTGGTGCGCACTTTCTCGCGCGGGATGCAGCAACGTCTGGCAATCGGGCGGGCGATCCTGCATGATCCGGAGGTGCTCTTGCTTGATGAGCCCCACACCGGATTGGATCAAGAAGCTTGCGATATGCTTGATCATCTCTTGCGTCAGGTGGCGGCGTTGGGACGCACCGTCGTCATGACCTCGCATGATCTGGCGCGTGCTGCTGACCTGGCTTCACGCTTTGATGTACTCAGTGGAGGGCGGATTCAGGCTAGCGCGCGGCGTGAGGACCTCGCGGGTGATGCCTTACTGACCTTTTATCGTCAGGCATTGATCCCTGATCCTAACGTGGTTTCAGAAAGGGCGCAGGCATGAAGGCAGCGGGGGTGGTGTCATTCTGGCAAGCGACCTTAGCGGTTCTTTGGAAAGATCTGGCCGCTGAATGGCGCAGCCGCGAGATGCTCTCGGCGATGCTGGTGTTTGCTTTGTTGGTGATCTTTATTTTCAACTTTGCCCTCGAACTGCAAACCCAATTGCGTGCCGGCCTGAGCGCTGGGGTGCTATGGGTGACCCTGACGTTCGCTGGGACGCTTGGCCTCAACCGTTCATTAGCAGTGGAAAAAGATCGGGGCTGTTTGGATGGGTTGCTGCTTGCCCCGGTGGATCGGGTAGCCATTTATGCCGGCAAGGCCCTGGCGAACTGGGCGTTTATGCTGATTGTGGCCGTGATTATGCTGCCGCTCTTTGGGCTTTTCTATAATACCGGGCTGATTTTGCCCGGGGTTATCCTGGTGGTTCTGCTGGGGTCGGAGGGATATGTTGCCGTCGGTACGTTGCTGGCCAGCATGGCCGTTCAGGCCCGCACTCGAGATATCCTATTGCCCATCTTATTATTCCCGGTGGTGATTCCGGTCGTCGTGGCGGCGGTCAAAGCCACGGGCGGGTATTTGCAAGCATTGCCGATGGAAGAAATCCGGCCCTGGTTAAACTTACTCGTGGTTTATGATGTGATTTTCACCTCGGTGGCCTTTATGGTGTTCGACTCGATTTTGGAAGAATAACGTTGTAAGGAGGTAATAATGGGAACAACTCCCCGCACATTAGTGGTGATGGATGTTATTGCTGGTCTGGCGTTGGCAGTTGCGACCGGTATGGTCTTCTTATATGCGCCCCTTGAGCGGGTGATGGGGGCGGTTCAAAAAGTGTTTTATTTCCACGTTGCCGCCGGCTGGGTTGGGATGCTGGGTTTTGGATTGGCCGCTATCGCGGGAATCGCCTATCTTGTCACCCGCCAGGGACGTTGGGATCTGTTGGGCGTGGCTGCGATTGAGATTGGTTTGGTGTTTACCTTGATCAATGTGGTTACGGGGATGATCTGGGCGCGTCCGATTTGGAACACCTGGTGGACTTGGGATCCACGCCTTACCACGGCCACCATCATGGAACTGGTGTATATTGCCTACCTAATGCTTCGCCAGGGCATTGAAGAGCCAGAACGGCGAGCGCGCTTCAGCGCCGTTTATGCCATTGTGGGCTTTCTGAGTGTGCCGCTAACCTTCTTTTCGATTCGCATCTTTCGCACGATTCACCCGGTGGTGTTGGGGGGAGGGGATCCGACGGTGACGGGTACCTTCAGCATGACCCCGCGCATGACCCAGACGCTGATGGTCAGTCTGGCGGCATTCTCGCTCTTATTCGTCGCTTTGCTCTGGCACCGGGTGCGGCTGGGCAAATTGGGAGAACGGGTTGAGCAACTTCGCCTTAAATTACAGTCTTGAGGGACGGTGTCCATGGATCAACCGGCTAACACAGTGAATTATTTTATTGCGGGATATATCGTCATCTTTAGTGCCATGCTGGCTTACCTGATCAGCCTGGTCGTGCGTTGGCGCAATTTGCGCCAGGATGAGGATCTGCTGATGCAACTTGAAGCCGAGCAACAGCGCCCTCGTGCCGATGAATGACCCAATAATCTGAGAAATAATGGGAAAATCACCCAAGTATTACGCGGTATGGCGGGGGCGTCGGCCAGGGGTTTTTGACTCCTGGGAGGCGTGCCGGAAACAAGTGGACGGCTTTCCGGGGGCGCAGTATTTAGGATTTGAGACCCGAGAGGCTGCGGAACAAGCCCTCCAGAGGCCGTACCACGAGGTATTGGCAGAACGCCAACCACAACCGCTTCAACCCCATACCAAACCGACCCAGGGTTATTGCGTGGACGCGGCTTACGATACGGCTCATCGCCGTTTAGAATACCGCTGTGTTCAACTCCCCACCCGGCGCGAGATCTTTCGAGTCGGGCCACTACCGGATGGAAGCAACAATATCGGCGAGTTTCTGGCCATAGTGGAAACGCTCATGTTACTAAAAGAACGCGGGGATGCAGCACCGGTTTATTCGGATTCGCGGATTGCACTCCTGTGGGTCACGCTCAAACGCTGCCGTACCCGTATCCCTCCCCGTCCGGAATATACGGCGCTTTTTGAGCGTATCCGGCGGGCTGAACATTGGCTGCAGAATAACGCTTTTGTTAATCCCTTACTCAAGTGGGAGACGGCGCTTTGGGGTGAGAACCCAGCAGATTTTGGACGCAAATAGCAGGATGATGGGCATTAATGAATGCATCCAACGGGGGTTTAGATGTCCCGTTGGATGCATTTTCAGGGGGTGTGGCTTCAAAAAACGTAGGTCCGGGAGAGGTCCGATTTTGCGCGTGTCTCTAGGCTGTTTGGTCTTGGGGAATCCGAGGCAAACGTGATGGGATGGCGGCGATTTCCTCCTCGGGGAGAGCCAGGTCTTCTAATTGCCCATTAATGTAGGCGTTGTAGGCGCTCAGGTCAAAATGTCCATGGCCGGACAGGTTGAAGAGGATCACCCGTTTTTCTCCCGTTTCCTTGGCTTTGAGGGCTTCATCAATGGCGACCCGGATAGCATGGGCTGATTCGGGGGCGGGCAAGATGCCTTCGGTGCGGGTAAAGAGCACTGCGGCCTCAAAAACGGCGCGTTGGGGCACGGCCACGGCTTCAATGTAACCGGCGTCATAGAGGGCACACAAGGTAGGCGCCATACCGTGGTAACGCAGGCCACCGGCATGAATGGCTGGCGGGACGAACGAATGTCCCAACGTATACATTTTCATCAAGGGGGTCATGCCAGCAGTATCGCCAAAGTCGTAGGCATAGACGCCGCGGGTCAGGGAGGGGGCTGCGGTGGGCTCTACGGCGATCAGGCGAGTGCGGTGTCCGTTGCGCAGGTTTTCGCGCAGGAAGGGGAAGGCAATGCCAGAGAAATTGGAACCACCGCCGATACATCCGATCACCATGTCGGGATATTCACCAGCCATGTCCATTTGTTTCAGCGCTTCTTCTCCAATAACGGTTTGATGTAAGACGACGTGATTAAGCACTGACCCCAGGCTATACTTCTTCTTACCACCAGAAGTTGCCGCCACTTCAACGGCTTCGGAGATGGCTATGCCCAGAGAGCCGGGGCTTTCGGGATCGGCCGCAAGAATCGCACGTCCGGCTTGAGTGCGGTCAGTGGGGCTGGCAAAAACCTGAGCGCCATAGGTTTCCATGAGGAAACGGCGATAGGGTTTTTGTTGATAGGAGACTTTGACCATGTAAACTTCGAGGTCAAGGTCAAAGAAACGGCAGGCCATTGCCAGCGCCGAACCCCATTGCCCGGCACCGGTTTCGGTTGTCAATGCGTGAGTTCCTGCCACTTTATTGTAGAAGGCTTGCGCCAGAGCCGTATTCGTCTTGTGGCTTCCAGAGGGCGAAACCCCCTCGTATTTATAGTAGATATGCGCGGGAGTTCCTAACACTTTTTCCAAACGGCGGGCGCGGATCAAGGGCGTGGGGCGGTAAAGTTTATAGGCTTCACGCACCGGTTCGGGGATCTCAATGTAGCGCTCCTGGCTGACTTCTTGCAGAATGAGGTCCATAGGGAAAAGCACGCTGAGCGCATCGGGGGTTAAGGGCTGACCGGTGGCAGGATGGAGAGGTGGGCTGAGGGGCACGGGCATATCGGCCAAAATGTTATACCAGAAGCGGGGCAGGTCATTTTCGCTGAGAATAAAACGGGTTTGTTCGGACATGGTATACCTCCTTTGGAATCTATAGAACGGATTTTTGGCGATTAATCAAAAAGCGTGCTCGTCTCGATGGGAGACGAACACGCTTTGGTGTCCGCGGTGCCACTCCGATTAGGCGGCTTTGCTAATGAAAAACCCCTGGTGAAAGCACACAGGGGAAAAGCCAGCCTCACTCGTTATGGGTACGGTGGTTACCCACGATACCCTTTGCCCTGATAACGGTGGCAACTCCGGCTCAGGCTACTGCCCTCAAAACTTGAGGGGTTCACCCTGCGACTCCGAGGTCCATTCGGCAGTGCTGTACGCGCAGGCTCTCACCTTACCCTGCTCTCTGGAGCGCCTTAGCGCTGCTTACTCGTCCTCTTCATCGTCTTTCGGGTATTTTGTTAGGCCTGATTATACGAGGTTTACCCAATTTGTCAATAGCCCGCATTCTATCAAATAAAATGTTACCGAGGTATGATCGTTCACTCAAAAGAAAATGTTACCGGAGTGAACGAGATGGCCGAAACCGATCCAATGACCGTAGATGAGCGTCGCAAGTACTTACACAAGATACGGCTGCGGTACTGGCGGGCGGAAGGGCGCAAAGAGCGCAGCCGTCTGCTGGATGAAGCCCAGGCCGTGACCGGCCTGCACCGCAAATCGCTGATCCGTTTGCTGAATGGGGAGCTAGGACGCAAGCGGCGTAAGCGGGAGCGCGGCAAGAGGTATGGGCCGGAGGTAGATGCGGCGATTGCGGTGATCGCTCGCAGTCTGGATTATCCCTGTGCCGAACGTCTGCAACCGAACCTGGTCTGGATGGCCAGGCACTTGCAAGCGCACGGTGAATTGCTCCTGAGCGAGACAACGCTGGAATTGCTGGGAAAGATCAGCATTTCCAGTGTGCGGCGGCGCTTGCCGGCTTCGCAACGGGCTGCCCAGCGCCTGGCGCATCGGGTGGGACGCCCGGCCCCGACTTCCAGCGTGAGGTCGTTCATCCCGATGCGGCGCATTGCCTGGGAGGAACGTCAGCCCGGGCACCTGGAAGTCGACCTGGTGCACCACTGCGGCTTAAGCTCCCAGGGACAATACGTCCACACCCTGCAACTGGTGGACGTGGCCAGTGGCTGGAGTGAGTGTGTGGCAGTGCTGGGACGCTCCTGGCTGGTCATGCAGGACGGCTTTGAGCGCATTCGCCAGCGTTTACCCTTCGCAATCCGCGAATTGCACCCGGATAACGGCAGCGAGTTCCTGAACGCCCATCTCCTGCGTTACTGGAAGGACAAAGTGAAAGCAGACGTTTCGCGCAGCCGTCCCTTTCACAAGAACGACAATCGCTTTGTGGAAGAAAACAACTTCTCGCTGGTGCGCGCCTATGTCGGCTATGGTCGGCTGGACACGGTGGAACAGACCCATTTGCTCAACCAACTCTATGACAAACTCTGGCTATACCATAACTTCTTCCAGCCCGTCCTGCGCCTGCAAGAAAAACGCATCCGCTCCGAACAAACGCCTGCCAAAGTCAAACGCATGTACGCTCCTGCCATCCCGCCTCTCGAACGGCTCATCCAGGCCGGTGCACTCTCCCCGGAGAAACAGGCGGCCTGCCTGGCCCTGCGTGAGCAAACCAATCCCATGCGCTTGCGTGAAGAGATCCAGGCGCTGGTTGACCGCCTCGCCCACCTGCCCTGTGCTCCAGAGGGTCAGGTGGAGGATGTCCGCCTGACCTTACAACAGCCAGAGCATTCACATGTCTGATCGGCTGGTCGTTGGCTATCAGCGCTTGTGTGGCACCCCCGAAGGCCAACTGGCCAGATTGTTCTTTGACATTCAGCTTTTCCATCCCACCTTCCCTGAAAGGAGTGGCCGCTTGGGTAACATTATCTTTTGGCAGAACAATAGCCGTTCGGTAACATTATCTTTTGGCTTGACACGTAGCCCAAAACCACAATTTTGTCAACGTATCAAGGGCTTCACGGTCGTAAGCCAAATTTATTTCGTTTGCAATCCGGCTTAATTGACCCTGGTGCACGCCGTTTTGCCATTTGGCAAGGGAGACACCAACCGGTCTACCGGAATGGGTAAAGCCAATGTATCCCAAGGAAAGGCACGTTGTTGTAAGGATTGGTTTGTTGCACTAATCACGACAACGACATCTAGATCACTTGCCAACCCCTCCACACTCCTCTGGCATAAGAACCAAAGTGCTCCTTCAGGATGGCCGTTCGGGTAGCGGGTGGGGATGTAAAAATTGTCCAACACACGCGCTTTTTCAATAAGGTCGGTGGGGATATTTACGTTGTGGGTAGTTCAATGCGCAGATGAGCCACCACATGTCCCCATGCTTCTTAGCGATAAAAAGGTGGAGCGCCTTAATGACTTTCTCAGCGGCCTGATGGGCTGCAAAACAGGCCCCTTCGTGGCGTCCGGAATGCCTTGAGTCGGCAGCCTGTTCTGGGGCGCGCTCGGTCTATTTCAACGCCAACCAAGGGCACGATTAGGTATAAGATGCATGTCCTTTTATCACAAACTAAAGCATAAGCTCGCCCCATACTACTAGGCGAAGCAATGCAATTAAATCCCCAAAGAGACCGACTGTTCTCTTCCTGTTGGCAAAGGTTCGATCGCGCCAATTCTGATGGTAAGAGCAGTATGAATCGGTTATGTGCTGGGGTGAGTTCGCTGAGTCAGCACCGCGGAGAGCAGGATGATGAACAGGTAAGCCGTGATCGCTAAAAGGATATAGGCCGTGGTGCGGATATCCATTGCCATTAGGAGTAGACTGATGACCAAACCACCCAGCGGAACGGCGATGCAAGAAATGGTGAGAGCCTTGCGCTGAAGCCGCCGCAAACCATAACAGGCCACACAAGCAATCGCCCATAGTAACACAACCACGTAATACATTGTGACCTCCCTTTCCCACCTGGCCTGAGTATGTGCAAGAAAGGCTTTATTGATCAAAGTGTAGGCCAAGTGCCTACTTTCATTATATAAGAAAATTTTATCAATTACAATAAGCAATAATTATACTATATGGACAATCAAAGTAAACAACAATGCCCCAAGACCTTATGTGTCCGGGGCATTGAGATGCAGTCGGTTGGATTGATCAGAAGGCGGCGTCTTAAAGCGCGTTACGATTCATCAAATCCATCTCACGTAAGACATTTAACCCGAGAGCGCCACCCTGCATGACCAGAAAAAGACCGATTCCGGTGAAGAGAGGAGTGCTGATATTGGTGATCAGGAATGAGACCGCGGAAGGCTGACGCAACACTTCTGCCAGACTCAAACTTTGTTGAGTGAGGGTAATTTGTACATTAACCGCTTGGGCCACGGCATCGGCTATAAAGGCAACAAGCACGACCCACGAAAAAACACTGAGCAATGTCGTGATCAGCGCGAGCGTTCTGCTACTATATAGCACTGGCTCATTGTTCTCTACGGTTTCAGATAAATCGGGGGTTGTTTCCACAGTTATAACTCCTTGGTTGTTATGATTCACCTCATCGCGAGGATGGAACCATTTTAACACCTAAACCCTTCTAGTGCTGGTGAAATTTGGCAGGCGCGGTAAAGATGTGGCGCTGGCGCGATAAAGAGAGAAGGCTTAAAATTAGAGCGCTTGGCTATCCCGATTAGCCACTATATTGTCAAAATCCTTTCAAGGAGGGAACCTTGTCTTTTCCAAATCCCTTTTATCGCTGGCGTCCACATCCCTGGCACGGTTTAGAAATTGGCCCTAACCCCCCGCAGTTGGTATATGCGTATATCGAGTTAACGCCGTTTGACCTGGTCAAATATGAAGTTGAAAAAACGACCGGTTACCTCAAGGTAGACCGACCTCAACGTACCTCTTCTCAACCGCCGACCTTGTATGGTTTCATACCGAGAACGTATTGCGGAACTCGGGTGGGAGCATTGGCATCGGGTTCTTATCGCGGAGATGGTGACCCGCTGGATATCTGTGTGATCAGCGAACGACCGATTGCCAAATCGGAGGTGATCTTAACCGCGCGCGTTATCGGCGGGATGTTGATGATTGACAATGGGGATGCGGATGATAAGATCATTGCCGTTCTGGCCAATGATCGCTTCTGGGAAAACGCCAACGATGTCAATGATCTTCCCGATGTGCTGGTAGAACGATTGCGTCACTATTTCAGCACCTATAAACTGGTGCCCGGCAAGGAATCCACGACTTTTATTGAGCGCATTTACGATGTCCAACACGCCATGCGGGTGATCGAAGCCGCCATCCAGGATTATATTGATATGTATGGCGGGTAATACCGATGGGTGAGGATCACCCTTCTAGCCGCTGGCGCCACGTTTCCAGGTCGGCGGCATGGTCCTCTTCGTGCTGGACGACCCACTTATAGACCAGGTCAGCCAGGCTCATTCCCAACCAGGGGAAACGAGTGGGGGAACTTAGTTCATCCTCGTTAAAAGCGTCCAGGCGACGCAGGGTTTGCACCCGCACTCCCTGGAAATCTGCCCAAACTTGTTCCCAGGGCCGATCTTTGGCTTGTTCGTACCACTGGGCGTTTTGTTGATCGGTATCGAAAGTTTTCAGGTGCAATGTTGTGGGTTTCATCCCTTGACGTACCTGATAGAGCAGGGTAACTGTTTGGGCTTCCCACATGGCCAGGTGAGCCAATACATCTTTCACCGACCATATCCCGACAGCGCCGGGCTGAGTGAGGTGAGTCGCATCTAAACCTTCGATGGCCCTTAAGAGGCGCTCCCGGCTATGGTTCAGGGCTTGGAAGAGTTCATTCTTCTTCACGCTGATAGCTCCATCTATCTATCATGCTCGTAAAAAGTAACGGGCTTCAATCTGCTGCCAGGTTTCATCAGGATTGACTAACAAAAACTGTCCCAGCAGGGGTGTGACCGCCTGAATCCGTTCTGCCATGCGTTGCGCCAATCGCCGCAAAGAGAAGTGGGCATTGGCGGCACTGCGGAGGGCGATAAGGTGCCAGGCTTGGCGAAAATTGAGACGAATGAGGGCTCGGCGGCGGAAGGCGTTAGGTACCACATACGCCGCCACCTCGGGATTCCACACCGCCAGTGCGCGGTAGGTTTGGTCGGCCATTTCCATGACGCGATTGTAAGAGTCATAAAGTCCGGCAGCTTCGATGGCGCGGGGGATGGTATAACCCAGATAGGTGCTCAGCGGCTGGGGGCTGAGGGTCATCATGCGGTGGCGTTTCAGTTCGAAATACCCCCCCTGATCCAGTGTTACCTCAAAGGTATAACCAATATGTTCTAATTCCCGAATGGGGGGCGTAAAGCGATCCAGGTTGCCCAGGATGCGCTGAACCAGCGCAGTTTTTTCCTCCACGGTAAGTGCGGCGACTTTCTTTCGGGCTTGCTCAAAGGTTAGATGAGAGTAACGGAAAAGACAAGCGGCAAGGGCGAGCGTTTCAGCCTCTGCATCCCAGGCAATCAAATGACACCAATCATCACTAGCGATGGGGGTACCCTCTGCCTCTTGGGCTAGAAAGGGGGGAAGGGCCTGAAGGTAAGGCACAGCATCAGCATATTTGACCAGGGTGGGCACAACACTTCGCGCCACGTTTTTTATCTCGGTACCCAGTGCTCGCACTTCTTCTAAAGGGTGTGAGAGCATCTTACGCAAGGTATGCTCCAGTGCGCGGGCGTTAATAGTAACCCCGACATTGGCCAGCGCGGCGGCAGGGAGGTAAAAGCGACAGACATCCACGTATTTCGAGCGGATACGGCGCTCCCAGGTAGCCTCGTCTTCATCGGGTTGGCACGGATATTCGCTGGCGATCACCTCGCGCACCTTGGGAAGGGCCTGTTGATAATGCTCAAATAGGGTGCGGCAGGTTTCCAGGTAGCGATTTTCCAGTGGATGGCCAGCCAATTCAGGTGGGTGGAAGAAATCCTCAGATCCCCATTTCTGATAGCGGGTAGACTTCTCGGTATAGGAGGCCAGGCGGCAGGACTCAAGGGTTTCAATGGCCAAGCGTGAGGCATTCTCTACAGCAATATGAAGTACTGCGTGTTCGGCAACCGAGGCATGCCCGTAACCCACCACCCATTTCTCGTGAAAGGCGGCGCTTTTCTCTGCGGTGAGTTCGGCGGCAATATCGCGGAAACTTTGGGGAGAGCGGGAGGTCTTGGCAAAGGTGACGGCAATGGTTTCGGGGGGTAAGGACTGGGGATCTAATAGATAAACCTGGCGCTCAGGGCACATGATTAAGAATCTCCCGGGCGGTACGAATATCCTTCTGGATTTGGGCTTTAAGGTCTTCAAGGCTGGAAAAGCGTTGTTCGGGGCGCAGGCGCGCCACAAACTCCAGGGTGAGGGTTTGCTCGTAAAGGTCGCCCTCAAAATCCAAGAGATGAGCCTCGAGAAAGCGATAATGCAAGGGGGAAGCAAAGGTGGGGCGTACTCCCAGGTTGGTGACGGCGGCCAGGCGTTCTTTGCCTACCCAGGCCCAGGTGGCATAAACGCCATTTGCAGGGAGAAGTTTTTCAGGCCAGTAGGATAGGTTAGCGGTGGGAAACCCCAACACGCGCCCTCGCCCATCACCGCGTACTACGATGCCTTCAACGGCATAGAGCCGCCCTAACCATTGGTTGGCGGTTTCCAAGTTGCCTTGTTGAATGAATTGGCGGATTTGGCTGGATGAAATAGGCTGCTCTCCGGCCTGAACGGGTTGGGCTAAAATAACTTCGTATCCCAACTGTTGCCCAATGGCTTGTAACCGTTCTGGGTTGCCCTCACGTCCCCGCCCAAGGGCAAAGTCGTATCCGATGACCAGGTAACGTATACCCAGATGTTTGGCTAATTGGTTCATGAAGTCCTGTGCACTCAGGCTTGACATGGCGTGGTCAAATGTCAGCGTGATCACCCAGTCTACACCCAATTCACTTAGGTAGCGTGCACGTTCCTCTGGACTGGTCAAGTAACCGGGGAAAGGACCTTTGCCCAGAACGACCGCTGGATGAGGGTAGAAGGTGACCACAACTGCAGGCTGATTGTGCCGGTGAGCACCTTCGACCAGGGTGTGAATCAGGGCTTGATGTCCTTTGTGAACACCATCAAATGTTCCAATGGTCACCCATGAATTGTGTAATGCCAGCCCGTTCAGAGAAGTCACATGGGTCATGGTGATTTATCCGTTTTAGCGTTCCAAAAGATAAGGCCAACATTCGTGATCAAAAAAGCGCAGCAACCCCGTTGTGGTGATTGCTGCGTTCCATGCCTTAATCCTCGGTGTTGGGTTTCCCACAGAAAAGATCTCCCACTACGAGAAGAACACTTTCTTGGGTTGCCACTCGTTGGTGTTTTCATCGTACTCTAACAGGGCAACTAATTCCCCTTGTTCGTTGATAGCACGCACCATTTTGCCAATCCCGGGTTGGCCTGGGATGCGATGGCCGTGCCGGATCAGTTCGACCTGTTCGTGATCCAGTTCAACCGCCGGCCAATCGGCCAAAGCCTCGGCGGCAGGGATGAGGTATTGATACCAAGTGCCGTTCTCAAAGGCTTCGCGCAATTTACGCAAGGGAACGGCATCGCGCAGGGTGAAGCGTCCACTGCGAGTGCGGCGCAAACCCACCAGGTGAGCCCCACATCCCAAGACGCGTCCCAGGTCGTTGGCCAATGAACGGATGTAGGTGCCCGAGGAGCAGTGAATATCAATTACGGCTTCAGGTGGCGCCCATTCCAACAGTTCCAGACTATAGACTTTAATTTTGCGCGGTTGCAGGTCTACCTCTTCCCCTTCACGGGCCATTTCATAGGCGCGCCGCCCCTGGACTTTGACTGCAGAATACGGAGGCGGAACTTGCTCAATCTCACCGACAAACTGCTGTAAGGCTTCAACAAACTGCTCTTCGGTGATGTTGACCGGTGAAGTGCTAACGACTCGTCCTTCTGAATCATAGGTGTCCGTGGCCTCTCCCAGCCGGATGACGGCCTGGTAACGTTTGTCAGAGGCAGAAACGTACTCGCTCAGGCGTACCGCCGGTCCGATCAAAACCACCAGCACCCCCGAAGCGCGAGGGTCGAGGGTTCCGGTGTGCCCGGCACGGCGGATGTTTGTTCCCTTCCGAATAATTTGCACCACGTCATGAGAGGTCAAGCCAACCGGTTTATCCACCACCAGGACGCCTGAAATGGCATTTTTAATGTCAAATTGACGGGATCGTTCATTCATGCTTGCTTCCTCTGATCAACCTCTGGCGGAATTCAAATTAATTGCCTGCTGCTCCCACAGTTCTTGGGTGGCTTTGAGAACCGTTTCCTGAACTTCTTCCAGGTTTCCATAAAAATCAGCGCCGGCGGCGGCAGGATGCCCGCCCCCGCCAAAGCGAGCGGCTAGAGTTGAGACATCCCAACCGGGTTTCGCGCGCCAACTCACCTTGATTCGTCCGTCTGCATGCTGGATGAAAAGCACGGCAATGTCACCATCTTCAATACCCGAGAGTATATCTGTGAGATCCGCGTCATCGTTCCCCTGATAACCCGCGGCAGCCCGATCGGCCTGGGTAAGCGTGGTCCAGATCAGCCGACCTTGGCGTTTCAAATTAACCAATCCGTAACCCCAGAAGCGTGCGGCTTCAAATGAACGATGGATGAGCGCACGTTTGTAGAGTTCAGGCAGGTTAGCCCCTCGCTCCATCAGGTCGGCTGCCAGGCGCAGTGCCTTGGGGGTCATATTGGACGTTCGGAATCCAATTGTATCGGTAATGATGCCAGTTAGCAAGGCGCTGGCAACATCAGACGTGATGGGCAAATCCCACGCCGGAAGGTGCTCAGCCAGGATGGCGGCGGTGGCGACAGCTTCAGGGTCAATCAAATTAACTCGTGCAAAGCCCGGGTTGGTCACGTGGTGATCAATGCACAAATCCACCTGGAAACCATTCATCGAGGCCGAAATGCGCGGAATGTCTGCCGTGTCCAGCACAATAAATAAATCGAACGGTGGTTGAACTTCACGCCGAATCTGATCACTGCCGGGTAAATGGCGAAAGACCTGAGGCATACCATCTGGGAGCACCATCTGTACGGATTGCCCGGCGTGCTGTAACGCCAAGCCCAAGCCCAGCAGGGAACCTACCGCATCACCATCCGGGCGAATGTGGGTCGTGATCAGGATGTGCTGCGCCTGATAGAGCATTTGGCGGATGGTAGCATCCACGTCAGCCGAGGTCATGGTGCTTCGTCCGTGTCGTCGCTTTTGGCGGAAGGTGTGGAGGATGACGACGAGGCCTCAGATGGCGTGGAACCGCTGCGCAAAGAGGCCAATAGACGTTCGATGCGATCGGCACGTTCTGGGGTGGGATCCCAGTGAAACCGCAGCCGTGGAAACACGCGCAATTCAATGCGTTCGGCTAATAAGCGGCGAATGTAACCACTGGCATGGTTAAAGGCTTCCAGAATCTCGGGCGCCCGTTGGCTACCTTCTACAGCCGAAACATAGATATCTGCGAAGGCAAATTCCCGATCCACCTTGACGCCGGTAATGGTTACGCCGCTCAGGCGGGGATCGCGAATCTCGCCCATCACCAGCATTTCCGAGATTTCTTCTTGGATACGTTCCGCAATCCGTTGTAAACGTTGAGGTGTTGGCATGGTTCTTTACCCGACTTTCTTCACAAACTAGGCCGTCTTACGTTCGATAATATAACATTCAATTTCATCCCCAACCTGGATGTCATCAAAGCCCTTGAAGCCGGCACCGCATTCCATGCCGGCGCGTACCTCCCGCACATCATCCTTTTCGTGTTTTAGGGAAGCAAACTCTCCCTCATAAACAATCTCACCTTTGCGGCGGATGCGGACGCGGGCACCGCGGCGAAATTCACCTTGTAAAACGCGGCAACCAGCCACATTGCCGACTTTGGAGATGTGGAACACGGCTAAGACAGTGCCTTTACCAATGGTGACTTCTTTTTCCATCGGCTCCAGCATGCCTTTGAGGGCTTTTTCTATATCCTCGGTTAGGCGATAAATCACATCGTATAGCCGAATGGAAACCCCTTCGCTTTCTGCCAGGCGACGTGCGGCATGATCTGCCTGGACATTAAAGCCCAGAATGATCGCATGTGAGGCTGAGGCGAGCATAACGTCGCTTTCACTGACATTGCCGGTTTCGGCATGGAGGATGTTGATGCGAATCTCGCTTTCTTTGCTCAAGTCGTTTAGCGAGGAAATAATCGGCTCCAGCGATCCTTGTACATCGGCTTTGATAATCAGGCGGAGTTCCTGAGTCTCACCGGCTTGCACCTTGCTAAAGAGATCTTCCAGCGAGGCTTTGGGCAGGGCTTGGCGCCGTTGTTGACGTTGGAGCAAACGCTCTTCAACGACTTGGCGCGCTTCCCGTTCGTTTGCGTACACCCGGAAGAGTTCACCAGCGTCGGGGACTTCATTGAGCCCCATGACCTGAACCGGAGTAGAAGGGCCAGCCTTGCGGAGTTTACGTCCGCGGAAATCGAACATTGCGCGGATGCGACCGTAGGCCGTTCCGGCTACCACGATATCGCCGGCCTCAAGGGTCCCGTTATAAACCAGGAGGGTGGCCACGACTCCGCGGGCACGGTCAATCTTGGCTTCAATCACCGTGCCAAAGACCTGCCCGTTGGGGTTGGCTTTGATGTCCAGACTATCGCTGACCAATAGGATGGCTTCCAGCAGATCTTCGATTCCTTGCTTTAATTTGGCCGAAACTGGCACAACAATGGTATTCCCGCCCCATTCATCCGGAACCAGCCCAACTTCTGCTAACTGGCGCTTGGTGAAATCGGGATTGGCATCGGGGCGGTCAATTTTATTGAGGGCGACGATGATTGGCACGCGTGCAGCGCGGGCGTGGGCGATGGCTTCTCTGGTTTGGGGCATCACGCCATCGTTAGCGGCGACAACCAAAACCACAATGTCGGCCCCTTGCGCTCCGCGTGAACGCATGGCGGTAAAAGCGGCGTGTCCTGGGGTGTCTAAGAAGGTGATCAGGCGCCCCTTGTGCTCCACTTGATAGGCGCCAATATGCTGAGTGATGCCGCCTGCCTCGCCTGCGGCCACATTGGTGTGGCGAATTGCATCCAAAAGAGTTGTTTTACCATGATCTACATGGCCCAAAATCGTTACCACCGGCGGGCGCGGTTGTAAAAAGCGCGGATCTTCCTTAGCAATTAACTGTCGCCACAGAGGCACCTCGCCGGTTTCTTTCTCTTCTTCTACTTCATGCACCTCGAGTTTGGCTTCAAAGCCCAATTCTGAGGCGACGATTGCGGCGGTGTCAAAGTCCACCATCTGGTTGATGTTGGCCATGACACCGTTATCCATTAAGATACGAATGACCTGTATCGGGCTGGCCTGCATACGTTGGGCCAGTTCGCGGACGGTCAAACTTGCCGGTAGTTCGATGGTTTTCGACCCGTTATCGCTCATAGACAATCCTCTCTTTCTAGTTGGTTTCCTGCGGTGGTCGAGCGATCGGGGTGGGCACCGCGGGGGATGTGACTACCCAGGCGGTGCTCCTGAATCGCGGGACTCAGTATGGGGTTGAGAGGTGACCTCTTCCTCGGGGAGAGTTGCCATAAAGGCCAATAACTGCTCCCGGTCGGTGGGAGATATTTCTGTCCGCAGCGCCTGAGCCAGGGCACCTTTGAGTGCCCGCTCCCAACAGGAACGTTGGTTATGAAGATAAGCGCCACGCCCCCGCGCCTTGCCGGTAGGATCTACCTTGACCCCTTCAGGTGTTCGTACCAGGCGAATCAGGCTGCGTTTAGGGAGCACCTCCCGGCATCCCACGCAGGTGCGCTGGGGTACATGTTTGGTGCGCCGGGGTTTGGCTTTAGCCACCGCTCTCTACCCTCCGTCACGTTTTTTAGAGTTCCCATTCATCCCAATCTTCGTCTTCACGTTTGTGTTTCTTACGAATCACCATCTGATCCCGATCCGGATCATATTCCAACGCCACGGGTTTCTTTTTCTTTTTGGCTTTTTTCTTCCCTTTACTCCGTGCGGTGATCTCTTCTTCCTCTTCCTCGTCTTCATCGAGCGCTACCTTGCTGAAGATATCGCTCTTGAGGGTGAAGAGTTGATCGAAGGAAATCTCTTCCTCAGGTTCTTCCTCAAAGGTTTCCATTGGCGTTTCAACGGTTGTTTCAGCCACAGGTTCAATCTCAGGAGTGGCTTCAATTTCAGGTGCGCTTGCTAAGGGTTCGGAAACGACAGTTTCCTCAACACTGGCTTCAACCGCTGGGAGTGATTCAACCTCGGTCTCGGTTGTTGGTTCAACCGCAACTTCGGCCGTGCGCATTTGTTCTTCTAAGCGTGCCATCAATTTGTTAATTTCCTGCATGGCACGAGGCCCAATACCATTGAGGCGGAAGATTTCTTCGGGACGCACTTTCATCTGCACCGCCATTTCGCCTACCGTAGTATAACCGGCCTCTTGCAAGATGTAAGCCACGTGTTCAGGTAGGCCGCTGTCCAGAATGTTGGTTTCGAAGGCTTCCGGCGGAATTTGGGCTTTAATTTCTGCCAGTTTATCGCTGGCCAGGGCTTTCGTCGCCGTCTCCGGGGCTCCTACACCTGCAATGACACGGCGCTCAACTCGGTCCACAAAACGGCTTAAGGTGTCGTACTCTTCAGGCGTTAACGGGCGTCCTTCAGCCTTGCGCGCCAGCATATCTTCGATTTGGGGGATCTGGTCGGCCAGTTGTTCAGCCAATACGGCGTAAGCCGGGTCTTTTTGCAACTTGTGTAGTGCATCCGCAGCGGCTTCGGTCAGGCTCTTGATGTCAATACGCCAACCGGTCAGGCGCGCGGCCAGACGGGCGTTTTGACCATCGCGGCCGATGGCCAGGCTGAGTTGATCCTCGGGGACAACCACGGTGGCTGTCTTGCCCTGTGGGTTCTTCTCATCCAGGTACACCCCAGTCACCCGGGCCGGGCTGAGGGCTTTGGCGATGAACACCGCCGGATCCGGGTTCCATTCAATGACGTCAATCTTCTCGTCGTGAAGTTCGCGCACGATAGCCTGAATACGCACGCCGCGAATTCCAACACAGGCGCCGACCGGATCCACGCCGGGTTGCGTGGCGGAAACGGCTACCTTAGCCCGCTCGCCGGGTTCACGAGCAATAGAGCGGATTTCAACGATGCCATGATAGATCTCAGGCACCTCGGTTTCTAGCAGGCGGCGTAGAAAATTCTTGTGGGTGCGCGAGAGGATTATCTGGGGTCCACGCGGTGTATCCTTAACCTCGGCCACCAATGCGCGCACACGATCATGCACCCGGAAGCGCTCGCCCGGGATCATCTCTTTGCGCGGCATGGTGCCCTCGGCGCGCAATTCCAGCCCAATCGTTAATCCCTGGGGGGTGACGGCCTGAACAATGCCACTAACGATTTCACCCAGTTGCTTCTGGTAGTAGTCCAATTGCATCTGGCGTTCAGCATCCCGAATGCGTTGCTGGATGACCTGCCGCGCCGTCTGCGCTGCAACGCGCCCGAAGTCCTTAGGGGTGCTGTCTACGATGATCGTCTGACCGATCTCCACATTAGGGTCAATCTTGCGCGCCTCTTCCAGCGAGACTTCGGTGTGGGGATCCTGAACCGTTTCCACCACTTCCTTCTCGGCCAAGATGGTAACTTTACCGGTCTCGATGTCAATTTTGGCTTCAATGTGCTGAGCACCGGAAGCGTTCACGGCTTTGCGGTAGGCCGAGACCATGGCCGATTCCAGCGCCTTGAGGATAACCTCTTTCGGCAGTTGCTTCTCTTCCAGAACCTCATTGAAGGCCAGGGTAAATTCGTTCTTCATGCTTGCTCGCTCTCCCAAATGTTCACGTAACAGGATTAGGATGAATAGGTACTACTATAAGCAGAAAAGTGGGACTGGCCCACTTTTCAGTGCTTGCGCTTTCTGTGGCGGCATTGACGCTTTACATTTTAACACATCTCTTTAGGGGTGACAAGGGCAGCGTTGCTATTTATAATACAAACGGGGTTTGGGTTCATGAGAGGAGGGTCGAATGAAAGCCATTTACACTTACGTTGTCCTTGGAGGATTGATCGCGGGGATGGTTCTGGTGGGATGCCAGCGTACACCTGTCTCTACTCCCACGGCTTCATTACCAGCACCTACACCGACATCGCCATTGTTACCAACACCTGCGGCTACTACCGCAGTGATCACACCAACAACGGTGCCCATTCCATCTACGACACCTAGCGCAACTCTGCCTAAGCCAACACCCACAACGGAGGGTTTGTATACCTATGCTGTAGTAGGGGTGGAGCCTGACGAGGGGTTGAGTGTTCATTCTGGACCAGGGGTGAACTATGATGTGGTTGGCACCTTACCCTATGACGCAACCCAAATCCATTTGACGGGCCAGAGAGCCCAGGCGCAAAATATCACCTGGGAAGAGATAGAGTGGCTCTCGGAATCCCCGCTCCGGGGTTGGGTTAACGGACGCTTTTTGACCCAGTATGTGCCACCAGAGGCTTTTTGTAATGCCGAAACCGCGAGCCTGATTGAGCAGTTCGAACAAGCCATACGCCAGGCCGATGGCCGTCTGTTGGCAACGCTGGTCAGCCCTGTCCATGGGGTAGATATCTGGCTTTGGCGTAGTGGTCGCGTTATCAACTTTGATCCGGCACATGCGCGGTGGGTTTTTAACAGCACCTATGTTCATAATTGGGGTGCCAATCCGGCCAGCGGGTTAGATACTCGGGGGTCCTTCCAGGAGGCTGTCCTACCGGTCTTACGCGATGCGATCCAAAATCCGCATGAGATCCGGTGTAACGACCGCACCGTTGGTGGCGTTGCGGAAGAGTATGCCTGGCCGGCGCGTTATCGTAACATCAACGTTTATAAAATTTTCAAACCAGGAACGCCGGGGATAGACTTGGATTGGCGCATTTGGTTGGTAGGAGTGGAATACGTGGAGAATAATCCTTATCTCTTTGCGCTCATTCATTTTCAATGGGAGCCATAGATAAAAATTCCTTCATGGAGGAAACACCTACATGCCTTCAACGGACTTTCTCTGGTGGCGTGATGGGGTCATTTATCAGATTTACCCCCGTTCGTTTGCGGATAGCAATGGTGATGGTCTGGGGGACTTGCCGGGCATAACAGCGCGCTTGGATTACCTGGCCGATTTGGGCATAGACGCAATCTGGCTCTCACCCATTTTCCCCTCTCCAGATGTGGATTTCGGTTATGATGTTGCCGATTACTTGGCCATTGATCCCCGCTTTGGGAGTCTGGAGGACTTTGATCGGTTCGTGGCTGAGGCGCATCGCCGTGGCATTCGAGTTATTCTAGATCTGGTGCTCAACCATACCTCAGATCAACATCCCTGGTTTCAGGAATCACGAAAATCTCGCGATAATCCATACGCCGATTGGTATTTGTGGCGCGATCCCCGCCCCGGCGGTGGACCGCCCAACAATTGGGCTTCGGTTTTTGGGGGCAAGGGATGGGAGTATGAACCTCAACGTGGCCAGTACTACTTTCATATGTTCTACAAGGAACAACCTGATTTAAACTGGCGTCATCCAACAGTGCGCGAGGCCCTCCTTGATGTCTTCCGCTTCTGGTTAGAGCGGGGAGTGGATGGCTTTCGCCTGGATGTGTTCAATGTGTATTTCAAGCATCCTGATTTTCCGGATAACCCCCCTCGTTTAGGGTTACGTGCTTTTGACCGCCAGCAGCATATTTACGATATTGACCAGCCGGAAATGTTCCCTCTATTGCGTGAAATACGTCAGATCTTAGATGCTTATCCCGAGCGATATGCGGTGGGAGAAACATTTCTGAGCACCCCCCAAAAGGCCGCCCGCTATTGTGCTCCTGGCTTATTGCACGCGACGTTTGACTTTACGTTTCTTCATTCCCCTTGGCGGCCGGAGCGGTTTTTGCGTGCGATCCAGGATTGGGAGCAAGCTCTTGGGGATGACTCCTGGCCAACCTACGTGCTTAATAATCACGATAATCCCCGTGCTGCTACTCGCTATGGACGCGGCGAGGACGATGCGCGTCTCAAGGTGGCGGCAACCCTGTTATTAACTCTGCGGGGTACGCCATTCATGTATTATGGGGAAGAAATCGGCATGCGCGACATTCGAGTTTCGCGATCGGAAATCAAAGATCCCATTGGGAAACGTTACTGGCCGTTTTACAAAGGGCGTGATGGTTGCCGTTCACCCATGCAGTGGGATGATTCGCCTCATGCGGGTTTCACCCTTGGCCACCCATGGCTTCCGGTTCATCCTAATTATCGTCACCGCAATGTGGAAGCCCAACGCCGAGATGCGCATTCATTGCTAAATTACTATCGGAGTCTACTGAGGTTAAGGAAGGAAAATTCGGCGCTAAGACGCGGTCTTTTCCAGCCGCTGACATTTGAGCCACGGCGCTTGTTGGCCTATTTACGTCAAGATGAGCATCAAACCATCCTGGTGGCGCTTAATTTCAGTTCGCGCCCGGTGCGTTTAGCCATGGGGAGAACGCTGAGTGCCTTTCGCTGGCGGCCACTGATCTCAACCAGGGATGAGCCGCTCATGCCGCGGGATGGTTTCCTCACTCTGCGCGGCGATGAAGCAGTAATTCTAGAACGCGAGGCTTAGGACGCAATTGGTGTGAGCCTATGAGAAAATACTGGCTACTCACTGTCTAGATCGGCCTCGCGCTCGCCCAGTGGCTCCAAGTCAAACGGCACCCCGACTTGTTCACCCCCTTCACGGAGCGATTTGACAACCTCTACCAGCAAGGGCACACCATCACGGGCGTACTTTTCGGCGTTCTCGAATTCTTTTTCACCGTGGATATATATGCGTTCTTCACCCTCAGCTTTGGGGGAGTCTTTGATCATGCGAATCAAACGATCCATATCGGCTTTGAATTCATCCACCGGGCGCAGGGCATCCACGCGGATGGCGGCAAAGAAATGGCCAACATTCGCCGCCTGGCCCTCACCGGGACGGGCTACATCAATGCTGTATGCTGCACCCGAGAGCACGCCGGATAGAATGTCAACCACCATGGCCAACCCATATCCCTTATAGCCACGCATTAGAGCGGTGCCGCCCAGGGGAAGCAAGGCGCCACCTTGCAACACGGCTTTAGGATCGGTGGTCACATTGCCTCGGGCATCAATTCCCCAGCCCTCGGGAATCGGTAACCCGGCTTTGTCATAGACGGTGATCTTGCCAATCGGGACAATGCTGGTCGCCATATCCAGGACGAAGGGGCGCTCCTGGCCGGCAGGTACGGCGACCGCGATGGGGTTTGTGCCCAGCATGGCTTTACGGCCGTAGGTAGGCGCCACCAGTGGCTGTGAATTGGTCAGGCTGATTCCGATCATATCATGGGGAAGGGCCATCATGGCGTAGTAGCCGGCAATGCCGTAGTGGTTGCTGTTGCGCACCGTAACCATGGCCATTCCCACCTCTTGCGCTTTCTCAATACAACGTTGCATGGCGCGATAAGCAACCACTTGCCCTAAGCCTTGTCCGCCATCCAACAGTACCGTGGCAGGTGATTCACGTACCACGCGCAGGGGAGAGCGGACATCAATCAATCCTTTGCGAATCCGGTTGCCATAGTAGGTGTGAAGACGAATGATGCCGTGTGAGGCAACTCCGCGCAGGTCAGCAGCCAGCAACACGTCGGCAGCAATTTGGGCGTCCTCGGCGGGGACGCCCAAGTGGGTAAAAAAGCGCTCCATGTAGTGTTTTAGCGCCTCAGCCCGAAAAAGCAAAACCCGTGGCATGGACAACCTCCAGTAAGACCCTACGGCTAAATATCGAGATTTTTCACCAGTCGTGCGTGCGTTTGGATGAATCGCGTTCGAGGAGGTACTGCCTCGCCCATCAGCATGTCAAAGGTGCGGTCGGCGGCTGCGGCATCCTCAATTGTCACCATCATCAGGGTGCGATTTTGGGGATTCATGGTGGTCTCCCACAATTGTTGGGGGTTCATCTCGCCCAAGCCTTTATAGCGCTGGATGGAGGCTTTCTCTGCGGGAATGCCCAACTCTTTGAGGATCTGGTCTTTCTGGGCTTCAGTATAAGCGTAGCGGACAAGATCCTTGTAGGCGATGCGGTAGAGCGGGGGCTGGGCGATGAAGAGGTGACCGTTTTCGATCAAAGGTTGCATGTAACGGAAGAAGAAGGTCAGCAGTAAGGTGCGGATGTGGCTGCCATCCACATCGGCATCCGTCATAACAATGACACGCCCGTAGCGCAGATTGTTTAGATCAAAGGACTCGCCGATCCCGGTGCCCAAAGCCGAAACCAGGGCTTTAACTTCATTGTTTGAGAGGATTTTATCTAGGCGGGCACGTTCGGTGTTGAGAATTTTTCCCCGCAGGGGTAGGATAGCCTGAAAATGGCGATCTCGTCCCTGTTTAGCCGAGCCACCTGCGCTATCGCCCTCAACGATGAAGAGTTCGGTCTTCTGAGGATCGCGTTCCGAGCAATCGGCCAGTTTACCGGGCAGGGTCAGGCTTTCCAATGCCGATTTGCGGATAACCAAATCGCGCGCTTTACGTGCCGCATCGCGGGCGCGGGCAGAGGTCAGGCACTTTTGAATGATGGCTTTGGCGGCTGCCGGATTTTCTTCGAGAAAGGTTGCCAGCGCCTCACCCACGACCTGCTGAACGTAGGTCTGTACCTCGGGATTCATCAGTTTGACCTTGGTCTGGCTTTCAAATTGCGGGTCGGGGTGCTTAATGCTGACGATGGCGGTCATGCCCTCGCGCGTATCATCCCCGGTGAAGTTAGGGTCAGAGTCTTTGAGCAGACCATTGCGGCGGGCATAATCATTGAGGACGCGGGTAACGGCAGTGCGCAATCCAGTGAGGTGCGTGCCACCGTCAATCGTGTTGATGGTATTGGCAAAGGAATACACCGATTCAGCGTAAGCGTCAGTGTACTGGATGGCGACCTCAATGCCGATGTTCTCAACCTCTTTCTCGACGTAGAAAACGGGGTGAAGTACCTCGCGGTTGCGATTCAAGTAGTGCACAAACGAGATTATCCCACCCTCAAAATAAAAGGTCATCTCACGCTGGGTACGCTCATCCACCAGCCGGATTTCGACCTTGCGGGTGACGAAAGCCATCTCGCGGAAGCGCTGTACCAGCGTCTCAAACTTGTAATCCACATCCCCTTTGAAAATTTCGCGGTCAAATTTGAACGTGGTGATGGTGCCGGTGTCTTCGGGGGCACAGGTACCAATGACCTTAACCGGTTCTAGCGGAATACCACGCTCATAACGCTGGAAGTGAATTTTGCCCTCGCGCTTGACTCGAACCTCGCACCATTCCGAAAGTGCGTTCACGGCAGAGACGCCCACGCCATGCAAGCCGCCGGAGACCTTATAACTGGTATGACCGAATTTTCCCCCTGCGTGCAAGGTGGTCATTACCACTTCCAGGGCCGATTTTTTCTTTTCGGGGTGGATATCTACCGGAATACCGCGCCCGTTATCCTCTACGGTAACGCTGCTATCGGGATGAATGGTCACCACAATGCGATTGCATGCCCCGGCCAGGGCTTCGTCAATGGAGTTGTCTACCACCTCGTACACGAGATGATGCAATGCCTTCAAATCGGTACCGCCGACGTACATCCCCGGGCGGCGGCGTACCGCTTCAAGTCCCTCTAGAACCTGAATGTCCTTAGCGCCATAACTTGTCGTTGCACTCATCTGTGCCACGCTTACCTCCAAATACCTTGTAACGTCATTTGCTTTCGGCCGTCATCTTGGCTGTCGTACGTTGAACTAAAAATTCCATCCATTGAATGCCGCCACGATAGTAGATGAAACTGGCGGCGAGAATGGCGGAGTAGATAAACGCATGTCCGAGGATACCCACCAGGGTTAACCATGAGTCGGGTGGAGCGGAGCGCCATAATAAATCCAGACCTTGGCCCAAAGTTAACGCCACAAGGACAAATAGGGGCAACCGGGGTAAAAACGGGTGAACCAAGACCATGCTTTTAAGGGCGGCCTGGATGGGTTTGAGATTCAAAGCAAATATCCCGTGAGGGGTGAAAATCAAGGGAAACAAGACCATGAAAATGAGTATGGTGACCACGAAGAAGGCAATGTTTCCCGCCCCGGGCAGTAGCCATAAAACGAACCCCAAGATAAATAGGCTTGGTACGCTCATGAGGGCGAGGATAAGGTAAAACAGAACGCAAAATAATAGTGCTGAGGGCATTTGTCGGGTAAAGAACAGTTGCCAGTTGATGCGGTTATCCTCAGCCGTAGCACTAGCCAACAAGGCAAAATAAATGCAGCCCAGGGTAAAACCCACTACCATCAACCCTATGCTAACCCCTAATAGCGCTCCCATGCTGCTGATTTGCACGTTGGGTGCAGTTCCCAGGGGATGCGTGGCGTCTGAGAACCCGGTGAGCAAACTGGGCACCCCGATGGGAAAGGTCTTGAGTAAACCTAACAGGTTAATCCCTTTAAGCAGGGGTTGCCACAATTCGCTAAGGGGTACAGGGGTGGTTGGCGTCCCCGAGCGCTCCAGGAGCGTGGTTGCCGTTTGAAAGTAGGGGGTAAGTAACTGCTCGATGCGCAAGCGCGGCGCAAACCACAATATCAAATCCACCCCTAACGGTAGCAGGATTAAATAGAGATGCCCTGCCACGGTATTAAAACCGGCAATAAAAGCCGCCATGATGCCTGGCGGTTGCTCTTGAACGGATTCCTGAAGACCAGCCATACGTGTTACATTTTACCACAGGCCTTATCCCGATCCTGCTAAAAGAATCGCCGACAGCTTTCTGTGGTGGTGATTTTCGTACTCGGGTTTACAATTATGGGTCTAAAGTATTCCAATGTCATCCCAGCATCGTGTGCCCAATTCTCTAAGGTGATTTACCGTAGTACGCTATCTCTTGGATGCCGAGGTTTTTGCAACACCGTCATTATCATTTAAAAGGCTTTTAAGGGGGTATGATATAATTTGCCCAACGCACCCATGAGACGCATCACTGGACTTTTTCTTCTAACAGGGCTTTCCATTCTTTTGATGGCAGCGGTTTGGCCATCCCCAGCGGCACATCCACCGGCGCAGGTGAGTTATGCCACCCCAACTGCTTTGCCGGATGGTCGAATTTTGTACATTGTTCAACCCCAAGATACTTGTATCCGAATCTCACTGCTCACCGGGGTTTCGATTGACGATCTCCGCTTGTTGAACGGCCTGGATGCAAACTGCACATTGCGCGAAGGGCAAAGCCTTCTGCTGGGTACTGTGGCCCCAACACCTACTCCCTTTGGCCCTACTGCAACACCCACACCGATCCTGCCTTCCCCCACACCTTTCCAGGGGAACGGCCGCATTTGTGTGTTCCTTTTCAATGACATAAACGGTAATGCACAGGTTGAAAATGGCGAGGAAGGCATCTCCGGTGGGGCGATCAGCATTACTGACCGCTTGGGAAAGATTTCTCGTGAGGGGACAAGTCAGAGCGGAACAGATCCAGTGTGCTTTGATGAATTACCAGAGGGTGATTACAACATCAGCATTGCGGTCCCGGAAGGGTATAACCCCACCACACGCATGAATTACGCGTTGACCTTGCGCGCCGGGGATACCACTACGCTGGACTTTGGGGCTCAACTCAGCGCCCGCGCCCAGCCCGGCGAAGTGGCGGAAACCCCTCGCTCTCCGTTGTTGGCCATTTTAGGTGCCATTTTACTGGTAGTGGGGATTGGGTTGGGGATCTATGCCCGCCTGTTGCTGCGCCGCTGAGCGTTCTTCGCATAATCCACGTTCAGGTGTTTGGATAGCCAGGTCCTCTGGCGTTACTTGAGCCAAGAAATTCCAGAAAGCTTCTTGCGCGCTACCCAAGGGATGCAGGCGATAGCGGCAAAAGAAAATATCCTCGGTTAATTCCATATCACGCACCCGAACGATCACAACTTTCCCCTTTCCCACCTGCTCAACGGCGGAATGAGGCACAAATCCTACGCCGATCCCTCTTTGCACGGCAATCACAATAGCCTCTGAGTTTCCCAATGTCAGGACGATGCGTAGGTCGTGTACATGCAAGCCGTGTCTAGCCAGGGCGTTGCGGACCACACGGTAAGTTCCTGCGCTTTCCTCACGCATAACGAAGCACTCGTTCGTGAGGTCTTGGGGTGAAATTTCGCCTTGGGCTGCCCACGGATGCTCAGGGGGAACGATCAGCACCACCGGTTCGCGGTAGAAAGGCCGAAATTCGATGTGCCGATCCAATTCGTCAAAACTACTGGAGAAAGCGAAATCTACATCTCCTTTGCGCAGCATTTCTAGCGCCAGCGCGCGTGGGGTTACATGGACGGTGGCTTGCACCCGTGGGTGTTGAGTCATGAAGCGCGCCAGGATGAGTGGGAGCAGATACTTGCCCGGTGTGGTGCTACAGCCAATGGTCAGATGCCCGATGACCTCGCCACGTAAACTCTGCATCAATTCTTCTGCCCGCGAGTTCACCAACAAGATTTGCCGGGCCAGAGGAATCAAGGCCATACCCGCTTCGCTGAGGGCCATTTTGCGCCCTTTGCGGATGAATAGGGTAACCCCTAACTGGCTTTCCAGCTGATGAATGTGCTGGGTGATCGAGGGTTGAGAAAGGCCAAGTTTCTCTGCGGCTCGGGAGAAGTTCAGTGTTTCGGCAGCGGTCAGGAAGACTTGTAATTGGTAGGGGTTGAGCATAATTTGGTCTCTCTCCCTGAGTTGTGATAAGTTTTTCTAATTATAAGCCATAATCAATTCGTTGCAGTATTTGTGATAAAAGGCACTAATTGTTTTGAGGTCAACTCCGTAAAATGAAGGGGAGATTAAAAGGATTTTGTCCCACTTGGGAGAGAGAACATGCAACGGATGCTAAAGGTAATCATTGTGCTCGGGATAGGGATGTTAATGGGAGCGTGTGCGGCTCAGGCTAACCCTGCGCCTACCGCAGTGCCCACACCGACTCTTCCTGCGGCAGTTTATACCCCCCAGAGTTCGGTAGATTACTGTGTATCATGTCATACCGATAAGAATGCACTCATACAAACCGCTAAACCTGAAGAAAAGGCGCCCAGCGAGTCTGAAGGGGTGGGTTGAGGGGGTGATGTGGCTCCGTTGGAGCCTTGGGAGAAAGTTTTGGTCAATGCGGACTTCATTAACTCTATCCATGGGCGGGCGGGGTGCATTGCTTGCCATGGTGGACGGCAATCGCCGGATAAGGACACGGCTCACAGCGGTTTGATCGCTGATCCCAGCCAGGACGCCGGTCGCATTTGTGGGGCCTGCCACGGAGAAATTGTGGATGGTTTCTCCACCAGTTTGCATGCCTCTCTGCAGGGTTATCGGACGGTTGTCTATTCTCGCAGTTTGCCCGAGAATCACCCCGCTCTTCAAACCGCCATGCAGAACCATTGTTCGTCCTGCCATACGACGTGTGGTGATTGTCATATCAGCCAGCCCAAATCCGTGGGTGGTGGTTTGCTTAATGGGCACCAGGTTGAGAAGACGCCCCCGATGACGCGCACCTGCACGGCATGCCATGGCACTCGCGTGGGCGCAGAATATTTAGGCAAACATGAGGACATTCCCGGCGATGTTCACTTCCGCGAAGGCCGCATGAACTGCATGGCTTGCCATTCTGGAGACGACTTGCACACCGCCGAGGGTGACGCTGCCAAACACCGCTACTGGGGTAAACAACAACCGGCATGTAAGGATTGTCATGCTCAAGTAGGCCGGGCAGACGATCCTATCCCTCAACATACCATTCACGGCGACAAGGTGGCCTGCCAGGTTTGTCATGCTGTGGAATACACCAGTTGCGATGGTTGCCATGTGGCTATAAGCGATAAAACGGGAAATCCGTTTTTCAAGACCGAGGCCACCTACCTTTCCTTCATGATTGGGCGCAACCCCTGGCCCAGTCGTGAACGGCCGTATGAGTATGTGCTTCTGCGCCACGTACCGGTTGCACCGACCAGTTTTGAATATTACGGCCCGGATCTATTGCCTAACTACAATTTATTACCAACCTGGACCTACACCACACCGCATAATATTCAACGTCAGACCCCACAAAACCGCTCGTGTAACTCGTGCCATGGGAATGCTTCACTCTTTTTGACCCCTGATAAAGTCAAACCCGAAGAATTGGAGGCCAATCGCAACGTGATTGTTGAAGATGTACCTGCCACACTCCCCTTTATAAAGTAAATCTATATTTTGGAGGATTTTACAATGGTTCGTAAGGTTTCCACACCTCTCATTTTGTTGGTTGTGCTCAGCCTGGTACTGAGTGCCTGTGCGCCTGCTGCACCTGCCGTCACGCCAACCGTTGAGCCAACTGTAGCACCGACTCAGGAACCGACGGCGCTTCCTAGTCCCACGGTCGAAGTTAAGCCGGATATTGCAGCGCTGTGGACGCAGTTAATCGCTGATCTTCCGGCAGAAAAAGGATTTGGTACGGTCAGCGCAGTCAAATTGAACGAGGAACTCGCTGAAAAGCCACTGTTCCTGCTCGACGTGCGCGAGGCGGCTGAGATCGAGAAGGACGGTTTCATCGAGGGGGCAGTGCATATTCCGGTGCGCGAAGTGCTGAAGAACCTGGATAAGTTACCTGCACCTGATCAGCCTATTGTCGTTTACTGTGCGTCTGGGCATCGTGGTGCGCTGGTTCTCTCCGCGCTCAAATTGCTGGGCTATACCAACGTCCGCAACCTGGGAGGTGGTCTGGGGGCCTGGAAGAAAGCCAATCTTCCAGTGGTGACCGGCTCGATGCCTGCTGCGCCTCAGGCCGGGATGGCACCGGAAATCAAAGACCAAGCCCTTTATCAGACGTTGAACGATTTCTTAAGCAACTTGCCCGAGGGTTTCTATACCGTCAAGGCGGATAAACTCAATGCCGATATGGTTGAGGGCAAGACGTTAGTTCTAGTTGATGTGCGTACCCCCAAAGAGGTTGAAACTGAAGGGTACATCGCAGGGGCGATTCAACTGCCGTTTAGTGAGTTCATGAGCCATCTCAATGAACTGCCTACCAACACGCCGCTGGTGATTTATTGTGCATCGGGGCACCGCGGCGCCATTATCATGATGGGGTTGCGTCTGCTGGGTTATGAGGCAGTTAATCTGGCCGGTGGCCTGAACGCCTGGAAAGCGGCGCAGTTGCCCGTCGAAGGTGCGGTGGATTGGAACGCGACCTGGAACGATTTTCTGACCAACCTGCCCAAAGACTTCTACGCCATCTCTGCGGCTGATCTGAATGCAGCCCTGGCTGATAAACCGCCCTTCTTGCTGGATGTGCGCGAAGCCGCCGAACTGGAGAAGGATGGCTACATCGAGGGTGCGATTCACATTCCTGTGCGTGAGGTTTTGAAGAATCTGGATAAACTCCCGGCTCAGGATCAGCCGATTGTGATTTACTGTGCTTCAGGTCATCGCGGTGCGCTGGTCATGGCAGCACTGCGCCTGTTAGGCTATACCGATGTGCGTAATCTGGGCGGTGGCTTGAATGCCTGGAAGAAAGCCAATTTGCCGGTGGTGACTGGAAATGTGCCCGCAGCGCCAACAGCAGGTACGGCACCGGAGATCAAAAATCAGGCGCTTTTCAAAGGTCTGGACGATTTTCTTAGCAACTTGCCGGAAAACTTCTACACCATCAAAGCCCCTGATCTGCAAGCAGCCTTGGGGGAGGCGAATAAGCCTTTTATCTTGGATGTGCGCACCGCGGATGAATTGAAAACGGATGGCTACATTGAAGGCTCTGTCCACATTCCGGTCAACGAGCTCTTTGCCCGTATGAGCGAGTTACCGCAGGACAAGGCGACACCGATTGTTGTGTTATGCAAGTCCGGTCATCGTGGGGCGCTGGCCATGATGGCGCTGCGGATGATTGGGTACTCGAATGTCAGCAACCTCGCCGGTGGCATTAATGCCTGGATTGCAGCCCAATTACCCGTTGTGAAGTAAGTGTATGGATGGGTGGAAAAATTGGGTGGGGACTACCCCACCCAATTTTTTATTCCCGGGGGGAGGGGGGGAGGCTATTCAACAATTTTCGTAAAGCCAATTCATAGTCGGCTTTGTTGGGGGGATTGAGGGCAATGATCTCACGCACAATGCGCACTGCCTGCTGGGTGTCACCAAGTTCAATGTAGCCATCGGCAATGGCATCGAGTTCAGCCACGGCGTGATCCACGTGCTGAATCTGACGGTAAAGATGGGCGAGGCGATAGCGTAAAAGCAACTTTTTTGTAGGATATTCGAGGATCAAATCCTGCAGGAATTGGATGGCATCCTCAATACGATTGGCACTGATAAGAAAATGGATAAAGTTGTCAATTTCATTGAGGGCGGCGGTATCTTCTTCCAGTTGAAAATAGAGATCTACAATCTTTGCGCGTAAGTCACGATCGTCGGGTTTTAGCGTTCGCATTTGTTCATAGGTATTTACGGCCTGACGCCAATCCAGGCGTTGCTGGTCGAGATCGGCGACCTTACCCAGGATGAGCAGGGCCCACTGGCGATACTCCCGTGATTGCTGGGCGATGCGGAGGGCTTTCAAGTAAGTCTGGCGGGCGAGATCAAGATCTGCCAGGTGATAATGCATGTCTGCCAGTGCCATGGTTTCCTGCACCGCCTCATCGGTACGCCCTTGGTGCAGTAGCAGTTCAATGAGGTAGTGGCGGATCGAAAGTTCCATGGGTGCCATTTGCACACTGCGCTGAAGCAAGGTCACCGCCTGGCCGGTTTCGCCACGTAGATGATATAAGCGCGCTACCAGACGGTATTTGTTGACCGCTTCCTGGGTCATCCCTTTTTGCATCATCAGGTCGCCGATTTGGACATGTAAAGGGAGATAGGTGGGTGCAAAACTTAACGCGCGGAAGGCTTCTTCCATGGCCGAGTAGAGTTTTTGTTGGGCTGCCAGTTGGCGTACGTGCTCAAGGGCTTCAATGACTTGCGTACTACGGGTTTCGAGCAACATCTCGGCGAGGGGTGGGGGAGACGTTTTGTCAGGCGCTTGTTGTTGCAATTGCTGGCGGGCTTTTTGGAGTAACTCGCGCCAGCCGGATTGGGCTAATTGGCTTTCAATGCTTTCGCACAATGCCTTAAGTTTTTGGGCGTCTTTCTCGCTCCGTTGTGCCTCGATAATGGATTCATAAGTCTGGTTCAGGGCATCCACCTGAGCGGGAGGGACGGTTTGGGCATCCGCCAAACGCAAGGCCTGCAAGAAAGCCACTGCGGCTTCACTCAAATTGCCCAGTTTAGAAGCCACCCGTCCGATTAATAGGAAGGCTGCCAGCGCAAAATCAGGGTGAGCCGTGGCACGATAAAGGTATTGCAGAGCGCGGGCGGGGTCGCGTTCGGCTAGCAATAATCCCAAGTTGTAGGAAAGGGCCGGGTGCACCAGCCCTAACTTTTCTGCACGTTCCAGTTCCTGCAGGGCTTGGGCATCGTCGCCGTGGGTTTGGGATTCGATGGCCTGGTTAAGGTGAAGTAGCAACCGTGTCAGGTCGGTTTGGTTGGTGGGAAGCACGGTGCCACTGCCGCGGGTTAGGGCACTCAGACCTCGCCGTGACGAAGAGGCCGTGCTGGAGGTGGCGGCATGTTCAGCCTGGTCAAATAACAAGGTTGCCAATTGGATCAAGGCCTGCTGGCGCGCTTCGCTAATGGGATCTAGGGGTGCGCGCTCTTCATCTTCGGCATCTGCTTGCAGGATTTCGGCCAGGCGCACCGGCCCGGTACCGCCACGGGGACGAGCGGGCTTAGGTAACGGCGTGCCGGTGCGCAGGGCTTGGAGGGCTTGGGTGGCTTCGGCGCTCCCGGGAAGTAGTTTCAAGGCGTGCTGCACAGTTTGGATTGCCTTGGCTACATCGTTGTTCTGTTGCAGGATACTGGCCATTGCCAGGTAGGCTTCTACGGCCTCTGCCTTGCGCCCCAGACGCTCGTATATGAGCGCTAGACGACTGTGCGCGGTCAGGTTCTCGGGTTGCAGGCTAAGCACGCGGATCAGGTTGGTGATGGTTTTTTCAACCTCGCGATTTTTGAGGTAAAGGTCTGCTGCCTGCAGACCCAGCCGCACAGCCTCTTTGAGTCGTCCCAGCCGCTCATATATGCGGGCCATTTTTTCGTAGGCCAGCGGCTCTTCGGGTTGAAGCGTGGCCAGGCGCTGGTAAACGGTGAGGGCTTCATCGAATTGTTGTAATTCGAAAAGGGCCAACCCCAGGTTGCTGAGCGCCTGCGGATCTTCGGGGAATTCTTCCAAGGCGCGGCGGTAATGCTGAGCGGCCAGTTCCCAGTTCTGGTCCCAGGCGGCTGAATGCCCTTCGTTCATTTCGTGGTGATAAAGTTCGCGATTCCCGGCCACGTTTCCCTCATTCTTACTTATTGTCGGTATCTCAACTTAAATTTTCAAATGCAACCATTTCGCCCCAGTTTATACCCCACCGCGCCTCAGTGAGAAGGGGCACCACTAACGTGTAGGCATTCTCCATTACGTTTTTCACCACGCGCGCGGTGCTCTCTTTCTCCTCGGTGGGGCATTCTAACACCAGTTCGTCATGTACCTGCAGTAGCAGGCGAGCAGATAGTCCGGCCCCTTCCAAGGCCGATGGCAGGCGCACCATGGCAATTTTCATGATATCGGCGGCTGTGCCCTGGATTGGGGCATTGATGGCTTCGCGTTCTTCACGCTGACGGACGGCAGGGTTAGGGGGATTTTTAAGATTGGGAAAGTAACGCCGACGCCCTAAGAGCGTTTCAACATAACCCTGGCGGGCGGCCAGCGCCCGCGTGTTCTCGATATAATCCTTGACGCGGGGAAATTGTTTGAAATAGGCCTGGACAAAATTTTCGGCTTCGGCCAGGGTGAGGTCGGTGGTGCGGGTTAGCCCATAGGGGCTCATCCCGTAAATCAAGCCAAAGTTAATTGCTTTGGCATGACGACGTTGTTCCTTGGTCACCTGGTCTAAGGGAACGCCGTAAATCGCGGCAGCGGTGGCGGCATGAATATCTTGTCCAGCCAGAAAGGCGTTGATCATGGCTTCATCGCCGGAGATATGGGCAACGATGCGCAGTTCAATTTGGGAATAATCCACCGAGATGAGCACTTTGCCGGGCGCGGCAATAAAAGCCCGCCGCACCATCCGCCCGGTTTCGGTGCGCGCTGGGATGTTCTGCAGATTAGGATCCGACGAAGCCAGGCGGCCGGTGACCGAGCCAGTTTGGTTGAAGGATGTGTGCACACGACCGGTCTTTGGATTGACCTGCTCGGGCAGCGCATCTACGTAGGTGGATTTGAGTTTGGCTAGCTCGCGGTACTCTAGGATCATTTCGATGATCGGGTGGGTCGAGCGCATCTCTTCGAGCACTTCGGCCGAGGTAGAGTAGTGCCCGCTACTGGTGCGTTTGCGCCGGTCCGGTGGCTCCAATCGGAGGGTTTCAAAGAGTGCCCGTGAAAGTTGTTGGGTGGAATTAAGGTTGAAGGGATAACCCACAATATCAAAAATCTGACTTTCGATTTCAGCCATTCGCTGTTGCAATTCCCGCGACATCTGGCGCAGGAAGGGCACATCCAGCGCAATGCCAGCCTGTTCCATACGCGCTAATATCGGCACCAATGGCATTTCGATATCTTCAAACAGGCGCAAACCATTGACCTCTTTCAGGCGTGATTCGAGCAATGGTTTTAAGCGCAGGCATATTTCGGCATCGGCGGCGGCGTAGGGGGCGACCATTTCCACGGGGACTTCAGCCATAGAACGTTGCTGCTTGCCTTTGCCGATTAATTCTTCGATATGGGTCATTTGAATTCCCAGATAGGCTTCGGCCAACCCTTTGAGGTTGAAGTTATATCCTTCGGGATTGAGCAGCCAAGCGGCAATCATAGTATCGAAACTAAGCGGGGAGACCCACAGGCCGTGCTCAGCCAGCACCAGCAGATCGTATTTCATGTTATGCCCCACTTTGGGTTTGCGGGGATGTTCAAGATAGGGGCGAAGGCGTTCACGCACGAGTTCCCAAGGCAATTGAGGTTCACTACCAACGTGACCAAGCGGAATATAGTAGCCTTCACCGGGTTCTATGGCCAATGAAATCCCCACCAACTCGGCGCGCAGGGGGTCCAGATGTGTGGTCTCGGTGTCAAAGGCGATGTCTGTGGCTTGTTCTAGGCGTTCGCAGAGGGCATCGAGAGCGGATGGGGAGTTGACGATGTGATAACGCGTTTCAGGTGCAGCGGGGGTGCCAACCTGGGTAAGGGGCAGGCCAAAGAGCGAGAGTTGTGTACTGGCCGGCGGTGTTTTCTGTTGCAAGGCTTTGAGCCTTGGGATAAGGCTGCGAAATTCTAATTCTTGGAAGAACTGCTCCACAGCGGCAAAGTTTAAATTTTGGGTACGGGCACGCTCTAAATCCAGGGTAACGGGGACATCCGTGCGGATCCGCGCCAGATCGCGACTAAGGTAGGCTGCTTCGCGTCCTTTCTCCAAGAGCGTCCGAATGCGTGGGGGCAGTTTATCGAGATTCGCATAGATATCGTCCAACGTGGGAAATTGTTTTAATAATTCAACGGCTGTTTTCTCACCGATGCCGTGCACACCGGGGATATTATCTGAGGTATCTCCCACCAGGGCTTTGTAGTCCACAATCTGCCAGGGGTAAATGCCCAGTAAAGCGACAACATCTTGAGGGCCATAATCCTTGGCTTCAGAGAGTTTGTTTCCGGCCAGGTTGACGATGACCCGGTCATTGACTAGTTGAAGCAGGTCACGGTCGCCCGTAATGATCTTGACCCCCAGGCCGCTGGCGACCGCTTGCTGGGTTACACTTCCGAGGACGTCATCCGCCTCATAGCCTTCTTTTTCCAGGATGGGCAAGCCAAATGCCTCGACCATTTCGTGCAAGCGGTCAATCTGTGGACGCAGTTCATCCGGCATTTTGGCACGGGTAGCCTTGTAATCGGCAAATAGATCGTTGCGAAAAGTCCGCCCGGTATCAAAGGCTACAGCCAGGAATTCCGGTTGTTCCTGATCCAGCAGACGCAACAAAACACTGCAAAAACCGTAAATGCCGGTGGTAATTTCGCCTTTGGTGGTCATCAAATGCTGACCGCCTTTTAGGATGGCAAAGTAGGTGCGGTAAGCCAGAGCATGACCGTCAATCAAATATAATGTGGGGGGCATAGGACTTTATCCTCTGGGGTTGGAGCGATTGAGGGATATCAAGGCATCAATTTCGCCATTTGAAGGCGGCGATTCCCCGGCCAGCGCCAGATGTGTTGGCGCCCAGAACGACTCAGGCTCTTGTTCGGCTATGGCCTCACCAACGTGGTGGAAAAGCCGCCAGGCGCTATGGTGGCGAACAGCCTCAACCATACGGCTGGGTGGCATTGACGAAGGAACCGTAACCGTCCAAAGCAGGTAATTAGGGGTTATGACCAACCGTTTGAGTGCCCAGCCTAGGCGTTGGCACCAGCGCGGCATCCAGCGGGATAATTCGGTTGTTGCGCGCGGATTTTGGAGGGCGTTTGGGGATGAGGTAATAAGTACCGCCGTGTAAGTCAATAGGAGATCCTTCGCCTCAAGAGATGGAACAGAGGAGGGCAATGAAAGAGGTTGGGTATCTTCAACCGTGAGCGCTAAGGTCGAGGTTCCAATTTCATCCCCTATGGGAGGTGGCATAGTGTCGGGTGGAGCGGAAGACAGGGATTCGGTTGCTACTGCCAGGGCTTCAAGGAAGTCCGCAGGGGGTTCGAAGTTACCTGTGTGGTCTTCTTCGGTGGCTTCAAATTCCACCTCACCCGCTTCGAACTCCCAGGTTGCCTCGGCTTCAGAGTCGCTATCGAAAGGAGCGGTTGTGGAAAGAGAGGTTTCAGGAACAATGGCTGTTTCGGGCAGCCAATCGGGCTGAATATTCGTCCTTTCTTCTGGCACGGCGTGAGAGGGATTGGGGGGAGGGGCTTCACGTAGCCATTGTTCAAGCAGGCTAAAATCCGGGGGCGGGGATTCCTCTTCCTCCTCTTCTAAAGTAGACCAGGCTTCCTCATCCAGGATGTTGACCAGTGCGTCGTCATCCGAAGCATGAAGATCATGGAGCGAGGTTATGTCCTCAACAGGCAGAATCTCCGCGGAAGGAGACTGGATTTCGGCTAACACCAGTTCAGACGTCAACCAGGGGGAGGCTTTAAGGGCGGTGGCTAATGAACACCCTTTGGCACGGGCTTGTGCCAGGGGCAGTATCGTGGGATAAGCCACCAGGAGCAACGTTTGGGAAGTAATGGGAGTAGCATAAAGCAGAACCACACCACCTGGACTTGTGGACTTCTTATAATGCAACCATTCACCATTGTTCAGCAAACGTTGCCACCGTTGTTCTGCCCATGCTAACACATCTTGGCTTAGATCGCTTTCGAGGTGTTTTGCTTCGGCAAGTGGATGTCCAGCGCTGAGTATCCAGGCGGCGAGGGCATCTTCCTGATCCACAAAGGATTGCAATTGTTGTTGAAGTACTTCTAATGCCTTAGGCATCTGAGGAGAGGGAGAAAAAATTTTCTCGCCTCTAGAAAGAGTTTCCATGACCAGTAACAGGTTGGGTAGGTAGAAGGGTTTGGAAAGGTAAGCCCAGGCAGAAATGGCATTAATTTCCCGGTGATGGGGGTTATTTTCGGGTGGAAAGAGCAGGAGGGGGACATCAGGAAGGTTCCGGGTAAACTGTTCCAGCGTTTCCCCCAGGCTGGTGTCGCCGCCGGGAAAATCCACAACGAGGATATCGAAGACGGGTTGAGCGATAAGAGCGGCGAGTTCTGAGGCAGAATCACAAAGGGTCACCTGATAAAGACCGGTTTCCTCCAGGCTGAGGCGAAGATACTCGGAAAATTCGAGTTGGGGGCTGTAAACAAGAACTTTCTTTACGTCCGCGAGCATATTTTTAAGTCTATCACGGCTGAAAAGGCTGGGCAAGCGCCATCCCCCTAAAACTTCTCTCCTTATCTTGGCAACCCCTCTGGGTTATGGGATAATTCAAGGCTGGCTCGGCAATTTTTGAATTGAGGAAAATGGCGTGAAGTTCAAAAAAGTATGTGTGTTGGGTTTAGGATACATCGGCCTACCCACGGCCAGCACCCTGGCAACCCATGGGCTTCAAGTTGTGGGGGTAGATGTTAACCCTCAGATTGTTCAGGGGTTACAGAATGGCAAACTTCACCTCTATGAGCCAGGATTGCGCACATTGGTGCAGGCGGCTCTGCGTTCGGGTAATCTGGTGGTGCAGGATACTCCGGAACCTGCGGATGCCTTCATCATTGCCGTTCAGACGCCGTTTCTAGAGGATAAGCGTGCCGATTTACGTTTTGTGCGTGCGGCCAGTGAGGCTATTGTGCCCTACTTGCAACGCGGGAATTTGGTGATCCTGGAGTCCACCTCACCTCCCCTGACCACTCGCCAGGTTGTGGCGCCTATTCTGGAACGTTCGGGGCTAAAAGCCGGGCGTGATTTTTATCTCGTTTATTCACCTGAGCGAGTTTTGCCGGGGCAAATTTTAAGGGAATTGATTGAAAACGCCCGCGTGGTTGGAGGGATAGATCGGGCTTCGGCAGAAGCGGCGCGCGATCTTTATGCCACCTTCGTGCGCGGTGACATCGTGTTAACGGATTGTACAACCGCGGAAATGGTCAAATTGATGGAAAACACCTTCCGCGATGTCAATATTGCCCTGGCGAATGAATTTGCCCGGCTGGCAGATCGGTTGGGGATTGACGTATGGGAGGCCATTGCCCTGGCCAATCGCCATCCACGGGTTAATATCCTGCGCCCTGGGCCGGGGGTGGGCGGGCATTGTATCAGCGTTGATCCCTGGTTTTTGGTTGAGGTTGCCCCCGATCTCACGCGCCTGATTCGCGCCGCGCGGGAAGTCAACGACTCCCAACCCGATTTTGTCGTTGAGTGGATGGAACGTACCTTGGGGCGTCTGGAAGGACGTCGAGTGGCGGTATTGGGGCTGGCCTACAAGCCGGATGTGGACGACTTGCGTGAGAGCCCTGCCATCGAAGTTGCACTGCGCCTGGTGCAGGCCGGGGCCCAAGTGCGGGCCTTTGAGCCTTTCAAGCCCGAAGCCCAAATTCCCGCTGTCCCCACGGTGACCGCGCTTGCTGATGCCCTACAAGATGCCGAAATCCTGCTCTTGTTGGTAGGTCATACTCGTCTGCGTGAGTTGAACCCGGAGGAAGTGCGGACGCAAACGTCGGCGCGTCTGGTGTTTGATGCGGTGAACGGCTGGGATCAGACTCAGTGGCAAAAGGCCGGCTTTCAGGTGTGGCGTTTGGGAGTTGGGCGTGGGGATGTCTAAGCAATTGCGTGTGGTTTCTATTTTTGGCACCCGACCTGAGGCGGTCAAGATGGCGCCGGTGGTTCAAGCCCTGGCGGCGCACCCTGACATTGAATCGCGGGTTGTGGTTACAGCCCAGCATCGTCAAATGCTGGATCAGGTGTTGGCGGTATTCAACATTCAGCCGGATATTGACTTGAACCTGATGCGCCCGAATCAGACTCTGGCCCAATTAACGGCGGATATCCTGACCCACTTGGATCCGGTATTGGATTCGTTACGTCCGGATTGGGTATTGATCCAGGGCGATACCACAACGGTGATGACAACGGCGCTATTGTGTTATTACCGCCGGATTCGCGTGGGACATGTTGAAGCCGGTTTGCGCACCGGCGATAAATGGCAGCCCTTCCCCGAAGAAATCAATCGCCGTATCGCCGGTGTAGTGGCGGATCTCCATTTCGCCCCTACCGAACACAGCCGGCGCAACCTTCTAGCCGAGGGCGTGCCGGATTGGCGGATTGTGGTGACCGGCAATCCGGTCATTGATGCGTTGAACCAGATTGTGCGTCAACCCATGCCGGTTGAAGTTCGCACCCTGTTGGATCGCCTGGGGATCGGTGCCGGGGGAAAACGGCTCATCCTGGTAACCGCCCATCGGCGCGAGAACTTTGGCCGTCCGCTTGAAAATATCTGTCGGGCTTTGCGCCAGGTTGCCGAGTCTTATGCCGACTCGGTTCACCTTATTTATCCGGTTCATCTCAACCCCAATGTACAAGGTCCGGTGTATGAGCGTTTAGCCGGGGTGCCCAATATCACGCTAATCCCGCCACTGGACTACTTGCCCATGGTGCATCTTATGCGTCAGGCGACGCTGGTGCTTACTGATTCGGGAGGCATCCAAGAAGAGGCCAGCAGTCTGGGCATCCCAACACTGGTGTTACGCGCCGTCACCGAACGCCCTGAGGGTGTGGAGGCGGGGATCCTGAAACTGGTGGGCACAGATACAGAGGTCATCGTGCGTGAGACGGCGCGCCTTTTAGAGGATGAACGGGCTTATTCCGCAATGGCGCGCGCGGCCAACCCGTTTGGTGATGGGCATGCGGCGGAACGGATTGTTCGCGCCTTGTTGGCTTTCCGAGAACCTGGATTGAGCATGACCGATGATAGCGAGGGCCATTAAGAACGTATGCCTTTGGCCGAAATTGGATAGCCTGGGCGGTCCGACCTCGTTCCAGCGCCGCTTGATGGCCGGTTTGCGGGCGCAGGGGGTCGAGGTTCACCATAATCCCGAGGATCCGGATTGCCAGGTTATCCTTTTGATTGGCGGAACGCGCTACTTGGATGTGTTATGGCGGGCGCGACGTCGCGGCATCCGCATTCTCCAGCGCTTGGATGGTATGAATTGGTTACATCGGCGGCGGTTCATGGGGCTGCGCTATGCCTTACGGGCTGAGTATGCAAACCTCAACCTGGCGTTTATCCGTCGCTTTTTGGCCGATGGTGTAATCTATCAAAGCCAGTTTGCCCGTACCTGGTGGCAACGGGTTTATGGGGGTGGGGAGCGCTGGCAGCAAGTCATTTATAACGGTGTGGATTTGGCTACGTTTGCACCTTATGGTATGCATGAACGCCCCGCCGACCGTTGGCGGGTAATGGTAGTAGAAGGCCACTTGCGCGGAGGCAGTGCGCTGGGCTTGGAGAATGCGATTCACTTTGTGCGCGCCTTGCAAGCGCAGGAAACGCGCCCGGTGGAGTTGTGGATTGCCGGCGACGTGCCCGAGGCGGAGCGGGCACAGGTTACCTCTCTGGCGCAGGACGTGAGCCTCACATGGACGGGGGTTGTCTCGGCTCAACGGATTGCTTACCTTGATCGTTCGGCCCACTTGCTCTTTTCTGCCGAGTTACATCCGGCTTGCCCGAATGCGGTGATCGAGGCACTGGCATGCGGTTTGCCGGTGGTGGGATTCGATACCGGGGCGCTGGCTGAAATCGTCGTCCCTTCGACGGGACGCGTTGTACCATACGGTGCTGACCCTTGGCGTTTGCAGCCCCCTCGAGTTGAGCCGCTGGTTACGGCCAGTCGGGAAATCTTAGCCGGTTGGGAGGCGTTCTCAAGAGGGGCACGCCAGCGGGCAGAGGCCGCCTTTGGGTTGGAGATGATGACCACCCGCTACCTGGAAGCGTTTCAAGCCATTTTGGAATAAAGGGTCAAGCCACTACAAACCGCCCAGGATCAATCCTTGCGTACCACGGGTAATCTCCCAGGGGTAGACGATGTAGGCATCCGTGATCGCCGCATAGTAATCCGGGCGAGCGGTGCCAAACAAACTACGGTAGGGGTTAAAGTGCAAGACGCAGGTATAGGGAATTCCCCCCGCGCCAGTGACGCGGTTCTTGACCGCGGTAATGGTGCGTCCTGACCCCCATACGTCATCCACAATCAGGATGCGGCGATTGCGCAGGAGATGATCTTCCGGAAACTGCAAGAATTTAGGCCAGGCCAAAAGGCGCGATTTGTCTTTATCTTTTTCCTTGAGATTCTCGTATTCAAGTTCGGCAGGAAAATCCACCGAAGCAGTGAGGATGATGCTCATTTTCAATGCCTCGGCCAGTAATCCGCCCGGAATAATCCCGCCGTGGGTGATCATTACCATAGCGTCAAATTCAACTTCAAATTGAGGGATGAGGTGATCAATCAATTGTTCAACATCATTCCAGGTCAAAACCTCACGCCGCATGCCTGGCTCCCTGTTCAAATTAGATAAAGTTATCTTAAGTAGCGCACTAATTATAGCCCTCTTTGAATGATCACATCACGGTTGACTGAACTCTAACCGCCAACCACCGATGAAAGTTTGTCCATCGGGCGTTTTGCACTGAGGAGCTTGGAGGCTACGCACGGTCTCGCCGAAATCTCCGGCGCGGACATCATATACGGTATCGGGTTCTAAAAAGGCATCTGCGTAGCCCGGGCTAATTGCCGGGTAGAGGCCGGTATAAAATACGTTTTGACCGCTGCTCCAGAGCAGGACGATGGGCACACCAGCCAACGGCTGGCCGTTGCGATCGCTCACAAAAACCTGCAACAATCCTTGAGGAACGCCAGGTTCACACAATGGACGTTGTTCAATCAATTTGAAAGGAGATTGAACGGCTGTATTCGGCGTAGGTGAAGGTCGGGGCGTAAATGTTGGCCAAGGGGTAGGGGTTAATGTGGGTGAAGGGGACGGCGTAGGTGTGGCAATAGCCTGATGGAGGTCAAGCGTTGAAAGTGGCGGGGTTGAGATGGCACCCATTTCAAGAGTGGGGGCGGATATCGGTGGTGTGGATGGGTTAGGTTGCTCTAAATCGGCTGCTAATTGGGCCAGCGCCCGCGCGGCATTCAAATTATTCCCCGTGGCCAGCCATTGTTGGGCTTGGCGGGATAGGATATCCTTCGCCTGATCACCATCGAGCAAATACAGGCGCTGACGTGCTCGCTCCAGATTGCCATTAGCCTGGTAAGCCTGTGCAATAAGCAGGCGGTAGGCTGTTTTGTAGGATTCGGCCAGTGTGGCCGGAGCAGTATCCACATACTGTAATGGGCTAACCACCCGCGCAATAAATATTCCTACCAGTAGCCCCAAAATCAAACCGGTAAGTAGATACAGCGGTGGTTGTGGAGGTGCCTCTTCGTGGAGATCGTCATCATCTAGTTCAAAGGTCATGGCATCTCTGTAACAGTGGGCACAGGGTGTGTTTGGAGGGCTTGGAAGAGCCGGGCCAGAGTTTCGATATCTTGCCGCGCATATCCCAATTGTTGGGCGGTTAGGATAGCCTCTTGGACACGGCGCAGGGGTGATTCGCCTAACAAGGCTAGGCGCTGAATGGCGGCGTCAGGATCGCCTTCGTGTTGGTATATTTCGGCGACCATAAGCACATAGTCAGCTCGATAATCCGCACGCAGGCTATCCGGTGAGGTATCGTTGGGCTGAGCAGCCAGGATACCCCATCCCAGGTACAATCCCAGGCCTAGTCCAATTGCCAAGGTAAACAGGAATCCCAGCAGACGCCAGATTCGCACCGCTAAGGGGTCTCCTTGAGCATGGGGATACGCAGACCATGGCGGCGGGCGGCGGCAATGGCTTCGGGATAGCCAGCGTCAGCGTGGCGTACGATGCCCATTCCCGGGTCGGTGGTCAGGACGCGCTCCAAGCGCCGTGCTGCTTCTGGTGTCCCATCGGCGACCACGACCATCCCGGCATGCTGGCTAAAACCAATTCCAACACCCCCGCCGTGATGGAACGATACCCAGGTCGCGCCGGCGGCGGTATTGACCAGGGCGTTGAGGATGGGCCAGTCAGAGATGGCATCACTACCGTCTCGCATGCCCTCGGTCTCGCGGTTTGGCGAGGCTACCGAACCGGCGTCCAAATGATCGCGCCCGATCACAATCGGGGCTTTGAGGATTCCCTGGGCGACCATCTCGTTGAATTTAAGGCCAGCCTTGGCTCGTTCTCCATAGCCCAGCCAACAGATGCGCGCCGGTAATCCCTGGAAGGGCACTTTCTCCCGCGCCATGCGCAGCCAGCGGTGCAAATGCTCATCCTCGGGGAAGAGTTCCATGATTGCTTCATCGGTGCGGTAGATGTCTTCGGGGTCGCCAGAGAGCGCAACCCAGCGGAAGGGGCCTTTCCCCTCGCAGAACAGAGGGCGAATATAGGCCGGAACGAATCCGGGGAAGTTGAACGCCTCTTTGACCCCCGCATCATAAGCACGCTGGCGTAGATTGTTGCCATAGTCAAACACCTCGGCGCCACGCCGTTGAAATTCCAACATAGCCTCTACATGACGTGCCATGGAAGCCATTGCGCGGTGCTCATACTCACCGGGGTCTTTTACGCGTAATTCAGCGGCTTCTTCTACGCTTAACCCGCTAGGAATGTACATCAGGACGTCATGGGCAGGGGTCTGGTCGGTGACTACGTCGGGAGTAACACCTCGCAAGGCCAGTTCGGGGTAAATATCAGCAGCATTCGCAATCAACCCAATTGAACGGGGGACGCCTTTCTCCAGGCATTCTTCAACGCGCGTCATAGCCTCTTCCAGGTCGTTCACAACCTCGTCCACGTAACCGATTTCTAGGCGGCGGCGCGCACGGGCGGGGTCCACCTCCACAATTAAACCAACTCCCTCGTTCATGGTAATGGCCAGGGGTTGAGCGCCACCCATACCTCCTAAGCCGGCGGTGAGAACGAATTTGCCTTTCAGTGAAGGCCAGCCCCGTTTGCGGGCAACCGCTGCCAGCGTTTCATAAGTGCCCTGGAGTATCCCTTGGGTGCCAATGTAAATCCATGAACCGGCGGTCATTTGACCGAACATCATCAGACCTCTGGCGACCAGTTCGTCAAAATGCTTCTGGGTGGCCCAATGGGGAACAAGGTTAGAATTGGCGATCAGGACACGGGGCGCATCAGGATGGGTCTTGAAGATCGCCACCGGCTTGCCCGATTGCACTAACAAGGTCTCGTCGTTCTCAAGGTCGCGCAAGCAGGCTAAAATGGCTTCAAAGGCTTCCCAGTTGCGAGCAGCCTGCCCTCGTCCACCATAAACAACCAAATCCTGCGGGCGTTCGGCAACCTCGGGATCGAGGTTGTTCTGAATCATGCGATAAGCAGCTTCGGTCTGCCAGGACTTACACGTTAGTTGGGTACCACGCGGGGCGCGAACAACGCGCGGTTGAGCCATAATCCTACCTCCTGGATTTTTCGGACAGGTTTTTCCCGGCCCGATTAAGGTTGATTGAGGACATTACTCATTTTACATCAGAACCGAAAGAGCGCGTCAGGTCAACCTTGCCCTCTGAGCCATCTCAGGGCATAATCCAAACGATGCAAGATGCCCTGCCTAACGCTCTGGAATTAGCACATGGCCGCTTGAGTTTTCCGGCCTTTCTGCCCGATGCCACCTGGGGGGTTGTACGGGGGATAGATGCCATTGATTTAATGGCGATTGAGACCCCTGCCTTAATGATGAACACCTTCCATTTGGTGCAGAAACCCGGGGCGATGGTGGTCAATGCCCTGGGTGGATTGCACCGAATGAGCGGTTGGTCCGGACCAATCTTTACCGACTCGGGAGGGTTTCAGGCTTATTCGCTAATCCAACAACAACCTCAACGGGGAAAGATCACCGCTGAAGGGATTCATTATCTACCGGAGGGGCGTCAGCGTAAATTTCTTTTGACCCCTGAGAAGGTGGTGGAATGGCAATTGCGGTTTGGGAGTGATGTGATCTTTTGTCTGGATGTTTGTACTCATGTGGATGCCCCCCTGTCGGCGCAGCGTGAGGCAGTAGATCTAACGGTAGCCTGGGCACGGCGCAGCAAGGTGGCTTACCAGCGCTGGTGGGATTACCATCCCCCTAAGGAGGGCAAACGACCCTTAATTTTCGCCATTATCCAAGGGGGCGGTTCATTAGAATTGCGCCGCCAGTGTGCCGAGGCGTTGTTAGACATCGGTTTTGATGGCTTTGGCTTTGGGGGATGGCCGTTGGATCGCCAAGGGCGCTTGTTGACCGAAATTCTGGCTTGGGTACGCGAGTGCGTGCCCCCGCAGTTTCCCTTGCATGCATTGGGCATCGGTCATCCCCAAAACCTGGTCCGTGGTTATCATTTGGGTTACGGGCTTTTCGATTGTGCTATGCCCACGCGTGATGCACGCCATGGCCGACTGTATCGTTTTACATCCTGGCCCCCTCGACCTGATCCCGAGGATGGGTCTTGGTGGGAGTTTGTGCACATGGATAGCGACCGCCTGACACGCCAAGATCAGCCTATTTCGCCCTATTGTGATGCGTTGTGTTGCCGTCATTACAGCGCAGGTTACTTGCGCCATTTGTATCTTTTAGGAGATGGGCTTTATCAGCGCTTGGCGACGATCCACAACTTGCGTTTTATGCACCAATTAAGCACGCTGCTCCGCCAAGGTGGGGAACATGACGCAGGATGAAGGATTACTTGAGGATGTGGTGCGACAGGTCATGGCCTATGAACGGTATCAGCACCTGGCGCAGGGGTTGATCAGGGCTTTGGCTCAGCAGGAATTGGCTAAAGGGCGTTCATCTCGCGAAGCCGTTAAAGCCGTGCGCAGTAAACTGCACCAGGTTGCGGCCTCGTATTTAGAACGACCGATAGATTACGCCGCTTGGCTGGAGCGATTGCGTTCACTTCCGACGGAGCGGACACACCCCGAAGTGAAAGTATTTTGCCTGGAGATGATGCGTTTGCATGCTTCAACGCGTGAGCGCTTACCTTACCTGGAAGCATTCTATCAACAGACGTTGGCACCGGTTGGCCAAATCCATTCCCTGCTAGACCTTGCCAGTGGGTTAAATCCCCTAGCCATGCCCTGGCTTCCGCTGGCTGAGGGGGCAAGGATCGTTGCGTGGGAAATTTATGCCGACATGGTCGCGTTTCTCAACCACTTTTTTGTCCATTTGAATTTGGCAGGTCAAGCGGAGCAAAGAGACTTAACCTCAGCAGTTCCAGAAGAGCCGTTTCAGGTGGTTTTTCTGCTGAAAGCCATCCCCTGCTTGGAACAACTTGATAAATCGCTGGGCCGGCGTTTGCTGGAAACGCTTCAGGCCGAGTATCTATTGGTCTCGTTTCCTACGTTCAGCCTGGGTGGTCGTGGTAAGGGCATGCGGGTTAACTATGCCCGTCACTTTGAGGAATTGGTGGCGGATAAACCTTGGACCATTTGGCGTTATGATTTTCCCACCGAACTGGCATTCCTGATCCGTAAGGGGAGGCCAGGGTCATGAAGCCGGTGCAGGAAGAGCAGCGCTGGGTGGCGCAATTCGTTCAATGGGCGCGCCATTCTCCCAAATATCGCGCTCTGGATTTGCCTGAGACTCTACTTACGGATATTATGACGCATGCTCTTAAACGTTATACCAAACCTGCCCAGGCATTAGCTGCAGCACGACGAATATTGCATCAAGTTGTTGCCCCTTATCTGGGTGATCCGGATTATATTCAGGCAGTGCAGGCGTTAGAAAACGCGGCACGGCAAGGGGAAGAAGCCGTGCGTCAGGTTTGTTGGCACTTGCTCCAACAGCATGCCTCAACGCGTGAACGGCTGCCTTTTCTGGAGGCGTTTTATCAGCGCCTGTTCGGGGTAACCGGCGTGCCAGCCACGATCCTAGATTTGGCCTGTGGGCTGAATCCTCTGGCTTGGCCCTGGATGGGCTTGCCGCGCGAAATCCGCTACCTTGCCTTTGATATCCATAACCCTCGTGTACAGTTGATTCGCCGCTTCTTTGAATTGATGGGAATTCATGGCCAAGCCTTCCATCGAGATATTTTGGTTGAACCCCCTCGGGATCAGGCTGAGGTGGCCTTTTTCTTCAAGGAAATTCATCGCTTTGAGGAACGCCAGCCGGGGTGTGCGCGGCCTTTTCTCCAGGCAATCCCGGCGCGCTGGCTGCTAATCTCGCTTCCCACGCGCAGTTTGAGCCAAAAGCGTGATCTCTTACCCATCCACCGGCGGCTGATGAACCGCATCCTGGATGGGCTGGGTTGGAACGTGCAAGAAGTCCTGTTTGAGAACGAAGTGGTCTTCTGCGTGGATAAAGGATGAATGCTAAAAAAGCCTCGCTCACGACGGCACAAGTTCTGGAAGATGCCCTGGCGCGTTTACGGCCTTTGCTCTCGCCTCAGGAATGGCACGCCTTGCTGGCCGAACTGGAACGTCCGCCCGTTCCGGCGATCCGCCTTAATCCCCTCAAGGCTGAACCCAAGGATGTTTACACCTGGGCAGGCTGGTATGGCTGGCGTTTAGAGCCAATTCCTTTTTGCCCCATGGGGTGGTGGGTGGTGGAAGCCGCGACACCGATCAGTCAGACCATTGAGCATCGCTTGGGATATTACTATATCCAGGAAGCGGCTTCAATGTTGCCGGTGGAGTTGTTTGACTTTCCCGCCGGTTCGCGCCCGCTGGTGCTAGACATGGCAGCGTCGCCTGGCGGTAAGACGACCCACCTGATCGCGCGAACGGAAGATCGCGGCTTGGTCTTGGCCAACGATTCTTCGCGGGATCGGTTGACGGCGTTGCGCCTGGTTTTGCAATCCTGGGGCGCGATTAATGTTGCAGTGACGGGTTTCCCGGGGGAACATTGGGGTGGGTGGTATGCGGAGACCTTTGATGCCGTTTTGCTTGATGCACCGTGTAGTATGCAGTCTCTGCGTCCATTGGAAAGCCATCCCATGCGCCCAATAACGCCAGGCGAACAACAGCGCCTGGCTCAGCGGCAGGTGGCACTACTACTTAGCGGCCTGAGGGCGCTCAAGGTGGGTGGTCAGATGGTGTATGCAACCTGCACGTTAGCCCCTGAAGAGGATGAGGGCGTTTTAGACCTTGCCTTGCGTCACTATCCAGGGCTATTTGAGATTGAATCGGTGGAAGATCGTTTGCCGGCCCCTGCGCCGGCTTTGGAATCTGTGCCGGGATATACCTATCACCCTCAAGTGAAGTATGCAGTGCGACTGTGGCCGCATCGGTTTCATACGGCAGGATTTTTCGCCGCGCGGTTGCGCAAGTTAGCGTCGTTTCCTGTCGAGGAAAAGCAGTTACCGCGGCCACGTCGCCGCGAATCATGGCGCTGGATGAAAGCGGCTAATGTTAATCAAGTCGCTGAAGCCTTTCGTGAGGCGTATGGGATGGATTTGGAAGCCATCTTGGAAGCCCATCAGGCCGGGCTGATCCGGCGAGACGGAACGTTATATGCCGTTCCGCTTGCGTTTGAACGTCATTTTGGAGATTTGCCGGTGTTAAGCCTGGGCCTGGCGGTGGCCGAGGATTCCCCAGAGGGATGGGTGCCCACCCATGATTGGATCGCGCGCTTTGGGCGTTTTTGTACCCATGGGCGGGTACAACTTCCCTCTGACAGGGTTGCTACTTGGCTTCAGGGTGAGGATGTTCCTTTTGTCCCTTCCCTGCCCCTGCCGTCAAATCGGGTGGTGTTGGTTACGGATGAACGGGGGCGCATCCTGGGGCGAGGACGAGTATTGCGGGATCGCCTGAAAAACCTTCTCCCGCGGCGTTTAGTCTTACAACGCACCTCATTTGTGGTTTAGAGATCACCGAGTTCATGCAGGGTGAGCGCAGCGCCTACAATGGCCGCTGTTTCCATGCGCAGAATTCGAGTGCCCAACGAACAGGTTACCCACCCCGCTTCTTGCGCTTGAGTTATCTCGTCCAGGCTCAACCCCCCTTCGGGCCCGATCATCAATGCCACTTGTTGAGGTTGCTCCGGTAGGTGCTGAAGGATTTGCCGCAATCCATTTTGGGTTTCATTTTCCCATGCCACAAGGCGAAGCGTTGGGCCTGGCCAGGGATAATCTAGGGCTTGAGGCAGTTCGAGCGGGAGATGCACTTCTGGGATGCGCCCGCGCCCGCATTGTTCTGCTGCCTCTTGCACAATGCGCTGCCAGCGGCCTTGTTTATTGTGTGCGGTTTCGATCTCGCGCACCAGGGTGCGACGAGTGATCAGGGGAATAAAGGCACTCACGCCGACCTCGGTGCCTTTTTGTAGCACCCATTCGAATTTCTCCCGTTGGGTCAGACCGATAAAAAGGGTCAGATGCGTTTTAGGTTCACCGGTGAGGGGGATTTCATCCAGGATGATACCGGTTACGGCGGCAGGCCGAATATCTTCCAGCCGGACCCGAAATGCCTGTCCACCGTTATTGAGGACGATCACCTCGTGGCCGGGGCGCAAGCGCAGGACAGCGTGAATCTGATGCGCAGTCTCGGCAGGAAAGCGAACACGGGACTTGCCAATGTTTTCCGGGGGGAGGAAAAAGCGGTGCATGCGAATTTGCTCTGGGGAAATTTCGGCTACTTGGATTATACTTGGAGCGCGATTTTTGCTGGCTGGTTTCAGGAGTAAGTTGATGAAACAGACGAACGGTGAGCGTTCCTATCGGTATCTGGATCTGATTACGGCACTTTTCGTGACCGTGCTCATTGTGAGTAATATCGCTTCATCCGCTAAGATTGTGGATTGGGGTATCTCAATCTTCGGCGTGCGCCTGGCATTTGATGCCGGGACGTTGCTTTTCCCGATCAGTTACATCTTTGGCGACGTCCTGACCGAAGTCTATGGCTTCCGCCGTTCACGTCGTGTCATCTGGACCGGTTTTGCCATGCTGGGATTGAGCGCATTGATGTTCTGGATCATCCGCAGGCTGCCCGGGGAGGCCACTTGGGAGCAGTATGCCGGCCAGCGGGCTTATGATGCGATTCTGGGAGGCATGTTCACCGGGGGCATCGTCCTGGCCAGCCTAATCGCCTACCTGGCTGGTGAATTCAGTAATTCCATTGTCCTGGCGCGCATGAAAGTGCTGACGCGCGGGCGTTGGTTGTGGACGCGCACCATCGGCAGTACGTTGGTAGGGGAAGGGGTGGATACGGCGGTGTTTATCCTGGTAGCGACTCTTACGGGTGTTTTCCCGTGGTCGCTTTTTGGTACTTTGGCGTTGACCAACTATTTGTTCAAGGTGGGGGTTGAGGTGGTGATGACGCCGCTAACTTACCAGGTCGTTAATGCGCTCAAGCGGGCAGAGCATGAGGACTACTACGACATCCATACCCGCTTTAACCCGTTTGCACTGACCTAGGATGTGGCTTCATCCTCGGAATCACTTGTGTTTGAAGCCGTCCCGGCATAGCCCTTGCCGGCAATGACTACGACATACTCACCGCGCAGAGGTTCGGTCTCAAAACGGGCTTTAAGTTCCGAAAGGCTGCCGCGGTAAATGGTTTCGAACATCTTGGTGAGATCGTTTGCAATGGCTGCGGGTCGGTCACCGTAGACAGCCAGAGCATCGTCTAAAAATTCCCGCAGGCGATAGGGGCTCTCGTAGAAGATCAGTGTATGCGGGCTGTCGCGATCCACGTCCAGGAAACGCCGGCGCGCGTTGGGTTTACGCGGCGGAAAACCGCGAAAAGTAAAGGAATGCACCGGCAAACCTGAGAGGATCAGGGCGGGGATGAGTGCGGTTGGTCCGGGGATGGCCGTGATGGGAATATTAGCGGCAATGGCTGCGCGCACCAACGTATAACCGGGGTCGGAGATGCCCGGCGTACCGGCGTCGGTTACCAGGGCTAGAGATTTACCCTCTTGTAGCAGGCGGATCAAGCGAGGGAGGACCTTTTTCTCGTTTTCTTCACGGAATGAGATTTGGGGCTTGTGGATATCGAAGTGCTTCAGTAACACACCGGTGCGTCGCGTATCTTCGCTGACCACATAATCCACTTGACGCAGGGTGTCCAAGGCGCGGTATGAGATGTCGCCCAAGTTGCCGATAGGGGTGGAGACCAGGTAAAGCATGACGTTGCTCAATTCGAATTGTATCTCAAATCCTAAGACTGCGGTTGAGGCCAGGTATAATACGCCCCAATAGCGAAACCGCAGCCGATCATGAAGGAGGACAGCGATGCAGAAGTCAAAACCGTGGGGACGCTTTTGGGCTGGGGTACGCAGTGAAGTGCCTCTTCTTTTGGGGGTTGCACCGTTTGGGATGATTTACGGGGTTTTGGCGTTGCAGGCAGGGCTATCGCCTCTCCAGGCGCAGGTGATGTCGAGCGTTGTGTTTGCCGGCTCGGCGCAGTTCATGACTGTGCAGTTGATCGCCAGTCTCACCCCGGCACTGGTGATTGTCTTGACCGGCTTTGTGATCAACCTGCGCCATCTGCTTTACAGTGCTTCAATTGCGCCCTGGGTGCAGGGATTGTCTTTGCGCTGGAAAGCGCTCTTGGCTTATTTGCTGACCGATGAGGCCTATGCGGTGGCAATTGTAAATTACCGCCAGAATGGGCAGCGGGATGGCGAGCACTGGTTCTTTCTGGGAGCGGGGCTGGCTCTTTGGGCAACCTGGCAAGTCAGCACAGCCGTGGGTATTCTGCTGGGGGCGGTCATCCCGTCATCCTGGGGATTGGACTTTGCCTTGCCATTGACTTTTATCGCGCTGGTGGTTCCCGGTCTACGCCACCGGGCTGATGGGCTAACGGCACTGGCGGCTGGGGGATTGGCCGTGGTGTTGATGGGGTTGCCGTTTAAACTGGGGCTGGTGCTCTCCAGCCTGATGGCGATTGGGGTGGGCTTATGGTTGGAAGGGCGGACACAATGATTTGGGCTATTATCTTCATCCTGGGGGGATTAACTTATCTGATCCGTTTAGCGTTTATTGTGCTGTGGGGGCGGTTGAGATTGCCAGGATGGGTACAACGGGCGCTTTACTTTGTCCCGGTGGCCGTGCTCAGCGCCATCATTACCCCAGAACTGGTGACCTATGATCAGCATCTCGCCCTTTCATTCTCTAATCCGCGCTTACTGGCCGGAGCCATAGCGGTTGGTGTGGCGTATCGCACCCGTAATGTCTTCCTGACCATCCTGGTAGGGATGGTGGCCTACTGGCTGTTGCGATGGCTATTACCTGGCGCATAATCACAGCAAATCACCCAAGGGCCGCTGTCACGGTTGGGGGGTTGCCGGGGTGGGAAACGTGACTTGACCAAAAGGCGGTCGCCCACCCGGAATAAAGAGTTCTTTGCCCGGCGCAAGCGAGGCAGCGGGGTTTTGTGGATCGAGGCCGTTTGCTGCCCAATTCACAATTTCTTCTATGTTGACCCCGTAGGTTTGGGCAACTTGCTCCAACGTATCTCCGGATTGCCAGATATGGAAGCAACCATCTACCGGCGGGATGCGCAAGACCATCCCGGCCTTGAGGCGGTGGGGATTATCGTGAAGTTGGGCTTGGTTAGCCCATAGGATGGTTTCTGCGCGCAACCCAAATCGTTCGGCGATGCTAAAAATGGTCTCTTCAGGCTGGACGGTGTAGGTGAGGAATGTGGGGGTGGGGGTTGGGGTTATCACAAGAGTATGAGAACTGGTGGGAGAGACCACATTGGTTGGAGTAGGAGTTTGTTGGCAGGCATATAATATGAGGGCAGTGCAGATAAGAAGTAAAGCATGATACGGTTTCATAACTTTGTTCCTCCTAAGAGCTATGGGAAAAGGGGGTTAGTGACAATTAGAATCATATGTGCAGATGTAGTGAGATTCATTCCAGCAGCGGCCTTGGCAGTCACAGCAATGATATCCCCTTATCATAGCATCTGGACACAGGATACTTGGGCAGTAAATGGAAGCGTTACACTGAACAGGCTCAAAGATAAGGTTGCAATAATCACAAACGTATTTAGGTGAGGCATTGTTGGCAAGAACAAGGTTTGAGGTGGCACCAGCAACGAGTGCAACTTGAAGAAAGAGCATTATTATTGGCATAGAATATACTATTGTCCAGTCATGTCAATAATAGATCATTTTCATTAAAAAATTAAAAACCTGTCGTAAAGGTACAAGTTTTATGAAACTTTCTCCCTTCAAACTCGAACGCTTTTTTGCCCGCTATGAGTTCAATGTGCAATATGTGCTGTGCGCCTCAGACTGCGAGACTTTCACCGTGCGCGAGATTTTAGCCCTGGAACCCGAGGCGGAAGCCCGTTGCTTGGATTTACGCCTGGGTTATACCGAATCGGCGGGGGCGCCAAGTTTACGCCAAGCCATTGCCGGCTTATATACCACCATATCCCCGGATGAGATCTTGGTGCATAGTGGCGCAGAAGAGGCCATTTTTGCCTTTATGGTCGCCACATTGAAGGCGGGAGATCACATCATTGTGCATGCCCCTTGCTATCAATCCCTGGCCGAAGTGGCGCGTGGGTTAGGATGTCAGGTTTCTTTCTGGCAGGCGGATGAAAAACAGGGCTGGGCGCTCGATCCCCGTGATTTGCAGCGCCTGATCCGTCCTTACACGCGGGCGGTGGTGATCAACGTGCCCCACAATCCCACCGGCTATCTGATGCCGCGTGAGGTCTTTGAGGAAGTCCATCGCATCACCCAAAAACACGGGTTGATCCTGTTTTCGGATGAGGTCTATCGGGAATTGGAATATGAACCGACTCGGCGGTTGCCGGCGGCATGTGATGTTAACCCCAATGCGGTGTCCCTTGGAGTCATGTCGAAAGCCTACGGATTGCCGGGGTTGCGCATTGGGTGGATCGCCACGCATCGCCCGGATGTGCTCCAGGCGATGGCTGTGGTCAAGGATTACCTCACCATTTGCAACAGTGCACCGGCTGAGGTGCTGGCTGAGGTGGCTCTCAAACATCGGGAGATTCTGCTGGAACGCAATCGGGACATCCTGCGCCAAAATCTGGCGCATTGGACGGAGTTCTTTCAGCGCCACAGCGATCAGTTTGCCTGGGTACCGCCTCAGGCCGGCTCGGTGGCTTTTCCGCGTTTGCTAGAAGGGGATGTCGAAGAATTTTGCGATGCCCTGGTGATGAAGACTGGCGTGTTACTGGCACCTGGTTCCTTATTTGAAGATCGGGGCAATCACTTCCGCATCGGGTTGGGGCGGCGCTATGTGCCTGAAGCATTGGAATTATTAGAATCGTTTCTGCAAGTACCTAAATCCCTACCAACGCTTTAATGCGTGAGTAAGTGATCCACGGCGGCGGTGAGTTGGTTCAGGTTGGCGACCTGAAAGACGTGGGTGCAATAGGGTAAATAACGGAGCATGTCGGAGTCGCCGCTTCCCCATAACCAGGGTGGTTCAGGATTCAGCCAGATTACCTTGCGCGCCCGGCGGGCAAAGCGTTCGAGTAAATCGGCGCGTGGGTCGTTGTAGTTGTTGCGTCCATCGCCCACGAGAATCAGAGTTGTGCGTTGGTCTAAGGTGTGCAGGTAGTGGTGATCGAATTCGGTCAGTGCAAACCCTAAATCGGTGTTGTAGTAACCGGGAGGCATGCGTTGGAGCACCTCGGTAATGGCCTCTTCGGGGGGCAGACGCTCAAAATCGGGTGAGATGTATTCCAGATGATCAATGAAGGCAAAGGCATGGGTATGGCCGATTTGGTCTTGGAGCGCGTAAAGCAGGCTGAGCATCAATTCGGAGCAAAAGCGCATGGAGGTGCTGATGTCGCAGATCACCACCAGTTTGGGCTTGAGGGCGTGGTCTTTATAACGCAGTTCAAGCGGAATAAGGCCGTACTTCAGGCTGGCGCGCAAGGTGGCTTTAGGGTCGAGTTGACCGTTCCGAGCACGCTTCATCCGTAGCGCCAAGCGGGTGCGCAAGGCGGTGGCTAAGCGTTGCACCTCGCGCCGCAGACGATGCATTTCATCCGGGGTTAGGTGCTGTAAGGGGCGGTTGAGCAAACCGTCATTCGAAGGCTGGCGAGGGTTTTCGACCATGGCGTCGAGGATGCGTTCACCGGCATGCTGACGCAATTGGGCCTGCATGGCACGGAGGTTGGCCTGAAGGGAACGGCGGATTTGATCCACCTTGTGGCGGTTAAATCCCAACTCGCGCAAGCGCTGAAGCAGGCCTTCCAGGGCTTCTCGTACTTCGTCAAAATGCAATGCGGCTTCGAATTGGCGTGCTAACCAGTTGCGGTAACGAGGATCTGTGGGGGGCTCGGCATTGAAGAGCGCATCCAGTTGTTCTAATTCCTGGGGCGAAAGCGGCTGCCCGGCAAGCAGTTTTTGTATTATGTGTTGAAGATGTTGGGACAATTGGCGCAGGGCTTCGGCCAGCAGGCGCGCTTCCTGGGGAGTTAACGTGCCGAAGACGTTTTGTAAGGGAGGCGGTTCTTGAGATTGAAAGAAAAGCGGAAAGAGTCGCTCAAAGACAGGGATATCGCGCGCATCTTTGATCAAAGTGGCCCGCAGGCTGAGGCGAAACCGTTCGCGGTCTTGAACGCCTAACTGCTCTACGGCCTGGAAAGCATCGGTACTTTCGGCCAGGCTAATGCGTACCCCACTGGCACGTAAGGCGGCAATAAATTGAACCATTCGCCGTTCCATAGACCTATCCTCAACAACGATTGAGACCAATCCATCAATTCTGCCACCGCGGGCGCGGCGCAGGTGGACGTGGAGGACGGGGTTCTTCGTCGTCGGGGTGCATGAACGCACGACGTGCCCGTTGTAAATCAGCCTCGTGCTTGAGCAAGACGCTCAATGTCGTTTCAAGCGTCTTTTCATCCAGCGCAGAGGCATTCAAAGAAACCAGGGCTTTTGCCCAATCGAGGGTTTCGCTGATGCTGGGGGCTTTGCGTAAATCCATGTTGCGCAACCGTTGCACCAATTCCACGGCTTGACGGGCGAGTTTAGGGCTTAGTTCCGGCACCTTGAGGCGTACCACAGCCAATTCCTGATCCAGCGTAGGATAGTCTATAAACAGATAGAGGCAGCGGCGCTTGAGGGCTTCGCTCAATTCACGGGTGTTATTGCTGGTGAGCACCACCAAAGGATGGTGCTTGGCGGTGAGGGTACCAATTTCAGGAATGCTGATCTGGAAGTCGCTCAAAATTTCGAGCAAGAAGGCTTCAAATTCGGCATCGGCACGGTCAATTTCGTCAATCAGCAACACGGTCGGGGTATCGGCCAGGATGGCTTTAAGCAGGGGGCGGGGAAGTAAAAACCGTAGGGAGAAGAAGACATCTTCCTCCTGAGCCAGGCGGTCGGCGGCTTCACGTAAAGTTTCGCTAGCGGAAAGAAGGTCTTGCAGTTTATCTCGTAGCAACTGGGTGTAGAGCATTTGCTTGGCGTATTCCCATTCATAGAGGGCTTTGGTTTCGTCTAAGCCCTCGTAGCACTGCAAGCGGATCAAGGGATAACCGGTTGCGCCGGCCAAGGCTTTTGCCAGTTCAGTCTTACCCACACCAGCAGGGCCTTCGGTAAGCACAGGTTTGCCCAGGGCGTGGCTGAGGTAAAGCACGGTCGCAATTTCATCGCTGGCGATATAATTCTGCGCTCGTAGAGCGGCTTTCAAACTGTGGGGAGAATCAAAGGGTGACATAGCCATTACCTTTAAAGTTGTGACACTCAAAATCCGGGGAGGCTGTGAATGGGGCGATAATAATTTACCAGTTGTATCCATTATATCCCATTTTGTTAGGGGTTGTATCGGGTTGTCATATGTGGGGGTGTTCAGGATGGGGGATTGGAGAAGATTTGTTAGAATTGAAAAAAGGATCAGACTTAAATGATGGATTATTTTTTGGGCGTAGATGTTGGGTCAAGCAAAACCCAGGCTCTGGTGACCACAGCGGATGGGCAAGTGTTGGGCCTGGGCCAGGCGGGGGGTGGTAACCCGGATGTGGTCGGAATGGCGGCTTTTCAGCAGGTCGTTGCCCAGGCTACGCAGCAAGCACTAGCGGTGGCTGGTCTTTCACTACCTAATTTGCGGGCAGCAGGGGTGGGCATTTCGGGGTTTGATTGGCCTTCTCAACGCATAGGTTTTCTGAAGGCGCTTTATCATGTGTTGGGTCCCGATTTGCCTCTCGAGATTGTGAATGACGCTGTGCTAGGATTACTTATCAGTCCTCGTGGCTGGGGGATCTCCCTGGTTTCAGGTACCGGGTGTAATTGCTGGGGACGTAACCCTCAGGGGGATTATGCTCACATGACGGGTTATGGGGATTTAATGGGGGAATATGCCGGCGCCACGGAATTGGTGGCGCGGGCAATCCATTTTGTAGCGTATCAATGGACCGGACGTGGGCAGCCCACAGGGCTAACTCCCTTGTTTATCCAAAAAGCCGGGGCAAAGGACCTGGGGGACTTAATTGAAGGCCTTTGTCGTGGGTACTATCATTTAGGGGCAGAGGCTGCACCGCTGGTCTTTGAATGTGCCCGAGAGGGCGATCAGGTTGCTCTGGCGTTATTAGACTGGGCTGGCCGTGAATTGGGAGCCATGGTGGTTACTGTGGCACGGCGGCTGAACATGACTCACTTAGCGCCAGATATCATTTTGATCGGAAGCATGTTTAAGAATCAACCGGCATTGGCCGATTTCGTGAGGCCGGTTGTGCTGGAGGCAATGCCAAAGGCTCGTCTACTCCCATTACCAACTTTGCCGGTGGTGGGGGCTGTTGTGCTGGCGATGGAAGTGGTTCGAATTCCTCGGAACCGTATCCAGCAAGCGTTGGAAAACCTGCAACAGACTGTGATCTCTTTTCAGTGAGGTGGGATATGAAGATTGCCGTCATCGGTGGTGGCTCGACCTATACGCCGGAATTGGTCAAGGGATTTCTGGAGCGGACAGCGCAATTGCCGCTGCGCGAATTATGGCTGATGGATGTGGATCAGCATCGTCTGGCGATTGTGGGCGGGTTTGTTCAACGCATGGTGGAAGCCCAGGGACACCCGTTTCGGGTTGTCCTGACGACCGACCGGCGTGAAGCGCTGGCGGGTGCAGCCTATGTATGCACCCAACTCCGAGTCGGACAGATGGAAGCGCGGCGGCAGGACGAATATCTGGCACGACGGCATGGGCTAATCGGGCAGGAAACTACTGGAGTCGGGGGGCTGGCGAAAGCCCTTCGCACCATCCCGGTCATTTTGGACATTGCGCGCGAGATGAAAGCCGTGGCCCCAGATGCCTGGCTGATCAACTTCACTAATCCAGCCGGGTTGATTGTGGAAGCCCTCAACCGGTACATACCCGAGGTGAGGGCGGTGGGGGTTTGCAACGTTCCTTATACAGCCAAAATCCAATTCCTGGCACTACTGAAGGAAAGCACGGGGAGAGAGATTGCTCCAGGGCAGGCGGAATTGAAGACATTAGGGCTTAACCATCTCACGTGGCATTATGGGCTAGCCATAGAGGGGGAGGATTTCTGGCCTTACGTGTTGAGGGCGTTTATTCAGAAAGTCAGGGGGCAGGAACACCCGGAGTGGGAGCCGCGTTACCTGGAAAGCACACGTATGATCCCTAACTATTATCTGCATTACTACTATCACACCGACGAGAAACTGCACGAACAAGTACACTGGCCACCCTCGCGTGCCGAGCAGGTGATGCAAATTGAGACTCAATTACTTAAGCAATATGCAGATCCTACGCGGGTAGATTTACCACCTGACTTGATGCGGCGAGGGGGAGCCTACTATTCCACCGTTGCCACTCAGTTAATTTCGGCACATTACAACAACCTGGGCGAAGTCCACGTGGTCAACGTGCCCCATCGTGGTGCGGTTAAGGAATGGGATGCGCAATGGGTTTTGGAATTACCGGCGCGCATTTCACGCCAGGGGATTGAACCTTTGCCAGCACAGCCTTTGCCGCCATTTGCCTTTGGTTTGGTGACAACGGTCAAGGCCTATGAAATACTCACCGTGCGTGCAGCGGCAGAAGGGGATGTTGAGGCGGCCTACCAAGCGTTGATTACCCATCCCTTGGGGCCGCGCTTGAACCGGGCTGAAGCCGTGCTTGAGGACATTTTGGCGACGAACTGGCCTTTCCTGCTTCAGTTTCACGGCAGGGTAACACCACCCAAACGTGTATCGGTTGCCCCGGATCGAGATCAATAGGATCGCATCCTCCGTTTTCTGACTTGGTAAGGCACTTATACAAAAAAAAAACGACCAACTACCTTGACAAGGCAGGTATCCTCCTGTAATTTTATGCCACGCGTTGCGTGTAGAAAAAGAACAGGAAAGGAGGGAGGATGCTGGTTATTGTCCTATCTGGATTTTTCTCTGCGGCGTTAATTCCAGTGTTATACCGTCGTTTTCAGGCCCATAGTGGGTGGCTCATTGCTCTGTTACCGCTGGGATGGTTGGGTTATTTCTTGACCCAAGCACCAACTATCTTGATTCAGGGGCAGGTGATTGAGGAGCGATACGCCTGGGTACCCTCTCTGGGGGTTGATCTGGCGTTTCGCTTGGATGGGCTAGCGCTTTTATTTGCCCTTTTGGTCACCGGAATCGGTGCGTTGGTCATTATCTACGGCGGTGGTTATCTGGCTGGGCATCCTTACCAGGGACGTTTTTTCATCATCATCACCCTGTTCATGGTCTCCATGTTGGGGATTGTGCTCAGTGACCATCTGGTTCTTCTTTTTGTCTTCTGGGAGTTGACCAGCATCACGTCTTTCCTCTTAATCGGCTTTGATCATCAGCGCTACACCTCGCGTGCGGCAGCGTGGCAAGCCTTATTAGTCACCGCCGGAGGTGGTCTGGCCCTCTTGGCCGGATTGGTGCTTTTAAGCCAGATGGCCGGGAGTGGAATGATAAGCGTCATCAATCAAAATGGCGCAGTAGTCCGTTCCAGCCCACTCTATACCAGTGCTTTGCTTCTGATATTGATCGGAGCGTTCACCAAATCGGCTCAATTTCCCTTTCATTTCTGGCTCCCCAATGCGATGGCGGCACCAACCCCGGTGAGTGCGTATCTCCATTCGGCTACCATGGTCAAGGCGGGGGTATTTTTACTGGCACGCCTCACCCCGGTTCTAGCCGGAACACCGCTCTGGTCAACCCTAGTGAGCGGTGTGGGCTTTGTAACGATGTTGACCGGCGCATTATTGGCCGTAGGCCAACGTGATCTCAAGCGTTTGCTGGCGTACACGACCGTTGGTGCACTGGGAACAATGACCTTACTACTGGGGTTAGGCACCGATTTAGCGGTCAAGGGGGCGATACTCTATATCCTGGCGCATGCATTCTATAAAGGGGCGTTATTTCTGGTGGCAGGTGCGGTGGATCACAGTGCGGGCACCCGTGATGTTGAACGCCTGGGGGGCTTGGCACCCGTTCTGCCATGGGTAACGCTGGCAGCAGCCCTGGCCGGAATTTCCATGGCCGGGTTACCGCCGGCATTGGGGTTTGTGGCCAAAGAGGTTTTCTATGAAGCCCTGGCGGAAGGCACTTGGCTCTCTGTGTTGCCTTTGGGCGGGGCGATCCTGGCCGGGGCGTTGACCTTTGTGGTGGCGGGGCTGGTCGCGGTGGGGCCGTTTTGGAAACGTCAACGTGATCTCCCTCATGAGCCACATACAGTTTCACTTGCGTTCTGGCTGGGGCCGCTGGTGTTGAGTACATTGGGACTCCTGGGCGGTTTATTTCCGAATCTATTCGCCGGCCCAATGGTTCAGAGCGCGGCGCAGAGCGTTCTCCAACACTCACTGAAGGTCAAATTGGTGCTCTGGCATGGCTTAACGCCGGTGTTTGGACTGAGCCTGCTTACTATGCTTCTTGGAGGGTTGGGTTGGGCCGGTTATCGCTGGCTCTGGCAGGGTGGGTGGCTTTGGCAGGTTCTCGCCCCTTTTGGGCCAGCCCGGATATATGAGTATCTCTTTCACGGCATGCGTCGCTTTGCGGCCTGGCAGACACGCTTAATTCAGAACGGCTATCTGCGTCTCTACGTGATGGCGGTTATCCTTACCACCGTCGGGCTCACCGGTTTTACATTACTCAGCCGGTTGACCTGGTTGGGTGTTGGGGGGTGGGGAGAAATTCGCTTTTATGAAGGGGCCATTGTGGCATTAATGATTGCTGCGGCTGTGGTCATCCCCCGTTTACGTTCCCGCTTGGCTACGGTAGCCACCATGGGGATGATTGGGTATGGATTGGTGGCGGTTTACCTGATTTATTCCGCCCCTGACCTGGCGATGGTGCAGTTCGCCATCGAGACGCTGGTGGTCATCCTTTTTGTACTGGTGGTTTACCGTTTGCCCAAATTTACTCGCTTGGCCCCTTCTCCGACCCGTTTCCTAGACTTATTGGTGGCAATCGGGGGTGGGTTCTTAATGACCGCCATTATCTTGATTGTGACTGCGCGTCCCCTGGTGCCCCATATTTCTGATTATTTTGCTCAAAACAGCCTGTCTCTGGCCAACGGTCGAAACGTGGTCAATGTAATCCTGGTGGATTTTCGCGGCTTGGATACGTTGGGTGAGATTACCGTGCTTGCCCTGGCTGGAATTGGGGTCTATGCCCTGGTGCGTTTGACGTTGGGGCATTTGGCGGTTCATTTTGAGGGGTTAAACGAAGAAGAGGAAGAGGTGGTGCATGAAAGGACGCTCTGAGATTTTATCCGTTGCCACGCGTTATTTAATGCCCTTGCTCATTGTATTCTCGGTTTTCCTGCTCTTGCGCGGACACAATGAGATTGGGGGTGGTTTTGTTGGTGGCTTGGTGGCAGCCGTGGCGATTGTGCTCTATATGATCGCGGAGGGGGTGGCCGCCGCCCGTGAATTGCTCCGCGTTGAGCCGCGGGTGTTGATCGCCGCAGGGTTGTTGGTCGCCTTGAGCAGTGCTATGGTGGCTTGGTTGGTGGGGCAACCGTTCATGACCGGACTGTGGTGGAAGCAAGCATTACCGGTAGTTGGCAAGGTGGGCACACCGTTGATCTTCGATATCGGGGTTTATTTGACGGTGATGGGAACTACGCTGCTGATTTTATTTACCCTAGCGGAGGATTGAGATGATACTGGCCCTAGCCTTGTTGGTGGGAGTTCTATTTACCGTTTCGCTCTATCTAATGATGCGACGCAATTTGGTCAAGGTGTTGATCGGGCTGATTATTCTCAGCAATGCCATCAACCTGCTGATATTTACCCTGGGGCGCTTGGTGCGTGGGCGCCCACCGCTCATCCCAATGGGAGCCACAGCATTACAACCCCCATATGCAGATCCTTTGCCCCAAGCCTTGATCCTGACGGCAATCGTGATCAGTTTTGGCGTTACGGCATTTGCCATCACCTTAATGCGCCAGGTCTATCAGACCTTGGGCACCAGTGATCTAAATCAGTTACGGGATACGGATATTCAACCCCGTTATCACCCCGATCATTATCATGAAGACGACGAGGTGGAGGAACATTGATGGCAGACTACTTGGTGCTTTCGCCCCTCGTTTTACCGCTGTTTCTTGCTATCCTGACCTTGCTTGCCTGGCATAAACTGGTTTGGCAACGGGTTATCGCAGTCTCTGGAAGTGCTCTACTCTTGGGGTGTGGTTTGGCGTTGCTTGGACTGGTGGAGCGAGAGGGAATTCAGGTTGTACAGGTCGGGAACTGGCCACCCCCTTATGGTATCTCATTGGTGGTGGATCGTCTTAGTGCGCTGATGGTGACCGTAGCGAGCGGTCTGGCTTTGCTAATTGCCATTTTCTCGCTTGGTAGCATGGATGAAGCACGACTGCGCTTTGGATTTTACCCCTTGTTTTTTGTCCTTCTTATGGGGGTGTGCGGGGCATTCATCACCGGCGATATCTTCAACCTCTATGTGTGGTTCGAGGTCATGCTTATGGCCTCGTTTGTGCTGATTGCGTTGGGAGGCGAGCGGGCGCAACTGGAAGGGGCGCTGAAATATGTGATCTTGAATCTTCTCTCTTCGGCATTGTTTCTCACTGCGACCGCGGTGCTGTATAGCCTGACCGGCACGCTGAACATGGCGGATCTTTCCATCCGTCTGCGCGCTACCATTGCGCCGGATCTGGTGACCACCGTTGCGGTTATGTATATGGTGGCTTTCAGCATTAAAGCTGCGGTCTTTCCCCTCTTTTTCTGGTTACCGGCGTCTTACCATACGCCCCCGGTAACGGTAACGGCCTTGTTCTCAGGATTGTTGACCAAGGTAGGGGTGTATGCGTTGGTGCGGGTATTCACGTTGCTCTTCCTGGCCGATGTCGCGTTTACGCATACACTGCTACTGGTGTTGGGGGGCTTGACCATGGTAACCGGCGTGTTGGGAGCTGCCGCGCAATATGATATCCGTCGCCTTCTCTCCTTCCACATTATCAGTCAGATTGGATATCTCTTGATGGGATTAGGGCTTTTCAGCCAATCCTCATTAGCGGCTACCCTGTATTTTATGGTGCATGTAATTATGGCTAAAGCCGTGCTGTTTCTGGTTGCTGAGGTGATGTATCGCCTGGGGGGGACGTTTGACTTGCGCCACTTGGGAGGGTTATACCGAGCATATCCTTGGTTGGCGCTGGGGTTTCTCATGCCAGCCCTCTCGCTGGCCGGCATCCCGCCCCTCTCGGGCTTTTTTGGCAAATTGGCCTTGGTCCAAGCAGGTTTGGCCCAGGGACAAGGGGTGATCGTGGGCGTTTCACTGGGCGTGAGCCTGCTCACGCTGTTCTCTATGACTAAGATTTGGCAGGAAGCCTTTTGGAAGCCCGCCGAGAGTGCGTTGAGGCCCCTTTCCGGGTCGTGGGGACAGCGTTTCGCGCTGATAGCGCCAATAGTGGTGATGGGGCTGATCACCATCGGGTTGGGCCTTTGGGCAGAGCCCCTATATGCGTTTGCACTGCGCGCCGCGGCGCAGTTACTGGATCCAGGTACCTATGTTGCCGCCGTAATGGGAGGTATGCCGTGAATTTGCTCTTGCTCAATGTCCTGCTGGCGCTGGCTTGGGCAGCCCTGATGGGGCAGTTTGATGTGCCCACGTTGGTTTTTGGTTTCATTTTGGGCTACTTTGCCCTCTGGTTAACGGCGCGCCAAATCGGACCAAATTATTTCCGCAAGATGCCACTGGCTCTTTTGTTTCTGGGATTTTACTTGCGGGAATTAGTGCTGGCGAACTTGCGCGTGGCGCGGATCGTGCTTTCACGCGATCCCAAAAAGCATTTACGTCCCGCTATTGTGGCTGTGCCATTGTCATTACGCACTCGCTCGGCGGCAGTCTTTTTGGCCAATATGCTTACCCTGACTCCGGGAACACTTTCGGTGGATATTTCGAACGATTTAAGGACTCTCTTCTTACATACGCTGTTCCTTGAAAGCCCCGAGGTAATCCGCCGCGAAGTTAAAGAAGGTTACGAGCGTCGAATCAAGGAGTTGTTTGAAACATGAGCCTTACCCTGGTTGCAATACTTATCCTTTCCGTTTTAACTGCGGGGATGATTCTGACGTTCATTCGCCTATTCCGCGGTCCTAGCCTTCCAGATCGGATAGTGGCTTTGGATTTGATGGTAACTCTGTTGATCGGGATTATTGCCACGTACGCCATTTTGAACGATCAGGCTGCCTTTTTAGATGTGGCCATCATCCTGGCTTTGGTCTCGTTCTTGGGGACGGTAGCCTTTGCGTACTACATTGAGCGGAGGGTGTGATGGCGCGCGAGATTTTAGTGGATGCACTTATGATTGGAGGGGCAGCGTTCATGTTCCTAGCCAGTTTGGGCGTATTGCGTATGCCGGATTTGTATACCCGCATGTCGGCCACATCCAAAGCGGCGACCCTGGGCAGTGGTCTGGTGATGCTGGCGGCGGCGGTTTATTTCAACGAGTTTAGCATTGCGGTGCGGGTTCTGGCTATCATTGTGTTTCTATTGCTCACCGTGCCCGTGGCCGCCCATATGATTGGCCGGGCGGCCTATTTTGACGGTGTGCCGTTGTGGGAAGGCACTGTACTGGATGAGTTGCGTGGACATTACAGCCGCGTAGATCACCGTCTGGATAGCGAGGTTGTTCCACCGGTGGAAGCAGTGATTCCAGAAGGCGAAGAGGGTGACGATTTTACTGCTTGACCTCTGGCTCGAGGTCAGATGCTGAAGAGGACGTGTTCTTTAAGAAATGCCTCGACGGTTTGGAGATAATCCGTCAGGGTTTCGGCTTTTCGAAAGCCGTGTCCCTCTCCGGGGTAGAGGCGGTAAATACAGGGAATACCCCGCCGTCGCAGAGCCTCGACAATGGTTTCTGACTGATTGGGAGGTACCACCCGGTCCTCAGCCCCTTGAAATACAGCCAAGGGGCGTTGAATTTGGGTAGCATAATAAATAGGGGAACGCTCACGATAGATTTGAGCAGCTTGAGGTAGGGGGCCTACCAGGGTATCGGTGTAGTGGGATTCGAACTTATGTGTTTCCATGGCCAAGGTAAATGGATTGCTGACCCCGTAGAGGCAAAGGCCGGCACGGTAGCGTTCGGGGTAACGCGCAAGCACGTTCAGCACTGTGTAACCGCCCGCACTGCTGCCTCGGATAACCAGTCGTTTTCCATCTGCCAGGCCTTGTTCTTCCAAAAGGTTGGCTAACGCGACGGCATCTTCGACATCGCTCACCCCCCAACGTCCGCGAAGTGCGTCCTGGTACGTGCGTCCATACCCGCTGCTGCCACGGTAATTAAGTTCTACCCAGGCGTAGCCGCGGGAGGTGAAGTAAGCAATTTCTGGGTTGTAGCGCACATAGGCCACCGAGGTAGGGCCACCGTGGACATTGACAATGGCTGGGGGCAACCCTTCACCCCGCACATGTGGATGGGTGGGCGGGTAATACCAGGCATGGACGATTAGACCATCTTCCGCTTGCCAGGATAGGTGCTGAGGGCGAGGAAGGTACTCCGGCGGGAGGTGTTCACTATCACTGTGAGCGACGATATGCCATCGCTCGCCATCCCAGCGTAGGATGCGGTCGGGAATATCGGGGGCGGAGGCGAGCACGGCCAGTTCATCGCGTCGCGGGGAGACAGCCAATTGGGCTAGCCAGGTATAGGGGGCAGTATCTATGGGGTGGGATTGTCCCTGGTCAATGTCTACCCACCACAGGGTTGCCTGCCCCCCGTAATTGCGCAGGTAGTAGAGGCGTTGCCCATTAGGACTCCATCCCACCGAACGCATCCCTTGCACCCAAGCGGGATAACGCAGAAGAACGCCATCCCCTTCAACCAAGATGCGGCGCTGGCGTGTTTGTAGATCGAGCAGGATCAACTGATCCCAATCACCCTGATTAATGATGTAGGTCAAGAAGCGTCCATCCGGTGAAAACAGTGGATGGGTAACCGTAAGACTGCCATCGCCAGCCAGGGGTTCCTCGCTGATTAAGTGCGGGGGAGTGCCTTCAAGGGTGCCGATTTTCAGCCAGGTCGCTTCCCAGGGCATGTTGGGGTGATACCACTCGATCCAGGCCAGCATTTGCCCGCTAGGATGCCAGGCGGGTTGCATGTAGAAATCCGCTCCTTGAACCAGTTTCATCGGCCACAAATGGCCTTCTCGATCTACTAACGCCAGCAGGTCGGTCTGATGATCCGTCCAAATGTAGACCACCCACTGCCCATCTGGAGAAATCACCGGTGAAGCCGCAAAACCGAAGGCGGGTGTGAGGGGTTGAGGTGCTTGGTGATGTAACCCACAGCGATAAAGGCAGCCTTGTTTCTCGGTGAAGATGATTTGATCCTTCCAAACGGTAAACTCGCCGCCTCCATAGCCCACACCGCCACGTACCCATTGTTCTATCGTCAGGTCACGGGGTGCACCACCGATAGGCGCTGAGACCAGCACGCCTTGGCCATTGGGACGGCCTTCTACCCAGATAAGGTGCTGACCATCCCCGCTCCATTCCACATCATCAAAGCGTAAACGATAGGCCAGGAAGGCGCTGTTGATCGGGCTGGGCCACAGGCCAAACGGTTGGGTAGAGGAAGGAGCGCTCATAATGCCTTCACCAAAAGAGGGTGCTTTAGAGATCAAAATGAGGCGAGAAGATTTCCAATAGTCTAGGGTAAGGCTGGTAACCGTTAATGCGCCCACGGGGCTCGCCGTTTTGAAATAGAATGACCGTGGGCACACTAAGAATCTGAAAGCGAAATGCCAAGTCAGGATTTTCGTCCACATCAACCTTATAGCACTGGACACGGTTACCGAGCATTTCGGCCAGTTTATGCAGTTCTGGTTCTAAGCGGCGGCAAGGGCCACACCAAACAGCACTGAATTCAACCAGGACAGGGAGAGGTGAGGATAAGACTTTTGATTCGAAGTCATTTTCGTGGATTAGAGGAAAGGAGTCGTTCATTCTAATATTTGCTCCACACGAATTAGGAATAACGTCTTCAAGTATAGCCGATTCTCCTCACCCTGGGCAGGATTTGTGGATATAATATGAGCAATTCCTTGTCAATACAACCTGTTCGGCTCGTATAAAAACTATTCAGGAAGGAGAAAAAGGCATGATCGTCACCACCAAGAAATTATTTGAAGCCGCTTATGGCAAGTACGCAATCGGGGCTTATAACATCAATAACCTGGAACAAGCGATGGGGCTGTTCCGCGGTAACATCGAAAGCCAAGCGCCGTTTATCATCCAAATTAGTAAGGGAGCACGGTCTTATACCCATAAGTCTATGCTCGAGGCCATTATTCGTGCCGCGGATGTCCTTTTCCCCGAAGCCATTTTTGCTGTACATCTGGATCACGGCGATGAAGAAACCTGCTATGATGCGATCAACAGTGGATTTTATTCCTCAGTGATGATAGACGCCAGCCACGAGGATTTTGAGACCAATGTGGCCATTACCCGACGTGTGGTCGAGGCCGCTCATGCCAAGGGCGTGGTGGTAGAGGCAGAATTGGGGCAGTTGGGGGGTGTTGAGGAACATGTGGCGGTGGATGAAGCCGGGGCAAAATTAACCGATCCCGATAAGGCCAAAGAATTTGTTGAACGGACCGGGTGTGACTCGCTGGCGGTAGCGATTGGTACCAGCCACGGGGCGTACAAGTTCTCGGGGGCACAGACTCTGCGCTTTGATGTCCTGGCCGAGATTCAGAAGCGCTTACCCGGCTTCCCCTTGGTGTTGCACGGTGCCAGTTCGATTCCTCAGGAGGAAGTTGAGCGGATTAACGCGGCGGGTGGCAACCTCAAAGGCGCCAAGGGGGTGGATGAGGATCTTTTCAAACGCGCGGCGGAATTAGGGGTTACTAAAGTCAATATTGATACCGATGGGCGCTTGGTGTGGGTCCGCGTGCATCGCGAATACCTGAAAGAACACCCTGAAGCGGTGGATTTTCGTCCCATCGGTAAGATTTTTATGGCCGAGTATGCTAAGATGATTGCTCACAAGAACGAAAAACTTGGCAGTGCTGGCAAGTTGCCGGAAATTCGCAAAATGTTAGGTTTAGCATAGCCCGGTGTTAATGACGAATGAGAGACCCCATGGCAGACTAATAAGCCATGGGGTCTCTCATTATAGGGGGGTGTTACGCCAGGGTTAAGGACTTGAATGCTTCAACTTGAGACCGAATGGCACGCTCAACCGGCAGGCGTTCGATGCTGGATGCACCGAAGAAGCCCACCACACCGGGCATGCGTTTCAGGGCTACACCCACGTTATCCGGTTCGTCAAATGGGCCACCGTGGCAGATCACCATAATGTCCTTGCGCACTTTGCGCCCAGCCTCGGCCATGCGCATTGTGCGATCAATAGCCTCATCCAGGCTTAGAGCCACTCCGGCGCCAATGCTCCCTGAGGTGGTTAGGCCAACGTGCGCCACCAAGATGTCGGCCCCAACCTCAGCCATGGCCTTGGCTTGATCTTCATCAAAGACGTAAGGCGAGGTGAAGAGGTCCATTTCGTGGGCCAGTTTGATCATGGCGATTTCTTTATCATAGCCCATGCCGGTGGCTTCCAGGTTGGCGCGGAAGTTGCCGTCAATCAGCCCCACGGTGGGGAAATTCTGCACGCCGGAAAAGCCAATCTCCTTCAGTTGCTTGAGGAAGACCGGCATCAGACGGAACGGATCGGTACCGCAGACACCGGCCAGCACCGGGGTATTCTTGACCACAGGGAGCACCTCCGAAGCCATCTCGACCACAATGGCGTTGGCGTCACCGTAGGGCATCAACCCGGCCAATGAACCGCGCCCAGCCATGCGGTAGCGCCCGGAGTTATAGATGATGATCAGGTCGGCCCCACCGGCCTCAGCGAACTTGGCTGATATTCCGGTGCCGGCACCACAGCCCACTATGGGGCGCCCGGCTTTAACTTGGGCCTCTAAACGGTTTAGGATTTCTTGACGTGTGAAAGCCATACTAACATCCCTCCCTTCGCATTAGTGATTTATTGAGATTGTTTGCGCAGCATCTCAAGCAAGGTTTCGGCGACCTTGCCGGAGAATTCAGGGTCGTTAATGTTGTAGTCCAACTCAATATAAGGAATATCGGGGCGCAGATTGCGCTTGATGGCATCGAAGCAAGCACGATCGGCCTCGGGATCCCAGAAGGCGCCACCGGGGCTATCCAACATTGAGACACCCTTGAGTGGGATCAACACCGCTACCGGACCTTTGGATTCATTGGCGGCACGGGCTATCATCTCCCCAATTTTGATGTTTTCTTCCACGTTGGTGCGGAGTAAGGTGACGTTGGGATTCCACTGGTAGAGTTTACGGTTGCGGTACTTCTCAGGAACGGTATCCATTCCCCAGAAGTTAGCCATATCCACGCAGCCGGGCACCAACACGGTCGGAATACCGGCGCGTGCCGCTGCCAGACAACGTTCTGGCCCGGCGCTGAGGACGCCACCGCAGACTTCATCGGCCAATTCGGTGGTGGTAATATCCAGGGAGCCCACGGCGTAGCCATCTGTGATCAGGGATTCCATCACCCGCCCACCGGTACCAGTGGCGTGGAAGACCAGCACCTCGTACCCTGCGGCTTCGAGGATGCCTTTGGCATGATTGACGGCGGGGGTGGTATTCCCAAACATTGAGGCTACAATGATGGGCTTTGCTTCGGCTGCGGAGGGGCGTTCCATCTTGACCATCCCGGCGATGGCACCGGCAGCGTTAGCATAAATGACGCGGCTAATGCGATTGAGTCCGGCCACATCTACAATGGATGGCATAAAGGTAATGTCTTTAGTGCCGGCGTAGGCTGAAACATCCCCACCACCAACGGTAGAAACCATCACCTTGGGCACGCCGATAGGCAAAGCGCGCATGGCAGTTGTCGCAATGGAGGTGCCGCCGCTACCCCCCATGCTGATGATGCCGTCCAATTTCCCTTCGTCGTACAGGCGGCGCACCACGACGGCCAGACCCTCGGCCATGATGCGCATGGCTTCGTCCTTGTGCTCACCAGTGGCAAGATAGGCAATATCTCCACCGCCAGCTTGGGCCACCTCCGCACGGGTAATATCGGGCGGGAAGGCCGGTTCGCCCATGACACCGAAGTCTATGACCAGGGTATTCACCCCCTCCCGTTCAATCAATTCTTTTAGAAAGGCAAAATCTGCGCCTTTGGTGTCTAAAGCACCTGCAATCACAACGGTCTTAGTCATAGAATACCTCCTTTTGCTGAATGGTTTTAGAAGATGGAATTGTTAGGTTGGTGCCAGTTATGGCAGTTCACCGGGTGGTAGGATGCGGCAATCGGGAAGTTCGCGCAGGGCGATCTCAGGGCCAGGAGGGGCATAAATGGCAATAAGTTTGAGGGTTTCCCAGCCAGTGTTGAGGGTGCTATGGTTGACGCCCTCGGGAATAAAGACCATCATCCCCGGTCTTAATTCCATGGATTCGTCTGCGACGGTTTGCCGCCCATAGCCGGAAATGACGTAGAGGATTTCCTCCGGTCCCGGATGATTGTGAGTCATGTGACCCTTGCCGGGGGCTAATAAGACGACCCCTGCACTAAATTTCTGTGCACCAGTTACATTGGGGGCGCTCATCCATTTGAGCAATCCCCAGTCAAAGGCTTGAGTTTCAACCTCCTCAGGAGAGACAAAGTACTTGCTCATTCTTCCTCCCTTCTAGTCTTTTACCTCTTTGGGAAACGTAAGCCAGATATTGAACACACCCAAGCAGACACCGAAAATAGCCATGAGTGATGCCCAAATGCCTGCCCACACGGTGTTCCAAGGCGCAGCAATGATATTGGGATAAGATCCACTAAAATAGACCCCTAAACACATTGTAATGCCGTTAAAGAAGGCCAAAGATCCCTCCTGAAAGACTTTTGCCCAGCGCATCGAGTAGACCATAAAGCCCACGCCAGCCGAGAGGATAATCCCCATACTCTAACTGCTAAGAAAAGATCGAGCAGAATGCCTGCTAACCAACCCTTTATAATTCACCCGCGCTTGCTACAATTTATTATAGGGAGATTTGAAAACCGATACAATCAAGATCGGTTCGTGGCCTTTCCCTTAGTGTCTCTTAACCCATGCTATAATCATCCCAAAGGATGACTGATGCTTGATCCGGGTGTTTTGAGCAACTTTATCCTGATTCTGACGGGCTTCGCGGCGGCTTTTGTAGCTGCGCTATGGTTGAGCCTGATCTTTTGGACCTATCGTGATATTCGCCAACGTACCCGTGATCCCCTGGTGCATATTCTGGCCACACTGGTAGCAGCGGTGCTGTTCCTACCCGGGGTGTTGATCTACCTAATCTTGCGCCCCTCTCACACCTTAGAAGAAGAGTACCAGCGCAGCCTTGAGGAAGAGGCGCTCCTTCAAACCATTGAAGAGACACCTCAATGCCCGGGGTGTGGCCGTAAGGTGATGCTGGATTGGGTGGTGTGCCCGAGTTGCTATACCCGCTTGCGCAAGCGCTGTCATCAATGCGGGCGCTTAATGGAACTGGCCTGGAATATTTGCCCATATTGTGGCACAGCGGTTCCGGGGGCGCGGCGTGAAAATATCACCCTGGATGAAGCGTTACAGACTACGCTGATAAATGAAGAACCGCCCTCTGTTGAATCCTCCTCTTAGTCTTTGGCATCGTTATAATTGTTGACACCATGCGCTACACCTTGTTTGTTCAACCTATTGATTATCTGGTCATTGGTCACGTTACCCAGGACCTGACCCCAAATGGACCGGTACTGGGGGGTACGGCGGCCTATGCGGCTCTGACCGCGCGGGCTATGGGGTTGCGCGTTGGGGTGGTGACCTCATGTCACCCGGAAACCGACCTGAGCCTGCTCAGTGAGGTGCAGGTCATGGCCTGGCCAGCAGATCATACTACAACGTTTGAAAACCTACCCGGGGTACATGGTCGAGAACAGATTCTGCACCACGTTGCTGCGCCTTTGCAATTGAACATGATACCAGAGGCCTGGCGGAAGACACCCATCGTTCACTTGGCACCGGTCGCGCAAGAGGTTGATCCCAAACTGGTGCGTTCCTTTCCCGAGTCGTTTATCGGCTTGACACCGCAGGGTTGGCTACGGGCGTGGGATTCCCGAGGGCGGGTGCATTTTACCGAATGGCCGGAAGCCCGCTATGTGCTCGAAGCTGCTAATGCGGCGGTATTAAGCGTGGAAGATGTGGCAGGGAACGAGATAATCATTGAGGAGATGTTGGCATCAATCCGGGTGTTGGTGGTGACCGAGGGCGCGGCGGGGGCGCGCTTATACTGGAACGGCGATTTGCGTTATTTTCGTCCCCCCATGGTGCAAGAAGTGGATCCAACCGGGGCCGGTGATGTGTTCGCGGCGGCCTTTTTTATTCGTTTGCATCAAACCCACGATCCCTGGGAAGCCGCGCGCTACGCGACCCAACTGGCGGCAATCTCAGTAACACGACCGGGGCTTCTAGGGGTCCCCACGCCTGCTGAAGCCCAGGAGAAACTTATTGAAATTATTCCCTAAAACTGGGTAAGTGTCATGGGACGAGTGTATACATTTGTCAATCAGAAGGGTGGGGTGGGTAAAACAACCTCTGCAATCTCGCTTGGGGCGTATTTAGGTTATTATGGGCAGCGGGTGTTATTGGTGGATTTGGACCCCCAAGCCAATGCCACGTCTTCGTTGGGAATTGATAAACGCACTGTGCGCAGTGGAATTTATGAAACTCTATTGGGGCTTCAACCCGCGGGAGCGAATATCCTGCACAATCCGCGTTTTAAACTCTCCATCCTACCCTCTTCACCGGCACTGGCTGGTGCAGAGGTTGAGTTAATCGAGGTTGCCAGGCGGGAATATCGTTTGAGCCAGGCACTACAGCCTCTAATTGAACGTTATGATTACATTCTGATAGATTGTCCTCCCTCATTGGGTTTGCTGACGATCAACGGCATTGTGGCTGCCCACGATGGCGTCATTATCCCGGTGCAATGTGAGTATTTAGCGCTGGAAGGGCTGGGACAATTGATGCAAACCATTCAGCGGGTGCGAACTTCGATTTTTCCGGATCTCAGCGTACGTGGTGTGATCTTGACCATGTTTGATGGGCGCACGCGCCTGGCCCTCGACGTGGTTAATGAAGTGCGGCGTTTCTTTCCCACCCAGGTATTTCAAACCATCATCCCGCGGAGTATCCGTCTAGCCGAAGCACCCTCATATGGCATGCCGATCTCAGTCTATGCTCCTGAGTCGAGCGCGGCCAAAGCCTATGCTGCGCTTGCGCGCGAATTGCTCCAAGGAGATGGGCTAACGATCCCCGTATTTGATACCCAACAGGGGTTGGCATGACACGCAAAGGTGGTTTAGGCAAAGGACTCGAAGCCTTGATCCCCGGTGGAAGTGGGACGCCTGCGGAGGGTGGGGTAACTTATGTGCCTGTTGACCAGATTGTTCCCAACCCACATCAGCCGCGAAGTAAGATAGAGGCCGAGGGGTTAGAAGATCTGGCGGCGTCCATCCGCGAGCATGGAATATTGCAACCCCTCTTGGTCAGCCCGGAGGGAGATGGGCGGTATACCTTAATCGCTGGTGAACGCCGCTGGCGGGCGGCCCGTCAGGCTGGCCTGGAGATGGTACCGGTGCTGATACGACCGACCAGTGATGCTCAACGCCTAGCGTTGGCTTTGATCGAAAATCTCCAACGCGCAGACCTCAGCCCGCTAGAAACGGCTGAAGCATATCGTCAACTGCATGAGGACTTTGGACTTTCCCATGAAGATATAGCCCATCAGGTTGGCAAAAGCCGAGCGGCGGTAACCAATACCTTGCGATTACTCAAACTACCCTTGTCTGTCCGGGCAGCCCTGGCTGAGGGGAAAATCAGCGAAGGTCATGCCCGGGCGCTCTTAGGGCTTCCCACCGCTCAGGCGCAAGAAGCGGTTTTAGCCGTGGTGATGCGCCAAAATCTCAGTGTGCGCCAGACAGAAGCGTTAGTGCAACGTTATCAAGGGCAGCGTTCAGCATCTAAGGCGCGTTCTGGAGCTCCTCCGGAGGTGCGGGATTTAGAAGCGCGCCTGGAAGAGCGCCTAGGGACGCGGGTGGCATTGCAGCGGGGAAAGAAAGGGGGGCGTTTGATCATTCGCTTCTACTCGGATGAGGAATTAGAGACATTGTTAAAGATCTTATTGGGCTGAGGTAAAGGGTATGCTGATCCTGCACAACGCCCGTGTTTTTACTCTCGATCCACAACAACCCGTAGCAACTGCCCTGGCGATTGAACAGGATCGAATTGTGGCCATAGGTCGTGAGACTGACATTTTGGCATTATCTCGACCGGGCACAACGGTTCAAAATTTGGACGGGAAGATTATCCTGCCAGGGTTAACCGATGCGCATATTCATTTGCAGCATCTGGCGCTTAGTTTGCAGCGGGTGGACTGTGCTACGGCGACTCGGGCAGAATGTTTGAGACGGGTGGCCGAACGTGTCACTCAGACCCCACCTGGCCAATGGATTTTAGGGCACGGCTGGAACCAAAACGAATGGCCCGAAGGGTTTGGCTCAGCCCAGGATTTAGATGCTATTGCCCCTCAACACCCGGTTTTTCTCACTGCCAAGTCACTTCATGCGGCGTGGGTCAATTCAACGGCGTTACGCTTAGCCGGAATTGGGCCCGATACCCCTGATCCTAGCGAGGGGCGGATTCAACGCGATGCTCAAGGGCATCCCACGGGTATCTTATTTGAGGCGGCGGTAGATCTGGTGCAACGTTGCATCCCTCAGCCGGAGGTGGAGGATGTTGCCAGGGCAATTCGAGCGGCTCTGCCAATCCTCTGGCAGATGGGCTTAACCGGCGTTCATGATTTTGATCAGCGCACATGTTTTATGGCGTTGCAAAGACTGCGTGGCGAAGGTGAATTGAAATTGCGTGTGCTCAAGAGTCTCCCGCTTGACGCACTGGATGAGGCGGTTGTGCTTGGAGTTGGGAGCGGTTTTGGGGACGCCTGGTTGCGCATCGGAGGGGTTAAACTTTTTGCCGATGGGGCGTTAGGGCCACAAACGGCAGCCATGTTTGAGCCTTATCTTGGACGAGAAGACTATGGCCTGTTGTTCTTGGAGGCAGAGCAGGTATTTGAAATTGGGCGTAAGGCGGGAGAGGTTGGCTTAAGCTTGGCGGTGCATGCAATCGGTGACCGTGCGAATGCGGAGGTACTCACCGGTTTAGAACAGTTACGCCAATGGGAACATGACACTGGAAAGCCTCACCTGCGCCACCGGATTGAGCACGTTCAGATTTTGCGTCCCCAAGATATCGGGCGATTGGCCCAAGCCAATGTCACCGCTTCAGTGCAACCCATACATGCAACCTCGGATATGGAAATGGCCGACCGCTATTGGGGTGAACGATCACGTTATGCATATGCTTACCGCACCTTGCTTGGCCAAGGAACGCGGCTGGCATTCGGTTCGGATGCGCCAGTGGAATCGCCCAACCCGTTTTGGGGAATTCATGCGGCAGTAACCCGCCGGCGTCTGGATGGGACACCCGGCCCGGAAGGTTGGTATCCTCAAGAGCGAGTTACCGTTCAACAAGCGATTGAAGCCTACACCCTTGGTGCAGCCTATGCAGCCGGATTGGAAAATTGTCTCGGAAGCCTACGGTCAGGTTATTACGCAGATTTGATTGTTCTGGATCGGAACCCATGGGAAATGCCAGCCGAAGATCTGCACCAATTACACCCAGTTGCGACCATGGTGGGGGGAGAGTGGGTATGGCAGACGGAAGAGATGTGAATTCGATACCCCCAATCCTTAAACCTGAATTATTGGTGCCTCGTTTAGGGGATTACCTGGTTGAGCGCGGCTTTCTCTCGCAAGATGATTTGGACGCTGTACTGGATTACCAGGCAAAATTACGCGAACAGGGGCGAGAGGTACCCCTGTTAGGGCAATTGTTAGTTGAATTGGGCAAAATCAGCCAGACCCTTTTAGATCATGCGATTACCGAGTATGTGCTTCAATTGCGCACTGCCCTTGAAGAAAGCAATGCCCAACTCGAACAGCGGGTGCAACAGCGCACGGCAGAACTAGAGCGGGCGCTACAAAAACTCTCCGAACTCAACCAGTTGAAGGCCAATTTTGTAGCCAATATCTCGCATGAGTTGCGCACGCCCCTTACGCATTTGAAGGGCTATCATGAACTTCTACTCTCAGGTGATCTAGGGCCGCTGAATCAAGAACAGCATCGAGCTTTGCTCACTATGGAGAAGGCGATTGCCCGCTTGGAACGCTTGATTGAAGACCTGATCTTGTTCTCGACGACGGAACGAGGAAATTTACCGGTTCGAATTGAACCGTTTGATCTTTGCAATTTGTGTCACAAGATTATCGAGCAGGTATCCCCTCGTGCTCGTGATCATCACTTGGACCTGGAATTGAGATGCCCCACAAACGGGGAGTTATTAGTTTATGGTGATTGGGAAAAAATTGGTTGGGTTGTTCATCAATTACTGGATAATGCCGTCAAATTTACTCCGGCCGGCGGGCATATTACCTTGGCCATCGAATTGATGAATGAACACGTGGAAGTAAGCGTTACCGATACCGGGATTGGGATTCCGGCAAATCGCTTGCAGGAACTGTTTGAACCTTTTCATCAGTTAGATAGTTCTCCCACCCGTCGCTATGGAGGGACAGGACTGGGGCTTTCACTCGCTCAAAAGATCATCGAGGCCCACGATTCTGTAATTTCAGTGGCTTCTGAATTAGGGCGTGGAAGTCGGTTTTCATTTCTCTTGCGGCGTGTGTTCTCTAATGAGGAGGTGAAGAGCAATTATGAAGGTGGGTGATATTCCCCAAGTATTACCAGTTGAAGCACTTTTTGCTCTAAGTCGTATATTGGGGCAAGCATCTTCTTGGCGGAAGGTGATGGATGAGGCCATTCAGGTGGTACGTCCCCATTTTGTGTTTGATAATCTGGTGGTGTACTTGCTGGATCCGGTTACCTTGAATCTTGAGGTCGGCTTTGCTCGCGCAACCGGACGTGGAAAATCTGCTGAAGCCGATGTGGCTTGGGGGGAAGCGCTGAGCAATCAGGTGGTGGAACAGCGGCAGTTAATCCTTCAAGAACCAGCCGACACCATCGAAGATCGCTTACAACGTCCCTATATGTTGGGTGTACCTCTCCAAGTGGGGGAAACACTGCTTGGGGCACTGATTTGGATCCGCTTTGGTGGCCCGCCCTTTGATTCGGTAGCGTTTCCATTTGTGGAGTTTTTCGGCCAGCAGTTGGCACAGGCCATTTTACGGGAACGGTTAGCACACGAGATTTCACGCCTGGAAATTCAATACAGCGGTTTGCAAGCCCAGGAAGATTTTATCTCGGCGCTTTCGCATGAATTTCGCACCCCATTAGGATTTATCAAAGGATACACCACCACGTTGCTACGCCCGGACGCTACCTGGGATGCCGCTACACAACGTGAATTTCTAAACATTATTGATCAAGAGGCCGATCGCATGCAGGAATTAATTGATAATCTGCTCGATTCGGCACGTTTGCAGACCGGGCGGATCAAGATGAATTTCCAACCAGTGCGATTGGATTCGCTGGTCAGTGATGTGGTGGCACGAATTAGGTTGCGCCATCCCGAACTGGAGGTGAGTGTTCAACTTGATGAACCACTGAGTCCGATATTAGCGGATCCACAACGCCTGGCGCAGGTTTTTGAAAATTTACTTTCTAATGCGGTGAAATATGCACCAGGTTCTCCGGTTTCCATTAAAATTACACCCGATGCCGGAGGTGTTCATCTCGCTTTCGCCGACCGCGGTCCGGGCATTCCCGAAAAATATCGCCAGAAAATCTTTGAACGTTTTTTCCGTGTGCCCGATATACAACCCTCTGTACATGGAACCGGGCTGGGTTTGTACATTTGTAAGCAAATTATCCAGGCGCACTATGGCCAGATTTGGGCGGAATCACAATTGGGACAGGGCACTGTTTTTCATATTTATTTGCCCTGGAAGCCATAGGGGAAGGAGGTGTTGGGCTTAAATGGGCACAAAAATCTTGGTTGTGGATGATGAGCAACGTTATCGTCATCTCTTGCGCGTTAACCTTGAAGCGGAAGGCTATGAGGTTTATGTTGCGCGTGATGGCACAGAAGCGATTGAGCAGGTGACGAGTAAACAACCTGATCTGGTGATCCTGGATGTGATGATGCCGGGCATGGATGGCTTTACTACTTGCGAACGCATCCGCCAATTCTCAGATGTTCCGGTGATCATTTTGACAGCCAAAGGGGAAGAACAAGATAGGGTCAAAGGGCTGAACGTGGGGGCAGATGACTATGTGGTGAAACCCTTCTCGGCGATGGAGTTGGTGGCGCGAGTGCGGGCGGTGCTAAGGCGCGCCAAGACCTCCCAGCAAGAGGTAAGCAAACGTTATTTTGTGCATAAGGACTTAAAGATCGATCTGGCACGAGCAGAAGTGTGGAAGGGCGATCGGCCGGTGTTTCTTTCAGCAACGGAATATCGGCTGCTTATCCATTTTGCCCAACACGCAGGGGTGGTGCTTAGTGCCGAGGAATTGTTATCTGCAGTATGGGGAGATTCGTACCGTGAGGATAAAGAGATCCTCTGGGTGAGTATTGCACGCTTGCGCCAAAAACTCGAGGATGATCCGCATAATCCTCAGCATATTCTTACCCGTCCGGGGTTGGGTTACTTAATGCCGGCAGAGGACTCAAGCGCAATAGGATAGACTGTGGAGCGATAACATGGTGACCCAATTTGACGAAAAGGGTAAGTTCTTTACGCGCGTGATTACCAAACGCCCGGTCAATGTGGTGATTCAGACACCCACACATCGTATTTATGGACAGGTGCATGTGCGCCCGGATGAGCGCCTCAAGGATGAACTGGATCAGACAGGGGCGTTTTTAGCCGTTACCGAGGCTACAATTTATGATACAACCGGGGAACAGATTGTCCTGCGCACCCATTTTCTGGCTTTGCAGGTTCAACAAATTGTTTGGATTACCCCATTAGAGGAACTAATGCCGTCCCCTGAAGCTGGAGAAGACTGAGAAGACCTATGGTTACAAGTGGCAGTACAACAACTCCGTCTCCATTACACCCTGATTTGGTTCGACTCAGGGATCACTTGGTCAACGCTGTAGCGCGGGAGTTAGAAGGCAAAGATTACATCCAAGGAGACCAGCGGCGTGAAGCTGTCCTTCAGGCTTTGCAGCAAATCTACGCTGGTCTTAAGATCAACCTGGCAACTCCAATCCGCGAGCAACTATTTCGTGAAGTTCTGGATGAGTTGTTAGGGTTTGGTCCCTTGCAGCCGTTAATAGACGATCCCGAGATCAGTGAAATTATGGTCAATGGGCCTAAAAAGGTGTATATTGAGCGCAAGGGTAAGATCATCAAAACGAATATTACGTTTGTGAATGATGACCAGGTGATTCGTTTGATTGAAAAAATTGTGCTGCCGTTAGGACGGCGGATTGATGCTGATAGCCCAACTGTAGATGCACGCTTGCCAGATGGTTCACGGGTGAACGCCGTCATTCCACCTGTCGCAATTGATGGCCCGACGATCACGATTCGCAAATTTCAAAAGGATAAACTGACGGTGGATCAACTCATCGCATTGGGTTCCCTGACCCCGGCTATGGCGGAGTTCATTCGGGCCTGCGTCATTGCCCGTTTTAACATCGTCATATCGGGTGGAACCGGTTCCGGTAAGACAACATTGCTTAACGTGCTCTCATCGTTTATTCCCGCCGATGAACGAATCATTACGATTGAAGACGCAGCAGAGTTGAAGTTGCAACAGGAACATGTGGTGCGCTTGGAAACCAAGCCCCCTGATTCGGAGGGTAAGGGGGCTATTACGGTGCGGGATTTGGTGCGTAACGCGTTGCGTATGCGCCCGGATCGCATCGTGGTTGGAGAAGTACGCGGGGGCGAAGCACTGGATATGCTGCAGGCGATGAATACTGGTCACGATGGTTCGCTGACCACCCTGCACGCCAACTCACCGCGGGACGCCATCTCGCGTTTGGAGACGATGTGTTTGATGGCCGGGATGGATTTACCCGTTCGTGTTATCCGGCAACAGATTGCCTCTGCTATTGATTTGATCATCCACCAGTCGCGCTTGAGAGACGGTAGCCGCAAGGTGACCTCAATTACTGAAGTAGTGGGGATGGAAGGGGATACGGTAGTGATGAATGAAATCTTCCGCTTCGAACAAACTGGCATTGGACCCGATGGCCGGGTTTTGGGTGAAGTGAAACCCACTGGAATACGTCCGATGTTTACCCCGCGGTTAGAGGCGGCTGGATTCAAGTTGGGGCCTGAGGTATTTGGGGCTAATTTGACCGAGATGATCTCGGGTCGCAGGCGGTGAGGAATTGGGTTGGGAGGAGACATGGATACACTCTTTGAACAAAAAGTGCGATTGCGGACGAAAAAATTGGGTCTGCTAATGCGCGACGCCCGTCTGGCGCGTCATCATTCGACAGCGCTATGTGCTCAAGCGATGGGCTGCACGGTCGAGGAGTATGAAGCCATGGAAGCCGGACAACTGGCCCCATCGCTGCCCCAACTCGAGGCACTGGCTTTCTATCTGGATGTTCCACTGGAGCATTTTTGGGAAAGCCGAGCCCTTTCTGAAACCGAACCCCCGCTACCTCCCGAGAATTTACACACTCTCTTGAGCCTGCGTCAGCGTATGATTGGAGCCCGTTTGCGCTTAGCCCGCCAACAGCGTAACCTTACCCAGGGCGATATAGCGCGGCGGGTGGGTTTAGATGAGCATTTACTAGAACAATACGAAACTGGAACTCACCCGATTCCACTGCCTGAGTTGGAATTAATCGCAAATGCGCTGGATTTGCGCCTGGAGGATCTATTTGATCAGCGCGGCCCGGTGGGAGAGTGGCGTTTGCGTCATCAGGCGATCCAGCAGTTTCTGGAGTTACCGGAGGAAGTGCAGGCGTTTATCCGAAAACCGGTCAATCGCCCCTATCTGGAATTGGCCATGCGATTAAGCGAACTCTCGGCGGATAAACTGCGTGCGGTGGCCGAATCTCTATTGGAAATCACCTATTAAGTTGAGGTCATCCACCACATGGAGAAAACACCTGATCTATCTTCTCAACTAGCAGAAGCCCAAGCAGCCTACACGCAGGGGACTTTTGAAACGGCGGCTCGCCTCTATGAAGAGATTGCCAAAGGTTATGAGGCAATGGGTGATGTCCTCAAGGCGGCCGAAATGCGCAACAATGCCAGTGTGGCGTGGCTACAAGCCAATCGAGCGGATGAGGCGTTGCGGTGTGTCGAGGGTACTGTGGAAATTTTTGCTCACGCTGGGGATGAACATCGCCAAGCCCTGGCATTAGGCAACTGGGCGGCGGCGTTAGAGGCTTTGGGGCAGCTTGAAGAGGCGTTAACAGTCTACCGTGAAGCGGCAGAACGGCTTATGGCTGTGGGGGACAATGAAAACTACGCTGTGGTGAAACGGCGCATTTCCGCCTTGCACGTAAAGATGGGGAACCAGATCGCGGCCGTTTTTAGTATGGACGATGCCCTAGAACACCAACCGCGCCTTTCTGCTCGAGAAAAAGCATTAAAATCGCTTTTCGGTGTACTTCGGCGTGTCATGGGCATTAAGTAAGGCAGGATACAGGGTTGAAATCAGCGGTGATTATTGAGCGTCAACTTCGTCGCGCCACTCCTGAAGATATCGCCCATCTGCGTCAACTCCTACAAGGTGGCCGCTATATTCATCGTCACCTCGACTGGCGCACTCCCTTAGATTGGCTTGGGCATCAACCGTTTTGGTTATTGCTCACTGGTGAGCGGGTGGATGCAGCCTTGGCCTGTCCACCGGATCCGCCTGGGGTTGCGTGGGTGCGTCTTTTTGCATGTTCCGAATGGGAACGACCTGCTGAAGCATGGCATGCGCTCTTTCCCAAAGTGTGGGAAACCTTAGCCCATCAAAATGTGCTGGCAGCCATTGCGCTGCGCCCCTGGTTTGCACACTTGCTGGAACGAGAGCATTTTACCTTGTATCAACATGTGGTCACGCTTTGGCGGAGCCTAAACGATCCTCCGGGTGAGCATGAAAACGAATTGAGAAGATTAGGGGTCACCATTCGTCCTATGGGTATGGACGACCTGGAGGCCGTGGCAAGCATAGATAACAGTGCCTTTGAGTGGTTATGGCGTAACAGCGCCGCGGATATCTATCGTTCCTGGCAGCAGGCGGCGTATGCCAGCGTGGCTGTAATTGCCGATAGGATCGTTGGGTTTCAATTCAGCACCCTCAGTCCCATGAATGCCCATCTGGCGCGCCTAGCGGTTCATCCTTCCTGGCAGCGCCATGGGGTTGGACAAGCCCTGCTCAATGATGTGATTCGCCATTTTCGTTCCTATCGAGTGACGCAGTTAACCGTTAATACACAGCAAGATAACCAGGCCTCACTTGCCCTATACCAGAAGGCGGGATTCCGTCTCACCGGTGAGGAGTATCTGGTTTATCTCTATACTCATTAACGTTATCATTTTTAGAGGAGGTTTCAATGCCGTCTTCTCAAAGTACGTCTAAAAGCAAACGGGTCTCCTACCGCGAATTACAACAACAACGTCAGCGCCAGAAACGTCTTATTGCCGTGGTGTTTGTTGCTTTGGCAGCAATTGCTGTGGTGGTCGTATTAATCCTAAGTAATCGCCCGGTTGAATTTACTCGCCCCGAACCGATCGAACGCTCACCGGTAAATGCTACCTCGGTGGGTGACCCTAACGCCCCGGTCAAAGTAGAGGAGTTCTCGGACTTTCGCTGTGTGCATTGTGCTGCTTTCTGGCGCGAGTCAGAGCGGCGTTTAGTTGAAGAGTATGTGGCAACAGGTAAGGTTTATTTCACATATACGCCGTTTTCTTTTATCAGTGACGAGTCGTTCCTGGCAGCGGAAGCCGCTTACTGCGCTATGGATCAGGGCAAGTTTTGGGAATTTCACGACTACATCTTTGCCAATTACGATTTGCCAATGACCGAAAAGTTGTTGCGGGCATTTGCCCAGGACCTGAAACTCAATCTTGCCCAATATGATAACTGTATGGCAAGTGGTAAATATCGCCAAAAAGTTCAAGAAGATGGTCAATACGCGCGCAGCAAAGGCGTAACTGGCACTCCCACCTTCGACGTCAATGGTACGCTGGTGGGGCAAACAGAACTGTTTGCGACCATTGACCAGGCGTTGGCTTCCAGTACTCAGCCGTAAGGTCATTTCATGAGCCGCCTCAATACAAGCCGAGGCGGCTCATGATCCAGACCAGGGGCGGTGCAATAAAAAGGGCAGGGAGCAGGTTGCCAGAGCGAATGGGGCGGATTTCCAGCAATGCCCCAATTGCAATGGCCATGAGAATTACCCCACCGGTAGCGTTCATTTCGGTCATCATCGGTGCGCTGATGATCTGCTGAATTTGTGCCGCCAACAAGGTTAAACTACCTTGATAGACTAAAATCACCAGCGCAGAAAATAACACACCGACACCTAGGCTAGAAGCAAAGGCTAACGATGCAAACCCATCGAGCACCGATTTGATGGCCAAGGTCTGGTAATCACCGGTCAAGCCGTCCTGAATTGAGCCCAGGATGGTCATTGGGCCAACACAGAAGACCAACGAAGCGGTGAGAAAACCACGGACGAAACGCTGACTGCTCGCGGCACTATCCTGGTGCGCAAATCGCTTTTCTAACCACTGACCCAGTCGCCCCAAACCCTCTTCAACACGCCACCATTCACCTAAGAGGGCGCCGATCAAGATGCTCCCTAATACAACCAGGGAGTTTTGGGTGGTGAGGAACATTTTCAGGGCGTAGGCCAAGGTGAATAATCCTAAGCCGGCTACCACGGTTTGACGCAGGCGCTCGGGCAAGCGCCCACCCAACCAAAGGCCGAGAGAGCCACCGATCAATACAGTTGTGACGTTTAGCAATGTTCCAGTGCCTACCATAATGCCCTCTGATGATGTTAGAGATCTTTTGCCAACGTAGGGCGATCTACCCCACCGGATTGATAGACGAAAAGTTCCAGTACAAAGCAGAGCGAAGATAGGCGGTTGAGGTAACGAAGTACGTCATTGTTTTCAAGCAGTTTTTGGTGGAAGAGAGCTGCTACTCGCCGCTCGGCACGGCGGATGATTGTGCGCGCAAGAGAAAGGGCCGCGCCGGCAGGTGTTTCGCCGGGTAGAATAAATTCATCAGGGATAGCAACCTTTTGGGCGAAGGTATCGGTTTGTTGCTCCAACCAGGCTACGGAAGCCGAGTTAATCCGGCGGAAACGCACCGCGTTTTCAGGGGTAGCTGCGACCTCGGTCATCAGCAAATAGAGATCTCGCTGGATGTGTAAAACAACCTGCTTTAGGGTTTGATCTTGGATGAGGCTGCGCGCTAATCCCAGGGCAGCGGTTGCCTCATCCAGAGTGCCCAGAGCTTCAATCCGGCTTTCCTCTTTGGGAACACGACCCTCGCCTAACAACCCGGTGAAACCATCATCGCCATTGCGGGTGTAAAATGTCATCATGCTGCTCCTTCGCTTTTAGGGCATAATGTAAAGGAACCAAAAGGTCTCGGGGGGGAAAGCAGCCTGGAGCTCGGGTTCCCACAAAAAGCCGTTCAGTGGTTTGGTGCTGCGCAGGCGTTGATCCAGGGCTGCGAGTGCCTCGCGATGCGAGGGCTCAATAGCGGGAATCTCTAGGAAGAGAAAATGCAAGATGGCACGATGTCGCACTTGATACGCCCACATGGTGGATGAAGGCGTCGCCGATGGGTCAAGTGCCTCTGCGAGGGCTTGTTTCCATAAGTTTAGTCGAGTTGGAATTTCTTGTGCGGCTTTCTTTTGCCAGTTGGCGCGCCAATGCTCTCGGATTTGTTGTACCTGCTGGGTCAGTTGGGCTAATTGGCGGTGTTGTGGTTCGGGCCAGGGGTGAGCATTGAGGCGGGCCTGGGCAAGGAGCAGGTTTCCCAGCGTTAAGCGATTGAGATCCTCAGGAATGGGGTAGCCGATGCGGAGGTTGAGCGGCCAGAATAACACTGGCGAGAGGAGGTAATCTTCCAATTCGGGCACGGCGGCTTGGAAGAAAGCCCAGTCTTTATCGAGAAGGTTCATGATCACCTCAAGCAAAAAGCCCTAAATTTACAGCAACCCGTCAGGCATTCGAGGCCGACGGGTTGCCCATGGCGATAGGGAGAATATTTAGAAAAGTTAGGGTGCGGTAGGTGACGGTGTGATTTCTGTACGTTGTGGACGTGCTGCCAGGAGATGCCATTCTAAAATCGTAGCAAAGCGATCCGCAGTGTCAAAGAGTGGACCAACGCGCACGCCCTGAACCTGCTGGCTAATGCCGTAATTATAAACCGGATAGAACAAGGGTAAGGCTGGCAATTCCTCGGCGAAGATGACCTGGAAATTGCGGTAGAGGCGAGTGCGTTCGCCGATATCCGGGGTGATGCGCGCTTTTTCCAAGTATTCACTGGCTAGTTTGTGATCCCATTGAGTATAGTTCTGCCCTCCGGTGGCTTGAACCTGATCCCAGAAGGGATAGGGATCGGGGTCCGGCGACCGGGAGAGATTCAGATCCACAAGGGCGGCTTGATACGTTCGTTCGGCAAGGCGCTGTTGCACTAAAACGTCGTAAGGTACGGCTTCGAGTTGGACGTCAATGTTGAGTTGTGCCCAATCGGTTTGAATGGCTTCGGCCAGGGCACGATGGTGAGGTGTATCTGGATACAACAGGGTGAAACGAATTGCAACTCCATCTTTGTTCACACGAACGGGTTCACCCTCCGCCGGTAAGGTGTAGCCAGCCTCACGCAGGAGGTTTTGAGCCTCATCTGGGTTGTAGTTTACCCGCGGTGTGCCCTCATAATAAGCCCAAGTGCCGGGAAAAATCGGCCCATCTGCCAAGATAGCCTGCCCTTGTAAGATTCGATCCACAAGGTACTGACGATTGATCGCAGTGTAAAGCGCACGCCGCACTGCCACATCCTGTAAGAAAGGTACATCGGCGTTCTTTAGGTTGAACAAGATCAAGCTCAATTCGGGGCGACGCGCGGTATAAAGGGCGAGATTGGGCTCGGCCAAGGCTTCTGCCAATACATCAGATGTGATTTGGCTGATGCCCTGAACCTGCCCGTCGCGGAAGGCCTGTAACGCGGTCGCGGAGTCAGGATAGTAACGAAAAACGATTTGCTCGATGTATGGGGGATGAATATAGTAGTCCGCATTGGCGCTAAGTACTACACCGGTGATGGTGCCGTTCTCTACGATAAGGCGATCAAACCGATAGGGGCCACTACCAACAGGTTGCATATTAAAGTCAGCGTTAACAATCTCGTCAAAGGTCCTTCCTTCGAGAAGGTGTTTAGGGACGATCCCAAAGGTCAGGTAGTCTAGGAAAGGTGCAAAAGGCTCCGGCAGGCGGAATTGGAGGGCAGTATCGCTGAGCGCTTTGACGTCAATGGATTTCCAGAATTCTTGCAAATCCGCCGGGACAGCTGAACCGCCCTCACGCAATTTCTCGATGGTAAAGACCACGTCAGCGCTAGTCAGGGGTTGTCCGTCATGCCATTTTATGCCTGGACGTAAGGTGAAATTATAGACGGTACCGTCTTGCGAAATGCCCCATGACTCGGCCAGGTCGGCTTGAGGTAACCCACGTTCATCGAAACGCAGTAAGGCGCTGTAGAGCAGACGATCCACATCACGATCGGCTGGATTATAGAAGTCCAGTAGGGGGTTCAGACGATTAAACTGGCCAATGAGGGCTTCGGTATAAGCACCACCGCGGCGAGGTTCGGGGGTTTGGGGTGAGAGAACCGGATTGGGGCGTTCGCTCAATAGCAGAATGCTAACCACCAAGCCAGTTAAGAAAATAATAAGAAGTTGCCAGCGAAAATTTTTCATAGGCCTTGTGAAAGCAAGATAAGGGCACCTTCCCTTCGATCAGGGCAAAGGCCCTTGGTTATCAATTTGATCCCTAGTCACGCACGGCACGGCAACGCGGTCGTTTACCGTAAGGCAATGGTCAAAATGGTCAAGATAAAAAAGATGACGCTCAAGCCAATGGTGATATTGAAAAGGGTTTTCTCGAGGCCGCGACGTGCACTGAAGACCTGAGTGCTATCGGCACCAGTCAACCCATCCAAGCCAACGCCTTTGTTTTGTAGAATGACGCTGGCTGTTAATGCAAGCGAGATTATAATCAATGCGATATCCAAGTAAGTGGTCACGTTTTCCTCCTTTAGGAAGCAACGCCAGGATTATACCGTCTAATTTCAAGAATCGTCAACCGCCATGGAAGAGATCATTTTAAACCTGCACATGCATACGCGCTATTCGGATGGGAGCGGCCTGCATCGCGATATTGTTGAAGCCGCGGCTCGCGCAGGCTTGGATGGGGTGATCGTTACTGATCATAATGTGTGGGTGCAGGGAGTCGAGGGGTATCGCGAAGCGCATGACCGCCGCGTTTTATTACTGGTAGGTGAGGAAGTTCATGATCGAATGCGCAACCCACAGAAAAATCACCTTTTGGTGATCGGCGCTAATCGCGAGTTATCCCTGCTGGCCGGCTCGCCGCAACGCGTGATAGACGCGGCGCGTCAGGCGGGTGGGTTGGTCTTTATTGCCCATCCTAACGACCCCGCCTTACCGATGTTTGGTGAGGAAGATATTTCATGGGAAGACTGGGAGGTCTATGGATTTACCGGCCTGGAACTTTGGAATGGGTTTAGTGAACTTAAAAATGTGATTCGCTTTCGCCTTCAGGCATTCTTTTACGCCTTTTTCCCCCAATTTGTGGCTCATGGACCCATCCCGGCGACACTGCAGCGTTGGGATGCACTGCTTCAGAAAGGACAGCCGGTGGTCGCCATTGGAGGATCGGATGCGCATGCACTGCATTTGCGCGCCGGCTTCTTGCGGCGGGTCGTATTTCCATATCAGTTTCACTTTCGGGCGATCAACACACATGTCCTGTTGCCCGAAGCGTTAAGTGGGGATTTTAATACTGATAAGCAGAGCGTTTTGACCGCGTTACGCCAAGGGCACTGCTTTATTGGTTATGATTTACCTGCATCAACGCGGGGTTTCCGTTTTACTGCTCAGGGACGTTCTCGCACGGTCGTCATGGGGGATTCCCTGGATGTCAACGGTGGGGTGACCTTAAAGATTCGCCTACCCCAGGCTGCAGAATGCCGACTGATTAAAGACGGGCAGGTGATTAAGATTTGGAAGCGGCAGGAAGTCTGTACCTGGATTACGCAGACCCCCGGCGTGTATCGGGTGGAGTGTTACCTCTCATATCTGGGGCGGCGGCGAGGGTGGATTTTCAGCAATCCGATTTACTTAAAGCCCGGGCGGGAGTAGGTAAATTATGGTGGCGACCAATAACGTGATTCGATTACTTAAGGCGCGCCATATTCCTTTTGAGGTGTTTGAGTTACCCCCTCAAAAACTGGGAGCATTGGAGACGGCGCGCCGTTTGGGGGTGCCACCTCAGCGAGTATTTAAAACCATTGTGGTGGTGCGCGAAGGTGGGGGTAAACCGATCTTAGCCGTTATCCCGGGCACGCGTGCTGTGGACCTCAAAGCATTGGCGGCCTTCTTGGGGGAGAAAAAACTTCGCGTGCCTACCCAGCGTGAAGCTGAACAATTGACCGGCTTACAAGCCGGGGGAATCTCGGCACTGGCATTACTGCAACGAGGGTTTCAGGTGGTTGTGGACGAGAGCGCGTTAGATGAAGAAACGTTTCATGTTTCTGGGGGACAACGCGGTCTTAACTTGAGGTTGCCGGTGCGGGCTTTTTTAGACTTGACTCGCGCGCGCACGGCCCAGATCAGCCGACCGTTGGCGGAGGGTGAAACTGCAGAGTTTGGGGAAGACGACCTCTAACCCTTGATCACGGCCACCGGGCGCAGGCGGGCGACCTTGCGCGCAATCCCTGCGCCGGCAACGGTTTCGACCACCTCATCCACATCTTTATAAGCCTGCGGCGCTTCTTCGGCCAATCCCGACATGGAGCCGGCGCGCACGTGGATGCCGCGCTTCTCAAGTTCGTCGCGCAATCGCTCACCCCGAATCTCTTTCTTGGCTTTGTGGCGGCTAAGGACACGCCCGGCGCCGTGGCAAGTGGAACCCCATGAGCGTTGCATGCTGGTTTCCGTGCCAATGAGCACCCATGAGGCCGTGCCCATGCTTCCCGGCACCAATACGGGTTGCCCTAGGTGGCGGTATTCTTCAGGCAATTCAGGAAATCCAGGTCCAAAGGCACGTGTGGCTCCCTTACGATGAACGCAAACCTTAAGGGGTTTTCCATTGACGATATGCGTCTCAATCTTTCCCATATTATGGGCGATATCGTAAACCTGGTGCAGATGCCAGTTGCGCACTTTGCCGGCAAAGACCTCTTCAAAAGCGCGACGGGCGGCGTGGGCCAGCAATTGTCGGTTGCAAAAGGCATAATTTGCGGCGGCACGCATGGCAGCCAGATAATCACGCCCTTCGGGTGAGTTAATGGGGGCACAAACCAGTTCGCGGTCGGGCAGGTGAATACCGTATTTCTTAACGGCACTCTGCAGATCCTGAACGTAATCCGTGCAAATTTGATGACCGAATCCACGCGATCCGCAATGGATCAAAAGCGCGAGGTTGCCTTCCTGCAGCCCCATCGCCTGAGCGGCCTCGGGGTCAAAGATTTGTTCGATGACATCAACTTCAAGGAAGTGGTTACCTGCCCCCAGAGTGCCCAGTTGGGTGCGGCCGCGTTCCTTCGCTTTGTGGCTCACTTTGTTAGGGTCCGCCCCTTCGAGACAACCCCCTTCTTCGGTGCGGCGTAGATCCTCTTCACTGGCCAGACCGCGCTTGAGGGCCCAGCGCGCACCTAGGCGGCAAACTTGATCCAATTCCTCATGGCTGAGACGGTATTCGCCTTCGGTTCCCACCCCACTCGGGCAGTAGCGATTCAAGGCTGAGGCCAGGTTGTCGAGATAAGGTAATGCTTGCTCGTAAGGAATTTGTGAGGCTAGTAAGCGCACCCCACAATTGATATCATAACCAATGGCACCGGGTGAAACCACGCCATCTGAGACTCGGGTAGCCGCAACCCCACCAATGGGAAAGCCATACCCTTGGTGCATATCCGGCATCACGACCACCGGATCCACCACACCGGGCAAGGTGGCGGCATTAATGGCCTGTTCGAGGGAGAGATCTTCAAGTGAGGCCTCAAGCAGGCGGCGGGTAACAAAAAGGCGCACCGAGGCACGCATATCCGAGCGGTAGGTCGCCGGGATTTCCCACTCATAGTCGTTAACTTTACGAATATCTTGTAAACGGATCATGGCAGCACCTCCATTCTCATCCGTCCATCCCAAATTGCACGATAAAAGAAGCGGCGAGTGGTGGCTTTCTATCAGCCTCGGCGGTAGCCTTTGTAATAAGGTCTACAACGGTGATGATCAAACGTCGAACGTAAGGATCGTTTCAAGCCCTTGAGGTGTGGAACGAATGGCTAAATTGTGAAAGGTGACGGCTTTGATGGCCTTGTTGAGGTGGCGAATAGGCTTACCCAAAACCAAGACGTCTAAGACATGGTCGTGAATGTTGCAGTGGAGGATCTCAAACGCCAGCCGCTCGGTTTCTTGCAGATAAAGCAGTTCATTCAAGAAGGCTACCAATAGGCTTTCAAAATCTTCGCCGCGGAGGGTAATCTGACGGTCTACTTGAGGATCTGGTGCCGTTTCCACACCTTCCAGGTAATACATCCCACGGGCTGCTTGGGTGAAGAGGGTAGCTAAATCCGGCGCCCATACCCGTAACGCCCAATCGGCGGTATGGCGGATTTCTTCAAAGCCTGAGATGGGCACCGTGTTCATGGAAGGTTGGCTTGACCGGGCTTCATTTTTTGATTCAGGTTGTGTCTTATAATATTATAACGTATGGGTTTTCGTCTCGAACACCTTGAACAGCGCCTGCGCGCCCTGGTTGAGGATTACCTGGGGCGTGTACCCTGGCGCGATCATACCGAAGACTGGTCACGTCATCTCTTTGAGGCTCTGCAAACCGCTTTGCTCAATCAACCTACCGGGCGCCCGTTGCCGAATCTCTGTGTCATTGAGGTGCCGCACGCGATTTACGCCACATGGCATCGCAAAGGTGATTGGCAAGCGCCTTTGATTCGGGCATTGGAAGAATTGGCTGGAGAGGCAGGGTTTAACTTCCTGGGAACCCCTCAGATTGTGCTAAGGGAGAATCCCAATCTCGAAGGGGATGAAATGCGTGTTCATTGGGAATGGGAGGATGAGAGGTTGGGCGAAACAGCAGTCATCACGCTAAACGCGGAGCCGGAGTCTCGTGTGCCACATGGGCGTCGGGCCTTTCTGATCGTGCGAGGCCAGGAGGTATTCCCCCTGGAACAAAGCGTGATCAGCATTGGTCGTCACAGCGATAACACGCTGGTCATTACCGATTTGCGCGTTTCTCGTCATCACGCGCAGATTCGTCGCGTTGGTGACTGTTTTGTGCTTTTCGACCTCAATTCGACTGGTGGCACTTATGTTAATGGAGAGCGTATTTTCCAGCGTGAACTGCAGGCAGGGGATGTGATCTCACTGGCTGGTGTCCCTTTGATCTATGGAGAAGAGAGTCAGCCCGATGGCACAGCCGGAACCCAACCTATGGAATAATGTATGATCACCGGTATTTTCGTGCTTATTTTGCGCATTTTGCTGGCGGTTGTGCTCTATGCATTCCTGGGCTGGGCACTACTGACCCTGTGGCGTGAACTGAATTTTCATTTGCAACGTGGGGCCCGGGAGGCGACACCCGCGATTGCCCTGGAAGTCGTCTCTGAAAAAGAAGGGGAAAATCAAGTTTATCGGTTTGTGGAGCGGGAGATCCTGGTAGGAAGACATCCCTCTTGTCAGGTGGTTCTAAAGGATGAGACGGTTTCAACTCGTCATGTGCGTTTACGTTATCGGGATCACCAATGGTGGGTTGAGGATCTACATTCAACGAATGGTACGTTTCTGAATGACGAACGGGTGCAGATGCCCACAGTGGTCGTTTCTGGGGATACTCTGCGCTGCGGTCAGGCCCTGCTGCGCATTCAAATTCAATCACAGGAGGAGGTATGAACGAAAAACCCATTCTCGGTGTCATCGGTGGTTCGGGGTTGTATCGGTTCAGTGCTTTAGAGAATGTGGAGACTATCGAGGTCGAAACGCCGTTCGGTTCGCCCAGTTCTCCCATCGTGCTGGGCACCTTAGAAGGCAAGCGGATCGCGTTTCTGGCGCGGCATGGGCTGGGGCACTTTATCCTTCCCAGCGAGGTGAATTATCGTGCCAACATCTACGCCTTGAAACAACTGGGGGTAGAGTATGTCGTCGGTGTGAGCGCGTGCGGCTCACTGCGGGATGATTATCGTCCGGGGCATTTTGTGGTGCCAGATCAATTATTTGACTTCACCCGGGCCCGGCAACGTTCATTCTTCGGCGAGGGCCTGGTGGCCCACATTGGTGTGGCTGATCCCTTCTGTCCCAATCTCTCGGGTTTGCTTTACCGCGCAGCCTCTGGGAGCGGGGCTACGGTCCATCGGGGCGGAACGTTTATCACCATTGAAGGACCTCGTTTTTCCACGCGCGCCGAATCTAATCTGTATCGGGCGTGGGGTATGTCCATAATCGGCATGACTACCTGCCCTGAGGCATTCCTGGCCCGTGAAGCCGAGTTGTGTTATGCGGTTCTGGCACATGTCACTGATTATGATGTCTGGCATACCAGCGAAGAGCCGGTGAGCGTGGAGATGGTGATCCGTACGCTCAGCGAAAATGTTCAAGCCGCTCAAGAGGTGATTCGGAACCTGGTGGGATTATTAGACGGGGTACGCACCTGCGAATGCCCGCAAGCCCTTTCCAAAGCCCTGATTACCGCCCCGGAGAAGATTCCCCTCGAAACGCGGCGTAAATTAAGTTTGTTGGTGGATAAATACCTCCCGGCGTGAACACTCTCTTCAAGTCTTCGTCCTTTCTTGATAACGCAATCAAGGAAAGCCGTCTCCTTAATTTGGCGGCGGCTTTCCTTTTCCTCTACGCTTTAATTCTTACCCTGGCACCGGCGGTGCGGGTGCATACCCTGCAGACGGCGCTTAACTGGCGCCATTGGATGGGATTTGCGGTTTGGGCCGCAGGTGCCTGGTGGGTACGGCGCGCCCTTCAGACGTATTTAGGCGACCATGATCCTTATTTACTACCGTTAGGGGCATTGTTGAGCGGTTGGGGATTGCTCACGGTTTGGCGTCTGGATGCAAGCCTGGGATTGCGGCAGATGCTCTGGCTGGGTTTCGGCTGGCTGCTTTTAGGCATGGGGGTGCGTTGGCCCAATCTGTTGCTCTGGCTGCGGCGGTATAAATACGTCTGGCTGGCATTAGGGCTGCTTCTGGTGGCATTAACCCTGGTGTTCGGCACCTACCCGGCGGGGGAAGGACCAGGCCTGTGGTTGGGGTGTTGTGGGTTCTACCTTCAGCCAGCAGAACCGTTGAAGATTCTCTTGCTCATTTATCTGGCCGCCTACCTGGCCGAACGACTTCCTTTTTCGTTTGACTTAACCTCCTTGATAGCGCCAACCCTGGTCGTAGTAGGGATTGCCGTAGCACTCCTGGTGATCCAACGCGATTTAGGCACTGCTTCATTGCTTCTCATTCTCTATACATTGGTACTTTATTTAGCAACGGGGAAACGCAGGATTCTGCTCTTTACCCTGGCTGGGTTGATCCTTGCCGCCTGGGTCGGTGGGGCTGTGTTTGGTTTGATTCATGGCCGCCTTTTAGCCTGGTGGGATCCTTGGTCGCAAGCGGGAGGTGTGGGATACCAGATCATCCAATCCCTGATTGCGGTGGCCGAGGGTGGGCTTTTGGGCACCGGCCCGGGGTTGGGTAGTCCGGGTTTTGTGCCAGTGGCTCATTCGGATTTCATCGCGGTGGCCATAACCGAAGAGACCGGACTGTTGGGGTTGGTGGGATTATTGGGGTTGATTGGTTTACTGGTAACCCGCAGCTTCATTGTGGCTGTCCGTGCACCTAATCTCTATCGGCGTTTACTGGCGGCTGGATTAGGGGTTTACCTAGGGGGACAATCAGCGTTGATCATCGGGGGGAACCTGCGCCTGTTCCCCTTGACCGGAGTCACGCTACCTTTTGTTTCTTATGGGGGGTCATCTCTGATCGTTTCTTTTGTTGCGCTGTTGTTTTTACTTCAAATCAGTGCTACCGAGGAAACCATGGTCACGCCCGTAACCGCTGTGCAACCTTTTCGGGTGGTAGGGGGTGGATTTCTAGGCCTTTTAGCCCTACTCGCGGTGCTGGGAGGATGGTGGGGGCTAATTCGGGGTGAGGCATTGCGCAACCGTGCCGATAACTTGCGTTGGGTGGTTGCTGAACGCTTCGTGCCGCGGGGTCAGATATTAGATCGCCAGGAAAATGTGCTGGTTCAAAGTGAAGGACAAGCGGGTAACTATCGGCGGGTTGTGCTTTATCCTCCCCTGGCTTCAACGTTGGGGTTTATCCACCCTCAATTGGGTAAGACCGGTTTAGAAGCCGGCCTAGATGGCTACCTGCGAGGGTGGGTGGGACAGCCGGCCTGGAATATCTTGCTGGCGCGCCTGCTCTATGCGCAGCCTCCACAAGGTTTAGACGTAAGATTGACCCTGAGCTTGGAACTTCAGCGTGCCGCGGATACTGCCATGACGGGGAAACAAGGCGCTCTGGTGATTTTGAATGCCCAGAGCGGTGAAATCCTGGCTATGGTGTCACAACCTTCCTATGATCCTAACCGTTTGGATGAAGACTGGGAGCGGTGGAAGGCGGATCCACGCGCCCCGTTGTTGAATCGGGTTACCCAGGGGCAGTATCCGCCGGGCACAGCGCTGACGCCTTTCTTATGGGGGATTCAACGGCTTTCACCAGAACAGACCGATACCTCGCCTCAAAGTCTGGCCCTGCAAACGGCGCAAGGGCGGTTCCCCTGTGCGCGAACGCCCGCACTTCCGCTCAATTGGGCGAGTGCGGCGCAGGCTGGGTGCCCATGGGTGACTTTGGCGCTCGCACAGGGACTGAGTGGGGAGCAATTATCGGCGCTTGGGTCGGAATTGGGTTGGGGAACTCCTATTCAACTTCCTCTGCCTATAGCCAAAGCAAGTTTACCGCCCGCTGATGCCAGTTTGGAGAGCCTTATCACTGGCGAAGCGGGTTGGTATCTTTCTCCCCTGCAAATGGCGCAGGCGGTTGCGGTTCTTCAGCAGGGGTTGCGCCCGGATATTCACCTGGTTGGGGCGGTTAAATCACCCCAACAAGAGTGGATTGTGCTACCGGTAGGAAGCGGGACGAAGGTTGAACTGGCCGGGCGTAGGGTCCAACAATTAGAAGCCTGGGCAGATAGTAATTTGCCGATTTGGATGGCTTTTGGTCGCGGCCAGAGCGGCAATAAGGCAGTGGTGTGGGTGCTGGCCGGTACGGTGCCCAGTTGGCAGGGCTCTCCGCTGGTAGTGGTTCTGGCACTGGAAGAAGGTACGGCAGAAGAAGGGGAACAAATTGTGCGCGAAGTGCTTACAGTGGCTTTGCGCTAATAGCCACCCTTAAGGTTTACCAGTCACGCCCCGCCGTGGGAAGGGTGGTAAATGATGGATGGTAGCGTGAATTTGTTCGGGGGATCGAACATGGAGTATACCAAAGGAAGGTAAGTAATCTGGTCTGACCCCGGTTCCGGCAGAACCAGGATTGAGAAATAAGCGCCCTTGGTACCACTCGGCTACCGGGCGATGGGTGTGTCCAAAGATGATGACCTGGGCATTGGGTGACTGATTAAGTAGGCGTTGGCGATAACGTTCCAGTTGGTAGCCGTTGAGAAGGTGCTGCCATTTGTCTAAGACGTAAGTGCGCCATGAGCCATGACCATGCATAAGGGCGACGGTAACACCTCCCAGGGTGAACTCGCGTTGCCAGGGCAAGGTATTCTGAAAAGCCCAATCCCGGTTGCCCCGCACGGCAACCACCGACGCTACTGTGGTAAGGGTTTTCAGAACCTCAGGGATACAGATATCACCGGCGTGCAGGATTAGGTCGGGATGATAACTGTGCAACGCCGGGAGCAGGTGGGGATGTAACTGCTCAAAGCGGTCTGGCACATGCGTATCGGCGACGACGGCAACCATAAGCGGAAGGCGTGCAGCAAGTTCTGGAGGAGGCGACCAGGGCATGGGTGGATGGTGGATCTGGCCTTGCATAAATCAGGGTTATGAGCGGGGTTGAAAATGGTGGTCCAAGAGGGCTTGGATGGCCTCACGTACGGAGGTTGGATGGGTGAAGTGAATGGCGTGTAAACCCACCCGACGTGCTCCCTCGACGTTGGGGAGTAGATCATCCACAAAAACAGCCTCATGGGGAGCTACCTGGAGTTGCTTGAGGGTGTGGTGAAAAATCTGTGCGTCAGGTTTGCGCATTCCCACTTCGGCAGAGAAGATAACCACGTCGAACGCATCCAGGAAGCCATAGCGTGCTTCCACAATTTGACGGGTGCCAGTCCAGGCGTTGCTCAATAGACCTGTTTTGATGTGGGGGCGCAGGTTCTTAATGAAGGTAACTAGTTCGGTATCCAGCCGGTCACCGGCCCAAAATTGGGTTTGTAAGTCCTGGATTGCGGAAGGTGGTAATCCCAATTGGGCGCAGACCCAAGCCCAGTGTTCTTGTTCGGAGATCTCGCCGCGTTCGGCTCGGATGGAACTCTCACTGTTGAAAACCAAATTTTCCAGCGCTGATACGCTTAATCCATACTGCCCCGCCAATTGGGTGCGAGGTGTGGGGTCTTCGGTACGTAGAAGCACCCCTCCCATATCGAAGATCACGGCTTTAATCATTTTTGAATTACCCTCGTTAGGATATGCGCTCAAAGTATAACACGACTAAAACACTGGGTGGCAGCCGTGAGAACTTGGCTGCCACCCAATGCGATTGTAGTAGTGGTACTGGCTTAACCATTACGGTGTAGTTTTCCAGTGCGCTTGGCGTAGTGCTCCGCCTGTTGGAAAATCCACAACCCCAATGGGATAAGGAACAATCCCATTAAGAGCGCGGGCCAGATTTGCGGCCACAACATCGGCACGGATGCACCTTCTAGGATAGCCATGCGCGCTCCACGCAGGACATACGTGGCCGGGCTGTAAACAGCCAAAGTGCGCAATATGCCGGGCAGTACATCCACCGGGTAATACACTCCGGAGATGAGCAGCATTAGGGCGATAAACACATGGGTCATCTGTGAACCGCGTTCCGGAAAGAGTAAAGGCAGTACCGAAGCCATTACCCCGATGCCGACAAAGGACACACTTCCGGCCAGGAGCATTACCGTGGCGCTGAACAGGTTAGCATGACGCAGGTCAATATCAAAGACCAGTGAGATGACGATCAGGATGACGCCGGTGAAGATCAGGCTGTAAACGAGCGAGAACGCCGTTTGCCCGGCCATGTGGGTCAGGCGTCGAATTGGGGCCATCAGCGTGTATTCAATGGTACCCTCCCAGCGCTCGATGCTGATCAAATCGGTGATCCAGTAAAAGATTGTGGAGAGAAAACGCCACACTAATGTACCGACCAACAGATAGAGCACCAGGTATTGGGTATTGACCGCGGCGGCTCCACCAATCCGTTCCATACCTAGTCCAATGAACGAAACCGCCATGCTATCGGTAATGGAGTAAACCAGCCAGACCAACTCCCAGGACCAATAGCGTTTGATCAGGTTAAAATTGCGCTCTACAAACGCAAAGGATGCGCGCATTTGGTAACTTAATGTCGTCATAACATCATGCCTCCTCATCCTCTTCGGGGTTGTGCAGTTGTTTACCGGTCAATTCAAGAAAGACCTCTTCCAGTGTGGGCGAGGCTTCCGATGAACCGCGCACACGATTCTTGAGCCCCGCGGGGGTATCTAGGGCAACGACGCGACCGCTATCCATAATTGCAATGCGGTCACACAACGTTTCGGCTTCGTTCATGTCGTGCGTTGTGAGCAGGATGGTGGTGCCGTGCACCTCACGCAGTTCGCGCACCACGGCCTGCACCTCACGTTTCGAACGGGGATCAAGACCCGTGGTAGGCTCATCCAGCAGAAGCAAGCGCGGTCGTGATAGCAACGCACGGGCGATGGCCACTTTCTGTTGCATCCCGCGCGACATTTCTTCCATGGGGTGGTAGATATCGCGCTCTTTTAACCCCAGGCGTAATAAGATCTCGACGACCTGCTTGCGCGTCTCACGTGCCGAAAGACCGTACAGGCGTGCGCCGTACATCAGGTTCTCCATCGGGGAGAGTTTTTTGAAGAACGAGGCCTCGACACTCACGCGATTGATCAGGCGCTGCACCTGCAAGGGCTGGCGCACAACATCGTAACCAAAAACACTGATCTTGCCCTTATCCGGGAGCAAGAGGGTCGCGATCAGGCGAATCAGGGTGGACTTACCACCACCATTCGGCCCAAGGATACCGAAGATTTCCCCTTCTTCCACGGTAAAGGATACGTGATCCACGGCCACGATGATCTGAAATGGGCTGTGGGGTGTTGAGGCGCCGTGTTTTCCGTTACCGTTACCATTGGAAGAACGAGGGGGGAAAAGCGCTTTCCAAAAAGGGCCTTCGTTCTTTCCAAATTGTTTGTATACATCGTTTACCACAACGGCGTGCGACATGGATGAACCTCCTATAAAATCAGGCTGACATGATGAGTAAAGTAGAGCGAATCGGACGAACTTGTTTCCAGCGTGGGTCGGGGATGAACCATCTGACCTCGGAATGTTGCTTTCGGAAGGCTTTCCAATCCTCGTGCAAGGCGGGGCTGCGTTGAAGGGCTGGGGGGTTGGCCACCAGGATGCACTGGATAAAACCGCGCTCTAAATCCTGTTTCATTTGGGCATAGGCGGGCGGGAGCAAGTTGGAAGTTGAGGTGATGTCCACATATACAACTGCCAGTTGTCCAGCCAATCCACAGCGCAGGATGAGGCATAATCCTACGACTAACGCCTGTTTGGCTTCGCGGCTGTAAGGCTGGTTAGAGGAAAGGGCGCCGTTCACATAGAGCCCCACGCCTTCGGGTTGCGGGATACGCGGGTCGGCAAAGTAGTCTATACGGAAGGTATTAAGTTGACTCAGGATCTCAAACATGATGCTTGCCTCCAAAAGACAAATAGGCCACCGGGAGACTCCCGTGGCCTATTGGGATATTGCATCAGTTTAAAATAATTCGGCCACGGGATCGGAGTGCACCCGTGGCCGTTGCTGTCGCGCTAACCGCTTTCTATCCGCAAACAGGCGCACTCCGAGAAGGTAAAGCAACCCCACCACTGCTATCGCGCAGGGTAAAGGTGCCTCCGGAAAAGTAAGTCATCTCCACCATCCTCTCGAGTGCGTCCTTTCGTTTCAATATCGGATTTTAGTCTATCTGCACCGGTACGATCTGTCAAGGAAATTGGGGCTTATTTAGAAAATTTTAAGGTTTCAATGTGGTATCAGCGGGGCCGAGTCTCGCCCACGAATTCAATGAATACCCGGTTGCCCAAAAGCCGGCCTCGGCGAGTCAGACACAAACGTTCCTCGCGCCATTCTAGCAGTCCTAAGTTGACCAGGTAGGATATCGTAGAACCAAAGACCTCTTCCATGGCCTGATGAAAGCGTTCGTAAAAGCGCTGCTGGGAGACCCCTTCGCGGGTCAGGCGTAGTCCCATCAGCATGGTTTCCTGCATTTCGGTTAACAGATCAATGGTTTGAGCCTGTTCGGTGGCTGGCGTAAGTGGGAAAGGACGTTCTGTGAGTTGAGCCAGGCGATCGATATACGCCTTGATCCCCCGAACGTTGGCGGTGCGGGTGTGGTTGGCAAAGCCGTGGGCACCGGCGCCGAGTCCTAAATATGGCGCATTGAGCCAGTATTGCAGGTTGTGTCGGCACATCAGCAGATCACCACCCCGTGGCTGGGCCCAGTTGGAGATCTCATACTGTACAAAACCGGCCTGACTTAACCGCTCGTCCGCCCACTCGTACATCTCGGCAGCGAGGTCGTCATCAGGCGACGGGATTAGGCCGCGTGCGACCCAATGATGGAACGGGGTGGTGTGCTCAATGGTTAGGGCATAAAGCGAGAGATGTTCGGGATGTAATCCCAACGCACGCTCCAGGGTCTCTTGCCAGCGGGAAAGCGATTGATGCGGAATCCCATAGATCAGATCGAGATTGAGATTGTCAAAGCCTGCACGGCGTGCCCAGCGCACGGCCTGGCTTACATCAAAAAAATCATGTTGCCGTTCCAACAGGCGCAGGTCGTCGGGGTGAGCGGATTGCATGCCCAGGCTGAGGCGGTTGATGCCCAAGCGCCGCACGGCTTTCAGCCACTCAAAGGTGATACTGCCGGGGTTTGCTTCCAGGCTGATCTCAACTTCGGGAATCACATCAAATGCCTCGTGGCAGGCCTTCAGGATCAATGCAATGGCATCCGCAGGTAAAAGGGAAGGTGTTCCGCCGCCAAAGTAAATGGTATGCACAGGTAGGCGGTAAGGGGCAGTTTGGCCGACATAGCGGATTTCAGCGCAGAGAGCTTTGACGTAGGCGGGGATGAGACTCTCTTGACCACTGTAGGTATTGAAGTCGCAGTAAGCGCATCGGTGGCGGCAGAAGGGGATATGAAGATAAAGGCTGTAAACGTCGCTCATGGTTTATTGTTGGCCCGGGGTAAAAAGCCCGGCCTCGACATAATACCACTGTTCGCCGCGACGGGCGAAGAAGGCGACCATTTGGGCAGCATGAAGCGGATTTAATTCGGCTGCGCTACAACACCTATAGTGAGGGATTTCAGCATATCTCAGTGGTATCTCTTGGTCATGATAGTGAATTCCGATCCACCCCGATTTTTGGAAGAAGTAGAACGGTTTTCCGTTCAACCATTGAAAGCCAAAGGCTTCTTCATAGCCATAACGCTCATTCAGTACCTCACCGTTTTGAATGATCAGGCCTCGAGGTTGACACTCGACGCTTTGACTTTCACCCGTGCGAACGGAATGGCAGGTGAGGTACACCACTTCGGCAACCCAGGTGTCTCCCTGTGCCCACACCCCCTGCACCTGAGAGAGTGCCCCTGGTTGACCAAGGGGCAGGGTGTAAATTACCTGGTCGCCCCGGCGTACTTCTGCCATGACCTGGTTAGCAGAGTTGGTTTTGGTCACGACCTCCAGCCGCTGTCCTTGCCATGGCGTCCAGAGTTCAAAGGCATTCTCTTGCGGATCAAAAAAGGTGTTGTGCTGAATGACATTGGTGCGCAAGTCAGCATGGCGGGCCATAATTTGGTCAAAGGTGCCCGTCAAGGGTTCGAAGTATAAGGGTTCGACAGAAGGGAGATTGCGAAGTGGGTGTTCTTCAATGACCAGGCCGGAGGGGAAAATCCACGGTGTCAGAGTGGGTTCAATGGATACGGATGTGGGCAGTAGAAGGGTAGGGGAAGGGATGGGCGTAGTCCCTAATAGGGTTGGGGAAGGCACCTGGGGGGTGCAGGCCGTTAACCCCATTAGCCCCATAACTAGGAGTAGCCGAGTCAAAGGACGAAGCCCTGTCATTCTCAAGAATCCTCTAAAGAATTTTAACACCGGACATGCACAAAACAATAAGCCTGCCTTCAGGGGAACCCTTTGCTGTAGCCTGTGTGCCAGTGGCATAGCAAAAAGGACCGTCTTGTCCCCGATCCAATAGCGGGTTATACTATTTTGGCGTGGGGGAGAAAAAAAGGAAAGATAAAGCCAAAATCTCGACGTGCGGTTTCCTTGACGATATTCATCTGTGCGGCTTATAATAAACCTTTGCGTATTCCGCTTTTACGGCAAACGGTTTGGTCAGGTATTTAAGTCAGGAGTGAGTGATGCTTTCGATTCCCACAGTAAAATCCTACGCTCGCATTCCGGTTGTTTTTGATTTACCCAACCTGATTGAGGTGCAAATTGAGTCGTTCAAGCGCCTCAAGAGCGAAGGGTTGGCGGAACTTTTTGATGAGATTACCCCGATTGAGTCCTATAACAAGGGGATGAAATTGTATTTTCCCAGCCGTACCCCTGAGGCGCAACAGTGGGGGTTGAAGTATTGGTTTGGTGAGCCCAAGCACAGTATTGAAGAATGCGTTGAGCGTGATTTAACCTATGCGCGCCCGCTGTATGTATCCGTTTTGCTGGCGGGCCCTGATGTGCCCGAACCGATCAAGCAGGATATTTTCTTGGGGGATTTCCCCGAGATGACCGAGAAGGGCACCTTCATAATTAACGGCACAGAGCGGGTGGTGGTTTCACAATTGATCCGGTCTCCAGGCGTTTATTTTGAGGCCCCGGTAGATCGTGCAACCGGGCATCGCATGGCAATGGCCAAGTTGATCCCTGACCGCGGCGCCTGGATGGAGTTTGAAACCCGCAAGAACGACTATATTATTCTCAAATTCAACCGCAAGCGCACGGTTCCGATCACCATTTTCTTGCGTGCATTGGCGGCAGTTAACGATGGCCTTCCCGACTCGCCGATCAAAGAGGGTACGGATGAGGAACTGATCGCGCTTTTCCGCGATGTAGACAACAATCCGGATCGCCTCTTCATTGCCTCATCGTTCCACCAGGAACCGCAGTGGGATCTCTCGGGTGGCTTAACCATTGCTGAAGCCGCGCTGATTGAATTCTTCAAGCGCATGCGACCAGGGGATCCGGCGACGTTGGAAAACGCGCGCCAGTTCTTAGAAGAGCAACTCTTTGATCAGCGTCACTATGACCTGGAGCGGGTGGGGCGCTACAAACTCAATCAGAAACTGGATCTAATGGAGCATGTCCCGATCACGCACCGCACGGTGACGCGCTGGGATATTGTGGCGATCATCCGCCGCATGATTTTGATTAACAATGAGCGTGAAGATAAAGACGATATTGACCACCTGGGCAATCGCCGCGTCAAGACCGTGGGCGAATTGATCCAGAATAAGTTGCGCATCGGCTTGCGCCGTATGGAGCGCGTCATCAAAGAACGCATGTCCATCCGCGACCAGGATCAACTCTCCCCGGTTAGCCTGGTCAATATTCGTCCGGTCGTGGCAGCTCTGCGCGAGTTCTTTGGCTCCAGCCAGCTCTCGCAGTTCATGGATCAAACCAATCCCTTAGCCGAACTACGTCACAAGCGTACGCTCTCGGCTCTGGGGCCGGGCGGCTTGCGCCGTGAACGGGCGGGCTTTGATGTGCGCGATGTCCACCATTCGCACTATGGGCGCATTTGCCCGATTGAAACGCCCGAAGGTCCCAACATTGGTTTGATCGGACGTTTAGCGACCTACGCGCGGGTCAATGAATATGGATTTATTGAAACCCCGTACCGCCGTGTGATCAAGGTCATGTCAACGGACGACCCGAACCTGGTTGGACGAGCGGTCAATGAGACATTAGCCGATCCGGAAACCGGGGAGGTGTTCCTAAAGCCGGGTGAGCGCATTCAACCCGAGCACTTACCCTTGATCAAGAAATTGGATCGGCGCACAGTCTTTGTGGTACCGTTTGTGTCTAACGAGGTGGAATATCTCTCGGCGGATGCGGAAGATAAATTTGTGATCGCCCAGGCTAATACGCCGTTGAATGAATACAACGAGTTTGCTTCTAACCGCGTGACCTGCCGCTTCCACTCCGACTTCCGCGTCGTGCCCCCGGACAGTGTGAATTACATGGACGTGGCACCACACCAAGTGGTTGGCATCAGTGCTTCGCTCATTCCCTTCCTCGAACACGATGATGCTAACCGCGCGCTGATGGGTTCAAACATGCAGGCCCAGGCCGTCCCGTTGGTGCGTCCGGATATCCCGATTGTCTCGACCGGCATGGAAGCCCATGCGGCGATTGATTCGGGCCAGGTTCTGGTTGCAGAAGAAGACGGTGAGGTGGTTTCGGTCACCGGGCGCGAAATCGTCATTCGCGGTGCTAATGGACTGCGCCGTTACCCGTTGAAGAAATATCAACGTTCCAACCAATCCACCTGCATTGATCAGCGCCCAGCGGTGTTCAAGGGTCAGCGCGTGCGCAAGGGTGATGTACTGGCCGATTCCTCGTCCACGGTCAACGGCAACTTGGCGTTGGGACAAAATGTGGTGGTTGCGTTCCTCTCATGGGAAGGCGGTAATTTTGAGGATGCGATCCTCATCTCTGAGCGCTTAGTGCGGGATGATATGTACACCTCGGTGCATATTGAGCAATACGAGGTGGAGGCCCGCGACACCAAATTGGGGCCGGAAGAGATCACCCGCGACATTCCCAATGTCGGTGAGGACGCAATCAAGGATTTGGACGAACGGGGCATCATCCGCATCGGCGCTGAAGTGGGGCCGAACGACATCTTGGTTGGGAAGATCACACCCAAGGGCGAGAAGGAACTGACCCCAGAAGAACGCCTATTACGGGCTATCTTTGGCGAGAAATCGCGCGATGTGAAGGATACCTCGCTGCGCATGCCGCACGGCGAGCGAGGTAAGGTCGTAGATGTTAAAGTCTTCACCCGCGAGGATAACAGCGATTTACCGGCGGGCGTGGATATGATGGTGCGCGTATTCGTTGCCCAGCGCCGCAAGATCACTGCGGGTGATAAGATGGCCGGACGTCACGGTAACAAGGGCGTAGTATCGCGCGTGGTGCCGATTGAAGATATGCCGTTCCTGGAAGACGGAACACCGGTGGATATCATCCTCAACCCGTTGGGCGTACCCGGCCGTATGAATATCGGCCAGGTATTGGAGACTCACCTGGGCTGGGCGGCCCATCGCCTCGGCTTCCGCGCGATTACGCCGGTATTCGACGGTGCGTCGGAGCGAGAAATTGAAGCCGAACTGGCGCGGGCCTGGCTAATGGATGAGGCTTGGAAGGATGCCATGAGGGCGGCCTGGGATTGGGTCAAGCAGCAGCCCGATTACGACCCCGAATACTTCCGTGATGACGATGAGGTGCGGCTGGTTTACCTGGAGCAGTGGTTAGCGGAAAAAGGATACGACGTCTCGCGTTTATCCTACGATTATAACTATGCCCGCTACGCCAATCTAGAAGCCTGGCTGCGCGAACAGGGGTATGACCCTGAAGAGATTCTGGTCTATGAGAGCGTCATCGCCAACGACAAGCGTCAGCCGCAAAAGGACGAACGTGCTATTGAGGTGTGTCTGCGGTTGTGGCTGATGCGTCAGGGTGAAGACGTTAGCCAGGTGCCCGATGCTCAAATCCGTCGGACGGCAGAGGATTACATGGCGCGCACCGGGTTGCCCATGCCGATCATCGGTAAACAGATCCTGCGCGATGGGAAAACCGGGATGCCATATGACCAACCGGTTACGGTTGGGGTGATGAGTGTGATGAAACTGCACCACCTGGTTGAGGACAAAGTACATGCCCGCTCGACCGGCCCTTACTCGCTGGTAACCCAGCAGCCGTTGGGTGGTAAGGCGCAATTCGGTGGTCAGCGCTTTGGTGAGATGGAAGTGTGGGCATTGGAAGCCTATGGTGCAGCCTACACCCTGCAAGAGATGTTAACGGTCAAGTCGGATGATGTGCAGGGGCGTGTGGCGACCTACGAGGCTATTGTCAAGGGTGAACCCATCGAAGAACCAGGCCTTCCCGCCTCGTTCCGTGTCTTGGTCAAGGAGTTGCAAAGCCTGGGTCTGGCGGTGGAAGCCTACATGGATAACGGCGAGGTTATCCGCTTCGGAAAAGATGAGGAGCGGGTGCGTCCGCCGCGGTTAGAGACCGGATTATTGGGGTTGGGTGAGGAGTTGGAGGAAACCTCTCAACTTGACGGTTCATAACCCCCATGATATAATCAGCCGCCGTGCCTTTGCCTGCGGCGATGTTGTAGGCAAGCAATGGTGAGGCCATCGGCCTACATACGATGGCCTCGGTTGTTGAGAAACGGATCAGATGTACTACGATTTTTTGGAGGCGAGGACGTGCCAACGATAAATCAACTTGTTCGAAAAGGACGCCAAGTCAAAAAGGAAAAGAGCAAAGCGCCAGCCTTGCAGTATATTTTGAACACGATGCGTCAGCGACGTATCCGTGTGGATAAGGGCGCGCCCCAAAAGCGTGGGGTGTGTACGGTGGTGCGTACTATGACCCCCAAGAAGCCTAATTCGGCCCTACGCAAAATCGCCCGTGTGCGTTTGACCAACGGGATTGAAGTAACGGCCTACATTCCTGGTGAAGGTCACCAATTGCAGGAGCACTCGGTGGTATTGGTGCGCGGTGGACGTGTGAAAGACCTGCCGGGTGTGCGGTATCACATCGTGCGTGGTACGTTGGATGCGACCGGTGTGGCTAAACGGATGCAAGGGCGATCGAAATACGGCACGAAGAAGCCGAAAGAGGCCAAGAAATAATCAGGTCCTGAAGACGGAGAGGATAAAGCATGCGGCGCGGAAAACCTGAACGACGTGAATTGCCCCCGGACGTGCGCTACGGAAGCGTTCTGGTGCAGAAGTTTATCAATCATGTGATGCGGCGAGGCAAGAAAAGCCTGGCCATGCGGATTGTTTATGATTCCTTTGACGTCATCCGCGAGAAGACGGGTAAGAATCCGCTGGAGGTCTTCGAGCAAGCCATTCGTAATGTCGGTCCGATCATGGAAGTGCGTCCGCGGCGCGTTGGTGGTGCGACCTATCAGGTGCCTATGGAGGTACCCGATTATCGTCGCACAACCCTGGCCATGCGCTGGATTTTAGAGGCGGCCAAGGCACGGACGGGTAAATCTATGGTTGAGAAACTTTCGGCGGAATTATTGGATGCTGCCAGTGGCCAGGGTGCGGCGATCCGCAAACGTGATGAGACCCACAAGATGGCCGAGGCGAACCGCGCTTTCTCTCACTACCGCGTCTAGGCTATCGAGCAGAAAGGGATCTCTTAGAGGTAAGCGGTTATGCCACGCAATTTTCCGTTGGAGAAGTGTCGTAATATTGGGATCATTGCCCACATTGACGCGGGCAAGACCACCACGACCGAGCGTATCCTGTTCTACACCGGGCGCACCTATCGCCTGGGGTCGGTAGATGAAGGTACAACCGTTACCGATTGGATGGAGCAGGAGCGGGAGCGCGGCATAACCATTGTTTCTGCGGCGGTGACGGCGGAGTGGAAAGGGTATCAGATCAATCTGATTGACACTCCGGGGCATATTGATTTCACTGCCGAAGTACAGCGATCCCTGCGTGTTTTGGATGGCGGTATTGTCGTTTTTGATGCCGTGCAAGGGGTCGAGCCGCAGAGTGAGACGGTGTGGCGCCAGGCAGATCGCTACAATGTACCGCGAATTTGCTTTGCGAATAAAATGGATCGGGTGGGAGCGTCGTTTGAGCGAACCATCGAATCCATTCGTCAACGGTTAGGCGCCAATCCAATCCCCATGCAAATTCCTATTGGAAGCGAAGCGGCGTTCCGCGGGGTCGTTGATCTGCTCACGATGCAAGCCATTTATTGGGAGGATGAACTAGGCCGCGAGCCGGTGTATGCGCCCATTCCAGAGGACCTGCGCGCCCAGGCTGAGGAGTGGCGAGCAATCATGGTGGAGCGCATCGCCGAGTTTGAGGATGAGTTGATCGTCAAATACCTGGAAGGGGAAGAGATCAGCGTCGAGGAACTTAAACAGGCACTGCGCAAAGCCGTTATCGCAAACAAGGCTACCCCAATATTCTGTGGCTCAGCCCTGCGCAATCGCGGTATTCAGCCCCTCTTAGATGCAGTAATTGATTATTTGCCCTCACCGGCAGATATTCCCCCCGTTAAAGGCACCGACCCGGATAACCCAGACGTTATTATTGAGCGCCGGCCATCGGATGACGAGCCAATGTGCGCGCTCGTCTTTAAGATTGTTGCGGATCCTTATGTGGGTCGGTTGGCTTATTTCCGTGTTTATTCGGGCAAGGTGACCCAGGGGGACATGGTGCTGAATTCATCGCGGCGGCGTAAAGAACGCATTGGGCGTATTGTACGCATGTATGCCGATCGGCGGGAAGACGTGAGCGAAATCTGTGCCGGTGATATTGGTGCGGTGTTGGGATTAAAAGACACTTTTACCGGTGATACCCTGTGTGATCCCAAACATCCTATTTTGTTGGAAAGCATTACCTTCCCCGAACCGGTCATCTCTGTAGCGGTTGAACCCAAGACCACCGCTGATCAAGATCGTATGGCTGAGGCTTTGCGCCGCTTGGCCGAAGAAGACCCCACCTTCAAAGTGCGCTTTGATGAGAATACCGGCCAGACGATTATCTCGGGCATGGGTGAACTTCATCTCGATATCATCGTGGATCGTATGATGCGCGAGTTCCGTGTTCAAGCCAACGTAGGTCGCCCGCGCGTTTCGTATCGTGAAACCATCAGCCGCCCGGTGCCCGAGGTTAATTATCGCTATGTGAAACAAACCGGTGGGCGTGGGCAATATGGCCATGTCATCATCTCGCTGGAGCCCTTAGAGCGAGGGAATGGGATCAAATTCATTGATAAGACTGTGGGTGGTGTGATCCCCAAGGAATACATTCCGGCGATTGAAAAGGGGATTCTCGAAGCGGCTGAAGCAGGTGTTCTAGCGGGTTACCCGGTGACCGATGTGCAGGTCACGCTCTTGGGGGGATCCTACCACGAGGTGGATTCCAGCGATATGGCCTTCAAGGTGGCTGCTTCGTTTGCCTTCAAGGAAGGGGTGCAACGAGGCGCTCCGGTTCTGTTGGAGCCGATTATGAAAGTGGAGGTGTTAGTACCGGAAGCCAATTTGGGAGATGTGTTGGGTCAATTAAATGCCCGGCGGGCGGAGATCCAGGGGATGGAACCGCGCCCGGGTGGAATGCAGGCCGTGCGGGCGTTGGTTCCAATGGCCGAAATGTTTGGGTATGCTACCGAACTGCGCTCGGCAACCCAGGGGCGCGGCATTTATACCATGGAGTTTGATCATTATGCTCCAGTGCCTGAGTCAGTTCGGGTCAAAATTCTTGGATAATCTAAACTGCCATATGATCAGGAGGAATGTGATACATGGCTAAGCAAAAGTTTGAGCGGACGAAGCCGCACATGAATGTAGGGACGATGGGTCACATAGATCATGGGAAGACGACCCTGACGGCGGCGATCACGAAGTATTGTAACTTATTAGGGCGCGCGGAGTTCAAGGCGTACGATCAGATTGATAATGCGCCGGAGGAGAAAGCGCGCGGGATCACGATCAACATTGCGCATGTCGAATATGAGAGTGAGAAGCGGCACTATGCGCATGTGGACATGCCTGGGCACCGAGACTACATCAAGAACATGATCACGGGGGCGGCGCAGGTAGATGGGGCGATCCTGGTGGTAGCGGCGCCGGAAGGGCCGATGCCGCAGACGCGGGAGCATGTGCTGCTGGCGCGGCAGGTAGAAGTGCCGTATATCATTGTATTTTTGAACAAGATAGACCAGATGGATGATCCGGAATTATTGGAGTTAGTGGAATTAGAGTTGCGGGAGATGCTGAAGGAGTATGGGTATCCTGGGGATGAGACGCCGATCATCCGAGGGAGTGCGTTGAAGGCGTTGGAGAGTCCGTCGAAGGATCCGAATGCGCCGGAGTATGCGTGCATCAAAGAATTGTTGGACACGATGGACAGTTACTTCCCGGAGCCGCAGCGGGATGTGGACAAGCCGTTCATGATGCCGATTGAGGATGTGTTCTCGATCAAAGGGCGCGGGACGGTGGTAACGGGGCGGATAGAGCGAGGACGGGTGAAAGTAGGGGACCCGGTGGAGATTGTTGGGTTGCGGGATCGGAGTTTGAGTTCGGTGGTGACGGGGGTGGAGATGTTCCACAAGACGCTGGATGAAGGGATTGCGGGCGACAATGTAGGGTTGTTGCTGCGCGGGATTGAGCGGACGGATGTGGAACGTGGGATGGTGGTAGCGAAGCCTGGGAGCATCACGCCGCACAAGCGGTTCATGGCGGAAGTGTACGTGCTGCGGAAGGAAGAGGGAGGGCGGCACAAGCCGTTCTTCAGTGGGTATCGGCCGCAGTTTTACATTCGGACGATGGACGTGACGGGGACGATCAAGTTACCGGAAGGGGTAGAGATGGTGATGCCGGGCGATAACGTGAACATGGAAGTGGAGTTGATCGTGCCGGTAGCGCTGGAGCAAGGGTCGAAGTTTGCGATCCGCGAAGGTGGCTTGACCGTGGGTGCCGGCGTCATCACCAAGATTCTGGATTAGGTGGCTAATTATGGTGGCGAAACAACGTATTCGCATCCGTCTTAAAGCGTATGATCATCGCGTTTTGGATCAGTCGGCGCGGCGGATTGTCGAGACCGCGGAGCGAAGCGGGGCGCGGGTGGTGGGGCCGGTGCCCTTACCCACCCGCATTGAACGCTTCACCGTTCGTCGTTCGACGTTCATTGATAAGGATTCGCACGAGCACTTTGAAATCCGAACGCATAAGCGCTTGATTGACATTTTAGACCCTGATTCGAAGACCATTGACATGCTGATGCGCCTGAATCTACCGGCGGGCGTGGACATTGAAATCAAGATTTAGGGTCTAGTCAAAAGCGCAACATTGCGGTAAAATAGAGCGGTTTTTCGGGTAAGACCCGACAAGGCGATGCAAGAGTAGACGGGTGGGCGCCCGCGCAGACAACGTGAAGGTGACGCAGCCCGCTACTGACTGCACCGCGGTCAGAGATGATGCAGCCTAGCCCAGGCTGACAGTCTCGGAAAAACTAAAACAGTAAGGAGAACAACAGAGATGTTCAAAGGGCTGATTGGCAAGAAGATCGGCATGACCCAGATCTTCGATGAGCAGGGTGCCGCTATCCCGGTCACCGTCATTGAGGCTGGGCCATGCTACGTTACCCAGGTGCGCTTGCCGGATCGAGATGGCTACTCAGCGGTGCAACTGGGTTACCAGGAAGTCAAGCCCAAGCGCCTGACGGCGGGTGAACTCGGGCACCTCAAACGCAATGGTCTTAATCTTCCACCATTGCGCTTTTTGCGTGAGTTCCGGGTTAAGACGCCAGAGGTCAACGAGGGTGATAAAGTTACCGTTGAGGTCTTTTCGATCGGCGAACGCGTGGATGTTATTGGCACCAGCAAGGGACGTGGTTTCCAGGGCGGTGTCAAACGCTATCACTTCCGCGGCGGCCCTAAAACCCATGGTCAGTCGGATCGGCATCGTGCGCCGGGTTCGCGCAGTTCCGGTACCACGCCTGGGCGAGTTTATAAGGGTTCACGGGGGCCGGGGCATATGGGTAACCAGCGTGTTACGGCCCAGAATCTCAAGGTCGTGCTGGTAGATGCTGAGCGCAACCTAATCGGTGTTTGCGGTTCGGTTCCGGGTCCGCGAGGTGGCCTGGTGATGATCCGCGAGGCACGCAAACAAAAGCGGTGAGTATTACCGGGACTGAGGGAGTAGTAGAACTATGTTAGCCGATGTTTATAACCTCTCGGGCCAGAAGGTGGGTCAGGTGGAATTGCCTGATCAGATCTTCAATGCCCCAATCAATGTGAGTTTGATGCACCAGGCTTATGTGCGCCAGATGGCCAATGCGCGCCTGGGTACCCATGACACCAAGACCCGTAATGAGGTCTCGGGGGGTGGGCGCAAGCCCTGGCGGCAGAAAGGCACCGGGCGTGCACGACAGGGTTCTATCCGTGCGGCGCAGTGGAAAGGTGGCGGTCGTGTACATACCCCGCATCCGCATAAATACACCCTGGCCATGCCACGCAAGATGCGTCGGGCAGCGCTGCGTTCAGCGCTTTCGGTAAAGGCTGCCGAGCAGGCGATTGTGTTGGTGGATAACCTGGCGTTGCCTGAACCGCGCACGCGTCTTATGGCTCAGGCTTTGAGTGCTCTGGTGGGTGACTCCAGTGCGTTGATCCTGCTACCGCAAAAAGCCTCTTATGAAAACGTCATCCTTTCAACGCGCAATCTGCCGGAGACGAAAACATTGTTGGCCAATTATTTGAACATCCGCGATTTGCTCACCTTTGATAAGGTCATTATGCCGGTGGCGGCGCTGGATGTGATTACGAGTTACCTGGGAGGGTAGGAGGACGATGATGTTGACGATTTATGATATTCTCCGCCGCCCCATTATTACTGAGAAATCGCACTATCAGATGGCGAAATTGCACCAGTATATCTTTGAGGTCGCTGAGGAAGCGAACAAAGATCTGGTAAAGCAGGCCGTTGAGGAATTGTTCAACGTCCGTGTGTTGCGCGTGAACATCGTCAACGTGCCGGCCAAGCGAACACGTCGGGCGCGCAGCCGCCGTTGGGTGGTTCGCAATCCGGGCTACAAAAAGGCGATTGTTACCCTGGCGCCCGAGGATCGCATACCACTGTTGGAAGGGGTTGAGTGATGGGCATCAAGGTCTATAAACCGGTAACCCCCGGTCTGCGCGGTATGACCGGATATACCTTTGAGGAAATCACGAAGACCGAGCCAGAACGCTCGCTCATTGTGGTGCGCAAAGTCCATGCGGGCCGCAACATGTACGGGCGGGTTACGGTACGTCATCGTGGCGGTGGCGTGCGCCGCTATATTCGCCTGGTGGATTTCAAGCGCGATAAGCGTGGCATCCCGGCCAAAGTGGCGGCGATTGAATATGATCCCAACCGCACCGCGCGCCTGGCGTTGTTGCATTATGCGGATGGTGAGAAGCGCTACATCATTGCTCCATTGGGTCTCAAGGTTGGCGATACGGTGATGGCCGGACCGAGCGTGGATATCCGCCCCGGGAACGCCCTTCCTATTGCCAACATCCCTGTGGGTACGATGATCCACAACATTGAACTTTACGAAGGTCGGGGTGGGCAATTAGTGCGCTCAGCAGGTGCGGCGGCGCAGTTGCTGGCCAAAGAGGGCGACTACGCGCAAATCCGTTTGCCTTCGGGTGAGGTGCGTTTGGTGCGCCAGACCTGCTATGCCACCATTGGGCAGGTTGGCAACCTTGAGCATAGCAACATCAAATTGGGTAAGGCCGGGCGTAAGCGCTACTTGGGTATTCGTCCTACGGTGCGCGGTACGGCAATGTCGCCACGCGACCATCCGCATGGTGGTGGTGAAGGCCGCCAGCCCATTGGTATGCCTGGGCCGAAATCACCCTGGGGTAAGCCTACACGAGGCTATAAGACCCGCCGTAACAAGCAGACTGATAAATACATTGTGAAACGACGTAAATAAGCGTTGTGGACACAATGGATGAGTAGAAGAGGGACGAGCGTATGTCACGTTCATTGAAAAAAGGACCTTATGTTGATCCGAAGTTGCTCAAACGCATCGAGGAGATGAATCTCCGTGGCGAGAAGAAGGTGATTCGAACCTGGAGCCGCGCGAGTGTCATCTTCCCGCAGATGGTTGGGCATACGATTGCGGTGCATGATGGCCGTCGCCATGTGCCGATTTACATCACCGAAAACATGGTGGGGCACCGTCTGGGTGAGTTTGCGCCAACGCGCACTTTCCGCGGCCACGTGGCCGAGAAATCCTCGAAGAAGAGGTGAGCGCTATGGCTACCGATGTTCGCGCGCAATTACGATATTGTCCAATCTCTGCCCAGAAAGTGCGCCTGGTGATTGACTTGGTGCGCGGTAAACCGGCTGTCGAGGCCCTGGATATCTTGAAGTTCGTTCCCAAAGGGGCGGCACGGCCGGTGCGCAAACTGTTGGCTTCAGCCGTGGCGAATGCCGAAGAGAATTTTGGTATTAGCCGCGAGAACCTTTACGTTTACCGCATCACTGCCGATGAGGCGCCGACGCGCAAGTGGCGCCGCTTTGGTGCACGAGGGCGTTTTCGACCGATCCTGCGCCGTTCATCGCACGTGACGGTCATCCTGCGGGAGCGAGAATAGGAGAGCATCCAGGTGGTTGAATCCAACCTTCTGGCGAGAGATTGGTAATCAGGAGCGTATATGGGTCGCAAAGTTCATCCGATTGGATTTCGCTTAGGTATCATCAAGCCCTGGCAGGCGCGTTGGTATGCCGAAGGGCAGGAATACACTGAGCAGTTGCACCAGGATTTTGAGATTCGCCGCTTGATCATGGCTGAAGCCGAGAAGGCGGGAGTGGCCAAGGTGGAAGTGGAGCGCTTCCCGGGCAAACTCAAAGTGATCGTCCATACGGCCAAGCCGGGCATTTTGATCGGGCGCAAAGGTGAGTCGGTCAAGAAGATCCGCCAGGATTTGGAAGCGTTGACCGGCAAGAAGATTGACCTGGAGATCAAAGAGGTCAAGAATCCCGACCTGGACGCCTATCTGGTGGCGACCAATATTGCCAGCCAGATTGAACGCCGTGTGGCTTACCGCCGGGCCATGAAACGCGCTATCCAGCAGGCTATGCGCCAGGGTGCGCAGGGCATCAAGATTGAGGTTGCGGGGCGTTTGAGCGGCGCTGAAATGGCCCGCAGTGTCTGGCTGCGCGAGGGCCGAGTGCCGTTGCAGACTATCCGCGCCGATGTAGATTTTGCCCGCGCTATCGCCCAAACCACCTATGGCGTCATCGGGGTCAAGGTTTGGGTTTATAAAGGTGATGTTCTGCCTGGCGCGGAAGAGAAGGTGGAAGCTACCGAGGGTGTTTACGTTAGTGAATAATATTCGCGGTGGGCTGAAACCATCCGCAGAGAGAGAGGTAGTGAATTATGTTGATGCCAAAACGTGTTAAATGGCGCAAACAACAGCGTGGGCGCATGAAGGGGAAAGCCACTCGCGGCGCTGAACTGGTGTACGGCGAGTTCGGGCTGCAGGCGTTGGAGCCGGCCTGGATTACTGCCCGCCAGATCGAAGCTGCGCGCCGCACCATCGTGCGGGCGATGCGCCGCCGCGGCAAAATGTGGATTCGTATTTTCCCGGATAAGCCCTACACGCGCAAACCCCCCGAGACCCGTATGGGTAAAGGAAAGGGGAATGTGGAATATTGGGTGGCCGTTGTACGCCCGGGACGTATTATGTTTGAGGTAAGTGGTTTGCCTGCCGATGTTGCAATGGAAGCCTTACGTCAGGCTGCGTACAAGCTACCCATTAAGACCAAGATTGTGGCGTACGAAGAAGTGGTAGCAGGAGAATCGGCATGAAACCAGAACAGATTCGACTGATGACTACCGAAGAAATTAAAGCCAAGCTGGCTGATGCACGGCAGGAACTGATGAACTTGCGCTTTCAGATGACCACCGGGCAATTGACGGATACCAGCCGCATCAAGCAAACCCGTCGTCTGATTGCGCGTTATCTGACCATCCTGCGTGAGCGTGAGCTAGCTGAAGCGAAAGAGAAAGATGCAGGGAAGGGTGCCCGATGAACAAGCGACGACGATTAACCGGTGTGGTCACCAGTAATAAGATGATGAAGACCGTGGTGGTCGAGATCTCGCGCACCTATCGCCATCCTCTATATAAGAAGGTGGTGCACTCATCCAAGCGCGTTAAAGCGCATGATACGTTGGGATGTCAGATAGGAGACGAGGTCGTGATTGTTGAAAGTCGCCCGCTTTCTCGCGAAAAGCGATGGGTGGTGGAAGCCATCCTCAAGCGCGAAGGAAAGCCGGTGGTTGAGATTCAGGAATCCGCTGGTGAAGGAGTGTAAGCCATGATCCAGCACGAATCGCGATTAAAAGTAGCCGATAACACAGGGGCCAAGGAGTTGCTGGTCATCCATGTCATGGGTGGCTCAACCCGCAAGTATGGCCATGTGGGTGATGTGGTGGTGGCGACGGTGAAATCGGCCAGCCCGCAAGGAGCCGTGAAGAAGAGTGAGATCGTCAAAGCCGTTATCGTCCGCTGTGCTAAGGAATGGCGGCGCGAGGATGGTTCAATTATTCGCTTTGACGATAATGCGGCTGTGATTCTGGACACCGATGGCCACAACCCGAAAGGGACGCGTATCTTTGGGCCAGTGGCGCGTGAGCTACGTGAAAAAGGCTTTATGAAGATCGTTTCCCTGGCCCCTGAGGTCATCTAATTCGGGTGCGCAGGAGTGATGCCATGAAGTTCAAGATTCGCAAAGGGGACACGGTTGAGGTCATCAGCGGTCGCCGCGACGATAAAGGTAAACGCGGTGAGGTCATCCGCGTCCTGCCCAAAGAAGCCCGTGTGGTGGTTCAGGGTGTCAACATTCGCACCAAACATCAGCGGCAAGTCCAAGCACAGGGCCGCACGATTACCCCGGGGCGGGTGCGCTTTGAGGCGCCCATCCACATCTCGAATGTTATGCTGGTCTGCCCGAAATGTGGCAAGGCCACCCGGGTGGGTATCTCGCGCGGTGAAGACGGCAAGGCGCGCCGGGTCTGCAAGAAGTGCCAGGCCCTAATTGATGAATAGGCCGCGGAGGATCGAGAGTATGAATGTGTTGAGAGAACGCTATCAAAAAGAAGTGGTGCCTGCCCTGATGAAGGAGTTCAATTTCACGAACCCCTTGCAGGTGCCGCGCATTCGCAAGGTGGTTATCAATATCGGCCTGGGTGAAGCTCTGGATAATCCCAAAGCGCTGGAAGCGGCGGCGTCAGACTTAAGCAAGATCACTGGGCAAAAGCCGGTGATTACCAAAGCGCGCAAAAGTATTGCCGCGTTCAAATTGCGCGAGGGTCGCCAGATCGGCGTCATGGTCACGCTGCGTGGCGAGCGCATGTGGGCTTTCCTAGACCGCTTAATCAATATTGCCCTGCCCCGGGTGCGTGATTTTCGTGGTGTATCGCGCAATTCTTTCGATGGTCGTGGCAATTACACTTTGGGTTTGCGCGAACAGATCATCTTCCCGGAAATTGAATATGACAAAATTGATAAGGTGCGTGGGATGGAAGTCACCATTGTCACCGATGCCGGGAGCGATGATAAGGCGGCAAAGTTATTAGAACTTTTGGGAATGCCTTTCAGGAAGGGTTGATATGACCAGAAAGTGCTTAATTTACCGAGAACTCCGGCGAAAATACCCGGTCCAGGTGCGCAATCGCTGCCGTATTTGCGGTCGCCCGCGCGGTTATATCCGTCGCTTTGGGCTGTGCCGTATCTGCTTCCGCGAACTGGCGCTGGAAGGGAAGATCCCCGGCGTTAAGAAAGCCTCCTGGTAAGGCCAGGTTGGAGGTCAGTATGAGTGTGAATGATCCGATTGCCGATATGTTAACCCGCATTCGCAACGCCATCATGGCCGGGCACGCGAGTGTGAGTATGCCCAGTTCGAAGATCAAAGCGGAGATTGCCCGCATCTTGAAGGAAGAGGGCTACATTGAGGGCTATGAAATCGTTGAGGGCGCCAAGCCCCATGAGCGCGTTCTCCGCATTCAATTGAAGTATGTGGGAGAACGACGCCAGCGCCGCCCAGTGATCAGCGGGTTGGAGCGTGTCAGTCGGCCGGGGCGCCGTATCTACACGCGTAAGCGTGATATTCCGTGGGTGCTCTCTGGAATGGGGATCACCATCCTTTCCACCCCTAAGGGGATTATGACCGGACAACGCGCTCGCCAACTCAATGTGGGTGGTGAGATTCTATGCAAAGTCTGGTAGGCGAATCATCGGTTGAAGGAGGTTGAGCGTGTCACGTATAGGTCGTTTACCGGTGGTTGTCCCGGCAGGGGTGCAGGTAAATATTCAGGGAACGCGCCTGCAGGTAAAGGGGCCAAAGGGCGAATTATCCTGGGAGTTTTCGCCCCGCCTGTCAGTCTCATTCGAAAATGGGCAGATCATTGTCACTCGTTCCTCGGATGAGCCTCAGGTGCGCGCTCTGCATGGGACAACCCGTGCACTAATTCAAAATATGGTCACTGGGGTGAGCCAGGGCTTTACCAAAGTGCTGGAAATCGAAGGCGTAGGCTATCGCGCCGAGATGGAAGGCAGCAATTTGAAATTGTTCCTGGGCTACTCCCACCCCATTGTAGTGAATCCGCCGGCGGGGATCACCTTTGATGTGGATACCCGGACCCGGCAGATTAAGGTGATGGGCTTTGATAAGGCGTTGGTTGGGCAGGTAGCGGCCAATATCCGCGAACTGCGCCCGCCAGAGCCCTATCATGGCAAAGGCATACACTATCTGGGTGAGAAAATCCGCCGCAAAGCCGGTAAAGGTGGTAAGGCCGGTAAAGGCGGCAAGAAGTAGGTGGAGCGCATATGAGCAGATTATCGCGAGCAGAAGCCCGAATTCGTCGGCACCGTCGGGTGCGTAAAAAAGTATTTGGCACGCCTGAGCGGCCTCGTCTGTGCGTTTTCCGCAGCCTGAAAGAGATTTATGCCCAGGTGATTGACGACGAGGCTGGGCATACCCTGGCAGCCGCGTCCTCGATAGATCAGGAGTTGCGGGAAAAACTTCAGGGTCTGACCAAGACGGAAAAGGCACGCCTGGTGGGTGAATTGGTGGGCCGTCGGGCCATCGAAAAGGGCATTCGACAGGTCGTGTTCGACCGCGGCGGCTTCAAATATATTGGCCGGGTTAAAGCGTTAGCCGATGGTGCCCGAGCCGCCGGCCTGGAATTCTAGGCCAATCATCATAGTGAGGGCCTGACCTATGGATATGATGGATTATCAACCGATTGAACAGCAATACGATGAACGGGTCATTGAGATTCGCCGCGTTGCTAAAGTAGTCAAAGGCGGTCGGCGTTTCCAATTCCGCGTCACCGTCGTCGCTGGGGATAACCGCGGCAATGTGGGATTGGGCGTAGGGAAAGCCAATGCCGTCCCGGATGCCATGCGCAAGGCTTCCGATCGCGCCCACAAGAATATGCGACCGATTGTAATGGTGGGAACGACCATTCCCCATGAGGTTAAAGCACGGGTGGGGGGCTCAGAGGTTTTGCTCAAGCCCGCTTCGCCTGGAACTGGCGTAATCGCTGCGGGTGGTGTGCGCGCGGTGTTAGAGGCGGCTGGTATTCACGATATTTTGACCAAGTCGCTGGGGAGTTCCAATGTGTTGAATGTGGTCAAGGCCACCTTCAAGGCATTGGAGCAACTCAAATCCCCCGAAGAAGAAGCCAAGCGGCGCGGCAAGCCCGTGCAAGAGGTTTTACCATTCTGGGAGCGGAGGAAACATGGCCGCGAATCCTGAGAAACCCAAGGTGTTACGGATCACCTGGGTCAAGAGCGCCATTGGGTATTCCGAACGCCAGAAGGCAACCATTCGCGCGTTGGGGTTGCGGCGCCTGAACCAGACGGTGATCCATGAGGATACACCCGCTATTCGCGGGATGCTACGGAAGGTCAATCATCTGGTCAAAATCGAGGAAGTGCAGGTAGAGCCATGAAGTTGCATGATCTAGTACCGGATGAAGGTGCAAAAAAGAAACGCAAGCGTGTTGGTCGCGGTATTGCGGCGGGTCAGGGTAAGACGGCTGGCCGCGGTACCAAAGGACAGGGTGCGCGCTCGGGTGAAGAGGGACATCTCTATCGCCAGGGTGGTAACCTGCCGTTCTACCGCCGCCTGCCGTTCATGCGCGGTGTGGGCTTTACCCCGCCAAATCGGGTGGAGTATAACGAGGTAAACATCCGCCAGCTGGTTGAGAAGTTCGCTCCTAATAGTGAAGTCACCCCCGAGGCGTTGGCGGAGAAGAATTTGCTCCATAAACCCAAAAACCCGGTGGTGATCCTGGGCAAGGGCGAGATTGATTTCCCGCTGGTGGTGCGGGTGCATCGGGTTAGCGCGGGCGCTAAAGCCAAAATTGAAGCGGCAGGTGGTCGGGTTGAACTGATCGCTGCCGAGAGCGCGGAATCCTAAGGAGACCTGGGTATGAAGCGGTCACCCTGGCGTTACCTTTGGAAATCGGAAGATATTCGTCGTAAACTCTTGATCACCTTTTTGATTCTGGCGATCTACCGCCTGGCCGCGCATGTACCGGTGCCGGGCGTAGATCGCGAGGTGATCCGCAACATCGTCCAAACCCCAGGTGCTGCCGGGACGCTTTTTGGTCTGTTGGATTTGCTTTCCGGTGGTACGATCACCAATTTCTCCATCCTGGCAATGGGAGTTTATCCCTACATCACCGCCCAGATTGTGCTCCAACTCTTGGTGCCGATCATTCCAGCGCTGGAACGAAAGTTAAAGGAAAATCCGCGCGAGGGACAGCGCTGGATGGAGAAATGGACCATTATCCTGGCAGTACCGATGGCCTTTCTATCCGCCATTGGTCAGATTAATATCTTCAACCAGTATGCCCGCAATATCGGGGCCTCTATTTTGACCTATCAATTTGGTTTTACGGGTGCGAATCTCTTACCGACCTTAACCACCCTCTTCAGCATGATGGCGGGGACGATGTTTGGCATCTGGTTGGGGCAACTAATCTCGGAATACGGCATCCCCAATCAGGGTCTTTCCCTGATTATCTTTGCGGGTATCGTTTCGCGCATCCCGTCCAACCTGATTTCGTTATGGAGTGACCGCCAAAATGCCTGGTGGATGACGCTGCTCATCCTGGTTATCCTGGTGCTGGTGATCTTCGCGATTGTCTATGTTCAGCAGGGACGGCGTAACGTACCGGTGCTCTTCCCAGGACGGCGGGTTGGCAACCGTATGTCCATGCCGGTGCGCAGCAACCTACCGTTGATGGTCAACATGGCCGGGATGATCCCGTTGATCTTTGCACAGTCCATCTTGCTCTTGCCGGCATTGGTGGCAGGCCTGTTCCTGAATGTGCAGACGGAATGGGTGCGCAACCTGGCCACGGGGATTTATCACACTTTCAGCGGGAATTCCGGCTGGTATGCGTTTTTCTACTTCCTGATGGTGGTGTTATTCACCTTCTTCTACACGGATGTGCTCTTTACCCAGCAAAACTATGGGGATGCTTTGAAGCGTCAAGGAGCCCAGATTCCTGGTGTGTTGCGCGGTGAACCCACTCAGAAATATCTGACCAGGGTACAGCGACGCATCACCCTGCCGGGAGCGCTTTTCCTCGGTCTGGTGGCGGTGCTCCCCTATATCTTGAACGTTTTCCTGCCGACTTCAGCACGCCAGGCGGGGTTGTTCCTGGTCTCTTCGGCGGGCTTGTTGATCGTGGTCGGTGTGGTGCGGGACACCTTCACTATCATCGAGACCGAACTCAAGTTGCATGGTTATGAAGAGCGCTTGATTAAGGGATAAGTATACATGGGTGACTTTATCGTACTCCTCGGTCCTCCCGGTGCCGGAAAGGGCACGCAAGCCCAGCGCTTGGCCCAAGCCTTAGGCATGGCTCACATCTCATCCGGTGATCTATTCCGTGAGCACCTCAAAGCGCAGACGGAATTGGGCCAGTTAGCCCAGTCTTACATGAACCGAGGTGAACTGGTGCCGGATGACGTGACCATTGCCATGGTGCGTGAACGCGTAAGCCGTCCGGATTGTGCGCGCGGGGCAATATTAGACGGTTTTCCCCGCACGCCGGTGCAGGCTCAGGCGTTGGATGAGATGCTGGCCGAGTTAAACGGTCGGGTGGTTTGTGTGCCATTGATCAACGTCCCTGCTGAGGTGTTGATCGAGCGTTTGGGCGGGCGGTGGACCTGTCGCGCTCAGGGGCATGTCTATCACGAGAAGTACAATCCACCGCGGGTGCCGGGTGTGTGTGATGTGGATGGATCGGAACTCTATCAGCGTGAAGATGATTTGCCTGAAACCGTTGCCCGGCGCATTCGGGTTTATTTGGAGCAAACGGCACCTCTGGTGGATTATTATCGCCAAAAGGGGCTGTTGGTGGAGATTGACGGCACCTTGCCGATTGAAGAGGTCAGTGCAAAGTTAATGGAAGCCGTGGAGAAAGCCAGAAAAGAGCACGTATGATGTCCTGGGAACGTCATATCACGATCAAGAGTCCAAAAGAAATTGAAATCATGCGCATTGCCGGGCGGATCAACGCCGAGGCGCTTCAGGCGGCGTGTGATATTGCTCGGCCTGGCGTGACCACAGCGGATTTAAATGCAGCGGCTGAGGACGTGCTCAAAAAGTATGGCGTTTATTCACCGTTCAAAAATTACCCGGGCCCGTACCCTTATCCTGCTAGCACAACTGTTAGCGTGAATGACGAACTGGTACATGGCATCCCTGGCAACCGAAAACTAAAAGAAGGGGATATTGTTTCCATAGATTGTGGCACCGTTTATGAGGGTTTTGTGGCCGATTCAGCGGTAACAATTGCGATCGGCGAGGTTACGCCTGAGGTGGAGCGGCTGCTTGAGGTTACCGAGCAAGCGCTCTATGCCGGGATTGCCAAGATGTTGCCCGGAAATCGGGTGGGTGATGTATCGGCTGCGATCCAGCACTATGTGGAAAGCCGCGGCTTTTACGTAACCCGCGAATACACCGGTCACGGGGTAGGGCGACAAATGCACGAAGGGCCACAGGTGCCGAATTACGGCATTCCAGGCCGTGGAATAGTGCTACGCCCAGGGATGACGATTGCACTGGAGCCCATGGTGCTCATTGGGTCACCCTACACACGGGTGCTGGAAGATCAATGGACGGTCGCGTCGCAAAACGGACTGCCTACGGCGCACTTCGAACACACCGTTGCGGTGACCGAGCACGGTCCCCTCATCTTGACCTTACTGGAAGACGGCAGCACGCCTGGACGAAATCATCGGAAACCAGTATAATTTCGAATTCGGCTACTAAGATGGAGTTATCTTGTGACAGGAGAACGCGATCATGAAAGTATCACCTTCTATTCGTAAACGATGTGCGAAGTGCAAGATCGTGCGGCGGCGAGGACGCCTGTACGTGATTTGTGAAAATCCGAAGCATAAACAGCGACAGGGGTAAAACAGCATGGCGAGAATTGAAGGTGTTGATCTACCGCGCAATAAGCGGGTTGAAGTAGCCCTGACTTACATTTATGGAATCGGGCCAAGTCGGGCAAAAGAAATACTGGCCGCGACGAAGGTGAATCCGGATACGCGAGTCAAAGACCTGACCGAAGCCGAGGTCAACGCACTGCGCGATTATATCGCCCAACACTATAAGGTCGAGGGTGATTTGCGTCGCGAAGTGCAAATGAATATTAAACGGTTGATCGAAATCGGTTGCTACCGCGGCTTACGCCATCGCCGTGGCCTTCCGGTGCGAGGGCAGCGCACACGCACCAATGCCCGCACGCGCAAGGGTCCGCGCAAGACGGTGGCTGGGCGTGGTCGCCGCCGAGGTGCTGCGAAGAAATAGACCTGGTTGTCGCTGGCTCAGTGTTGGGAGCGCCTTCCCTCCCCTGCGGCTGCCTGAGCAGCGGAAGACCAGGATCTAAGCAGAAATTGCATTCTTATGGAGTGAGAGCGAGGAAATATGGCTCAAAGTGTACGATCTGCGCGCCGATCCGGCGCTACACGAAAAATCAAGCGCACGCTTTCATCGGCCAAGGTGTACATCAACGCATCGTTTAACAATACGATCGTGACGGTCACCGATCAGCAGGGCAATGTGGTGTGCTGGGCGAGTTCGGGGTCGGCCGGATTTAAGGGATCGCGCAAGAGCACACCATTCGCCGCGCGGTTGGCCGCCGAACAGGCCATCAAGGCTGCTCAGGCTATGGGTGTTCAGGAAGTGGATCTCATTGTCAAGGGCCCTGGCCCAGGGCGTGAGTCGGCGATTCGGGCCATTCAGGCCATGGGCGTGACGGTGCGTTCCATTGCAGACGCGACCCCAATCCCGCACAATGGGTGTCGGCCACCCAAGAAGCGCCGTGTCTAATCGGATGGAGTGAGGGACGATATGGCGAGATATACCGGACCGGTTTGTAAACTATGTCGGCGCGAAGGGATGAAGTTGTTCCTCAAAGGGGAACGTTGCTTCTCTCCAAAATGCGCCTTTGAGCGGCGCGGTTATGCGCCGGGTGAGCATGGACGTATGGGCAGTGCCCGTGGTGGCATGGAACGCCTTTCGGACTATGCTAAGCAGTTGCGTGCTAAGCAACGTGCCCGCCGCATTTACGGCGTGCTCGAACGTCAGTTCCGTCGCTACTTCAACGTGGCGTTACGCAAGCGTGGCTTGACCGGCCTTAATCTATTGCAGACCCTTGAATTGCGTCTGGATAACGTGATTTATCGTTTGGGGTTTGCGGTCAACCGCGCTCAGGCTCGTCAGTTGGTGACCCATGGTCACTTCACGGTCAATGGTCGTAAGACGGATGTGCCTTCAATGCTGTTGCGCCCCGGCGATGTAGTTGCGGTGCGCGAAGGCTCGCGCCGGCGTACGTTTTTCCGTGAATTGCCCGAAATTGCTGAAAAGCGCCCGTGCAGCCCTTGGCTGGAACGTGATCTGCAGCAACTTTCGGGGCGCGTGCTGCGCTTGCCTGAGCGGGCAGAGATTGACGGTGCTTTGAACGAACAGTTGATTGTCGAGTACTACTCGCGCTAATGAGTGAAATTCGGGTTCGTTCAAAAGAAAGAGGTGGACCTTGAGTGCTGTAAGTAGCATGGTTAAACCCAGAATAGAGCAAGATGCCCAGGCGCGCAACTATGGGCGCTTTGTGATCAGCCCGTTGGAACGCGGTTATGGTGTCACCCTGGGCAATGCCCTACGGCGTGTGCTGCTCTCGTCGCTGGAAGGTGCAGCGGTTACATCCATTCGCATCACTGATGTACTGCACGAATTCAGCGATATTCCCGGCGTCCGTGAGGATGTTATCCAGGTCATGTTGCAGATCAAGCAACTGCGCTTGATCTTACACGATGTGGATACCGCCACCCTCCAATTGGAGGTACGGGGTGAAGGGCCAGTTACCGCAGCGGATATTCAAACCCCGGCGGAAGTGGAAATTGTGAACCCCGAACTCTACCTTTTCACGGTAGATGACCCCAACACCCGTTTAGATATTGAGATGGTGGTGGAACGCGGTCGTGGGTATTCCCCGGCCAGTGACCGCAGTGGACGACTTCCTATCGGTGACCTGCCGGTGGATGCGATCTTCAGCCCGGTCAAACGGGTGAATTACAACGTGGAAGCCACGCGCGTGGGGCAAAGCACGAATTACGAGCGTTTAACGCTGGAAATTTGGACGGATGGCACCATTTCGCCAGAAAAAGCACTGGTTGAGGCTTCTCGGATCCTGATTGACCACTTCCGCTTGGTAGCGGGCGTGGGCGAGGAGGCGATGGCGCTAGCGGCTGAAAAAGAGCCGAGCGGTATCCGCTTAAGCAGTGAGGCTGCTGATACCCCGATTGAAAATCTGGATCTCTCGGTGCGCGTTTTCAACTCCCTCAAGCGCACGGGGATTACCACGGTTGGGGATGTGCTGGAACTGCTGGAAAAGGGCAATGATGCGGTGATGTCCATCCGGAATTTTGGCGAGAAGAGCCTGGAAGAATTGCGCCAGAAAATGCGCGAGAAAGGGTTCTTGCCACCCGAAACAAAGGAGGCGGAGTAAGGACCGATGCGACACAAGGTTGCAGGTTACAAATTGGGGCGATCCACAGGCCAGCGTAATGCGTTGCGCCGAACGCTCTTGCGCCAGTTTTTCACGTACGAGCGCATCCGCACGACCCGGGCTAAAGCCATGGCTATCCGCGGCGAGGCGGAGCGGATGATCACCATCGCACGCAATAGCCAACAGGGGAGTGACATTGAAAAAGTCAATGCTCGCCGGTTGGTGGCAGCGCGCCTGGGTGATCCAAAACTGGTCAAGAAGTTGTTCGATGAGATCGCACCTCGTTATGCGAACCGCAATGGCGGTTATACTCGTGTCTTCAAGCTGGGCCCTCGGCTAGGCGATAATGCCGAGATGGTCTTGCTGGAATTGGTTGAGTCGTAAGCCATCCGGACTTTTGCCGGATTGGAATGGCACGTTACCAGGTTACCATAGCCTACGACGGCACCTGCTTCCAGGGGTTTCAAAGGCAGGGAGGTCGGGCACGGACGGTGCAGGCGGAGATAGAGGCGGCGTTACAGCGCCTGGGGTGGTTGGGACCGGCGATTCTTTATGCCGGTCGCACTGATGCAGGCGTTCACGCGGCAGGTCAGGTAATTGCGTTCGATTTGGATTGGGCACACTCCTCCGAAGACTTGAGACGAGCGTTAAACGCTTACCTGCCTGATGATGTGGCCGTCAAAGTCGTGCGCGAAGCCAGCCCGCATTTTCATCCTCGCTATCACGCGGTGGGACGGGCATATTCCTACCGCCTCTATGCAGCACCGGATCGCGATCCGTTGCGTGACCGCTATGCCTGGCGGGTATGGCCAGATGTGGATTTGGCTCGGCTGCAGGCGGCGGCGCGTTGGATTGAAGGCCAGCATGATTTTGCTGCCTTTGGTGCACCGATGAAGCCCGGGCGCTCTACGGTGCGCCGTGTGTATCGTGCCTCCTGGGAAGTCCTGGAAGATGCCTCACTGCGCTTTCGCATTGTTGCCAATGCTTTCCTCTACCATATGGTGCGCAGGTTGGTGTACATCCAGGTGCTGGTGGGGCAAGCAAAACTGCCGCCCGAAGCCATCGGCGAGGCGCTCCGCGGTGAGCGCATCCTTCCGCCGGGGTTGGCGGCGGCGCGGGGCTTGGTGCTTGAACGGGTTTATTACCCGGAAGATGAGCAAGGATTTGAACCTCTGGGAGAATCCTTAATTGCAAGTGGAGATGAGGACTGTGGATAAGACATACGTAATCAAAGGAAAACCTGAAACACAATGGCTGCTGGTTGATGCCACAGACCAAAATTTAGGACGACTGGCGACCAAAATCGCGCACTACCTGTTGGGAAAGCACAAACCCACTTACACCCCGGGTGTCCCGATGGGGGATTACGTGGTGGTCATCAATGCCAGCCGCATTCAGGTGCATGAATCCCGCCCTGAAACCAAGATTTATTACCGTCACTCGATGTATCCCGGGGGTTTGAAAGCCATTTCCTTGCGGGATATGCTGCAGAAGCATCCTGATCGGGTGATCCGGCAGGCTGTGTGGGGGATGCTCCCCAAGAATAAGATTGGGCGGCGCCTGATTAAGCGGCTCAAGATCTATGCGGGTCCAGAGCATCCGCACCAGGCACAGAATCCACAACCGGTAGCCTAAGAGGAGTTAGAGCATGATGGCAGTACAGTATTATGAAGGTGTTGGACGCCGCAAAGAAGCCACCGCGCGGGTGCGTGTCATGAGTGGCTCAGGGCGCTTTGTGGTTAATGAGAAACCTCTAGAAGCCTACTTCCCGCGCTTGGGCGACATGGACTCGATCCTGCGCCCGCTTGTGGCCGCCGGTTATGATCGCAATAGTTTTGACATTACCGTCAAGGTGGTCGGCGGTGGGGTCACCGGCCAGGCCGATGCGGTGCGGTTGGGGCTGGCTCGGGCGTTAGCCAAGATGAACCCTGAGTTGGTGCAGACACTGCGTCGCGAGGGGCTGCTCACGCGCGACCCGCGGGTGAAGGAACGCAAGAAACCCGGTCTCAAGCGTGCGCGCAAGGCGCCAACCTACACCAAGCGTTAAAAAAGCATACGAGACAGGTTTCTGGCCTGGTTATGGGGCCTGAGGGAGGGTATTTTATCCTCCCCTCAGGCTTTTTGCTAACATCAGAGTAAAGGGGAAGATTTTTGAGAGGTGAGCGTATGACAGTCGCGGGCGGTGTGGTTTTGCTAGGACTGGGTCCAGGTGAGGCGCGCTTATTGACGCATGAAGCCTGGGAATGGTTGAGGTCAATCCAAGAACTTTATGTGCGCACCGACCAGCATCCTGTGGTGCAAGAACTACCGGCTGGGGTGCAAGTGCATAGTTTCGATTGGCTGTATCGTCAGGGGCAATCGTTTGACGCGGTTTACACTGCCATTGTTGAAAAAGTTATCGAATTAGCCCACCGTCCGCAAGGGGTGACGTATGCTGTACCGGGCCATCCCCTGGTGGCGGAAGCCACAGGCCCCGAGATTTTGCGCCGCGCCCAGGCTGAAGGATTGCCCATACGTGTCATTGAGGGCCTTTCGTTCCTTGAACCCACTTTTACCGCGCTGGGTCTAGATCCTTTCCCTCGCCTCGTGTTGTTGGATGCTCTGGAATTGGGCACCTGGCATGTTCCTTCCTTCCCGCCGGATGCCCCGGTTTTGATTGCTCAGATCTATGACCGCATGAGCGCATCAGAGGTCAAGTTGACGTTGAATGCCTTCTATCCGGATGAGCATCCAGTAACCCTGGTACATGCTGCAGGCACGAAACAGCAGCAAATCGAGCACCTTCGCCTTTATGAGATTGACCGTAGTCCGCATTTAGGGCTAATGAGCGCATTATACGTGCCTCCCTTAGGAGAGGCTACCTCGATGGAAGCCTTCCTGGAAATTGTGGCGCATTTGCGCGCGCCGGACGGTTGTCCCTGGGATCGCCAACAGACTCATAAGTCCTTGCGCAGTCATCTTTTAGAAGAGGCTTATGAAGTGCTGGCGGCGATTGACGCGGACGATCCGCAGGCTCTGCAAGAAGAACTAGGGGATCTGTTGCTTCAAGTGGCTTTGCATGCCCAGATTGCCAGCGAGGAAGGGGAGTTTAATTTTACAGATGTTGTGCGCGGCATTCATCATAAGATTGTGCGCCGTCATCCCCATGTGTTTGGTACATTAAAAGTGGAAGGAGTGGAGGGGGTGCTACGAAACTGGGAACGACTAAAGCAAGCGGAACGTGAGGCAAATGGCCAGGAGGAACGCAGTTTGTTGGCCGGGGTACCTTTAGCGCTCCCTGCGCTTACGCAAGCGCAAGAATTACAAGATCGTGCCGCGCGGGTGGGTTTTGACTGGCCTGAGATTGCGCCAGTGTGGGAAAAAGTGCGCGAGGAACTGCAGGAGGTGCTTACTGCCCCTGATGAGCGCGCCCGGGAAAAAGAATTAGGGGATTTGCTTTTTGCCGTAGTGAACCTAGCTCGCTGGTATAAAGTAGATGCTGAAAGCGCGCTGCGGGCTACCAATCAGCGCTTTCGCCAACGCTTCGCGCATATCGAGCAACGCGCGCGCGAGATGGGACGGGTGCTTGGCGAAATGACCCTGGCCGAGATGGACGCGCTTTGGGAGGAAGCCAAGCACAATGAGAAAGGCGTCGAACCAGAGGAGTGACCTTTAGCGTTTACGCAATTCCGGTGAGTCGAACCACAGGCCGCTGACCAAATGTGGCTCGGTTTTGGTTAACACCAGGCGCATGGTCACAGCATCATCTTTCTCAAAACGCAGGCGGTAGACCACAATGTAATAATTACCGCTTTCGAGAACGGAACTCACTTCACGGGATTGAAATGCCCCCAGGCGCGATTCGAGCGTCTGGCGCAAGTCGGTAAATGCTTTTTCGTCTAGCCCTTTGCGCATAGCCTCGTCAAAGTCGGTGGCAAAGGCGGTGTAATCGCCCGCGAATAGGCCATTCAACAGGGTATCGGCCATGGGTTCGGCATAGGCTAAGACAGCGTCTCGAGTATCCCCTTCAAGTGTGCGTGCCCCCCCGCTGCAGGCGGTCAGGATAATCCCTATCACGAACACTAGAGTAAGGACAATTTGCCATTGGGATTTATTCATCGGTAGATTCCTCCCGCGCGCATCATACCATAAAAAATATGGTTAAAGCAAGACGCCTCTCACTCAAGAGAGGCGTCGGTGTGCCGAGAGCCAGAATCGAACTGGCGACACCGCAGTTTTCAGCCGCGTGCTCTACCAACTGAGCTATCTCGGCAACCATTCAAATTTTAACGGCAGGCGGGGGGATTGTCAAGCAACGTGCGCTATTTTCTAAGCCAAGCGGGTAATATAAGGAACTCATCCCATTTTTATTATGTTTTTATCCTTATTTTATGCGCTTTTGCTCCGGTCTTCCGTAAATTGATACAGAAGTCACCGGCATAGGTGCGCTTTCCTGACCTGGCCTATGGAAAAAGGTTTGGCGCGAAAGCGCGACCTCTACGGCCGGCAGAGTCCCCTCAAAATCTTAACCCGATTCACGAGGAGAGCCAATGAATCCGCTTAACCGTTTGCGTCTCTTGGTCAAGTTGAGCCTGGCGTTTGGGGTGGTTGTCCTTCTGACCCTCGTTCTGGCTGTGGAGTCTTACCTTGGGATCGCGGATGCACATGCCCAGTCAGCAATGCTCTATTCTCAGAATCTAACCCCGGCTATAGACGTCGGGCGAGCACGCACGATGTTGTATCAGATTCGCGGCAATTTGTTCAATATCTTTCTGCTCCCGGACGATACCCTCAAACTTGAATCACAAATTAACCAAAACATTGCCGGAGTTACGGCGATTATTCGAGATTTACGCGCGCTAAATCTGCCGGGGTCAGAAGCGGCACTGGCAACATTTGAAACGGCCTGGCAGGATTACATCAGTAAATTGGATGATACCCTGCAGCAAATTCACGCCGGGAACCGCAGCGCAGCGATAGCACGGGCCACGGTGGGTGATTTGGCAATGGCGCGCCAGACCGCTGATGCAGCGATGGAAGGATTGTTGACGGTGGTACAGCGCGCTGCCGAGGAAGCCCATGCCCACAGCGAACGTACTTTTGAACGGGTGCGCTGGACTTTAATGGTCATAGCAATCCTGGCGGTAGGGCTTTCGATTGCGTTGGCTGTTCTAATCACCCGCAATCTGAATCAGCCGATTCAGGTCATGGTAGGGGCGCTCTCCAACTTATCTCAGGGGGATCTTAACCGTCACATTCCTATTGCGGTCAAAGAATCGATCGCCAAGCGGGGCGATGAAATCGGGGCGTTGGGCAAGGCCTTAAAAGCGGCCGAGGATTATATCGTTGCCATGGCTGAACTGGCGGATCGGATTGCGGCGGGAGATCTCAGCCTTACCATCACTCCTCGCAGCCCGCAAGATGAACTGGGAAATGCCTATGTGCGGATGGTAGAAGGATTGCGCCGCCAGGTGCAGCAAATCATGCAGGCGGTTGAACGGTTGAATGCCATTGCTCAGGACCTTCGAAACGCCGCCTTCCAAAGCGGCGAGGCCAGCCAACAAATGGCGCAGACGCTCCAGCAGGTAGCGCGAGGCATTGCTGAGCAGTCCGAGAGTGTCAATCGCACTGCCGCCTCGGTCAATGAAGTTGCCCGTGCCATTGAGGGTATTGCGCGCGGGGCTCAGGAGCAATCTCAGGCGGTTGCCAATGCCTCGAGTTTGACCGCCCTGATCAGCGGGGATGTTTCACAGATGGCAGAGAGTGTGGAAACGGTATTCCGCGATGCGACCGGTGCAGCCCAACTGGCTCAGCAAGGGGTTCAGGCTGTGCAGCAAACCATTGAAGGTATTGAAAATATCCGTAACCGCTTTGGCTTTTCGGCCCAGCGGGTGGAAGAGATGGGGGTGCGTTCCCGCGAGATAGGGACCATTTTGGAGACGATCCAGGACATTGCCGCTCAGACCAACTTGCTGGCGCTCAACGCCGCCATTGAAGCGGCACGAGCGGGAGAACACGGCAAGGGCTTTGCGGTGGTGGCGGATGAGGTGCGCAAATTGGCTGAACGTGCCGCTGCTGCCACCAAGGAAATTGCGCAATTGGTGCGCGGCATTCAGCAGACCGTAGATGAAGCAGTGAACGCGATGCGCGCAGGTAATGAGGATGTACAACGAGGGGTGGAATTGGCGAATCAGGCTGGACAGGCTCTGGCATTTATCCACGAGGTCAGCGAGGCGGTAAAGCAGCAAGCCGAGTTGACGGCCAATGCGGCGGTGCGGGTGCGGGATGCCGTGGATCAACTCGTCAGCGCGGTAGATAGCGTTTCCGCTGTGGTTGAAGAAAATACCGCTTCAACGGAAGAAATGACGGCCAGTGTGGGTGAGGTCAACCAGGCCATTGAGACCATCGCCAGTGTCTCGGAGGAGAATAGCGCTGCTATTGAGGAAGTCAGTGCCTCAGCCGAAGAGGTCAGTGCTCAAGTCGCCGAAGTGGCAAATGCTGTAGATGGATTGGCCGCAATGGCACACTCCCTGGAAGCCCTGGTGGCACACTTCAGGCTGAATCAAGGCGAAACGCCAATGATGGCAAACGAGCCCGTCGCACCACCGGTCGTTCAAGTGCTGGAACCCGTTACCCCCGGTTCTTAATTTCCCTTCAGGAGAGAAAAAGATATGGAGAAACAATTTGTGGTCTTTCAAGTCGCTGGTGAACAGTATGGGGTCACGATTGATCGGGTGGAAAGCATCGTCAAGATGCAGCCCATCACCATGGTGCCCCAAGCGCCGGCTTTTATTGAGGGTATCACCAACCTGCGCGGGATGGTGTTACCCGTGTTATCCCTCCGCAAGCGGTTCGGCCTGCCACCGGCCGAAGTTGACCGCGAAACCCGCATTGTGGTGGTGATGAATGAAACTCACCCCATTGGGATTGTGGTGGATAGTGTTTTGGAGGTGTTGCGTCTCCCGGAGGAAACCATTGAGCCCCCACCACCGATGGTAACCAATGAGCGCACCCGTTTTATTACCGGGATTGCTAAAGTGGGGGAGCGGTTGATTATCCTCCTGGATCTGACCAAGGTGCTTTCGGTAGAAGAAGAGACACAACTGGCCGCACTCCGAGAGGCGGTTACGGCATGAAGAGAAGAAAAACCATCCATTTCCCTCAGGGAGAAAACTAGCCATGCAGAAGGTATTCGAACGATTTCAAAATCATCAGGGTTCACAACATCTGGCGAAACGGGGGTCTATCCGCGTTCAAGTTCTGTTCTATTCGTTAGTGCTGGCCTTGGTGCCATTACTGGTTTTGTTCGCCTTGAGTTATTTTCAGGCGACGGGTTCCTTACGGCAAAGCGCCCTTGAGACGCTGGGTGATTTAGCGGATATCACCAGTGCTCAGGTTAGGCAATGGCTTGCCGCTCGGCAGGCTGAAGTGGAGGTCATGGCAAATGCCAGTGAAATTGTATCTATGGAGCCAACACGGGTCATGCGAGCGCTTACCTTATATAAAGAAAAGTGGGGGGACTATTTCGAAACACTGGTGGTGATTCAACCCGATGGGTATGCGTTGGCTTCAACCGATGGGCAACGCAACAATATGAGCGACCGAGAGTACTTCAAGCAAGCCATGGCTGGCAAGACTGTGATCTCGGATCCCGTCGTATCGAAAGGAAGTTCGCATGTTGTGGTGGTATTTGCGGCGCCTATCCGCTCGATGGGGCAAGTAGTAGGTGTGATGGCTGGAGTGGTACCAACCACAGCAATAGAAGAGGTGTTTGCCAAGGCGCAGTTGGGAACCACCGGTGATGCCTATTTGATTGATCAGCGAGGGGTGTTAATTACGCCATCACGGTTTGAGGAACAATTGAAAGCCGAAAATCGAATCAAAGAGCGCAGTGCCTTGGAATTGCGCATTGATACTGAGGCTTCACGCGCTGTGCTTTCGGGGCAGGAAGGTGAGGGGGAGTATCAAGGCTATCGCTTTAAGCCGGTTGTGGGGGCCTATCGTTATTTACCCGAGGTAAATTGGGGGCTCATTGTTGAACAGGAAACCAGCGAGGCATTCGCCACCGCCAATGGGTTAGCACGAATTATGTTCATCGGTGTTTTGGTCATAGCAGTGTTGGCGGCTCTGGCGGCATATACTTTCTCTGGGCAAATCGCTAGCCCGATCCAGATTGTGTCCGCGGCGATGAACAAATTAGCGCAGGGTGATTTGTTGAAAGACATAGACGTGCAAAAACGCGAATCCATTCTCAAGCGGCGGGATGAATTTGGGCAAATGGGAGAAGCGCTCCAAAATGTGGTGGGATATTTCTCAACCATGGCGAGCGCAGCCGAGGCGATCGCCGCTGGTGACTTGACGGTGGAGGTGACGCCGCGGTCAGATCAGGATGTCCTGGGTCATGCCTTTGCCCGTATGGTTCGGGGTTTACGCGATATTGTACAGGGCGTGGCGCAAAATGCCCAGGCCCTGGAAGCGGCAGCGACTGAACTGGCTGAAGCCGCCAATCAAGCTGGTCAGGTCACCGGGCAAATCGCGACGACCATCCAACAGGTTGCCAAGGGTGCCTCGCAGCAATCCGAAGCAGCCAGTCGTACCGCGGCTTCCGTGGAACAGATGACGCGGGCGATTCAAGGGGTAGCCAAGGGCGCACAAGAGCAGGCAGTGGCGGTCAATAAGATGTCTGCGCTGATCAACCAACTCTCGGCAGCCATTCAGCAGGTGCAGGTTGGAGCGCAAAGCACCGCTGAGGTTGCCCATACCGCAGTAGAAACTGCGGGTCAGGGTTCGATGACGGTTGAATCCACCCTCAAAGGGATGGCGGCCATCCGTGAAAAAGTGGTGCTCTCGGCCGAGAAGGTACAGGCCATGGGGCAGCGCTCGGCGCAAATTGGCGCGATCGTGGAGACGATTCAGGACATTGCCTCGCAAACCAACTTGCTGGCGCTCAATGCAGCCATTGAAGCCGCCCGAGCCGGTGAACACGGTAAGGGCTTTGCAGTTGTCGCCGATGAAGTGCGCAAACTGGCCGAACGTTCGGCGACGGCAACCCGTGAAATTGGTGCGTTGATCCGCGAAATTCGGCAAGCGGTGGAAGAAGCGGTGTCGGCAATGCAGGAAAGCGCTAACGAGGTAGAGAAGGATGTGCAGCAGGCGAATCTGGCCGGAGCAGCGCTGACCGACATTCTGAGCGGGATCAAAGCGATGCAAGCCAAGGCCGAGGAGAGCGTCAAGGCCGCCCATCACATGGCGGGGCTGGCTGAACAACTGGTAGCCGCAGCAGACGAGGTTTCGGCAATTGCCGAAGAGAACACCGCCGCCACTGAGGAGATGAGCGCCGGATCACAAGAAATCGCCCAGGCGGTGGAGTCTATCGCCAGTGTGAGCGAGGAAAACAGTGCCGCCGTTGAGGAGGTCTCGGCTTCTGCCGAAGAGATGTCGGCCCAGGTGGAGGAGGTAGCCGCTTCGGCACAGTTCCTGGAAGGCACAGCGCAAGCCCTGAAAGATGCGGTATCGCGGTTCCGCTTGAGCGAGGCAACCGTGGTTGGCAAAGGGGCATCTATGCCAGGTTCCGCCTCAGGCAACGGACGGGGCGTGCTGGTGAAAGTTTCCTGAGGTTTGGAACATTCTTTTTGTAAGATGGCGCCCTGCACACGTCAGGGCGCCTTTTTTATGCCGAATTTACGCTTCAGCCCTAAGGTTTAGCCCAAAATGGTCGTTAAGGAAGGTAGAACAGCATCCCAAACTAACCGATGAGGAGGTTGGAAGCGCAAGGTAACGAAACGACAGACTGCTGTAACTCGATGTCCCGCCTCTTGGGTAAAGGGGCTTAAACCCGAGAGGTCACTGGTAAGGAGCCCCACCGATTTCTCGTCGTTCATTTCTAAATTCTAAGGGGAAGGATCCCCGCCAAAATTCACAAGGAGGTGTGAGATGCCTACAGTAGATTACACTCGTATTGCTGGTAACATCGGTGCGCTCAACGCGCTCAACTCGTTGCAACTGATTAACAACCAACTGGCTATTCATCAAACCCGCCTGGCGACCGGTAAACGCATTAATGAAGCCGCGGATGATCCGGCGGGATTGAGCCTGGCGACCACCTTTGATATCCGCCGCCAAGGGTTACAGACGGTGCTCAACGGTATCGGCGATGCCAAGAACCTGCTCTCCACGGCGGAAGGTGGCTTGCGCAAGATCCAGGACATCCTGGTCAAGATGAAGAACAAGGCGTTGGAAGCCCAAAGCGGTACCATTGGCGATAAGGAGAAAGAGGCTATTGCCGCCCAGTTGAATGCCTATGCGGCGGAAATTGATGCCATTGTTGAACAAACCCAGTGGAACGGCAACTTCCTGATCGGCCAAAGTGGTTCTGCAGGTGGTACCTCGGCAACTCAGAATTTCTTAACCTCGTTGGGGACTCTAGCTGATCCGACCGCCGTGACCTCAGAGTTCAAATTCTCGGACAACCAGGGCTTTGGCGCATATGGCACAGGGACAGCCGGCTTGGGCTTGAATACGAACTACACCACTTCCAACCTGAGCAGCGCGCTTTCCGACATTGATGCTGCAATTGAAAAGGTCAAGAAGGGGATCAGCGAAGTCGGTGCGTTCAGTGCCCGCTTGTCCTTCAAAGAAGAAGCCATCACCGTGCAATACACCAACACTGAGGCAGCCTACAACCGAATCATGAACGCCAACATGGCTGAAGAGCAGGTGAATGCCAGCAAACTCCTGATCCTGCAGCAGACCGCGACCGCGATGCTGGCTCAGGCGAACACGGCGCCGCAATTCCTGCTCACCCTCTTCCGCTAATCGTCAACTCCTCATCGGTATCGGGATAGCGGGGGGCGCCATGAGCGCTCCCCGCCCAGCCATCCCAACGGAGGTTTTGTGAGGCTGTTATGGTTGACGTTTCTAGCACGACCACTCTCTCCAGTTATTTCACCAACCTGGTCAGCAACCTGATGGCCATTGAGCGGCAGCCCTTAACACGGATGACCCAACAACGCGATGCACTTAATGTGCAACGGGGTGTTTACCTGGATCTCCGCTCGCAATTGAGCGATCTCAAGCAACAAGTGCAGGCGTTGCGGAGCAGCAGTCCGTTTTTCACGCTAAAGAGTGGGCGGTCGGTAACTGTAACCGAGCCTTCGGTGAATGGTGCAACGGTGTTGAGTGCCTCTGCCAGCGCTTCAGCCGTGGTAGGGGATTATCGTATTCAGGTGAGCCAACTGGCACGCGCCGAGCAATGGGTTTCTGCGGAACAGGCTGCCACGGATCGTCCGCTGGGTAAGCGTGGAGTGTTTTATCTGGGCGGGACCGGTGTGGCGGCAGCATCCTTACCGAGCAGTAGCCCGATCGTGGCAAGCGTGAATGTGGGGGGGGTGGGCAGTGGCCTGCGTGAATTGGGAAGCGGTAGCCAGGCCGAGGGGACGGCTTATGTACTGGAAGTGCGTCAAGGCGACTCGGGTTTCGAGTTCCGTCTACGGGCTGCAGACGGTGGCGTGGTTGCGATCTACGACAAGGCTAAAGCCGATGGTAGTCTGACCAGCGACTGGCAAGTATTATCACCGGGGGAGGTTTACGATACCCACCGTGGACTGGTGATCACATTTGGTGAATCCCCAGAAGCCGGAACGGCGGCCATTGATTACCAGGCCGCCGGCGTAACGGTGAACGTGGTCGAAAGTGATACCCTTGAGGATGTGGTCAATAAAATCAATGCTGTGATCCAACCCGAGGGGCGAGATGTGGTGGCATCCATGGTGGGAACCCACTTGGTTCTCACTGCGCGTCAAACCGGAGTGGTTCATCGCATGCTTTATCAGTATGTGGCTGAGGTGGGAGGCGACTGGGGCGAGACTGTTCCGCCGGAACCCGAGGCTTGGCAGGCACGAGATGCTCAATTCACCGTCAATGGAATACCCTTCACCCGTGCCCGAAATACAAATCTGACGGATGTCATTTATGGGGTTTCGCTGCAACTAGCTGCCGATGCCGAGGGCAAATCGGCTACATTAAGGGTAACCGCAGATTTCGGTCAAGCGCGCAGTGCTGTGGAGGCGTTTGCCAGCAAATTTAATGCCGTTATGGCCTACCTGGAAGATAAAATGGCGATCACCAAGCAGGGAGATACATATACGCGCGGGGCGTTAGCCAACGACACGGTGTTCAGCGAGTTACGTTTCCGCTTGCTTTCTGCGGTGATGCAACGTTACGAGGGTACGGGTCTTTATAACAGCCTAAGCGAGGTGGGGTTAACCTTAAACGAGAGCCTGCGCTTATCTTTAACGGATGTGGCACGCTTTGAGTCGGCCCTAAGAGAAAATCCGCAGGCTGTTGAGGCGATTTTCGATGCTGTTATGAATGTTGTGGACAACGAACTGGAGCGATTTATCGGTGGAAGTGGCTATTTGACCCAAAGCGTAGGATTGTTGGATCGGCAAATGACCGATTTGGGTAGCGATATTGCCCGTTTTCAATCTTACTTGTCCGACCGCGAAGCCATGCTGACCCAACAATACGCCCAAATTCAGGCCCAATTGATTAGCCTATCCTATGCTCAGCAAACTTGGGCCAGCATTTATGGCAGCGTAAATCGCTTGTTCTAATTGTGGGCGAGGGATTTTCCGCGACAAGGATGTTGGCGGAACGGAAAGGATGGAACCCATGCAAGAGGACGCGAAACTTCCAGGGGTGATACCGATTGGGGTTGAACTAAGCGGTCACATACCAATTGAGGGCGGGACGATTGCGCCTAAAGCACTCCTCGGCGAGGGGCAAGAGGAGATGCATGCGCCAGATTCTCTTACCTCGAAAAGCACAAAACCCATGCTCGCCCGAAGCGGTGCTGAAATTGCGTTACGGTTTCAAGTTGATCCCCAAACCCACGAGGTGACGGTGTTCGTACTGGATAAAACCCACCGCCATGTCATTCGTACCATCCCACCGGAAGAAATGGCGCGGTTACGGGCGGGAGAGATTATAGATCTCTTCGTATAGCCGTTTTCTGATAAGGCGTACATTCAACCTGGGTATCCACCACAGGGTGGCATTTTGTTTTTTAAGTAAAGATCCCGCAAAGGTCATGACCGTAACAAGGACAAAAGGTGGTTTTATGGGTTTTTTACCCCTCAAGGCTAAAGTTTTATCGGCTTTATCCGAAGATAAAAACAGAACCTTGAACGTAGATTGGAACGTGATCCGAAGGAGGACACTGTGTACCAGAGCCATTATTTCTCCCAGGAATATCGTACGCAAGACGTGATGAGTGCAAGCCCGATTCGCCTAGTAGTCATGGCGTATGATGTGGCGATTCGTGCCTGCCACCAGCAGGATTTTGAACGAGCAACACGGGCGATTACCCTTTTACGAGATGCGTTGAATTTCGACTATGCTGAAGTTGCGGTGGGACTATTCCGTCTTTATCAGTGGTGTCTGGAATGCTTGCGGGCCGGGGATTTTCAGTCAGCGCTCAATGTCCTGGTTGAACTGCGCGAAGCCTGGGTTGAGGCCGAGAAGAAAGTGACGCCTACACCAGCAAGTGAAGTCTTTACCGTGCGCACGACGTTGCCTCAGTACGCCAGCGCTTAGTCTCGAACCCATATTCAAGCCAATATCCTGTTCCTCTGGCGCACCGGCGAGGGATTAATCTCTCGCCGGTTGGGGTTAATTCACGCGATTTTTATCCCTCCTTCATTTGGGCTTTATAGCCGTGTCAAATAGAGACGAGTAAGATGCAAATGAAACGTACACGCGTATTCTCAGCCGGAGGGACTTGGATATGGGATTTTGGAACGTCTTGCGAATTGGTGCTTCGGGGCTGGCCGCCCAGCGATTGCGGTTGGATGTTATTGCCCACAACATTGCCAATGCCGAAACTACGCGTACCCCCGAAGGGGGCGCCTACAAGCGCAAAGACGTTGTTTTTATGCCCGAAGGACAAGCGCCGTTTTTGCCCCCTTTCTTGGCAGCGCGCCAGAACCTGAATCGTTTCCAGGGACAACTTAAAGGAGTACAGGTCACTCAGATTGTTACGGACCCCACACCTGGCACACGGGTCTATGACCCCACTCATCCCGATGCGGATGAACAGGGCTATGTTGAATACCCAAATGTCAATCCGGTAATTGAGATGACCAACATGCTTTCGGCCAGCCGTTCTTATGAGGCAAACCTGGCCGTGATTGATACAGCCAAACAAATGGCCTTGCGCGCTCTGGATATCGGGAAGTAATGGGAGGTAATCAGCAATGGAAGTGACACCGTCCTCGATTAATCGTGTCCTGGGCAATCAACCTTCCCTTTCGAATTCCCCTGTCGGGCGTCAGGGAGGGGCAGAGGCCGTTGGTAAGACTTTTACTGAGGTGTTAGGTGCTTTAAGTCAATCTGAAAATCAGAGCAATGCTTTGATTCAGCAACTGGCAGCGGGGGAAGACGTGGAAATCCATCAGGTCATGATGGCGGTTGAAGAGACAGATATCAACTTTCGAATTGCTATGGCAATCCGTGATCGCCTGGTTGAGGCTTACCGTGAAGTTATGCGTATGTCGGTGTAAATAAAAATTTGTTAGGGCGAACATTATGCTAGCGAACCTGCAACAACAACTTAGCGAATTTTGGCAACAACAATCACGGTCACGTCGCATCTCCCTGGTTGTGATCACTTTGGCTTTGATTGGGGTCGCCGTGGTCTTTGTGGTTTGGGCGAGCACGCCGACTTATGCAGTGGCTTACCGTGGGCTGAGCGAAAGCGATGCCGGGGAGATTGTTCAGAAACTGGAAGAGGCCAAAATCCCGTATCAACTCAAAGATACCGGCACCATTTTAGTGCCCAGTGATAAGGTGTATGAAGTACGGCTGAAGATGGCGCGGGAGGGCTTGCCGAAAACCAGCCAGGTGGGATTTGAACTGTTTAATACCAATACTCTGGGGATGACTGAGTTTACCCAACGCGTAAATTATCAGCGCGCTTTAGAGGGCGAATTAGAGCGCACCATCAGCAATTTAGACGCGGTTGAAATGGTGCGCGTTCACCTGGTGCTGCCTGAGAAATCCTTGTTAGCGCGGGATCAGGTTCCACCAACGGCATCGGTGGTGATCAAAGAAAAGCCAGGAAAATACCTGGATAAAGCCCAGGTGCGTGCTATAACCCATCTGGTGGCAAGCAGTGTGGAAGGGCTGACACCGGAAAACGTGGTTATTGTGGACTCTGAAGGTAATTTGCTGGCCTCGGGGAGTGAAGATGAGACCACGGCGGCAGTACAGGTAGATACCTTCCGCAATGCGGAGCAGGCTGCGGCGGCGGAGATACAGCGCAATGTACAAAATCTGTTGAATTCTGTACTGGGGCCAAATCGCTCGGTGGTCCAGGCCCAAGTGGTCATGGATTGGACGCAACGCGAGCTGACTTCCCAAACCTTCAATCCTACCCCAGCGGCCATTCGATCCTCTCAGAAAATTACCGAAAGTTATAGCGGTGGCGCCGAAGCCATGGGAGGCGTGCCGGGTGCGGCCAGCAATCTACCTACACCGGTACCAGTAGCCCAGGGTGGAAGCCAGCCGGTGACCTATCAACGCACCGAAGAGACTATCAATTATGAGATTACTCAGGTACAGACGCATGAAATCCAGGCTCCGGGGCAAATTAAACGAATATCACTTTCGGTATTGGTTGATGGCTTGGATTCTCCTGAGCAACTTAATGTGTTGCGCAATGCCATAGCAGCCGCCGCCGGCATAGATGAAGCGCGCGGGGATATGCTGGCTGTTGAATCCATGGCATTCGACCGTACCTATTATGAAGAACAGGCCAAGGAGATGCAGCAAAGTCAGCAAATGGATCTCTATTTCCGGATTGGGGAGATTGCGCTGGCGGTCTTGGTGGTGATTGGATTAGCGTTCTACCTGCAACGGGTTTTCAAGAATTTGCGCATGGCCTCGAGTGAGGCGTGGATCACGATCATGAAGCCGGTCTCTGAAGCGGCTTTGCCGGCAGGGAACGCTGCCGCGGTGCCTAATGCGCGGCCCACCTTGAGCGAAAACTTAGCCAGCGTGATGGGTATGCTGGAACAGAGTCAGCAGGCCGCTCTTCAGGCTGGTAGCCAATCGGAAGGCGGGGCAGGACGTTCAAAGCCACGCACCTCACAAGAGGATGAACAACTGCAAAAGGCTCTGGCACGCTTGGCCGAAGAATCACCGGCTACGGTGGCTGAAGTAATCCAAATCTGGCTCAATGAGAGTGGAAAGTAGCCATGTCGGATGATTTCGCCTCCAAGATCAGCGGACTGGAAAAAGCATCGGTGCTCTTGATGTGTTTGGGCGTGGATGTTTCGTCCAAGGTCTTGCAGTATTTGAGTGAGAGCGAAATTGAGCGCGTTTTGCTGGCATTGAGCCGTACCACGGTTGTGCCCCCTGAAGTCCGTCATGTGGTATTGGAAGAAGCCCATGAGTTGACCAGCGAGGGGGTAGGTGTGGTGGCAAACGGGATTGATTACAGCCGTCAACTGCTCTCGCGGGCGGTAGGGCCACGGCGGGGTGCAGAGATTCTGGAACGCATCTCAGCGCATCAGCAACTTTCTTCGTTTGAGATGTTAAAAAATGCCGACCCGGCGCAGGTGGCTAACCTGCTTCAGGATGAACTGCCTCAGACGATTGCTTTGGTGCTCTCCTACCTGGAAGCCAAAGTGGCGGCAGATATTCTAACGAACTTCCCTAAGGATTTGCAAATTGAGGTGACTTTGCGTTTGGCGACGATGGATCGTGTTTCGCCTCAAGTGGTACAGGTTGTTGAACGCGACTTAAAGAACAAGCTCTCGGGTGTGCTGAGTGAAGCGGATTTTCGTGCTACCGGTGGAGTCTCCTTCCTGGTCAAAATGTTGAACCAGGTGGATCGAGGGGTACAGAAGACCATCTTGGAAGCCCTGGAAGCCACTAACCCGAAGTTAGTGGAAGAGATCCGCGCCAATATGTTCACCTTTGATGACCTGATCAAACTGGATGACCGCACGATGCAGCGCGTTCTGCGTGATGTGAATAAGTCGGATCTGGCGCTGGCGCTCAAGGCGGCTCCGGAACGGCTCAAAGAAGCGGTCTTCCGCAATCTTTCGGAGCGGGCGCGCGAGAACCTGAAAGAAGAGATCGAAATTTTAGGCCCTCAACTGGCCAAAAATGTGTATGCGGCTCAGCGGCGCATTGTCGAAGCGGTGCGGGCGCTAGAAGAGGCCGGAGAGATTGTCATTGCAGGTGGCGGAGCGGAGTATGAAATTATTCAGTGATCCATACCAACCCAGAGTTCGTAGCGAAGCCCGTCCCTGGCAACCACCAGCCTTAACGACTGAGGCATCCCTGGAGCCCCCCGAGGCATTGGTAGAGCAGATTCTGACCATCTTCTCACCCCATGCGTTGGATGTGTCGTCGGCTGGTTTTTCGCGCGCTAACGGTCGGCGTGCTCAGACTAAGGTGCAGATCTGGACGCCGGTTGACTTGATGGCGATGACTGACGAGGATACCAATTTTGAGTCCACAGTCAATAACGAACAATCGGATCCTGATACGTTGGTTTCCTCTCAAGTTGATTTAACGGTTGCTCAAGCCGAAGCGAATGCGTTATTGGCTGAAGCGCAGGCACAGGCTGAAGCGCTGCTTCGGGAGGCCCAAGCCCAAGCCGAGCAACTTCGTCAACAGGCTTATGCTCAAGGCCGTGCAGAAGCCGAGGCTGAGTTACGTGACTTGCTTCGTACGGTGAGCACAATGGTGCAAGAGACGCGATCCTGGCATGAGACCTTTCTGGCCCAGAGTGAACCCCTGGTGTTGGAGATGGTGGCGGCAATTGCCCGCGCGCTTTTCAGCGAAGGGTTCGCATTGGATGCTGAAACCTTACAGCAGACGTATACCCGCGTGCTCGAACACGCGCGTGCCTTGGGGGATTTGCGCATTTATGTTAATCCCGAAGATGCGCGCTTGTTGGATCCCTATTGGAAAGAGGCGCAAGCAGCCCTGCGCGATCAACGGATTAAACTGATTCCCAGCGAGTCCATTCGACGAGGAGGATGTTTTGTTGAAGGGCAATATGGCGCAGTAGACGGGCGCATCGAGGTGCGACTGGAACGTTTGTTGACCAGTCTGATCCAGGAAACTCAGCCGGAGGGGACGGGGGCATGAATTCCACGTTGAAGGCCCTCAATCCTGAACGTTATTTGTCGGCGTTGCAGCGCGCCAATCCCTTTCAGGTTTCGGGGCGTATCGTTCAAGTCGTGGGACTGACGATTGAGGCCGTGGGCATTGATTGCCAGATTGGTGAAATCTGCGAGATGCGAGCACAAGGAGCTGAGCCGGTGCTGGCGGAAGTGGTTGGGTTTCGGGATGAGCGCATTCTGCTCATGCCACTGGGCGCCATGGATGGGATTCAGCCGGGGAGTGAGGTCTATCCGATTTCCAAATCCTTCCGCGTGCCGGTTGGAATGGCGCTTTTAGGGCGTGTCCTGGATGGATTAGGGCGTCCGATGGATGGCGGCCCGGCATTAACCCTCTCAGAGACTGTGGCAACCAATCGCCTGGCACCTAATCCAATGCAGCGTAAGCCCATCACCGAACCTCTGGTGACTGGGGTGCGTGCCATTGATGGCCTGCTTACCATGGGAAAAGGACAACGTATGGGCATTTTTGCCGGTAGTGGAGTGGGAAAGAGCACCTTGTTGGGTACACTGGCGCGCCGCGCTCGGGCGGATGTTAGTGTGATTGCGTTGGTGGGTGAACGTGGGCGCGAAGTGCGCGAGTTTCTGGATCGTGATTTGGGGTCGGAAGGTTTACAGCGTGCTGTGGTGGTCGTTTCAACCTCGGATCAGCCCGCGCTGGTGCGCCTCAAGGCGGCATTTGTGGCCATGACGATTGCAGAGTATTTTCGCGATCTTGGTTTGGACGTCATTTTCCTCATGGATTCGGTCACACGCTTCGCTATGGCCCAGCGCGAGGTAGGTTTGGCGATTGGTGAACCACCGGCCAGTAAGGGATATACTCCTTCGGTCTTCGCGCTTTTGCCACGGCTGTTGGAACGGGCTGGCTGTGGTGAGCGGGGAACAATTACCGGTTTCTTTACTGTTTTGGTGGAGGGGGATGACTTCAACGAACCGATCTGCGACGCAGTACGCGGTATTCTGGATGGTCATATTATCCTCAGTCGTGTGTTAGCCGCCCGCAATCATTATCCGGCGATTGATGTCTTGAACTCGATCAGTCGTTTGATGCCTTCGATCACCACCCCTGATCACCGTTCTTTTGCGGCTCAACTGCGCAAGCACCTTGCGGTTTATGAGAAAGCACGGGATTTGATTAACATCGGGGCATACGTGGCCGGTTCTGATCCGGAGATTGACGCTGCCATTGCAGTCATGCCGGCATTGGAACGGTTCTTACAACAAGACGTGGAAGAATTTACGCCATTTGAATCCACGCTCAACCAAATGGCTGCCATGATTCAGGGGGTGAACCATGCCGCCTAAATTCTCGTTACAAACGGTTTTAGACGTGCGTCAGAGACGGGTTGAAGCATTGGAAATCGAATTGGGGCATTTGCTCCAAGAACAGCGCAAAGGCGAGGAGTACCTTGTGCGTTTGCAAGCGTTGGAAGCCTCACTTTTTGCGCGTTTGGAGCGCCAAAAAATTGGTGAGTTAGATCTATTCGCACTGGAACAACTTCATCATGAGTTAACCCTGGTGCAGGAACGAATTGAACAAGCCCGTCAAGCTTTGGACACGTGGCGGCGACGTGTGGATGCTAAACGCCAGGAACTTGTCCAAGCCCGGCAGGACGTTGAGGTGTTGGAAACGCTGCGTGAGAAGGAATTAGCACGGTATCAAGAAGAAATAGCGCACATGGAGAATCGTTTACTGGATGATCTCTATGTCAGTCGGGCGTTTCGCCATCAGAGGGAGTGGTAAGCCATGGACATGAGTTTTTTAAACGCGACTTTTGAGAGCATGCTTTATCGTTTACTTTTTCAACTCCTGAATCGGCAAGGGGGCACATTATCCACGGATACCGAAACAGAGGACATTACCAACACTGCTAACGGGAGGCAATTGGGTTCTTCATCCCCGTTTGAGGCTTTGATTCAACAGGCTGCTGAGCGGTATAGCGTGGATCCCGCTCTGGTGCGTTCGGTGATTCGGGCCGAGTCGAATTTTAATCCTCAGGCGGTCTCGCGGGCAGGTGCGATGGGATTGATGCAATTGATGCCAGGCACCGCGCGAAGTCTGGGCGTGGTAGATCCCTTTGATCCAACGCAAAACATTGATGGTGGAGTGCGCCTCTTGCGCCGTTTATTGGATCGGTATGATGGAAATGTGGCTCTAGCCCTCGCGGCCTATAATGCCGGGCCGGGGGCGGTGGATCGTTTTCAAGGTATTCCACCTTACCGCGAAACCCAAATTTATGTGGATCGCGTTCTCGATTACTATCGCCAAGAAAGTGGGTGGAGGGCTTAAGATGGCCGATAATGGGATGCTGAACGATTCGACCCTAAGTATCCTGCGGATGGCTTTGGATGGGCTGTCCCTGCGGCAGCAGATGATCGGTCGTAACATCGCCAATGTGGATACGCCGGGTTTTCACGCGCAAACGGTAGATTTTGAAACGGCGGTAAAGAAGGCGCTAACCCAAAATAAAGCAATTGGGTTGCAACGCACCCAACCGGGACACCTGGCGGCCCCGACTCAAAACGCTACCTTTACGATTGCTCAGCGTCCTGGGGGGAGTGTGCGGGCGGATCAGAATAATGTGGACATTGACGTTGAATTGATGGACATGACCGAGACGGCTTTGCGCTTTCAGGCGCTTAGTCAGGCAGCCAGCAAAAAATTGCTGCTGCTAAAAAATCTTGCTTCCGGGAGGTAATCTATGAATCCTGATGTGTTGTTGGGAATCCAAATGAATGCCCCGCCCAACGAGACGCCAAAAACTCTCACTACCAGTGGCACAGAAAGGAGGCTTGCAGAAGGAGCCAAAGAATCGAAGCCTTCCTTTCGATCCCTTCTTACCGAGCGATGCCATCATGCCGATGCGTCTTCGGATGAATCACTCTCAGATCAAGTGACTGAAGAGGACGCGTCTCTTCCGGCATTGGCTGATTCCTCGGTGCCACCTGAGATGGGTAGGAGTGAGGGGAGTGCCATTGCCTTGCAGATGCCGGTTTTGCCTGTGCTCATTGACTGGGGGGTGCTGAATGTGTTCTCCCAAGGGGCGGCCTCGCCTTTGCTTGAGGACAAAGGTGAGAGTTGGCTTCAGAGTCTGCCCATGGTTGACCTGGGGCAGGACGGTGGGGGAAAAGCACTCAATGTTCCTCAAGGCACGTCTACGCCCCAGCCAGATTCTGCTGAAACCGCCAATAACTTCGCTACCGCGGTGGTGCAAGCCGGGACCCAGGACGAAAGGAGCGCCCCCAAAGCCTTGAAGGAATTCACATTAGTCCCTTCTAAGGTGCAGTTTTACCCTCAACCCGGAATCGAGGGCGCCCCGGAGGGAAACAACCGACTGCAACAGGGGATTGAGATTCCGGAGAGTGTGCTGATTTCAACCCATGGTAGGGCGGTGGGCCTTGGAGACACGGCCACCATTGCACAGTATGTGATGGGTTCGGCAAAGACCAGACCCATTGTTACCGCAGATCAACTACTGCACCAGACCGTTCGGGCAGTGGATATGATGGTGCGATTGGATCAATCGAATCTGCACCTCCAACTATATCCCGAATCGTTAGGGCGGATTGAGATCCGGATTGCCCATGGAGCAGAAGGCACCCATGTGTTGCTGATGGCTGATCAACCACAAACCGAACGTCTCTTACAAACAGGTTTGAATGAATTGCGCCAATCCCTGACCCACGCCGGAATCCAATTGGCCGATGTCGCTGTGGGAGGGCAAAATGCCCACGCCAACCTTTTCCGTCAGCCGCAAGGCAGTCCGGTGCGGTTACAGGTGCCGTTGGATCCCATCTCTCCTGAGGCGAGTGCCGAAGGACAAGCGTATTCCAGAATCGGCGCATCTGATTCCTATGTGGACTACCGCATTTGAGGAGGTGGAGATGTCAACCATCAGTCCAGTGATGAGCCTATCTCAGATTAACCCCAGCAATGCCCCCATAAACTCCCTGAGTGGTCTTTCAGCCGATGATTTTGTCACCCTGCTCATGGCTCAGTTGCGGAACCAGAATCCTCTAGAGCCTCTTCAAGATAAAGATTTGATGGCCCAGTTTGCTCAATTGAACTCACTGGAGGCGCTCAAACAAATCAAAGAGGAAATGGAAGCGTTGCTTCAGGTCAATTTGTCCAACTTTGCTTCTTCGCTGATTGGAAAGCAGGTGACCACGACCAACACTGATGGGCAGGTCATCCGGGGCACCGTTCTGGGATATGAGATCCGCGGTGGTGTGTATTACGTCCAAGTCGGCGAGGCATGGTTACCGCTGCGGGAGATCACTCAGGTATCTGAGGGAGGTGGCGATGGCTCTCTCCACCAGGCCAATCTCTGAATCGTCCCCTCAGCCGACATCCGTATCTTCTACTTCAACCGGGGTATTGAAGCCGCAGGAGGATTTTGCAGCCCATCTGGCGCTTGCCCAAACCCAGAATCTGCGGTTCTCGAATCATGCCCAAAAGCGGTTGCAAAGCCGTCAGATTGATCTAAGTGTGGAGGATCTGGCGCGTCTCTCACAAGCGGTAGAAAAAGCCGCACAACGGGGTGGGCGAGAATCGCTAGTATTGGTGGATGATCTGGCCTTCCTGGTCAATGTGCGTGACCGCGTTGTGATTACCGCGATTGATCCTGAACACCGTGGGGAGGGAGTCTTTACCCAGGTGGATAGCGTTGTCTTTGCTGCTCCGTATGCCTCACAAGTAAGTAGTACAGTGGAAAGAAAGGTTTAGAAACAGGCTGGCCCTCTCGGAGGAGGCCTGTGAACATGATTTTGAACCTATTACAACCCGAAAGGAGAACCTAATCATGTTACGCTCAATGTTCACAGCCATCAGTGCCCTTAACGCCAATCAGGCGTTTCTGGATGTGGTTGCGGATAATTTGGCCAATGCCAATACCCCTGGCTTCAAGGCAAGCAAGGTGCTCTTCCAAGACCAGTTTTCGCAGTTGCTGTCGCCGGGCTCAGCGCCAACGAATGAGTTGGGTGGGATTAACCCGACGCAAATCGGCCTGGGAATTAAGATCGGCTACATTACACCGATTTTCTCACAGGGAATGCTCCAGGCGACCGGGCGTAACTCGGATTTAGCCTTGCAAGGAGATGGTTTCTTTATTTACCGCAAGGGCGGCGAACTGTTTTACTCGCGCGAGGCCTCTTTGCATATTGACGCCCAGGGCTATTTGGTGAACAGTTCTACCGGGCAACGCATCCAGGGTTGGCAGAATCCCATTGGTAGCCAGGGCCCCATTAACACGAATAATCCGATTGGTGACCTCTCTGTGCCGCTGGATTTGACGTTGGCCAAGGCGACCTCGAGCATGATCATCGGCGGTAACCTAAGTTCGGATTTGGCGATTGGCGATAGTTATCCGGTGACGCTTGGAGTCTATGACTCGTTAGGGCAGTCGCACAGCCTTACTTTAACATTCACCCGTACGGGGGATAATACCTGGTCCTGGCAGGTGAGCAGTCCGGCCACAGCCCAGGGCAACGGGACGTTAACCTTCGATACCAATGGGAATGTCATCAATTCCCAGGTGCTGACCAATATTCGTATTCCGGGTACCAATGGTGCTGCCGATGTGGTGATCACCAATCTGGATATGTCCCAGGTGACGATGCTAGCCACTGATAGCAGCATTGCTGTGACCAGCCAGGATGGTCTGGCCGCGGGAAATGTCACCGATGTCAGCATTGAACCCAATTCGGGGCGCATCCATGTGTTGTTCTCGAACGGCCTCAAGCAGTTGATTGGCCAATTAGCCATTGCCAAGTTTACCAACCCTTCCGGTTTGATTCGTGATGGCCAAAACCTGTACCGCGCGGGTTTGAATTCTGGCGAGCCCAATATCGGGACAGCGGGTTCCGGAGGACGTGGGGTTATTGCTTCAGGTTACCTTGAGGCCTCGAACGTGGATATGGCGACTGAGTTCACAAACCTGATTATTGCCCAACGCGGCTTTCAGGCCTCTTCCCGCCTCATTACGGCTTCGGATGAAATTCTGGCGGAGTTGGTCAATCTGAAACGCTAATCCTTTGATTGGGGTAGCCTACCTTAACCCGTAGGCTACCCCTTTTCGGTTAGTTGCAGATGAACGTTAGCGGTCCCTTTCCCACTTCCCCTTTGCCCCGTCCGGATGAAAATACCGGTTTAATGTTGCGCTTGAACCAGCGTTTCAATGCTGAGGTGCTCCAAGTATCGGGGCAAACGGTTGTGCTTGCGGTGCAAGGGGTGCGGGTGGTGGCACGCTTGGTCTCTCCGGAACAGAGCCTGGCTCTGATGAATCAGCGTCAGGCGCAGTTTATCGTGCGTGATGTTACGCCGAATACAGTGTTCATTCAGCATTTAGGGAGCGGGGATGGGCTGCCCGAGGTAATAACTCAGCAGCCTAATGCCGTTTTTGCATTATTAGAGGGGGCCGGATTGCCGGCTACGCCCATAAACCAAGAGGTTGTGCGTCTGTTACTGGCACGCGGAATTTCGGTAACACCGGAGGTACTTCAATTCTTGATCCATTTGCGTTCTCAAGGGGTCTCGGGACAACGCTTGGAGCGCATTTTGGATTTGTTGGTTTGGGGCGCCCCGTTATCTGCTTCTGTCTTGCCTTTTGTGAGCGATGAGGTGCCGCCAGCGATGGGTTTATGGGCTGCCCTGCGTCAAGGGTTGCAGCAATGGCTGAGCCGAGGAGATCTGGATGAGGCAACTCGTTCCATGGCTCTCCATTTGCTGAGCCGATTGGATGGCTTCCAGGTGACGAGTTGGGGAGAGGATAGGCTTAATCGGGTGCAATTTCTGGCAGACTGGGCGCGCTGGTTTGGTCGCTCGTTAGAACATGTGCTCGGTCAGGTTGTGCAAAGATCATTGTCAGAGTTAAACCAAGCCTTAGACGATAGTCTGGTTGGATGGTTAATGCGCTTTCAAAGGGTGGCCGGTGAGGCATTACCCTCCGATCTGCGTGACGTTTTAGATCGTCTGATCACCCAGGTACGCTATGAACATTTGCTTAATGCTTCCTCGCATCTCGCCCATGATGGAAGTGGATGGGTGGCGTTTTCATTTCCGCTTGTTTTCTTACCATCGGGAGAAAGGCAAACCGAATGGCAAATGGCGCATTTGCGGGTGGCGATGCGCGAGACGGATCAGGGGCGGGTTGTTGATCCGGCTTATACCCGCTTGATTCTAGAGGTTATGCTAACCCCGTCAGTTGGGGTACGGGTAGATCTTTCAATTGCGCGGCAAGCCGTGGGTGCAATGGTTGAGGTCTCATCATCGGATCTGGTGGCAGGGGCGGAGGCGGAATTGCCGACTTTGCACAAGCAATTAGAAGCCTTGGGGTATTCCCTGCAGCGGGCTGAAGTGCGTTTGTTCTCTCTACCCCATACCATGGATTCTTCATCTTTTCTGATGGCTTTCCCGTTTCACTCAGGGGCACCATTCGAAGTGGAGGCTTAACAGAATGTCTGTTTATCGGATTTGGCTAGATGAAAAAGGCCAGGTGAGGAAAGCATCAGGCCAAACTGCGGCTGTTGCGCTGGGCTATGATCCTGAGCAAGAAGCGGCGCCGCGGGTGCTGGCTGCCGGCAGGGGGGTGGTGGCGGAGAAAATTATCGCCGTAGCCCAAGAAAATCAAATACCAGTGGTTGAAGATCAAGCCTTAGTAGAAGCCCTGGCTTCGGTGGATATTGGCGCCATGATCCCGGTGGAACTATATGCCGTTGTGGCGGAGGTTTTGGCTTACGTCTATCGGCTGCGAGGCTATTTGCCCCCACGCCTTGAATCGGGTGATTAGTGGTTTTGGTTCAAAAGGGAAAGCCGTTTAAGTCTTTTCCGAAGTCGTGGCGGAATCGGAAGAAGAGGTATCCTCAATAGCGTCTAACTCTACCAACAGACGACGCAAAGCCTCAATGGTTTGGGGTGAGGGCGATTTGGCCAATTCGCTGGCCAGTTGCTCCTGTTCGCGAATAGCGTCGTGTAATTCCTTACGCAGGATGGGTATTTCGCGCGGGGCTTCAATGCCGATTTTGACCTTGTCCCCTTCAATACTTAGAATGGTGATCACGATGTTTTCGCCGATCACCACGCTCTCATCTGTTTTACGGGTCAGGACAAGCATTGGCTTTCTCGAAAAGTGAAATTCCGATCAGCGTAGCAGATCAAACAGGCTGGTTACCGAGATGGCGCGCCGAGTGACCTCAAGAGTAGCCTGGTAGGTGGTTTCCTGACTGCGCAGCATGCTGATCGCTTCTGCAATATTAACATCTTCTTTCTGAGAAAGCAATGCTTTGAGTTCAGCTTGGGCTTGGCCTAGGAAATCAATTTGCGCCCGAATCTGGCGCTGGCGGGCGCCGTTGGCAGAGCGGGCCGTTTTTAAGGTTTCGAGTTGGGTTGTAAGGTCACCAATAGCGTTGATCAGTCGAGCTCGATCAAACGGTTCGCTCTGTAGAGCATTCCGGAGTTCGATCAAAGCCTCGAAGAACGGCTTTAAAACGTCGCCGTTGATATTCAGCGTGGTGCTCGTGTCGGGGGAGGTCTTGACCTGAATTTGTTCTTGATCACCGTTATAGATGACCGTATTGGGATCAAGCAAGGTGAAGGGACGTGTAAGAATGCGATGACCACTAAATAAATAGTTGTCTTTATGGCTGGAATTGCCCAAATCTATGGCTTGCCGAATCAGTGAGTCAACCTCATCGGCAAATGTGCGGCGTTCTTGTTCACCTTGAGTATCTGAAACGCCATTGTAGCCGAGGGTTAGGGCGCGGCTACCCAGGTTGACCAGTTGAGATAGAGCGAGTTCATTGGCCGAAAACCAATCATCAGCGGCTTGCGCAATATCCAGGTAGGTCTGAACCATACCGGTTTGTGAGCGCAGCAACATGGCTTGAGTTGCTAGGCCGGGGTTATCAGAAACGACCTGATATTGTTTTCCAGAAGCGATTTGCATCTGAAAATCCGCTATGCGCTCACGGTTAATTTCAAGGTGGCGAATAGCGTTTTGGGTCATCATGTTTTGAGTGATCCGCATAGACCTCCTCCCTTATTCAAATCAGCGCCCTGCATGTCCTAATCCGTTAATGATCCGATCCAGCATCTCATCGGCAACGTTCATCAATCGGGCCGCGGCTTGAAAAGCGCGCTGGAAACGTACTAAATTGGCTGCTTCCTCATCGAGCGAAACCCCTGAAATGGATTCGCGTTGGGTATTTAGTGCGTTGGCTACGGTGGCATAATCCTTGGAACGTGACTGCGCGGCTTGAACCGCAGCGCCTAGACTGGCGATTTGTGTGGTGTAGAACTGGGTGTAAGTGGCGCTGTTGTTACTCATGCGTAATAAGGCGTAGCCTTGCGCAATTTCCAGGGCGGCGGAGTTATCCCCCGGGGCATCTGGGCGACTGGCAGCTGCAATCATGATCGGGCTGCTTATGGCAGGGTTGAGCGCAATCGTACGTGCGTCCTGGCCGATAAAGAGAGGACGTCCGGTTTGATTATCCAGGCCGTAGGCATTGGCGTGAATGGTATTAACAAAGTCAATTAAATCTGTGGCTAAGGCGTTTAAACCTGAGATCAAAGCCTGAATATCGCCATCGCGCGCTGAGAGGATGCCCTGGATTTCTCCATCTGTGGCGTTGTAGGGTTGACCGTCTTCCCAGACGGGCGTCTTTGTCGTTGGATCCAGGGTGAGACGGTAAGGGGTGGGTCCAAAGACGAGTACATGCCCACCGATGGATACGGTCACCTCGCCATTCTCACGGCGATAGGAAATGGCACCACTTAATTCAGCCAAGCGATCTAAGACGCGGTCGCGCTCATCTAATAAGTCGTTGGGTTGGTCGCCCACCGAATAGATGCGGGTAATTTCTTGATTAAGTTTGGCTAAGCGCGATGCTAAAGTGTTAATTTCATCCACCTTTTGCTGGAGCGCGGTTTCCTGGTCAGCCCGAAGAGTCTCTAAACGGTTAATGCGACGTTGGAAGGCTTCGGCCAGGTTGCGGGTGGATTCCAGCAAATCGGCGCGCAAGGCAGTATTGGTAGGATCACTGCTTAGGCGTAACCATCCGCTCCAAAAAGCATCTAATTGGGTCAAAAGGCTGTTCTCTGAAGTTTCTCCCAGGGCGATTTCGGCTTGTTTGAGAATTTCACTGCGTGTTTCCCAGGTTTTGGATCGTGCGACTTCGCTACGGTAGCGCCGATCAAAAAAATCCAAACTGTAACGACGGATCATATCCACTTGCACACCGCTACCCACCTGACCACTCCCGCCACCGAATTTGAAGAGGTTGGGGCTGGTGGGCGTGGCGGCGCTGAGCACGGCTTCCTGGCGGCGGTAGCCAGGGGTGTTGGCGTTGGCTACGTTATGCTCAATAACCTCAATGGCCCGCTGGTGGCTGAGCAGGGCACTGAGAGCAATGCTCAAATTCGAGAAAAGGGTCGACATGGGAAGCCTCTATACAGTTCGTTCAACATCACTATTAACAAGAGGGACAGAAGTTGAACGTTGGCCTGTTGGTGAATAACCATCCGGTTGGGTGTACAGACCCAGGATAAAGGCTTGGGTGGCGCTTACCCATTCGATGGCATTAGTAACCAGCAAGGCGTTATGTTCATTGGTCTGACGCACCTGGTTAGCAAGTGACAGGATTCCTTCGCTCAATCGCTGAATGCGTTCGGAGCGCGGTGAGGGGATATGTGGTAAGAGTTGATGTAACGAAAGCGCTTCGCCAATCCCGGCCTGAAGATGCCGACTTAAGCGTTCGGTTTCCATGCGTCGTTGGTCTTCAAGTAACACGATTTGATCCAGCAAGGCTTCTTTGCGTTCAACCAGGGGCATTAAGAGGGTTGTATCATTACGATAGAGGGCATCGCGTTCAGCACGGGTCAGGCTTAGCAATTCCTGAAGCAGGTTAAACTGACGCACCATGACCTGCTCAAGCGATTCAAGTGTGGCCTGGAATTGGGGATTTGTGTCCATGAATTCACTCGCAGCATCCAGAGTCGAGGTGGTTTTTGGCGCTTATTTAAGCAGTTTCAATAGATGGTTAGCCAGGGCTTCAAGAGGGATATTGTATGTTCCTCCTTCAATCTGCTGGCGTAACTGCTCTATGCGTTCGTTCCGAACCTCCGGGCTTTCGTTCAAGGCATGGCGCGCTTTTGCCAGTATGCGCGCTTGTTCCGAGAGCTCAGCCCGATCCTTAGTGTTTGAAGTGGGGGCGTTTTCTCCGCTGTGTGAGGTGCGATCAACAGGAGAAGCGCCTTGGGGTCTTGAGGATGCCAACGAGTGAATTGAACCGTTCTCGATTTTCATGTGCCCTCTCCTTAATGCGCTTAGGAAACTCTGACCTTACAACTAGTATCGGATGAAAGGGATAAATCTTTAGGCACGGCGTAAGTGAATCGCCTGGTTGATCATCTGGTCAGTCTGCTGGAATGCCCGCACCGACATTTGAAAATTGCGTTGCAACGAGATGAGATGGGCAATTTCTTCAGCAAGATTGACATTAGATTGTTCTAATGCACGTGCGACGATTTGGCCCCAGCGCCCGTTACCGGCTGATCCGTTTTGAGCTGGCCCAGAGGCGGGCGTTTCCAACCAGATATTGTTGCCGAATTCCTGTAAGGCGCTCGGGTTTGAGAAACGACTTAATCCAATTCGACCCACCGCACGCCAGGTTTGTCCTTGCTGAACCCTCACGATGCCGTCGCGATCAATTTCGATGTCTGTGGCATCGGTTGGGATTTGTCCTTCCCATATCAAGGGATAGCCCGCAGCAGTAACCAATTGTCCCTGTGCGTCCAAATTGAATTGCCCATCCCGTGTGTAACCGGTCCGACCATCGGGCAGGCGCACGGCAAAGAAACCTTCGCCCTGAATGGCTAGATCGAGGGCTCGCCCAGTTTGCTTGAGGGCCCCCTGGGTGACAAAGAGTTGCGTTGCTGCAATCCAGGTACCACTTTTGGTGGCATCCTCAAATAGTTCCTGGAAGTTCGCCCGAGACCGCTTGTAACCGATGGTGTTTACGTTGGCCAGGTTATTGCTGGTGAGATCCAAATCGTCTAAACGAGCCAGCATATCCTGACGCGAAATATGTAACACGTGATATAGTGAAGCCATGTCTTTCCTCCTTCAATTAGATCCGTCCCAAGGTTCGAATGGCTTGACCCAATAATTCATCCTGTAGTTGTGCCATTTGCTGTGCAGCCTCATAAGACCGCGCAATCATGACCATTTGGGCCATCAGTTGTGAGGGATTGACATTTGACATCTCTAAGGCGCCCTGATGGATGAGCCCGCGAGGGATTTCGGGGTTATTGGAAGGTGCCCCCAAGGCGCGAAAGGTGTTGAATTGATCCCGTCCCAATTGGTTCTCAGGATCATCGAAAAGCGCCAGCCCAATTTGGGCCACGACTTGCCCCTCTACCCGGAGGGTGCCATCGGTGCTGACCTCAGGTGTTGCGCCTTCAGGTAGGATGATCGCCTGTCCATTCTGATCAAGAACCTTAAAGCCGTTGATATTGACCAAGTTGCCTTGAGCATCTACAAGAAAGCGACCGTCCCGGGTATAACGTTCCCCATCCGGGGTTAGCAGACGAAAGAATCCTTCTCCCTGAATAGCGAAGTCAAGTTTGTTGCCTGTTATTTTGAGGGCACCGGCAGAAAAGTTGGTCGCCTCGGGATTGAGTTCTACACCTAACCCCAGGTTGCCCACGGGGCGCAGAACGGGTGAGTGGGTGACATTACCGGGCGAAAAGAGGACGGAGGTGTGGGTAAACTCATCCATGGTGTTGAGAATCTGCTTGAACCCTGGGGTATCCAGGTTAGCAAGGTTGTGAGCGAGTGTCTCTTGGCGGGTTGCACCCACGACCATTGCGGAAACTGCAGCGTAAAAACCTTTGATCATAGGGTCTACTCCATCGAATGAGTGGAACGCGGTTGGGCGATTTGCAGTAGTGTGCGCACTTCTTCGAGTGTCATGCCTAAATGACGCGCGATATCGGTTTCATTCATGTTTGCGGCTGCCATGGCTAGCACGGCCTGATATCGTTCCTGGTTAGGGCTACCCTGAACGGGGAGCGACGACGAGCGGGAAGTAATAGAAAGCAAGGTCTGAAAATCCTGCCCGCTCATGATGCCGGTTGGTTGTGCGGAAGGCGGCTCCCGGTTCTGGATGACCAGGTTACGTAGTTCGTTGACAACCGGGGAGAGTCGCTCTGCCCGCTCGGCATTGCCCTGGGCTAAAGCCGTTTCACGGGCGAGTTGAAGGAGATGGTAGGTATCTAACAGGAGGTTCTCGCTAACCTTCATGGTTTTTCCCTCACATTTGGTTCACGCTTGAGAGGGCGGTGGGGAAACTCTGGCCTCTTGAGGAAGGGTAGAGGTGGCAAGATATCCCGCTGTAGAGAGGGCAGCGCGCAGGCTAAAAATAGCCCGGGCATGAATTTGACACACACGTGACTCGGAAATGCCGAGGATGTGGCCAATTTCTTTTAACGTGAGACCCTCGTAGTAGTACAAGGCGAGGATCTGTTGTTCCCGGGTTGGTAGTTGCTTCAGAGCCTCGACAAGGCATGTGTGCAGTTCTTCTTCATCTAATTTTTCAATGGGTGAGGGTTGCTCTTCGTCGGTCAGAATCTCATAAAGGGAATGCAGATCGTTTTCGCCCTCATCTTCGATCGGGCTATCCAGGGAGAGGACGAGACGGCTGGAGTCTACCAAAGCCTGCTGCACTTGGGGTATAGTCAAGTTGAGATGTTCCGCCAATTCCTCTTCGGTAGGAGGACGCTGTAGTTTACCCCATAATTCGGAAATGGCTTGCTGAACCATCCGTGCGCGCTGTCGTCCAACGCGGCTCAGCCAATCTTGGCTACGCAGGTAATCCAAAATCTTCCCCCGAATACGGAAAATGGCATACGTGCTAAATTGTGCGCCGTGTTGGGGAGAGTAACGATCTACTGCATCAATTAATCCCAGTAGTCCTTGACTGACCAGATCCTCATAGTCCGCTCCCATATCGGCGAAGATACCCATTCGTCCCAGCGTGAAATGGACCAGTGAAACATGATGCAAGATCAACGTTTCACGCAAAGACGGATCACGGGTTCTCAAAAATTCATTGAGCAGGTGTTGGCTCTCTGACGTGTCCATAGCCTATCACTCAGGCGCTAAGATCGTGCGTGCTTTGGGGAGGTTCGGGAGAAGCAAGAGCCCCATTGTGAGCGGCTACCCGGCTCTCCAACAAGCCTCGAATGAGGGTGTCCGATAGATACCAAACCAGGAAACCTAGAATGAGCATGACCCCTATGGCCCGGAGCAGACTCAGCCACCAGGGAGCATGGTTTAGCAGTGAAATAAGCAAGACACCGACCCCACTAAGACTGGCCCAGAGCCACCCTAAACTGAGCGAAAGTTCTAAAACCGGCGGAATCGTCTGGGATGTAGGACGCTGTGAAGCATGAGATAAGGGCGCCTTCGGAGGTGTGACCTCGCGTACAGTCTTCTTAGGGCTCATAGATGCACCTCACCGAGCATGGACTTGACGAGCCGGCTGGCAACGGCGGGATGCAAATCATCCAGCACCCGCCGCCCCTGCATGAAAAATGCGATAGGAATCTGAGTTTTCCAGGCGAGGTTATAGAGACTGCCGAGCGTGAGTGTTTCATCCAACTTGGTGAACACCAACCCCTGAATGCGAAACGGACTTAGCGCATTGATCAAGTGCGATAGGTCGTCCTCTTTCACCGTAGCCGGTAGCGTCAGATAGAGTTTGCGTTTTGGAGCCTCGCTCAAAAATGAGGCCAGTCCAAGTAAGGCTTCTTCGCTATGGGGGTTAAGCGCCGGTGTATCCACCAAAATCAGATCATAATCACTTGAGACCGTTTGGAGATGATAGCGGAATTCATCTGGGGTATAGGCAACCAGAAGTGGAATGCCGAGTAAGTCCGCAAAGGTGCGTGCTTCATTCAAAGCGGCGGTGCGCACAGTATCCAGTGTGAGCCAGACGACACGGCGCTGCAAGACACGCACGGCATAAGCCCCCAGGCGCGCGCACAGGCTGGTCTTCCCACTTCCGCTGAGCCCAGTGATAATTAACACGCCCTGGAGTTGTTCTATGGGCGGAGGTGAAGTCCGTATTCCACCTTCGAGGTGGCGCTGAATGAAAAAGCGTACTTTGGCTTCGTCTTCCAGAGCCTCGGGAGGAAGACCTAAGCGCGCTGCGTTTAGTGTCCACTGAATGATTGTCTCGTCAACCCCTTGCTGTTTCAAGTGGTGGTGCATCTTGGAAAGAGCGCCAGGTAATATTTCATCTTCTATAAGCGTGCCCGCAGATGATTGAACGGAGGACTCCCGGCTGATGCGGAGCAAAATATCAAGAGGGTTGGCGGGCTCGCTTTTAGGGGAGGAGGAATTGGGATGGGTGTTATTTATATCGGATAGGGGATTTCTGCTTCGTTCTTGAGAGGGGAAGCTTGCGGTATGTGTTCTTTCCGCTTCATTCGAGGCGGAGGGATTTCTCATGGCAATAACCTCGTACATCGGTTTGCGCCAAATCTTCCAGGGTGCTCCACCAGGGACCTCCCGTAAGGAGACCACGATGGCGTCGGCGCCAAATTCTTGTTGCACCTGGCGCAAGGCGCTCAGCATATCGTGTCCCCGAAATGTCTTGGTCATCGGTGTGCTCATTGTTCCTTACTCCACCATGCCATGAGATTGCACACGAGTGCCGGGACTGACTTCAGAGAAAGCCAGAACGATCAGATTCGGTAAAACCGGGTGAACCAAGCGGCGAAAGGCTAACCGCAACTCACGCGGGCAGAGCAAGATGGGATAATGACCGGCTTGAGCCAGTTTTTCCATTTGCTCGGCAGTACCCTTCAAAATGCGCTGGGCAAGGGCGGCATCAATTTGAAGATTTAGTCCATTACCGGAATTGGCTAAAGCCTCTCGTAGTGTTGTCTCTAATTGAGGTGAAAGTGTGAACACGTGGAGGCAATTGTTTTCATCACGATAGGGACTGGAGATGGCCCCAGCCATAGATTGGCGGATAGCCTCAGCCAGGATGTCGGGATCGCGGGTGGTGTTGATGTGGGTCGCAATCACTTCCAGGATGCCGGCAAGATTGCGGATGGGCACACGCTCGCTGAGCAAGTTGCGCAACACTGCCTGTAACTCACCCAGACTGATCAGTTCTGGCACGACACCCTCTACCGCTGCCGGTGAGCGGGCCTTGAGATGGTTGATCATCTCTTGTACCATTTGGCGATCCAGTAATTCTGGGGCGTGCTGCCGGAACAGTTCGGCGAGGTGAGTACTCAGCACCGAGAGAGGTGTCACTACGGTATAGCCCAATAATTCCGCTCGGCCGCTTTCAGCCTCTTTGATCCAAACCGCGGGCAACCCAAAAGCCGGTTCGGTTGTTGGAATGCCTTTCAGATTCTCGCTACTGGCAGAGGTAGGAATGGCCAGCATGTGATCTAGCAGTAATTCGCCACGCGCCACCTCTTGCCCGCGGATTTTAACGCGGTAGGCTTGGGGTGGGAGACGCAGGTTATCGCGAATGCGCACGATAGGAAGGATAAGCCCAAGTTCAGTAGCCAATTGACGACGTAGCGTGGTGATGCGGCGCAACAGGTTATCGGGAGCGGCTTCATCAATCAGAGGAATCAACCCATAACCGATTTCTAGTTCCACCGGATCTACAACAACCACTTCAAGCATATCCGTAGGGCTTTCGGCTTCGGTTTTCGTTGCAGTGGTTTCTTCAAGAACCGTGACTGCGGCCTTTTGTTGTCTTTGGTGAACCCAATAGGCTGCCGCCCCTAACCCGGCAGCCAGGAACAAGAACGGTAACTTAGGAAATCCAGGAATGAGTGCCATCAACCCCATCATGGCCGCACCAGCGACCAGGGCATTTTGGTTGGAAAACTGCCCTAATATCTCATGCCCGAGGGAGCGTTCTGAGGCATTGCGGGTAACCACCAAACCTGATGCAGCAGAAATGAGCAGCGCAGGCACTTGAATCGCCAGGCCAGCCCCGATCGTAAGCAAGGTGTAGGATTGAAGAGCATCCATGAGGGGAAGACCGCGCTGGAGGACACCGATGGCAAAGCCGCCCAGGATGTTGACTACCATAATGATCAATGCGGCGATGGAATCGCCCTTGACAAACTTGCTAGCGCCATCCATTGAACCGTAGAAATCGGCTTCGAGTTCGATCAGGTGGCGACGACGGCGGGCTTCCTCTTCGTCAATCAAACCAGCATTGAGATCGGCATCTATGGCGAGTTGTTTGCCCGGCATCGCGTCCAGGGTAAAGCGGGCCGCCACCTCGGCAACGCGCCCGGCGCCATTGTTGATCACCACAAATTGGATGATCATGAGCATCAGGAATATGACAACCCCGACAACGTAGTTATTGCCCAAAATCAAATTACCGAAGGTTTCGACCATCTTTCCGGCGTTGCCCTGGACAAGGATAAGGCGGCTGATGGCGATGTTAATCCCTAACCGAAACAGCGTAACCAGCAATAACAGGGTTGGAAACACCGAAAAGTCCATCGGTTGACCGATATAGAGTGTAAGAAGCAAGATTCCCACCGAAAGGGCAAGATTTGCTGCCAACAGGATATCTACGACTACGGGTGGCAAAGGGAGAAGCAGCAATAAGACAATAATGACGACTCCCACGGCTAAGGCATAGTCGCTTGAACCGAGGAGATTAGAGATTTTTAGGGCAGGAAGTGGACGGGTGTCGGTCGTCATATCGTCGTTCCCCAAATGAGATTCAGGTCGTTACGGCTCGGGAGAAACTTCCATTTAGGCGATAGACATACGCCAGTACCTCGGCAACCGCGGTATAGAGTTCGGGGGGGATTTCTTGATCTAAATCCACCGACTGATAAATCAGCCGTGCCAGGGGGGGATTCTCTACGATTGCAACTTGATTAGCACGTGCTATTTCTTTGATGCGTTGAGCCAGGAGGTTAACCCCCTTGGCGATAACTTTGGGGGCGCGCATGGTCGCCGGTTCATAAGCCAATGCAACTGCGACGTGGGTGGGGTTGGTAATCACAACGGTGGCTTTAGGGACATTGGCCATCATGCGCGTGCGGGCCAAGCGTTGCTGATAGGAGCGAATACGACTGCGTAACAGGGGATCACCCTCGGTTTGTTTTAATTCCTCTTTTAGTTCTTCACGGGTCATGCGCAGCGACCGTAGGTAATTCCAGCGCTGGTAACTGTAATCAAGGACAGCCAAGACGAGGTAAAGAATAGCGATTTGAAAGGCAAGACCGAAGGCAATTTCCAGCCAGAGCGACAAACCACCGACAGCATCGTTTTGATTTAAACCCAAGAGAATGGGAAGCCGCGGACGTATGTACGCAAAGCCTACACCCCCGATCAGGAGCAACTTAATGAGAGCCTTGGCCAATTCGAGCAGGCTATGGAGCGAGAAAAGACGTTTAAACCCTTTGATGGGATCCAGGCGATCCAGGTGAAAACCCAAGCGTTTACTGGACCACAGAAAACCGGTTTGGGCTAAGTTCACTGTGACCGCAGCCGCAAGGATGCCGCCCAAGGTTAATCCCAACCAGGGAAGCCACAATCCCGCATGACTGACCAGAGAGAGAGTGACCAATGAGTTCATGTTGGGGGTATTTTGAGGAAATTCAACGAGTAAGGCCTTGATCCACTCCCCGAGGCCATTTGCTAACTGACGGGCCGGTCCGTGAAGGAGGACAAGCCCGGCCAGCAAGACGATGGCTGCACTTAATTCAGGACTGCGGGCAACATTACCCTCCAGACGGGCTTCGCGGATTCTTTTGGGAGTGGGTTGCTCGGTGCGTTCACTCATTCCTGGGTTACCCTCCAAGCAGGCTTAGCATGCGCGGCCCTATTTGTTCCAGAAGAGCAATCAGGCCGGGTAGAGTGTAAGCCAGGCTCATTGCCAGCACCAGCAGGCCGGCACCAACTTTGAGCGGAAGCCCCAAGAAGAAGACCTGTATCTGAGGGGCGGTGCGAGCCAGCAATCCTAGGCCAAGATCAGCCAGGAGAAGGGCGCCGAAGACAGGCAAGGCGATTTGGATGCCGTTCAGAATAAGCAAGGACGTGGTGTGTAGGATTTCGTCCAACGGTAAAGCGTTCAGGCTGGCGTTTAGAGGCAGTACCTCAAACATCTGAGCAAGGGCAGTTAACACCCTGTGGTGTCCATTAATCACCAGGAAAATGAGCATAGTCAGCATTACGAAGAATTGATCTAAAACCGACCCCGAGTCACCCATGAGGGGGTTCAAATAACGGCCCGCGGCGAAACCGCTGCCTAAACCGATCAATTCGCCTGCGGTTTGTAACGCGCCGAAGGTCAAATCCAGTGCCAGCCCTGCGGTGAGGCCGATAATCAGTTCGCGCAAGACGGCAAAGGCAAAGGGTAAGAGTGTTAGTGCAGGGGTTTCCGGCGTTATTGACTGCCAAGGCGAGAGTAAGAGGGTGAGCAAGATACCCAGGCTGATGCGCACCGAGGTTGGAATGACCTGTCCACCCAGCACAGGTAGGCGCGAGAGCACTGCTAAAACGCGGGTGAGTGCCAGGAAGAAGAACTGAGCTTGGGCGATTGAAATCAATACCATAACCAGGTCTGCCTCTAAGGTTGAGAATACCCCGGTCATAATTGAGATGCAGTAAAGGTAGGATGAAGCAGGGATAAAGTTTCCGTAAAATCGGTGCAGGGGGCTAAAGAATCGGATGTGGGTGGGCGTTAATAAGCAACTATAGAATGTTATCTTCCCCCAAATGCCGCCGGATGCGTTCCAAAAACTGGTCAGTATTCACCGGTTTGACGAGAAAATCCTGCACCCCCAGCGCGGCGGCTTCAGCCACAACCTCGGGAAAACCCAGGGCTGAGATAATGATCACTTGGCGGGGATGTAAAACCCGATTTTCTTTCAAGCGACGAATCAGGTCAAGACCGTTAAGACGGGGAAGCCAGATATCGGTAATCAACAGGCGAGGTGGATGCTGAAGGCATGTCGTATATGCATCCTCTCCGTCGGCTACAGTGATCACCGTTACGTTAAGCCGCTGGAGCGCAGTGCTCAACATGTCGCGGGCGAGGGCATCCCGTTCAGCCAAGATAATCACAGGCAAAGAAGAAGATAGTCCTGTACCGTTCATCTTACCTATGAGGATTGAGGCTGGTTGACCAGATAACGATAGGCTTGATCGCGCAGGCGTTCATAATCAGCGCTATTCACATGAAGAATTGCCAGAGCCTCGGGATGTGGGATATCGCCATACGGATCGGTGATGCCGATGGTGTCACGGGTGGCAATTGCGCTGGCCAGGTTGACGATGGCAGCAAGGTGTGGATGTTCGAACGAGAGCGAGGGGGCGTGATGATAACGAATTGCCTCGACCAGCACCGTGGGAAACGACCACTTTTCGGCCATCATACCACCGACCTGAGCGTGATTGAGGCCAATCACGGTTTCCTCGGCCTGCCAGAGTAACGTCTTCTTGGTGTGCATCAATTCGAGAAAGGCTTGGTAATCCAAAAGCAAGTACTGATCTAAAAGCAACTTGCCAATGTCATGGAGCAACCCCCCGATATAGGCTTCCTCGGGATTGGGATAATTGAACCGTTGGGCCAGCCATTGCGCGATTGTGGCGGAGGCTACTGCATGATTCCATAACTGACCCGGTCCAAGGCGGTACCCCGGCAGGCCGCGGTTAAGTTGGTTGGATACCGCCGCGCCCATGACCAGGGTTTTAATGCGCTTAAAGCCCAGGCGCATAATAGCTTGGTGCAGGGTGGTGCACTCCGGTGCATAACCGAGCGAGGCGGCGTTGGCCATATGCAGTACCTGCGAGGCCAGGGCTTGATCTAATCCGATCAATTCGGCTAACAGGGAGGCTGTGGTGTCGGGTTCTTCCAATGCGCGCAGAATTCGAGTCACATTGCCCGGCAGAGGGCGAAGGCGGTCAATGGCTTGAAGCAATTGGGTGAGCCGAGTTGCGCGCATAGTCGAAGGCGCTTAATGGACAAGATTAGGCAGGGTTTGAAAGAGATTGACGGTAAATTGAACTAACTGCTGGAGCATCCAGGCGCCTAGGAGGAGGAATACCAGGGCAATGCCAATTATTTTGGGGATAAACGTTAAGGTCACCTCGTTGATCTGTGTGGCCGCCTGGACTAAACTCACCAGACTGCCGATAACTAAACTAATAATCAGTACTGGTCCAGCTACCATCAACGCGACCATCAGGGCATTTTGAGCCAAAGAGAGCACGTAAGTTTCGCTCATGAAAGGCATCCTCCCCAGATTTACATAAAACTCAAGGTTAGGGAACGGGTGATAAGATACCATCCATCCACCATCACGAAAAGCAACAGTTTGAATGGCAGCGAAACCAGTGAAGGCGGAAGCATCATCATTCCCATGGAAAGCAGAATGCTGGAAACCACCATGTCTATCACCAAGAAGGGAATATAAAGCACAAACCCCATGGTGAACGCAGTGCGCAATTCACTAATGACGAATGCGGGCAGAAGTACTGCGGTAGGAATTTCTTCCAATGAATTGGGTTGCGGGCTTCCGTTGATTTCCAGGAAGAGTTGGAGATCCTTTTCGCGAGTTTGCTTGAACATAAACTCCCGAAGCGGCTCCATGCCGCGTTGGAAGGCCGTTTTTTGGTCAATTTCTTGTTTGAGATAGGGTTGAATGGCCTGTTGATCAATTTGGTTATAGACCGGGTTCATAATGAAAAAGGTTAGTACCAACGACAACCCAATAACAACCTGATTGGGAGGAATGGTGGGTGTGCCGATGGCATTGCGAAGCATCGAGAGAACAATCACTATCCGGGTGAACGATGTGGCTAGTATCAAAATGGAAGGGGCCAGGCTTAGGACAGTAAGTAGCACCAGGAGTTGCACCCCTGAACTCATTTGTTGGGGGGACGTTGCCGGCTCCAACGTCAGTGTAACCCCGGGCGCGCTAAATTGAGAATCCCCAACACAACCGCTGAGCAAAACCGTTGCGCCCAATACGAATAGGATAATGAGACTACGCCTTTTCATTGCCAAGCCTCGCCAATTTGAGCATTTACACCCTGGGCTGGTGCATTGAAGGAAGAGGATGTTGTGCGTTGAACAAGCAATTCGGCAAATGAAAGAGGGAGTGACTCATCAGAGGAAGCCGATGCGGTTGGAGATACGGGAGGGAAAGCGCTGATGAGTGTCACCTGATGGTCGGTGGCTGCGATCAGGAATTGCTGATCTCCTACCTGGATGAGGTGCAATGCTCGGCGTGATCCTAACGAAAGCGTTTCACGCAGCACAATTTGGCGGGTGGTGGAGCGGGGCATCCATCCCTTCCAGCGCTTCAAGGCTTGCAGGCTAAGATAGAGCATTCCTAATGTTAGGGTCAATGCCATTAAAGTGCGGCCCAACAAATAGGCTGTGCTATCTTGGGCTGAAAAGTGTTCATTCCCCAGTGTAAGGCCAACGATGAAGAGCAACCCTGCTCCCAGCCATGGCCAGGACGACCGCTTTCGAAGCAGAGTCAGCCAGCGGTTGCTGATTAGAACGCCCTTATTCATGGCTAGCTCTCTTTATCTCGCTTTTGCGAGATCAATTCGCTGATGCGCACGCCGAATTTGTCATCCACAACCACGACTTCACCGCGAGCGAACAGACGGTCGTTGACGTAGATATCCACCAAATCCCCGGCCAGGCGATCCAATTCAACCACGGAACCGTTTTGCAGGTCTAGAACTTGGCGGAGTGACATTTGCGTTCGCCCAAGTTCCACGGTGACTCGCAGCAGGATATCATAGAGCATGTCTAAACTGGCTTTGTTATCGGATGTTCCGATACTTTTAGTTGGGACAGGTGGCACTGGAGGAGTAGGGCGCTCAAAGGATGAGGGGGCCTCTTGAGGGCGCTCTTCAGATTTTCGTTCGGGCGTCGGATTAGACAGGTTTTCTTCCATTTTGGGTTCCTCTGGCTCAAAAGATAGTGGGCTTATGCCGGATCGTTAATCTTTCCAGTGATTTTCACGGCGAGATATTTGCCAACTTTACCGATTTGTCCGTAAAACTTGTCCTTGTGAGCAATTTGAACTGTCAGGTCTTGGTAAATGCTGGTGTCCAAGACGATGACATCCCCTACCTGGAGGTTAAGGACATCATGCAGGCGCATCTGGCAACTCCCTAACCAGACGTTAACCGGCAGGTAAACCTTATGCAGATTCTCCAGGGCAATTTGACGGGCAACCGGGTCAATCTGTTTCTCTTTGCGTCCAGAAATCCAAACGTGAGGGTTAAGATCGTTGGCGATCGGTTTGAGGGTGCTGAAGGGAATGTAGATGCTCATGGTGCCGGTGGTGTTTTGGATCGTCATTTCGAACGTAAGGCACATGACGCGTTCGTTGCCCATGAACATCTGCACCCAATGCTGGTTGATGGTGCTATCTTCCAACGTGGGCTCGATTGAGACCACTTTGCTCCAAGCCGCTTTAATGTCATTAAGCATGTTTTCGACCAGATCACGCAAAAGGGACTGATCAATGTCGGTTAGAGGGCGGTCCTTGCGATTCAGATTGGAAAGTTTTCCACCCAACAACTGCTCCAGCATGATCCGATCAATATTGGGGCTAAAAGTAAGCACGATTCGCCCGGGCAAGGGGGCCAGGATGATCATGTGGTACAGACTGTTGGGGGGCATATCTTTGAGAAAATCGTGAAAGCGCCCCTGTTCGGTATGCACCAGGCGTGGTTTAAGGTTTGTGCGAAGAATGGTCGGCAGTGAGGTTGCCAGGCGCTCGGCTAGATCTTCGTGCACCAGTTCAACCGCCCGCATTTGCTCTTTAGAGAAGCGGTCGGGTGACCAGAAGTTATAGGTGCTGATATTGCGCCCCTTTTCGGTTTTCTCGCGTGGAGCCGCTGGTGTCTCTCCCATCAATTCGGCGAGGTTAATGCTCCCACCGTCGCCGGATTTTTCCAGTTCTATGGCTCCGCTGAGCAAGGCGTCAATTTCAGCCTGGGTAAGCATGGTTTAACCCTCACTCAACAACGAATTCGGAGAAGTAAACGGCAATGACTTGATGTTCAGGGATGCGGGCATTGATTCCATTCATGATATCCTGGCGCAGTTGTTCCTTGCCCTCGGCGGTGTAAAGCATGTCAAAGGTCTTGGTTGAGATTAATGTGATAATGACATCGTTGATGAGGGGTAGTTTCTGGTTTATGTCGTCCTTTAGACTCTGATTGGGATCAGTAGCCTGGCCTTCCCCTTTGGTTTTGGTGCTTTGGGCTTCGGGGGCTACTTCGGGGCGGAATTCCAGCACGACGTTGATGCGAATGTAGCGCCGGCCCGAAGGATCGGCTAAGTTGATAATCTTGGCGCCGGTGTCAATCATGACCCCTTGCCCGGGTAGGATCTGGGGTGTTGGCGTGGGTAAGGGTAGGGTAGGGACCTCGCTGGCGATGGGATCTCCGTTACTATGAGTTTGGCCCGGATAGGTGTAACTGAGATAAAAGGGTTTGGGTAGATCATCCGGCGCGAAGACGATATAAGCGACAGCCAGACTAAGCAGGTTTCCCGTCAATAAGGTCAATACCACCACCATTTTCAAAACGATGCTCAAAATACTGGTTACCTTAGCCATAGTCACTCCTTAATTGCCCAACGAGGGACTTATTCCCGATTCAGATCCCAGGAGAGGTGTGATTACATTTGATTCAACCTTATAGATAATGATGATTTCGGCACGGCTATTAAGGGCGCGATGTTCTGGGGTGTCATTAGGAAAAATGGGTTGATATTCGCCACGTCCGGCAACTGTGATGCGCCGAGGGTCAATTCCGGCATTGATCAGATAATTGGCAATTACCATTGCCCGCGCTACCGAGAGTTCCCAGTTGGTCGCATACCGCGGATCTGAAGGTGGGCTATTATCCGTATGGCCCACCACGCGAACATTATTGTCAATAGGCTTAAGCATTTGAGCGATCACATCTAAAACGGGATAGGCAGTCGGCTGAAGTTCGGCTGTGCCAGGGGTGAAGAGAAGTTGTTGGCTGAGCGAGATCAGCACCCCCTCGATATTATTTTGGACACTTACTTCGCGTCCCATGTTGTATTGGGCTAGGAGTTGGGTCAGTTGTCCGGCCACTTCTTGGGACTCAGGTGGTTTTTGGGGGATGCCAGGGACAATGATGGGATTAGGTGAGCCATCTGGATTAGTACCCCCGCCCTGATTGATAGTAGGATCAATGACTCGTACCGCTCCACCCAGGGAGAAAGCGGCGCGCAAACTTTCGGCCAGTTGTTTGTATTTTTCGACATCAATCTGGCCCATTGAGTACAAGACCACAAACAGCACCATCAGCAGGGTGATGAAATCAGCGTAACTGACCAGCCAGCGCTCGCTGCCGCCATCACCCTCACCACCACCGTGACTCATGCTTCAGCCCTCGCTTTCTTGGATTCTGAAGATCCCCCAGCGGTCTGAGGTTGTTTTTCTGCGCTCACTGCAAACTTGGGCGGGAGGAAGGCCATGAGTTTCTCACGGACGATGCGCGGGTTTTCACCGGCTTGGATGGCCAGGATGCCTTCCATGATCATATAGCGGTACTGCACCTCTTCCTCGCTTCGCGACTTAAGTTTTGACGCGATTGGCAAATAGATCAGGTTGGCCATCAGTAAGCCCCACAGGGTGGCGAGGAAAGCCGAGGCAATTGAACGGGCTAACTGATTAGGATCATCAAGTTGTTTGAGTACGCTAATTAGCCCCATAACCGTACCGATAATACCGAACGTGGGGGAGAAGCCGCCTGCAGCGGCAAAGAGCCCCGCCCCGCGCCGGTGACGGTTTTCCATATGGTGGATACTGCTCTCTAGAATCTCACGCACCTGATGGGGATCAACTCCATCTACCACCATCATGATGCCTTTTTGAAGAAAAGGCTCTTTGATCTTCTTGGCTTCATCTTCTAATGCCAATAACCCTTCGCGACGGGCCTTATCGGCCATACGGGTAATCAGGTCAATCACCTCAAGCGGCTCAAACCGATTTTGGGTAACGGCGAGCATGATGAGTTTGGGGAGTTTGAGTACTTCCTTGAGGGGTGAGGAAATGGTAGTGGCGGCCAGTGAGCCCCCGACAATAAGTAAAATCGGGGCGGGATGGGCAATGAGCTCCACCGGCGAGCCGCCATCCAGGATTAGAACTGTGATCAGAATGACCACACCAGCAATGAAGCCGACAATGGTTGCCAGATCCATAAACTATGCTCCTGCGGAAGATGGTTCGTAACGCCCGGTCAGAACGGCGTGCCGGTATTCGATCACGCGGCGGGCGACCTCTGCGGGTGATTCGCGCACGACAATTTTTGATTCATCCACCAGCGTTATTACTGTATCTGGGGTAGCTTCCACGCTTTTGATCAATTCCGCATTGAGATAAAAAGAATTGCCTTTAAAATGGGTCAGACAGATCACAGTTAACCTCATTGGATTTACCAATCGTTCCAGCGCTAATTTCCCGCGCGTTTTCTTTTTAGCACACCTGAAGTTGAAGAGCCGTAAATTGGCCGTGAAGGCGAGGTTAACCTTCCCTAAAAAACGGCTTAAAGTTCGGGTGCAAGGTGAAGGTCAAATTTTGTAAGGATAGTGTTAATTCCAGAGGCGCTTGGGCAGCTTATAATCTGCATCAGATTGATGAAATACCCCCTTTATGTTGAAGAGCCTGTGGAGGCAATGTGGTGCAAAATTACCGCCTGATTGTGCTTGATGATGATCCTGCACAGGGGGAGATGATTAAGGCCTATCTCGAACTGGTCAGTCACTATCAGGTGGATGTGGTAACCGAGGTTGAGGCCTTTTGGGACTATCTTGATCACTCGGCGTATGATTTAGTCTTACTCGACTATAAGTTAAGGGAAACCAACGGTTTAGAGGTGCTATCCCAAATAAAACAGCGCGGGATTCGTCTCCCAGTGATTATGATTACCGGGGAAGGAGATGAACGTGTAGCTGTCCGCGCTATTCAAGAGGGCGCCAGCGACTATTTGGTCAAGGGGGGTGATTATTTATCAAGTCTGCCGGGGTTGATTCAGCGCGCAATACGGATGTTTGAATTGCAGACCCTGGCTGAACGTTCAATGGAAGAGGCGCGTTATCAGGCGCTCTTACTTGATAATATTCGTGATGCGGTTGTAGTGTGGGATTTAGAAGGTAAGATCACCTACTGGAATTTTGCGGCAGAGAAATTATTCGGTTGGAAAGCGGTCGAGCGATTGGGACAACCTGCATCCGAGTGTTATTTCAACCTATTTGATCCCCCTATTCGCATGCCCAGTATTGAGGATACGGCGGGCTTGGAAGTGGAGCGAGCCTGTGTAAATCGTCATGGGCAACATTTGTGGATCAGTTCGCGCATTATGCCGCTACGTCAATATTCACCGGAAGCGCGATTGCTGGGTTTCATGGATGTCTCACGGGATGTAACCCGTCGCCACCAGGAACGCGAGATGTTGCGCCACAGCCAGCATTTTATCGCGCGTATCCTGGATACATCACCAAGCATGCTCTATCTTTATGATTTGAACGAGAATCGCCTTGTCTATGTTAATCATCGCTTGACGGATGTGCTAGGGGTGCCGGCCGGTGCCTGGTTCGGCAAAGAAGGGGACCTGTTTGCAGGTTTGGTACACCCGGAAGATGCTGACCTGCTGCATCAGTTCCGAGAGACGCTTATGCAGGCACGGGATGGCGAAGTGCTAGAAACGGAATTCCGGGTGCAGGATAGTCGCAAGGGCTGGCGGTGGGTTTACACCCGTGAGACGATTTTTCAGCGTAATGCGGAAGGGAAACCAGTTCAAATTCTTGGCGCCGCACAGGATATTTCTGCCCGCCGGCAGGCGGAAGAAGATCTTAAGCGACGTATCAAAAGTGAGCGTTTGCTGGCGGATATCTCATCACGCCTGATCCATATCAATCAAATCAATCTAAAAAGCGAGATTAGTGAAGGTTTACGCTTGTTGGGCGAGATGATCCGTGCAGACCGTGTGTTTATTTACGTCCTTCCCACCGGAGAAGAACACCTTACCTTATACACTTATTGGGAAAGCCAAGCGGTCCTTCGGTGGGCTTCTCACCGCCTAAACTCTCAAGTTGCCTTAGGGGATATCTCAACCCTGTGGAAGGCGTTAGGAACAGGGCGAAATTTGAGTTGGACGGCATTGGATGATGAGAACGAAACACTACGGCGAGAATATTTGAATCTTCAGCCCGACGGCGCTAAAGTTGTTTTAATCTTGCCGCTTATGCACAATCAGCGAATATATGGGGTTTTGGGGTGTGAAAGCCTTTCGGATGTAACTGTGTCCTTCGATGATTATTTGCCCGTAATGCGCGAGGTGGGGCGCACACTCACCAACGCAATGGTGCAAGCCGACTTTAATCGGGCCCTAAGCGAAAGTGAAGCCCGCTACCGCGCCATTGTGGAAGATCACCAAACTGAGTTGATTTGCCGTTTCAATCCTCAGGGAATGTTGACCTTTGTCAATGAAACATTTTGTCGTTATCTTGGGCGTGAACGGGATGAATTATCGGGCGATTCTATTTTCAATTTGGTGTACCCCACTGATCGGGGCGTTTTAGAAGAAGGTATTGCCAAATTGACCACAACGAATCCGGTTAGTACCTATGAAACTCGTTTGCGGGAGCCAAACGAGCGCGAAATTTGGATTGAATGGACCAGTCGAGCCATTTTTGATCCCGGCCAGCAGTTCATCCTTGAGATTCAGTCCATCGGGCGAGATGTAACAGAACGGAAGCGGCTGGAAGCACAGGTGGAATCAGCGCGAGTGCAACTGGCTGAAGCCAATCGTCTCGCTTCCATTGGGTTGTTGGCAGCCAGTGTTGCGCATCTGATCAATAATCCCCTGACCGCCATCATTGCTGAAGCCCAATTGCTATTGCATCGACACGGGAGTCAGCCCTTAATCCGCGAATCGGCGGAGGCAATCGAGAAGGCCGGTTGGCGGGCACAGCAAGTGGTGCAAAAGTTACTCGGTTTTTCCACTCGGGCATCTGAACCCCATACTCTGGTGGATATCAATCAGACAATTTATCAGGCTTTAGACCTATTAAGCGATCCTTTAAGTGAGATGGCACTACGTCCTGCGCTGGTTTTACAACAAGAGCCACCTCCCAAGGTGTGGGGCAATGCCAGCCAATTGGTTGATCTGTGGCTTAATTTGCTTCTGCTAGCCCTGGATGGCATTGCATTGGGTAAACCCAAACATCCTTATCTCGCTCTGACGTCGCGGTGTGAGGATGGTCAGGTCGTGGTCGAGGTGACGGACAATGGTCTGGTCATTCCAGAAGATGAATTAGCCACAATATTTGAGCCGCGGGTTGTTTCCTCCAGCGAGGGGCGTGGGACGGGTATCGAGTTAACCCTATGTCGTGAACTGGTGCGTCAAAATCAGGGGATGATCGAGGTAAACAGCCACATCAATCAAACTTGCTTTCGAGTGAGTTTTCCCGGTGTGAGTCCAAATTAATTTTGTGAGGTGAGAGGGGTATGGAACCAGCCAACATTTTAGTGATTGAAGACGATACCATTGTAGCCCGTACAATTGAACGTTGTTTGCGCGGTGAGGAATTCCGTGTGACTGTGGCAAACAGCGGCATAGAAGGGCTGAAAGCGGCGCGACGGCATGTGCCCGACCTGGTAATTTTGGATGTGATTATGCCAGGCATGGATGGGTATGCTGTGTGCAAAGAGATGCGCAATGATCCGCTACTGGCCGATGTACCGATTCTCTTCCTTACCGCAAAGGTAAAGGATGAGGATCGCATTGCTGGTTTTCGCGCCGGAGCAGATGATTATTTAGGTAAACCCTTTAACCTGGACGAACTAATTCTGCGTGTGCGGGCGATACTCAAACGTACTCGTTATCGTGCTAAGAGTGGTGGCGAGGAGACCTCCGGTCGTTCGTTCCCCTTAGGGCAGTTGATACCGGGCATTTTCCAGAGCAAGCGCAGTGAAGAGAAACCTGCCGAATCATCGCGATTGATTTCGCTACGCGGGTATACGTTGGATACGCAGACCTTTGAGGTGATTACACCACACGCGGGTCGCATTCGCCTTACACCGGTTCAATATGACTTACTCTATCATCTGATGACTCATCCGGGAGAGATTTTCTCGCCCCAGCGTTTGCTGGATGAAGTGTGGGACTACCCTTCAGATGCAGGGAGTCCTGATTTAGTGCGTGTGCATATCAAAAATCTACGTGAGCGGATCGAACGCGATCCTAAGAATCCAGCCTTTATTGAGACTGTGCCGGGTTACGGCTATACGATTCGCAAAGAAGAAACTGCCTAAGCTCATGAGTCTCCAATCCAATCCTTCATCCTCGTCCTCACTTTTGATCGGGTTAGATCTTGCCGAGCAACTCAATGATCGGCTGTGGATGCAGGCGAACTTGGTCCAAGCGTTGCGGTCGGCACTTGAGTATTTATGCACCACGGCGGGCTTTAAAGGCGGTGAGGTAATTGTCCAAACCCCCCAAGAAGACCAATGTTATCTCCACTTGGCTCTGGATCCCCCTTATTCTTGGTCCCAGCCTTTGGTGCGTGAGAAATTGAATGCCCTTGTTCGGCAAATTCTTTCAGAAGAGCGATTAGTCATTGGGCGAACGGATCTGGAAGTAGGGGTCGCCTTGCCGTTGACGTCACCCCTAGGAATTCAAGGGGTGCTGTTGCTGGCAGGGGAACCTTCGGCGGAAACAGGAGATGAAACCTTGGCCTGGCTGGGGCGAACCTTGGGTCGGCGCATTGCCGTTGAGCGCACTTGGACCGGGCTGTCCGGGGGGCGAAGGGGATTGCAAAAGGCCTTGACCGCGATCAATGCGGCACATTCGGCGTTTCACGATTTGGAAACCGTAGAGACCCTACTTGCCCAGGCCGTGAATGAGTTATTAGGGGCTCATCAGGTGGTCCTTTATGTGTTCGAGGATACAGGAAGCGATTTGGCTTTGCGTAAAACCATGGGACGCGTAGGGGAGTGGCGTTCTGTAACCTCTTTAAGATTGGAACGAGGGTTGGTGGCCGAAAGTGCGCGACTCAAAGTTCCTCTTTTTATCCCTCGCGTTTCTGAAGATGCCCGTTATGATCCCCAGTGCGATGGAGAACTTGACGACGGGGATTCCGCCATGATTGTTTTCCCAGCCATTGCCGATCAACGGGTTCAAGGTCTCATCGTCGTCACTCATTTGCCGGGGCGGATGGTTTCAGATGAGGAGAAGCGGTGGTTAAGCGTGCTGGCTGGGGCATGGGCATACGCGATTCATAATACCCGATTAATCAATTCTCTCCGAGTGATCAATGCTAACCTGGAAGTTAGCCGCTGGCAGTTGATTAATTCCCGCAATACGTTACGCGCTTTGTTTGATAGTCTGCCTAATAGCATCTACATTGTGGATCGCCAATATACTCTGATGGCTGTAAACAAGAGCCGCGTTTCACGTCTTGGTGTGCATCCCAGTCAGGTGGTGGGTAAAGCCTGTTTTGTAGCGCTTTTTGGACGGTCGCAGCCTTGTGCGGGGTGTAAAGTAATGGATACATTTTTAAGCGCTCAAGCTCAGACACGTTCACTAAGCGAGCAAGCCGATGATGGTTCGTTACGGGAATGGGAGATCACCACGTACCCCATTCAAGGGGAAGATGGGCAAACGTTGCAGGTCATTGTGTATGAGAACGATGTGACTGAACGCCGCCGTATGGAATCACGGGTTATTCAGTCCGAAAAACTGGCTGCAGTTGGACAGTTAGCGGCCGGAGTGGCACACGAAATTAATAACCCTCTGGCAGCCATTCTGGCCAATGCCCAACTATTGCGGCGCGATTTACACAGCGAGGATGAGGGTATTGAGGAATCCTTAAGGTTGATTGAAATTGCTTCAACGCGTGCAGTGAGGGTGGTGCAGAACTTGTTGTCATTTGCGCGCAAGGATAACGGTGAAATGACGTGGATCTCCATCAACCAGTCTTTAGAAAAGGCACTGGCGTTACTTAATCACGAGATTGTTTCGCGCGGCGTACAGGTCGAAATAAACTTGGCGGAAAACTTGCCCGAGATTTTCGGCAGTGCCGAGAACCTGGAAAGCGTATGGCTCAATCTTCTTCTCAACGCTATGGATGCTATGCCGCAGGGAGAAGGGCGATTGGTGATTCGTTCCTGGCAGGATGATGAAACCCTCTACGTGAGCATCCGCGATAATGGATATGGTATTAACCCCGAGCATTTGCCTCATATTTTTGAGCCTTTCTTTACAACTAAAGGCCCGGGCAAAGGTACAGGGTTAGGGTTATCGCTGTGCTATCAAATTGTGCGTCAGCATGGGGGGAGTATTCATGTTGAAAGTCAACCCGGAGAAGGGACCGAATTTGTTGTGAGTCTACCCCAAAAATTCGCGAATTAAAATCATGGTGAAAGTGCTAATCGAAACCCCAGGGCGGGGGAGGTGTAGGTTGCAATAACCCCTTCACGCACCGTGCACCGTGCTAATTTGCGGCTGTAATACCATGAGCCACCGCGGACCACATATTTTTCACTATCATTAGGGATCTCACGTCCATCAGTGGCTGAGTAAGGATAAGGCCGGAAGAGACTGCTGGTCCATTCCCAAACATTCCCCACCATGTCGGCAACCCCATAAGGACTATCACCGGAAGGGGAATAACTTCCAACGGGTGTTGTGGACAATTTACCCCCTTCCTTGGTGTTGCAACGCCAGAGACCGAATTCGTCGCCCCAGGGATAGATCCGAGCGTCCATGTCGCCGCGCGCGGCTTTCTCCCATTCGGCTTCGGTTGGCAAGCGATACTTCATTCCGGTTTCCTGGTTTAACCATTCAATGTAGGCTAACACATCATGGCGCGAAACGCCCGTCACCGGATGATCATCCGTCCCGTCAGGATAATAGAAACCGTTCCAGGTGCGTGGCATACGATACCCGGTTCGCCAGACAAAGGCAAAATAATCGGCATTGGTGACCGGATATTGCGCAATGTAAAACTCCGGAACATAAACGATATGTTGAGGTTGTTCTACCATAAATAAATCGTTGTCGTACCACTCTTGCCATTCCTCAGCCCAGTCCTCACTACGCAAGAGGAATAGAACCTGCTCATCACTCAATCCCATAGTGAAAGGGCCTTCCGGAATCCGGATCATGCGAAAGTTACGGATTTGATAACTTTTACTACGCGTCAAGAAGGACGGGCGGGTATTCTTGGCCATCGCTAAACCTGTGTGGGAAATGTGGATTGGCGAATTTGCGCATAGGTACTCAAAATCGCGCCGACATTTTCCTGAACGCTTTGACCCAAAGCAAACAAGTAGGGTTCCTGTGCGGCGCGTTCTTTATAAAGATCCAAGTGATCTATCAACTCTATTAGGGCTTCTTCCCAAGCGTACGGGTCATTGCGTACCAGGGAGCCAAAATCTTTGAGTTCCTCATAAGGGGCACCTTGACTTGCAACCCAAGGGATTTTCATAATCATATATTCCAAAACTTTAATCCAGGAGCGGCGCTGGTCATAAGCTCCGTGGAGGGGGGCAATGCCGATATCGAACATTGCCAAATATTGCGGCCAGTTTTCTGGTGCTGTCCAGGGTTGAAAACGTTTCTGAGATTCGGGAACGTCAAGGGCGTGGAATACGCGTTCGTCTCCGCAGATGAGAATCTGCACCTGTGGGCGGCGGATACAAATGCGACGTAAAGCCTTAATGATCCCACTTTCAGTGAAGGATTGAAGATGCGATAAACTGCCTCCCCAGCCGATGACAATCCGTTCGTGCGGAAGAGGTTTGAGATTTAAGTAGCGGGGTAAGTCGAGGTAATTAGGCAGGTAGTGCACTGCTGCGTGGGCCCGCCAATCCGCGGCTAGTAGGCGGGAAGGGGTTGTTGCAGCATGGGCAAGTTGCAAGCCCCATTGAAATTGCGTCAAGGGCGGGGGTTGAATGACGGTTGAGAATGGTTTGCCATCTGGGCCATTCTGAACAATACGACCTTCTATCCAGAAGGTGTAATTCCGAACCTGGGGTGGCATTAGGTGGTATGCGTCGTCAAAATCCAGGATAATAGTTTTATCTCGGGCTTTCCAGTATTGCATCGCCTGTAAGACCGGCCCGAAGGCATTCCGTTGAATAACGATAATATCGGCCTCAGTGCAAGCCGCCATGGCTTCTGGTGTATGGTAGGCAAAATGGTCAATACGAATGAGTGTAGCTTGGTGCTGTCTGGTGGACTGAATGGCGCGGGCGGGGATGGCGCAGCGCCATTCTGCAGAATTCCACTCCTCAGGTGAGTCTGAAACGACATATACGATTTTCATGCTCGTCCTGGTATAACGAGATTTGCCGAAGTGGGAATAACCGCCTCGGTCGAGGAAAGAGGGAAACGCAATTTCTTTAGCAAGGCTTTCCATAAGGTGGCGAGGTGACGGCTCTCTCGCAAAGCGGCTTGGGTATTCCCAGCCCGGCCCAGTTGTCGGCGCACGTCGGCATCTACGATTAATTGCCGCAAGTAGGTGTGCCACTCTTCTGGGGAAGAGGCCGTAAATCCACCCGCACCCCATTCTCGAAAAGCGGGCAGGGGTGAAGCCACCCAGGGAATGCCTTTGACGCCAGCATGTATCAATAAGCGCTCAGAAAGTGATTGATTATAAGGAATATTGCGATGGGGAATGAGTAAAATGTCTATTAATCCCAATTGGTAGGGAAAGTCATCGGCAGACGTCGCCGGAAGGTAGAGTAATCTTTCAGGCGGGAGACTTCCAAATAGAGCATAAGCCTCGGGATTATCCACCAGCACCAGACGAGTCTGGGGAAACTCGCGCAACACCCTCAGGATGATGCGGCGGATAATCAGCAGATCCTCGACCTCTGAGCAGAAACCTACCCACCCCAGATTAATGGTGGAGCGGGGTGGAGACTTCTTTCTCCACATTGGGTTTTGTTCGGTCCATCCATCGGGCATGATTTCAACCCGCCGCCCGTAACCCTCTAACGCGAGGGCATGATTTTCGGTTGTGACTGTAATCACATCTGCCAACCATAGGCTGGCATGGTAGGCACGGGCTGTTTCGAGCGTGCCCAGACCTAAAATGGGGTAATAAGGGTGTTTGAGCGGAAGTTGTTCTGCATTATTGGTCAAATCGAGCACAATGGGGCGTTTCGCCCCGGCACAAAGGGCCAGATTGGCCATAAGACTGCTTGAGATGTAGGGGTTGATGGCAACGATTGCCTCGGTGTGCTCCAAACTTTCTGCAGACACCACGCCATTGAAAGTAACCTGAAAACCACCTGCCTCGAGAGCGGCTTTAATGACCCAGGCGCGTTCTTGGGACGGGGCATTCTCAGGGGCAAGCAGTAAGATAGTACCCTGATTGTCTATGGGGTCTGGGGTCTGAACGGTGTGATTCAGAGACTCCACATTTTGACGCAATCCTTCAAGCGCGTTAGCCAGTTCGATTTTGCCTTCCTGACGGGCCTGTTTCAGGTTTAATTCGATCAGGGCTGGAATAAGTCGTTCGATTTCGTCCAGGTTCTCAGCAACGGCTTGGGCCGGTTGTCGGCTGTGAAGCACAGTTTGAAGTAAATCGGCAGCCTTTTGGGTTAAATCATCACCCAGCCTTATGGACTGGCCTGTTAGGCGATAGAGTAACCGTTGTAACGCCTCCGGATGAAGGGGAGATTCTATACGGGGTGACGTAGGCAGTGATTCTTCTTGAATAAGTTGTAAACGGCGTAAAATTTCGGGATTATGAGGAATTATCTTCTCTGCCTGTTGGTAGAGGTGATAGGCTATCTCCATTTCCTCGGCGGCTAAGTACAAATCTCCCAAAATGATTAAGGATTCCCAGTCATCCGGATATCGGTTGAGAATTTCCGCTAGTAAGCTTACTCCCTCTTCAAGACGATTCGCACTTAAATAAGCGCGAACCATACTCTTTTGGATCTTTAGTGGACTGGGCGTAGAGTTAAAACCGGTTTGCATTTCTAAATATCCGCACCAAATGATTTACTTTAAGATAAAACCGGCGACGATAAAAATGTATAAAAGGGTGATGAAAGCCACGTAAAAGTGGGCTAAAGGGCATTGACCAAACTTATAGCGTTCCCAATAGATTGCTCCAAAGGCTTATCACCTCCCGATTGCGTGCCTCACTTTTCTTTCTCCCCGCCGCTCCCAGTTGCTGGCGTAATTGAGAATCCCGAACGAGGGTGCTGAGGGCGTCTCCCCAGGATGAAGGTGTCTCGGCAAAAATGCCACCCACGCCCCAGGTCTGGTATGCGGGAAGAGGTGAGGCTACCCAGGGCAAACGACGTGCTCCGGCCTCCACGAGTTTGATATCGGATTTGGCCTGATTGAAGCGGTTGTTAGCCAGTGGAGCAAGCAAGATATCGAAGTTCGCCAGCATTAACGGATATTCATTGGGGAGACGGAAAGGCAGAAAGACCTTCTGACGTTCGGGAAGCGGTTTGAACAACTCAAAAATCTGTGGGTCGCCGCCAATAAAAAGTTTCACTTCGGGATACGAACGCAGGAAGTGTAGAAGTTCATTGCGAACCAATAGGATATCTTCACGGTGGGTGGCTGTTCCTGCCCACCCGACGTTAATCCCAGTGTGGGGAGGTGCGGGTTGCTCCCAATTGGGGTTTTCGTCATCCCAGCCGTTAGGAATTACTTGAACGCGATGGGCGAGGTGCCCATACCTTTCAGCAAGTGTCGGAGTAGATACGACAAGTACAGCGGCGGCGCCGATGGCCAATTCAAGGGCGCGCAATATGTTGGGGTTTCCCGGCCCACAATGATAATAACCGGGGTGATGCACAGGAATATTGTGGAAGTCGTCATCAATATCTACAATGATGGTTTTTCCCTTGCGCACGCACTCTGCCAGGGCTTGCATGCTCTCGCGGCGAATGTGAGGGCGTAGGAAAATAACAACATCCGCAGATTCAATATCCTTGGGTTGGGGGTAGAGGATGAATCTGGTGTGATACCCAACCTGTTTGAGCCATCGCGCCGGCAGATGTAAACGAAAATCGGAGACCTCGCCGCTTCCGCAGAAAAGAATGGTTCGAAAGATTGGGGTAGTTGTGCGAGCGATTTGCGGTTTGGGTTGTTCTGGCTGAGCAATGCGATCAAGGGCGTGTAATGCATCTTGGGCTTGAGGATGGTCGGGTTGGCGTTGAAGCACCTGATGATAAAGCTCGCGTGCCAGGTTCGGCCTGCCTAAACCGGCATAACAATGTCCCAACCAGAGCCTTAACTCAACTTCATCAGATGTTGTAATTAGATTTTCCAGAATCTGGGCTGCGTGGGAGAAATCTTGGCATTGTAGACAGGCTAGTGCTAGATGCTTTTGGGCTACCTTGTTCGTACTTTCTAATGCGAGTGCTTTTTCGAATGCCAACCGCGCGTTGTGGGGATCGTTATCCATGAGCAAGGCTACCCCAAGGTTGTTATAGGCTTCGGCGGAATCGGGTTGGCGTTGGACAAGCGTTTCTAGGGTTTCCCGGGCTTCTTCGATCATTCCCAGGTGCAAGAAACAGGTGCCCAAAATAGATAAAATCGCCGGGTTATCGGGATCAATGGTTTGAACTTTTTGCAACGCTTCAAGGGCTTCAGGCCAATTTTCCGCTTGAAGAGCCTCTTCGGCTTGGCTTAACCAGGTATCCACCAGCGCTACTTCGCTCATAACAAGGTCCTAACCGAGAAGGGATGAAACGACCTACTTGGATTATAGGGGGGTCGCCTTTATGAACCCATAAATAGGGGTTGAAAAGAGCGTAAATTCCTCATGAAGAGTTCCGGATCGGTTGGGCTGGACATAAAACCGCTCAGGGGAAAACCAGTATTAACAGAACGGCCGGTTTTTTATGTCGCTTATATCCGCTTGTGGGCTGAGTTTTATTAAGGATTTATGGCAGATTGGCGAGGCGCTGGCTAAAATGGGAATGCCATGGTCAATGACTTGCTCCCGTTATTGCTTCAGCGTTTATTACAACCCGCTGTGGGCGAATCAACTCGTCCTGACATGAAGAACGAGGGAGAATTTGCCCAAATTCTGCAAGCCTGGCTGATAACCTCGCTCTCAACGCCGTCCACGAACAACTCAGCCGATTTGTCAGGGACGCTATTGTGGAGCACCTTGCTGGAAACGGTGATCCGCCAAAATTTAGCCGACGAGGGTGTGGAGGAAGGCTTGGTCGCCGAAAGTGGCGGGGAGGTTACTTCATCTCAACCCTGGCCTGTTCAGGGGCGTTTGACGCAAGAATTCCATGCCCATCATCGCGGTATTGATATTGCCGTGCCAGTAGGAACACCGGTCAAAACCACAATCAGTGGGCGCGTTGTTTACGCGGGTTGGAATAACCAGGGATATGGAAATTTGGTCATTGTGGAAAACGGTCCATGGCGCACGTATTATGCCCATCTATCTGAGATTCCGGTGCAGGTTGGGCAGTGGGTAGAAGCTGGTGAGGTGATCGGCCTTTCGGGGAATACTGGCAATTCTACCGGACCACATTTGCATTACGAGGTGCGGCAGCAAGGCATGCCTGTTCACCCTGATGAGTTATGGACTTTTCGTTCGCAAACCTGACGAAAACGAGGCAATGGATTATCAATGAGTCTCCAGTTTGACCTGAGCGCAGATGAATTGCCCATTTTTCTAGCCGAGACGGACGAGCATCTCCAGATTCTCGATGAGGGGCTGGTGCGCCTTGAGCGAGACGAAGGCGATGAAGCCCTGATCCAGGCGCTTTTTCGGGCTGCGCACACGCTAAAGGGCTCAGCAGGATTGATAGGCCATCGGCGTTTGGTGGACTTAACCCATGCGTTGGAAACCGTCTTTGATGCCCTACGCAAGCACACGCTTCATGTTACCCCGACGTTGATAGACCTGTGCTTGCAAGGGGTTGATGCGTTGCGGGCACTGCGGGATGAGGTGGTTTCATTGGAGCCAAGTCCTATAGACACTGCTCTGTTGGTGCAACAATTTTTAGCACAAGTGCAGCCCGCGCCAGGGGAACAGATTATATCTCCCCGGCCAGAGCCGATTCGTCCTGCTTCAGTAGAAACCGAATCCCCCACCACCGCAAACGGAACGATTAAGGTGCGGGTGGAGATCTCGCCCCAGAGTATAGCCTCAGCAGCCAGAGCATTACAGGTTCTGCTGGCCCTGCAGGAACTCGGTGAAGTGCTCGAATCACAACCTACGCAAGCGCAAATTGAAACCGCGGCTCCGGTATCGCAGATAGAGGTCAAGGTACGCACAACGGTTCCGGTTGCAGAAGTCAAACGCCGATTAGCGCAGATTAGTGAATTGGAATGGATCGACGTTCTTGATGAAAAGAGTAAGGAGGAAGTATCTGCTACAGCCGGCACTCAGGAACTGCTGAAGGATGATGGGAGTGACTTGGAGATTGAAGAGCCGGCACGATTGGGGGATTACTTGGTTCAGCAAGGATTAATCACTGCTGGGCAGTTACAACGGGCATTAGAGGAGCAAAAGCGCCGTCCCCAGGGAACTCTGCTGGGAAATCTGCTTGTCGAGATGGGATATATCTCGCGAGCCACTTTAGACCGCGCGCTTGCCGATCTCTTACAAGAGCATCAGCGCGCTCTGGCGGCGATGAAATCGGCCATCACCGAACAACGCATGCGCGAGAGTAGCGCAGATAAAACCGTGCGCACCAGCGTGGAACGCCTGGATGCTCTTATGAATCTAATTGGTGAATTGATTACCGATAGAAACCGGCTTTTCCAGATCCGCAATCAACTACAAGCAACTTTTCAAGGGCACGAACAGGTCACAGTGTTGGCGGATACCATCATGCACCTGAGCCGCATCACGGATCAGTTGCAAGAAGAAGTGATGCGCATTCGAATGGTGCCTATATCCAGCGTGTTCAATAAATTTCCCCGCATGGTGCGTGATCTGGCGCGCAAAGCCAACAAAGAGGTTGAATTAATCATACATGGGGAAGACACTGAACTGGATCGTTCGGTAATAGACGAAATTCATGATCCGCTCATCCACTTGATACGCAACGCGATTGATCATGGTATTGAGCCGCCGGAGGAACGGGTAAGGGCAGGTAAATCCCCTCAGGGTCGGGTAACTTTGACCGCGCGGCATGAACAGGGTCGGATTGTGCTGACGGTGGAGGATGATGGGCGCGGGATTGATGTCGAGCGCCTAAAAAGTGCGGCGGTGCAAAAAGGTCTTTTGAGAGAAAGTGAAGCCGTTGCCCTACCACGAGAAAAGGCCATAGATTTGATCTTTGCCTCGGGTCTTTCCACGGCGAAACAGGTAACCGAAATCTCCGGCCGTGGGGTGGGTATGGATATTGTGCGCAACAACATCGAACGCATCAATGGCTCGATATTGGTTGAAACAACTCCGGGGCGTGGAACATGTTTTCAGATCATCCTTCCCCTTACCCTGGCCATTGTGCCGACCTTACTGGTGCGGGTGGAAGATACCGTATTTGCGCTTCCGCTCACCGCAGTCACCGAGGTCTTACGCATTACCCCTCGCGAGATTCATACGGTTAACCAACGTCCGGTTTTCGTGTTGCGTGATCAGGTTTTGCCGTTGCTGCGCTTGCGCGAGGTATTCGATTTTTCCTCGCATTCAAAGCCGGACGGATACGAGCATGTGGTGGTGGTGCGTGCTAATCAGCGTAGCGCAGGGCTGATCATTGATGATTTGATCGGTGAAGAAGAGGTCGTGGTTAAATCGCTAGGTGGGGTGATCGGCGAGGTGCCAGGTATCGCGAGCGCTGCCATTTTGGGGGATGGTCGGGTTAGCCTAATTGTAGACGTGGCTGGATTGCTCAGCATGGTGGAATCTTCCCTGGACAACATCGCCTTGGAGGGTGTAGCGATATGGCGGAATCCCAACTAAAGACCCCATTTGATGAGCAATTGTTGAATGCCATGCGCCGAATTGCGGATGAAGGTGTGGCCCATGCGGCGCGCGGCTTCTCGGGTATGGTCGGGGGAGCACTTACAATGAGTCGCCCTCAGGCTTTGCTCGTGCCGGTTTCGCGGCTACCCGAAATCTTCGGCTCTCCAGAAGATGAGGCGGTGGGCATTTATCTGCGCACTGAAGGCAGTCTGGCGTGCCAGATCATGTTGGTCATTCCGTTGAGCAAAGCGTTGGAACTTGTCGACATGGTTATGGAGTTGCCCACCGGTACTACCAAGACGCTAGACCGATTGGAACGCTCTGCGTTGGCTGAAGTGGGTAACTTAACTGCCACATTTTTTATCAATCGGGTTGCTGAATTGACCGGACAAGAGGCTCGTCCGACGCCACCCGCTGTAATTGTAGACATGCTGGGCGCTATTGTAGATGTGGTTGTGGCCACAACGGGAGGCTTTGGTGAACATTTGCTGGTTATCCGGGCGGGTTTTACCTGTGGTCAACGCACGGTGAATGCGGATTTTTGGGTTGTCCCAGACCCCGCAACGTTGCGTGTGTTTCATTGGCAGGGAACTTCTCTATCGTTATGAGCCAGATACTAAGCGTTGGATTGGGTGAAGCAGTTGTGAGCAATGACCCACGAGAGGTCCTGGTGGCGTATGGATTAGGGTCGTGTTTGGGGGTTGCCATCTACGATCCGGTCAGCCGTTTAGCGGGTTTACTACATGCCGTTTTACCCCTCAACGGCAATGGTCATCAGGATAACCCTTATAAGTATGTGGACAGCGGCATTCAAGCGCTGGTGGAGGCAATGGAAGCCGCAGGTGGTCAGCGACGTTACTTTATTGTGAAACTTGTGGGAGGCGCCAATATGTTGCTCAGTTCGGCGCTTTCGCACACCTTCGAAATTGGAACCCGCAACGTCCAGGCCGCTTACCGAGTTTTGGAAATGTTAAATCTGAAGGTGGCAGGTGCGGAAGTGGGTGGCAACGTGGGGCGAACGGTCAAGTTGTATGTGGAATCGGGCAAGTTGGTGGTACGTCAGATCGGAGGCGTTGAACAAACACTTTAGTCTTGTCATTCTTTGCAATCGAAAGGAGTAACTATGGCAACAGTGCTTGTGGTAGATGATGCCGAATTTTTGCGGGTGCGCATCTCTAAGATGTTGGTTGCAGAGGGCTATCAGGTCATTGAGGCCGAAAACGGCGCGGTGGCGGTTGAGAAATACAAAGCCGAACGCCCGGATGTGGTGCTGATGGATATTACTATGCCAGAGATGGATGGCCTAACTGCACTTAAGAATATTCGCGCTTATGATCCCCAAGCCAAGGTCGTTATGCTGACGGCATTGGGGCAGGAATCGGTGGTCTTGGAAGCCGTGAAATCAGGAGCACGTGATTTTGTGGTAAAGCCCTTTAACCAGGAACGCGTGTTAAGCGCCTTACAAAAGTTACTGGGGTAATCGCGGAGCCGACTTATGGCAACAGGGATGACTGCGGATGTGAACGGGCCAATACGCGTGTTGGTGGTGGATGATTCTGCCTACATGCGCTTTACCATTACCCGCTATTTGAACGATGTTCCGGACATCCAAGTGGTTGGAACGGCGCGAGATGGTGAAGAGGCCCTGGACATGATCTCCCGCCTGAATCCGCAGGTCATCACTTTGGATGTTGAAATGCCACGCCTGGATGGTTTGAGCACCTTACAGGAGATCATGCGCATCCAGCCCCGTCCGGTGATCATGCTCAGTAGCCTGACCAAAGAAGGGGCTCAGGAGACCGTACGGGCATTGACGCTTGGGGCGGTGGATTTTGTGGCTAAACCGGATAGCAAGGCGAATATTCAAGTTGTCATGGACGAGGTTGTCCAAAAGATTCGCCGGGCGGCCCAGGTTAAAGCACGGGCGCTGGTGCAGACGGATTGGTCAACACCAGGGTCAGAGGAAATTCTCGATCGGGTATCCAGCAAATTAACTCGCCCATGGCAGGAAAGTGATGTGCTCATCGTGATCGGTGCCTCAACCGGAGGTCCTCGGGCATTAAGTACCCTAATCCCGGCTTTGCCCCAAAATCTCAACGCAGCGATGCTGATTGTTCAACACATGCCGGCAGGCTTTACCCGCTCGTTAGCACACCGTCTGGATAGCCTTTCCGCATTTAGGATCAAGGAGGCTGCACCTGGGGATCGGTTGGAAGTGGGTTTGGGGCTGGTTGCACCGGGCGGTTTCCATCTCACGTTGGATGCTCAAGGAACGGTACAACTCAATCAAAATCCCCCCGTGCATGGCGTACGCCCGGCAGTGGACGTGACGTTACTTTCGGTGGCCCAGCATTTTGCCTCCCGAACTCTGGCGGTCATTTTGACGGGCATGGGTAATGATGGCGCCAACGGTGCAGCGTTGATTCATGCGGCAGGTGGGTATGTGATTGCTGAAGATGAGACCACGGCGGTGGTGTGGGGAATGCCACGGAGCGTGGTTGAGGCACGAGCCGCAAATGCTGTGTTGCCTTTATCGGCAATGGCGGCAAAGATTGAGCATTTGGTGCGTCAATTCAACGGTGGTTGGAGGGATTAAGAACGATGGAGTTAGTGGAGTACGAACGCGTCAAGGCCTCCATCAAAAGTCTGCTTGGAATTGACCTCTCGTATTATAAGGACGAGCAGATGCGCCGCCGTCTGGATTCGTGGTTGGTGCGTTCTAATAAGTCTTCATGGGAGGAATATTTTGCCTGGGTACGGCGCGATGAACAGGAACGGCAACGTCTTCGGGATTATCTCACGATTAATGTGAGTGAATTCTTCCGTGATCCTGAGCGATGGCAACTTTTACGTTCTCACGTCTTACCGCGGTTAATTCAAGAACAACGCCTAAATAACCGTCGGCAATTGCGTATTTGGAGTGCGGGTTGTTCTACCGGTCAGGAGGCTTATTCGTTGGCAATGCTATGTGATGAGTTGGCGGTTCGACCGGTGCCTTATATCCTGGCCACAGACCTCGACCGCGGAGCGTTGCGGAAAGCCCAGGCTCGAGGCCCATATCTGGCGGAAGAGGTGCGCCACGTATCTCCCCTGCAATTCCAAACCTATTTCGAGGTTGGGGGGCCGCCTTACTACGTCCGTGAGAGCCTAACCCAGAAGATTGTATTTCGAGAACAGAATCTGTTGGATGATCCCTTCGAAGGGGATTTTGATCTCATCGTATGCCGCAATGTAGTTATTTACTTCACCAATGAGGCCAAAGAAAAACTCTACCGCAAGTTCTATCAGGCGCTGCGCCCGGGAGGATTTTTGTTCCTGGGAGGGACAGAAATCATTCCTCATCCTCACGTCTATGGCTTCAGTAGTTTTCAGATTTCGTTTTACATGAAGAAGGGTCTATGACCTCGCCCCGTTTCAATCTTGAGGTTTTATTACGCCGTATTGGTGACTTACCGCCGCTATCTCAAGCGGTCAATAAAGCACTGGAACTGATCCGTAATCCCAAGTCCAATCTGGCTGAAGTAGCCAATGTGTTGGCATTGGATCAATCCATGGCCAGTCTGATTTTACGCTGGGCAAACTCAGCCTACTATAGCCCAATTCAACCGATCAAGACAGTTCACCAGGCCGTGGCATACCTGGGTCAGAATGCGGTTCAGAGCCTGATATTAACGGCTTCAGTAGCAGCCCTGATGGACCGACCAGTGCCAGGATATCGTCTAGACCGGGGAGAATTGTGGAAGCATGCAGTGGGGGTGGCGGGTGGGGCGCGCCTGGCTGCCCAGCATTTAGGGCCGCAGGTTGCCGAAGAGGCGTATCATGCTGGGTTGTTGTGCGATATTGGAAAGTTGGCATTTGAGGTTCTATTGCGTACCCTCGATCCTTTTGAAGGGTCCTGGCAACAGATACCATTCGACTATCTGGAACGCCATTACTTTGGTGTGGATCACGCCACGCTAGGCGGTGAATTAGCACGGCGCTGGAACTTACCTTCTCCCTTGCCTGAGGCGATTGCGTTTCACCATCGGCCTAGTTTGGCAGGCGATGGGATCGTGTTGGCGGCTGCGGTGCACGTTGCCGATGCCGCCATGATGATGTTTGGAATCGGTCTAGGGCGCGATGGACTTCAGTATCAATTGGATTTGCGCGCTTTTCAAGTCTTGGGTTTAGATGAAGGTTTTTTCGACTACATGCTCCCGCGCGTAAGTGCTTTGATTGAGGAAGCCGAGCACTATATCGGCTTAATGCGTCGGGGCTGATTTCATCATTACAGAAAGGGATCCGGGTCATGAATGTTAATTTTCTCAATCCTTTCGTCGAAGCCGCAAATGAAGTGTTAATGGCCGAAATGAACGTAAGCACTACCCGTGGCCCTCTTTCCTTGCATAAATCCGCCTTGACCACAGATGACGTTACCGTGTTAATTAGCCTGGTGGATGAGTTGCAGGGAGTGGTGCTGTATGGCCTCTCGTATGAGACGGCACTTAAGTTCGTCTCGCTGATGATGGGACAGGAATTTCGAGAGTTCGATAACCTGGCTCAAAGTGGTATTGCCGAATTGGGCAATGTCATTACTGGTCGAGCCACGATTAAGTTGGCAGAGGCGGGATACCGGACGAACATTTCACCCCCTACTCTAATCTCGGGGCAAGGTGTGCAGATCTCCACCCTCGATTTTCCGCGCCTGGTGGTTCCCTTGCAAACCTCACTGGGTGATCTGGTTGTACATTTGGCGGTACGTGAAAGCCCACCGGATATGAAGGGTAGCAATTTTGTGCCGCTTGCTGTCAATGGAACAGGTTCGTGACACTCGGAGAGGAAGGAAAACATGAACGTTAAATTCCTAAATCCTTTTGTGGAATCGGCTTTCGAAGTCCTAAAAGCAGAAACGGGCTATAACTTGCGTCGCGGTGATTTGGGGTTGGAGAAAAGCGTCTATGTGACTGAGGATTTAACGGTGATTCTCTCCCTGGTTGGACAGGTTGAAGGCACTGTATTTTATTCGATGAGTCAACCGACCGCGCTGGCTTTGGTATCACCAATGATGGGAAGCGAAGTGGAAACGCTGGATCAACTTGCTCAAAGCGCGATCGCCGAATTGGGAAATGTCATTACCGGACGGGCCAGTGTTAAATTGGCGCAAGCAGGCTTTGAATCGGTGATTTCGCCCCCTACACTCCTATTGGGAAATGGGGCGCGTATTTCTACCCTTGATTTCCCGCGCTTAATCGTTCCACTTGAATTTGAGCGTGGGCAAGTTACCATCCATCTGGCCTTGCGTGAAGGGCGGGGTGGTGTGGTGCACAGTGGTCAATTACCCACTCCGCCACGCCCACAGGTTTGAGATTAAAAGGGAGCAAGTGTGATGAGCTGCATATTGGCCATTGTCAATCAGAAGGGTGGGGTTGCCAAAACGACCACCTGTCTTTCGCTGGGGGCCTCTCTGGCTGAGCAGGGACAGCGGGTTTTATTAATTGACCTGGATCCACAAATGAATCTAAGTGTGAGCGTCGGGGTTCGAGAACCACCAGATGAAGGGGGGATTGTGGCGTGGTTAACGTGGGGATTGAAAGAGCATAGTGATCATCGGTCTTTTATGCCCCTTGGTCTTCACCCTCATGGATTGGCTTTGGTTTCGGGCGATCCGGAACTAGCAGCACTTGAGCGCCAACTTCCTGGAATAGCCCGTTATGAATTTGGGTTGCATAATCTGTTAAAAGGTGTTGCATCCGATTACGACTATGTGTTAATTGATTGTTCACCCTCACTGGGCCCATTGACTGTGATGGCACTAACCGCCGCGCATCATGTGGTGATCCCGGTTACCGCGGACTACTTAGCGGCTTGGGGATTGATGCAACTGATCACAACGATTGAAACGATCAAAGAGCACACGAACCTCATTTTGGAGTATTCGTTATTATGTGTGATGTTTGATCGCCGTAATGGGATCAGTCGTGTGATGTTGGAACGCTTGCAGGGTTCGTTTGGAGATCGTCTGTGGCGGACGGTGATCGGGTTGGATACACGTTTGCGTGAGGCGGCTGTGGCGGGTGAACCAATTGTGTGCTACGCTCCCAAGTCACGCGCGGCTCAACAATATCGGCAGTTGGCGCAGGAAATAATGGCGTTTTTTGAAAACCGGAATGGGAGGGGCATCCATGCGGCGACGCGATAAATTAAGTCGGGCAATTGAGCAACTTTTCTCCACGGGGGCAAAGGAGCCAGCGGTTGTGGGGACTGAGGTGCTGGTTTCTCCCCGCACCGATCAAGTCGAGGAGATAACTTCAGGCCAGGTCAAGGAAAGCGAAGTAGTCTCTCAGGGCAACCCAATTTCATCTGCATTAAATCCTCAGGATCTGGAATCTGCCGATGGTGGAAAAGCCCCACAACCATCCACGGTAGAGGAAAGCCCCAAGCCGCCTGAGGCAAAGAAACCGGAAATTAAATCTGACGATGAATTGTCTGCATTTCCGTCGGATGAGCAGTTGGTCGTTTTCGGCCTTGGGGATGGGATGTATGGGGTGCCGGTGGAAAAGGTTGAGGCCATCATCAAGATGCAGCCGATTACTCGTGTGCCCAAAATCCCAAACTTTATCCGCGGTGTGACAAATTTGCGGGGCGCTGTTTTACCGGTGATTGATCTAAATCTGCGATTAGGACGCTTACAGACAGCGGATGACAATGAGACCCGCATTATTGTGGTGCGCAGTTCATTGGGATTGGCAGGATTGGTTGTAGATCGAGTTGATTCCGTGCGTCAAGTTCCCGCGAGCCTAATTGAACCACCCCCACCGATGACCCGTTCGGTCCATGCCGCTTATTTCCGCGGGGTGGCACGCCTCGAGGACCACCTAGTGCTTTTGTTGGATTTGGATCCGCTACTCCAGACTGTTGGATCCCGAGGGATTGGCAAGGGTTTTTATGGGACGAGGCCGGCACAGGCGACTTTATCCGCAGGAAACTCTACCCGCTGAGATTTCCAGGTTCGCCCTTCAAGGATAATCTGACATTCCAAATCGCCGTAACCGGAAGGGTTGGCGGCAGTCAGGTAAACCTCGTCCCCTTGGGAGAAAATTGTTTCCAGTTTCCAGGGGGTCGAAACAGAGTGTTGTTTGTAAATGATCTTTTCCCCAACGCGATAATCAATTTGTGCGAATCCACCTGATGCGCGGACCACAAGCGTGGCATGTCGCTCTGTAGAGGGGGGCGTGAAAACGCCCAGGTTGTAAAGCACCCAGGCCGTTATGAGGCAGAGGAACACCACAAAAAGAATTTCGAGGATGAGACGAAGACGGGAGGGACGCTTTTCCACAGGGATATTCCTCGCGGCTGAAAAATCTTCATTCACGTTTCAGTTTAGCATAGATAAAGCAAAATTCAAGGTGCGACAGATTTGGAACTCCCAGCATCTCTTGATACACTATTTCTGGATTATCGTTTGAGAGGTAAAAAGGAATGAAGCGACTGACATTTGGTCTACCCAGCATGCATGCCGAAAAGGGCGAGGTGCGCGCATTTCTGCCGGATCTCGTGGCACACATTGAGCGTTGGGGTGGCGAGGTGGTGTTGGAGCATGGTTATGGGTCGGGGATGGGACTGAAAGAAGCCGATTATCTCAAAGTTGCGCCCCAGGTTCGCTTTGCCGATTTGGAAACGGTTTATGCGCAGGATTATGTTTTGGTGCTGCGTTATCCCCAGGAGAGTTTTTTGCGTTGGATGCGTCCGGGCGCGTGTTTGATTTCAATGATCCACTATCCTACTCGCCCAGGTCGAGTAAAGTTTTTACGTGAACGTGGGCTTGAAGCGATCTCGTTGGATTCGCTCAAGGATGATACCGGGCGACGCCTGGTTGAAAACCTGCGCATGGTTGCTTGGAATGGCGTACGCACAGCATTTGAAGTCTTACGTCGGATTTATCCCGATCCACCCGGCTTTGAGCATCCGCGTCGTCCACCTATTTACGTGAGCGTGTTAGGCGCAGGCATGGTGGGGATGCACGTATTACCCGCAGCGGTACGCTACGGGGATGAAAGTTACTGGCGACGAATAGCAAACGCAGGGGTGCTGGGTGTTCAAGCAACGGTGTTGGATTATGATCTTACCTCTCATCAAGCGGTCATGATTGAGTTATTAAGAAAAACAGATGTTTTGGTGGATGCCACCCAGCGTCCAGACCCCTCGAAACCGGTAGTACCTAATGAGTGGTTGGCTTTCTTGCCTCTCCATGCGGTGATACTCGACCTTTCTGTGGATCCTTATGAATGCGAGGGAGAACAACCCAGCGTAAAAGCCATTGAGGGTATCCCTCATGGCAATTTGGACCAGTATGTCTTTGCTCCGGATGATCCGGCGTTTGATCGCTTGCCTGCGTGTGTGAATGCAAGAAATCGGCGGCATGTGGTTTCGTGCTATTCCTGGCCGGGTTTGACCCCCCTCGAATGCATGGACATCTACGGTAAACAATTGGCACCCATTCTTCGCACATTAATTCAAGCCGGAGGTGTGCGTTCTATTCATCCTGAGGGGACATTCTTCGAACGAGCGATTGCGCGGGCTATGCTATCGCGGTGGACATGATTCTGGGTTTTTGAGGAGGATGAGGTTATGAGAATTCACAGTGTTGGGTTTCCGCGGATGCGCAAAGAAGCTGGTGAGCGACGTGTATTTTTGCCTGAATTCATCCAATTCCTGGCGGATATGGGTTTGAAAGTGGTACTTGAGGATGGTTATGGCTCGCGCTCAGGGTTCACGTTTGATGATTATCAGCAAGGGCATATCAACGTTGTGCGTGGTAGCCGCGAAGAAGCCTTTCAGCAGGATTTGGTCATCGTTCTACGTTCGCCAAAAGAAGAGGAGTTCTCTCTCTTGCGACGCGGTAGTATTCTACTATCAATGCTTCACTATCCGACCCGTCCCAATCGGGTGAAACTCTTGCGCGATTTAGGCATCCGTGCGATTTCGATGGACAGCATTGTGGACGATAACAATGAGCGCTTGGTTGAGAATATGCGGGCTGTGGCTTGGAATGGTTTGGAGGTAGCGTTTGATGAGTTGGAGAAACGGTGGCCTGGGCTGAAAAAGCCCGGGGATCAGCCGATTGCGGTTCTTATTTTAGGTGCAGGAGCGGTTGGAAAGCATGCGGTTGAGGCGGCTACCAAGTTGGGAAATGTAGAGCGTAATGAGGAGCATATTCGTGCTGGGGGCCCCGGCGCGGTGGCGTGGGTGGTGGGGCGAAATATTACCCACAAACCTGAGCAGATGCGTTATCTGATGGGAATGGTGGATATGTTGGTGGACGCCACCCAGCGCCGTGATACCAGTCGTCCGGTGATTCCAAATGCATGGATTGGATGGTTGCCTGAGCATGCAGTGGTGGTGGATTTAGCGGTTGACCCCTATTTGCCGCAGGCGAATCCCCCGGTAGTGAGGGGAATAGAAGGCATCCCGCAAGGGAATTTAGATAAGTATGTGTTTTACCCTGAGGATCCGGATTGGTCTCTAACTATTCCGGAGGATATATCCACGGAACACCGGCGGGTGACGGTGACGTGCTACTCGTGGCCGGGGATTCATCCTGAGGCTTGCATGCGACATTATGCCAAGCAACTACAACCCCTATTAGAAGTATTAGTTGAGAAGGGGTATGAGGGGCTCTCACCGCACGGAGGGTATTTTGAACGCGCGTTGTATCGGGCTACACTAGATGGATGGTTGCAGGCAGCTGGGGATATGGCGTAAAAATAGCGTTGACGCCCGTGTCCAGCCGTGATAGAATTTGGATTGCAAACAGGGCGTGTAGCTCAACAGGCAGAGCAGTGGCCTTTTAAGCCATTGGTTCAGGGTTCGAGTCCCTGCACGCTCACTAAAGACTATTATTTTGCGCATTGGAGACCATGCGGGTCTCCAAATTTGTTTAAGAGTAAGTTTTTCAACTGCTAGGTTAAAGGAGTTTCATGGGGTGTCATTCTCCTCTCTTGTGGTTTGTTTTCTGTTTGTTTCACCGCCAAATGAATTGACACTGGTGTTGAGGATAAGTAAAATGAACACAAGATGGAAGGACGATCGGTATTACTGGGGGACGGGAAAAGATGCGAGATGTCCAGTGAGAAGAAGGTTACACAGGAAATCCTAATCGCCACACTCGGCACAGAGCCTCAGGGCGTGACATGGTTGCTAGATTGGTTGTTGGCACATGGGTATCCGATCCGAGAGATACTTGTCCTACACACCCAAAGCGACGTTGTAAAGCCCGCGCTGGAAAAACTAGATGCTGAACTTGAATCGTCAGCCACTTATCCTGGTCTTTGTTATCGTCGTGAGGTGATTCGTGGCGAGGTGGGTCCGATTCGTGATTTGGCTTCAGAACAGGACGCTTGGGCCTTTCTGCGCGCCATCTACCGGGCGATCCGCCGAGCGCGTCAGGCGGGTCAGATCGTGCACCTAAGCCTAATCGGGGGACGCAAAACTATGGCTGTTTATGCCATGGTGGCAGCCCAGTTGCTCTTTGGCGAACATGATCGGGCCTGGCATATGATCTCAGATGTGCATTGGTCTGGGAGCGAGAAGCGCATGCATCCTTCACCATCGGATCGCTTCCAGGTCGTACCAGTGCCGGTGGTGCGCTGGGGGGATGCGGCTACAGTGCAAGTCCTGCTGTCTGAGGTGGACGACCCCTGGGAAGCCCTGCGCCGTCAGCGGGAGTTCACCCTGTGGGAGGTCATGCGTCGGCGACGGGAGTTCTGGGAGCATTGCCTGACGCCGGGCCTGCGCGAGGTGGCGGAATTGCTGGTGCGTGAAGGATTAGATAATGCCGCAATTGCCCGACGATTGGGAAAAAGCGAGCATACCGTTGCCAATCAATTAACGCGTATCTACCGCGCCTTTGATGATTGGCGCGGCGCCTATTCTGGGAAAGCGGGGGCAAGCCGTGCGGCGTTCATTGCCGAATTTGCTCCTTTGTTTTCCAAAGGGGATACATAGGAAGAAATTCCCATTCAAAATAGGAGATCCTTGTGATGACAGGCTGAAGTGACGGATGTAATTTTGAAGCCGGGTTGTGCGCAAGAAAGGAGAGAATATGGCCGACTGGAAACAACAGGTTACGGTGCAATTAGAAACGGTGACCCCGCTCTTTCTGGGGGGCGCTGATCCACGAGGCGAGCCGGAACTGCGTCCGCCGGCATTTCGCGGCGCCATGCGCTACTGGTTCCGCGCTGCCCTTGGCGGGGTGATTGGAGATAGCAACCTGGATGGGTTGAGGAAGTTAGAGCGTGAGGTATTTGGGGATGCGGAGTATGGTTCGCCCGTTGCCGTTAGAGTACGGCAAGTGCCTTGTGTATCCGATATGTACCCCATTCTGCCCCACAAAATACCTTCAGGGAGACGCCGCGCTTTCAATCCAAAACAGCAGTTTGAGGTTATTTTGGATACCACACGCCTGGTAGATCCTCTGGTGTGGGTGAATGCCTGTATGGCGTTCAATCTTGCCATCTGGTTGGGAGGTTTGGGATTGCGTTCCAGGAGAGGAGCGGGGAGTTTGCGGGTTGTAAACAGTACAGACCCTTCGTTGATCCCTGTTTTTCCTAATGATCCAGATAAAGTCCAGGAGTGGGTGAGTATCATTATTCGCTCAGCATTGAAGAGAGGGAAAGAACTGGCACAAAAATATGGCGTTACAGTGGTTCCATCTTTGCCATCTTCGCCAACCCAATATCCATGTATGGCTCAGGATGCCGAGGTCCGTTTTGTGAAGAATTGGGCAAAGACACCGGATGAGGCAATGGTGAAAGTGATGCACAAAATACCTAAAATTGACCATTTGGGTGGTATTCAGCCCCGGCAGGGTTCTCCCCTCTGGGTGAACATTCTCTATGCTGCCCAAGCCTATCATCTGTTGTTAACCGTCTTGCCTTCTCGCCTGATTTCTGGCAAGCATGATTATCAAAAGGTGCAGGACGTGCTTCAGTCTTTTGGTGGGCAAAGGATTGAAATAAAGGGGTGGGATCTATGACAAACGCCGTGTTGATTTTCACCTTTTCACCGGTGCAGTCCTTTATTGCCGAGGCACGGCGCAGTGAGGACCTGTTCAACGGTAGTGCCATCCTCTCGCGACTGGCTTGGGCAGCCGGTGAGGCAATTAAGTCAGCAGGAACGCTGATTTACCCTGCGGATCTGCAAAAGCATGATACCCCTAATGTACTGGTCGCCCGCATTCCCGTCGAGCAGGCACAGGAGATTGCCCAGAATGCGAAGCGAGCCCTACTGGAAGAATGGCAGGCCATTGCCGAAGCGGCTCGCAAGAAAGCCCGTCTTGAAGAGGATGACCATTGGGAGCGCATTTGGAAGCGCCAAATTGTTGAGGCGCCGCCCTGGCAAATCTTCTGGGCGGTAGCGCCGGAAACTAAGAACTATGCCCGGGCTTATGAGACCGCCCGTGACCTGCTGGAGCGTGCCAAGCGCAGTCGTCTCTTCGACCAGTGCGAAGAAGAGGGCGAGAAGGACTCCTTGAGCGGCGCGCGTGCCGCCCTGCGTACACAAAGGTATAAGACTGCACGCGAGTACTGGGAAGCCATGTCGAAAAAGCAGCATATTTTGCCCTCGAAAGTGCGCCCCGGTGGATGCGAACTGCTCGATAGCATCGCCCTGGTCAAACGTTTCTGGGAAGGTGCGGAGCGTGAATTTCCTTCCACCAGTACAGTGGCGGCGTGGGATTTTTATCAGGAAGCGAAACAGAAAGCCCCGGATGAGTTAAGGCGCTACCGCGAAGAGTTAGAGAAATTACCGCTCTACCAGGCTCGTAGAAGCGATGAGATTTTCCCTTACGACGGCGATCTGTTCTTCGAGGAGACACTCACCCGCCAGCGCATAAAGGATAGTTACGGCGTGGAGGTGGATGAGGCTACGCTTCGACGGTTGCGGGACTTGCTCAAAGACCTTATCAAGAAAACCCAAAAATCCCCCTCGCCTTACTACATGTTGATCCAATTTGACGGCGATGGCGTGGGTGCTAAGATTGACCATCTTTTAGAGGATAAGGAGAAGGCAGAGGAAAAACACCGCTGTTTCAGCCAGAACCTTGCTGATTTCTCCAAAAAGGTGCAGGAAATTGTGAAGCCGGAGGCGGGTGGTTTCCTTATCTACAACGGCGGGGATGACGTGCTCTTACTGGTGTCTCGCGAAAAAGGGCTGGAACTTGTCCGTCAGTTGGCAGAGGAGTATCAGAACATTGTGGGCCAGGGTTTGAACATTCTGGCAACCGCCTCGGTGGGAGTGGTGATTGCTCATCATCTTACCCCGCTTGGGCGGGTGCTGAATCTTCTGCGTCAGGCAGAAAGGAGCGCTAAGGACGCGGGCAAAAAGGATGACCTGGGCAACAAGGGCATAGTGTGCGTGACGCTCGCCAGACGCGGCGGTGAGGCGCTCACGGCTCATAGCCCTTGGGAGAATATTAGGAATGTGAGCAAGTGGGTACGCGCTTTCCAAAACGACGACGTTTCCGCAGTTTTCCCCTATGCGCTGGCGCGCGAAACTGAAACGCTCCAGGGCTTGAAGTCAGAAGCTATCACTAGCGTGGTGCGCTATCTCTTCAGTCGCCACACGGGTGAGAAGGTCTCAGAGGATCGCAAACGTGAATTGCTGAAGACGCTTACCGAATGGCACAAAGCCATTGAGGAAAAAATCGGAGCATCTGCAATGGGCGAAATTGCCCGCTGGCTGATCATTGCCCGCTTCCTCGCTTCGGGAGGTGCAGAATGAGCATCCTGTTCATGCAAGCCGAAGATGTCCTGCTCTTTCGCGATGGGCGTCCCTTTAGCGCTGGGAGCGATCATGAGGCGCGCAGTCTCTTCCCGCCGCCTCCCTCGGTGATGCAGGGGGTGCTGCGCTCGCATTACCTTGCCCACAAGAATATTTCATTGAACGATCCGCAAGCCATTCGCGAATTGGTCGGCGATTCAGCCAATCCCAAAGGATTGCGCCTGCGTGGCCCTTTCCTTGCCCGGCGTGAAAATGACAGGGTGGTGCGCTGCTTCCCCACCCCGGCAGATGCTTACCCGGCAGATAAGAAAGCTGAGCGGGTTGTTCCCATGAAGGTGGCGAAGAATCCTGGTGGATGTGTATGGGGAAACGAAATTTTGCCGTATCTGCTGGAGAGACCTAACAAAATCGTCACCAAAAGCGCCCCGGGCGAATACCTCAGTGAGAAAGCCTTGCTGGAGTACCTGGAACAGGGAAAGGAGGTTACCCCCGTCAAAGCCGCCGACCTGTACGTCACCGAGTGGCGCCTAGGCATTCAGATCGACTCCCAGCGTCTTTCCACCGCCAAAGGAATGCTCTACGAAGTGGCGTTCATCCGTCTTTATGAGGATGCCGGGCTGGTGGTGGAGATTCTTGAGGGCTATCCCGACTTTCCACCTCAAGGGGTGATGCGTGCGGGCGGTGAAGGACGTGCCCTGCGCTACACCATCCTGAAAGAAGGAGAGATTACCCCATTTTCGTGGGGATACACCGGCGAACTGCCGCGCTTCTTCAAGGTGTACTTTGCCACCCCGGCGTACTTCTCGCAGGGATGGAAGCCGGCTTCCTGGCAGTCTTTCTTCACTGGCGAAGTGAGGCTGGAAGCCGTGGCGCTCTCGCGCTATCAAACCCTGGGCGGGTATGACCTGCTTAATCGTAGGCAGAAACCCGGGCGGCGGTTCGTGCCTGCGGGCAGTGTGTATTACTTCTCCCATGCGGGAGGAGTGCAGTTATCTCAGCAAACCATCACCGAGGACGGGGCTGCCTTGGGCTTTGGGCAGGTGATAGTTGCTGCGTGGACACCGGAATCAGCATAAAGATCATTTGAGTTTTGGGAGGAAAAAACATGTTTAAGGCCAGACGTTTGCTCTTCTTCTATGTCGAAACACCTCTGCACGTGGGTGCCGGGCGCGCCAGCGCCAATGTGGATTTGCCCATCCAGCGCGAACGGGTGACCCAATACCCCATGGTGCAGGCTTCCAGCCTGAAAGGCGCTCTGCGGGCGGAGTATCGCCAAGCCCACAATCTGCAGGATGATTCCCCCCAGGTGGAAGCTGTGTTTGGCAAAGCCGGTGCGGACGGTGAGAACTGGGCCGGGGCTGTTTCTGTCGGGGATGCCCGCATTCTGCTCTTCCCAGTGCGCTCGCTGGCAGGCGTATTTGCCTGGGTGACCAGCCTGCATGCGCTGGAGTCCTTCCGCCGCGCTGCCGATCTGGTAGGGCAATCTATCCCATGGACATTGCCCCAGGGAATGCCCGATACGAATACTGCCTGGGTGGGCAGTAAACCGCAGGTGTCGGCACAGGGGAAAGTGGTACTGGAAGAATTCAGTTTCGATGCCCGACCGAAAGCCGAAGTGGATGCCATTGCGAAGTGGCTGGCAGAGAATGCCTTGCCCAAGGGGGAGGCTTTCCAGTACTGGCGCGACACTCTGCCCGCGCGCCTGTGCATTCTGCATGAAGACGCATTCCGCGATTTCTGCCTCTACGGCACGGAGGTGCAGACGCACATCCGCATTGACCCCGACAAGAAAACCGTTGCCGAAGGGGCGCTGTGGACGGCAGAGAGCCTGCCTGCCGATAGTTTGCTCTACGCCCCATTGATGGCGATGGATGTGCGCAACGGCAAAGATAACAAAAGCGCCGATGACGTCCTCAAGGAATTTGACTTCCTGCAGGGCGGACACATTCAGTTGGGTGGCGATGAGACCACCGGTCAGGGTTGGGTGGCAGTGAAAGTGTACGGAGGGTAATGCCATGACGGAGACAGTATCCAAACAACGGTTGCTGGAGCAGGAACGTGCCAGTCATGCTTACGAGGAAGTGACTAAAGCCAAAGGGAAGAAAGATAAAGAGTTAAAGAGCCTAGCTCGTAGCGCTCCTGCCAGCATTCAAAGCAATGGCTTGGGGCAAACCCTGGCATTTTGGAAAGCCAAAAAGGAAGTGCCGCTGTACGATGCGCTTTCGGGTTGGCTGAAAAATCAGTTGCAGATTGACGATAACCGCGACCTGCTGGAATGGATTGCTACCACGGCGACCAGTTTGCAGTACCGCCAGGCGACGGCGGAAGCCCTGGCCTACCTGAACTGGTACAAACGTTTCGCTGAGGCCGAATTGCCTGATGCTCAACAGGAGTGACCTATGAGCCCAAATAGCCCTAAAAAGCATGGCACTCCCTCCAACCGCTCCGGCGGAGGGAGCGCCCCTGCTTCCTCGTCTGCATGGAAGTATCCGTTGCCAAAAGAGGTGGTGGCAGTCTTCAAGAGTATCTCCTCGGTCAGCAACCCCGGGCTGATCTTCGAGCGCTTTGCGCCGGATATGAGCCAGGCCAATCCCAGAGAAAAGTCGGCATGGCGCGCGCAAGCGCTGAAGATAGCCCAGAGCGTCCCCGACTCAGCCGCGCTCAAGGCAGTGTATGCACGCTGGCAGGCATTGACCGAAGCCTGCAAAGCCCAAACCTTCACCCTCAAGACCGATTGGCGCTTCATCCCCGGGCTGGGACGCAAGACCGCGCTGGAGATTGGTTTCAGTTTTCATCGCTATGGCTTCCCTTACCTGCCAGCCAGCAGTGTCAAGGGCATTGCCCGCACCTGGGCGTTGTTTGAACTGGCGGCGCTCTTAGCCCTGGGCGAAGGAAAATTGAACGACCTTGACCAGACGCTCTCTAAGGAAGACAAGGAGTTTGACAAAGCCTTTGAGCGTTTTAAGCCCTCGCCCGAGGCAAAGGAACTGGCAAAGACTATCCGTCTGGTGTTTGGCACGCTGGACCAGGCGGGTGGGGCGATCTTCTTTGACGCTATGCCAACTTCTGCCTTCCAGTTAGACATGGATATCATGAACCCGCACTACGCTCCCTACTATCAGGGCAAAGAACCCCCCGGCGACTGGCACAACCCCAACCCCGTCACCTTTCTGGCGGTGCCGAAAGATAAGGAATTTGCCTTTGCGGTGGCGTGGCGGCGCGGCGCCCCCCGTGCGGACCTATTGGAACAAGCCTGTACCTGGCTGAAGAACGGCTTGCGCGACCTGGGCGCCGGAGCCAAGACCAGTGCAGGATATGGCTATTTCAAATGAGGTGCCTATGATTTTGCTCTGCCTTGCAGGTGAACAACCCATCCCCAATCTGCTGCCGGTGCGTTTTCTCAAACCGGCGCAGACCCTCATTGCCCATACTGCGCTAGATGCCTCGCGGAAGAGCGCCCAGCGCCTGGCTGGACTGACGGGTAGTGCTCGACAGTTCTCCATCGGCGAGGGCTATCAGATCCCCCGCATTTTGGACACGCTTCGTCGTGAGATTGGCGAGCCAGAGGAGGAAGTCGTTGTTAACTTGACGGGTGGTACCAAACCGATGGCGCTGGCGGCGTTTGAATTGGCACGTCAACGTCGGTATCCAATGGTCTATTACCAGACGGAGGGGCCGCGCGGACGCGATCAAAAAAGCAAGCTCTACCGCTATCGTTTTGATGAACAGGGTCAACTGTGTCTGGAAGAGGGCTACCCCTGTGAACTGCCCGCACTGATCACCCTGGACGATTATCTCAAAGCCCACCTGGATGGATATCATTACAACACCAAGCAAACTGCTGGAAAGGTGCTGGAAGATGCCATTGCTCAAGCCTTAAAACCGCACGTGGACGAGATCAAACAAAATGTGGTGCCCGACGGGGTGAAGGATCAGGCGGAAATTGACTTGCTGGTGCGTTGCGGCAATCATGTGGGCATTTTTGAAATCAAAACCGGCGGCGAGGGCAGCGGCAAGAAGGCAGTGGATCAGTTAACCACCATCGCCGCCCGCGAATACCTGGGCACCTATGCGGCGCGCTTTATGATTACCCAGTCTTCAATGGAAGATCGTTACAAAGCGCTGGCATATGCCCTGCGGGTGACGGTCATTGAACTCAAGGAGTACCGTCCCGGTAGACCGCTCAGCCAGAGCGACGCTCGCCATCTGCTTGACATTGTTTCGAGCATCCTTCCCATTCGCAGGAGTAACGGATGATTCTGGTCAACTTCTCGCATCCCCTTTCTGCCGACCAGCTGAAGCAACTACAAGCCCTGCTGGGCGCATCCATTGACCGCGTGGTGGAGGTGCACAGCCAGATCGAGCCTGACCGGCCGCTGGCGCTGTGCAATACGACGCAACAGCGGGAATAATCTTTAGGGAAAGGAGGTATTCGGTGCCCGAAGAAATGGTTTTTTCGCTAGACTATACAGGTCATCCGCTGCTGGATGTGGGGTTGGCAACGCTGACCGCCTTTGCCGACAAGAAGCGCCCTATTCATCTCACCGAGGACGACTTGCATAACGCGGCGCAGTACATCCGGGAAAATTATGTTGTGGACCCGCTGAAGTCATTCCTCAATGTGGCCTTTCCTAATTCAGGATTTACCAACCCAGCTTTTGAAAAGCAACCTGAAAAACGCCATAAATATGCGGAGATCATTTCCAATGCATTTACCGCACCTGTGGGGGAAGATCGTGACCCGTTCACCGGCTTACCGGCAACGGCTTTGCCCCTCAATCCGGATGGTGATTTGCCCCCCGGACGTACCTATCGCCAGCATGTGCCTCTGCTCACCGGCGAGAATGTGATTAACTTCCATCCCTACGGTGAGTCGGGCATTCCTCTTTCTGGCATCAGTTTGTTGGCGTTTCAGATGCTTCCTATGGGGTGCGCTAAAGTAAGCGGTAAACTGCTGGCGGTTCACAGCGATGATCCCGACTTGTTACTTTACTTTGCCAAAACCTTTCTCAAAGCCAATTTACAGGGAGTGACCATTGCTCGCGCTGGCGGTGAGAAAAAACTGCCTGATACTAGTCCACACCGGGCTCGTACTGTGCTTATCGAGTATCTGCTGGACGCCGAAAAAAAACGCATTCGGCTCGAGCGTGAGACCGGAGTAATTGCTCCTACTCTCACCGGCTACTACTTTACGAACAGCGGTCAGGGGGCCGAATTGGATATTTACCCTCTACCGTTGGAGGTAAGCAGTTTCCTGATGGTGGTTATGCACAATGATTTGCTAAAACCCGAATGGGAGGCGCTGACTGCCCGCGGTTGGCAATTGACTCGCAAAGAGGGTGAGATCCCGCGCTACAACCGTCTTTACGAAGATCTCTTTACCCTGCCTGAAGGAGCGCCGCGCTTCATTCGTCTGTATTTCCTGCGTAAGCCCTCTCGTCAGACATTGGATAAACAAGATCCCACGTTAACCTACGACACCCACCGTGAAGTGAATTTAATTTCGTGGCGGTTGACCGAAATCTTTCTTAAGAAGGTGATGCTTATGGAAGAGTCCCGTATTCAATCTATCCGTGAATTGGGCGACGCCCTTGCACAACATGTCATTGATCGAAACGACCGTGGCGTGTTCAATGGTTTTTGGATGGCGCGCAATTACGGTGAACTGCGCGCGGTGCTCATCCGCGCTTCTGCTGCCGAGGTACGCGCTGGGCGCAAGCCACTCATCACTCTCGATCAGTTTCTCTCCATTTTTGAGCAATCCGAAGGAGTGCCTAATGCTGACTGGCGCCTTGGACGTGATCTAGTACTTATACGCTTGCTCGAACAGTTGTATCAAAAGGGTTGGTTCCAAGCGCATGCCGAAGAACTGCCTGAAACCACGCCTGAAGAATAAACCTTGTAATCCTAATTCAAGGAGGGTTCTATGTCCTTTATCACCGGTTTAATCCTGATTGACGCCCCCGCATCTGCGCTCAATAATCTGGGTAATCTGCCCGGAAGTATGACCGAAAACGTGGTCGGGGTCAAGCATATCCCTACCCGCGAGGGCACCTACCCCTATGTTTCGGCTCAAGCCTTCCGCTACTGGTTACGCACTACCTTAGAACAGGGCAACTGGGGGTGGAAAGCCGCGCCAGTTTTCCGCGAAGCCAAGATTGCTTATACAGATGCTAATCCCATTCTCTTCTGGGATGATGACTTGTTCGGTTACATGCGCGCCCCCTCGAAGAAAACCGAAGCTGCCAACGCCCGCGAATCCAGCGGTCTGGTAGCCGAAGCCACCCCTACCGCCGATACGGTGACCCGTGTCTCGCCTTTCCGGGTCAGCACCCTGGTTTCGATCGCCCCGGTGCGCCTGGTGGAGGATTTTGGCACTATGTCGCGTCACGAAGGCGATCCTGTACCGCATGGGCATCAGTTTTACCGTGCTGCTCTGCATGGGCTATTCTCACTCGATTTACATGCCGTTGGCACCTTTACCTACATTCAGCGCACCGGTTATCTCAATCTAGATAAGGAACGCTGTGAACTGGCAAGGAAAGAGGGGCTGGAGCATTTAGAGCAGGAGAAAGCCTACCGTCTGCCCCTCAAGGAACGCGTTGCCCGCGTACGTGCCCTGCTAGGGGGACTGGCGGAACTGAGCGGGGGTGCTAAACAGACGTTGCATTATACCGATGTCAGTCCCGATATCCTTGTACTGGCGGTGACCCGCGGTGGCAATCACATTTTCGGGCACATTATTGGTGCCCAAGGTGAACGTCCAGTGCTTAACTTGCCTGCCTTGTGTGAAGCGTTAGATGTCAACCGTGATGGGTTGCTTTCAGATGTGTATGTTGGCTGGGTGCGTGGTTATCTGGATGCTGAGCGCGAAAAACTCGAAACTGCCTTAGGCGAAGGCGGTGTACTCAGCGATTGGAAGGGTCGCATTCACCTCATCCACCCGCGCGAAGCCTGCCAGCGGCTAGCGCAAGAGTTGGAGGCGCACCCGGACTGGATGCAGTAAACGGGGGTGCACCATGCGCGCACTCAAAATTGTTGCCGAAGGGCTGACCGCTTCCTTTCGTTACCCCCACTTCATGATGGGCGTTCAGCCCACCTTTGAAATGCCCCCGCCTGCTACCTTGTACGGGCATGTTGCCAGCGCCCTGGGCGAGTGGTTTGAGCCGCAGGGGGTGCGCTTTGCCGTGCGTTTTGAGTTCCGCCGCAAGCAGGTGGATATCGAGACCACCTACTTGCTCACTCCTGCCAGAGGAAAGTTGCCGCATGAGAAAACTGCATCCAAAGTCCTGGAGGGCAATCCCAATCCCTTCCAGCGCGAGATTCTTTTCTTCCCTCGCTTAACGCTTTATCTGGATCGCCCGGATTGGGCAGAAGCATTCCGTCACCCACGCTATGCGGTTTGTCTGGGGCGCTCTCAAGACCTGTTCACCTATCGCAGTGTTGAGGTGATTGAACTTCAACCTGCCGAACATGTGGTTCTGGAGCATACGTTATTGCCCTATTCGTATGCGGCTTATACGGCTGCCGGGCAAGCCGTACTCATGCCGCGGCTCCTCGACTATGGGCATAAGCGTTATCCTTATTTCGAGCGTTATGTGATCTTGCATCGCCGTGTACATAGTCGAAATTTTACTCGCTATGAAGGACAACCGATCCTTGAGCCGTGGTGGGCTGATCCTACTGAGCCGGTAGGTGAGGGCGAATATTTAGGAGTGGTATGGCTTAGGTGGGCGTGAACCGATGAGTTCGGGTATTCCTTGTAAGCCACAAAGACTGGCGCATTTATGGGCAAAGAGTCCACGCCCTGGATCTGATTCGCCTCAAACTCTCGTGGAACACACATGGGAGGCGCTGGAGCGTTTGAGCGAACTAGCACATCAACGCCCTGATTTACCAACCCTTAGTGGGCAACCGCGCCTGTGGCATCTTCTCTTTTGGGCGGTCTTCTTGCACGATTGGGGCAAGGCCGCGCAGGGTTTTCAGCGTCTGTTGCGCGGCGAGAAGCGCAGTTGGTCATTCCGTCACGAGGTGCTTTCACTGGTGTTTGTAGACTGGATCTCTGCCGGCCTTTCCTCCAAAGAGGCAACCTTTCTGGCAGCAGCCATTGCTACTCATCACAAGGACTTCGATGAGATCGAGGGATATCTCGATGAACAAGATCCCGAGTTTGACCCTTTGATGGCGATGTTGGGGGAACTCTCCCGCGAGGATCTCGTCGCGCTTTATGGCTGGATCGAGACCTGTGCCGAGCAATGGATTGACGCCCTAGACATGCGCTCACTAGGGGTCACTTGCCCTATCCTGCCGCCGCTGGAGCAAGCCTTGAAAGGCTTGAATCCACAGGCAGTGCGCCGTCATTTGCAACGTTTGGAACGATGCCTGTGCGAGTGGGAGGATGAGTCGCCCTCTGCCGAAGTCCTCCGCCCGGGTGTTTTTCTGCGAGGTTTGCTCTTGCAGTCCGACCATCTGGCTTCGGCGGGCTGGGGGACTTTACCCCAACCTCACCTTTCTGCAGGGGCTATTCTGCAGTCGCTGGCTTTGCCCTACCGGGGCTTGTATGCGCATCAGCGCCTCGCCGCCCGCACCCTCGGACATGCCATCCTGCTGGCGCCCACTGGTACAGGTAAGACCGAGGCTGCCCTGCTGTGGGCAGCGAATCAACGCGTGCCACGTTTGTTCTATACCTTGCCGTACCAAGCCAGTATGAATGCCATGTTCGACCGCCTGACGCGCATCTTCCCCGGGCAGGTAGGGATTTTGCATGGACGTAGCACTATGGCACAGTTTCAGCGTTTGATGGAGCAATCCTATGCCCCCGAAGAAGCGGCCAGATTGGCGCGTTTGTTTCACAACCGTTCTGGGTTGGCATATTATCCTGTGCGTATCTTTAGCCCCTATCAAATGCTAAAGGCCGCTTTTCAACTCAAAGGGCACGAAGCCCTAATAAGCGATTTCACCGAAGCGGCGTTTGTCTTTGATGAGATTCATGCCTACGAACCGGCTCGTTTGGCAATGATTGTCGCCACCATGGGGTTTCTAAAACGTGTCTATGGGGCACGTTTTCTGGTTATGTCGGCAACTTTGCCCGCGCCCATCCGCGGTGTGCTGGAAGATACTTTAGAGCGGGTTACCCCCATCCATGCCTCTCAGCGCTTGTTAGCAAGATTACGCCGCCATCGTCTTTTCCTAGCAGAGGGTGACTTGCTAGACGAAGAAAATCTGAAAAGAGCTCTTAGCGAGGCCAGGCAAGGGCGACGGGTACTCATCGTCTGTAATACGGTACGCCGCGCCCAGCAAGCATGGTCGTGGATGCGCGATCATCTTCTCTCCGAAATTCCTCTATTCTTACTCCATGGGCGTTTTACCGGTCGTGATCGTGCGCGTAAAGAACGCGAGATGCTTCGGGCGGTAGGATTGAATCCGGCGGAAAGCCGCCCGTTGGTGGTTGTTGCCACGCAGGTGGTAGAAGTGAGCCTTAATCTTGATCTGGATGTTCTCTTTTCCGATCCAGCACCGCTGGAAGCCCTGCTTCAGCGCATTGGGCGCATCAACCGCTTGGGCAAACGGGGATTATCGCCGGTCTATGTTTTCCTCAATATAGATAAGGTTTTTCATCGCATTTACAGTCCCATTGAGCAGGTCAACCGTACGCTGGAAGTGTTAGAAGAACGTTTTAACGCTTCTCATGGGAAAGGCGTAGTGCTAGATGAGCGTTTTCTCCCCCAATGGCTGGATGCTGTTTATACTGGTGAGGTGCTGGCTTTATGGCATAACACCTTTGAGAACGCCCGTACCGATTTCGAACGTAGTTTTCTAAAAGTGCTTCAGCCATTCCGTTCTAACCAGGCGCTATCAGAGCAGTTTCATCGTTTGTTCGATAGCACAGAGGTCTTGCCTGAATCGCTATATGACGAATATCTGCAATTGCAAGACAGTGAGCGTGCGCTTGAGGCCGATTCGTTACTTGTACCGCTTTCATGGGGTTTGCGTGCCATGCTTGCCCAACGGGGATTTTTACGTGCGGGAGGCCGCGACTTCCCCGATGTAGTTTCTATTCCTTATGATGATGAGCGAGGCCTGAACCTTGATACCTCACTAGACCCTCAATTTTTGGAGGCTCCCGATTGATGGCGGATTTTCCTCTTACCTTGATCCGATTACGTTTTGAATGTGTGGCCGAGACCCCGATCCACTTGGGCGGTGTGCGGGCCGGTAATAATTTACGTGGTGCTTTGGTAGATGTAATGCGCCGCGCCACATGTCCCTATAGCGTACCGGCGGTGGCAGGGGTATCGCCAGTACCTGATCCCGAACATGTCGCAACCTGTCCGGTGTGTTGGTTAGTGGCTGCAAATGAAAAACCCGGGGTAGAACGGCGCGGTTACGTACTTACACCACCTCTTTATCTTCCCGAGACCCTGGTACCGGGTCAGCGCTTCTCCTTCCGTCTCACTTTGGTAGGCGAGGCCCAGCGCTACTTGCCTTATTTTGTCCTGGCCGTACCTGAAATGGGAAGCACTGGGGTCGGGTATAAGCGTGGACGATTTAGATTGCTACGCATCGTTTCTGAAACTTTAAATGGCAATGAAGAGGAAGTGCTTGCTGAGGGTGAAACAGTACTGCATATTCCTAAGCATTCGATAACCCATGCTGATGTTTTGGAGCGTGTTGAACGTGCGGTGCAGACTTGGCAAGGTCAGGGCATGCGTGAACTCAACATGGTGTTTCTAACCCCGATACGTCTTATTTGGAATGATCAGTTGGTCAAAGCCCCTGATTTCGCCATCTTTTTTGCCCGTTTACTGGAACGTCTGGATGAGTTAGCGATCCAGTTCTCCGGAGGTGAAAGGCGTTCCTATAAGGAACGCACTCATTTACATCATCTTGCTTCGCAGGTACGTCTGATTGAAAATGACACCCGATGGACTGAGGTACCCAGTGGTTCCAGCCGCACCGGCCGACGCACGTGGATTAGTGGCCTGATTGGGACGGCGCGCTATGGTGCACCAATCGAGGTGTGGCGTGAACTCTTACCCTGGTTAATCTGGGGGGAGATGGTGCAAGTGGGCAAGGACACTGTAAAGGGCAATGGAGTTTTTCGATTGGTAATTTGAGGCCTGAATAGAGGAGAGTAGGGGGATGGCAATTATTCAGCATTTGATTGTGGATGAATATGGGGCTTTCATTGGGAAACACAGTGAACGCCTAATCGTTTTCAAGGGCGACGAAAAACGGCTGCAGGCTCCACTGTTGCACCTTGAGTCGGTAGTAATCGCTAATTTGGGCGTTAGCATCAGCGCCGATGCTGTGCAAGCCTGCACTGAGCGTGGCATTCCAATTTATTTTCTCAACTCAATGGGTGAGCCTTATGCGAGTCTATATAGTGCCGGGCTGACCGGTACCATAGCAACCCGCCGAGCGCAATTAGAAGCCTACCGCAACCGCCGAGGATTAGATCTGGTGATTGCCCTTGCCATGGGAAAGATCCAGAATCAAGCCAACTTTCTAAAATATATGAGCAAGTATCGGAAGGAAAGTGACCCAGCTCTCTATGAAGAATTGCGCCTTTGTGCGGCAGAGATTCTAGATGAACGGATCAAATTGGAACGCTTAACGCATTCTCCCGATTATAAGGAGGGTAGGCTCTCCGTTGAACAGTTGCGCCAGCCTATTATGGGGATAGAAGGACGTGCGGCTCGTCGCTACTGGGAGGCGATTCGTCAGACCGTGCCGGAAAAATATGGCTTCCCAGGGCGAGAGGGACGGGGAGCAACTGATCCGATCAACGCGGCCCTTAATTACGGCTACGGTATTCTCTACGGTCAAGTCGAGCGTGCTATTGTCTTGGCGGGTTTAGACCCTTATGCCGGTTTTCTTCATGTTGATCGTCCAGGCAAACCCAGCCTAACCTTGGACTTTATCGAGGAATTTCGTCCTATGGTGGTAGATCGTACGATTATCGGATTGGCCAATAAGGGCGTGGAATTTTCCCAGGATGGTAAAAATCTATTAACCGCCGAAACCCGTCGCATGGTTGCCGAACGAGTGCTGGAGCGGCTAGATACCCCTATCCCTTTTGAAGGAAAACGCTATTCCATACGTGCCATTATTCAAATGCAGGCGCGTCACATGGCCACATACCTCCGTGGCGAACGCGACACTTATCAACCCTCTACGTTACCATGGTAAGGGAAATTGTGAGTGCAGAAAAAGTACCGAACATGATCCTCGTTTATGATATTGTGGATGATCGTAAACGAGCCAAAATCGCAGATGCCTGTTTGGATTATGGATTGGATCGAATCCAATTTAGCGCTTTTGTAGGATGGCTGACGCCGAGTAAGCAGCAAGAACTGATGGTCAAGATCAAGCGCATTCTGGGCAAGAGTCCCGGAAATGTGCAACTTGTCCCCATTTGTGCTGATGACTGGAATAGGCGCAAGGTTATTGATCAAAAAGAGAGGGTTTGAGACATGCTAGACCTAGATGATGAGGTCTATGAATATCCTTTCCGTGTTACAGATCTAAAACAATGGGTGTATTGTCACCGTTTGCTTTATTTTCTGGTTTGTCTACCTGACGTGCGTCCACGCACTTATCTTATGGAGGTTGGGAAGGAGGCGGGTGAAGAGGAGGAAACCCGGGAGATTCGTCGTTCCTTACGTCTCTATGGACTGATAGAAGGGCGGCGGGAATTTAATGTAACATTGCGCTCAGCCCGATGGGGGTTGCGCGGAACTGTGGATCTGGTGATCTGGGTGGATGAACCTGTCCCTGGCGAGGTCATCCCAGTGGATTTTAAGTTCTCTCATCGGAGCAATGAACACTTTAGACTCCAACTGATGGCTTATGGCTTGTTACTTGAGGAAATTAGCGGCAGACCTGCACGGCGTGGCTTCCTGTATGAGATCCCCTTGCGCCGAGCGGTAGAGGTGCCGTTTACCCCAACGCTGCGAGTGCAAGTGCATAAAACTTTGATTGGCATGAAGGAGATGCTAGAAAGCGAACAAATGCCGGTACCAACCTCTCAGCGTGCGCGGTGTGTGGGCTGCGAGTTCCGCCGTTTTTGCAATGATGTGATGTAAACAAGATAAGCCATTTTCATTCCTGCACAACAGTAGGATCTCCCCCTACGCCAAATTGCTTATATCCATATCCGATTATTAACGCTTGGACATGGGGTACCCATTAGGTACACTCGATATGGGTGTAACGATGAGCGTGTTAATTCCGATCTTGAAACTTAATCTTTCCTGTGTCCAAGCCGCATCATGGGTCATTGAATGTTTGACCCAGGTGAACTTGAGCGTGACTCAAACTTTTAATGTGCAATGGCTTCCGAATGAGGATGCTCCCCAGGCAGAGGATGCTGGTAAGGAAGCCGATGTTGGTCATCGGGTGATCATCTTTCTGGTTCGGCGAGGAAGTGCATGGGCAACTTTGTTGTTATATGGTGAAGATACTCAAACCTGGATCGCAATTTCCAAACCACCGACGGCCCAAGAGGATGCGGGTCTCGCTGCACTAATTCAATCTATTTTGCAATCGGAGGCCCGGGTTCACAACGATCTACAAGCCCTGTCCTCGATTTGAGATCTTGAACATTCAAGGGGTTTCTCGCGTTCTAGGGTACTATACCCGTAAGTAACAGGATTCCATACTTGTTTTAAGGAGGCTTAGAATGAGAAAAGGGGTTGAATGGGTTCTTGCGCTAGGGATCTTGGCCTTATTGTTAGGGGGAATTGTGTTGGCCTCATTTTGGGGATGGGGGATGCATGGCGGGTGCTGTGGCGGGTGGTGGCCTTGGGGAATAGTGGGGCGTGGCATGATGACTTGGGGGTTCATCCCGTTGGGGTGGTGGGGAATGTTATTGATGATACTGGTGCCTTTAGGTTTGTTCGTCTTAGGAATTCTTGGCGTTATTTGGGCTTTACGCGTATTTTCCCAGTCTGGTAAAAACACACCTGGGTTGCGCTGCCCTACTTGCCAGCGGTCGGTACAGCGTGATTGGAAACATTGTCCTCATTGTGGCGCATCGCTTGAATACTAACCACAATCCGAATCGGAGCAAAAAGGTATGAGTAAACGGCTTCATAAATCACATCACTCGTGTCCCAGAAACCGAAGGTTTCCCGTTTATGTTTATTTATTAGTAGGAGGGCTTTTATTGATCTTGGGATTGATGTTGGGCACAAAAGTGGGTGGTGATAGAGGCACACCTGTTTTAGCAGTTGATCAATCTAAAATAGAATTTGACACTGTAAAGTTAGGCACCCCACTTACTTTTGAGATTGAGGTTACTAATACCGGCGATGGAATTTTGAGATTTAAGGAGAAACCTTACATCGAAGTTCTGGAGGGGTGTTGACCGCCGGGATTGACCATCGGTTCGATGGTCCTCAAACCGGGTGAAAGCACTGTGATCCGATCTGGTGTTTTCATGATGCATGAAGGGATGGAAGGCCCTCACGACTTTGCCGTACACTTGATTACTAATGATCCTGAACGTCCCGATGTTGTAGTTCATGTGCTTTCGAATTGGGTGCCTTAGGTTTTGAGAATATACCTTGTTGGTTGAGTGACTGTGACCGAATTGCGCTGGCGCCGTATCATGTTGATCCTTTGGGGGGCATATGGGGAGTGGGTTTTAATGCCTTTCCTAGCACCCGTATTGATGTACTTAGGGCAGTCCGAACTTGCCGGGGTGATCTATCGGATTTACTCCTTCTTCTGTCATCAGTTACCGCAACGGTCCTTTTTCTTGTTCGGAACCAAACCAATGTACACTCTGGCGGAGATTCAAGCGGCTTGGAAGCCGACCACAGATCCTCTTGTTCTGCGCCAGTTTATAGGAAACCCCATTATAGGATGGAAGGTGGCCTGGTCGGATCGTATGGTTTCGTTCTACACCAGTATTTGGGTTTTTACTGCCCTACGATGGTTTTGGAGTCCAGCCCTTAGTAAGCATCCTAATCTCATGTCCCTGCTTTTCCTCGCACCCATGGCCGTGGATGGGTTTTCCCATCTAGTGAGTGATTTATCTGGCATTGATCAGGGCTTTCGGGCTAACAACTTGTGGTTGGTTGTCTTGACCGATAACGCGCTTCCGCCTTGGTTTTATGCCGGAGATGCGTTGGGTTCTTTTAATTCCTGGATGCGGTTGTTTACCGGTTTATTAGCGGGATGGGGAATTGCTGACTTGCTGGTGCGTTGTGTTAGGATATACCGGATCTATAAAGACTGATGAATCTATATGGACGGAATCCCGCCATCCGCTGGGGCATTTTTGAGAATAGGCTATAATCAAACATCATATTGGTGAGAGTTGTGGAAATATGGAAAAGCGTTTAAAAGCGAGAAGTAAAATCCGGGTGCTGCTGGCAGACGATCATCACATTGTGCGGGCGGGAATACGTCAGTTGCTCGAACGAGAACGGGATATTCAAGTCATCGCTGAAGCCGCGGATGGAGAAGAGGCGCTGGCGTTAATTGAGAAACACCAACCTGATGTGGCAGTCTTAGATCTACAAATGCCGAAAGCAAGCGGGATTGAAGTCACTCAGCGTGTCCGAGCCCATTTTCCCCAGGTAGGAATCCTCATTCTCACTGCTTATGATGACGACCCTTATGTCATGGCCGTGCTCCAGGCGGGTGCCAACGGTTATGTGCTTAAGACGGCAGATGCGGAAGACTTGGTGCAGGCGGTACGTGATGTTTTCGAAGGGAAGTCAGCCATTGATCCCCTTATAGCCCGTAAACTTATGTCCACTTTATTTCGTCGTAGCGAGCATTTGGTGGAACCGCTAACCGAACGCGAGTTGGATGTCTTGCGGCTGGTGGCACGGGGATTGACCAATAAGGCCATTGGGGTGCACTTGGGGATCAGTGACCGAACGGTGCAAGGTCATTTAGCCCATGTTTTTGCTAAATTACAAGTTAGCAGTCGTACCGAAGCGGTGATGCGAGCGGTGGCTTTGGGGTTAATCCCCCGGCCAGGCGAATTTTCGGGAGATGAGTTCAACCATGAATAGACGTTTCAATGTATTCAGCGCCTCGGGGTTCCAGGCGTTGTTTTGGATGGTTTTACCCATTACCCTGGTTCTTATTGGTGTGGTCGTGGGTAGTTTGGCATTGCATGAGCATGTTATGCGCCAGTATTTAACTGAGGAAGCCTGGAAAGCGGCAACCGATCCCCTCTTGGAATTGACCTTAGTAGCCCCATTGGTTCTGCTTATCCCCCTGGCAGTTGCCGGTGCGGCGTTCTGGTTTGGCACAAGGCAAATCATTCGTCCCTTGCAGGCACTGGAAAAGCAGGCTGTGGCATTAGCCGAGGGTGATTTTGAGTTCGTTCAGCGACCGGTAGGGGGGATTGTCGAGATACAGAATTTGCAACACGAACTCATTGAAATGGCGCGTAAAGTCCAAGCAGCCCAGGAAGGTTTACGCGATTATATCAATGCCATCACCACAGGACAGGAAGAAGAACGTCGCCGTCTGGCGCGTGAACTTCATGATGATACCATCCAGGCGCTGATTGCGCTGAAACACCATGTTCAATTAGCCCTCAAGTCGGTGCGTGATCCCAATGGTAAGAAAGCTTTGCGAGAGTTGGAGCAATTAGCCGAACAGACCATTGAAAACTTGCGTCGTCTTATCCGGGCGCTGCGTCCCATCTACTTGGAGGATTTAGGACTGGTCACAGCATTGGAAATGTTAGCCCGCGAAGTTGAGCAATCCAGTGGTGTACAGATACATTTTGAATGTATAGGTTGGGAAAGGCGCCTCGATCCTCAGGTTGAACTTGTTCTATATCGTATTGCCCAGGAAGCACTTAATAATGTCATCCGTCATGCGAAAGCGCTGCAGGCTCACCTTCGTGTGACCTTCGAAGACCGGAAGGTAGCGCTAGAAGTGGAAGACAATGGGGTCGGTTTTCAGTTACCTGCCGCTCCAACTGATTTTGCCTTGCAAGGGCATTTTGGGCTTTTGGGAATGCGCGAACGGGCAGAATTAATCGGAGCCCATTTGGAGTTAGAATCGGCCCCTGGCAAAGGCACGCGGGTGCGGGTCAGCATCTAATTTAACGCTTTAAAGGGTGCTCAGGGAGCGCGTTCCAGGCAAAACGATAGAGATAAGCCACTAATGCATCAATTTGTTCCGGGGTGAAAATGGGCCCCCAATAAGGCATACCGGTGCCCATACCTCCACGGGTCACTTTGCCGGCCAGGAGGGCTGGACTAGCCCCAAGGAGTTGGCGCGGATCACTCCAATCGGGCGGCCGGGTATGCCCGTTGTAAGTAGTAATGTGATTATCAGAGGGCGGGGGAGACAGATCGCGCATCATGACTCCATCACCCTGCCCGGTTTCACCGTGGCAGGCAGCGCAATTTTGGGCATAGAGTTTTTGCCCCGTGGCAATCGCTTGGGGCGAGGTGTGTTGTTCCCAAACCCAAGCCACAAGGTCCCAAAGATCATCGTCATTCAAGACTTGTAGCGAAGGTTCGGCGCGGAGGCGCATCCATAATGAAGCCGGGCTGTTGGAAAGATAAGTGGTGTGTTCGAGAGCATAAGCGGGTAGGCGATCCTTCAATTTTGCCCCACGCTGGGGATCAGCCATCCGATGAGGCATGATTTCTGCGCGGTGTGGGGTATCCAGGTCAATGCCTAACACAAGGTAAAGTGGTGTGGGTTCCGGAGTTGGTGTGGAGCCATCACCGATGACGTTAATCACCCCCCGCATGCGCCAGTGGTTGGGGCCACACCATCGGGTGCAGTAAAAAGTGTAAGTGCCGGGAGCAGAGAACGTTAGAGTTGCCTCGACAAATTCACCGGGCAATATTTCAATCTCGGGCTGGTTGAGTTTGCCAATGGCAAATCCGTGTACGACATCCTCGCTAGTAAAGCGGAGGGTAATAGGTTGTCCGCTGCGAACAGTGATCGTGCTCGGTGACCAACCACCGGATTCAGGCAAGCGAGCGTGCATTTCTAACACTGCAGGGTAACTTAAATGCCACAAGAACTTGCCGATAACTGGAAGAGCCAGGACAAGCGCCAATAGGGTGACAATAATAACGCGAGCAAGATGTTCGTGTTTCATCCTAACAGCAACCACAACATGATCCACGTATAAGTGGCAATAAATGCCAATAGCGGAATGGACTCGCGTGTAGACCGAGATAATTTACGTGCAGTTTCCGTGGCGCTCATGGCGCCACCTGCAAGGAGAAGGGTTTGTAAAGCCAGGCTAAATGACGAGGTTTGTCCGGTTGGGAGGTGGTTGGTAAGCCCCAGCAGATTCCAACCCCAACCCAAAGGGTCGGAAAGTACAGGCAGAAGGTAAGAGGATTTTGTCGAGGCAAATGCCAACGTGAAAGCCATCCAACTCGTCAGCCCAATAGGGAGGAGAATTGGCCCATAATAGACCAACGAACGTTTGAAAGAAAATCGTTCTTTCCTTATCCTTTCGGCAACCCACACCACCAAGGTATAAAAGGCAGGAACGATTACAAGAGTTAAGAGGAGAAAGCTTGCCGCAAAGATCCACCAAGCCGGACTGCCTATGGTGTAAGCAACGGACTTTAATATGCCCCAAGGCCCCAGAAAAATTACGGTATCGATGGCGGCGGTGGTCAACATTGTTAGCGCAAGAAAGACGTCGTCTAGGCCCATTTTCGCCGCTAAAGGTAACTCGGCGCCCCAGGGGCGCAGGCGAAGGCTAATGTTGTTGTATGGGCAAGCGCGCAGGCATTCCAGGCACAGGCCACAATTGGCACTGGTCTTGAGCGCCGGCGGGTATTGCTCCCAAGGACAGACTTCGTAGCAAGTTTTTTTGGTATGGAGGGCACACAGAGAAGGCTCATTGACGCTTATGACTGGTGGTGCCAATCTGGCATAAAGCCCGATGAAACCACCGACGGGACAAACATGGCGGCAGAAGGCACGTCGCTCGTAAATCAGACTTAGCATTGTCGCCAAAAGAAATAACCCTAATAGAACGAAGGCGGTGACCCGTGGGGCGGTCAAAATAATAGCGCCAAACCAGCCTACCAACACAAAACCGAATACTGGCAACCAGGCATTGCGCCAGAGGCGAGGCCAACGTTTTCCTGGTCGGGTTTGAGGCCCTCGCGAACGGAGAATTCCTTTGTTTTGTAGCCACTCACCGGGTAAGGGGATGGGGCAAATACTACACCAGGTGCGACCTCCCAAGGGGATAAAGAAAAGTTTCAATGCACTCCACCAGGCGATCCACACGAAGATGATCGCAAAGTTGTGGCTTCCCACCTGAGATCCCAAAAACCCGCTTAGAATCGTGAAAATAAAACCGGCCAATATAAGCGCACGTAGAATGAATTGCGGCCAGCGACTGCGCAACAAAGAATTTATCCATGAAAAACGGCTTACCTCAATAGAGATCATTTAAGGCACGGTTATTATGGTGCTGGGGGATAGGGTGGTAGAAGAGGGCTAAAACTATTGCGATTATGACCAAAAGACTTCCGCGTAATAGGGGGAGGTTAGCACCGATTTGGATCTTGCCCAACATAAACGGATGTAAGTTTCCACAGGCCACCGAACAGCGGAAGCGGTACACGCCAGGATGAGTGGCTATGAATGTTGCCCGCGCCGGTTGCCCTGGTTCAGCCTCCAGGTTTAATGAGTAACCGTCCAGGCTCAGACCATGCTTAACATCGGTGGCCACCAGTTCAATTGTCACTCGCTCACCGGGTGATATATAGATCTGCTCTGGGGTGAAACGGTATCTACTGGCTTCAATACGAATATAGCTTTCACTGATCGGAGCGGAAGAAAGCGGCATTGGCGTTCCAAGGATTATAGCCGCGGCCAGGATAAAAATTAGACCGGTACGCCATTGAAGTGAGGCAAGATGTTGAACTACAGTTTTGGCGTGCTTCATGGTTTTAACGGTGTTGGCGGTCCATATTGGGAATAAGTGCGATTTATATAGGTCTGGATATCCTCCAAGGCCTTGCCCTCTTGGGTCAAGCGCATTACGTCCCGGGTGATATCTACACAAATGGAGCACCCCAACGCATGGGAGTCAAATTCTATACTCCCTGAGGACTGAACGTCTTTGACATAACAGTCATAATTTGAGGTATGACCTACAGCCCCACATCCGCAATAGCAGGGCACTTGAGAGAGGACCTCTGGGTTGGCCACCGCAAAACGATAGGCATCTTGTACCGAAACAGGTGCTTTTTGAACTTCGGGGGGCATTTTGTCGAGCGGCGCCATTGGTAAGGTCGAGGTTGAGCGGCTACATGCCGTAAGCCACAAAACGGCAATCACTAAAAACAACAAGAAGGTTTTTCTCTTCCGGGGGTTTAGGGTTAGTCTCACAAAACGCATGGATCCTTCGCCTTAATGGTGTGGTCTAATTTGGAGTATAACGATAGAGTTAAAAATAACCGAGCGCTGCATAGCGTGAACCCTGGTAGGCAAAATTGCTTAATCTGAGGGGATACCAATCATGGATAAAGTAGCAGGATGAGAGTTGCAAATTCAATCAAAATATCGTACAATCGGTCATAATCATTCATTTGTCGGATCGTATGATATAACAAGGAATGCTCCAATGAAAACTCAGGCGCAGAAAACAGCCTTTCCTGGTCCGGATCGGCAGGGATTGATCCTCGATTTCATTAATCGTCGCCAGCGTGTGAGCATTGCCGAGATTTGTGAGGCGTTTGGTATTAGTGAGGCAACGGCGCGGCGGGATTTAGAAGCCCTGGATCAACGAGGTTTGATCTGCAAAGTGCGTGGTGGTGCTATCCCTGCGCGCCGGGCACCAGCAGAGCCCCCCATCCTCCAACGCTCTAACCAACATTTGGAAGAGAAACGGCGCATTGCCCAGGCCGCCGTCAAGCTCATCCAAGAAGGAGAGACGATCTTTCTCGGTTCGGGTTCGACGGTTTTGGAATTGGCGCGGCTGCTACGCGCTTTCAATAACTTGACGGTAATCACCAATTCTCTCCCGGTGATCAACGAATTGGCAGCCTCAAGTGGAATCACCCTGGTGGGGTTGGGGGGTGTGCTTCGTTCCAGTGAACTTTCGTTCATTGGCCATATCACCGAACAGGCACTGAGTGAAGTCCGGGCAGATAAGGTGTTCATTGGCATTCACGCGGTGGATGTGAGCGAGGGTCTGACCAACGCTTACCTGCCGGAGACGCTTACCGATCGCGCCATTCTAAAAATCGGTCGAGAGATCATCGTTTTGGCCGATCATTCAAAGTGTGGGCGTGTTTCTACAGCGCGGGTGGCTCCCATTAATACCATTCATACCCTGATTACCGATACGGGTGCTCCCCAAGAGTTTGTTGAAGCACTGCGTCAGGCGGGGGTGCAGGTCATCCAAGCATAAGTTGGGATGGGGTATAAAGAAGTTACCATTCAGGGCTCATAGAGTTTAACATTACTTTCTCATCGCAAGTGGTAAGGTGAATCTCATGGAAAAACGTTCAATTGGAAAACTGCGCGGTTTACAACAATGTAGCAGTGCTCGTTTTACGTTCACGGTGCTGGCACTGGATCATCGTCAGAACCTGCGCCGGGCGCTTAACCCTCAGGATCCGGGGGCGGTAAGTGATGCCGTACTTTCGCAGTTCAAGCTTGATGTTGTTGCGGCGCTGGCTAAATCGGCGACCGCCGTATTGTTGGATCCGGAGGTTTCGGCGGCTCAGGCGATTGCAGCCCGCAACTTGCCCGGCCACGTGGGATTGGTCGTGGCAGTTGAGGCAACCGGTTACAGCGGTGAACCTGGAGCGCGGCGCTCTCAGGTATTACCAGGGTGGAGTGTGGAGAAGGCGCGCCGCATGGGGGCAAATATGATCAAGTTGCTGGTGTATTATCATCCTCAGGCACCTACGGCGGGGGAAATCGAGGCATTTGTGGCCCAGGTAGGAGCCGAAAGCCTGAAGTATGATCTTCCTTTGATGTTGGAGCCGCTTTCCTATTCGCTTGATGGGGCCCCATTAAGTGATGAGGAAAAACATTGGGTGGTGGTCGAGACGGCGCGCCGTCTGACCGTCATTCCCGGGGTAGATGTGCTAAAGGCTGAGTTTCCGCTTACTGCTCAGAACAAAGATGAAGGCATGTGGCGGGAAGGGTTAGAGGCACTTCACGCGGCTTCGGCAGTGCCCTGGATTTTACTTTCTGCAGCGGTGGACTTTGAGACTTACCTGCGCCAGGTTACCCTGGCTTGTCAGTGTGGTGCGAGCGGTATTGCGGTAGGGCGGGCGGTTTGGCAAGAAGCGGTTGGTCTGGATGCAGAGGCGCGGAACAACTTTCTGCAAGCCGTAGCACGGGAGCGTTTAGAACGCTTGGCGGCGCTGTGCTATGCTCTAGGACAACCCTGGACGAATTATTTCGAGGCTGACGCACCGTTCGACTGGTACAAAACGTATTAAGACCTACGCAGTTTTCAGGGACGGTCATCAAGAGTCATTGTGTACTGGTCAGCATTGTATTTCATCTACTACGCGGCAATGGCAGCTTTGTCTCCTTATCTGCCGGTGTATTACCGCCAATTGGGTCTGGGTGGGGAGCAAATCGGCATCTTAACCGCGACCATTCCCCTGATCAACTTGCTCAGCGGTCCCTTGTGGGGGTGGCTGGCCGATTCATACCAGCAACAAAAGCGGGTATTGGTTCTCTCGATGTTAACCGTGGGGGTATTAGGGGCATTGCTGATCCTGCCACGCTCATTTATCGGGCTGGTAGTGATTTTAGTGCCTCTAGCGCTATTCTTATCGCCTTTGGTGCCGATCATGGATAGTTCAGTGCTCCAGGCACTGGGCGAGCGGCGCGAGCACTATGGGCGCATCCGTTTGTGGGGGGCGGTCGGGTGGGGTGTATGCGCGCCGCTGGCGGGCCGATTGGCCGAGCAAGTGGGATTACAAGGGTTGTTTGTCCTGTTTGGGGTGATGATGGGGGTAAGCTCACTTCTGGCCACCCGCCTTTCGGTGCGCTCCACTCTGGTGCGACCAGCCGGACTGGAAGCACTCTCACGTTTTTGGGCCGATCCACGATGGCGGGCGTTTCTTTTTACGGCATTTACTGGGGGCGTTTTGATTTCTGTGATTAGCAATTTTTTATTTTTGTTTCTTCAAGATTTGGGGGCTTCACAGACGCTCTTGGGGCTGAATCTGACTGTGGCGACCGTTTCTGAGGTCTCAATTCTTTTTGTCTCAAGCGCTCTGCTTAAGCGCTGGCATCCGCAGCGGCTCTTGATGGTAGGATTGATCCTTTTTTCACTGCGATCCTTGCTCTACTCATTCATGACTCAACCCTGGATGGCAATGCCGATCCAATTGATGCATGGAGTAACCTATGCGTTGATGTGGGTAGCCGGGGTTTCTTATGCTGGTGTGCTGGCGCCACCAGGTTTGAATGCAACGGCGCAAGGTTTGTTTTCCAGCGCCATCATGGGGGTGGGGATGGTGGTCGGCTCACTGGTGGGCGGATTTTTATTAGCGCGGGTGGGGGCGATTTGGATGTTCCGGCTGGTGAGTGGCTTGGGGCTGTTAGGTGCTTTTATTCTATGGCGTGTGAGGAATCATTATGACCAGGATTTATGATCTTTTGGTCGTGGGTGAAATCAACCCTGACCTCATTCTGACCGGGGATGTCGAACCGGTTTTTGGGCAAGTTGAGAAATTGGTAGATAGCGCGACACTGACGGTTGGCTCGTCGTCGGCCATTTTCGCCTGCGGGGCTGCCCGTTTAGGTCTGAAAACCACCTTTGTAGGGCTATGTGGCGCGGATGTCTTTGGCCACTTTATGGTTGATCAAATGCACCGGCGCGGGATAGGGGTCGAGCATATACAAATTCGCCCGGATGGAGCCACCGGCCTGAGTGTTATTCTGGCGCGGGGGGCCGACCGGGCGATTCTAACCTATCCGGGTTTGATTCCGGTGTTACGAGCAGAAGATGTTCCGCTGCACCTTTTGGAGCAAGTGCGCCATCTTCATGTGGCGTCTTACTTCCTGCAATCCAATCTGCAGCCCGGATTGCCTGATCTATTTCGTCAGGCGCGAGCATTAGGGGTAACGACTTCGCTGGATACAAACTATGATCCCAGTGGTCAATGGCATGGCTTCGACGCTTTATTGGCTCAGACCGATGTGCTGTTTCTCAATGAAACCGAAGCCTGCTCCCTGAGTCGGGAGGCCGATGTGGAAGCCGCAGCCCAAAAACTGGCGGCACTAGTCAGCGTGGTGGCAATTAAATTGGGCGCACGGGGGGCGTTGGCGATCCAGGGATCGCGCATCGTTAATGTTCCTGGTTTGCCCGTTAAGGTGGTGGATACAGTCGGTGCAGGTGATAGTTTCGATGCCGGCTTTATTTATGGGTATCTCCATGGCTGGGACCTGGAGCGCACATTGCGCCTAGCGGTGATCTGTGGATCGCTTTCGACCCAGGCGGCAGGGGGCATTGCTGCTCAACCCACGCTGATCGAAGCATTAGACATTCTCGCCACATGGGAGAAGAAAGGCGCCCCAACGCTTTCCGAAGGAGAAGGGCAATGATCACCTATCTGGATTTTGTGGTGCAATCACATCAATTCGGACCTCCGCTTGGAATTACCTCGATATGTTCAGCCCATCCTTATGTCATCGAAGCGGCGTTGCGCAACGGGAAGGCAAAGCAGATTCCGGTGTTAATAGAAGCCACCTGTAACCAGGTCAATCAGTATGGCGGTTACACCGGTATGACCCCCGCAGATTTTGTGCGCTTTGTTGAAGCCATAGCGACGCGGGTGGGTTTCCCACGTGAGCGCATCCTTTTGGGCGGGGATCATTTAGGTCCACTTGTATGGTCCAATGAGCCTGCCGCGAGCGCCATGGCCAAAGCCAGAACCTTGGTTAGAGCGTATGTGGAGGCTGGTTTCCGCAAAATCCATTTGGATTGTTCGATGCCGTGTGCGGATGATCGTGATTTTTCTCCGGCTGTGGTTGCTGAACGAGCGGCAGAACTGGCTGCTGAGGCTGAAGCGGCCAGCCAAGAAGCGCCATTACCTTTACCACGCTATGTCATCGGTACGGAAGTGCCCCCGGCGGGAGGCGCCAAAGCGGAGGAAGACCGGCTGATAATCACGCGCCCCGAAGATGCTGCAGAGACCCTGGAACTGACGCAACGGGCTTTTTCGAAGCGGGGTTTAGACGCTGCTTGGGAACGTGTGATGGCCTTGGTGGTTCAACCTGGGGTGGAGTTTGGTGATGCTCAGGTGCATGACTACCACCGCGAAGCAGCCCAATCCCTCTCTCACTTTATTGAAACCCGGCCCGGGTGGGTCTATGAAGCCCATTCGACCGATTATCAAACGCGCGAAGCCTTGCGGGCTTTGGTTGAAGATCATTTTGCCATCCTCAAAGTCGGCCCGGCACTGACGTTTGCCTTTCGCGAGGCTGTCTTTGCGCTGGCTGCAATTGAAGAGGTTCTGTGTGATGAATCCAGTCGCATTGTCCATGCACTGGAAGAAGCCATGCTCTCGAATCCCAAGTATTGGATCAGGTATTACCGCGGTGATGAGCGAACATTAGCGATGGCGCGGCGATATAGTTTTAGCGATCGTATTCGCTATTATTGGGCAACACCGACGGTAGAGCAGGCATTTCAACGTTTGCGTTCGAACTTGAACCGGGTCACGATCCCACTGACCCTGCTCAGCCAGTATTTGCCCCAGCAGTACCGCAAAGTGCGCGAAGGGCGGTTGATGAACACCTTCGATGCACTGGTGTTAGACAAGATTCAAATGGTGCTTGAAGATTACAACCATGCCTGCGGATTAGAATAAGCACGAGAAACGAACCCAATGCAGTGATTTTACAAATTAGCCCTTGACAATTTGACGTTCCTGAATAGAATTGCCCCGAAATGAGCATGCAGTATCTGATGATGACACTCTCGGGTGAACGGCGGAATCGGTTCCGCGTTCCTGGGATTTGGGGAGAAAGAGCCGTTATCGGCTCTTTCTTTTTATATCTCACGAGTCAAATGTGGAAGGAAAGAGAGCCGTTTTCAGGCTCTCTTTCTCTGTGTGGAGGCGGGAATGGTGCAATTACCTGGTTTCATTGATCCTCACGTTCATATGCGTGAGCCCGGTGCTACTCATAAAGAGGACTGGTATAGTGGAACGGCAGCAGCGCTAGCGGGTGGGGTAACGATGGTTCTGGCGATGCCCAATACCCAGCCGCCGATAACCGATGCGGAATCCCTAAACCTGGCGCTAGAAGCTGCACGCCAGAAGGCGGTGTGCGATTATGCCCAATATCTAGGCGCGACTCCGGAAAACGCTTCCATCGCGGCCGAGTTGGCACCGCAGACGGCGGGGTTGAAAATGTATCTTGATCATACCTACGGCCCCCTGCGCCTCGCCGATATGACGGACTGGATGGCGCACCTGGCTCATTGGCCGTATGAGATGCCCCTGGCCGTCCATGCCGAAGGACGTACGCTGGCGGCGGTGATCCTTTTGGCCGCATTCTTTGAGCGACCACTTCATCTCTGCCATGTTTCTCGCCGTGAAGAGATTCTTATCATTCGGGCCGCCAAAGAACGCGGACTCAAAGTAACATGTGAGGTCACACCGCATCACCTGTTTTTGAGCGAGGAGGATATCCCGGCGCTTGGTCAGGGACGGGCTGAGGTACGCCCAGCGCTGGCCAGCCCGCGTGACCGGCAGGCGCTGTGGGATAACCTGGACGTCATTGATTGCTTTGCCACTGATCACGCGCCCCACACCTTGGCGGAAAAAGATGGCAACACCCCTCCCCCGGGCTTCCCCGGCCTGGAGACCGCCTTGCCGTTGTTGCTGACGGCCGTGGCAGAGGGCCGTCTGACGCTTGAGGATGTCATTCGACGTTATTACGTCAATCCCCAGCGCATTTTTCGCTTGCCCGCTCAACCGGAGACATGGGTAGAAGTGGATTCTGAGAGCACCTGGGAAATCCGGGGTGAGAATTTGTTAACTCGCGCCGGATGGACGCCCTTCGAGGGTTGGCGGGTGCGAGGGCGGGTAATGCGGGTTGTGTTGCGTGGGACCGAGGTCTATCGGGATGGTAAAGTGCTGGCTGTGCCGGGTTTTGGTCGCAATGTCCGTGCTAATGCCATGTAAAGTAAGTTGGGCCCAGAGTCCACATTCAAAAATCTAACCCAAAGGAGTGAGAAATGGCAACGTATACCCCATATTCCGAAAAAAGTCCCTACCTGCCGTTCGGCGAAAACAAAAATGCCTCGTGGTATGGGAAGGACATCCTTTCGGTCAAGCAGTTTGATCGCAGCGACCTGGAATATATCTTTGGTGTGGCGCATGAAATGGCGGAGATGGTGCGGCGCATCGGTACGTTTGACTTGCTGAAAGGCAAGATTCTGGCCAATCTCTTCTATGAACCCTCAACCCGCACCTCGGCCTCGTTTACTGCGGCCATGGAACGCCTGGGTGGAAGTGTGATCCCGATCAACGAAGTGCGTTACTCTTCGGTGGCTAAGGGGGAGTCCCTACCTGATACTGTGCGCACTCTGGAAGCATATGCGGACGTCATTGTCTTGCGCCACCCCGAAGTCGGTGCCGCTGCATTGGCCGCAAAATATGCCCGCAAGCCGATCATTAACGCCGGCGATGGCGTAGGTGAGCACCCGACCCAGGCATTGCTTGATTTGTTCACCATTCAGGAGGAATTGGGGCGGGTGGATCACATTACGGTAACCATGTTGGGTGACCTGAAATATGGGCGCACGGTGCATTCTCTGGCGCGCTTGCTCTCGCTTTATAATGTCAAACTCAACTATGTCTCGCCGGAAATCCTGCGCATGCCCCCCGAGATTATTGCCGAAATCCAGGCCACGGGAACACCTCAGTTTGAGTACACCTCACTGGAGCCGGTCTTGGCCGAAACCGATGTCCTTTATGTAACGCGGGTGCAGAAAGAGCGCTTTGAAGATCCACAGCAGTATGAGTCGGTGAAAGATGCCTATGTCATCACGCCCGAGATCATGCAGGCGGCCAAAAAGACGATGATCCTGATGCACCCCTTGCCCCGGGTGGGCGAGATTGCACTGGAAGTGGATCAAGATCCGCGAGCGGCGTATTTCCGTCAGGTCGAATATGGCCTGTATGTTCGCATGGCGCTTTTAGCAATGGTGTTGGGGAAGGCCTGATGAACAGCGGTTTTTTCGCTCAACTCGAAGACAGGGCGCGCAAGATTAACTCACTGCTGTGTGTGGGCTTGGATCCTCATCCTCAAGACCTCGCAGCATCAACGCCAGAAGCTGCAAAGATGTTTTGCCAGCGCCTGATCGAGGCAACATTGGATCTGGCGCTGGCCTACAAACCCAACGCTGCCTTTTTTGAAGCCCTGGGCCCGCAAGGCTGGCAGGTGCTCAAAGAGGTGATTTCCAGCATTCCAGAGGGCATTCCGGTTATCCTAGATGCTAAACGCGGTGATATTGCCTCTACCGCCGAGGCTTACGCGCGCTCAGCGTTCGAAACCTTGGGCGTGGATGCCATTACCCTCAATCCCTACCTCGGGTATGATAGCCTACAGCCTTTCTTGCGCTACCCTGACCGCGGAGTTTTCCTACTATGTAAGACGTCTAACCCGGGTGCGGTGGACTTTCAGGATTTGCCATTGGGTGACGGGGAGTCGGATTTGAGGCTGTATGAGAAAGTAGCACTAAAGGCGCAAGAATGGAACACCCAGGGGAACATTGGGCTGGTGGTGGGTGCTACCTACCCCGAAGCCCTAGCCCGCTTGCGCCGCCTGGCGCCAGACCTTTGGTTCCTGGCGCCAGGTGTAGGGGTGCAAGGGGGAGACCTGGCAGCGACCTTGCGCGCCGGGCTGCGGGCAGATGGTTTAGGGATCTTAATCCCGGTATCGCGGGCAATCTCACGGGCGGAATCACCGCGCCAAGCAGCATTGGACCTGGTCGCTTCGTTGCGTCAGGAACACGAAGCAGTCCTGGCCTCGCGGGTTGCTATTCCTCCGTTTTCACCTGATTGGGCCGCGTTGGCTGAGGCCCTCTTAGAAGCAGGGTGTGTGCGTTTTGGCACCTTTACCCTCAAATCCGGCTTGCAATCTCCCATCTATATTGATCTACGCCAATTGGTGTCTTACCCTAGAGTGTTGTCACAGGTCAGCCGCGCCTATCTAAAGGTATTACGCACCCTTTCTTTTGATCGCTTGGCAGCGCTACCCTATGCAGCACTTCCAATTGCCACGACGATAAGCCTGTTGGGCAACTGGTCGTTGATCTACCCGCGCAAAGAGGTTAAGGCTTATGGCACTCAGGCTGAGATTGAAGGGGAGTTTCGCCCCGGGGAGCGGGTTGTTGTCATTGATGACTTAGCCACCACCGGGGGGAGCAAGTTTGAAGCGATTGAACGCCTGACTCAAGCAGGGTTGGTGGTTGAGGATGTGGTAGTGTTGATAGATCGTCAATCAGGTGCATCTGAAGCGCTCTCAGCGGCGGGGTATCGCCTGCATGCGGTTCTTACCCTGAGCCAACTTCTGGACTATTGGGAGAGCACCGGGCGCATTCCTGGAGAAAAGATTGCAGAGGTCCGCGAATTCCTGAGGCGTGCATGAGCGTTTATGCGTTACTTCGTCCTTTGATTTTTCGGCTTCCACCCGAGACGGCGCACCACGGGGTGATTGCGCTTTTGCGTTTGGCGGGGAGCAACCCGATCACTCGTTCCGTGCTGAGGGCGTGGTTTCAGCCCCGAGTGCAGGGACCAACGGTACGCGTTATGGGGCTGTCATTCCGTAATCCACTGGGTTTAGCCGCTGGTTTTGATAAGGATGGCTTGGCCTGGCGAGGGTTGGCATGCCTGGGGTTTGGACACCTGGAACTGGGCACGGTGACCCCTCGCCCTCAATCCGGTAATCCTCTGCCCCGGGTTTTCCGGTTGGTGGAGGATCAAGCCATCATAAATCGGATGGGTTTTCCTAGCCGCGGGGCCGAGTTTCTGGCGCGGCAATTGAGAGGAAAGCGTCCTGCAGGTGTGGTGATTGGGGTCAATATCGGTAAGAACCGGCAGACACCGCTTGAAGAAGCAGTTCAAGACTATCTTTACTTGTTTCAGGTCTTTGCCCCCTTGTGCGATTACTTGGCCATAAATGTCAGTTCGCCGAACACTCCTGGGCTACGCCAGTTGCAACAGCGTCAGATGCTGGAGGCTTTGTTGACCCCTCTGGCCGAAGCACGGGATGCCCAGGTACCAAACCTGGGGCGGCGCATTCCCCTTGTAGTTAAGATTGCCCCGGATCTGGATGATGAGGCTTTGGATGCGGCCTTAGAGGCGATCCTGGGTTGCGGAATGGATGGTGTGATTGTGAGCAATACCACCACTCAGCGGGGTGGTTTGCACTCGTCATTGGCCGGCGAGACGGGTGGCCTGAGCGGCTTGCCGCTTAATGATCTAAATACCTCTCTGGTGCGCAAGGTAGTGAAACGAACCGGAGGGAGGGTGCCGGTGATTGCCAGCGGTGGTGTAATGGGGCCATATCAAGCGCAGGAGAAACTGGATGCTGGCGCTGTGCTGGTCCAACTCTATAGCGGCCTGATCTATGAAGGTCCGGGGTTGGTCAAGCGTATTCTCGATCACGGCTTGCGGATAGGGGATTAGCCGAGGTAGGGCGTAAGGTTTCACCCCAACTTTGGGGGTGCGGAAGCTTCCTGGTTACATGGAGCTTGTCGGACGGGTGCTCTGGGGAACCAGGTCGAGCGGATTTTGCACTTCTGAGGAGGACTGATAGTGTATACACGCGACCGCATGATCGGTCTCTACCTCGATCAGGGGAGGGCGATAGACGGCGCACAGTTTCTCGGCGACCGGGCACCGTTCAAAATAAGGACACCCATTGCGAAATTCCTCAATTTTGCGTTCTAAGAGGGTGACTCCTTTCTCCCATTTGCGATCCAGGCGCGGGACGGACTCCATGAGCATGCGCGTGTAAGGATGTAAAGGGGTATGAAATATCCTCTCGACGGCGCCTTGTTCGACCACATAGCCCTTATAAAGAATCACAGCCCGCTCGCTGATATAGTAAGCCAGCGAGAGATCATGGGTGATAAACAAGATGGAAAGCCCGCGTGATTTGAGATCGGCCAGCAAGTTGAGCACGTCAATACGGGTTGAGGCATCAAGCATGCTGATGATCTCATCGGCGACCAGAAACTGAATATCAAGTAGCAGGGCGCGGGCAATAAGGAAACGTTGCAATTGCCCACCACTGAGTTGGTGCGGATATTTATTCAGGACATGCATGGGGTTCAGTCCCACCGAGGAAAGGGCGTGTTCGACCCGTTTCTGCCATTCCGCTCCTGGTACTTCTGGAAAAAATTCTTCGTGAAGGACCTTAAAGATTCGGTCAGCCTTGAAGATGGGATTGTAGGAACTGAACGGATCTTGAAAGACCCCTTGCACTTGTCGGTAGTACTCTTTCAATGCCTCACCCTCAAGGGTTGAAATGTCCGTCCCGTTAAAAGTGATCTTGCCGTCAGTCACATTAAGTAGGCGCAATATCATTTTGCCAATCGTGCTCTTGCCGCTCCCGCTTTCGCCGATTAGCGAGACCACTTCGCCTTTCTGAACCTCAAAACTTACGTTATTAACGGCATAAAGGGCTTTACCTCCGAAAGCACCAACGCGGTAAACCTTGGAGACATTATCCAGCTTAAGCATGGGGCTCAAACTCCTTCCAACAAGCCACAAAGTGATTTTTCTCTACTTCTATAAACGGTGGCTCTTCCAGACAGCGCTCAAAAGCCAGAGGACAGCGATCACGAAAGCGACAACCTGAAGGTGGGTTCAAGAGCAAAGGTGGGTTACCCGGTATACCCTGCAACCGCTTTTCAGCGTGGCGTACCCCAACCTCAGGTAAGGATGAGATGAGCAATCGCGTATAGGGATGACGCGGAGATTCGATGATAGATTTCGTAGGAGCTTTTTCGGCCAGAACTCCTGCATACATAATTAGAATGGTATCGGCAATTTGGTACAAGACCGAGATGTCGTGTGTGATCACGATTAGGTTGTTGACAAACTGGCGGTCGCGGAATTCCACCAGCATCTCGGCCACGGCTTTTTGAGTTGCGACATCCAGGGCTGAAGTAATTTCATCCGCAATAAGAAGAGAGGGGTTGAGCAGGGAGGAAATCACCATGACCATGCGCTGCTTCATACCTCCAGAAAGTTCGATGGGGTACATGTTGAGGACATCATGAGGTAAGGCGACGAGATCTAGCCGCCGTTTCAACTCCGGTAGAACTTCTTTGAAATCTACCCCTCGCGATTCGAGCAATTCCTGGGTCATTTTCCCAATCTTGCGGATGGGGTTCATTGCATTCATGGCATACTGGGGGATCAGAGAAACTTTACGGAATCGGTAGGCGTTCATCTTTTCGGCGTCCCAGATAGGTAACTCTTCCCCATCCAGTAGCACACGCCCAGTGATATATTTCATCGGTGGAAAGAGCACAATCAAACTGTGCCCCAAGGTTGTCTTACCGCACCCCGACTCGCCCGCTAAACCCATGATTTCGCCGTCGGTGATCTGGAACGTTGCGTGTTCTAGCGCGTGAACATCCCCACGCAGGGTTTGGTAGTAAACTGTCAAATTTTCAACGTTTAAAGCCATGGTTTACATCTCACGTAATTTGGGATTAAAGATTTCGTCCAGTCCCACGTTCATACTGTAAAGGGCTCCGACGATAGCTGTAATCGCCAAGCCAGGAGGAATAAACCACCACCACATTCCCAGGGGCAAGGCACCCCACAGGACGGCATATTGCATCATCAGCCCCAGGGAGATCGTGTTGGTTGGACCCAGGCCGATAAAGTCCAAGGTGGCAGCGGTGAGAATAGCCCCTCCAAATTGCAGGATGAAGACTAGCACCAAATAGGACATCATATTGGGCGCAATCTCATCGCGAATGATCTTTAGAGAAGTCATGCCGCTCAATCGGGCCAGATCTACGAAATCGCGGGAGCGGAGGGAGAACGTTTGCGCCCGAATGGCACGAGCTGCCCAAGGCCAAGCCGTTAACCCGATGAACAGACATTCCATGAGCAGACTGCGTACTTGTAAATAGGCGGCAATAATCAGCAGAACAGCCAGGGTAGGAATTACAAGCACGATGTTAGTGAAGGCATTAAGGATCTCATCGAGGATTCCACCGCGATAACCGGCGGTGAAGCCGATAAGCATGCCCATCAGGGTGCCCAGACCACCCCCCAGCAGGCCAACGATAAATGTGGCCCGTAGGCCATGAACGAACTGTGAGAAGACATCTTGCCCGAAAAAGGTCGTGCCAAACCAGTATTTTGCGGAAGGGGGCTCAGCACCTAGTGGGCTGGCATAGTCCATGGGCTGGTATCGGGCAAAGGTTGGTCCAATCAATGCCAAGAGCAGGAATGCCAGGATAATCGTGCTCCCGATGACCAGTTTTTTGTTGCGCAATGTGAAATAGAGGAGCTCGCTCCGCTTAATCATGCCGACTCTCCCACCATGCCCCTACGTGTTCGCGGGTCAACTACGAGATAGGCGATATCAATCATAAAATTAGCCATTAAGACGCCAAGGATAATAAAGAGAAAACAGCCCTGGATCAGGAAGTAATCCTGATTTTGAATCGCGGCCAGGAGGAGATAACCGATTCCTGGATAGGAGAAAACCACTTCGGTGACCAAGGCGCCTGCCACAATCACCCCCAACTTAAGCGCTAAGCCGGTAATTTGGGGCAGGATCGCATTGTCGAACGCATATTTGCGGATCAGACGCTTGGGGGCTCCCAAGGCGGTCAAATAACGTGAGTATTCAGCCTCTAATTCATAAATGATCATATTACGCATACCGATAGCCCATCCCCCAAATTCGATTATAAAGAGAGAAGCAAACGGGAGGAACCAGTGGTGAAGCAAATCAAGTAGAAAACCCCAAGACCAGGTTGGGCGTAAGGAGAAACTATAGGCTCCAGCAATGGGGAACCATCCCAGGACAATCCCAAAAAACCAGGCCAATAGAATGCCCAGCCACATATAGGGCGTGGCTGTCAAGATGTAACTAAGGGGAAGGATGAAATTATCCAGGCGCTTAGAGCGTGCCGCAATAGCCCCAAAATGATTGCCCGCATACCACCCCAAAAGGATGGATGGAACAAGTAGGAACACGTCATAAGGCACCGCACGCTTTAGAACATCAATGACCGGGGTGGGGAAAAGATACGTGCTAATGCCCAGGTTGCCCTGGAATAGCGCTTTCCAAAAATTGAGATATTGTTGCCACAAGGGGAGATCAAGCCCAAACAGGCGCGCATAATAGTCATACATCATCTGGATGGCTGAGGCATTGGAAGCCACTGAGACGCGCGCCAACATGTTTCGAATCGGATCACCAGGCATGAAGCGTGGAATGAGCCAATCAATTGTCACCGCGAGAAAAAAAGTCAGAATATAAATCAGGATTTTACGCGTCAAATACCGTCGCATGACGGGCTCCTGGGGGAGTGAGGGTAAAAAAATTTTAGTGGGTAAAAATGGTTTTGAGGTAAAAACATTAGGTTGGGATGCCGCTTCCCATACTCCGGGAAGCGGCATCCCGCGGGCGCTTTAGTTTAAGGTTGCGCCACCGGCTTCAGGTTGATCAGGGTTTGCAGACCGCCCATCTGCCAGTAACCGGACCAGGTGGTAGGCAGTGAGACCGGGTTCTTCTCATTGGGCCAGTTGGTCCAGGTGGTTTCCGTCCACTGTGCCCATAGGCCGTTATACCACAGCGGAATTACGGGCATCTCGGTAAGCATGAGTTCCTGGATTTTGCTGGTCGCGGCTTTCATTCCGGCTTCATCTGTGGTTGGCACTCGGGCTAGTGCATCTACCAGATCGAACATTTGCTGATTAACATAGCGCCCAAAGTTGCCGGATTGCATCTGCTCCTGGATTGGGTGCCGGAAGAGCAAGTTGTAGAGCGTCCAGGGGGTGTTGCTCATCTGAGCCCAGTTATTGAGGGTCATGTCAAAGGTGCCACCTTGCAGAGCGGTGTTCCATGCACCGTAATCGGGGTAGGCAGCCTGAATATTGATCCCGGCGGCCTGCGCGCTGGAGGCGATAATGTCAATGGCGGCCATCCAGTCGGTCCACCCGTTCGGGCAGGTTACCTGGAGTTCAATCTTGGAGCCGTCCGGTGCTTCCACGAATCCATCGCCATTGACGTCCTTGTAACCGGCATCGGCCAGCATTTGCTTGGCTTTGGCGGTGTCGAAGGTGTAACCCAGGCGGGCGATGACCTCCTGATCCTCATATTTGCTCATTGTAGGGAGCAAACCTGAGGGGCTGGCGGCCTTGACCAGGTTAGCGTAAGCCACGTTAACGATGGAGGGCACGTCAATCGCGAAGGCAAGGGCGCGGCGGAACTTCGGGTCATCCATGGGTTTCTTGTTGGTGTTCAGGAAGAGCACCGCGGTGTTGGCCGAGAGCATATAGGGGGCTTTTTCATAGAAGGTCTTGACGTAGCCCTTCTCGGCCAGGGTGGCGATGCCGGGGAGGAAGTTGTTGCTCAGGTCCAGTTCGCCCTTGACAACCATGCCCAGGGCAACGTTGTTGCTCGACACGCGAATGTCCACAATGTATTTGGGTGCCGGTTTGCCGAAGATGGGGATTCCCCACCAGTTCTCGTTACGTACCCAGACGTTGCGATCCTCGGCGTGGGTGAGGTACAGATAGGCGCCGGAACCAACTGGCTTTTCATTCGCACCGGTGGTAATTTCTTCTTCAGTGCGATTCTCCCACAGGTGTTTGGGAACGATGGGCAGGTTAAAGAGGTAGTTATCCCATTCCTGGTAGAGCGGGTCTTTGAAGGTCAACTTGAGCGTGGTGTCATTCACAATGGTGACATCAGTCAAACCGGTATTGGTCCAAAGTGGGGAGAACCACAGGGCGGGATATTTCTTACCCAATTCCAATGTGAACTTGACATCTTCGGCGGTCAAGGGCTGACCATCACTCCACGTGAGGTCTTTGCGCAGGGTAACTTCATAAGTGGTGGGGTCGGTCCACTCGCCTTTTTCGGCCAGCCAGGGGATGAACTTATCCGTCAGAGGGTCGTAGTTGAACAGGAACTCATAGACGAACCCAATGGTCCCGGTGGCGTTGGCCAACATTCCCGGCTGGAAGGGGTTCCAGGTGGAGGGGGGCCCCCAGGCGGCGCCGCTAACGTAGATGGTTTCATTGCGGGGGTAGGTAGTTGGGGCGGCTTGGCCTGTGGGTGTTACCTCAACGACCTGGGTTTGAATGACGGTTTTCTCAACCTCCACGGTTTCAATGATCTTCTCGGGGGTGGGGGTGGCTGCTGGTCCACAAGCCGCCAGAAGCAGGCTGGCCAGGATCAGCACAGTGAAGACAGATAGGGCAAGCTTACGCATGGTTCCTTTCTCCTTTCTTCCAATTCACGAACATATAGGGATTTGGATTGAGATGAAGTATGGAAAATTTTATGGACTTCTCGTGATGAACATCTCCTCCTGGCTAATCACCTCCTCTAAAATTTTTTGAAGATACGTCGCTTTTTGAGAGCGCTCCCAGTTTGAGGCAAGAAATTTCATCATTTACCCCGGACTACGGCGTTTGAGGGCGCCGCATGAATCACGCACTACCAGTTCGGTATCCATAATGACTCGCCGTGGTGGTTGAGCGCCGTTTTCAATTAAATCGAGCAAAATTTCAACGGCTTTAAATCCCAATGGTGCAATGGGCTGGCGTATGGTAGTAAGAGGGGGCGTAGCAGTCGCCGCAAAGGGTAAATCGTCAAAGCCAACCACGGCAATATCCTCTGGGATGCGCAGGCCGGCTTCGTGAATGGCGCGCATTGCACCGATTGCCATAGCGTCTGAGGCAGCAAAGACGGCATCCGGTCGTGCTGGGAGCAGGCTTTGCATGGCATAATAGCCCCCTGCCTCGGTGAAATCCCCCTCGACGATCAGGGAAGGATCTATTTTTCGCCCGCGTTCTTGCAATGCTCGGGCATAACCTTCTTTGCGATCTATGCTAACAGTCGAGTTGTCAGGTCCGGCAATGGTCGCAATACGCTGGTACCCCAGGCGAATGAGATGACTGACAGCATTGTAAGCGGCATTGACGTTATCTACATCAATGTAACTGACTCCATCGGGGTTGAAGGGACGGCCGATCACCACCAGTGGAATGTTTGAGGCCAGCAAACGGTCCATTAGTTGATCCCCAATTTGGCCGGATTGAAGCAAGATGCCATCCAACAGCCCGCGCCGCGAGATGCGCGGGTAAATTTTGGCTTCGTCCTCGGCGCTACTCACTAAGAAGAGGGCGAGGGTGTAATTATAGTGATTACACGCCTGGGCAATCCCCTGGGTTAGGCGCGGAAAGTAAGGGTCACTAAAGATTGAACTAACACTCCGCGGTAGCACCAAGCCCAGCATTAAAGAGCGCTGAGAAGCTAATGTACGCGCAGCCGCATTTGGATGATAGCCGGTTTGGCGAATAACGTCTAGGACGCGCCGCCGTACTTCCTCGCGTACATTAGGATGATCGTTGAGGACGCGTGAGACGGTGGAACGTGAAACACCGGCTTGGCGGGCAATATCTTCCAGGGTCAGGTTGGACATGGTTGGCCTGTGGTTGGTGATACCGGGGGCGCCAGGGCAAGATGGTTTTGGAAGCGCTCCCAATTTATTTCATTATAGAAAAATTGTGAACAAAAGTCAATTGGGTTAGACTAAAAATTGATAAATTAAAATTTTAGTTACGCTGTTCTAGGGGCAGGGAGGGGAATAAATTGGGCTTCCAGGGTTAAGATGGCCTCAAATCTTCGGGTATTAAGGGGTAAATTGGATTACCAGGAAGGGGAAGATGAAAAATGGGATAGGATTTTTTGTAATAGCGAGGGGTAATTTTCGAAATATTAAATATTTTGGAAAAATTTTATGGATATACGGCTTGACTTTAGGCGCATTGTGAATAAAATCATAAAAAAACATTTAAATGTTTTAGAGCCTGACTCGATGATGACCAAAAGAGTGAAAATTGCGGAGATTGCTCATCGTTGCGGTGTTTCGGTTTCCACCGTTTCTCTGGTTTTGAATAATCGCCCCGGTGTGGCTCAGAAAACGCGTGAACGAGTGCTGGCAGTGGCGGCGGAATTGGGATATCCGATCAACTCTTCTTCTCTCAAAGATCGCGAATCCCCTCTTTCTACCCTGCGTATGCTGGTTAAATTAGATCCAGACTTAGCCCCACAGGCAAATCCGTTTTATTCCAAGGTGATTTTGGGAATTGAGGAGGCTTGTCGCCACAAAGGGATCAATTTGTTGTTTGCTTCGTTGCCGGTAGATGAAAATAACCAACCCCTGGAAATTTCCTCCCAATGGCTTAGCGGAAATCCCGACGGTCTTCTTCTGGTTGGGGTCTTTGTGAACGCGGCTTTTATGGAACTATTGGCTCAATATACTGGCCCGGTCGTGCTAGTGGATAGTTATGCGGTTCGTGAAGAATTCGATGCCGTGCTCTCGGATAATTTTCGCGCGGCCTATCAGGCAGTGGAATTTTTGCTGAATTGTGGGCATCAGCATATTGGGTTGATTGGTGGGGAAGAGCGGTGCTATCCCAGTTTGCGGGATCGCCGCAATGGTTATCTACGCGCGCTCAAAGAACACGGAATTTCGCACACCTACATCGCTAATTTCAATATCAGCCGCTCGCGGGGGTATGATGAAACTATTGCGCTGCTCAAGGCTCACCCCCAGATTTCGGCTCTTTTCTGTCTTAATGATGAAGTAGCCAATGCTGCCGTTCGGGCGGCTCAAAGCCTGGGACGACGCGTGCCGGAAGACCTTTCGGTGGTCGGCTATGACGATACGTATATTGCTACCCACACCCATCCAACGCTGACCACCTTACACGTAGATACATTAGCCATGGGACGGGCTGCAGTGGAATTGGTGGAACTGCGACGCCAATACCCCGATGCGGCGCGGATGACCTTGCTTATTCATCCGTTTCTGGTGGAACGGGAATCGGTGACGACAATAACCATGCACAAGGAGATGATCAAGCCATGACTACATCTGCTTTGCCTAACATACCCTGGGAAGATCGTCCCGCCGGGTGCTCGGATGTTGTTTGGCGTTACAGCGGCAACCCCATTATTCCCCGTAATCTTATTCCTTCTTCTAACAGCATCTTCAACAGCGCCGTTGTGCCCTTCAAGGGTCGTTTTGCAGGGGTGTTCCGATGTGATAACAAAAAACGCGAGATGAATTTACATCGCGGCTTTAGTGAGGACGGCATTCGGTGGCAACTGGATGATGACCCGATCATCTGGCAATATAAGGATGCGGAACTAGCCCATTTCGAACATCGTTATGACCCGCGCGTAGTGTGGTTGGAAGATCGTTATTACATCACGTGGTGCAACGGGTATCATGGCCCCACAATTGGTGTGGGATACACGTTTGATTTTGAGACTTTTTACTTCTTGGAGAACGCTTTTCTCCCTTATAACCGCAACGGGGTGCTCTTCCCGCGCAAAATCAACGGTTACTACATGATGCTGAGCCGCCCAAGTGACCGTGGACACACGCCCTTTGGAGATATTTTTATCAGTCAAAGCCCAGATCTGATCCATTGGGGGCAGCATCGCTTTGTGATGAGCCCCAAAGGGGGATGGCAAAGCACAAAAATCGGTGCTGGTCCAATCCCAATTGAAACCCGTGAGGGTTGGTTGCTTTTCTATCATGGGGTGCTTACTTCGTGCAATGGTTTTGTTTATTCCTTTGGTGCGGCGTTGCTTGATCTCGATCAACCCTGGAAAGTCATTGCACGGGGAGGTCCCTATTTGATGTCCCCGCAGACCCTTTATGAGTGTGTGGGCGATGTGCCCAATGTGGTTTTTCCTTGTGCAACGCTCTATGATCCCCCCACAGGTCGTTTAGCAATTTATTATGGGGCAGCCGATACGGTGACGGCATTGGCCTTTGCTTACCTGGATGAGGTTGTGGATTTTGTGAAGTCCACTAGCGAAGTTTAGATCTCTTTGAACCTTTTACGTTATTTTAAGATAGAGCAACTAGGCGGTGACAAAAAATCATCGCTTGGTTGTTTATTTGCTCAGATACGCAACTTTTAATTCGAAATTGCGTAGATGTGGATTGGTGAAGTCGTTCTGTTCCTTTTGTCGGGAGGTGTGATGATCCGGGTGCAAAATCTTACCAAGCGTTTCGGTCATCTGACCGCAGTAGATGACCTTAATTTCGAGGTGAGGGAAGGTGAAATTTTTAGCCTGCTTGGGCCCAATGGGGCGGGGAAAACCACCACAATCTCAATCCTTTCTACATTATTGTTGCCAACCTCGGGTGAGGCCTGGATTGGCGGCTATTCGATCCTAAAGCATCCCTTGGAAGTACGCCGCTTGATTGGGGTGGTGCCCCAGGAAATTGCGCTTTATCAAGATCTGAGCGGCTATGAAAACTTATGGTTCTGGGGGCAAATGTATGGATTGAAAGACAAGGAATTACGTCAACGGATTCACTCAACCCTGGAACAGGTGGGATTGAGTGAAAAAGCCAATCAGAAAGTGCGTACCTATTCGGGAGGGATGAAGCGTCGTCTTAATTTGGCCGCAGGTCTGTTACATCGCCCCCGGGTACTTTTTCTGGATGAACCCACGGTGGGGATTGACCCACAGTCCCGGCGCGCAATTCTGGACTTTGTCAAGTCGCTCAACCATGAGGGCATCACGATCCTTTATACCACCCACTACATGGAAGAGGCCCAGGAACTCTCGCATCGGGTTGGAATTATGGATCATGGAAGGTTGATAGCACTGGGAACACAATTGGAACTTTTACAGCAAGTGGGTGAACATGACACCCTGGTACTGACATTTGAGGATGATATGAATCCCATGCTACCTTTAGAGGCATTGAACAACGTGCCGGGCGTGGTTAATGTGATCCAAGAGGATCATCGCTTAAAAGTGCTCACCCATGCCTCGGGCGAAATCCTGCCCCATCTCATCGCTGTGTGCTTAGAGCATGGCATGCGCATCCGCAGTGTCGAGATCAGCGAGCCCAATCTGGAGGCCGTCTTTTTAAAACTGACCGGGCGTGCTTTAAGGGATTAGGGAGGACGAGGATGCGGCGGATTCTGCTCATTGCGCTCAAGGATTTGCTCCTGATCTTTCGTGATCGGTCAACCGTATTGATGATCTTGGTTGGGCCATTTTTGTTGACGCTTGGGATGGGGCTGATCAGTGGTCAGGTGGGAGGGGGGGCAAATTCATCCAGTGGCCCTAGCGATATCCCTGTGGTGATCGTAAATTATGATGGGCAAACTCTGGGAAACGCCTTGGTGAATGTGCTCTTTTCCCCAGAGTTGGATTCCCTACTCGAGCCCGTCCTTGTTTCGGATTTGGCAGAAGCAAAGCAACAGGTTGAAAAAGATCAAGCGGCGGCAGCGGTTATCATCCCGACCGGTTTTACCCAGAGTTTGATTCCCCCTGCAGAGGAATGGCAAGCATGGTTCCCTTCGTCATCGCCTGATGTCACCCTTCAGATTTATGCCAATCCCGGGCGTCCCAATAGCGTTGCGATTCTCGAAAGCATTGTACGTGCGTTCCTCTTTCGGGTGGAAAAAGGGCGCATCCTAGGCTGGACGGCTATTGCACCGTTGGTGGCGAACGGCGTGATTCAACCCGCACAAGCCGAAGACATTGGACGCACTTGGGGCGAAGCTCTGGCGCGGTCGGGTGTGGAACAGGAATTGATCCAGGTGGTCGTTACCGAGGAGGAAGTCACCCAACTCCGAGATGTCAATGTAATGGCTTCTATGGCACCAGGAATGGCGCTGCTCTTCTTGATGTTCACCGCGACGTTTGGTGCGCGTTCTCTATTGGTCGAGCGGCGGCAGCAAACATTACAGCGTTTGATGATCACCCCAATCCTCCCGTTTCAGATCTTGGTGGGGAAAGGTATTGGGGTTTACTTGAGCGGTGTGGTGCAGCAGGTATTGTTGATTGGCATCTCAACCTGGCTTTTTGCTTTGAATTGGGGTGACGCCTTTGGAGTGCTTGGGTTAATTCTATGTGCGTCATTGGCTGCGGTGGGTTGGGGGTTGCTCATCGCTGCATTGGCTCGCACGCCGGCTCAAGTTGCCTCGGCCGGCTCAGCGCTGATGTTGATCTTTGGTTTGTTGGGTGGCAGTTTTGTTGATCTGGGTGAAATGCCGCCCGCGGTGTATGTCCTAAGCCGTATTACCCCTAATGCATGGGGGATGGACGGGTATGCCATTTTGGCCGCGGGCGGCTCCCTGAGCCAAATCGTCCGACCTTTGTTGGCCCTGGCACTCATGGGAGTTGTTTTAATCTCTCTGGCAGGGGTTATCTTGATGCGCTCGCGCCGTTTTTCTCAGGCTTAAGAGGGAGAGTTATGCGCCAAATTCTTGCCATCGTCCGTAAAGACATTTTGCTGCGCTTTGCCTCACCCAGCGAATGGCTGTTCTTCATTCTTCTACCCGTGCTGTTCACATTTATATTGGGTATGGGGAAGTATGGCTCGGATGGGAAGGTTTCCCTTCTGGTGGTAGATGAGGCTCAAAATGAGGTCTCCGCCCGCATCGTGGAGGCTCTTAAGGAGGCACCGGGTTTGCGACCGGAAGTGGTGAGCCGCGCCGTAGCCGAGGAACGCTTTTTAGCCCGCAAAGTGGCCTTTTGGTTATACCTGCCGCCTGACCTTACCGTAGAGCGACTGATGCGCGGTGAAAAAGTCCGGCTTTTGCTTTACCAACAACCGAATAATCTGCGTGCCTTGGCGGTGCAGCGTGCAATCCAGGCGGCGGTTGGTGGGGAGAGCCTGCCTTTTGAGGCTGCCCATGCGGCGGTGACGTTGGCTGAACAGTATGGCGCATTTAAGACGGAGGCAGAACGCCAGCAATACGTCATTGAAGCCAGCCATCTGGCTCGCTCGTTATGGGCACAAGTGCCAGACCGTTTAGAGGTGATTCGCCCTTCAAGCGCTCCGGTTTACGATCCGCGTGCCCAAGCCTCAGCCGGTCAACTCATTACCTGGGTCTTCATCCCCCTCTTTGGAATCTCGGCACTGCTAGCATATGAACGCAATACCGGCACGCTCTCCCGGGTGATGACCACACCCACCTCTCAGGCTGTTTTCTTGGTTGGTACCATCGGCGGTCAGGTATTGATGGCTCTAATCCAGATGGGATTGCTGGTGGGGTTTGGAGTGCTGGTTCTAAAGTTGTCTTGGATGCGTGATCCTTTGACATTAATTTTGTTGTTGCTGACCTCGGCGTTGGCGGCGGGGGCGATTGGCGTATTCATGGGAACATGGGTTAAGAACGAAGCCCAAGCCAATAACCTGAGTATCCTGATGGGCATGGTGATGGCGCTACTGGGTGGATGTTGGTATCCCTTGGAGCTCTTCCCTGCATCGGTGAAAACAGTCGTTCATGTGCTTCCGACTACCTGGGCTCTGGAAGGCATGGTCAACTATCTTATGCGCGGGGGTACCCTGCAGGACCTGCTCCCCCACCTGGTGGTTTTAACCGGATTTGCGGTCGTCTTCCTCGCCTTAGGAATTTGGCGAATGAAGCAAGCGCAAGAAACATAGAAAAAAAAGCCCCGCGATCCCGCGGGGCTCTTAAAAGTTGGGTTACCGAATTGAGTTACTGCGATTTTACCATTTCCAGGATGCGGGTGGTAAAGGCTTTGGTGACGTCCATAGAAGGTAAGATATCGTACTGATGAAGCATATTTGCCAGGGCTTGCCATTGTTCCTGAGTCTGCCAGCCCCAGCCATGCTCGCGCGTGATATTACTCTGAGCATCCTTCAATTCGGTTTCTAACATGTAACGCATATGATCCGGGTTGGTCTCTGGCCCGGTATATTTCAACACAATTTGAACGGCCTCATCAGGATGTTGGGCGGCAAAGTCAATCCCGCGCAGTGCCGCTCGTAAGAAGCGCGCCAGAATGTCAGGTTGTTCCTGGAGCAAGGATTCACTGGTGACATAAGTCAGTCCAAGCGTGGGCACACCGTAATCTGCCGCGTCCCACAGGGTGATCTCATAGCCCCAGGAGCGCAGTAAAAAGGGTTCATTAGATTTGAAAAGAGGGTAAACATCCACTTTGCCCTCGACCAATACGCGTGGGTCAAACCCCACATTGACCAGATCAACCTTATTGACATCGGCTCCAGCGGCTTGAAGCAAGGCAAAGAGATCTGGAGGTGGGGTGCCTTTATAGCCCACCAGATGACCTTCCCAGTCTTTAGGGGTGACCATGCCCGACTCTTTGAGCGCGGCAAAGGCTTGTTGGCCGCGCTGTCCGATCAGTGCGATGGAAACCAAGGGCAGGCCGGGGTCAGCACGGCGCTGTAATAACACGGCAGCATCCTGGGTGGTGACTTGGACCTTTCCGGCGGCCAGTAACTGGAGGTGTTGCCCCTGCCCGGGCGAGTGTTCGATCGTGACATCCAATCCTTCGGCTTCAAAATAACCTTTTTCTTTAGCCACATAAGCCCCCACGAAAGGTAAATTGGCTTGGGGTTTATATCCGGCCATAAAAGTGAGCGCAGTGCGGGGTGGGGTAGGGGTTGTAAGTGGTGCTGAGGGCTGACAGGCAATCGTTAGAAAGATCGAAAGAAGAATGAAAAGATGGAAGAAAGAGCGATGTCTCATGGGAAAGGGACCTCCGCAACGGGATTAGGATGAGGTGTACCAAAACACCAGGCGTTTTTCGGCCTGGGTTGTTCCCTGATAGAGGAGCATTCCCGCCGCTGCCAGGATAAAAATAGCGGCAAATAAATGGGGGAGATTCAGATTGGTGTAGGCCAGCCACATCAGGCGTCCTAACCCTCCCGAAGCACCAGTCCACTCGGCGACGATGGCGCCGATCAATGCCAAGGGGGTGCTGACCTTTAGTGCGGCAAATACATACGGGAGGCTGTGAGGCAATCGCAGATGCCATAGAAGTTCCCAACGGTTCGCTTGCCAGGCGTGAAATAAATCCAACAGGCTAGGGGTGATGGTTTGAAGGCCAACCAGAACGTTGACCAACACGGGGAAAAAAGTCACCAAGGCGGTAATGATGACTTTGGGCTGCCAGCCGAACCCCAACCAAATGGTCAGCAGGGGAGCGATGGCCACGAGGGGCGTGGATTTGACCAAAATGGCCAGACTCATAACGCCGTGTTCCAAACCCGGCCAAAACGTAACCAGGACAGCGATGAGAATCCCTACACAGGTTCCGATCAACAAGCCCAGCAAGGCTTCGCCAAAAGTGATCAACGACGCCTGAAGATAGGTGGAGAAGTTTTGTACCAGGGTGTGGAGGATGAGGCTAGGGGCGGGCAAAAGATAGGGGGGCATATTCCCCACTCGGACGCCCACCTCCCAGATAGAGAGGGCGCCTACAATAAGTCCCCAGGTGACCAGCTTGCTACGCGATGAACCTGTCATTGGAAGTGCTTTCCTGACCATTCGAGGAGAAAAGTGATTTCCTGAGTTGGTTGACATAGGCGCTAAATTGGGGGTGATTTTCGTCGCGGGGGCGAGGAAGGATAATCTCAAGGTCTGCCGCAATTTGGGCCGGGCGGGGTGAGAGTACCAGGATGCGGTCGGCAAGCCTGACGGCTTCGTAGATGTGGTGGGTTACCCACAGGATAGTGGGTTTTAACCATTGCCAGAGATCGAGTAAGGTATCGCTGAGATTCTCTCGCGTCAGTTCATCCAGTGCCGAAAAAGGTTCATCCATCAGCCAAATCGGCGCCCCTTGGACCAATAAGCGGGCTAGGGCGACGCGCTGCTGCATACCGCCCGAGAGACGATGCGGATATTCGTGGGCATACTGACTTAATCCAACGCGGTCGAGGGCTTCTTCAGGGCTCATCAGGGGCGATTTACCGGTGCGTGTGAACTTTAGGGCAAGGGCAACGTTCTGGTATGTGGTGAGCCAGGGCAATAGCGCCGGGGATTGAGCCATCCAGGCCACAGTGTGAGCCTGAGAAGGACCAGTGGAGAGAGTCCCATTAAAAGCGATATGCCCGTGTGTCGGTGATAGTAGCCCTGCCAGCAGCCGTAGTAGGGTGGATTTACCGCAACCACTTTGACCGATGATGGCGACGAATTGCCCGGAAGGGATATCAAGGGTTAGCCCCCGCAAGACTGCTTGAGTGTGGTTGGGATAAGAGAACGTCAGGGCCTTCAGGTGAATATCCATAGGCGTGAGGTCAGGCCGGAGTGAGAGCGGTAGTGAGGCCGCGCCAGCCGCGCAGGTACTCTACGTCAATGCGGAAGACTTCGGCTACCTGGTTCAGGTAGGGTTGGGCCAAGTCGCGCCCCAGATAGCGCCGGCCGAGGCGATTGAGCAAGCGTTGCAACTCCTGTGGCGTTAAATCGGTGACCGGATTGGCTTGCCCGCGGGCAACGACACGGCGTAACGGTGGCCAGGGCTCGTCAATGGTCAAGGAAACGGCGGGGTTTTGTCGCACATATTCAGGCCAGCGTGAGCCCTGCCAGGCGATCACTATGAATGCGTGGCCGTTCCACTCTTGCCAGAGGGGTATGACGTGGGGTTGACCATCGGGACGCACGCAGGCCAGGCGGGCTGAAACCGGTCCGCGCAGGAACGCCTCCATTTGAGCCGGAGTGAGGGGCTCCAGGGGTTGAAGTTCTTGCACAGGTTGAGGCTGGAAGGGTGAGTAGGTGAGAGCGCCCAAGCGATGGGAAATGCGCGCGGCCAGGTTGCGCACATCGTTGCCCCATTGGTGGTAAAGATCATGCGGTTGCCAGCGGTAAGCCAGGGCGCTCAGTACCACCGCAGCGCGGGGCTGATACCCATCCGGGCAAATCGGTGCAGCCAGATCAAGGGTCTCATTCGATTGGGCCAGCGCCATACCCTCCTCGATGGTTAGGGGGGTGGAAGAGGGTGCGAACAGGGCCTGGGCGGCTTCTAAATGCGGGTAAATTTTTCCCACCTGAAACACGCGGCGGGTCTCATAACTGCCCTCGGTTTGTGCCAGGACGAGCAATCCCTCGGAGATGGGCACCACCAGAGCCAGCGTCTCGGGCCAGGCGGTTTGGGCGCATTCCTGATAGAAAGCGGCCAGAAGTTCCTGCTGGCTGAGATCACCGCGCGCTTGCCAGGCCAAGAGGCGTGGGCCGGGCAGGTAGCGCCCGCGTTTCTCGGATTGATCCAGGTAGCCCAGGGTTTTGAGGGTCTTGAGCAGGACGAAGAGCGAGGAACGCGAGAGCCCCAATTTTTGCATCAAATCTTGGGGGGTTAGCCCCTCGGGGTGGGCGAGGATGGTTTCAATCAAGCGCAGGGTGCGCTCGGCACTACGGGCAAGGGTTAAATCTTCCATGTTGTAGTCTCAAATATAGGACTTGAGTATATTATATTGGACTGCATCAAGACGTCAAGGCTGTTGTGACTTTTTGAGGCAGTTGGATTTAAGTCTCCGGTTTTACCAAATTAGCGAGATGGGGAAAATTCCTGGAACCGAGTGCTTTTTGGCTATGGTTTTCTGTATAATAACCCTAAAAAGGCAGTTTCCTGATCATTATAAAGTTATCGTAAGTCCCTCATTGAGGCGGGTGATTTGAGACGGGAAACCTGGATTTACCCATGCGGTGGGAGAGTGGGCGAAGATGGCATCTGCTCAGATAAAACGCTCGGTTTATTGGCTTGTCTATGCAGGTGTGAATCTCATTCTTGTTCTGGTTGTTTGGGGGATTTTGAGTTTGGTCAATCCCCCTGCACCGAATGTGGAGTCATTGCGACAACTATTTCTACGTAAACTAGGTGATTGGATTGTTTTATATCCTGGACTGGAGCGCGTGGGCGATCAACTGGCGCAATTTGATTGGAAGTTGTTGGTAGCAATTTTATTTGTATCAATCCTCAACACCATAAAGCCCCTTCAAACCTATATTGAAGAGTGGACGCAGGTTTTCAGTGAGCGCTTGTTTTCACCCCCACCGTCGTTTATCGGGGATCCGCCACCGGTGTCTGATCCGTTGGATTTTGCGTCTGGTAAGATTGCCTTCGTGGGGCGAGATGAGGTTCAACAGCAATTAGATAATTTTTTAAAGCGCCCTGAATCTTTTCTGTGGTGGTTCTTAACCGGAGGCGCCGGAGTGGGCAAGAGCCGTTTGGCGTTGGAATGGGTGCAAAAATTACGGAAAAAGCCTTACTATTGCCACGCGGGTTTCTATCAGGGGGGGATGATCCCGGAATGGCGTCCAAAACGCCCCACAGTTATCGTGGTTGATAACGCTGCTGAATTTGTTGACGATGTTTTTAAGATGCTGAATAGTTTTACTCAGAGTGGTTCCAAGCAGGGCATTCCCCTACGGGTTTTGTTGGTGGAACGAACGATGCCCGAATCCTTGAAAGATCTAAACGAGCAAGACAAATATCAGCGCTACCGCTATCAGGATGCTTTGGTTTTGAAAAACCTGTCCGACCAAGACATCCGCGCACTATTGGGCAGCAAATTAAGTGAAAAGTACATTAAAAGGATTATCAGTGTGAGCGAAGGAAATCCACTGCTGGCATTGGCGGCAAAGCAACTCCTGCTGGAGACGGGAGAATTAAAGTGGCAAAATCGGTTTGAGTTGCTGGAAGAATGGGCGAAACGGATGGTAAGAAAGTACAAACAAGTGGGGCTAAAGGAAAACTATTTGCCTTTGATCGCACTGGCGACTTTCGCACGTAAATTAACCCTGAACGACGCCCGTGAGTATATTGGAGGGGAACTACCCAGCAAAGATATGATGCAACGCATTTTGCAGCAACGTGTGGATAATGAGTTACCCGGAATTACGCCGGACTTGTTCGGTGAAGCCTTTGTGTTGCACGTCCTTGGTACGATGTTTTACGAAGATGAGAGGAAGCATTTTATCCGAAAAGGTTGGGAGGCCAATCCCCAAGGGGTTGCCTCCTTCCTGGTAAAACTCATTCTGGATTTTCCAACTCATTCCTTAATCGAAGAACTTGATACGCCTCCGGGTGACTCCGCCCACCTGGTTTATTGGTGTGCTTCAAGAGTAACTCTTATATATGTCTACGGCGAAAACGGTGAGTTAGAGGAGATGAAGAGGGTGCTGGAAGGGCTGAAGGCGGTGGCGGGTCGCTATGGTGGGGAGGTGGCGATCCAGGAGGCATTGGCGCAGGGGTATGTCAATGCCATTAACCATTATGGTGAGGCGGGTGAGTTAGGGGCGATGGAGAGGGCGCTGGAGGGGCTGAAGGCGGTGGCGGATCGCCACGGTGGGGAGGTGGCGATCCAGGTGGCATTGGCGCAGGGGTATTTCAATGCTATTCACGATTATGGCCGGGCGGGTGAGTTAGAGGCGATGGGGGAGGTGCTGGAGGGGCTGGAGGCGGTGGCGGATCGCCACGATGGGGAGGTGGCGATCCAGGCAGAATTGGCGAAGGGGTATGTCTTTGCTGAAAGTGTATATCGTGCCGCGGGTCAACCCCAAAAAGCCGAGGTTTTGATAAGGAAGGCTCGACGTTTGCGTCAATCGCATCTTTGAGCGCTGGTCCTCTCTTCCGTTCTTTAGGCGCTAATTTGAACTTGGCTCAAAGGGTTTTGCTTAAAGATACCTCCTCCATGCTTCGTAGAGCACATGGAGGAGGCAAACGTCCTGGGGTGGGCGCAAATGCGGAAAAATTAAAAAGAAGGGGTACTGAAATTGTCTCAGATCCCTGAGCGCCGCAGGGGTTTTATCGCAAAATGAACGAGAGGATGATCAGAATGACGAAGAAGGTGCCGGCCAGCGTCCCAATACGTTTGAGGTCGCGGATAACATAAGAGTAATCCGGATTGAATTCCGTGCTACTGGCACTGCTCCGGGGTGAAGGGCTGGGCCGTGCCTCAACCGGTCGGGCGGCAGGGGCTGGGCGTTGCGAGGCTGTGGACGACGAAACACGGCGTTTTTGCTTCTTGCTCATAGCTAACTCTCCCAAGTAAATGAACTGGTTATTCTTGCAACCGCGCAGTCACGACGATGCGCTGGTTATCTACCATATAAGGATAACACGAGATTAGGGTAACGATAGGCTCTTGCGTGGGCGCCATAACCTCAACCCGGGTTGGCTCGACAATTTGTGTCTGTTGCACAATATACACATATGCCCGTTGGTTGCTGTAAAGGATGACCTGATCGCCGGGCTTGAGTTTATCCAGGTCGCGGAAGATTTCACCGAAAATATCGTTGTGGGCAGAAAGGACAATGTTCCCTCGCTGGCCGGGGTTGGGTGTTCCCAGGCGCTGACCAACCCCTTTTTTCAACTGCTCCCAGCCATCACCTTGCACTACCGGTGCATCCACGTTGATAGCCGGGATTTGGATGCGGATGGCTTGCTCCACGCCAGGGGTTGGGGTGGGCAATTCCGGCAACGAGAGCATGACCGGGCGCAGGTGTTCGGGGATCTCGGCATCGTTAGGGCGCGGCCCGCCGGGCGAATTGGGCGGGGTGTGCCCGCCAGGCAAGACGATGGCGGTGATGGCCGGCGTGGGGGTCAGGGTGGGTTGCGTGATGAGTGAGGCCACTTCGCGATTGAGGTCGCGAATGAGCGTGAACCCGTTTAGCAGGACAAAAGCCAGCCCAAGGACAGCCAAGACCTCGATCCCCAGCAACACGCGGTCCAGCCAGGTGCGTGGGGGTCTTGTAGTCGTAGGTGAGGCTTCCTCACTGAGTGAGCGGCTGGAGAGATGGTCCAACGGTGTTTCGATGGGATGCTCCTCAACCAGCATCAGGCGGCCGCTGCGACGAAAGTGCTCCAACCGCTTTTGACGCCGCGCCCGTTGCTTCTCGATCAGCAACAGGCGCAGTTCTTCAATGGAGAGATCCTCAGCGGAACGTTTACGCGGCATCCTTTACTCCTTGGGTCGCCCTTACCCGGGTGTGATTATACCGTATTCTCAAGGGGAATCCCCGACCATAAAAGGATCAAACACGAAAGGATAGCGTGCACGAACAATGCCAAGTTGATTAAGTTAGGAAAGTTAATGGTAAGATTTGGCTATATGGTTTCATGCTTGGGAGGTTTTGAATGCTTAAGCGTTGTGGATTAGGGCTACTTATCCTACTTATAGGTTTCTTAGGGTTTACCCATGATGTCGGCGCTCAAAGTGACATCACATTTGCCAATTTGGAGATTGACCTTTGGCCGGAATATGATCGTCCGGACATGCTGGTGATTTACCGTATCACGTTAGATAATTCGGTGAAACTGCCGGCGCAATTAACCCTTCGTATCCCCGCCACTGTAGGCGCACCTTACAACGTGGCCTATGAAGACACGGCAGACGGGATGCTTTATAATTTGAATTACTCGACCCAGATAGAAGGGGACTGGGTAAGGGTTAGTTTCACAACACCCTCTCCGGTTTTACAAATTGAGTATTATGATCCCGGCTTGAAAAAAGAAGGTGCATTACGCACGTTCGAATATCTCTGGCCGGGGGATTACGCCGTTAGGGATCTCACGGTGGTAGTGCAACAGCCACCCACAGCCACCGCTTGGACGCTCATTCCGAGCATGGGAAGCGGCGTTAAGGGCGAAGATGGTTTGACCTATTATCACTATGCGGTAGGGGAACTCAAAGCCGGTACCTCTTTTGTGCTGCGCCTGCGCTATGAAAAAGCCAATGATGACCTTAGTGCCCCGATGCAACTGGTCCAACCTGCCGCTCCTATTGAGTCGGCAGGCTCGGAGCAAAGTGGCCCCTGGTACACCCAGGTATGGGTAATCGTTATGGGGGCAGGGGGAGTACTCATTCTGACCGGGTTATTGTGGTGGTTTGCCCTGACCCGTGTACCGGCCCAAGAAAGGACCAGCAAGCGCCTACGCCATACATCACGGGCAGGAATATCCTCTCCAAGCGGCACATCACCGTTGCGGGGCTTATATTGCCCGGCGTGTGGGCACCGCGTTCAGCCTGAAGATCGCTTTTGCCGCACCTGTGGAACACGCCTGCAACAGGGATAAATCCGGTCTTACCCCCGCCCCTTGTCGGGGGTAGGGTGGTGGCATATAATCGAAGGGAATTTACGGGTAACCACGGATTGGTGCCAATGATGGATAAACCTTCAACCGATATTGCGTCCCAAACGACTGTGCCGCAAAAGGGCTCGGTGAGCTGGTTACGGATGCTTTCTGAAGCCTTGCAAGTCATCGTCCTGGCTTTGCTCCTGTACTTTGTTATTGACACCTTTATTGCCCGGGTGCGGGTTGAAAATATCAGTATGCAACCCACGCTCAAACCCGGGGAATTTGTGATTGTGAGTAAAGTTGCTTATCGCACCGGACAGGTGCAGCGCGGCGATGTAATCGTTTTTCGCTATCCCATGAACCCGCGCGAAGATTACATCAAGCGGGTGATCGGTCTGCCGGGGGATCATATTGAAATCCGTGATGGCCAGGTATTTGTCAACGGTCAAGCCCTTGAAGAGCCTTATGTGGCCGCTTCCCCCAGTTATAACGGGGTGTGGGATGTGCCGCCGGGACAGTTGTTTGTATTAGGGGACAACCGTAATCAGTCCTCGGATTCGCATTCGTGGGGCTTTGTGCCGCTGGAGAACGTGGTAGGCAAAGCCTTGTTGGTTTATTGGCCTCCCAGCGAAATTAAACTCCTTACGCCGTCCTCAGTGGTCAATGCCGCGCACTAAATGGTCTTGGGAAAGCCCTATGGAGATTCGATAATGGATACGTTGAATGATTTGGTCGCACAAGCCCGTCTCTACATGCAAGAACTACCTCCGCTTGAGTTGCCGTCGGGTTGGGATAAGCAACCCCTTACGGCGTTGATTGATCATACTTTGCTCAAGCCCGAAGCGACGCCACTGCAGATTGATCAACTCTGTGCGGAAGCGCGCCGCTATGGGTTTGCGGCGGTTTGTGTCAACCCGGTATATGTGCCACGGGCTGTGCGTGCCCTCGCAGGCTCCGGGGTGCGGGTTGCAACAGTCACCGGTTTCCCCCTGGGGGCAAACGGACGGCGGGCTAAATTGAGCGAAACACAAATTGTGATCGAAGAAGGGGCGGTTGAGGTAGATACAGTTATTGCCATTGGCCTGCTCAAAGGGGGCGAATATGCGGCTGTGTATGATGAATTGAGCGCTATGAGTGAAGTGTGTCATCGGTTCGGTGTCCTTCTGAAGGTAATTATCGAAACCGCGTTGTTGGAACGGGAAGAAAAAATCCTGGCTTGTTTGCTTGCGAAAGCCGCAGGCGCGGACTTTGTGAAAACCTCCACCGGATTCAGCACTGGCGGAGCGACAGTAGACGATGTAGAATTAATGCGAAGAGTTGTAGGACCGCAGATGGGTGTCAAGGCGGCTGGTGGCATTCGCACCCTGGAAGATGCACAAGCCATGGTGCGAGCAGGGGCCAACCGGCTGGGCACCAGTGCGGGGGTCAAGATTGCGGAGGCTTTAGCGGTTGGAAGATGAGAAAGATGTTTGCTTCTCCCGGTTTTCCTGTTCGTCCCTGTCCAGAATGTCAGGCGGGGCAGTTGCACCGCCAGTATCTGGCTTACTACACTTGGCTGGGGAATGATTTAATCACCGTGCCTGATTTTCCGGCCTGGGTGTGTGATTTGTGTGGACATCGTGAGTATGACGTTAGTGCGCTTAATCGGTTGTCGTTAATCTTGAGCCCCACCGCGGGGAGCGCACCCAAACGGCGACGGCGAGCCCGTCCCCAGGTGCGACAACGGGCTAAGAATCCTCGCCCCAGTCAACCCGAATAGACACACTTGGTTTAGAAAAGGGCAAATTTCAACGGTCGGCTCTTTGTAAGCCGACCGTTTGCTTTTGGAAGAACATGAGAGGACTCTTGACACTTAATTCCAAAATTCCACTATAATAAAAGCACGATACTCTTTCCGGAAGGAGGAAGAATTCATGGCGAGCGTTACCTTTGAGCATGTCACCAAGCGCTTTGGTGACTTTGTGGCGGTCAACGATCTAAACTTGCACATCGAAGACCGCGAGTTCCTGGTTTTAGTCGGGCCTTCGGGCTGTGGAAAGACCACCACGTTGCGCTGCCTGGCAGGTCTGGAGGACGTGAGCGAGGGCATCATTAAAATTGGCGACACCATCGTCAACGATGTGCCCCCCAAAGACCGCGATATAGCGATGGTCTTTCAGTCATACGCGCTTTATCCGCACATGACCGTCTTTGATAACATGGCATTTGGTCTCAAACTGCGCAAGGTGCCAAAAGAAGAGATCAAGCGCCGGGTGGAAGAGGCCGCTCAGATTCTGGGCATTGAAAACCTGCTCAAGCGCAAACCGCGTGAACTTTCGGGTGGTCAGCGTCAGCGTGTGGCGGTAGGGCGTGCCATTGTGCGCGAGCCGAAAGTCTTCTTGTTCGATGAGCCACTTTCCAACCTGGATGCCAAATTGCGTGTTCAGACGCGCGCGGAATTGAGTAAGTTACATCAGCGCCTGCAAACCACGTTTGTATATGTAACCCATGATCAGATGGAAGCCATGACCATGGCCACGCGCATCGCGGTCATGAACAAAGGCGTGTTACAGCAACTTGATACCCCGCAGAATTTATATGACCGCCCGGCTAACCTGTTTGTGGCCGGTTTCATTGGGTCGCCGTCCATGAATTTCTTCCCCGCGCACATCCGGAAAGACGGCAATGATCTCTACGTGGACGCTGATACCTTCAAGGTAAAGATCCCGGAGCAACGCGCTAAACCCTATTACAACTACGCTGGGCGCGAAGTGATCTTTGGTATCCGCCCTGAGGATATTCACAACCCGCAGTTTGCGCCGCCTGGCATCCATGCTGAACCGGTGGAAGCGCGGGTGGATGTCATCGAGTTAATGGGGAATGAAATTTTCCTCTATCTGGTCAATGGACGGCACAGTTTTGTGGCCCGAGTTGACCCACGCACGCGCTTTACCATGGGTCAGCAGGTCCAAGTGGTCTTCAATATGGATAACTTCCATATCTTTGACCCGGCGGTAGACCGCGAGAACCCGGTGGCAGTGCGGTAAGCCCCTTGGTGAGTGATACGGCGGTGGGCGCGGTTGTTGGAACTGCGCCCACCATTTCTTTAAGCAGTCCTAGAAGCCAATTTCTGCCCGCCCAGGGCTGTGATGAGGGCGAGGGTTAACGTCAGCAGTCCCATGGCTGTGAAGGCATCTTGCCAAAAACGCAAGGGGAAAAGACGAATCAGCGTATCTGAATAATAGAACAGCCAGGTATCACCTTCAAAGAAGAGGCGATGGAAGGCCGTGAAGAGCCAGTTAAAACTAACTACGACCCCGATGAGAATCAGTAGGATTAGCCCCAGGGTGAGCCAGCCGCCGCGAGACAGGGCGCGCCAGAAAGCGCTTCCTTGGTGTGTGCGCCAAAACCAAATGCCGACTACCCCGTAGAAAATAATTAAGGCTGTCCAGACATGCAACATGAGTTGCACTAAATTCTTCACATCCACCATATGGCGTAACTCACGGGCATTGTAAAGAGGCTGACCGTTGGACAAAGTTTGATCAGCCAAGAACGAAATATCGGCTTGATTGAGTAGATACGTGAGCGAGTAGTTTGCCCAGTATAAGCGCTCTTCTGTGGTGAAACCAAACGGGTCAGGTGGAAAAGCAGGTAGGCGATAAGCAATTTGAAGGTAGGTCGGCGTAAGCAAGATGCGGATAGCCGTTGTAATCAGCAATAAAGGTAGCAGAATCGTGGTCAGGCCCAATAGCCAAGAAGATAAGCGTTTCATGCCTTATTGCCCTCCGGGATTAAACAGCAAATAATCCAGAACCATGGCATTTGTTATCTGTTCTACCGGTGCCAGGTCATCGGTAAAAACAGGACCAGGCGGCGGAGTGGGCTGCAAATTGGCCAGCGCCAGTGCCATGGTCTCCAAAAGTAGTTGAGGCGCATTTGGATCCTGCCGGAGCAAGTCATAATTGAGGCGGAGGTTTTCCGCGCTGGTGGGCTGGCGGGTGGCAAAGAGGAGGCTGTTGAACGTTCCGGGAAGATCTACCACATGAACGGAAGGAAAGACACGCCGCATAGTACTGCTCAGGCGCTCCAATAAACGGCGGTCCTGAGGGCCGCGCCCAACGTTGAGCACGGCGACACCGTCTGGGGTGAGGTGATCATAGACGATTTGAAAGAATTCCACGGTGGTCATATGCCAGGGAATATAGGGCGGGCGATAGGCGTCTAAACTGATGATCTGATAGCGCTTGGGACTGGTTGCCAGTCCCCAGCGGCCATCTTGGATAATGACGCTCAAATTGGGTTCGGTCATTCCAAAGTATTTGCGCGCGACGTCAATAATGCGCGAGTCTATTTCATAGCCGTCTATATGTGCTTGGGGGTAAACCTGGGTGGCTTGAAGTGCGGTTGTGCCTGCTGCCAAACCCACAATGGCGATATCTGTCACCGCACTAGTTGTCATCGGGGGCGGGTTAAAGAAGGGGGCGATTAAGACCTGCTCCCAGGGGCCGCCGAAGAACCGCTGGGTAGGATGATAGACAGAATGAATACCCTGACCTTCGTTTAACCGCAGAAAACGATATTCTCCCACCTGTAAAACCTGGATGTAGTTGTAGGCTGACTCGGTTTCATAAATTAACCCCCGAGTGGCTTTATCGCTGCCTTTGAGGCCAATCAGAAACACAAGAAGCGGGATGATAGGCGTCCAGGCATAACGTAACATTTTCCGCCATCCACTGCTGATTCCCAACCCGATGAGCGCGGTGAAGAGCAAAATAGCACTGCAGACCAAAAAGGTGCGGTAAGTGCCCAGAGTTGGTATCCACCATAAGGGTGGGAGAAAAGTGCCTAAAAAGGAGCCAAGGGTGGAGATGGCATAAATGCGACCGGAAATGCTTCCTGCCTGGCGGGAGTCCTGAAGTGCCAGGCGGATGGCAAAAGGGGAGGCGGTACCCAGGAGAGTTACCGGGAGGCTGAAGAGAACCATCACCCCGGCAAACGAACCAAACAGAACTCCCAACTCTAACGCGTCAAAGGCATCCGCCGCCAGTCTGAGCACTGGGCGGGCAATTACCGGAATGAGGGAGATGATCAAGCCACTCCAGATCAGAATCTGGTAAAAAGTGGAGAATTTGGGGGAACGATCTGCCCAGGTTCCGCCGAGAAAGTATCCCGCAGTCAGGTAAATCAAAATCAAGCCGATTATGCTCGCCCAGACCAGGTTGCTGGTACCGAAATAATTGCCCAGCAGGCGGGAGGCGGCCATTTCCAGAGCCAAGGTCGTTAGGCCAGCGAAGAAAACGGTCACGTAGAGCAACCTGCGCATGGTGATGATTATACTCTTAAGCCTGGTCTCAAAGGGTGACCGGAGGGTTTAAGGATAAAATTAGATCAACCAAGACTTGGGAATAGGGTGAGGTTAGCATGAATGCAGTGCGGGTAGTTCATGTGGCGGAAATGCGGGCTATTGAGCAAGAGGCAGACGCACGAGGGATCACCTACGCCCTGATGATGCATCGCGCGGGTGAAGGGGTGGCGAGGATCGTCCAGCGGCGCTATCATGATGTAACCCCAAAGGTGGTAGTGGGATTGGTGGGTTCAGGGAATAATGGGGGAGATACCCTGGTGGCGCTCACCCATCTGGCGCGCTGGGGATGGCAAGCAAGAGCCTATTTGGTTCGTCCCCGCCCCCAAGATGATTCATTGCTTAGGGAATTGGTAGCCGCAGGGGGAGAGGTTATGAACCTGGGCGACGACCCTGCTCGGGATGGGCTTCATTCTTGGCTGATCGAAGCTCGGGTTTTGTTAGATGGCATTTTCGGCACCGGCGTGAAACTGCCTCTGCGCGGAGAGGTGGGGGAGTTTTTGAGTGAGGTGGCCCACTTTCATCCCTTGCCACACGTCGTCGCTGTAGATTGCCCTTCTGGGGTGGATTGTGATACCGGTGAGGTCGCCGAAGGTACAATCCCAGCAGAACTCACAATTTGCATGGAGGCAGTCAAGATTGGGTTACTGCGGTTTCCGGCTTTTGATTATGTGGGGGAATTGGAGGTCGTTTCACTTGGGCTTCCCTCTGACCTGAAGGCGTACGATGGCTTGAACTTATACATGGCAGAAGCTAATTACTGCCGCAACCATTTACCGCCCCGCCCGCGTCAGGCTCACAAAGGCACTTTTGGCACTGCCTTGATTATCGCTGGCTCAGTAAACTACACCGGCGCGGTGTGGTTGGCGGCTAAGGCGGCGTATCGGATCGGGACAGGTTTGGTGCGGGTGGCTCTACCAGGTAGCCTGCATGCTGCTCTGGCCGGGCATTTACCTGAGGCTACATGGGTGCTCTTGCCCAGTGAGTTAGGGGTTATTGATCGCGATGCTGCAAGTGTGGTTCTGGAGTCATTGGAGCGAGTGACTGCGATTCTGATTGGGCCCGGGTTGGGAATAGAGGAAACGACCGCGGAATTTATAGCCCGTCTGCTGGGTAAAGGCGAGGAATCTTTGAAGCGTCATCCCTTGGGATTTGTCGTCAGGGAAGAGAGTGTTAATCCCGAGCGACCGTCACTGCCACCCTGTGTCGTGGATGCGGATGGTTTACGGCATCTGGCGCGTATTCCTGAATGGTGGCACGCTCTACCGGCTCAAAGTGTATTAACCCCGCACCCTGGAGAGATGAGCGTTTTAACCAAACTCCCAGTGACTGAGATTCAAGCCAATCGGTTAGAGGTTGCCCAACGCTTTGCAGTTGAGTGGGGGCATATTGTCGTGCTAAAGGGGGCGCTGACTGTGGTGGCGGCACCCGATGGACGTGTCTTTATTATTCCCGTGGCCAGCGCAGCCCTGGCTCGCGCCGGTAGTGGGGATGTCCTGGCCGGGTTGGTAGTGGGGCTATTGGCTCAGCGGGTGGCGCCGTTGGAGTCAGCCGTGCTTGCTGCCTGGATTCACGCCCAGGCTGGCCTATTAGCGGCCCAAACGCTTGGTCATGAAGCCTGTGTTTTGGCAGGCGATATTCTCGAGCAGGTACCAGAGGTGCTCAGGAGGCTATAGGGCCAAACCTGAGCACCTCCTCTGTCTTGTAAATAAAGGAATTACGCGCTTTCGCCTTCGGTACCAGCGGTTTGGGATTCGGCTGTACTGCCTAGATGTGCTTTCTGTTCTTCCAGGACCTTTTGTCCCCGTTGTTGAATTTCGCGCGCTGTTTCCTTGGCTTTGGCTAGAAGGGCTTCAGCGCGGCGGACAGCCTCTTGGGCAGCAGCTTCAGCCTGGCTGTAGGCTTCTCCCATGGTTTCGGACGTTTTATCGCGCAATTCAATGGCTTTTTCTTTGATCTGAGTGCGGGTTTCTTCACCCGATTGAGGGGCCAACAACAAAGCGGCAATTGCACCACTCAATCCACCGATGACAAAGCCGATTAAGAATGCCCCAAATTCACTGCGATCTGACATGGTTTACCTCCTTTGGTAAAAAACTAGAACCTCATCTTAGCGCCCAAATCGTAACAGGTCAAGGATTTTCTTCAAGCCCGCAAGATACTCGTTGAGTTTTATCACGGGTTCGACCAGGTTGTTGGATAAGAACACCGTTGTACCACGCAAATTATTGATGGTCTCTTGGGTAGCTTCCAGGATGGGTTTGACCTCATTCTGAAGCAGGTTGATCAAAATAGCCAATTGGACGATCAGAATAATGAGTGCTATTCCCAAGAGAAGTGATTCAAGCGCGAGGACGATTATGAAAATATCACGTACACGGGCAGTTGTTTCAGCGGGGGCAATTGCAAGCAGCGTAATGCCTGCAATAACCAGAATAAGAAGAATAATGATTCCAATAATGATGCCTGTAAATCGTTTGCTCTCAGAGGGTTGCGAAGTCGGTTTCTCAGAAGGAGGGAGAGGAAGTTGCTGAGTCATACCTCCATTATAGCATACGCCGTTTGTTCAATCTGAATTTATGATGAAATAGATTTTTAAAGGGGCGATGGGCATGATGGCTGCTGCGCAAGGTAACCGCATCACACTGGTTGAAGTCCTCTGAGCAAACCATCTTACTACGGTAACATTTTAGGCGATCAAATGCGATGAATTTGACAGGTGTGAGCAGCCTGGGTATACTTGGGACACAGGACAAGTTAACCCTTGGGTCATTATTTTGGGGAGGTACGTTAGTTGAAAAAGGCCTTGATTACCGGCATTACCGGCCAGGATGGCTCTTACCTGGCGGAGTTTTTGCTTTCTAAGGGCTACGAAGTTCATGGCTTGATCCGCCGCGCCAGCACGTTCAATACCCGGCGCATTGATCATATTTACCGCGACCCGCATCCCAATGGAGGGGAGTTGCCCTTTTATCTCCATTATGGGGATATTTCGGTCCCGGAAAGCCTTATGGATCTCATTTATAACATTCAACCGGATGAGATATACCACCTGGCGGCGCAATCTCATGTGCGGGTGAGTTTTGACATGCCCGAATACACCGGCAATATTACCGGTTTGGGCGCGATCCGGGTCTTGGAAGCCATCCGTAAAAGCGGGTGCAAGGCTCGCTTTTATCAGGCTTCATCCAGTGAGATGTTTGGTGGTGCCAAACCCCCCCAAAACGAGCAAACCCCCTTTGAACCGCGTAGCCCTTATGCGGCGGCTAAGGTTTATGCCTATTGGGTTACCCGAAATTATCGCGAAGGTTATGGCCTTTTTGCTTGTAACGGTATTTTGTTCAACCATGAATCACCGCGCCGGGGGGAAACGTTTGTCACACGTAAAATCACCCGTGCCGTAGCGGCAATCATGGCAGGTAAACAACGTTATCTTTATTTGGGCAATCTGGATGCTAAACGTGACTGGGGATACGCTCCTGAGTATGTGGAAGCCATGTGGCTAATGCTTCAGCAAGATCGGCCAGATGACTACGTTATTGGTACGGGAGAAGCACATTCGGTGCGTGAATTTCTAGATGAAGCCTTCGGTTATGTGGGTTTGGACTGGCATGATTACGTACGTATTGATCCGCGCTACTTCCGCCCCACTGAAGTGGATTTCTTATTGGCGGATGCCAGCAAGGCACGACGCGAGTTGGGGTGGGAACCTAAGGTGCGGTTTCACGAGTTGGTGCGGATTATGGTGGATGCCGACTTGGAATTAATGGGATTAACTGCGCCTGGTGAGGGAAAGCGCATTCTGGCTGAGCGTTTCTCCTCCGGCTGGCATCGCTGGGAGCACCAGGTGGTTAGCATGGAACGCTTACCATAAAGCGATGTGAGAGGGGATTTATGCCCACCGTTCTTTTTGTGTGTACGGCCAATCGGGTGCGCTCCCCGATGGCGGCGGAGTTGTTTCGGGCGTTGCTGAAACAACGGCGTAAAGATTGGCGCGAATGGCGGGTGGAATCAGCAGGTACGTGGGCGATGCCGGGTCAACCTGTGGTGAGTGAGGTGCAAACGGTGATGGCCCGCTTCGGTTTGGATGTATCCTCGCATCGGTCACGTGAGGTTAATGGGGATATTCTGGAGCAGGCCGATTTGATTTTAGTGATGGAGAAAAATCAACGCGAGGCGTTGAGAGTTGAGTATCCTGAACTTGCCGCGCGAGTCTATTTACTTACCGAGATGACGGGGCAAACTTACGATGTGCCTGATCCTATTGGGGGGAGTTTAGCCGACTTTGAACAAGCGTCAGCATTGATCCGGCGCTTGTTGGAAGAAGGATGGGATCGGATTGTGGCTTTAAGCCTGCAACTGTCCCAGGAACGGAAACGGTGATCCAAGTGCACATTTGAATTCTCTTCAAAAATGGGGGTTGAATGAGATAGAACATATGTGCTATAATAACAGCACCCCAAAAAGTGAGGTGCTGCGATGAACCGAGCCACATTTGCCATTGTACCTGGATTTCTGCTGGGATGTTTATTCCTGATTCTATTCACGCGCTGGATTGCCAGCCCCAATCTAACGGTTCAGGCGGCGGGGGAGATTGCGATGACCCCAACACCCACACCTGTAGGGGCTGCGGAGGTTTCTGCAAGTCATAATGAGATCGTAGCTAATGGGGAGTGTTCGATAAGTCCCCGCTATCCCGATAAAGTACGCCGCTGGTGTGGTCTAATCGAGCAATACGCCGCAGAAAATGGGCTGGATCCCAATCTCATTGCTGCCGTTGTTCTGCAAGAGAGCGGTGGTAATCCCGAGGCATACTCCAAGAGCGGCGCAGTGGGGTTGATGCAGATCATGCCACGGGATGGTTTGGCGGCAAACTTCATGTGTAAAAACGGCCCTTGTTTTGCTTCGCGTCCCAGCATGGACGAATTGTTTGATCCCGAGTTCAACATCGCTTATGGCACGCGAATGCTGGCAGGATTGATTAACCGCACCGGAGATGTACGCGAGGCGTTGCGCGCTTATGGCCCGATCAACGTGGGATATTATTACGCCGATATCGTTCTGAAAATTTATGAAACTTATCGGTAAGGGAACATGGCCTTTGAATTACAGCCAGAGGTGGTAAAAACGTTGACATTCCTATCACCTCTGGCTATAATTTTGCATGCAATGCGGGTGTGGCCAAGTGGTAAGGCAGTAGCTTCCCAAGCTACGATTCGCGGGTTCGAATCCCGTCACCCGCTCTGAAACCAAACCTAATTGTAAGATGCCGCCAGAATTTTAGGCGGTTTCTTCATTGTAGGAATTTTTTGGGGGAACACAGGATCATCTTTCTCACCGTATAATTGAAACATGGCTGAAGAAGAACAGGTGACCTTAAGCGAGCGCGAACGCGAAATTTTGCGTCTGGTGGCTACGGGCGCATCCAACAAAGAAATTGCGCAACAGTTATTTATCAGCCCCAATACGGTTAAAGTGCATCTGCGTAATATTTTTAGCAAGATTGGCGTGGTCTCGCGTACCGAAGCCACGCTTTATGCCTTGAAGCATGGCATAGTGGAGCCACCCATACCTGCTTTCACCTCTGAAACGCCCCTTGAGCAGAACAACCAACCTTTTCCTACTGTATCTCAATCACCGGGGAGAAGTTGGTGGCTTTCCTGGCGTGGTGTTGTTTTGTTGATTGGGGCCATTTTCGGGATCACGTTGCTTGTGCGCTTTTTAATTCTGCCACCTCAAATGCCTTCTGACACCCCCGAACTTCAAAGCGCGCAACGATTTAAAGCCTTAGCGTCTTTGCCCATTGGGCGCAGTGGAATGGCAGGAGCACGTTATGAGGATCAGTTGTTGGTGGTGGGAGGGCGAACTCCTCAAGGGATAGATGGGGCAGTGTGGGCCTATGGTCTTGATCAGGATACCTGGGAGGCCCGTCATCCTACACCCGCGCTGGTAGAAAAAATAGGCGGAGCGATTTTAGGAGAACGCTTTTATATCCCTGGGGGATGCTTTGCAGATGGTCAGGCCAGTGATATGTTAGAGGTTTATGATCTACGCCGTGATGAGTGGGAAAATGGGCCTGTTTTACCCTATCCTATATGCGCTTATGCGATAACGGCTTTTGAGGGGCGGCTGTTCCTTTTTGGAGGATGGGATGGGAAAGCGTTCATCTCGTCCATCTTGGTATATGATCCCGCCTTTGAGCAGTGGAAAGAAGTCGGTAAGATACCTTTAGCGTATGAGCGTCTTTATTCAGCCGTGGTTAATAACAAAATTTACCTGATAGGGTATGGCGGTGAAACGCAAACGATGCCTCAACTTTGGGCTTATTATCCCAATCGGGAACCCGAACAAGACGAGGTGTGGGAAAAACGAAAGGATCCGCCCGCCTCTTTGAAACCAATTGCTATGACCGCTTTAGCCGGAAATCTTTACCTGGTGGGCGAATCGCAAAATCCCTCTGAAAAGAAGCAGCAAACGTTGTGGGCGTACCTGGAGGCAAGTGACGAGTGGCAACAGATCGCTAGTCTCCCTACGTTAATGGGTGAAGAGGGTTTACTTCTTTCCACAGATACTCGTTTGCATTTTATTGGTGGACGCTGGGACGATAAAGAACAGGAAACCCATTTTGCCTATCAGGCTCTTTACACGATCAATCTTCCGGTTATCAACCGCTAAGCGGGGTGTTGGAAAAAGAAAAAGACCTCGGGAAATGCCGAGGCCTGATGATTAATGGGGTACAGGGTAAGGACAGGTATTAATTCTGTCCCGTGATCCACGGATCTGTTGCCCGTTCCCAGGGATAAATCTCTTCGGGTTTGAACCAGAGGGCAATTTCCTGGGCTGCGGTTTCGGGTGAATCGGAGGCATGCGTAAGATTGCGCCCCACCTCAAGCGCAAAATCATGGCGAATGGTGCCGGGGGCGGCTTCGGTAGGGCGGGTGGCACCCATGGTTTGGCGCACCGCTGCCACAGCATTGGGACCTTCCCATACCATTGCCATCAAGGGGGACGAGGTGATGTAGCGTACCAAACCCTCGTAGAAGGGTTTTCCTTTGTGAACCGCGTAGTGGGCTTCGGCCAACTCTTGGCTTACCTGTAAAAACTTGGCGGCAATGAGTTTCAGGCCGCGGCGCTCCAATCGGAGGATGACTTCACCGATGAGTCCGCGTTGTACGGCGTCTGGTTTGATTAAGACGAGCGTTCGTTCCACAATGATCCTCCATCAACGATGTTGTTTTAACGAAGCAACTCTTCGGCTTTGGTATAAGCGTCCAGGGCTTCTTGCAGGCGATTGCTACGCACATAAGCATCGCCGAGGGCTTGCCACAGCCCAACATCAATTGGATAGCGATAGAGTGCTTCGTGCAAGTCATGAATGACATCTTCGAGGTGTTGAGCCTCTTGGATAAGACGATTATAGAATTGAAGTGCCCGTTCCAAGTTGCCGGCTTGTAGCGCGTTTTGCGCCTCATGTAACCATAGTAAAGTCGTTTCCACCGACGCCTCGGAAACAGCCTCAACGGTAGGTTGGGATTCCTCGGACAACGGCAAGGGTTGTTCTGGAATCCAAACGCTCTCTTCCTCTCCCAGAACCTGAGAGGTAGGCTCGGAGGGTTCTTGTAACCATGCAGGGATGTTTTCCTCTTCAACCGGTGGTTGCGGTGTTGATTTGATACTACCGCCAATGCGCACCGGTTGGGTGTCTTCTATGGTCTCCAGCGGCTCGGAAGAGGGAATCTCTAAGGCTGAGATAGGCGTTTCGGTTTCCTCAAGAGGAGTGACAGGGGGTTCCAGAACCTCTTGCAACCATTCGGGGATGGCTTCTTGAGTTGTTGGTGCGGCCTCACTCGGGCTAGAAACCTCGCTGGTAGTGGATTCCTCAAAGGAAATGGCGGTTTCCTCAGAGGCAATGGGCGCTTCCTCAGGCGTTTCTATGAGTTCTTCACCTGGTTCGCGTTGAGCGCTCACCCAGTCCGGGAGATGTGAAAACCGCTGTTCCGGTGGTGTAAGTAAGGTTTCCTCATCTGCGCCTTGGCGTGCGGCGAGCCCTTCGAGCCAGGCAAAAGTGGCTTCCGAATCCAGGGGAATCTCTACCTCGGTAGGTGAGCCGCTCGTTAAGGAGGGCTCTGTTTCAATGTTAGGAATGACCTGTTCTGCCCCTTCGGTGGTTGTGGTCTTTTCTATCTCTGATGGTGCTTCAGGTGGATAGGTTGGCGGCGTGGTTTCGATCTCTGTTTCTTGGGCTTGGATCACCCAGGTGGGTGGTTGATCAAGTCGTTCAGAGGCTGGTGTGGTGAGCGTGGCTTCATCTGCGCCCTGGCGGGCAGCCAGACTTTCCAACCATGCCAGAGCGGCTTCAATGTCTTCGCTGCTTGTGGGCACCCCTCCCAGAGGTTGGAGGTCAGGAGTAATCTCCTCTGCACTAGGTGATGCGGCTGTTATTGCGGGGGGAGCGACTTCATCTGCAGCCAGAGGGGTCTCTGCCGCCATGTCTGCCATGGTTGATGATTCTTCACGGGCTGGTGAACTCGGTGTAGATTCTACTGCCCATTCCGGATGCGGCCACTCTGTCGGAGATTCGGTTGTCTCTTCAAGTGTAACGGACTCGGGGGTGGTTAGATCGGCCAGCCAAGCCGGAGGTTCTTCTTCGGAGAGGGGTGTTGTCAAAGAGGCTTCAAATTCTGCGCCTGCTTCTGGAGGACTAACTTCTTCAATATCAGATCGGGTTTGGGTGGCGCCGCTCTGAAGCAGGTTCTCGAACCAGGCTTCGGCCTGTTCAGGGCTTTCTTCGGTCTCGGTCTTCAGATCGGGCGGGACGATGCCTTTTAACCATTCCGGAATTTCAGCCGGTTCAACGAGGGATTCGGTTGCTTCTTCTAGGAACGGTGCCGATTCCTGGGGTTCTTCTTCTGCAAGACCTGAGGTACGCATCTCCCAACCTGCTTCGCGCATCCAGTCGGGGATAAGAGTTTCAGGTTCGGCGGGTGTCGTTTCTTCAGTTGCCTCTGCCAAGATATTTTCTGGCGGCGTGGTTTCGGAAGGCGCGACCTCCGTGGCAGTTGACTGTTCTTGTAGTGCGGAATACCAATCGGGCAGGGCTTCTTCTTCTTCCGCCAACCAGGTTACACCGACGGTGCGGGTCCATTCGGGCTGGGCCGGGGTTTCCAACTCGGGCTGCCATTCAAGATAGTCGAGCATAACGGCATCGTCGGGAACCTCAAGCGGCGAGAGCATCCCTGACGTCATATGCGCCAGGTAAGGATCCATGGCAATCACCCGTTGGCGGTAAATTGCGGCATCTTGAGCGCGAGAGGTGGTGGGGAGGATTTCGGCTAAGATGCGATTGGCCTCGAAACAATACGGCAACTTGCCCACCAGGCGTGTGCAAACCTCGGTTGCGGCTACTTTTTGGCCAGAGAGGTAATATACGCGAGCGAGAATGACCTCTAAGTCAACACGATTGGGATCTTCAGCCAGGGCAGCCCGTGCTTCGGCAATGGCCTGAGGGTAAAGTTCGCCACGGGCATACATGCGGATCAGCGCGCCGCGTGAAAGGCGAATACGGGGGGGTTCAACACCATCGCGGCGCCCATAAAGGCGACGCAATTCGTCCTGGATGGCGGTGTTAGAGGGTTGGGTTTCAAAAGCGCGCTCCATATGCCAGATGGCCGCGTCAAGATTGCCTTCATCCTCGCGGATAATGCTCATCCCGATTTGGGAGATGAAGTCATCGGGTACTGAGGAGAGCACGCGATGGAAAATATCCGCTGCTTCAGCATAATGTTGAGCTTCTAAATAGGCTTTCCCCAGAAGGCGATAGGTGTCAATGTGTTTGGGAAAGAATTTCAAAATATGGCGGCAGTGAGCAATGGCTGCATCGGTTTGCCCGTTTTCGATGAGGTTTTCAATTTCTCGGTTATAAGCACGTAATGAGATTTTGGGCATGAGCCACCTCCCTTTTTTAGTATGCCCTAACTCCGCCAATCAAGCAAGAGGGGGTGTCCCAAAAAAGACATCCGTGCAAGGCTAATTCCACGGCCAGCCTGCACGGATGTGGAATGGGCAATCGGAAATGGTTATTCACCAAGATAGTCCCTGAGTTTACGGCGAATGCTAGGGTGCCGTAAGCGGCTGAGGGCTTGGGCCTCAATTTGCCGCACCCGTTCGCGCGTGACACCCATTTTACGGCCAACCTCTTCCAGTGTGTAGGCCTGACCATCAAGCAGGCCATAGCGTAGTTGCAAGATGCGCACCTCGCGCGGTGGCAAGGTGTTGAGCACCTCTTCCAGGTGCTCGCGCAGCAGATTGTAGGTGGCCGTGTCATCAGGAGGTGGCGCTTCTTCGTCCTCGATGAAGTCTCCCAGCACCGAATCTTCTTCATCGTCGGTGGGCGTTTCCAGCGAGAGCGGTCGGCGAGCTACTTGGATCATGTTCTCCACCTTCTTTGGTGGCACATCCAATTCTTCGGCCAGTTCTTCAACGGTTGGCTCACGCCCCAGACGCTGTGTTAACTGGTGCTGGACGCGTAGCAGTTTGTTGATCTGGTCGCCCATGTGCACCGGCACGCGGATGGTGCGCCCCTGGTCGGCGATGGCACGCGTGACGGCCTGGCGAATCCACCAGGTGGCATACGTGCTGAACTTATGTCCGCGACGGTAATCGAACTTCTTGGTGGCGCGTATCAACCCGATATTTCCTTCCTGGATTAGGTCAAGGAAGGGAACACCGCGCCCCATGTATTTCTTAGCCACGCTGATGACTAGGCGCGAGTTGGCCGTGATCAAGTGCTCGCGCGCTGCCCACCCATCTTCGATCAACTTGCGCAGTTCCAACCGGCGCTTGGGGCTTACATTGCCACGCGCCAGTTCCTCGCGCGCCATGCGGCCGCGTTCGATGCGCTGGGCTAACTCCACCTCTTCTTCGGCGGTGAGCAGGGGCACACGGCTCACCTCTTTGAGATATAGACCGATGGTGTCATCGGTGTCAATGTCGCGCAGGTCGTCGAGGTTGAGGTCATGCTCGATGGCCTCAAGTTCGGGCTCTTCCTCGAGCAGCTCCTCTTCCTCTTCTTCCTCGAGTTCGCCGCTAAGAGGTTCATCCTCGAGGTAAGGAATACCTGCGCTCATCAGCGCCGAAAAGGCTTCTTCCAATTGATCAACATCCTGCTCCGCCTCAGGGAAAAAGTGGAGGATGTCGTCAATTGTGACGTAGCCCTTTTGGCGCCCCAGTTCAATCAGTCGCGCAATTGCAGGATATTCTTCGTCTTCGTCCACAACATTAAGCAACGGGTTTTCCATAGGCCTTCTTTTATCCTCGTTAACCGAGAGTAGTTTTCAAAGTGTTTATTCGTCTCGTTTATCAGCATACACTTTTTTTTATGAAAATTCAATACGTGTATGCGTTAAATTTATAAGGTAGGAATTTATCTTGTCCCCATGGTAAGACACGAAAATAGACAGCGGTTCAGTTCATTCTTCCCGCTGCCTACATGGGGTGATAAAAATATACATCAATTTAAGCCGGATTTCAATAGGTTGACGAAATTCTAATCAAATTCTAATCTTACCGGATCGAGTCATATATCACACGCATGATTGACAAGTCGGGCTTACCTCACTATAATAAATTTATAACCGAACAGCACATTATAAAACAAGTGTAAAAATGTAAGTGGCGGCGAGGATCCGGATGTCTGATTTGGTCGCTTGCCTGATAATTTCAGGCGGACATTCGGGGAGCCAAGTAGCGAAACCGGCCCTGGGCCGGTTTTTTATATTCTGTCGAAGGAGGAGGTGTCACCATGACGCTAAGTCAACCTGTAGGAGCGGATCTGGATGAACTTTATGCTGGCCAGCGTTCGCGGGTTATGATTGTTGACGATGATCCAGATACCACACTATTACTGAAACAGATTCTACGCTCAGCGGGTTTTGATGTACTAAGCGCTGCGAATGGGATTGAAGCGCTCAAGAAGTATCATGCCGTTACTCCGGATCTCGTTCTTTTAGATCTGATGATGCCGGAGATGGACGGTTGGGAGGTCTTACGCCAATTACGCCAATTCAGTCCAACCCCAGTCATGGTGTTGACGGCGATTAATAGCAAAGAAACCTTGGTGGATTGTTTCCAATTGGGTGCAGACGATTATCTGACCAAACCGTTTTATCGCGGTGAGGTCTTGGCGCGGATTAATGCCGTTTTACGCCGTTCACGGCGTCCTCAGCCGGCCTATCGTTATGCCTTTCCGAAGATTGGTCTTATTATCGAAAGCCAATCGCGTGAAGTGCGATATAAGGATGAACGTATCCCCCTCACGGTGAAGGAATTCGAGGTGCTTTCCACCCTAGCCCGGCATGCCCCTGAGGTTGTGGATTACCTGACCCTCTCAGAAGCAGTATGGGGGCAGGATTTGCCTCAGGCGCGCCAGCGCATTAAGTTCTTGATCTACTTGCTGCGTCGAAAATTGGGGCGTGTTGACCCTGCCGGTGCCGATTTAATTGTTAATGTAGATCGGTTGGGGTATAAATTGGAAACCGGTGAGGGGTGATTTTTGCGTCAGGGCCAATGAAACTGCATTTTAGATTTGATGGGTGGCGTTTCGGCGGGACCTTATTACTGCTTGTAGGTTTGATCGGCTTGGGCGTGAGCCTTTATCGGTGGGCGGAACTACGGCGCGCTGATCAAGAAGTTGTTGTGTATGAGGAACCATCGTCTCAAAGCGGCTTTGTGCCATTGACTTTGATGAACGTGCAAGAAGGTGCGCCGACATTGGCGATTTCCACGCCTGAGGGCGAGGAATCGGAGCAGGGAATGACTGAACCGGGGACAAATCAAGCCACGCCTGTCCCTGAGCCAACGCTTACACCTTTACCTGCAATTCCTCAGCGCCTGATCATCGCTAAAATTGATTTAGATGCGCCGGTTATACCGGTCAAGGCACGCAAGATCAAAGTGGGTGAGACTGTCTACGAACAGTGGCTAGCGCCGGATGAGTTTGCGGCGGGTTGGCCTACCGAGACGGCAATGTTGGGCCAAGTGGGAAATACGGTTCTTATTGGGCACCACAATGTGCATGGCAAGGTGTTCGAACGACTTCACGAACTGGAAGCGGGAGACCTCATTGTGGTGGAGGGGGGAAATCGGCGTTTCAGTTATCAAATAGTCAACGTGATGATCCTACCCGAGCGAGATGCTGATTTGCAGACCCGCCTGGAGAACGCGCGGTGGATTCAGCCCTCTCAGGATGAGCGACTCACCCTGGTAACGTGCTGGCCGGCGAATTCCAATACGCATCGTTTGGTCATTGTGGCGCGGCCCATCGGCCAATCTCCCTTGCCGGGCGCCGAACCTCAATGAAACGATTCGCTACGACTGCGGAAGTCTTCGTGGTGCCGTGTCTTCGGGTTGGGCGATAACAAACAAGCGCCCCCAAGAGAGTTCATCACCTTGAGCAATGCAGGTTTGTAAAACCAGGGTGCCTGGATTTTCGTAAATATGCAAGAACAATTCGGTAGCGCTGAGTACCTTTTGTTGAGGATCATCCAGGTTGATAAATTTGGAATAGGGCGAATGGGGCTGTAGGGCTTGGTAGCGTTCGATGGTTACAATACGATAACGCTTCAGACTACCATCACCAAAAACCACCCATAAGGTTTGTTCGGGTTGAAGGGCAAAGAAGGCTTGTCCTGCTAAGTGATTATGGGCCAAAAGCCCCAAACTACCATAACGTTGAGCGAGGGCAAAGTGCGTGAGTGTGTTTGGTTGGGTGGAAACGAACGCAGGATTTGAGGTGGGCTGCTGAACGATGGGATAAGCCATGATCCCCTCAGCATAAAGGCCAATGGGCTGATCGGTTTGACCATTCAAGGTAAGGCTGGCACGAAAAGCCTGAAAGGTTTCCAGATTGAGTGAGGTAATCAATGATGTGACGACATCGTGTCCAGCGACCAGCCCTGGATCTCGCACTGGATGAGAAACAACCACATGCGCTGTTGTGCTTATCCACACCCCAAGGATAAGAAAGAATTTTAACCAGGGTTTTATGGCTCGTGCCAATTGACGTTTGAAGGTGACGTTGTCCATAGCGCGCTTATTATCCGGAAATTACAGGGGGCTAAGCAAGCGTTATAAGGCGGTTGTAAGGTGTCCTAACAAAAATGAAAGGTTGCCCTTGTGGTATAATCAATCCAAATGGGTGTGGGAATGTGAAACTCTTTCGATTAAGGAGTCAGTAGCATGTCTGGACATTCAAAATGGGCAACGATTAAGCGCAAGAAAGGCGCTATGGATGCCAAACGGGGACAATTGTTTACCCGTTTGGCACGTGAAATTGTGTTGGCCGCACGCGAGGGGGGTGGTGATCCTGAGGCAAATGTGCGCTTGCGCCTGGCAATTGAAAAAGCGCGCGCCAACAATATGCCCAAAGAGAATATTGAACGTGCCATCAAGCGCGGCACCGGCGAAAGCAAAGAAGGTGGAGCACTGGAGCAAGTCTTTTACGAGGGTTATGCCCCCCACGGTGTGGCCTTGATGATTGAATGCGTGACCGAGAATCGTAACCGAACCGTGGCCGAGATTCGCCATGTTCTAACGCGAGCCGGGGGAAGTTTGGGCGAAGCAGGCTCGGTTGCTTGGCAGTTTAAACGGGCAGCCTACTTTGCCTTGCAAGGCTCCGAGAAAGATTTTGAGAAGATCTTTGAAGTGGCGGTTGAGGCGGGGGCCGATGATGTCACTATGGATGGGAATATCATCGAAATTGTTGGACCCGTTGAATCGTTCAAGAGCCTGTTGGACGGCCTGCGCGGGGCGGGGTACCAGCCAGAGGAGGCTGGATTGCGCATGATTCCCACTCAAGAGATTGAACTGGGCACAGAGGAATCGCTCCAGGTACTGCGCGCGATCGAAGCCTTAGAAGATTTAGATGACGTGCAAAACGTCTATCACAACCTGCGTATTACCGATGAAGCCTTAATGGCTATTAGCGAAGGTTAACCCCCCATGATGGTCGTGGGTATTGATCCCGGCACTGCCACGACCGGTTATGGAATTGTTGAGGATAAGGGATATGGCCTGGAGGCCATAACGTATGGCGTGGTGACTACCGCGCCTTCTTTGCCTTTAGAACAACGCCTAGCTCAACTCTTCGATGCGCTCAGTACTCTTATCCAGCGCTATAAGCCCGATAGCGCCGCGGTGGAGCAATTGTTCTTTCAACGCAATGTGCGCACGGCCATCGCCGTAGGACAGGCGCGAGGGGTGGCTTTATTGGCGCTCGCCAAAGCAGGCCTGAGCGTTGGCGAGTACTCACCCCTAGAAGTCAAGCAAGCGGTGACTGGATACGGAGGAGCAGATAAAAACCAAGTACAACACATGGTACAGTTGCTCCTTAATCTTCCCGAAGTGCCCCACCCGGATGACGCCGCGGATGCGTTGGCGGTTGCCATCTGCCATTTACATCATTTGCGCACAGCCCAGCAATGGACGACCTGATTACCAGCTCTGCGAACCCACGGCTGAAATTGATCCGGAAATTGCGCGAACGTAAGGTTCGCGAACAGTACGGCTTGTTTTATGTCGAGGGCATTCGGTTGGTCGCTGAAGCCATCCAGCAAGGTTGGCCCATTGAGATGCTGGTGGTAGCGCCACAACGCTTGAGCAGTGAGTTCGCCTGGCAACACGTTGAGCAAGCGCGCCAAAAAGGGGTGCGGATTATTGAGGTTAGCGCGAAGGTGTTTGAAAGCCTTGCGCTCAAAGAAAACCCGCAGGGCCTTGCAGCCGTGGCGCGCCAGCGCTGGACACCGCTATCCATGGTCAACCCCAATGCCGGTGAATTATGGGTGGCGTTGGAAGCCATCCAAGATCCGGGTAATTTGGGCACCATTCTGCGCACAGCCGATGCTGTCGGTGCTAAGGGGGTGATCCTCTTGGAGCACACAACCGATCCGTATGATCCGGCGGCAGTTCGGGCCAGTATGGGGGCGGTTTTCACTCAACAATTGGTGCGCACCACCCAGGAAGAGTTCTTGCAATGGTGTGCCCAAACTCACCCAACTCTGATTGGAACTTCAGACAAAGCCCATCAGGATTACCACGAGTTCACTTATCCTCAGGGTTTAATCGTGATGATGGGCAGTGAACGCGAAGGGCTTTCACCACCCTATGCCGCATTGTGTCAGACGATGGTGGCTATTCCTATGGTAGGGCGGGTGGATTCGCTTAATGTTGCCATAGCAACGGCAATTGTTTTGTATGAGATTTTTAATCAACGTCGGCAGCGGGGAAGTTGGCCAGGTTTGGGTGCAAATGAGGAGTAGACAGCATGATCGCGTTTATTGAAGGGGAAGTGGCGCATGTGGGTGATGATCACCTTGTCCTGCGTTTGGGTGGATTGGGGCTGCAGGTTTTTGTGCCGACAGCCTTAGCGCGGCAAGCCCAGGTGGGGGTACCCATGTTTCTTCACACCCACTTGGTCGTACGCGAGGATGGTTGGGCGCTTTATGGCTTTGAGTCCGAGATAGAACGACATTATTTCACCCTGTTACTTGGGGTGAATGGGGTAGGACCGCGGCTGGCGCTGGCGATACTGAGTGCTTTGTCGGTGGGTTTGATCCAGCAGGCCGTGCACGGCGAACAACCTGACCTCCTGGCTCGCGTGCCTGGAGTGGGGCGCAAGACGGCTCAAAAGATCATCCTTTATTTGCAGGATAAGATTGGGCGTGAAGAATCATTCACTGGCTTGGCGGCGTTTAGCGAGGTGGATCATCAGGTATTGGAGGCATTGACGCATCTGGGTTATAGTGTAGTGGAAGCCCAGGCGGCTCTACAATCTATCCCGCGTGATGCCCCTGCGGATGTAGAAGAACGGTTACGCTTGGCACTACAACATCTCGCCCCTTAAGAGCATAAAAGGTTTTTCTGGACAAAGGTGTGCGTTTCAGGTATGATTGTTCCGTGTTTTGTCCTCTTGTGAATTTAAGGCTAAGGCACTAACTTCTATGGACGGCTAAGAGCATTTCTTTGAGGAGGGCTGATGACCGATCTTATCCAGCAAATTACCACCGAGTTGCAGCAACGCATTGAAGCCTACCAACCACGGTTGGAAGTCCGTGATGTTGGCACGGTGATTGAAACCGGCGATGGGATTGCCCAGGTAGAGGGGTTAACGACCGTACGTTCTCAAGAGTTAGTGGAGTTTGAGAACGGTGTTATGGGGATTGCCTTCAACCTGGAAAAAGATAAGGTCGGGGTCATCATCTTAGGGGATTTTTCGACCATTACAGAAGGAATGCAGGTGCGGACCACGGGACGTATCGCTTCCGTCCCCGTAGGCGATGGGTTGATCGGTCGGGTGGTCAATGCATTGGGTGAACCCATAGACGGTAAGGGCCCAATTAACTTCACGCGCTACCGACCGATTGAACGCATTGCCCCCGGTGTGGTGGAACGGCAAGATGTGGATACCCCGGTCCAGACCGGGATCAAAGCCATTGATGCCATGATCCCGATCGGACGAGGCCAGCGTGAATTGATCATTGGCGATCGCCAAACAGGCAAGACGGCAATTGCCATTGACACGATCATCAACCAGAAAGGCAAAGATCTCATTTGTATTTATGTCGCCATTGGGCAGAAGAAGGCCGCCATTGCCCGCACGATTGCTTTGCTTGAGCAGTATGGGGCGATGAACCACACCGTAGTGGTAATGGCTTCGGCAGATGATCCGGCGGCGATGCAGTACATTGCACCCTACGCCGGATGTGCCATCGGCGAGGAGTTTATGGAAAATGGGCGCGATGCGCTGGTGGTTTACGATGATCTTTCCAAGCATGCCTGGGCATATCGCCAAATCTCGTTACTGTTGCGCCGCCCACCTGGGCGAGAGGCTTATCCCGGTGATGTGTTCTACCTACATTCCCGTTTGTTAGAACGTGCTGCGCGCCTTGCGACTCACTACGTTATTGTGCCAAAAGATTATCCTCATCCCAAAGCCAAGGCCGAGGACGGCGTGAATGGGCAGGTCTTTAAGGGCCCCCGTTCAAAGGTGGAAGCCGAAGAGGCGCTCAAGGCGATGCCAAACGCCGAAAACTACAAGGTTGTGCCGGTTGAGGGCACTGGCGGATCATTGACAGCGCTTCCGATCATTGAAACGCTGCTGGGTGATGTCTCGGCCTATATTCCCACCAATGTTATTTCGATTACCGATGGGCAGATTTATCTTGAGACCAGCCTGTTCAATGCGGGAATTCGCCCGGCGATCAATGTGGGTATCTCCGTATCGCGTGTGGGTGGAGCGGCTCAAACCAAAGCCATGAAACAAGTGGCGGGGCGCTTGCGCCTGGATATGGCGGCCTTCCGTGAGTTGGCAGCCTTTGCCCAGTTTGGTTCTGATTTGGATAAGGCCACCCAAGCGCAACTAAATCGCGGTCTGCGCCTGCAAGAGATACTCAAACAACCGCAATACGAGCCGATGTCATTGGAAAATCAGGTTATTGTGCTCTTTGCCGGGGTTAATGGCTTTGCCGATCAGGTGCCGGTGGAACGGGTCAAGGCCTGGGAAGCGGCGCTTCTGCGTTATATGGAATCCTCACATCCTGAAATTGGACGGGATATTGCTGAAAAGAAGATGATCACGCCGGAAACTGAAGCGCGACTGCGTGAGGCGCTCCAGGCGTTTAGCAATACCTGGCTCTGAGGCGGGGGAAGATAATGGCGTCCATCCGCGAGATGCGTAACCGTATTCGCTCGGTCAAGAACCTGGCCCAGGTGACCAAGGCGTTGGAAACCGTCAGTGCCAGCAAGGTACGCCGGGCTATTGCGGCTTACTCTCAAACCCGTCCATATGCTGAAAAGGCTTGGAAATTATTGTTACACCTGGCACGTCAGCCTGGCGCCGAAAGTCTGCACCCATTATTAACCCAGCGTGCTGGCAATGGACCGGTTCTGGTCATTCTCGTTAGTTCCGATCGCGGCTTGGCCGGCGCTTACAACGTCAATATTATGCGCCATACCCTGCAGGTTTTTCGTGATTTTGATGCGCCGGTCAGTTATGTGGCAGTGGGAAAGAAAGGGGCGGCAATGCTTTCGCGGCGGCGACGCAGTGTTGTGGCAGAATTTGTGGATTTGCCGGCCACGCCGCGTTTTGTGGACTGTGCCCCCATTGGGCAAATGGCGATTGATGAGTTCCTGGCAGGGCATTACGATCAGGTCTATATTGCCTATACCGAGTTTATCAGTATGCTACGCCAGGAGCCACAGGTGCGTAAATTACTGCCTTTGGAGCCCAAAATTGTACCGATGGATGTTCATTCTCCGGAAGCAACGCATCCCACACATGCCGTTTTTACGTATGAGCCGGGGCATACCGAAATCTTAAATGAGATTTTACCGCGCTTTACGTCGCTCCAAATTTATCGGGCTATTTTATCGGCCATTGCCAGTGAGCATGCGGCACGTATGGTGGCCATGCGTAATGCCACGGAGAATGCACGCGAGTTGATTGCAGCATTGCAATTGGATTACAACAAAGCCCGCCAGCAAGCCATCACCAGTGATATGCTCGATATATCCGCAGGAGCCGAGGCGCTGGCGCAAAACTTGGCTGAAGCGGCTCGATGACGTCAGCATATTGGGAGGAACTTTTTGATGAATCAGGCTAGCGGTCGCATCGTTCAAATCCTAGGTGGCGTAGTTGATGTTGTCTTTCCAGCCGGGGATTTGCCCGAACTTTTTGAGGCACTGGAAGTGCTTCGCCCTGAAGGTAAGCCCCTGGTTCTAGAGGTTGAACGGCAGTTACCCGATAACTGGGTGCGCTGTATTGCGATGGATTCTACCGATGGGTTGATGCGTGGCTTACCGGTGCGCCGTACTTATGCTCCGATTACGGTGCCGGTAGGGCCCGCAACGTTGGGGCGTGTATTTAATGTGCTGGGGCAACCCGTGGATGGCAAGGGGCCAGTGGTTTCTGATGTGTATTATCCCATTCGGCGACCCGCGCCTAAATTTGCCGAGCAATCCACCCGCGTGGAAGTTTTTGAGACCGGTCTAAAAGTTATTGATCTGATCGCACCGTTTACCAAGGGTGGCAAGACGGGTATTTTTGGTGGTGCCGGGGTGGGAAAGACGGTTATTATCATGGAATTAATCCGTTCCATTGCAACCGTGCACCAGGGCAACTCGGTCTTCGCCGGGGTAGGTGAACGAACCCGCGAGGGCACTCAACTCTACCGCGAGATGCTCGAATCGGGGGTGATGAAGGACACGGTCATGGTGTTTGGGCAGATGAATGAGCCAGCGGGGGTGCGCCTTCGCGTCGCTTTGACGGCGCTTTCTATGGCTGAGTATTTCCGCGATCAAGGTAAGGACGTTCTGCTGTTCATTGACAATATTTTCCGCTTTACCATGTCCGGGTCGGAAGTATCCGCTTTGCTTGGGCGCATGCCCTCGGCAGTCGGCTATCAGCCTACATTGGCGACCGAGATGGGCGAACTGCAAGAACGCATTACTTCCACCCGCCAGGGCTCGATTACGTCTATGCAGGCAGTTTATGTGCCTGCTGATGACTATTCCGATCCGGCACCGGTGACCACCTTTGCTCACCTCGATGCAACGATTGCTCTGGAGCGGTCCATTGCTGAAAAAGGAATCTATCCTGCTGTGGATCCGCTGGCTTCCACCTCGCGCATTCTGGACCCGCGCATCGTAGGCGAGGAACATTACACCACCGCACGCGAGGTGCAGCGCGTTTTGCAGCGCTACAAGGACTTGCAAGATATTATCGCCATCTTGGGTATTGATGAATTGAGCGAAGAAGATAAGTTGCTGGTCTCGCGGGCGCGCAAAATTGAGCGCTTCTTCTCTCAGCCCATGTTTGTGGCGGAGCAGTTCACCGGGTTAGAAGGCCGTTACGTACCTTTGCGTGAAACTGTGCGTGGTTTTCGCGAGATCCTTGACGGCAAGTGCGACGACATGCCCGAGCAGGCTTTTTATATGGTGGGTACCATTGATGAGGCGCGTGAGAAGGCGCGAAAGTTGCTTGAAACCGCAGCATGAGGGAATAGCGCATGCCGATTCGCTGTGAAATTGTTTCTCAAGACCGCGTGGTTTTCTCGGGGGATGCGGATATTGTCGTCCTGCCGGGGGTTGAAGGGGAGATGGGCATCTTGCCTAACCACGCCCCTTTGCTTACGGCGTTGCGCTATGGGATTATTGTCGTGCGAAAACAGGGCGAAGAGCAGTATTTCACCGTTGCCGGCGGGGTAGCGGAAGTGCAGCCCGATCAAGTGACCGTGCTGGCCGATGCGGCGGAAAACGTTATGGAGATCAATGTCCAGCGTGCTGAGGCCGCGAAGCGTCGAGCGGAAGAGCGGCTGAAAGCGGGCGTTCCTCAGGATTCAGATGAGTATTTCGAATTGCAGGCGGCCTTACGGCGCTCGAATTTGCGTCTTGAAGCCGTACAACGCTACCGACAGCGGATGCAACGTGAGCGTCGAGAGTAGGTAAGACGATGCTGGGGAAAGAAAGGAATTAAATTACTATGCCCCTATTGTCGCGAGAATTGGGTATTGACCTGGGCACTTTCAATACCGTTATTGCCGAAGGTAACCAGATTCTGCTTCAAGAACCTACGGTTGTAGCCATCGTAGTGGATGAGCAGAAACTGGTGGAATGGGGGCAGGCCGCCAAGGATATGATTGGGCGCGTTCCGGAACGCATTCAGGTAGTTCGCCCGCTGCAGCATGGCGTTATTGCAGAGTACGAGGTAACCGAAATTTTGCTCCAATACTTGATCAAAAAGATTTGTGGCCCGATGCTTTTCTTCCGCCCACGGTTGATGGTCACGATTCCCTATGGAATTACCAGTGTCGAGACACGAGCAGTTCACGAAGCCGGTTTAGAGGCCGGCGGTCGAGAGGTCTATTTGATTCAGCAGCCCTTGGCGGCAGCACTGGGGTTGGATTTACCCGTCAATACGCCGAGCGGTAACATGATTATTTCGCTAGGCGGAGGAACAAACCAGGTTGCGGTATTAGCCCTAAATGATATTGTGGCAGCTGAAACTGCGCGCACCGGTGGGCTAGCCATGGATGAGGCCATCATGACGTATGTACGTAAGAAGTACGGGGTCATAATTGGCCAACCAACGGCTGAACAACTCAAAATTCGCATTGGGGCTGCGGTACCTCAGGAAGAACAGCAAAGTTTAGAGGTGCAAGGCCAGGATCAGGTTACCGGACTGCCTCGTCCGGTGACATTGACGACAGCAGATATTGTGGATGCCTTGGAAGAACCGCTGGAGGCAATTGTGACCCTAGTGCGGCGGGTATTGGAGAAGACGCCCCCCGAATTAATTGCGGACATTATTGATCGCGGAGCGGCCCTGTGCGGAGGGGGCGCACTCTTGCGAGGCATAGATACCTACCTCACGAAATCACTGGGCATCCCAGTTTATCTGGTGGATAATCCCACTACCTGCACCGCGCAGGGCGCGGCTAAAGCCCTGGCAATGCGTGATCTGCTGCGGCGCAGTTTGGTTTACGTGTAGTGTCTTCGTCTGAGCCCCAAATGCTTCCGCCTCAATCCAAGTAATAGGTCATATGTTGGAGTTTGAGGATGGGATCAATGTTCTCAACGATGATCCCAGGGGGAACGACAAGGTGAATTGGTGCGTAGTTGAGAATGGCGCGGATTCCGGCCTCAACTAAACAGTCGGTGACTTTCTGGGCTTCGGCGGCTGGAACAGTTAGCATGGCGATTTTCACCCCGGTTTGGCGGATGCGTTCCGGGATGGTGGCGCTGTCTTCAATGACAAGATGACCAATGCGCTTCCCAATTTTTTGGGGATCGTTATCAAAAGCCAGGACAATGCGGAAACCGCGGTTGGTGAATCCTTGATAACGAGCCAGGGCGCTTCCCAAGTCGCCCACACCCACCAGCGCCAGATCCCACATGCGGTTGAGATTAAGGATTGCGCGCAACTGCTCGATTAAGAATTCCACTGAATAACCGGTGCCTTGTTTGCCGAATTCGCCAAAATGGGATAAGTCCTTGCGAATCTGGGCGGCGGAGATGCCGAGTCGCTGCCCAAGTTCCAATGACGAGGTTGTTGTTATGCCTTCAAGACGCATGCGTTCTAGCGCTTGTAAGTAACGAGGTAATCTTCCGATGACAATGTCGGGTACACTTTGTTCGGCCATTGCGACCTCTGTTGTGAAAGATTCTACAGATATTATACTGTTTTTAGGACAACCGCATTAATGCAAAATGATTTCTAATAGAAGATTTGTTGGGTCTTTTATGGTAAGTAAAGCCAAAGGAAAAGGAAGATAATGCCCGGCAGGATAATCCCGGTTAGGATCTTCAGGCTGTCCCAACCAGGGTAGTGCGTCCGTGAAAGATGTGACCTCAATGTCGCCCTGGCTTATCTTGATCTCCACAAACCCTTGTCCTAGAACAGCCCAAACGACATGGTTGGGGGCAATATGACTGAGATAGTAACGTTGTACCCAATGGGGTGTTAGGCGTTGTTCGGGTGATACAACGAGGGGCAACCAGATTTGGCGATGGGAGAAAACCCCGCGTAATTCAAGGGTCAGTCCTTTGGGCTGCAGGCAATACCGTTCTGCTACCCTGTTTGGAGGGTTAGTCAAGGTGAGACAATAAGAATCCATGGTCGCGACCTGGTAGGGGATCTCCAGCGGCGGGGAGATGACTGCGCCGGGAATCACACCGGGGTCGGCCCAAAGGTCATTTTGCGGATTCCACAGGGATGGATCGCTCAAGCCCACCGCTAATTGAGCGCTTGAGGCCACGATGGGGATTGCGCGCCCGGATTGGATCAGGCTGAGGTGTGCTAACCGTCCATCTTGGGGGTCAATGATGGCAAATGCAGTAGTGCTGCTGAGAATACATTCTGGGCGGTGATCGGCATCCAGATCGCGCTCGCAGGTTTGAAGATCAGTGGGATGCCAAGCCCAGATCAGGGCTTCCCTCAGGTAACCCAATTCGCCCTGGTACTGCCCTCGTAGCGTCTGGAGAGCAGTATCGGTAGTAGGATGGCTAAGCAGGGCAGTGGTGAGGATTAACCCGGTGCGAAGTGCCTCAGTGCGCGAGGTTACAGGGGTTTGTTCTAAGGTCTCGATGGTGGCCTTCAACTGCGCTTGCCAGTCCGCATCAACCGGGGCGATAGGAATCGAGGACGCCTCGGTACACCATAAATCAGCGCAGGGCAGAACGGCTTCGAATGCAACTTTTTGAGCGGGGAAAAACTGAAGGTCATTTGCGTTCAGGACGTGAATCCAGGGATGATTGGCGAGATAGGCCAAAGCGGTAAAGGCTATACTGCGATCTCCCCAGGGGCTTTCGGGCAGGCTCTCACCCAGGATGACGACATCCGTTTTATCCGGTGAAAGGGCGGAAATAATCAGCGCTTGTTTGACGGAAAGCGTAAAATCCCCGGTGGAGTCTATTTGGGGATCAACAGGCTGGCTTGATAAAAAACTTGTAGGAAGCGGGATCAAGCGGGTTTGGTTTACCTGAAAAATATGAGGAGAGCCCTTGTAACGAAAGAAGTAAGTCTGGCCAGGGGAAAGATTACTCACGGAAAAGGCACCGAAGTTTACTGTGGAAGCGCCAAAGTCGAATTTGGTACGGCTATCCTGGGCCAGTGAATAAGACCAAGGGGTTATGGGGGGTGCCCCGATGGCAGGCGTAGGCAGGATTAGCATTCCCTGACGATAAGCACCTTGTACTACTTTCAGACCTCCGATCGCATCAAGTCCGGCTAGCGAGGTGGGCTGGAGCAAATCGGTCAGGATAATGGGAATACGATAATAAGAAGCGGCTTCGATTAAATGACGCAATCCGTGACGCCGCCCAAAGGGCCCGGTGTGAGCTCCATCCCAACGGCGCAAGGTCTGGGCTGGGGTTGCGGCAGGTAAGGTGTCCCAAAAGACCAGTGCGACTGGTGCCGGCGGCGGGGGTGAAGCGGATAATGCAAATGGACCAATAGAATCGGCAATTAAGTCTTGACCTGGTAGCGTGCTCCAAGCTATGAACGTTGCCTGATGCTGAGAGTCCGAAAAAAGGTAGCGATTCAGGCGGATGGTCCAGGTATCCTGTTGCGGATCGCGCAGTATGAGGGGTTTTAGGGGGGCCAATTCTCCTGAGGGCCATATCACGATGGGCTTATGATTTGCTTGGATGATGAATAGGGCATCCCATGCCCTGGGGCTGATGGCTTGAACAGGCAAAACGAAACTGCCCCCGGGATGCCAATCCATCGCCAAATAGAGATCACAATTTGTTTGACTCTGGCTGTCTAGAAAATCCAGACGAATTTCAAGGTCGGCACGATAGGTACGGGCATAGGCAGCAATGAAATCACATTGAGGTGGAGTTTCTATATCAATGGGATCCAGTTGCCGTACATCTGTATAGCGCCATTGGGGAGGAGGTGGCGTGGTATTCCTGGCAAGCATGTCTATCCCTATGGCCAGAGGCAACCAGGCCAGGGTGAGAAGTGACGCAAGGACACGGCGAAGGATTGCACCAGACGAGTCATGTAGGACTTTCATGGCTTATGCTATTATAAGGGCTGACGGAAAAATAAAAACGGAGCCGAGAAGGCTCCGCTTTTGGTTAAAAGGAATGGTTTTATCCTTAATCGCGGCGGCGTCCCATTAAGAGGAAAACGTAGTAAAGCACCGTGGTAATGGCTTGAATGGCCGCGGCAACATAGGTGAGCGCGGCCGCATCCAAAACACTGCGCACCCCTTCCATTTCCTGGTTATAGATTATGCCTGAGGTTGCCAGCCACTTCTTGGCTCGATTCGAAGCGTCAATTTCTACTGGCAGGGTGATCAGGGCGAAGAGAGCGGTCAATCCGAAAAGTCCCACCCCTAACCACGCGATAGAATCGGCCTGGAAGAGAAAACCGAGCACAAAAATGATGGGACCGAGCCAGGAACCGATTTGTACTGTCGGCACAATCGCCGTGCGCAGTTGAAGCATGGCATAGGCCTGGCTGTCTTGAATCGCGTGCCCAGCTTCGTGGGCGGCCACACCGGCGGCGGCCACGCTGGGGCTGGAGTAGACCTCTGGACTCAATCGCAACACTTTTGCGCGTGGATCATAATGGTCACTCAGGAACCCCCCTGCTTGTTCAATTCGCACATCTTGCAGGCCGTGCATATCGAGCATGCGCCGTGCTATTTGAGCCCCACTTAGGCCGCTCATAGTGCGCACGCGCGAGTATTTGCTAAAGGCTGATTGGACCTTGAATTGAGCCCATAAGCCCAAAATCAACGCCGGCAGGCTGAAAAGCAAGTACAAACCGTAGCCACCAAATAAGAATGGGTAATACATCGTTGTCCTCCTTATCCTGGTCTCGCTAATGACATTATAACCAGTTCACTGGAATTTATACTAAAAGAATATAAGCGGGGTATTAACAATGTGTGATTTTTTGATGAAGAACAATTAAAACAAAAAAACTCAAGTGCGCCCGCCGAGACTCGAACTCGGGATTTTACCTCCGGAGGGTAACGTGATATCCACTTCACCACGGGCGCATTGAGTGCACCAAAATTTTACCACAATTTGGAGGGTCCTTAAGGTTGAGCGAGGAGGTCATGCAATGGCTTGCTGCTCATAAAAGCGCGCAATTTCATCCCGTGCAAAGTAGGGTAAGGGCCGTTCTTGCCCTTGGACGATGAGGAACACCTCCGGCGTGCCAGATTCTACGCGCCCGATAGCGGCGGCGGGAATACCGGCTGAGGTGAGGACCTTGAGAATATGTGGGGCATCGTGGGGGTGCGTGGTCAGCAGCAAAGCGCCTGAGGCCAGCGTCCCCAAAGGATCAAGGCCGAAAAAGGCACAGATCTTTTGGGCTAATGGTGATATAGGGATAGCACTTTGTTCCACACGCAAGCGGACTCCAGCGGCTTCGGCAAGTTCCCACAGCGCCGTTGCTAATCCGCCTTCAGTGGGATCATGCATGGCGGTGACCCGGCCAGCGGCAATAGCCAACTGGGCATCTTTTAGTACACTAATGCCTGGCTCGTAAATGTAACGTTGTGCGGTTTGGATTTCTTCGGGGGTTAGGATCCCCTCCAATCGGTGGGCAAACTCTCGAGCAAGAATTGCGCATCCTTCGATAGGGATGCCTTTAGTTAGGATGATCACATCTCCAGGTTGAGCACCGCGCGGGGTGATTACGTGCGCTTTCGCGATTTCGCCGATCAGCGTGGTCACAATAATCGGGCGATGCAGATCATAAGTGATCTCGGTGTGACCTCCGATCAAGGTGATGCCCAACTGTTGGCAGGTTTGAAAGATTTGCCGTCCAATTGTGCTCACCAGTTCAGGGGTGGTTTTGCCCTCGGGCAAGAGAAGAGTTGCCAGCATCCAGCGTGGTAAGGCGCCGGTCGTGGCGATGTCGTTGCTGGCGATTTGCACGGCGTACCAGCCAATCTCTTGTGTGGCAAAGGTGATCGGTTCAGTCTTGAGAACTAAGGCGGTCTCTCCCATATCCAAAACAGCGCAATCCAGACCAATTCCAGGCCCTAGTAGAACGCGCTCATGGTGGCTGGGGGCTTGTGCCAGGAGGTCGGCAAGAAGATGATGCGGTAATTTTCCTACCGGTAGCACGGCATTCATAATGAATCTCCATTGCAGTAATTTAAGACCTTCTCAATAAAGGGCAGCATACGTTCGTAGTGCGAGCCTTTCCAGTATATCTGACCGCATTGGGTACAGCGATCGAATTCATCGTAGTATAACTGCGTCAGTGGTTCCAAGCGGTCTAGAATTTCCTGCTTGTTGACCGACTCTAATAACCCGTTGCAGCGAGGACAACGTTGAAAGGGGTTAACCAGGTGTTTGAGGTTAAAGCGTCGAATGATCTCGAAGACTTGGTCGCGAGGATTGTGGGCGCGCACGCAATATCCGCGCCGAACGAGATTGCGCTTGAGCAAGCCGCGATCACGGGTGAGCAGGATGCGATCTTCGCGATTGGCAATTAGTGCCAGGTCGCGATCTTGCCAGTTAGGATCGTATAAGGCATCGAATCCCAATAGCCGTAGGTAATGGGTAAGTTTACCTAAGTGGTTATCTAACACAAAGCGGGGGTCGAGGGTGAGAGCATCGCTTCCGTTCAGGGTAAAGGGATAGACGTGGATGTCATCGCCATCCTGGACGTGATAGCAGAGAGGTTGAGGGTGGCCGTTGACCTCGGCATATCCAACCTCGGGATGCGGCACACCTACTGTCTCGATGATGTGTTTAAGTGCCGTTTTTTCCTTGACCCAGTAATTGATCGTTTGTTCGCGTTGAGTCACGGGAAGAAAATCGTTCAAGCAACCGTGAAAACGGAGGTAAATCCATCCCATAGCAAACTTACTCAATATACAAACTCACGAATATCGTAGCGGCTAATGTGGGGCGTGCCGCGTTCTTCGCTGAAAACCAAACGCTCTTCAATCTCTTGGCCTTGCATAAGGCGTTCCTCGGGTGAAAGAGGATGCAGACCTGCTTCGTAAGCGTGTTGGACATAAGGCATCCCCTCGCTCTCGATCAATTCCGAGAAGTAAATGATATCCTCCATATCGAGCGGCATGCTGTTAAGCGCTTGGATCGTGTCTTCAACATGCTGAAGGGCGAAAGTGTGCCCACCTGCGCCTAATAGGATGATGATCCCGACGGCTACGCCGGCGCTCTTAAGGGCTTCAACCGTACGGATAACATCCTCGGGCTCACCGGGTTTTTGCAAAAAACGTAATAGCTCGGCGTTCCCCGATTCCATGCCGATATAGACCCGTTTGAGACCCAGCGCGGCCAATTGGGCAAAGTCGGCAGGGCTTTTTTTCTCTCCACTGAAGCCATCCAGAAAAGCGTAAATCCCACCCAAGGCTTCGACATCAAAGTGTTCATGAACGCTCAGGAACAATGGCACCAAGCGTGGCATGGGTACCACCAGGGCGTTGGCGTCTCCCAGAAAGATGGTTCGGCGCAGGCTCAGCCCAGGGCCCAGAAAAGCCTTGACAGCCAAGATGTGATTTTGAAATGCATCGGGCGTTTTGATACGGAAGGGGCGGTCGCGGTAAAAGTTGCAGAAGGTGCAGGTATTGAAAGAACACCCTTCGGTGGCTTGTAACACCACTGCCATGTACTGATCGGGAGGCAGGATGCCGATGGGTTTATACACATGAAAATACTGGGCTGCATCGGCGGCAGCGCGCTGAGGGTCAAATCCTGCTGCTGTTCTTACCATCTCTATTTCGTCCTCTGAGAGCAGGCGCTCCAGGTGTGCCTCCCCATTTTCAATGGCTGTGAACAGAGTGCGCATTTGTTGATGCGCACGATTTATCCACCCTTCCGCTTCGGTGGGTGAAAGCCAACGCCGTGCCGCCTGATTGCCGGGTTGGCGCCATTTGGCGACAACCTTGCCATCCAGGCCACGACGAAACGATATCCCGTTTTCGAGCCCTGTCCAGAGGCGCCCAGCGCAGTCATAACCATAGACCGTGGTTTGTCCGGTCTGCTCGAAACTGACGGTTAGGCCACTGGACTTGAAACTGAAGGTCAGTTTATAACCCCTCCAGGTGCCCAGAATAACCATGGACGGATGATCCTTCAAAACGAGGCTATTTGTGTTTCAAGTATAACAGACTGGTGGCTATTAAAAGTGGTTGACCCATTTTTAAATGCCGGTTGCACAAGCGGAAAATATGTTCTATAATCAAATTGCTATGGACTGGCTTCAGAAACTTGCCTTACTTTCTCAAGACGATGGATTAGAAGTGGATGCGGAGCCGAACCCCGGGAGCGAAGCCCTGCCTGTCTGCCATCCGGCGCGAACCACTCAAACGACTACGCGCCTTTTAGATCATATCAGTCACGTAACCTTGCAGGGTGGGCGGAAAATCCCGGTGCTGAAGGTGCTCCTGACCTCGGTGTGTGAATATAACTGCGCTTATTGTCCGTTTCGAGTCGGACGGGATTTTCGGCGGGCGACCTTTCAGCCGGAAGAATTAGCGCGGGCATTTCTTCAGATATACAATGCCGGCTTGGTAAAGGGTTTATTTTTATCTTCGGGGATTGCCGGGGGAGGAATCCGCACCCAGGATCGTTTGATTGCTACCGCGGAAGTTTTGCGCAACAAATTGGGTTTTCAGGGCTACTTGCATCTAAAATTGATGCCAGGTGCCGAACCGGCGCAAGTAGAACGGGCGGTAGCATTAGCCTCACGGGTTTCGATTAACTTAGAAATGCCGGGGAACCAATACCTAGAGCACTGGGCGCCGCGCAAAGTGCCGCAAAGTCGAATGTTAGAACCCCTCCAATTGGCCCATCAGGCGGTGCTTAACCAGCAGTACCGCTCCATCCGCCGTTGGATTTCACTTACTACCCAATTCGTGGTCGGAATTGGAGAAACGGATGCCGAATTACTCCAAATCACAGCCCACCTCTACCGCCAGTTGGGGCTTAGCCGGGTTTATTACTCCCCCTTTCGCCCGATTGAAGATACCCCGCTAGAAGATCATCCAGCGGAAAACCCACACCGCGCACTGCGTCTTTACCAAGCCTCTTTTCTGTTACGGGATTATGGCTTCAGTTTTGATGAACTACCCCTGAACCCAGATGGCAGGTTGGCGCTTGAGGTGGACCCCAAAATGGCTTGGGCGCAACGTTACCTTACCCATCCGTTGGAAGTTAACCGCGCTTCACGCGAAGAGTTAATACGCGTTCCGGGGATTGGTCCAAAGTCGGCTCTTGCGATCATCCGCGCGCGTCGTCTTTTTCGGCTGCGGGATTTACGGCAGTTGCGCCAATTAGGCGTGAACGTAGAACGAGCAGCGCCTTACCTTTTGCTAGATGGTCGGCAACCCGCGCGGCAATTGACGCTCACATTCTGAGAGTAACGGATGTTGACGGCAGCAGAAGAATTTCTGCAAACACGACAGATTCCTTATCGCGTTTTCATTCACTCCCAACCGCCACAAGATTTGGCGCAAGCAGCAGCTGAGCGTGGACAGCAGATTACTCAGGTAATCCGCACCTTGCTTTTTCGGATGGCTAAAAATGAATTCGTGGTCGTGCTCATTCCAGGAGGTTATCATGTGCACTGGCCAACCTTACGGCATTATTTGGGACATCGGCGGGTGACTTTGGCGAGCGATGAAGAGGTACTCCGGATCACGGGATATGCACCGGGTAGTGTATCCCCATTGGGATTGCCATCGCACTTACGTATTCTGGTTGATCCCGGGGTTTTTGCTCCAGAAGAGGTTTCGCTTGGTTCAGGCTTGCCAGGAAAGGCACTTATCTTACGGCGAGACGATTTGATTGCGGCATTGGGTAAATTCGAATTAGTGGATCTGAAAGCCATAGAGGGTGGCAAAGGCTTCGACGAATAACACTAAATACGATAAATTTTGTTATAATATTCAATATGAAAACGACCCGCAAGACCAAGAAGCAACCCCAATCGCAAGGTACGCGGCGTATTGCCCCCTGGGTGTTTATCTTGATCGGTTTAGGATTGATGCTGTATGGAGCGTGGGGGTTCTTGATGCAGAATCAATCACAGCCGACAACGACCGTTGGTAATTCCGCGAATATTCCCTACCCAAAGGTTGAGCGGATCGCTCTTGAAGAGGCTAAGCGTGTTTATGATGAGGGGAGCGCCGTTTTTCTGGATGTGCGGCCGGCTAGTGCTTATGCTACCAGCCACATTCCGGGTGCGCTCAATATTCCGGTGAATGAATTGCCCCAACGGATCAACGAACTTGACCCATCGCGCCTGATTATCACGTACTGTACCTGACCGGCTGAGGAGTCGAGCGCCCGTGCGGCGCAGTATCTCTTAGATCAGGGCTTTCAGAAGGTGAAACCAATCTTAGGCGGTTTTGCGGCCTGGACTGAAGCGGGTTATCCGGTTGAGCCGTAACCTACCGAGGAGGGCTTGGGGGAAACCGCTGAGAAAACGGCCCAACGCTGCGTTATAATCAAATCAAGCCCACATTGTCGTGTGGGTAAATGGTGCATTGGCTGATGGGTATGGCCATGAGTCGAAGATTAGCGGTTGATTTTGGTACCTCGAATACCATACTGGCTTTCTGGGATACTGAAGTCCAGCAACCCCAGGTGCTACATTTACCGGATTATGGGCGTCAACAGGAAAGCGAGGGCGGGGTTATTTCCTATATCCCCTCGGTCATTCATTATAGTAGTGAACAAGATTACTGGATTGGTCAACAGGTGTTTGAGCGTGGTCTGTATGCGTCACCCTATACGGTGCGCTGGATGAAGCGCTATATCAGCCATCGTTCACCGCTGCGCCTACGGGTCGGCCAGCGCGACATTCACCCGGCTGATGCCGGGCGCGATTTCCTGCGCACCGTGTTGTTTTTTGCGCTCGAAGAGTTGCACCCCGATGAAGAGGTTGGATTCAGCGTCCCCGTTGAGGCTTTTGAGCACTATGAGAATTGGCTGCTGGCTCTGGCGGAAGAGTTGGGAATTCGTCGTTTTCGCGTTATTGATGAACCTTCCGCAGCGGCGCTGGGGTATGGGTTGAGCCTGCACCCTGGCCAGGTTTATCTAGTGTTCGACTTCGGTGGGGGAAGCCTGGATGTTTCGGTCATCCAACTCGGCGAGTCCGCTGATGCCCGCGGGCGTCATTGCCGCGTGTTGGGTAAGGCGGGGCGTGACCTGGGAGGCGCGCGAATTGACCAGTGGCTCTTTCAAGAGATCTTGCGCTTTAATAACCGAAGCGAGGAAGAATCTGCGGTGCGTGAACACAGCACCCAATTGCTGGTTTACAGCGAATATATCAAGGAACGGCTTTCGTTTGAGAAGGAGGCCTCTCTAGATGCCCTGTCCTTATCGGATGGTAGTGTGCTTTCGTTTCGCATTACCCGTGAGGATTTCGAACACTTATTAGATGCACATGGACTATTCACCGATATTCATCGCACGATTCAACTTGCCCTAAATCAAGCGCGCGAGCGTGGGTACGATGAAGACCAGATCCAGGCGGTGCTCATGATCGGAGGCAGTAGCCGCATTCCGGCGGTGCAGCGCTTGCTACGTCAATGGTTTGGGCGTGAGCGGGTTTTGCTGCATCGGCCTTTAGAAGCAGTGGCGTTAGGAACGGCGGCGTTCATTGGGGGTGTGGAACTCTTTGATTACATTCAACATGATTATGCCATCCGCTATATTGATCCTCAAAGGGGAAAGTATGACTATCGGGTTATTGTGCCTAGAGGTACGCCCTACCCGACTCCCGAACCGGTGGCACGGTTAACGATCAAAGCGGCTTATGAGGGACAGCAGAGACTCGGATTGGCCATCTTTGAAATAGGCGATTCGCGTCCTCGAACTGAGGAAAGCGTAGAGATCATTTTTGACCCCGGCGGCGCCGTTCGTTTACTTCCGCTTAGCCCACAAGAGCAGGAAGCACGGACGTTGTTTTGGATGAATGAAAATAACCCCACGTTTTTGGTAGCCGATCCACCTGCCAGCCAAGGCGAGCCCCGGTTTGAGGTTGAATTCTTTGTGGATGCACAAAAGCGTCTGGTAATTAATGCGCGTGACCTTCTTCATCACCACCGGGTTTTGAATGCGGTACCGGTGGTGCGCCTTACTTGAGTGGTTACACGAGGTTTTGTTCATGTCTCACATATCGCGTTACAAAACCCAATTTGTTGAGAAGCGCTACCTGCTTGCCGCCTTGCGCGACATGGGCTTTGAGCCCGAGGAGGGAGATTTAAAGGTCCAAAGCGTGCGGGGGGAGGAATTGGCGGTAGAGATTAGGGTTCAACCGCGCTTGAGTTACCCGATAGGTTTTCGTAAGACCAAGGGTGTCTATGAAATTGTGGCTGATTGGTTTGGGGTCATGGGTGTTAAACCTGAGGAATTCAAGCGTCAACTGGCCCAACGCTATGCCTACCACGCCGCCCGTGAGCAGTTGGAAGCCCAAGGATTTGCACTGGTAGAAGAATCCAATGAAGCAGGGCAAATCCGGTTGTTGCTCCGCCGCATTGGATAGCGAGGTGATTCGAATGAAGATCGAAGAGATTGAGGTGACAATTGACCCGCAAGGGCGTGTTTTGGTTCATGTGCGTGGTGTTAAAGGAGAAGCCTGCCTGTCCTTAACCGCAGCCTTAGAAGAGGCTTTGGGCGGGAAAATTATTCAGCGGGAGATGACAGCTGAGGCTCATGAAACGCCTGCTTCCGGCGTTCAAGAGGTTGATCGGGTTGAGGTGGGTAATACCAAGAAATGAATGCGCCTGTCGGCACTCTTCGCATTCACCATATAGAGCCCATAAGCCGAGCCAACGGGCCGGGGTTGCGAACGGTGATTTGGTTTCAAGGATGCACCCTGGGATGTCCGGGATGCTTTAATCCTCAAACGCATCCGTTTGAGGGAGGGGAGGTGTGGACGGTAGAGGGGTTGTTGCAAGCAATTTTGCCCTTTGCCGATCGAAGTGAGGGGCTGACCTTGAGTGGTGGTGAGCCTTTGCAACAAGGTGAGGGACTAGTGGATTTCCTGTCACAGGTGCGCCGCAGAACCCCTTGGTCGGTGATATTATTTACGGGCTACACCTGGGAAGAGGTGCAAACCTTGCCATGGGGGCAGGCTGTGCTAGACCATGTGGATGTGGTGATTGCTGGACGATATCAAGCCAAACGGCGTTTAGCCCGTGGATTGCTGGGCTCGGCAAACAAAACCGTGCACTTTCTTACTTCACGTTATTCGATGGCAGATTTGGAGCGGGTGCCCGATTCTGAAGTGATGATTGATTCGAGTGGGATGGTGCATATCTCGGGGATTGACCCGCTGCATTGGATGAGGCTACATTTATGATGGGGACATTGCCTTGGGAGCGTTTACAGCGCCTATTGACTCATCCTTCGATTTGGTTGGATTCCCCGCCGGACTTGATTGAGCCCCTGATTTTGCGAGGTGCTGTTGCTGTTTTAGAAGAGGCGGACAGTCCAGAGGCCGATGGGGCATTGGGTGCGGCGGTTCGTTATTGTCCACTCGAGGAAGTGCGTACGGCAGCGCTTCAAGCCTTAGCCCGGCGGGCGCAGCAGGGACGCGATTCCAGTTGTATCACATTGTTTGAATTGGCAGTGAATGCAGCCAATACGGAGGCAGCGGCTATCATTCTAAAATACAACCTGGCCTGTCCGTTTCCTGGCTTGCAAGCCGTGTTCAGTTTTTTGTACCAGGATCCGGAAGTCTATGGTCAGTATGATCCTTCGGGCCTTCATGTTACCGGTGCTTATCTGGAAACCCAGGATGCAGACTTGCGCGAACGATTAATTGAAGCAGCGCGGCGACAGGGTTGGGAGGAATGGATTGACATTGTCCACACCCTGGAATCGCTTACCGAAGAGGGGCTGGATATTCTGATTAACCGTTATACTCGCTTCACCCATTCGCGTGAACGCCAGATTATTCTGTATTATCTGGATAAGTTGGCCCAAGCAGGTAGTGAGATTGCTCAAGAGGCATTATGTGCCTTGTTTCTGAGATATGAAGATGGTCAGGTGTTACAAATCTTGCGTCAACGGGGTTACCTCCCCCGAGATGTTGTGCAACGGGCATTATTTTTCTTCCTAACCCAACAATGGGAACGTTACGAAGCCCTCGACCTTGATCAGCGTTTGTTGGCGATGGCTTATGAGCAGGCATCACCGCTTGTGCGACGACGCCTACTTCACCTAAGCCGTTATACCGGACGAGTGGGTTGGTTGAGTATCGTCCAGCGGGGACATGTGGTGCGAGGGATACGAGACCTGAGCGATGCCGATTGGCAAACCCTCATGGCGCATCTGGCCGCAGCAGAACGTTGGGTTGAGATGTGGAAAATTGCACAGGTAGCACCGCCTTATTGGGGTGTTCAGATTTTACATCTGCTAAAAGAAAAAGGGTGGCAACCGGATGGCGATGAGGAGCGCGAAGCGTTTTCCATGTTATCTGGCCTGGCCGAAAACTGTCGTCTGAATCCTCCCCAGGTACAACGAACAGCTGTTTTCCGTCCTCCGGTGGCAACCGAATTAATGAGTTTTGCGGTTAACCGCGAAGGCACCTGGATGGCAGCAGGAACCACAGATGCGACGCTTTGGATTTGGGATCTGGTGGATTCAAGGTTGCCCCCACGCCGTTTGGGAGGTATGTTGGGGCAACCCCGCGTGCTGGCTTTCAGCCCCGAGAGTGATTATCTTATCGGCGGATTCAACGATCACGCTATCCGCGTCTTTCGTATGAGCGACGGAGCGCTGGTAAAAACCCTGAACGGTCATAGAGGGTTGATTCGAGCCTTAGTCATGCATCCCGGCGGGCGAGTGCTGTTCAGTGCCGGATTTGATGGCACAATTCGAGTTTGGCGTTTCCCATTTGGACCACAACTGCGCTTAATTCCAACCCCGGATGGCGAGGAATTGTTCGGCCTGGGCATAAGCGAAGATGGTGAACGGCTCATCAGTGCCGGTTCAGCAGGGGTGATACGGGTGTGGCGATGGATGGATGGCGCCTTAATCGCCGAACTTCCGGATCAGGGTGAAACTTTGCTGGCTCTGGCAGTTAGTTCGGGGCAATTGGGGGCTTCGTATAGCCGGGATGGCTGGTTGCGGGCGTGGAATATTGTGAACGGGCGGCGTCTGTGGGAAGTGGCATGCGAGGGGATGCGCTTAAGCCATTTGTGTTTTCACCCTGAAGAACAATTGTTATTTAGCACGGATCTTGAGGGTGCGATATCGGCCTGGAATATTTTCAGTGGAAAGGTAATTTCGCGCTTAACGGATCCTGCCTCGGCGGGAGTGGGGGTGTGGATTCATCCTCAGGGGCACCGTCTGTTTAGCGCTCATGCTTCAGGGGATATCAATCTCTGGGATCTGGAAACCCTCTTGTTGGCGCGTTCGGTGCCTCGTTTTCCGGCGGCGTTACAGATTCCATACCTGGAACAACGGTGGCAAAAGGCGGCGACCGAATCCCCGAGTTTAAAGGCCTGGTTACGCTACCTGCTCGAACTCTATCGCTGGTTAGCCCGTTTTGATGTGGAGGTAACCGAGCCGGTGGTGCTTGAGGTGGGGGAGTTTGATATTCAACTTTGATCCAAAGGACTTGGTGTGGTGAGTCTTCGACGCTTTCTTTCTGGTCCACCCGAACTTAGTCCAGTTCAACGGCGAAATTTTCGCAACGTTGAATTGGATGCGATAGCGGTTGGGTTAGCCAACGCAGCGGCTCCCTTCTTACCGGTCTTTTTAACCCGTTTAGGGGCATCCAGTTTTCAGGTGGGGTTGCTCTCATCACTGCCGGCACTGACCGGTCTTTTGTTGGCGTTGCCGATGGGGCAATTCCTGCAACGCCAACGCAATATTGTGCGTTGGTTTAGCCTTTCCCGGATGGGCTACATTCTTGGGTATGGGCTGATTGGATTGGTGAGCCTGGTGCTCCCACCGTCCTTTCAGGTGGGAGGAATTTTGTTTTTGTGGGCACTGGCGACCATTCCCCAAACCATGCTCTCGATCACGTTCTCGGTGGTAATGAACGCGGTGGCCGGTCCTAATTACCGCTTCGACCTGATGACACGGCGCTGGTCCATTCTTGGGGTGACAACCTCGGTGGCCGTTCTTCTCATCGGTCAACTTCTGGATCGGATTGCATTTCCATTGAATTATCAATTGGCGTTTATGGGATTGGGGTTGGCGGGAATCCTGAGTTACTATTTTTCGAGTCAGATAGTTTTGCCCGAAATGCCTGTAGAGGAAGAGCACGAGTCCAGGGGGATACGAGAACGATTAGCCCGCTATCTACATATCCTCCGCAACGAACACTCATTCTTGTCCTTCGTGGCGCGACGGTTTATTTTCTTGACCGGTTCGGCACTGGTAACGCCGCTGTTTCCACTCTATTTTGTGCGGGTGGTCCATGCCTCCGATGGTTGGATTGCGACGATCAACACGGCTCAGACGGCGATTCTGATGGTGGGATATTTCTTTTGGTCGGCGCAATCACGGCGGCGTGGGACGCGTTGGATCTTGCTGTGGACAACCTTTGGGGTGGGTATCTATCCCATCCTGGTGGCCCTAACTCGACGCGCGGAACTTATCGCAGTTCTGGCCGGGATTACCGGCATTTTTCAGGCCGGCCTGAATTTGGTTTTCTTCGATGAATTGATGAAGCGCGTTCCGGTGGAGTATAGTGCCTCATTTGTTGCCCTGGCACAAGAACTACAGTATATTTCCTCGATGGTTGCCCCGGTGTTAGGAACTTCATTGGCAGATTGGTTGGGGCTTCCGGTAGCGCTGTGGATCGGTGGTGGGGTTCAACTATTGGGATTTCTCCTGTTTGCGACGATGGATCGGTCTAAAAATTCCGTGGTTATGGAAGGGGCGGAACTGGCTGATTCACAGTAGAGAATCGGGAAGAAAATCCACCCGATTTGTATAAGCCACCCATACACCATCAGGTGTGATATCCAGGCGGGTGATGGCACAATTGCTGAGAGACACCCAGGCGTTACCCATGTGCTCAAAACCCAGAATGGTGCTTAGGAAGGTGTGGTAAAAACCAGCGTGGCTGAAGAACGCCACACGATCCTCGGTGTTGCCGTGGCGTTCAAGCAGCCATTGCCACAGGCGCTTGGCCCTGAACCGGCTCTCATCTTCGGTTTCAAAGGGGCGATTCCACCACCCCTCTTCGCCAACTTCGGAGGGGAGGATGAAATTGGGATAAAGTGCCAGCAGAGATGAGCGGGAGAGTCCGGCTTGGATGATAAAATCACCGGTTTCGGGGTCTTGCCAATAGATTCCACCGTTCTCGTGGAGATCTAAGTGCCCATAGAGTGGTAGGTTCAAGGCTTGAGCGACAATCGCAGCGGTTCTGACTGCTCGTTTCATAAGACTGCAGTAAATGTGGGTAATGCCAAAGCCGTAACGGTTATGCCAATCAGCCCCGCGGTTAGCATTTGGTGGAAGTGATCTGGGTGTTTTGAGGAACGAAGCCAGATAAAGAGCTTGGCGTACTCCCTTTTCCGTGAGGTCGGGGTCAGGATGACGTCCATCACTGCTACGGGTGCTTTCCCATAAAGCGTTATTCTCAGATTGCGCGTGGCGGATGAAATATAATTCCATGAGGCGCTCATCTCGGTTATGGGTTTTAGGTGCAGCAGGTAAAGTATACCTTATGGAACGCATTTTCTGGTTGCTTTATCATCCTTTTGCTTGGGCTTACGATTGGGTTGCCCATGTTGTCTCTGTTGGACGCTGGCGGCATTGGGTGCGTACAATCCTTCCTTTTATCCGCGGGTTGCGGGTATTGGAAATTGGGTTTGGTCCAGGCCATTTGCAGGTCGAGTTAAACGCGGCAGGTTTTTCAACTTTTGGGGTTGATGAGAGTATGCCCATGATCAAAATGGCGCGCAACCGTTTGCAACGGGCCGGTTTGGTCTTCAATCTGGTTCGGGGCCGGGCTGAGACGCTTCCCTTTGCTTGCGAGTGCTTCGATTGTGTCGTAGCGACGTTTCCAGGCGCCTTTATCTTGGCGACACCGACCTTGGAGGGTATCTGGCGGATTTTACGCCCAGGTGGTCGTTTAGTTATTCTATTGGGAAGTAGACTGGGTGGTAATAGCCCTTATGCGCGTTTTTTACGCTGGTTGTTTCGTGTCACATCGCAGGGCCCCTGGCTGCCTTCGGTGTGTGATTCCATTACCGCTCACCTGCTTGACTTAAATTACGTGAACGTCACTTGGGAAAATAGCGATTATAATGGGGATCGGTTATTGGTTTTGGTGGCCCAAAAACCTTCTGATCTTGCAATTGCAGAAGCAAACGTTCTAGAATAATCAGGCAGGTGGCTGGCGATGGAAATACAAATTGCGGTGGCGAAGGCGACCAAATATGGTTCTCAGGAGAGTGGGGATACCCTTGAAGTGGTAGAACGCCCCAATGGTGGGCTCTCGGTAGTTTTATGCGATGGTCAGGCGTCGGGGCGTCAAGCCAAGGTTGTTTCCAGCTTGGTAGTGCACAAGGTGATAAGTTTACTGGCGGAAGGGGTACGTGATGGTGCGGCAGCCCGTGCAGCATCGGACTTTCTCTATACCGAACGGAATGGGCAGGCAGCGGTTTATCTAAGTATTTTGAGCGCGGATTTACAGACCCACACGCTCGTTCTCACTCACAATAACCCTACGCCGATCTATGTTGCCCATCAAGATCAGGTCGAGTGTATCTCGGGCGTAGATCAACCCATCGGTGTGGCCCGGAACATTCGACCGGCCATCACCGAGATTCCATTGGAAGCGGGTACTACCGTCGTCATGCATACCGATGGAATAAGCAAAGCCGGTAGTCAATACGGGCGTACGCTGGATATTTGCACGGTTCTGGAAGCGATGCTTGAAGAGCAAGATCCTGAGGCTCAGGTTCTGGCCGATACCCTACTTTCTCAAGCCATTCGGTTAGATCATGGTCGTCCGAATGATGACATGAGTGTGGTGGTGCTGCGCGTGGTACGGCGCGAAAGCGATCAGGTGCGGCGTCTGGTGGTGCGTTTGCCCTTGGCTACCGCGGCAGATTATCTTTCAGCGACGGAGAGTGTCTTGCTCTCACAAGATGAGGACGAAGGCGAGTAAATTTGAATCCCCATGACAGTCGGAATAAACCCTGGTTTTGTTCTGGGTGGGTTGGGGATGAGGCGAAGCGGAGGCGCATTATTTCATGCGACCGAAAGTACATCATAAAACTTGTTCGGTCAACTTGTATGACAATTTGGGAGAGAAATAAAGAAATTTACGACATTTGTCACTTTGTAATTGTCTGATATTTCGTTATAATTAGTAGCTAGCCGGTGTTCTGCGTCGCCGCTCGCCTTATTGGTAAGTCACCCGCTTTATCGTTTCCCCTAGCGTGCGTTTGAAAAATTTGATCGAAAGGAAGACGGTTAATGCCCCAGCGGTCTGAGATTAAACGTACCCTCAATCAAGTCTTTGAGGCTATCCTGCCGCTATTAGCCGTACCGGTGGCACTGGTGATTGGGGCGCTGATCTTGCTATTGCTCCGTGCCAACCCTGGGGTGGCTTTTGCGGCTTTGGTACAGGGGGCGGTCGGAAGTACATTTAGCATCACTCAAACCTTAGTCAAGGCAACCCCCCTTTTACTAGTGGGGTTGGGAATTACAATCGCTTTCCGCGGGGGGGTCATTAATATCGGCGGCGAGGGGCAGATTATTGTCGGTGCGCTTTCGGCGACGGCGCTGGCGCTCTCGTTGAACCAAGCACCTGGGTGGCTTTTACTTCCACTGTGTCTGCTGGTAGGAACACTCAGTGGGGCGTTATGGGGGGCAGTGCCAGGGGTATTGAAGGCTCGCTTGGGAGTTAATGAAATTCTCAGTACGATAATGATGAATGCGATCGCCCTCCAACTCTCTAACTACCTCTTGCGCGGCCCGATGATTGACCCGGCAGAAATTGAGGCGGGTACACGCATAGCACAATCGGCTTTATTACCCCGCCAAGCCTGGCTGCCGCGTCTGGTGCCGCAGACACTGTTACACGCGGGTAGTGTTCTGGCGCTGGTGATGGCGATATTGGTCTATATCTTCCTCTGGCGTACCACCATCGGCTATCGTATTCGCGCGGTGGGGCTGAATCCACGCGCAGCACGCTACGCCGGGATTCCGGTGCCGGTTTACCAAGCCCTGGCGATTATCTTGGGCGGGGCATTCGCTGGTCTAGCCGGTGCTGTCGAGGTCATGGGGGTGCAGCGGCGTATGATGGAAGGCCTCTCAGGAGGGTATGGCTTTTCGGGTATCGTAGCCGCCCTTTTTGGCAATTTGCACCCCTTGGGCACCATACCGGCCTCGGTGCTATTTGGGGGGCTTTTGGTTGGTGCGGATAAATTACAGCGCGCTGTTCAAGTCCCTTCAGCCTTTGTGGATACGCTAATGGGATTGATTGTATTGTTTGTGGTTAGCAGTCGCATCTGGGCCGTGCGCCGCGCCCGCAGGAGAGAGACCTATGAGTGATCTCTTTACCGTTCCGGTCATTTTGGGGATCATTTATTCGGGCTTGAGGTTGGCAACCCCCTATCTGTATGCTGCGATTGGTGAGGCTTTTGCTCAAAACTCGGGTGTTTACAACCTGGGTGTGGATGGGATAATGCTGATGGGGGCATTCAGTGGCTTCTTTGTGGGGATGCGAACTGGGAATGTTTGGCTGGGGTTGCTGGCAGCGGCGGCGGTGGGTATGCTGATGGGATTGCTCATGGCCCTGGTGAGTGTAACGCTGAAGGCCGAACAGGGGATCAGCGGTATCGGTCTTTACATGTTTGGGTTGGGCCTTTCCAGTTTGCTGTTCAAGAAGACAATGAGTGGGGTGGAATCCATCAGTGGATTCCAGCCGGTGAGAATTCCCCTTTTGGGTAATATCCCCTATCTTGGGGATGTGTTATTTAACCACAATATTTTAGTCTATGGGGCGTTTCTTTTGGTGCCTTTAGCCAGTTTTGTCCTTTATCGGACGCCTTTCGGATTGATGATCCGTGCGGTAGGACAAAACCCTCAGGCGGCGGATACATTGGGTATCAATGTGGATTTGATCCGTTATATCACGGTGACGTTGGGTGGAACATTGGCTGGGATCGCCGGTGCATCCTTATCTATCTCTCTGATCAACCTCTTTCAGGAGAATATGACCAGCGGCATGGGGTTCATTGCCATTGCCTTAGTTTATTTTGGTAGTTGGCGTCCTTTGGGCATCTTAGGAGGCGCTCTCTTGTTCAGTTTTGTCAATGCGCTACAATTATGGTTACAGGTTCTGGGTGTGAATTTCCCCTATGACTTTGCGGTGATGCTTCCCTATGCGATGACGATTCTGGCATTGGCAATCTCGGTCCGCCGTGCGGCGATGCCGGATGCATTGGGCAAGCCCTTTGAGCGTGGTGAGTTCTAATGGAAGGAGGTGGTTTATTCTAATTAGGTAGGAGGAGAAGTCAAGTCGCTTAAGCCGGTATGAATTGACCTGTCAAACCTTTTTCCGAACCACTCAGGAGGTGAAACCATGAAGTCTGTGTTCTCTCGCTTGCTCATGCTGGTCGTTTTGGTCGCTTTATTCCTCAGCGCATGCGCGCCAGCAGCGACGCCAACCCCAACTCAAGCACCTGAAAAACCACTCCGCGTGGCCATTGTTATGCCCTCTTCAATCACGGATATGGCATTTAGCCAGGGCATGTATGAGGCACTGGTCAAGGTGCAACAGGAAATGGGTGGCCCATCCAAGATGGAAATCGCTTACTCGGAAAACATGTTTAAGGTGCCGGATGCCGCAGCAGCGATCCGTGATTATGCCTCTCAAGGGTACGATATTGTGATTGCTCATGGTTCTCAATATGGAACCTCGGTGGCACAGATCGCGCCGGAATTCCCCAACACAAGTTTTGCCTGGGGTACGGCAACGGATACCTTTGCGGATCAAGGGATTAAGAACGTTTTTGCTTACAACCCGGCCGCGGAACAGGGTGGCTATGTGTTGGGCACCATCGCTGCGTTGATGTCTAAGACCGGCGTCCTCGGCGTGTGCGGCCCGGTAGAGGCTGGTGATGCCAAGACCTATGTGGATGGTTTCAAGTACGGAGCCGAGCAAGCACGACCGGACGTGAAGGTTCAGGTGACTTACACCGGTTCGTTCTCGGATGTTTCGCTGATGGCTGCGGCGGCGGAGACCCACATTGCAGCGGGTGCGGATATGCTGACCGGCTCATCGCAGTCGGTGGTGGGTGCCATTGGTGTGGCAAAGGAGAAGGGCGCCAAGTGGTTCGGTCAGCAATGGGATCAGACCAGCCTTGGTCCGGATATCGTCGTTGCCAACCAGGTTTACGATTACACTGGCATCATCAAGGACATGATCGCCAAGCGCAAGGCTGGCACGTTGGGTGGTGTGGCTTACACCTTGACCCTTGCAAATGGTGGTTTGACCATCAAATACAATGACCGCGTGCCGGTGCCAGCAGAGATCAAGGCGAAGGCTGATGAGGTGATCAAGGGCATCATTGACGGTACAATCAAACCGTTGCCCTACTAAAAGGTTTTGTCGTTGTGCGGGTGCGGCCCCTCCAGGGTCGCACCCACCCCGGGATTGAATGAAATGGATTGCGGGTGAGGATGAGCACTCAGACGATTGGTCTTGATGGTCGTTTGCCTACAGGCCATGCGCGCATTGAAGAAATGCGCATGATTGGTATTGTCAAGCGCTTTCCGGGCGTGCTGGCTAATGATCATGTGGATTTTGACGTTCGCGCGGGCGAGATTCATGCCTTGCTGGGCGAAAATGGTGCGGGTAAAACCACACTAATGCGCCAATTATATGGGTTGTACCGCCCTGATGCGGGCAAAATTCTGATCAACGGGGTGGAACAACATTTTAATTCCCCCCAAGACGCAATCCGCGCCGGAATAGGCATGATCCACCAGCACTTTATGCTGGTGCCATCATTGACGGTAGTTGAAAACGTTGCCCTGGGTTTGAAATCTTCGCGCGGGATTTTGTTAGACCTGGACCGCGTAGAAAAACGCATTCGTGAGTTGAGCGAGCAATACGGCTTAAAGGTTGATCCCAAGGCCTATGTGTGGCAATTGGCAGTCGGAGAGCAACAGCGTGTGGAGATCATTAAAGCCCTCTATCGCGGCGCAGCATTGCTGATCCTTGACGAGCCTACGGCAGTGCTCACTCCTCAGGAGGTCGAGGATCTCTTCCGCACCTTGCGCCAGATGGCTCAGAATGGGCATGCATTGATTTTTATCTCACACAAACTGCATGAGGTATTGGCCATCAGTGATCGGGTGACCGTGTTGCGAGATGGGCGAGTGGTGGGATCGCGTCCTACCAAGGAAACCAATAAAATTGAATTGGCCCAAATGATGGTCGGCCGCCCGGTCATTTTGCAGTATGAACGCCCGACAGCACAGTTAGGTGAGGTACGGTTGGCGATCGAGAATCTCGTCGTGGGTGGCGATCGTGGACAAGATGCTGTGCGCGGTATTTCACTTGAGGTGCGTGCGGGTGAGATTTTGGGGCTGGCCGGGGTTTCGGGCAACGGTCAGCGTGAATTGGCGGAGGCGTTAGCAGGGTTGCGCCCGGTAAAAGCGGGGCGCATTTTGCTTTGCGGGCAGGATGTCACCCATGAACCACCCGGAGTGCGGATTGCATTGGGCCAATCTTATATCCCGGAAGAGCGACTGCGCGATGGCACCATCAAAGAATTTAGTGTGGCGGATAATTTGATCCTTGAGGACCACCATAAACCACCGTTTTCGCGCAACATATTTTTGAACTTTAACGCCATTCGTGAGGTTTCAGGTCGGCTGGTCAATGAATATAATGTCAAAACACCCTCGGTGGATACCCCGGTCAAGAACCTTTCGGGTGGAAACATTCAAAAACTTATTTTGGCCCGTGAACTCTCGCGACGACCAAAAGTTTTAATCGCCTCACAGCCCACGCGTGGGGTAGATATTGGCGCCACCGAGTATATCCACCAACGTCTGCTCGAGCAACGCCAGGCAGGGACGGCAATTCTTTTGATTTCGGAAGACCTGGATGAAATTCGTGCCCTTTCGGATCGCATTGCGGTCATCTATGAGGGCGAAATTGTCGGCATCGTGGATGGTCCAAGCGCGACCGCAGAACAATTGGGGCTGATGATGGCTGGCGTGCGTGAAGGAGGGCAGCACCATTTGGAGAAAATTCGTCTATAATAAATAAACAACCCCAAATCTCAGGAATCGGTGGTCGGCAGTCTCTCGGGTGGCTGTCGGCGTCGGGCCGGTGAGCCCGTCGAAAAGTGCCGCCGTCAAACGAAAGGAGTCCACCGATCCTATGCGCTTTTGGAACAACTATGTTCTGGTTTATTCGATTGAGGAAGCCTTACACGTCCTGAGTAGTGCTCCTGAGCCCGCCCTACCGGTGGCGGGTGGAACTGACCTGCTGTTGGAAATCCAGCAGGGGGAGCACGAGCCGGTTCACACGCTGGTTGACATCACACATATCCCCGAACTGAAAAGGCTGGAAGAAAGCAAGGAATATCTTTTCATTGGAGCTGCGGTACCGGTAAGCCAGATCGCCGAATCACCGCTGGTGCGTTATCATGCGCTGGCGGTAGCGGAGGCATGCGGTCAGATTGGCGGCCCACAGGTGCGCAATTCGGCTACTTTGGGGGGAAACGTAGCCCATGCCTTGCCGGCGGCAGATGGCATGATCGCTTTGCTGGCCCTGGATGCGCGGGCTGAGGTTGCCAGCCTGGAGGGGCGACGTTTGGAGCCTTTGGAAAATCTTTTCAAAGGGCCGGGACAAACCGCGTTGGATTTGCGGCGGGAGATCCTGGTTGGGTTTCACGTCCCTCTGCGCCGACCTTATCAGGCGTCGGCTTTTGGGCGGGTGATGCGACCTCAAGGTGTGGCATTACCTATCCTCAATACCGCGGTTTGGATTGAGCGGGATGAGGATATCATCAAGGATATTCGGATTGCCATTGGTCCATCTGGCCCGGTGCCACGCCGGGCCGTGGCAGTGGAGGATGCCTTCAAAGGGCGGCAATGCGATGAGAAGGCGTTTGCTTTAGCCCGACAGGCGATCCGTGAGACGATTCGATTTCGCAGTAGCCCAATGCGCGCCAGCGCAGAATATCGTTATCACCTGAGTGGTGTCTTATTGGAAGAAGTGGTCATAAAAGCCTGGCAACGTACCCTGGAACCTTCGGTGGTGGAGGCGGTATGAACGAGCGGTTACATTTATGGGTAAATGGGCAAGAAGTGGATCTGCCCGTTGTACCGGGAGAGATGCTCTCGGACTTGTTGCGGTATCGCCTGGGATTGACCGGCACCAAAATTGGTTGCAATGAAATGGAATGCGGGGCTTGCACGGTGTTGGTGGATGGGGAGCCGGTGCTCTCATGTTCCTATCCGGCGGTACGTGTGCAGGGCAAACATGTCCTAACGATTGAAGGCCTGGCCAAGATGGTGGATTGGGGGCAAAAATCGCCCTCAGAAGAAGCGCTTCATCCTCTCCAGGAAGCCTTTATCAAGTACGGCGCATTGCAGTGCGGCTTTTGTACCCCGGGTCAGATCATGACATCTTATGCCCTGCTTCTGCGTAAGCCCGAACCCAGTGATGAGGATATCAAAACGGCGCTTAAAGACACATTGTGCCGCTGTGGGGCTTATCCGTCTATTCTTCAAGCCATCAAGGCGGCGGCTAAGGCAATGAAAACCGGGACACCGGTAGAGGCGCCGCAGATCCCCCCTGCTGCGAAGCCGGGCAAGTATGTAGGCAATGTTCACCCACGCCCAGATGCCGTGGCCAAAGTTACCGGGCGAGCGAAGTACACCGATGATTTGCAGTTCGAGGGGATGCTCCACGCGCGCGTCAAGCGGGCAATGGTGCCCTCAGCGATTGTCAAACGCATTGATGTGAGCAAGGCCAAGGCTTTGCCCGGCGTGGTTGCGGTGCTGACAGCAGAGGATATCCCAGGTGAGCGTAATCACGGTTTGGTGATTTATGACTGGCCGATTATGGTAGGGGTAGGGGAACGGGTGCGTTACGTGGGGGATGCGATTGCAATAGTGGCCGCCGAAACTCGCGAAATTGCCACCCAGGCGTTGGATCTCATTGAGGTGGAATTTGAGCCGTTACCGGTGATCACTGACCCGGTGCAGGCGGCTCAACCAGATGCGCCCAAGATTCACCCCAACGGTAATCTCCTCAAACACATCAAGGTGCGTAAAGGGGATGTTGAGCAAGGATTTGCCGAAGCAGATGTCATCCTTGAGCACACCTTTTTCACCCCGATGCACGATCATGCCTTTTTGGAGCCAGAGTGCAGCATTGCCCGTCCGACCCCGGATGGACGGATGGAAGTGTATGTGGGTTCTCAAATTCCCTATGCGGATCGTCAGCAGATTGCTCGTGCGTTGGGCTGGCCGGAATCGCGGGTACATGTGGTTGGTCAATTGATGGGGGGTGGCTTTGGCGGTAAGGAAGATATTGCAGGGCAAATCCATGCTGCACTTTTGGCCCATGCCACTGGCCGACCGGTTAAATTGCTCTTTGATCGTCACGAATCACTCATCGTTCATCCCAAACGCCACGCCACCCAGATTCGGGTCAAAGTAGGAGCAAAATTAGACGGACGGTTGACGGCCGTGGAAACCGAACTCTACGGTGACACCGGTGCTTATGCGTCGTTAGGCGAGAAGGTGATGACGCGGGCAACCACGCACTCCTCTGGGCCGTATGAAGTCCCCCATGTTAAAGCGGACTGCTATGCCATGTACACGAATAATCCCCCCGCTGGGGCGTTTCGCGGTTTTGGGGTGATGCAGTCGGCGTTTGCGATTGAGAGCATCATGGATATGTTGGCCGAACGCTTGGGGATAGACCCGGTCGAATTGCGGCGCAAAAATGCCTTGCGGGTCGGCAGTGTTACCAATACCGGCCAGGTGTTGCGTCAGAGCGTGGGGTTGTTAGAGTGCATTGAGAAGGTAGAGGCAGAAATGCGCCGCTTAGGTGGTCCCAATCCTTTTGCGCCCAAACCGGTGCCAGGCGCACCCCATTTGGTGCGGGCATGGGGGTTTGCGGTAGGGTATAAGAACACCGGTCTGGGTGGTGGTGCTCCGGACAAAGCTGGCGCTGAGGTAGAGTTACGCCGTGATGGCACGTTCCAGGTGCGCACCTCATCGGCGGAATTAGGACAGGGCCTCCCAACGGTATTACAATTGATCGCCGCCGAAGAATTGAACCAATCGCCCAAGCGCATTGATGTGCTACTTATGGACACCGATTTGACGCCGGATGGCGGACCAACGACAGCCTCGCGTCAGACCTTTGTGACCGGAAATGCCGTGCGCTACGCGGCGCGTGCGCTTAAGGAATTGCTCACCAGCGAACTTTCTGAGCGCTACGATGTGCCACCGGAGCAAATTCGCTTCGTTGAGGGGCTGGCTCAAATCAACGGTCATACTTTGTCCTTGCAGCAGGTAGCGGAGGAAATGTTGGCGAGCGGTCGGCCGCCGGTCACCTCCTATACTTATTGGGCGCCTGCAACACGCCCGCTGGGTGAAGGTGGGGATATGCATTTCGCCTTCTCATTTGCGGCGCAGGCGGCGGAGGTGGAGGTCAATACCCGCACTGGTGAGGTAAAGGTGTTGCGCATGATCATCGCCAATGATGTCGGGTATGCCATCAACCCCTTAGGCTTGCGTGGACAGATTGAAGGTGGTGCAATCATGGGCATCGGACATGCCCTGACCGAGAACTTTATCGTCAAAGAGGGACATGTTGTAACGGATCGCTTGGCGCGGTATCGCACCCCTTCCATCGTTCACACCCCTGAGATTATCTCGTTTGTGGTGGAACATCCTGTGGAAGAAGGCCCTTACGGGGCCAAGGGAGTGGGGGAAATTGTGTTGATCCCAACACCTGCTGCTATCACAAATGCCATTTATAATGCGGTGGGTGTGCGGGTGGATCGCTTGCCGGTGGATCAAGAAATGATTTGCAAAGCCCTCAATAACTGTTGACGCAACCAGTGGGCACACTGAAGGCGGGTCAGGCATAAACCCTGACCCGCTTTATGTTAAAGATCCCGGAGTTTGATAGGTGTACAACCTTGATCGCCCTGAAGTACTGCTCAAAAGGGTAAAATCTATTTATATGGCATCTCATCTACCATCGGACGTTACGAAACCATATGATTATGTCATCCTTGGGGCAGGGGCGGCGGGGTTATCGCTGGCTTATCATATGGTGCAGAGCCCGCTCAGTGATCGGCGTATCCTGATCGTGGACAGGGAAGAAAAAAACCGTAATGATCGCACATGGTGTTTTTGGAGTCGCCGTACCGAGGTGTTTGAGCCGATTTATTTTCATTCTTGGCCGCAGTTAAGCGTGATCCATTGGAAAGAACGGCTAGACTTGGATCTGGGCGATTATACCTATCACATGATCCGTGGCGCAGATTATTATCGTTTCATCCTCTCGGAACTGAAAAAGTATGCAAACGTGACATTTATTCAGGGTGAAATTGAGGCGGTCAACCAGGACGCCGATGGGGTCACGGTGGTAGTTGAGGGGCGTGAGCATCGGGGTGGGTGGGGCTTTGATAGCACGTTTTCATTTTCGTCCTGGAAGCCCCAACCCCAGCGCTATCATTATCTATGGCAGCACTTTAAGGGCTGGGTGATTGAAACTGATCGAGCCATCTTTGACCCAGGCCAAGGAACGCTATTTGATTTCCGCACCCCGCAAGACGGTGCCATGCGGTTTATGTACGTCCTGCCCTGGAGCACCAACCAGGCTTTGGTGGAATATACTCTCTTCTCTGCTGCACTTTTGGACGATCAGGCTTATGATGAGGCTCTGCGAATGTATCTCCAAGAGGTGCTCCGGGTGCAGGGCTATCGCATCCTTGAACAGGAGCGAGGAATCATCCCGATGACCGACCACCCTTTTGCGCGCAGGGTCGGGCATCGTATTTTAAACATTGGTACCAAAGGTGGATTGGTCAAGCCTTCCAGTGGTTATGCGTTTATGCGCATCCAGGCCGATAGCGCGGCCATTGTCCGTTCACTGATTACCCGTGGTCATCCCTTTGCGCTTTCCCGAGTACCAAGGCGATTTCACGTCTTTGATCGGATTATGCTGCAGGTCATGTCGCGCCATGGCGATCGAATGGCGGATATCTTCATGCAGTTGTTCCGCAATAATCCGGCTTGGAGAATCTTTCGCTTCCTGGATGAGCAAGCCAGTTGGGGGGAGTGTTTGCAAGTTTTAGCTTCTTTACCACCTGGGCCATTTTTACAGGCATTGTGGCGGGTGTATATCGCACAACGTCTCTAACTGCTAGAGCCAACCTTGAAGACGATAGATCAGCAAACCCAGGTACTCCTTGAGACTGCTGGTGGTTAAGCCTAAGTTATCGGCGGTGGGCAACAGGTTGATCAATAGGCTGGGTGGGTCAAAGCGCCAGAGATCGCGCCAGGTGTTTTCGGTCACGTTGAAATCGGTGGGGGCAGGGATGACCTCAAAACCCTGATGTTTAAATAAGGCTACCGAGCGCGGCATGTGCTGGGCGGATGTGACTAAAATAATGCGGTGAACGCCTTTTTGGCGCAAGATTTCAGCCGAGAAGACAGCGTCTTCGTGGGTGTTCTGAGAATGGGGTTGTAACCATAAAGCCTCTGAGGGGATACCTATCAGGGTCAAGAGATCGGCCATCTCTTCCGCTGGAGTACTACCGCGCTGGCTCAGCCAGGTGATATAGCCGCCGCTGAGCAAGATGAAGGGTGCTTTCCCTTGTTTATAAAGGCGGGCAGCGAAAATAACGCGGTCACCGGCGCCATTGACCTCGACAAACAAACGGGGATAAGATGGGGCTTCGGTACCGCCGCCCAGAACGACAATGGCTTCAGCTGGGGGAATCTCGTCTGGCGGCAAGTAGCGCCATTCAAGGGAACGCGCCAGACTGTAGGCGACCCAGCGGTTGCCACCCAACCAGAGGAGAATAAGTGCACCGGAAATAAGGTATGACCTTATCCGCGTTGATGAACGGATGAGCGCCAGGATCAAGAGTACGCATGCCAGTCCAAGCGGATAAACAAAAAGGGGCAGGAACTTTGAAAGGAAAACAAACATAATAAGCCCTTATTTGCAGATCATTCTGAGCCTTGATTGTAATCGAAATCGGTGATGAGTGTGGATTTAGGGCCGTCAAGAGAAAAGAATCGCGGTAAAATCTAAGCCAATGGATCGGTTTTTGAAGTATAATTGTTTTGTGTAAATTTTCACGAGCAATTACAGGGTGCTTATCCTAATCTTAGGCCGGAAAGGAGAGGTGTAGAAATGGAGAATCTAGTACTCGTGCGTCATGGGCAGAGCGTTTGGAATATGGAAAACCGTTTTACCGGTTGGACCGATGTTGACCTGACTGAGCAGGGGAAAGAAGAAGCACGCTGGGCTGGGCGGCAGTTGCTGGCGGAAAAATTTGAGTTTGATATCGCATTCACCTCGGTGCTAAAGCGCGCCATTCGCACTCTGTGGATCATTCTGGATGAGATGGACTTGATGTATTTGCCCTATGAAATTGCCTGGCAATTGAACGAACGGCACTACGGGGCACTGCAGGGTCTGAACAAAGCCGAGATGACCCTTAAATATGGCAAAGAGCAAGTCCATCTCTGGCGCCGTAGTTATGATGTTCCTCCGCCACCTCTCGATTGGGATGACCCACGGCATCCTCGCTTTGACCCGCGCTATAAGCATGTGGATCCAAAACTGCTGCCGGCATGCGAATCCCTGAAGATGACCCTTGAGCGTGTACTGCCTTACTGGCACGAGAAAATTGCTCCACGCCTTCAGGCAGGTCAGCGAGTGTTGATTGTAGCACATGGCAACAGCCTGCGGGCACTGGTGAAATATCTGGATAACATTTCCGACCAAGATATACCTGAACTCAACATTCCCACCGGTATTCCATTAGCCTATTCCTTGGATAAAGACCTCAAGGTCATTTCGCGGCGCTACCTGGCCGATGAGGAGACCGTGCGCGCCGCGGCGGAAGCGGTGGCTAAGCAGGCCGAAGCCAAGCAGCAGTAAGGGTGGCAGTAAGGTAAGAGGAGAAAAAGGCGAGGCGTTGAGCCTCGTCCTTTTTTATTTTTGTACCGGAACAATACGCTCTACATTCTCTTCCAAAACCGTTGCCTGGGCTTGACCACGCGTGCTGGTTTCGATGAACGTCAGAAAGGAGGTGATGGTGTCGTGGGGAATCGCTAAGGTGAGGTGCACTTCAGTTGTGAATTCTCTGGTTAAGAGATGAGCGTTGAAGTGGGGCAGTTGCTTCTCGACGTACTCATACCAGGAGTATGGAATACCCAGGCTGAGAATGGTAACGCGTACTTTCTGCCCCAGGGATGCAATCTCCAAAACCTGAAGGGCAGCCTCGCGATAGGCGCGCGCCAATCCAGCGGTGCCCAGTTTAATACCACCAAAGTAACGGGTCACAATCAAAACCGCGTCTTCCACCTCGCGGGATTTCAATGCCTGTAAGATCGGGCGACCGGCGGTACCCCCGGGCTCACCATCATCCGAGGAATGTTCCTGGTGGATAGCGCCGCCCAAAACGTACGCGTAAGGATGGTGGGAAGCCCCTGGGAGTTCGGTGCGTATCTTAGCCAGGACTGTGCGCACCTCGCTTTCAGAATGGACGGGGTAGAGCGAAGCGATGAACCGGGATTTCGAAATCACCAAATGAGCGCGAGCCGGCTCAAGCGGTACCCACATGGTTCACCCCTAATTGTTCGAGGATGAAAAAAGCAATCTGCATGGCGCCGTTGGGGGACATGGAGGATGGCTTGCGGCGGGGTAATGCCAGTAACTCCGGTAGATGTTTGACCCAAGTACCGTCCAAAAACTCGGAGGTGGGGATGGGAAGGGAGGGCATATTCTGGCGAATGAATTCAGCCAAGGGCGCGGATTCACGGAAATGCTCGCGGATGGCGTAACCAAATGGAATGCCGGCGTGATAGGTCTCTGCAATGGTGCTATATCCCACCTTGCCGATGACAACATCGCTGGCGAAGAGCAAATCAGGGTGATAAAAACCACTTCGATGGGGTAGAAGAATGAGGTTATCCTCTTGGGTCGGGTGAGTAGCACTTCCTGGGATAATAAACGTGACCTTTGGGTATTGCTTGAGCGCTGTAAGCGCATGGTAATGATGCTCGATCCCCCCCATTGTGATCAACACGGTAGGGGCTTGCTCCGGGATATTCAAAAGTGCGCGTATCTCGGCTCGGGAATGTTTAGGGCTGCGGCTGACCGGTGGCGTGCGTAGGTGGCAGGGGCGCAGTTCGCACACCGGAATGGTCTGAAGGTGATAACTGGCGCGTGAGAACCAGGTGCGAAAATGCTCAATGAAGGGGGCAAAGCGCGGCTCTTGGTCCAAATAGCCCTCTAGGATCCAATCCCAGGTGAAGTTTTCGATCAGGAAGGAGGGTAATCCTGCACTTTCGGCCACTGCAATACCCAATGGCGCAATATCGCAGAGTATGGCTTGACAACCCACATCACGAACCTGTTCACTTAAGAGGGTGACCTCGTCAATTGGGAAAGGAAGGCGCTGTGAGAGCATGGTGAGAGTTGCCGATAGATCCTCCTCCCAGGGAGACCGTTGGACAATGCCAATGTCTGAAGCGTAGGCGTGATAGGTGAACCCATTGCCTAACGTGTCGGCAAAAAACCACTGCGGCACATGGGTGAAAATGTCAAAGTGAGTCTCGGGACAAATGGTCTTTATTCTTTCCATGACCGCCGCGGCGCGAGCGGCGTGACCGAATCCGTGCGAAGAAATAAAATAAGCCAGCCTCAGTGAAGCCATTCTGTGCTCACCTGTTAGGATTGTGATGGCTCAATTTTACCTGATATAGCGTTGAAACCCCGTCCGATGGGGTTTCAACGCGATGAGGAGGAAGAAGCCGGTATTCAGGCGTTTCTTTCCAGTCGCCTCAAAATTTCTTCGGGACCCAAAGCATTCAACCCCGAGATAACCAGATCGGCTTTGCCCACCCGCTCGTAGGGACCGATGCCGATGACGCGCATCCCGGCGGCGCGGGCAGCTTCGATCCCGGCTTCGGCGTCTTCCACGACCACACAGGCTTCGGGATGTTCACCGAGCAGTTCCGCGGCTTTGAGAAAGAGATCTGGTGCGGGTTTGCTCCGATCAACCATCGTTCCGTCTACCAGAACATCTACCCAGGGGAGCAGATTGAGGCGCTCAACCACGAGGCGCGCGTTCTTGCTTGAAGAGGCGATGGCGCGCTTCAGCCCGGCTTTTTGGAGTGCCTGGAGAAATTCCACAGCACCGGGCAAAAGGTTGCGCGGGGAAATCTGATTGATTAGTTCGAGGTAGTAGCGATTCTTGCGTTCGGCCCATTCCTCAAACTGTGCAGGAGGTAGGGTCCGTCCCTTGAGAAGCAGACGCAGCGATTCGTGCCGCGATACCCCGCGCAAGGCTTCGTTGTCCTCCCGGGTAAATGGTATGCCCTCTTCATCCGCTAGGCGTTTCCAAGCCAAATAGTGAAATTCAGAGGTATCGGTCAGCACACCATCCAAATCGAAAATGAAGGCGCGTATCATGAAATCACCTGGTGAATTGAAGGCGGAGAGTGCGGTGTTATCTCAGTACAAATGGATTGTCCATGCCACATGAACTTGAACGCCACGCGCTTCCAATGGGATGGCAAGGCCGGTTTGAGGCCCCATCCGGTCTCTGAAACCTGCAATCCGGCGAAACCAAATACAACCGCCTGCCAAACCCCACCCGCAGAGGCACCGTGAATTCCATCTTCAGCGTTGCCGCGCACATTGTCTAAATCGGCACGGGCGGCGCGCATGAAATGCTCATAGGCTTCATCAGGGCGGCCGACACGGCATGCCATAATGGCCTGGATGGATGGCCCGAGCGAAGAACCATACGTGTGGTCGGTGCGCGGCGTGTAATACGCATAATTGGCGTGTACTACCTCGGCGTTGAAGAGTTCGGGCAATAGGTAGAGCAGCATGAGCACATCGGGTTGCTTGATCGCTTGGGTTTCGTTGGCGCCCTCGATCCCAAAGAGTACCTGAATGGAGACATTCCGCGGTTCCAGGTCGGCGAGTCGCACATCTTTACGTTGGAAGTAACCCTCAAATTGCTCGATCAGACCGGTTTGGGGATCGAGGGGACAGTACAACTTGTGAATGACGTCCTGCCAACGGGTAAGTTCGGCAGGGGTCAGTTCTAAACGGTGAATCAGGTCGGCATGACGGTCAGGAGCGTGATCTCTCAGCCATTCCAGAATATTGAGGGCAATTTGCAGATGCCAGCGTGCCAGGTAGTTTGTATAGGCATTATTATCTACATGATCATGGTACTCATCAGGACCAATGACATTGGTGTATTCGTAGCGGTTCAGGTTGGGATTCCACTCCGCACGGCTGGCCCAGAAGCGTGCAGTATCTAAAATTATTTCAGCACCTCGGTCGCGCATGAACGCATCGTCGCCAGTGATGCGCCAATATTGATAAATGGCATAGGCGATGTCGGCAGATATGTGTATCTCAATATCCCCGGTCCAAATGCGGATCAACTGGGTGGGGTCGGCGTAATGGGGCACCCAGGTGGGAGTGACCTCATCTCCGGTGGCTGCGCTTTCCCAAGGGTACTGGGCGCCTTTATAACCGTTGCGTTGAGCCTTGCGTCGCGCCCCATCTAGAGTGTGCCAGCGATAAGAGAGGAGATTGCGGGCAATTTCAGGGCGGGTGTAGGTGAAGAGGGGGAGCATAAAAATTTCGGTATCCCAAAAGACATGCCCCCGATAACCGTAGCCACTGAGGGTTTTGGCCCCGATGCTGACCTTCTCGTCCTGGCGCGGTGCGGCAATCAGTAACTGGAAAATGCTAAAGCGAACCGCACGCTGTGCTTCCTCGTCCCCTTCGATGATGACATCACAGGCATCCCATTCGCGCTCCCAAGCCCGAGCGTGTTCTGACCAGGCCTGTTCCCATAAGGGCGCATGAGTTTGAGCCAGACGGGATTGCACCACGTCTTGAGGGTTGGGGGCTTCTCGCCCGCTGTAGATATAGACGATTTTTTCGCCGCTGATCAGGTTTTCGGGTGAGGCCAACGTGCGGGCTACTAACACCGGGTGATTGCGCACATCCCAGCCAGCACGCTCAACGATAGTGTGACTCTCAACGTGGAGATAGGCTCCCAGGGCAATTGGCAGGTTAGTTTTGCGGGTTGAGCACACCAGCCAGGCTTGTTGCTGCGATGTCGCTTGGGCTTGCCAATCCCAATGTTTAAACTGAAGGTTATCCACCTCGCCGTTAAGACCTGCCCGAACTTCAATCTCGCCTTGATAATCCAATGGGTGAACGGAAAAGCGAATGATCATGAGGTGAGGATCGGCCAGGCTGATAAAGCGGGCGAAGTGAAGCCGGGTGGTGCGCCCCCGGGGACTGCGCCAATGAACCTCGCGTTCCAAAAGTCCGGTGCGCATATCCAACCAACGATGAAACGCCAATATTTCACCTTGTCCCAACGAGAATCGTTCGCCATCTAGAAAAATCTCCAATTCTAACGCATCGGGAAGGTTGACCAACTCGGTAAAGTGCACGGGGACGTCATCGAAAATGCCGTGCATGAAGGCGGCGCGTTCTTCCCCGCGGTAGCCTTCTTCAAACACACCACGTGCGCAGAACAGTCCGTTGCCAGTGGTGAAAACGGTTTCCCAATGACGTTGGGTCTGAGGGTCAAAATGGGATTGTTCGATGCACCAAAGGGGGTGAATTGTGGATGTTTGCATGGTTGCTTATCCCTCTTTTAAGCCACTACCGGCAATGCTTTGAACAAAATAACGTTGGAAAATAAAGAACAAAATGAGGATAGGAAGAGTATTGAATAGCGACCCGGCCAGTACCTTGGAGATCAAGGTATAGTACTCACCGCGGAACCAATTTAATCCTAGTGGAAGAGTGAAGTTTTCGGGAGTGCGCAGGATGATCAAGGGCCACATAAAGGCATTCCACTCGCCTTGGAACGTTAAGAGCGCCAGGGTCAAGAGTTGAGTCTGGCTTAGGGGGAGGACAATGCGGAAGAAAATGCCCCAGCGTCCCAGCCCATCTATCATTGCCGCTTCTTCTAATTCACGAGGCAGGCTTTTGTAGAACTGGGTCATCATAAATACCCCGAAGGCGGTGACAATACCGGGCAGGATGACCCCGCCCAGGTTATCTATTAACCCAAAGCCGGTGGGGAGGGTGATATCACCCAGTTTCAATCCGCCACGGATGATGCCCGGGCCGACCACCAGGAAGGCAGGGATCAGCGTTACCTGTCCCGGGATCATCATTGAGACCAGCATGGCATTGAACAAGAATCCTTTTAAGGGGAACTCCATACGCGCAAAGGCGTATCCACCCATTGCGCAGAAGAAAATGCGCAAGATGGTCACGGTGAGCGATACGATCAGGCTGTTGAGCAACCAGCGCGGGAAGAGTGGAAGCGCACCGATGACGTCACGGAAGTTTTCCAAGGTAAAGGGAATTGGCCAGAAGAGTGGCGGATCATAAGCATTTGCCACCGGCTTTAGGCTGAAGACCAGCGTGAAGTAAAGTGGTGCGATACAAATAATCGCCCATAGGATTAAGATCAGGTAGAAAAGAGGCGTCTTAAGGTGGTCGTACCACAAAATCAAGCGGTCGCTCCACGAGAGCATACGGGGTTGGGCGTGACTTATCGTTGCCATAACTCATTCCCTTTACTGGTTAACACTGCCGCTTCCTTCGATGACGCGACGCTGGAGCATGGTCACAACAAAAATAATAAGGGCAAGGATGAATGCCAGCGCTGAGGCCTGGCCCATTTTAACCGTAGTATCCCGGAATGCCCATTTATAAATTAGATAAGCAATAGTGGTGGTGGAGTCGAGCGGCCCACCGGCGGTCATCACATAAATTTGATCAAAGACCTGAAAACAGCCGATGATGCCTACGGTTACAACGAAGAAGATTACCGGGCGCAGCATGGGAATGGTGATATAGCGGAAGATCTGGAATTTATTGGCTCCATCAATGGCGGCGGCCTCATAAAGGGTGATGGGAATATCCTGTAGACCGGCCAGAAAGATGAGCATTAACGTACCGCTGGTAGTAAAGATGTTCACCATCATGATGGTGTAAAAGGCGTAGCGGGGATCGTTGAGCCAGTTGATTTTCAGGTGAAAGATTTGATTGATCACCCCCAGCGGGCTGAACAACCAAACAAAGATGAGCGAGATAACCACCGACGATGTGACTGAGGGCAGATAGAAGATCGTGCGAAAGAGGCGGCGAAAGCGGATCTTCTGATCCATGGCGAAAGCCAGGACCAGGCTGATCAGAGTCTGTGTTGGTACGACGATAGCAGTGTACTTGAAGGTGTTTGGCAGTGCCTTGCGGATGAAGAGATCATCGCAGACCGGCTTGGGAGCATTTTCAGGACGTGGAAACCAGGATTCAATGCACAGGACGCGGCGATAACCCTCCAATCCCCACCATTGGGGTGGGCTGAGAAGGTTATAGCGGGTGAATGAGAGATAAAAGGCATATCCGATAGAGAAAACGGTGAAGATCAGAAAGATGAAAAGATATGGCAAAAGAAAGGTATAAGCCGTTAAGGCTTCGCGGCGCCGCCGTGCTTTTTGACGTGCGGTTAATATCACCGAGGTGGTCGAGGGCGTGGTCATCCTGGAATCCCTCCTGGTTATTAGGGGGAGGGGATAGGAGTGACTATCCCCTCCCAATGCCCATCACTATTTCAATTCGGCCAGTTTCTGACGGATGGCTTCGGCGGCTTGTTTGAAGGACTCTTCAACCGACATGTTTTCAAGATAGACGCGCTCCAGGGCTTTGGTCATTTGATCATTCACATCCGAGCCGACCAGCCCCCACATGAAGGGGCGGGCACCCTGTAGGGCGCCGCGGAAGATCGCGGCTGACGCTGGATTGGTTTTAAGGTAGTCGCTTTCCTGGAGTGAGAGGCGGGTGGGGAGGGCAAAACCGCTTTCCATGACTTTCCTCTGAGCGGCTTCACTGGTTAGGTAGTTGATCACACGCCAGGCAGCTTCGGGATTCTTGCTGTTCTTGGAAATGACGTAAGCCACGGTGAAGATCAAATTGCCCTCGCCTTTAGGACCGGCCGGAGGTGTGACCACGCCGTAATTGATGTTGGGGAACTGTTGCTTCAGATAAGGGATGAGCCAACCCCCTTCGTAGACCATAGCGAATTGCCCTTTGCCGAAAACAGTCCCCTGCCATCCTTCCCCGACATCGGCGGGGATGGCGCCGATTTTTTCAGCACGGAATGAGGTGTAGAATTTGCCGGCTTCGATGGCCTCAGGTGCGTCTAACAGGGTGTCCTGAAAATCGGGGGTCATGATGGAACCGCCGTTTTGGAAGACAAAGATGGGGAAGCGTCCCGCATCTGCCGGTACGCCCAAGCCATACACATTGTTAGCCGGATCGGAGAGTTTTTGAGCGGCGGCTTTCAGGTCATCCCAGGTCCAATCATCGGTGGGTTCGGCCAGACCGGCTTTGGCAAAGAGATCTTTATTGTAAAACAGCCCCAGGGTATTGAAGTCCTTGGGGATGCCGTATACCTTGCCGTTCGCTGAGAAGGCATCAATGAGCGAGGGGATAAAATCCTCTTTCTTGGTACCAGTCTTGGCCATGAAATCATCCAGTGGCAGCATGACATCGTCCTGGACGAAAGCCGGAAATTGGAAGATATCCATGTAGTAAATATCGGGTTCGGTCCCGGCGGCAATGGAGGTCTTCAACGTAGCCCAAAAATCTCCCGTGATAGGCTCATACTTGACCACAATGTCAGGATTCTCGGCGGTGAAGTCCAAGAGCAAGGATTGGAGTAAGGCCGTCTCCTCAGGGCTGGCAGCCCAACCGGAAAGGCGAACGACGGCGCGTTCTGCAGGTACTTCCTTGACCACTTCTTGGGTCACCACAACCTGTTTCTCAACCTCGACCGTCTTTTCTATCACCTGGGGGGTAGCCGGCGCGCAGGCGGCTAGCAAAAGGGCTACTAGCGCCGTTATAAACAGGGTCAAACGAAAGCCTTTCATGGTTCTCCTCCTCGATATTTTGCGACCTGGTGGTTTATTTGAGGGAATGGTTGTGTTATACTCAAACCCACAAGCCGGCCTATGCCGTGCTTGCGGGGGCCACCCTGACAAGCCCTGGCGGGGAGAAGGGTGGCTCCAGTTCTATAAGTTGGGAAAAAGCGGGCAAGATGAGTTTGTCTAACGGCTGATCACCTCCTTTTGAGTTGCAGTTCGGGAGAAAGGACTGGCTTTAACCTTTGGATCGGTTGAAGCACGCACAATTAAGGTGGGGGGAACAAGCAAACATTGGGGTTCAGGGATTTGTCCGTTTTCAATAATGTCTATCAGGCGTTGAATCACATGTTGACCGATCTCCCAAATCGGCTGGCGAATTGAGGTCAAAGGGGGTGTGAGATAGCGCGCAAGAGGAATGTCGTCAAAACCCGAAATGGCGAGATCTTCGCCGATCCGCATTCCCTGTTCTTGTGCGGCTTGCATGGCGCCGATAGCCATATAGTCATTAAGCGCTACAATGGCCGTCGGACGTTGGGTGAGGGAAAGGCTGAGTAACTGCTGGGTGGCACGATATCCAAAATCCAATTTTCCCTCACCCCGTAGGATCAAGTTTTCATCTATCGGAATGGCAGCTTCTGCCATTGCTTTGAAATAGCCCTCAAGGCGGTTATTTCCGACCCGCGATTCGCGCGGCCAAGCCAGGACGGCAATACGGTGATGTCCCAAGGCGATGAGATGCTGAGTGACCTCATACAACCCTTGCCCACCGTCCACATCAATGCACGGAAAGACCCACTCGGGATTGGACCTTCCGAAGGCTACAAAGGGGAAATTCCGTTCTTGTAGATATCGAATGCGCGGATCGTCGTATTCAACGCTGGAGAGGATAAAACCATCCACGCGTCCGGCGTCAATCAAGTCGGCGTAGGCGGCAATTTGTTTCTCGACTTCATAATGATAGGGGAACATCAAGAGATAATATCCACGCGCCTCGGCGGCAACGAACATGCTCTGGAGGAATTGATCGAGGATAGGGTTGGTTTCGTCCGGTGGAGAAGGGGGCCAAGAGTACCCAATGGTGAAACTACGTTGGGCACGCAGGCTGCGGGCATTGTAGTGTGGCGTATAGCCAAGGTCCTGAATGGCTTGCCAGATGCGCTGCTCGGTCTCCTCGGCAAGGCGGATCTGCCGGTTGATCAATTTGGATACGGTCTGATACGAGACCCCGGCACGCTGGGCAACATCTTTGAGAGTAACCCGATTCTTGGCCATGGGACGGATGCTCTGAGGTTTTAATGCGAACGTTCGCGCGAACGTTCGCATTCATTGTAGCAGGTTCAGGTAACAAAGTCAAGCGGTTGACGAGAAATCTCCGGGGTGAATTAATGACGATAAGGTTCAAAAACTTATCCTATTTGAGGAAATCAAATCCATTGACAAAAATAGTAATCTGTTATATATTTTCGCCAAGTTTTTTAGATAACGGATGAGTATTTTATATGTCGGTACGTAATGCTATTTTGGGATTGCTCAGCCAGCGCAGTCGTTATGGTTATGAACTGCTGCAGGCGTTTCAGGCCTTGGCCGGTGGGCGTGAAACCTGGAATCTGAAACCTGCGCAGGTGTATACCACCTTGCTACGGCTTAAGGAAAGCGGTTTGATTACCGAAGATGAAAGCGCTGCGGGCGAGACCCCGGAAAAGCGCCGTTATGCGATTACGCCGGCCGGTCAGGAAGAATTGCGACGTTGGTTTGAATCACCAGTTCGGGCAGAACCTCAACGGGATGAGTTTTTCCTCAAGTTAATGCTCGCCCTGGCCACAGGTCAGGCCGATCCGCGGCGTTTGATCTACACCCAACGCGCTAGTCTCTTTCAGGAATTGCACCGTTTGGCTGCCTTGCGAATGACGCTGGATCCTTCAACCTCACTCGCTCATATTCTTTTGCTGGATCAGGCGGTTATGCATCTGGAAGCCGATTTGCGGTGGTTGGATATGATAGAAGCCCGGCTGGATGAGGTACGCAAACAACCCGTCCCAGAGCCAGAACTCCGGCCACGTGGCCGACCCACCAAGGGCGAGAAATAAAAAAGAGAAAATACTTTAAGGAGGAATTCATTATGGAACCCATTGTTTTGACTCAAAATCTGGTCAAGATTTATGGCCAAGGCCTAACAGCAGTCCATGCGCTGAAGGGGATCAACCTCACCATCCAGCCGGGGGAATTTGTTGCGGTGATGGGCCCTAGCGGCTGTGGAAAATCCACTCTACTTCACCTAATTGGCGGTTTAGATCGTCCTACCTCAGGCACGGTGATCGTTGATGGCGAAAATTTGACCCAGTTAAGCGATGACCAGGTCACTGCCTTGCGGCGGCGAAAGATGGGCTTTATCTTTCAGTTTTTCAACCTTATCCCGGTGCTCAATGCACTGGAAAATGCTGCTTTACCGATGATCCTGGATGGGACGCGGAGTGATGAAGCATTCAAGCGTGCTCGAGAGTGGCTGGAACGGGTGGGATTAGGGCAACGCCTCAATCACAAACCCTCCGAGCTCTCCGGAGGTGAACAGCAGCGGGTTGCAATAGCCCGTGCGTTAGCCAGTGACCCGGCAATCATCTTGGCCGATGAACCCACCGGTAACCTCGATTCGCGAGCTTCCGAAGATATCGCTATGTTGTTACGGCAGATTTCCTCGGAATGGGGACGTACCATCTTGTTGGTCACTCACGATCCCCGCATCGCCGCGTATGCGGACCGAATTGTATTCCTCAAAGATGGTCAGATTGTGGACGAAACGGTAATGGAACGCCGTAATGGCGAGCAGGTGGATTTGGTTGTCGGCAAGATGAAAGAAATCGGTGATTAATTCGGTGGCGAAAAGGAGTGCAACATGAACCTGCCAATTAAATTAGCCCTGCGTTACTTAAAGGGACGAAAATTACGCACTGCTTTGACCACCCTGGCTATCATGTTCGGTGTGTTGGTCATCTTTGGGATGAACACCTTCATGCCCACCTTTGTTCAGGCGTTTCAATCCCAAATGATGGCAGTAGCCGGGCAGATTGATGTGACCATTACCCATAAAACGGGGGAAGCTTTTGACCCATCGCTTTTAGAGAAGGTTCGTCGTATTGAAGGTGTCAAGGTGGCAATGGGATCGTTGGAGCGCTTGATTAACCTTCCGGCGGATTATTTTGACCGCGATCCTCAAGCCCCCGATCGTGTTTCCACGCTGGTGCTAAAGGGGATTGATCCTGAGGTGGCACGGCAGATGATCGTTTACAACGTGGTTGAAGGTCGTTTCCTTGATCCTCAGGATACCCATGCGGCGGTAATTACCCGCTCTCTAGCGCGCGAGTTGGGGGTTGGCGTAGGAGATAAATTGGCTCTACCCACTGCCATTGGTGTTACGGATCTTGAGGTTGTTGGCTTATTGCCCGAGCGTGCGTTACCTGGGAACGAAGAGGTTTTGGTGACCCTTAACGAAGCCCAATATTTGCTCAACTTGCCGGGCAAAATCAATGTCATTGATGTCAATTTGACCACCTTAGACGAAGCCCAGCGGGCAGAGATTCAGCAACGGTTGATGACTGAAGTAGGCGATCACTACAGAATTGGCGCGTTGGAAAGTGGATCTGAGATTTTGGCCAATATTCGCAATGCCCAACTCATCTTCAATCTTATGGGCTTCCTGGCACTGTTAATGGGTGGTTTCATTATTTTCAACACTTTCCGCACTGTGGTGGCAGAACGACGCCGCGATATTGGCATGTTGCGCGCGTTAGGAGCCAGCCGGGCCACCATTCGAAACCTGATCCTTGCGGAAGGGCTGATCCAGGGTATTGTGGGGACGGTAGCAGGGTTGATCTTGGGTTATCTTTTTGGTTGGTTCATTTTGCAGTTAATTGTTCCTGTAGGGAAACAATTTTTGAACATCAAAGTGGGGTTACCGGCAGTTTCTCCTTCGTTGGTGATCACGTCTTCATTATTGGGTATTGGGATCACCGTATTAGCGGGATTATTACCGGCGCAATCGGCAACACGGGTTACGCCCCTAGAAGCTCTGCGCCCCTCCGTCGGACAAGTGAGTTTTCGCCGTTTAGCCGGTCTTTCGTTCTGGGCAGGCGTGGTGCTCATGATATTGGGTGTGGCAATCTTGATCAGCGGGCAAGCCGCCTTGCTCGGGATAGGGGCGATTCTATTTGTTAGTGCCCTCATTCTGATGGCGCCGGCTCTGATTAACCCGATTGCGGTTCTCTTCGGTAATTTACTGGCGTTGCTCTTTGCGCGCAACGGCACAGCCCAACTGGCTGAAGGCAACCTCAGCCGTCAGCCGGGGCGGGCAACGGTGACGGCTTCGACCACCATGATCGCCATGGCGGTGGTTATCATGGTGGCCAGCGTACTTTCTTCGGTGACCTTGACGTTTACTAAGGTGCTAGAAAAGAGCCTCGGCAGTGATTTTCTTATTATGCCTCCCACCGTGGCCGTATGGGGTTCGAATACTGGGGCTGCACCTGAATTGGCTCAGAAATTGCGTGAAATCCCTGGGGTTGCTCTGGTCAGTACCTTACGGTTTGCTGGTAGTCAGGTCAAAGATGTTGCCGTTGGCCTATTGGGGATAGACCCACAGGCTTATCGCCAACTGGATGCGTTAACGATCACGGAAGGAGATCCTGAAACAGCCTTTCGGGCGTTAGAAAATGAACGCGCTATTATTATCAACGGTGTGTTAGCGGCCACAGCAGGGATCCGCGTGGGTGATGAGATTAACCTGCTTGCGCCTAGCGGCGAAAAGACATATCGCGTCGTGGCGATCGGCATTGATTACCTCAACGCCAAAACCACCACCGGCTATATTTCCCAAGCGAATATGGCAACCGATTTTGGCCGTACTGAAGATGTCTTCTATCAGGTCAATTTGAAGCCAGGCGCCGATCGCGCAGCCGTTGAGACGGCAATCACCCAACTGCTCAAATCCTATCCCCAGTTCAAATTATTTAGCGGCAAGCGTTATGTAGAGGAAAATCGGCGCTTGTTCGATGTGGTACTTCTCAGCATGTATGCGGTCGCCGCGTTCCTGGCGATCCCCTCTTTGATTGCCATGGTCAACACCCTGGCAATTGGAGTTATCGAGCGGACGCGCGAGATCGGCATGCTCCGCGCGGTTGGGGCCACCCGTCGCCAAGTGCGCACAATTATTCTCTCGGAGGCGCTAATCCTTTCAGCCATTGGCACGGCGTTTGGCATCCTGGCCGGATTGTACATGGGTTATATGGCGGTGCGCGCTTTTGAGGGCTTTGGCTTCCCGATGGAATACCTCTTCCCCGGTTCGGGGATCCTGGCAGCGGTAGCGATTGGGATCTTGTTTGGCGCTTTGGCCGCAACGATTCCAGCGCGCCAGGCGGCACAGTTGAACGTGGTTGAAGCCTTACGCTACGAGTAAACTAAAAAGAAGACGCGCGCATGATACAATAACATTTTGGGGCTGGTTGAAAATGAACCAGCCCCAAACTCTTAAGCCAGAGAAACCCGGCCCAACGCGCCAGTCTAGCAGATACGAGGGAGCAGTTCACCACTTAATGTTTCAACAACGCGGTGCGTGCCGAGCGTTGTGCGCATAATGACGCGACTGGCGGGCTGGGCTTCTACAATGCCAATGCAAGCGGCCTCGGCACCATAAGGGTGCTGACGCATGACGGCCAGGGCAGCCTCGGCTTCCTCAGGAGGAACAATGACGATGACCTTGCCTTCGTTAGCAATATAGAGTGGATCCAAACCCAGCATTTCGCAGGCGGCACGCACGGCTGGGCGCACCGGTATGGCGGCTTCCTCAATGCGGATACCTACCTGGCTTTGCTGGGCAATTTCGTTAAGAGTGGTTGCCAGTCCGCCGCGGGTGGGGTCGCGTAAGACATGGGTGTGAGGGGCGGCTTTGAGCACGGCCTGGATGAGGTGGTTCAAAGGGGCTACATCGGATTTAACCTCGGCTTCAAAGCCCAGTTCACCCCGCGCACTGAGTACAGCAATACCATGATCACCAATCGGCCCCGAGAGCAAAACAACATCGCCTGGGCGTGCCTGTTCTCCACCTCGAAGATGGTAATGGGAAGGCAACCAACCTACCCCGGTAGTGGTGATAAACAAACTATCGCCTTTGCCTTTCTCCACGACTTTGGTATCGCCGGCCACGATGGACACCCCCGCCTCGTCCGCCGCTTGTCGCATAGATTGGACAACCCGTTCCAGAGTTTCAATGCTTAGCCCTTCTTCAAGAATGAACGCAGCGGTGAGATAGAGAGGAATAGCACCGCTCATGCTCACATCATTGACGGTGCCACAAACGGCCAGCCGTCCGATATCACCCCCGGGGAAGAAGAGAGGGGAAATTACGTGAGAATCGGTTGAGAGGATCAGATGCCCTTCCGAATAGGGTTCTATCCCGAGAGGCAAGCGAGCAAAATCATTACCGGCCTCCAAATAGGGGTTTCCCAAGTGAGCCTGAAAAAGCGTGCGGATTAGATCATGAGTCATTCGTCCGCCACTGCCGTGACCGAGGACAATGCGTTCGGTATGAGACAGCGGTAGCGGGCACATGGGACCTTCAAATGCAGGCAAACCGGTTGTTGTGGTCATGGCTATCCCTCTGAGGTGGCGCGGTTAGATTGCTCGAGGCCGCGCCCGTAGCGATAATAGGCCGCGCACGCCCCTTCTGCCGAGACCATTGGTGCACCCAAAGGGGTTTGAGGAGTACATTGCGTAGCAAAAGCTGGACACTCATGGGGTTTTTTGATTCCTTGAAGGATCTGGCCAGCAATGCAGAGGGGGGATTCTTGGGTTTTAATCGGACCAAGATCAAAGCGTTTTTCCGCATCAAACTCAGCCCATTCGGGGCGCAACCCCCAACCGCTCTGCGGGATTAGGCCGATACCTCGCCAATTTCGATCGCAAGGCTCGAAGACCTGGTTGATGATCTGCTGAGCGGCACGGTTGCCATCGCGGGTAACGGCGCGGGTATAAGCATTTTCTACCCCAACCCGCCCTTCTTCCAACTGCTCAATCGTTTTAAGGATACCCTGTAGGAGATCTACCGGTTCGAAGCCGGTTACGGTCATGGGGACACGATATTGGGAAGCGATGGGTTCATATTCCCAATAGCCCATGATGGTGCACACATGGCCCGCTAGCAGGAAGCCCTGGACACGATTGGTCGGAGCGCTCAGGATCGCGTGCATAGCAGGGGGCACGCGCACCTGTGAGACCAGAAGGGAAAAGTTTTTTAACCCCAAGGCCTTCGCCTGGAGCAGGCTCATGGCATTGGGTGGGGCGGTGGTCTCAAATCCGATGGCAAAGAAAACAACTTGACGATCCGGATGTTCCTGCGCAATGCGCACAGCATCCAGGGGGGAATAGACGACGTGCACCCGCCCACCAGCGGCTCTCACGGCGAAAAGGTCGCGTTGTGAGCCGGGGACGCGCAACATATCCCCATATGAGCATAAGATAGTGTTGGGCAAAGACGCGATGGCAATGGCTTTATCAATCAGCTCCAAGGGCGTGACACAGACCGGGCAGCCCGGGCCGTGTACCAACTCAATCTCTGCGGGGAGTAATTGATCCAGGCCGTATTGCAAGATAGCATGCGTTTGACCGCCGCAAATTTCCATGAGCACCCACGGATGGGTGACACGGCGGCGGATTTCGGCGGCGAGTTTATGTACCAAGTCGGCGCTGCGAAACTCTTGTAAGGCCTGCATAGGTAATCCCGTCTCTTCAAGACTCTTCGTTCAGTGCGCCGATTTCGCGCAGAAGTTGGAGGGTTTCCAAGGCTTCGCTCTCGCTGAGGCGATTCAGCGCAAAACCGGCGTGAACAATGACATAATCTCCTTCTTTGACTTCGGGCAAGGTTTCGATGCAGGCTTCACGAAAGACGCCGCCAAAGTCTACTTTTGCCATCCGTAGGCCGGCCTGGTGATAGATACTGACGATTTTACCCGGAATGCCCAAACACATGATTAGCCTCCCAACTCTTATTCGGAATAATTTTTTCCTTCGACCCACGCTGCGGCTACCATGGCCTGCCCAAGGGCTAGACCACCATCATTGGTCGGCACTTGGTGATGGATCAGCACCTCAAAACCTGCTTGTTGCAATCCCCGAACCGTGCGGTGAAGCAAGATTTGATTTTGCCAGACCCCGCCACTCAGGGCAACACGGCGTATGCCCTCGACATCGCGGATATACTGGGCAACCTCAAGGCATAGGGTGACAATGGCGTTGTGAAAGCGTGCCGCAATACGAGGGACAGAAATGCCATGGCGCAGGTCATTGAGCAGGGCTTCCCACAGCGGGTGCGTATCCAGGTAGGGCCATTCTATCCGGAAGGGATACGCCGCAGCTTCGTGCATATCTACCGCTTGTTCCAGTTCAATGGCTGCCTGCGCTTCATAAGTTACCGTGGATCGCAGCCCGATCAGTGCGGCTACGGCATCAAAGAGCCGTCCCATGCTTGATGTTAGAGGGGTGTTGATGCCTTTTTCTAACATGGTGTAAAGCAAACTACGTTCGTCAGCGCATAAGGCTTGCACGGGCGGCAGGTCCTCCTCCCAGGGCAAGCCATTCGCCCATAAATGGGCGAGCGCCATACGGGCGACCTGATGGACAGCACGGTCGCCTCCAGGCAATGGGACCGGTTTGAGATATGCATAACGCCGATACCCAGCATAGTTCCCGATAAGCACTTCACCCCCCCAAATGGTGCCATCACTACCGTATCCGGTACCGTCAAAAATCAGTCCGATCACTGGATCTGAGTCGTTGATTCCATTGTCAACCAGGCAAGCCGCTAGGTGAGCGTGATGGTGTTGCACATACAAAAGGGGCTTGCCTTCGACTTGGGATCTATTTTGAGCGTATCGGGTGGCTAAATAATCGGGATGTAAATCTGTTGCCAGCCATTCGGGTTGAGTGCGGAATAGCGTCTCATAGTGCCGGATGCCTTCCTCGAAGGCTTGCAGGGTTTCGTAATTTTGCAAGTCCCCAATGTGGTGGCTGAGGAACGCATAGTGCTTGCGGGTCAGGCAAAAAGTATTTTTTAGTTCGGCACCCACAGCTAAGATAGGCGGTACTTCGCGCGGCAGGTGGAGGGGATCGGGGGCAAACCCGCGCGCCCGACGCAGAAAATAGGGAGCGCCATGAACGATTCGGATCACCGAATCATCCACACGAGTGTAAATAGGGCGGTTATGGGTCAAGATGCCATCGGCAAGCGATGCCAAGCGGTCAAAAACCTCATGATCAAGGTAGGCAATGGGCTCCTCACTCAGGTTGCCACTGGTCATAACCAGCACCTCGGGAAAGCCTGGGGCGGGTTCGAGTAAAAGAAGGTGCAAGGGCGTGTAAGGGAGCATGAAGCCCAGGGTGTGCTGGCCAGGGGCAACCTCAGCGGCTATCGGTGAGCTGGGGAGTCGTTCTAGGATGACGATAGGGTGAGAGGGAGAGGTGAGCCACTGTTGTTCTGCTTCATCCAGGTGGGTGTGGCGAGCAATGGTGCTGACATCAAACGCCATCAACGCAAAAGGTTTATCACTCCGTTGTTTGCGTAACCGTAGTTCGCGCACACTTTCTGCGCGCGTTGCATCGCAAGCCAGGTGGAAACCTCCCAATCCCTTTATGGCTAATATGCGCCCTTCTGCCAGCCATTGGCGTGCTATTTGAAGCGCGGCTTCTCGTTCGGCGAGAATCTCGCCTTGGGGGGTCATGAATTGAAGGTGTGGACCGCACACGGGGCAGGCAATCGGTTGCGCATGAAAACGGCGGTTGCCCGGATCGTGGTATTCTGCCTCACAGTCTGGGCAGAGGGGGAACCCAGCCATGGTGGTATTGGGGCGGTCGTAGGGGATGGCGCGAATAATGGTGAAACGAGGGCCGCAATTGGTGCAATTGATGAAAGGGTAACGATAGCGCCGATCCCGGGGATCGAATAATTCGCGCCGGCAATCCGCGCAGATGGCTACATCCGGCGAGACCGGGAGAAATTCGTGGCTCTCGTCTTGACTTTCGATAATCGTGAATGTTGTAGCGTGATTAGGCGGTATAGATACCGCTTCGAAGGAATCAATGCGTGCCAGGGGGGGAGGATTGGTTTTCAATTCGGATACAAAGGCTTGTAGAGCCTCTGAGTTACCGCTTATCTCAATCTCTACGCCTGCAGCAGAATTGCGCACCCACCCATTTAGCCCATAACGCGTGGCAAGGTTGTAAACAAAGGGACGAAACCCAACCCCTTGAACAATGCCTCGAATTCGGATATATAACCCATAAGTAGAGGCGCTCATTTTTAGCGCGTTGCTATCTCGGCGCGTAGCCAATCCAGCCATGGTTGCAACCCTTCCCCACTCTTGCAGGAAAGCGGGAAGGTCAGGAGTCCTGGGTTGAGAAGTTCAACTCCGCGACGAAAATACTCCATGTTGAACTCAATATAGGGTAACAAGTCAATCTTATTGATAATCAGAACATCCAAGCCCCGATACATGTTGGGATATTTATAGGGTTTGTCGTCACCTTCAGGGACACTGGCGACCAGGATGTTGCGATGCGTCCCGAGTTTAAAGGCAGCAGGACAAATCAAGTTACCCACATTCTCAACGATGATGAGATCTAACTCGGTGAGCGTCAATTGCGCCAATCCGGCGCGCAGCATGACTGCGTCGAGATGGCAATCTCCTCCGGTGTTAATCTGGACGGCGGGAATGCCCAAAGCACTGACTTTATCTGCATCAATGGTAACCGGGGCGGTGTCGCCTTCGATCACGGCAATGCGAAATTCGGTACTCAGTGCGCGCAGGGTTTGCAGGATCAAACTGGTTTTACCCGCGCCTGGTGATGCCATGATGTTAATCGCCAATACCCCGGCCTCATCAAGTAGACGGCGGTTGAGTTCGGCCACCTGATCGTTGGCATCTAGAAGTTTTTCAACCACTGGCACTTTAATTGGATTACCCATTATTTACTCCATAATAAATGTTGACGGTTAGCGTTCGATTTCAATGCTTTCTAAATAGAATTCGTCACCTGAGAGCAACGTCAGGTTAAAACTGTTGCACGCCGGACAAGGGTGAAGGATGTCGTTGACTTCAAATTCGTGCTGACAATCCTGACAGCGCATGCGCGGAGTTGGGCGTTGAAAGTGGAGCCGTGCGCCTTCGCAGATAGTGCCCGCACTGATCAGATCCCAGTAAAACTGCACCGAATCATCCACGATGCTAGAGAACTTGCCCAAAACAATATGGATATCGGTAACACGCTGAGCCCCTGCTTCCTGGGCATGCTTAAGTGCAATAGAAAGAATGCTTTCGGTAACCGGTAACTCGTGCATGGGGGTTTATATTATACCTATAATAGTCCACTTTATCCTACGGCTTCGCGCGAAGAATTCATGAGTATTTCCATTAGATGCAGGCGGGTGACCAACAACTGGCTGGCCACGACATTGGCCAAGCGACGGGTAATAACATAACCGAGGTGTGGATCCATCTCACACTGCTGTTGCAAGGCTTTGCCTTCAAGAGCCAGTAACCGCATCGGAGTGAGAGCACGCACGGTGGTGGTACGCTGACGCACAACAGGCGTCAAAACTGACCATCCCAAGATATCCAGGGGTTCAGCCTGAAGGATGCGCACCGATCCATGGCCAGGTACGCTAATCTCGACACTGGCGCGACCATCCAGCACGAGGTAGAGAAAATCGGGTTGATCGCCCTCTTGAAATAGTACTTCACCCGGCGCCAAATATCGCTCATGGGCCAGGCTGGCCAGAGTTTCTAACTGGTGCTGGCCGAGTTCGATGAACCATGGGATGCTCTTCAAAAGGGCTACCAGGTTGGCTTCCATGTTCTACCACCTATAACGACGTTTAGACCAGAGTCTTGTATAGTTTTTATCATCTTGCATGGGTGGGGTTATAGTGACCTCTGTAATCATTGCAGACGCAAATTGTCATCAAATCCTATCCTTGTTGAAGGAAAGGTGTTAACCATCGGAGTAAAGGATTCACCACAGAATCCAGCAGTCTCTGAGTTCGTTCTGATAATTGACGTGAGAAGCCGAATTCATACCCGCGCACAGAAAGCAAGAATCCGGCTGGAGAGTGCCCGTATAGCGCCTCAGCCAGGGCTAAGCAGGACTGAGGGGTCAGATGATGACTCAGCGGTGAGGGTTGAAACCCGGCTTGCAAGGTCTGCCAGCAAATTTCCTTGGGGAGAGCGCCGGTATGTGCATCCACAAAACAAACGTGCGTGTAGGTTGCAAGATCTTCGGCCATCTCCGGTCTCAGTTGCAAATCAGTGCACAACGTGAGTCCCTCATTCACAGGAAGGGTCTCTCCGATGTCTAATACCTTTGAATAGCCCCAATAGGTTGTAAGGCGGTTAATAAGATGCCATGCAAGGCCATCATCCTGGCGATCCGGGTTGCCAATGCCCAGGATGAGCAGGCGTGGGGAACAGGAAAACGCTTCCTTCCCCCATATGTCGAGGGAAGGAAGCGGCAGATCTGAGCAGGCGAAACTTTCACTCATGCAGACGAGCCAGAGTTTGCCGCAATTGACCTTGGGCATCCAAGATCTCGATCACCATGGGCATTTGCCCTACGGCGTGGGTGGAGCACGAAAGACAGGGATCATAAGCGCGGACGGCAGCTTCGACGCGGTTGAGCAGTCCTTCTCGAATCTCCGGCCCGGTGATGTAGGTCTTAGCCACACTGTCCACGGCTTCACTCATGGCCCAGTTGTTGTGGCCGGTAGCGACGATGAGATTGACCCGTTCCAGTTGGCCGTTGGGTTTAGCCCAATAGTGGTGGAAAAGAGTGCCCCGCGGGGCTTCGATCACCCCAACCCCTTCACCACGGATCTCTTGGCGGGTGTTGAGGATATCGGTGCTGAGGATGTCGGGGTCGTCGAGAAGGACGCGCACGTTTTCCGCCGCGTAGAGGGCTTCGATCAGGCGTGCGTAGTGATAATAGAGCGTTTGCTCTACCGGCTTGCCACGATTAAGGGCTTTGAACTCCTTCAGTGCGGCATCGGCTAAAGGCGTGGCTATTCGGTCAGCGACGTTGAGCCGCCCCAACGGCCCAACGCGGTAAACCCCAGCTGGCCAACCCATCTTCTTGTAGTAAGGGAATTTCAGGTATGACCAGGATTCAACATGCTCAGCAATGTAATTCAGGTACTCCCGTCCATCGAAGTACTCCAACTCTTGACCGTTGGCGTCAATAAGTCGCAATTGACCATCGTAGAGTTCCAGCGTGTTTCCAGGCTTGACCATACCGAAATAACCGGTGGAGAAGACGGCAAAACGATTGATGTCTTCCTGGTTGGCCTCGGCCCACTCTTTGAAAATCTTCAACCCTAGTTGGATTGTTTCGATGGCATCATCTAGACCTGCCAGAATCTGGTCACGTTCACTACGGGTCAGGGCTTTATTCACGCCGCCGGGAACGGCAAAAATTGGGTGAATGCGCCGACCGCCCAGGATGTGGATAATTTCCTGACCGAATTTGCGCAGGCGAACCGCACGCAGGGCTAGGTCGGGGTTCGCTTGAATCAGCCCCACCACATTGCGGATGGCGGGGTCGGCATCAAAACCCAATAAGAGGTCTGGGCCGGCCAATTCAAAGAAGTGCATGCCATGGCTTTGGATCACCTGTCCCATGTGCATGAGTTCGCGCAGCAATTGGGCTGGTCGGGGTGGGGGGCAGCCGTACAGATCATCGCAGGCTTTGGCCGCAGCAAGGTGATGTGAGACCGGGCAAATGCCGCAGATGCGCGGGGTGATCACCGGCATCTCAAACGCCATGCGTCCCTCGCAGAACTTCTCAAAGCCACGGAATTCATTGATGTGCAAATAGGCGCGTTCAACTTTGCCTGCTTCATTCAACCGAATGGTGATCTTGGCATGCCCCTCGATCCGCGTTACCGGCTCAATGGTGATCTTTTGGGGGGTTACGGTAGCCATAGGTGTTTCCTCCTCGTTTTGTTGCACCCTACCACTAATGCCATTGGAGACGCTCATCTTTGAGCACGGGGATGCGCCCTTGTGCCAATTCGCTCAGGACGTAATAAATGATATCTGCACTGGGTGGGCAACCCGGGACAAAGACATCCACCTTTACCACTTCGCTCACGGCACGAACCCGGGTGGGTTTTGCCAATTCGGGATCATCCGGGATTTTGCCCTCAGCGTCGGTGCTTTCCGTTTCAATGTAGGCACGGCGTAGAGCATCTTCGATCTTGAAAAAGTTACGCATGGCCGGCACTCCTCCAAACACCGCGCAATCACCCAGCGCTACCAGGATCTTGCAGCGTTGCCGCATTTTATGGGCAACCTCTTCGTTGGCGGTATTGTTAATTCCACCTTCCAGAATGCCCACATCCACACCGCTGGAGTCGGGTTCTTTGAGGTCGGTGATGGGAGAGGAGCGCAAATCCACCAATTCGACCAAATTAACAATACGCTCGTCTATATCCAGGAATGACATGTGACAACCGGCACAGCCGGCTAACCAATCGGTAGCAACTTTGGGTTTACTCATGGCATCTCCTTCCACCTTGACCAGTAACTATCCTAGACGGCTACGGCGACTGGGGCGACACGCTGAGTAAGTGTAGCCCGCCAATCTCCGTTCACGTCAATCCCAAGGGCAGTGGCTAACGCGCGCAGAGCGGTTTCATTGGATCGAGCCTGCTCTGGTGCGGATAGGCACGGATGGGCTTCTTGCAAGCGGCCTTCTAGGTTAAGGTAATGGCCGCTTTCTTCAGCCCAGGTGTAGACCGGTAGTACCACATCAGCACGGGCGGTGAGTTTCGATTCACGGCTGGCTTGGACGATTAAGTAAGGTGTCCGCTCTAATGCGGCGACCAGGGTTTCGCTGGGGATTTCGTCCCCCAGTGCCACAAAGGCTACTTCATACGTGCCCGGGCGCAGAGGCTCAATCAAATCAAATTGCGCCGCGGCCAGGCTGTTGGCTTCCCCTTTCGGGCTGATCAAGGTTGCCCCGATCATCCTGACTAACCGCACCAGGGCTTTGATGGCGACTCCCTCTTTGAGCGCGGCGGGATCATAAACGATGACCGGCTTTTCGCCGCGTGTGATCTGGTAAGCGGCCTTAAGAAAATCATCCGTTGCCAATCCAGTTGACTTAGCCGCATTAGCCAGATTGGCAACCGCATCTTCAGCGTATTCGGTGCGGTTCAAACCCAACCTGGCGACCGCGGCTATCAACCCTTCAATAACCGCCAACTGGCGTCCCTCTTTGAAGCGCAGTGTGACTTCTGCAAGGTGTGAGAGGTGATTTTCCTGGCTATCGGCGATCACAATGTGTGTGCCACGATTAAGAGAGCGCCGTACCATGAATCCCAGAACTTCATGGTTGTTGGCTAAATCGGCTTGCATGACCAGGATGGAGGTAGCACGATCTAATTCTGCAACGCTTCCTTCAAAAGGCTCGCCGAGATCATCCATTGCCTCTATCAAGGGTCGCACAGCATCACCGTTCAAGGTGGTTGCCAGAGGGCTTTGCAACCCTTCTGTAAATACCTTGCGGAAGAGATACAGGGCTTCAGCAGTCAGCCGAGCGGATGCCAGTGCGAGGCTGTTAGCGGCATGACGTTTGAGAGCGCTAGCGACGGTGTCCAAGGCTTCTTCCCAGGTTGCCGGTCGAAGCTCGCCGTTCTTGCGCACCAGAGGTTGGGTCACCCGTGGACGCTCATCGTCCAGTGGGTAGTACCGTCCTACTTTGCACAAGACACCCTGATTTACTGGCGCATCCCAGTCACCGTAAATGCTCAGGATGCGGTTATCGGTGATCAGCACGTCCAGGCCACAGCCCAGACTACAACCGGTGCAAACGGTTGCCACATGCTCGGCTTCAGATTTCTTCCCCAGATAAGCGCTTTTACGATCAATCATAGCACCGGTGGGGCACACTTGAACACACATGCCGCATGACACACAGGTGCTCTCACCTAAGGGTACTTCGAAATCAGCGATGATGAACGTGCGTGCCCCGCGATTTGCCACACCGAGGGTGTTGACACCGACCAGTTCATTACAGGCACGGATGCAACGACGGCAGAGGATACAGCGGTTGTGTTCAAGGATAATATAAGGATGAGACGCATCCACCGGGAAGGGTTGCCAATTGGGTTGCAGCGGCCAGTGGGTCATTCCCAAGCGATAGGCCGCGTTTTGCAGTTCGCAGTCCCCTCCGCTAACCTGGCAGTAGGGGCAAAAGTGGTTGCGTTCGCTAAAAATGAGCGAAAGGGCAAATTCGCGTGCTTTTTTGACCTTTTCGCTCTCAGTATGGATCACCATGTTGTTCGATACCGGGATAGTACAGGCGGCTTGCAGGGTGCGAAAACCCTCGATCTCCACCATGCACAACCGGCATCCCCCATAGGGCGTCAGGTGAGGATGATCGCATAAGGTGGGAATGAATATCCCTAATTGCCTAGCCGCTTGTAAGACGGTGATTCCATCGGGAACTTCATAGGTTTGCTGATTGATTGTAATTGTGGCCATCCCTGCTCCCTTCTAGTGAATGCAAAATTATGGCAGATTTAGGTGGTGTGATAGGCTTCTACTCTGACCGCCGCGACTTTATACTCGGGAATTTTTGAAATCGGGTCTAGCGCAGCGAGAGTCAGTTCGTTAACTGAAGCTTCGGGGAAATGGAAATTACCATAGACCAAACCAGGTGGCACGCGATCGGTGATCCAGGCTTCGGCGACAATGCTGCCGCGACGCGAGGTGACTTTAACGTAACGGACACCATTAAGGCCAATGCGTTGAGCGTCCTCAGGGCTGATCTCAATCAGGGGCCGATCATAAACCTCTAACAACCCTTTGGAGCGGCGTGTCATTTCACCGCCATGCCAGTGGTAAAGCACCCGCCCGGTTGTCAATACCATAGGATAATCTTTATCGGGTTGCTCTGCTGGCGGTACATGGACAGTGGGATGGAATTTACCTTTCCCTCGGGTGAATTGACCCACGTGGAGAATGGGCGTGCCAGGGTGATCTTTGCCGCGTACCGGCCATTGCAAACTTTCACCGGCTTCAAGTCGGGCATGGCTAACGCCGGCGTAAATGGGCGTTAGGGCTGCCACTTCATCCATAATTTGCGCTGTATCGGTGTAATTCCAGTCGGCAAAGGGGGCTTCTGGATTAATCTTGCGTTGGCCTTGACTCATAATGCGCTGGGCCAGATCGCGAATGATTATCCAATCAGGGCGCGCATCACCAAGAGGCCGAATGGCCTGACGAACGCGCTGAATACGGCGTTCAGTGTTGGTAAAGGTGCCATCTTTTTCGGCAAATGAAACCCCCGGCAACAAAACATCGGCGTAAACTGAGGTTTCAGAGGGAAAGATTTCTTGAAGTGCCAAAAATTCCAGGCGCTCCAGGCAATGACGGACGTGGTTGGTATCGGGATCGCTCATCACCGGGTTCTCACCCAGGATATACATGGCTTTGATCTTGCCTTCACCCGCCGCCGGGATCATCTCGGTGACAGCCAGTCCCACCTTATCGGAGAGAGAGGCTCCCCATGCCTGTTCAAATTTCAGCCGTGCCTCTTCAGCAGTTACGCGCTGGTAACCGGGATAGACATCCGGCAAGCCGCCCATATCACAGGCGCCTTGAACATTGTTCTGACCGCGGAGAGGATTGACCCCACCGCCGGGGATGCCCATGTTGCCCAAGAGCATCTGGAGGTTGGCCAAAGTTAGCACGTTCTGAACCCCGACAATGTGCTGGGTGATGCCCATGGCCCAGATGACGGCCATGGGGTGATATTTACCCATGATTTCGGCTGCTTGATAAAGTTGTTCCACCGGCACACCGGTGATTGCGGCAACTCTTTCGGGGGTGTAGTCGCGTAGATTTTCAACAAAGGCGTCGTAATTTTCGGTACGTTCGACAATAAAGGCTTTATCTTCCCAGCCATTTTGGACAATAATGTGCATTAGCCCGTTTAAGAGAGCAATGTCTGTTCCGGGCCGCTGTTGAAGATGAAGGGTGGCAAACTCGGTGATGTCAATGCGCCGCGGATCGGCCACGATCAACTTGGCGCCACGTTTTAGTACTGCCTGGCGAATCATGGCACCAAAGACGGGATGCTGCTCGGTGGTGTTTGAGCCGATGATAAAAATAGCAGCGGCTTTTTCGGCTACGTCCTTCATGGAGTTGCTCATTGCACCGGAGCCGTAGGCCATAGCCAGGCCGGCCACCGTGCTGGAGTGGCACAGGCGGGCGCAGTGATCAATGTTGTTAGTTCCAATGACCTGCCGTGCCAACTTGTTCATCAGATAATTTTCTTCATTGGTGCACTTCGCCGAGGTCAAGATACCCACACTGTCCGGGCCGTACGTATCACGAGTCTCGGCAAGTTTACGGGCGACGATGTCAAGGGCGGTTTCCCAATCTACCTCGACCCAAGGGCCGCGATCACCATTGGCAGGGCGTTTTTCACCCTTTAGCAAGTAAGCGCGGACTTTGGGCTTGAGCAAGCGGTCGGGGTGATGGATGTAGTCGTAACCGTAACGTCCTTTGACGCACAAATGCATGCCATTTACCGGCGCATTGGGATTGGAGACAACGCGGATGATACGGTTTTCTTTGGTATTGATGTGGAGGTCAAACTGACAACCCACGCCACAATATGCGCAGGTTGTGGTCACCACTTTATCAGGTGCACCAGCGCTGACAGAGGGTTTGTTATCCAATGCGCCGGTGGGGCAGTAGGCCACACAGGCACCACAGGACTCGCACCGTGCTTCGAGCATGGTTTCATCCATCCCGGCCACAATGCGAGTATCATACCCTCGCTCGGATAATCCCCATACGAAGCGCCCCTGCACCTCGGCGCAGGCACGGATGCAGCGCCCACACAGAATACACTTATTTAAATCCACCCAAACAAAGGGATTAGGATCACTATTGATCGGATAGCGCGGCGCCCTGGCCATGAGCGAGGCAGGGTCTAGATCATAGGCTCGTGCCCAGTGTTCGAGTTCATTGAAATGACCATCTTTGCTAGCGTAACCCGCATCATGGTAGGTCGAGAGCAGAAGTTGTAAAATAGTGCGCCGCGATTCACGTAAGGCCGGGGACTCGGTGGTAACTTCCATGCCATCGCTAACCGGTAGGGTGCAGGAAGCCAAAGATGTACGTGCCCCTTTGACTTCAACTACACACAGGCGGCAACCCCCATGAGGGCTGAGATCTTTGTGATAACACAGGGTGGGGATCGTAATCCCTGCCTGTGCGGCGGCTTCCAGTACCGTCATTCCTTCGGGTACCTCTAATTTTTTTCCGTCAATGATTATTTTGACCATACTCACCTCTCTCATAACTCAACAACAACCAATTCACGAGCGGTGATGACGCAAGTAAATGAACCAATAAACCAAGCCAACCATGAAAGCACCACCGATGATATTGCCAATGGTCACGGGCAGTAAGTTGGCCAGGAAAAAGTTGCCCCAGGTCAGATTGGCATAACTTTCGAGCGTTTTTCCGGCGTCAACCAGAGCCTGCAGTTTCCAGAATGACGCCGGTGCCCATTCTTTGATAAAAAGACCGATCGGGATGAAGTACATGTTGGCAATGCTGTGTTCAAATCCGGCGGCCACAAAGGCAGAGATAGGCGGGATGATGCTCAGGATTTTATCGGTGGTAGTGCGGGCGCTGTAGCATAACCAAACGGCCAGACAGACCAGCGCGTTACACAGGATGCCCAAGGCAATCGCTTGCACAAATTCCAGATTGACTTTTGCGTTGGCAATGTTGAGCGCATTTAAGCCGACCGCACCGTTGCCAAATTTATACTGCCCGCTGAGAAAGACCAATAGGGCAGTAGCAACCGAGCCGATGAAATTCCCAATATAGACGATAATCCAATTGCGCAACAAGGCGCCTAGCGTGACCTTTCCACTGGTAAAGGCCATAATGATGAGGTTGTTGCCAGTGAAGAGTTCAGCGCCACCGACGATGACCAGGATCAGACCCAAGGTGAAGACGAGGCCGGTCAGCAAGCGGGTCACACCATAAGGCAAGGTGGATCCGGCGCTAACCGTGGTGGCAAAGATTGCCCCCAAGGCAATAAATGCCCCGGCTAAAACTGAAAGCGCCAGCATAGACCAGAAATCTAAATTTGCCTTTTTAACCCCAATGGCTTCGGCTTTCTGTGCCATCTCTGGGGGCATCAGAGCATCAATGGTGAAACCATTATTGATTGACATACGGATAAAACTCCTCTAAAGGTTGAGTTATGTTGTAAAGGATTATGCAAAGGCTTTGATTTTACAAACTCCGGCAGGGCAGACCTGAAGCGTGATATGGGCCTCGACCTCGGCGCGGAAATGCTTGAGCATATCTTTGATTGGCGTGCCAGCGGTTTGACCCAACCCGCAGTTAGAAAGCAAATACATGTTATCACTTAGCCAAAGTAGATGGTCCAAATCTTCTATCTTGCCCCGGCCTTCGGCAATAGCACACATGATCTCATAGGCCCGCTGGGTGCCGATGCGGCATGGATTGCACTTGCCACAAGACTCTTTGCGGAAGAAGTTCATCAAGACTTTGACTAAATCCACAACGCAGGTGTTCTCATCACAGATTAGCAAGGCCCCTGATCCCAAGGCAACGCCGGCCTTGGCGTAGGAATCAAAATCCATGGGCGTGTCTTGGAGTGAGGCTGGGATCAATGATCCACTAGATCCGCCGGTTTGAGCCAGTTTGAATGCGGCGCCGCCCTTCATACCTTTGGCGTAAATGTTGATAACCTCACGCAGGGTGATGCCCATCGGCACTTCAATGACGCCGGTTACGTTGACGTTACCCAGAATAGTGTAAACCTTGGTGCCGGGGCTGCTGGGTGTGCCAAAGCGCCGGTACCAGTCGGCGCCGTTGAGCAAAATGGGCGGCACATTCGCCAGGGTCTCGACGTTGTTAACCACAGTGGGTTTACCCCACAAGCCATGGGTTGTGGGGAAGGGGGGACGAGAGCGGGGCTGTCCACGCTTGCCCTCGATAGATTCGATCAGCGCGGTTTCTTCGCCGCAAATATAGGCTCCTGCGCCGGTATGAATATGAATGTCAAAATTAAAGTTGGTACCAAAGATGTTCTTCCCCAGGAAACCCATTTCACGGGCTTGTTCGATGGCACGGCGCAGCCGTTCCTGGGCTAAGAGATATTCACCGCGCACATAGATATAACCCTCATCCGCTCCTACCGCATAACCGGCAATGGCCATTGCCTCAATAATGCTGTGGGGATCGCCTTCAAGGATGATGCGATCTTTGAACGTGCCGGGTTCGCTTTCATCTGCATTGCAGATGATGAATTTTTTCTCGGACTTCTCACGCGCCACAAAAGACCATTTAACACCGGTGGGGAAGCCCGCTCCCCCGCGCCCGCGCAAGCCGGATTTTTTGATCTCTTCAATGACCTCGGTGGGGGTCATCTCGGTAAGGACTTTTCCCAAGGCGCTGTAACCATCGTGGAGGATGTATTCTTCAATATCGTCGGGGTTAATCAGCCCAACACGGCGTAAAACAATGCGCTGTTCCGCCGGAAGTGTTCCTTTACGTGCGGCAACCCAGGCAATGCGCCCGGAAAGTTCGCGCACTGGTGCGAGTAAATCGGTGGCAACGCGCCCTTTATAAAGATGTTCCTCAACCAGGTAGCGCACGTCCTCAGGGCGAACCGGCCCATACACCACAGCCTCGGGGTAAACAATGACCATGGGGAGGGCGTCGTGACGGCCTACATCGCCGATCATCATGACTGAGACTTCATCGCTAAGCCCAAAATCCTGCACGGCTTTCTGAAGGGCCTGGAAGACCTGCTCGGCGCCGCGCTCCAGGCTGATGGCATCGCCGGAAACCAAAACCATCGAACGGATTATTTTCATGGCGCTCCTCCTTTGCGGCTTAGCGATATCGGGCTAAAATCTCGGGCACCCGTTCGGGCGTTACGTTGCCATAAACGTCTTCATCCACCACAATTACCGGCCCTACACTGCACAATCCCAGGCAGGAAACGGTAATCAACGTCCACTGTCCATCCGGACTGGTTTCGCCCGCCTCAAGGTGCAGGTGTTCTTGCAGCGCTTCCCATACCTCACGCCCTCCCACAACGTGGCAGGGAGCGCTTTCGCAGAACTGCACGACGTGTTTGCCGCGCGGTTTGGTGGAGAGCATTTGATAAAAACTGGCGACCGACATCACCTGGCTATGCGGCTCTTTGAGGCGCTTGGACACCTCATTCAGCGCCTCCGGCGGTAGATAACCCAGGGTGCGGTTAATATCGCTCAAGATGGGGATCAATTCCTCCCGCCGCGCGCCATAGCGTTCCAGGGCGGCTTCTACCGCAGCTAGAATTTTCTCTCGTTTACCATTGTCGTTTTGGGGTCTCATGCCTCTCCTCCAACCGGCTGGTGAAAACAGTTACTGAATGACAACAGCGTTGAAGTTACAAACCTGCATGCAGATGCCACAGCGGATGCAGATATCCGGGTCAATCACGTGGGTCTGGCGGCGCTCCCCGCTAATCGCACCCACCGGACAATTGCGGGCGCATACGGTGCATCCGGTGCAGGCTTCAGGAAGAATCTCATAGCGGATCAGGGCACGGCAGACTTTGGCCGGACAGCGTTTCTCATAAATATGGGCTTCGTATTCTTCGCGGAAGTGCTTAAGGGTGCTCGCTACCGGGTTAGGCGCGCCTTGACCCAGGCCACAGAGGCTATTGGTGCGAATCTGTTCGCATAGGTATTCCAGAGTCTCGATATCGCCGTCTTGTCCTTTGCCTTCGCAGATACGGGTGAGAATCTCCAGAATGCGTCGGGTACCGATGCGGCAGGGGGTGCATTTACCGCAGGACTCATCCTGGGTGAATTCCATGAAGAAGCGGGCGATATCCACCATACAGGTATCTTCATCCATGACGATCATGCCCCCTGAACCCATGATGGATCCAGCGGCAGTTAGAGATTCGTAGTCCACCGGCAGGTCCAGATAACTGGCGGGCAGACATCCTCCCATTGGGCCGCCGGTTTGGATGGCCTTGAAGGCCTTGCCATCGCGAATCCCGCCCCCCACGTCATAAACGATCTCGCGCAGGGTAATGCCGAAGGGCACCTCGATCAAACCCGTGTGGTTGAGATCACCGGCAAGGGCAAAGGTCTTGGTGCCCTTGCTCTTTTCGGTGCCCATGCTGGCAAACCAATCGGCACCTTTGAGAATAATTTGAGGCACGTTTGCATACGTTTCAACATTGTTGATGTTGGTGGGTTTGCCCCAGAGACCGCTTTGAGCCGGGAAAGGCGGGCGCGGACGCGGTTCACCCCGCCGCCCTTCGATCGAGGCGATCAATGCGGTTTCCTCACCGCAGACGAAGGCACCGGCACCTTGACGCACCTCCAGGTCAAATGAGAAATCGGTGCCGAGGATGTTTTTGCCCAGCAGGCCGAAATTGCGCGCTTGCTGGATGGCAATATTGAGGGTTGAGACGGCCAACGGATATTCGGCGCGGCAGTAGATGTAACCTTGCGAGGCACCGATGGCATACGCGGCAATGATCATACCCTCGATAACCGAATGCGGATCGCCCTCGAGCACGCGGCGATTCATAAAAGCCCCGGGATCACCCTCGTCGGCGTTGCAGATAATGTACTTGGGTTCGCCCTTTGCGGCGCGGGTGAGTTCCCACTTGCGCCCGGTGGGAAAACCGGCACCGCCGCGGCCTCGCAACCCCGAGCGTTTGATCTCCTCAATAACCTGCTCAGGGGTCATTTCTGTGAGCACTTTCGCCAGCGCCTGGTAGCCATCTTCGGCGATGTAGTCCTCAATGTTCTGGGGGTCAATCTTGCCGCAGTTGCGCAGGACAACCCGCACCTCCTTAGGGGTAGGGGCACTCAGTTCCTCATCCACAAATTTGGGCTTGGTGTAGAGGAATTTTTGAACGACCCGCCCCTTAAGGAAGTGTTCTTCCACCAAGTAAGGAATGTCATCTACCGAGAGGCCGACATAATGGACGCCTTCAGGGTAAACCATCAATTCGGGTCCCTCACTACAGGCTCCAATGCGTGAGGTCTCCAGTACCTGTACCTCATCAATCAACCCTTGGGCGACCAGTTCATCTTGGAGGGCGTCTTCTATATCATGAGCTCCTCGACTTAAGCAATCAGGATCTACACAGACTAAAACGTGTGACCGGTAGTATTTCATATCGCAACCTATACCTTCGCTAAGGTGTCTGGATACTTTGGGTTTAGAGCGGAACGACGTGCTCTTGTACGACTTGTCCCTTTAGCACGTGTTCTTCCAGGATGCGGCGTGCCACCTCGGGAGTCACTTTTCCATAAGTGACCTTGGGTTGATCCCCAACCGTAACCTGCACGATGGGCTCGCGTTCGCACAAGCCGATACAGCCCGTTTGGGTCACGATGATCCCTTCCAGATTTTTCTCCGCGATGGTTTCGAGAATGGCTTTCATGGTGTCGCGGGCACCGGCCGCGATACCGCATGTTCCCATCGCCACCGTGATCTGGACCTGTCCAGAGGTGGTTTTGGCCTTCCGCTTGGCCAGGGCTTCTTCTCGAATGCGTTTCAGATCGTCCAAACTTTTGATGGTAGGCATGGTTAAACTCCTTGAGAGGCTTTTTCCAGAGTTACGGGTTTCTGAACTTGGCGGATACCTTCTTCTAATTCATGATGGAGGTAGGATAAAACCGCCGGTTCGGTCAAAGGTATCCCTTGCAATACTTCAAGCACGGGTGGACTCTCGAATGTATATACACGTTCGTCCACTTGGTAAATAAACGTCCAATTCACGTGAGGATTGCCCACCAGAAGGGTGAGGAAGGTGCCGGCCAGGTCTCCTAAGGGCATGCGGTCAATGTGACTGCGTTGAAAAACCACGCGCACACAAGTGCCTTTTCCTACCTCAGACTCAATGGTCAGATAACCATTGCAAGCCTCGGCGGCGGCTTTAAGCAGGGGGATTCCCAAGCCTACCTTGCGGGTTGTGCGCGAGGTTACAAAGGGGTCTACGACGCGGGCGACCATTTCGGCATCCATACCTTTGCCATCATCACACACCTCCATGGTCAGGCGGTCGTTCTGGGTGTCCTCAATCACCTTGATGGTGATATGGGATGCCCCGGCCGCCAGGCTGTTTTCAGCAATATCCAGGAGGTGTAGCGCAAGTTCTTTCATAGTAGTTGACAGAAATTACTGCGATTGCAACGGGCGCAGAATTTGCGGGAATTTGTTCGGGCGCACTCGTCCCATGATTTGCTCATCCACCACGACTACCGGGGCTTGACTGCAGGCACCCACACAGCGGCACAACTCAAGCGTGATATTGCCGTCCGGTGTGGTTTGGCCCGGCTCAATCCCCAGGAGGGATTTCGCTTTTTCGATCAATTGGGGCGTACCGCCGACATAGCAGGCTGTACCCATGCAGAATTTAATAGTGTGCCGACCGCGTGGGGTGGTGGTGAAAAAGGAGTAGAACGTTACTACGCCATGCACCTTGCTGACCGGAATATGCAAGGCGTCGGCTACATACTGCTGCATGGGGTTCGAGATGTAGCCGATGCGGGATTGTAATTCATTTAATATCACCATCAATGCTCCCGGAAGATCCTTGTTCTTTTCAAGGATCTCATCAATCAAACGTTTCTTTTCCGGGTCGGCCAGTGGATCGTTGGGTGGAATTTTGGTTTTCTCTGCAACTGCCAGGCTCATGGGAAACTCCAATAGACAAATCGGATATAAAAAACCTTAAATATTTTCCTCTACTGTGATGAGTTTACCGAGTTTCCCCCCTGATCAGAATTACCAAATGTCATTATCTTATCATGAAAGGTGTAATAATGTGAAAAAATTAACAATCCATCCCGCCGGGAACGGTGGTGGTGGAAAGAATGCGACAGGAACGCCCTTTTTCTCCCCGCAGCGCCATACGGATTTCGACGATGGTCGGGGATTCGATCTCAAAAAACGTGCTCCCCAGAAACTCTTCCAGGCGGTGTACATCACCACTTTGAATGAGGGGAAAGCCGCTGATTTGAGGCAAGCGCGAAGGGATTTGGTGGGGTTTAAGGTGACGTGAAATTTCGAGGGCTTCGATGGGCAGCGTAGTGGGAACGAATCCCAGGGTCTCAATAAGCCCGAAGGTTTTACGATCCACATGGGCGGGGATAAAGAGACCGCCCAATTCTGTGACTCTTCGCCAGGCTTCCTCGAATGAAAAGGAGGTGGCCACCAAGAGCAAGCGTTCCTCACGGGCGATAAAATCGCCTTCTTTATCTACGATCAGTTGATCGCCAAAATATTCAGGTTGGTTCTTCAGAGGGGGCAGGGCCTGATCCACCATGGCTTGCCAGGCTTGGGCCTGTTCGAGCGTATCAAAGAGGCATAGGACGTGAATATCCTCACGGGTTTGTAACTCCATGCCAGGTAGGACCGTCAACCCGCTGCCTGCGGCGGCTTCTTGCACGGCGCCGATGTTGGCAGTTCCGTTATGGTCAGTAATAGCAATTAGCGTAATACCACGCTCTAACGCCTCGGCGACAATGAGAGGAGGGATCATTTCTATCTCGGCACACGGCGAGAGTACTGTATGCACATGCAGGTCAGCGCGAAACGTGGCCAACGCACCCAGCTCCAATTCTCAGGGGGTGGTTTCTGGGTTACGAATCCCCAATTCCCACAGTTTTCCGACTACTGTGTAGGTGGGGAGAGGGGTTGAGAGGAGGACGACACCCTCTTGTTCAGCCTTTTCCAGAGTAGCCGGATCGGGTTGGGCACCTTCGGTAATGATGATGGCCGCCAAATCCAACAGAGCCGCCACCGCAACAATGTTCAAGTGCGATTGAAGGGTTACCCACACATTGCCACGCTGTGCGCTGCTCATCACACAGGAGAGCAAATCTGAGGCATAGCCTCCGGTGGGCTCGATTTCATCTAGGCCGATTGGTTGGGTCAAGATCTTAAGATGGAGCGCATCCACGATTTGTTTTAGATGCATTCAAACCTCCTAACTTAATTTTAGGAAATCATTGGCCAGAGGGATTCTCTTCCTTCTTATGAGTATGCGGTGGTGGCAGGTAGATTTTCATCCTTAAGCGCGTTCCCTTGCCCCATTCCGATTCGAGTTTCATCCAGTCCACGCACCGCTTGATGTTGACCAGTCCCATGCCGGCGCCGAAGCCCATCTCCCGCACCTTTTCGCTCGCAGTTGAATAACCGGGCTGCATGGCCAGTTCCACATCGCGAATTCCGGGACCGTAGTCATAGACATCAATTGAAATCTGGTGTGGTTCAATCTCGGCGCGGATGACCCCTCCCTCAGTGGTGTGGATGATGAGGTTCATCTCGGCTTCATAAACGGCGATCCCGCAGCGGCGAGCGATTTGAGGTGAAGCGCCTAAACGGAGAAGTGCGCGTTTGATCTTGGCGGAGGCCTCCCCACCATGCTCGAAATCGCCCTGTTTGATGTTGTAGCGTAAGATCAGGCTGGTGCGTTCGGATTCGATATCCTCGAACAGGTGACTGGCACGGTAACGGCGGACCTCTTCCGATTGATAATCGCGCTCCAGGGCGCGCAATAAACCGCGAGTGATATCGCCTTTGGTAAGAATGCCGATCAGATGACCAGTGTTATCTACGACCGGCAGACGCCCAAATTTTTTGCTGACAAACACTTTCAGGGCTTCGATGACCGAGTCGTCCCCTTTAACCACTACGGGGTTGAGTGTCATGTATTGTCGAACTGGCGCGGCCAAATCCTGTTTGAGAAGACAGCGGATGAGGTCTTCGATGCTGACCAAGCCGATTAGATTGCCATCCTCCAGCACGGGTGCCCCTGAAATGCGTGCCTGACGAAACGTTTCAAGAACGGTTTGCATCGTATCGTCGGGTTGCATGGTGATGACCTGACTGGTCATTACCTCGCGCACCCGGATTTCATAAGCCAGTTCCTCGACGCGGCTGATGTTCTCTGCGACTTTGTCGGTGATCACGCGGGAGGCCGAAAGTAAACTCTCGTTCATGCTGTCAACTCAATCACCATTAACAAAATGAGGGTATCCATCCTATTCACCGTTGACCGGACGTTCCAGGCAGGGTAATCCGGCTTGGAAGAGACGGCCACAAGCCTCAAACATGCCATAACGGGTCGAAATGATGGGCACCCCTTCGCTCTCGGCTAATTGTAAGGTCTCCGCGGGAGGATGTTTGCCGCGCACAAGAACGATGGCGGTGATGTCTGCCATAACTGCCGTTCGAACGACCTGGGGGTTACACAGCCCGGTGAGTAGAACGGCTTCGGGCTGGGTTGAAGAAAGAACGTCGCTCATCAAGTCGGCCCCGACCCCGCCTTTGACCTGACGGCCTAGATTGGCTGAGGGTGTTAATACGTTTCCGTTCAGGATTTCAATCACTTGCTTGAGTTCCATGGCTCGTGCCTCTTTGTTTCATTTTGGGATTATTTTCACAAACAGGCGCAATGATTTCAAACGCACAGGTTGCAATCAATAACATTGTATCATCGAGCTGGTAAAAAGGGATTCTTGTCAGGTTATCACCATGGGAAGGGAGGGGAAAAGCGCAGAGTATGCTAAAATTCGAAACATACGAATTTGTGCGAGAAGGGTAACGTCATGGGAACAGTAGTTTCAGCGGTCAAAGGTACCCGAGATTTCTATCCCGAGGCGATGGCGATACGCGCTTGGCTGTATCGGGTTATTGGAGAAGTTTCGACTTCGTTCGGTTATCAAGAATATGATGGGCCTTTCCTGGAGCGGCTGGAGCTCTATGCCGCAAAATCAGGCGAGGAACTGGTCAAGGAACAGGCTTTTGTGTTTCCGGATCGTGGGGGTGAACTGATTACCTTGCGCCCGGAGTTAACGCCCACACTGGCCCGGATGGTGGCACAGCGCCAGAAACAATTGGTTTATCCCTTGCGATGGTGGTCGTTTGGACCCTTCTGGCGCTACGAGCGACCGCAGAAAGGGCGAACCCGGGAATTTTTCCAGTGGAACGCCGATTTGATCGGGGCAAACTCTCCCGAAAGTGATGCGGAATTAATTGCGCTTTGTGTGGCGTTCTTCCGCCGGGTAGGATTGACCCCCAATCAGGTGGGAATCTTCGTCAATGATCGCCATTTAATGGAAAACCTGTTAAACGGTCTAGGGATTGAGCCCGAGCGCCACCGTGAGGTGTTTCGATTAATTGATCGGCGTGACAAGATGACCGCCGGGGCTTGGGAGGAATATGCCCTTTCCGTGGGCATACGAGCAACTCAATTAAATGATCTCAAGCGAGTTCTGGATGATAGGGAATTGTGGCGTGAGTCTTCCTCGTTACAGAGGGTGTTTGCGGCGCTGGTGGCTTATGGCGCGGCAGAATATGTCCATTTTGATGCTCAAATCATTCGCGGTTTGGAATATTACACCGGCACAGTGTTCGAAGGGCGTGACATGGATAAAGAAGGCCGCGCCATTTTGGGGGGCGGCCACTATGACAACCTGGTTGCGGATGTGGGAGGCGAACCGTTGCCGGGGGTTGGTTTTGCTATGGGGGATGTCATGATCACGCTGATTCTCGAAAAATATGGTTTGCTCCCACCCTGGAATCCGGCCCCGGCAGACGTTTTGGTAACGGTGTTCGACAACGAACACCTGCTTAAGTCCTTGGAGATCAGTCAGGTTTTACGTGAGGCCGGGTTGCGCGTGATCGGCTATACCGAGGCGGTCAAACTTGACAAACAAATGCGGTATGCCCACCGTGCTGGCATTCGCCATGTGGTTATTGCGGGTCCTGATGAGTTGGCACAGAACAAGGTGGCGCTAAAGGACCTGCAAACCGGAACTCAGACCTTACTTTCGTTGAACGAGGTCGTAGCCATGGTGAAAGCCCAGGCTTCGGTGGGATAGAGAGATGCGTGGGTTGGGTTTTCCCTTGACCAATCGCTCTAACCCATATAAAATCATCCTCGCTAACGCCCCGGACAGGGGTGATGGTTTGTTGCGTTAAGAAGCGAAGTTGTACAGGATGTGGTTTCATGTTTGAGGCGCTAACGCAAAAATTGGAAGGCATCTTTAAGGAATTGCGCCGCCGTGGCAAACTCACTCCGGCGGATGTGGATGCCGTCATGCGTGAGGTGCGCCTAGCGCTCTTAGAAGCCGATGTTCATTACAGTGTAGTGAAGGATTTTGTTGCCCGAGTACGCGAACGGGCGGTTGGGCATGAGGTCTCACGAGCCTTAAATCCGGCGCAACAAGTAATCAAAATCGTCCATGAAGAACTCATTGCAACCTTGGGGGAACCGGCCCGCCTGAATCTCAGTGGCCCTAAACCGCGGGTGATCATGCTGGTGGGGTTGCAGGGCTCCGGTAAGACCACCGCCGCGGCTAAACTGGCAGCGCAATTGCGCTCCCAGGGCGAACGGGTCATGTTGGTAGCAGCCGACCCTTACCGTCCGGCGGCGATCAAGCAATTGCAGACGTTGGGTGAGCGTGTTGGGGTTCCGGTTTATTATGAATCCGGCGTCAAACCTCCGCAACTGGTGGCACGGGCGTTTGAACAGGCTCAAAAAGGCGGGATCACAGTCCTCATCGTTGATACCGCCGGGCGTTCACAGTTGGATGAAGCCCTGATGGATGAGTTGCGCGCTATCACTCAGAAGGTTACCCCTAATGAAACCTTGCTGGTGGTAGACGCCATGATTGGGCAAGAAGCCCTCAATATCGCTACCGGTTTCCAGCAGGCTATTCCGTTGTCCGGCTTGATGCTTACCAAGATGGACGGTGATGCCCGCGGTGGGGCGGCGATTTCTATCCGTGCGGTAACGGGGGTGCCTATCAAGTATCTGGGTACCGGTGAAGCCCTTGATGCCCTAGAAGCCTACGACCCGCGCCGATTGGCTTCGCGCATTTTGGGCATGGGTGACGTCATTGGACTGATTGAGCGAGCCGAAGCCGCTTATAATGAACAAGAAGCCCAAAAGCAAGCTGAGCGCATGCTTTCGGGTCAATTTACCCTGGAGGACTTTGCCCAGCAATTGCGCCAGATTCGCAAAATGGGTCCATTGCACCAACTGCTGGAGATGTTGCCTGGCGGTATGGGACAGATGGCGCGCGCCATATCTCCTGAAGAAGCCGAACGCAACCTAAAGATTACTGAAGCCATTATTAACTCAATGACGAAAGAAGAGCGTTTGCACCCGGAAATCCTCAATGCCAGCCGGCGGCGTCGTATTGCCCGTGGTTCTGGTACGGATGTTCAGGATGTTAACCGGGTGCTTAAGCAATTCCGAGATGCACAACGACTGTTCAAAACGCTGCAAAAGACAGGCGGGAGGGGTCTCTCGCGCCTGTTGGGATAGAGGAGAGCCGAAAAGACTCGCGCTTCCTTCCGCGCCCCTCACTTTTCGGTGACCTCTGATGATAGAATAAGATAAATAAAAATTCTAAGATCAAAAACAAAGAGGAGAGATTTCTCACATGGTCAGAATTCGTTTGCGTCGAGTTGGTGCTCGTGGTCAACCCAGTTATCGCATTGTGGCGGCGGATAAAGAAATGCCGCGTGATGGACGCTTTTTGGAGATTTTGGGCTTTTATAACCCGCGCACCGAGCCCTTTACCATCCAGGTAAATGAAGATCGAGTTTTTGACTGGATGAGCAAGGGTGCTCAATTAAGCGAAGCGGTGGAAAAAATTTTCCGCAGTGTGGGCTTGCTGGATCGCTATGCACGTTATAAGGCCGGTGAGTCATTGGAAGCCTTGCTGGCCGAGGCTGAGGCTTACTATGCCAGCCGTAAAGTGAGCCCGAAGACGAAACCCGTTATTACATCACGCGCCTAAATGGATACGGAGAGGGGATTAACGTGAGAGACCTGGTGGAATACATCGCCCGTGCGCTTGTAGATGACCCTGCCCAGGTGGAGGTCAAGCAAGAACGACTTGGGGCTAACCGGGTACGGGTTGAACTGCATGTTTCTAAGCAAGATATGGGCCGGGTCATCGGTAAAAATGGACGTGTAGCCAATGCGATGCGAATTCTCTTGCGCGTCGCCGCCGCTCGGGAAGGAAAACAGGCCACTTTGGATGTCGTAGACCCGCGGTGAGAAAGAATCCTTCCCATCTTCGTAAGCGCCAGTTGCAAAGGGACAACACAGGCTCGCTCCCTTTAGGCGAGCCTGTGTTCTTGGCGGTGGGTTACATCCGTCGTCCGCACGGGGTGCGCGGTGAGATGGTAATGGACCTGCTGACCGATTTTCCGGAGCGCCTGGTGCCTGGCAAACGGCTTTATTTAGGAGAAGAGCACCTGCCGGTGCAAATCCGTTCGGTACGCCCAGCGTTGCAGGCGATGTTGATTGCGTTTGAAGGGTTTGAAGATCGCGATCAAGTCGCTGCCTTTCGCAATCAGTACCTCTATGTACGGGCAGACGAATTGCCCCCCTTGCCTGAAGGGGAGTATTACCATCATCAGTTATTGGGTTTAACGGTATTCGATCAAGCAGGGCATTCCTTAGGCGTGTTGAGTGAAATTTTGGAAACCGGTGCTAATGATGTTTATGTGGTGCGTGACGAGCAGGGGCGTGAGGTTCTTCTGCCAGTGATCGAGGGGGTTATTTTAGAGGTAGATCTAAAAACTCATCGCCTCATTGTCAATCCTCCTGAATGGCTATAGGCCCGATGGACGCGCGAATTTATTGGGTCGCATTTAATCATGTTAAGGGCATTGGGGCGGTTCGGATGCGGGCGCTTTTGGACTATTTTGGCGATCTGGAACGCGCCTGGAAAGCCTCCCCCGATGCTTTGCGGGCCGCGGGTTTACCCCCGCGCCTGGTTGAAGTTTTTGTTCAAACTCGCAAAACTTTAAGCCTCGAAAAAGTGGCGGAAACACTTACCCAAAAAAGCATCCAGGTGATGACCTGGGAAGATGACGATTATCCGTTCTTGTTAAAAAACATTGATCAACCGCCACCAGTATTGTATGTGCGAGGGAGGCTTTCATCCGCTGATCAGGTGGCGGTGGCTGTGGTCGGGACACGCCAGGTGAGTGCTTATGGGCGTAAGGTGACTGAGCAACTGGCCGTAACTTTAGCCCACCATGGAGTAACGGTGGTCAGTGGTCTGGCAAGGGGAGTGGATGCTCTAGCCCATGAAGCAACCCTCAACGCTGGGGGGCGTACCCTGGCTGTTCTGGGCAGTGGTGTGGACGTTATTTACCCGGCAGAGCATCGGCGTTTGGCGGAGCGCATTCTCCAGCAGGGGGCGTTGATCAGCGATTATCCGCCCGGCACGCCACCGGAAGCAAATAATTTCCCCCCACGCAACCGTATTATATCCGGCTTAGCCATGGCAACGGTGGTGGTCGAGGCGGGAGAAAAGAGCGGCGCATTGATTACAGCGACCTTTGCGGCGGAGCAAGGGCGTGAGGTCTTTGCGGTGCCCGGAAATATTAACTCCCCGTCCTCTAAAGGGACGAATCGCCTGATTGCAAACGGTGCCCGTCCCCTATTGCAGGTAGAGGAAGTTTTAGACGCATTGGATATTGCCCAAGTGCAGCATCAACAGATGGTGCGGTCTTTGTTGCCTGGTAATGAGTTAGAAGCCACCCTGCTCAGCATAATAGGAGATCAGGTCTTATCGGTGGATGAGATTTGCTTTCTCTCCGGCTTGGGAGCCGAGAAAGTTGTTGCTAATTTGGCGATGATGGAACTGAAAGGTCTGGTGCGCAATTTGGGCGGCACGAATTTCACTGTCTTGCGCGAAGATAGTGGGTTCTATGCGGGAGGATAAGACACGTATGCAGGATTATTATGCTGTCATTATGGCGGGGGGTGGTGGCACACGGTTGTGGCCACTCTCTCGCCAGGCTCGACCGAAGCAGATGTTGCACTTGGGAAGTGACCGCACGTTGTTCCAACAAGCCGTGGAGCGCTTGGAAGGATTATTTCCCCCAGAGCGCATCCTGGTCGTAACGGCGCGGGATCAGGCGCCTCAGTTGCAGGAACAAGTAGCCTATCTGTTGCCCGAGAATTTTTTATTGGAACCACTGCCGCGGGGAACCGCTTCGGTGGTAGGATTGGCAGCCACGGTGCTGGCCCGGCGGAATCCCCACAGCGTTATGGCGGTGTTGACGGCAGACCATGTCATCCAGAACATTCCCCATTTTCAGCGCTTGTTGCGGGCGGCGTATAAAGTTGCCCAGGAAGGTTACCTGGTAACCCTGGGGGTGCTTCCCACTTATCCGGCTACGGGCTATGGATATATCCAGCGTGGTGAACCGCTGGGCGAACAGGATGGTTTACCTTACTACCGGGTGGTGCGATTCAAAGAGAAGCCCGATGCGGCTACCGCCCAGGCTATGTTGGAAATGGGTGGCTTTGACTGGAATTCGGGCATGTTTATCTGGCGGGTGGATCGCATTTTAGAGGAATTTGAGCGCTTCATGCCAGAGTTGGCGGTGTTGTTGCGTCAAATTGGAGAGAGATGGGGGGAAGCGGATGGGCAGGCTCTTCTTGAGCACTTATGGCCGCAAATTAAGCCTGAAACAATTGACTACGGCATTATGGAACGGGCGGATCGCGTAGCGGTCTTGCCGGCGGAGGAACTGGGGTGGAACGACGTGGGTAGTTGGGATTCCCTATTTGATGTGCTATCTGCAGATGCGGTCGGCAACCTGGTTTTAGCCGACGAGACTCTGATCTTGGAAACCCGGAATTCATTGCTACTCTCAGATCAAACCAAACGATTGATTGCGACTATTGGGATAGAAGATTTAGTTATCGTGGATACTTCCGATGTGTTATTGATCTGTAAGCGTTCCCAAGCCCAAAAAGTGCGCGAAATTGTTAAAATTCTCTCCCAAAATGGGAAAACTCATTACCTGTGAGGAGTGAACCTTGGAAGCCTATTGTGTTCGCTGCAAAACAAAACGCGAAATGAAAGACCCTCAACCTGGATTTAACAAAGCCGGGCGACCGGTGACGACGGGCGTTTGCCCGGTTTGTGGAACGAAGATGACCCGCATGGGGGCTACGGAGATGCATGCTGGCCTTGATCCAGCCCCCGTGCCTGCACCGCGTCGGAACGGCAAACTGGTGATCGTAGAATCGCCGGCCAAAGCCAAAACGGTGGGGCGTTTTTTAGGCAAAGGTTATACCGTAAAGGCTTCGGTAGGGCACGTACGGGATCTTTTGCGTTCCGAACTGTCGGTGGACATTGAGAACAATTTCAAGCCCAAATACCGCGTGCCCAATGAAAAACGGGCGGTGGTCAAAGAGATCAAAGCCTTGGCCAAAGAGGCAGAAGAAGTTTACCTGGCGACCGATCCCGATCGGGAGGGCGAGGCCATTGCCTGGCACTTGCTTGAAGCGGCTGAGATTGATCCAAAGATTGCCAAACGGGTCGTGTTTCATGAGATCACCCAACCGGCGATTCAGGAGGCTTTCGCTCATCCCCGCGGGATTGATATGAATCTTGTCAATGCCCAGCAGGGACGACGCGTGCTAGACCGGTTAGTTGGATACAGCCTAAGTCCGTTGCTTTGGGAGAAAGTGCGCAGCCGTCTCTCGGCAGGGCGGGTGCAATCAGTGGCATTGCGTTTGGTGGTGGAACGCGAGCGCGAGATTGAGTCGTTCGTCCCCCAAGAATATTGGACAATTCAGGCCGAATTTTTGCCTGAGGGGTTACACCAATCTTTTGTAGCTCGCCTAATGCGCATAGACGATCAAGAGGTCAACCTTCCCAATGAGGCCGAGACCCAGAAAGTTGTAGCACAATTGGAGCAGGCAGGTTACACCATCGCAAGGATTAAGCGCGGTGAACGCCGTCGCCGCCCATCGGCGCCCTTTATCACCAGCACCTTACAACAAGAGGCTTCACGGCGCTTAGGATTTACACCCCGTCGAACGATGATGATCGCCCAACAACTCTATGAGGGTTTGGACGTCGGCGAGGGCGGTTCGACCGGTTTAATCACCTATATGCGCACTGATTCAACCAATGTCTCGGAACTGGCACAGCGCGAGGCGCGCGATTATATCCGCCAGGTCTTCGGCGATGCATTTCTTCCCCCATCACCCCCTCACTATCGCACGCGAGCAGTAGCGGCGCAGGAAGCCCACGAGGCAATTCGTCCTACCTCGGTCTTTCGTACGCCCGAAAAAGTCAAACCCCATTTGACGCCGGAACAATTTAAACTCTACCAGTTGATTTGGCAGCGGTTTGTGGCCTCTCAGATGGAATCGGCGATTCTGGATACCCTAGCAGTAGAAGTTGAAGGAAAAAACGAAAATCATCTCTTCCTTTTCCGTGCCTCGGGTTCTAGCGTGCGTTTTCCCGGGTTCCTGGTGCTGTATGAAGAAGCCCGTGACGAAGATCAGAAGGAAGGCGAAGACGATGAGAATGTACGTATTCCGGCAGGGATTCAAGAAGGTCAACCCCAACGCTTAGTGCGTGTGTTGCCCGAGCAGCACTTCACCCAACCCCCGCCGCGTTATACCGAAGCATCGCTGGTTCAGGCTTTGGAAGAATATGGCATTGGCCGTCCCTCGACCTATGCGCCTATTCTTTCAACTATCCAGGAACGAGGCTACGTGGTACGTGAAAATAAGCGTCTAATCCCCACCGAAACGGGACGGCTGGTCAATGATTTGTTAGTACAACATTTCCCGGATATTGTGGATATCGGCTTCACAGCAAGAATGGAAGAAGATTTGGATGAAATTGCCTCAGGGCAACGAGCATGGACGGATGTCATTCGAGCCTTCTATGATTCATTTGCCCCCCAGGTTAAAAAAGCCCAAGCGGATATTCCGGTGAGTAAGATGGACCTGGAACCGGTGGGGCGGGACTGCCCCCAATGCGGCCATCCGCTGGTCGTTCGTTATGGGCGTTTTGGAAAATTCATTAGTTGTAGTAACTTCCCTACTTGCCGTTATACTGAACCCTGGTTGGAGAAGTTAGGCGTGCTTTGCCCGGAGGATGGAGGCGAACTGGTGATCCGCAAGACCCGGCGGGGACGGGTGTTCTATGGGTGCTCGAATTACCCACAATGTCAGTTCACGTCATGGAAACGTCCCTTATCTACACCGTGTCCGGCTTGTGGAGGGTTACTGGTTGAGGCCAACAGACGCGAAGCGCAATGTATCCGTTGTAACGAGACTTTTTTACTGGAAAAACTTGGGGAAAAAGCGGCTGAATCGGCATGAATCTTGCATCGAAAAGCTACAAATCCCAAAATCAGGTTCGGCGGCGGTTGCATTATTCTAGGGCTTGATCTACAATAATGGCAAGCCGGCCACCGGACTGAATTAGCCCGCTAGTAGGAGAGAAGATCATGATGGAGATGCTGCGTGAGCGTTTGAAAAACCCCATTGTTGCCGCCGTGAGTGGCTTTGTCCTGGGCTTAATCATCGGACTACCGATTCTGGGATGGTGGCTTTGGCCAGTGCGGTGGATTAACGCCGAACCGCGCCATTTGCGTCCTGATTTGAAGACGGATTATTTATGTATGGTCATTGATTCGTATGTCAAGAACCAGAATCAGGTCAATGCGAGGGCGCGCTTTGAACTTTTAGGGGAAGAGGGTGAGGCGTTGCTGGCCGCATTGAAACCTGGTCAGTGCAACCTGAGCGAAAGTGATATCAGTCAATTCCGCGCTGCACTCCAAGGACCGGTATTGCCGTTGCCAGCGGTTACCCCGGGTACGGAAAAACCCACTGCCGCCCCGCGTACGTCGGGGATGGGGATGGTTATTATATTGTGTCTGGTGACCCTGGCTGTGGGTGGGGTTCTGGTGTATTTGCTGGTCTTCCGCCGTCAACAGGGTGGCCCGACAACACCCTCGGTGGTGAGTCAGGCCCGCGAGTACAGCCGCCAGACTGAGCCTACGGATTTCGCTGCTCAAGGGCAGCAACCGCCGATCTCCCAATTCATGACCACCTATGTGCTTGGGGATGACCTGTATGACGACTCATTCAGTATTGATTCTCCGGCGGGAGAGTTCCTTGGGGAATGTGGTGTAGGTATCTCTGATACCATTGGTGTAGGCGAGCCCAAGCGGGTCACGGCATTGGAAGTGTGGTTGTTTGACAAGAATGACTATCAAACGGTCACTAAGGTCTTGATGACCCCACATGCTTATAACGATCCGGCCATTCGTCAACGTCTTGAATCCAAGGGTGAATTGATTCAGGTTGAACCTGGCCAGCGGATTACGTTGGAAGCCAACACCCTGATTATGGAAGCCCATGTGGCGGATCTGGTATTAGGCGGTGGAGCATTACCGCCAGATAGTTACTTCGAGCGTATTACGATTGAACTTTCGGTGTGGCAGAAACAAGCCTGATTTTCCCACCGCTTTTTGGATCGCGGATAGAAAGAGCCCCCTTGAATGTGGGGGCTCTTTTTTATCCATTATTCAGGCTTATTCAATCTTAAGGATCTTTAGACGAATTGTCCCCCCTGGAGTTTCTGCAGTCACTTCGTCACCCACCTTTTTACCCAGCAATGCTTTGCCGATAGGCGACTCATGGGAAATGCGCCCGTTGAGTGGGTCGGCTTCTTTAGGGCCAACGAGGTGGTAGGTTTCAGGGGGAAAATTACCCTCTTGGACGGTCACCACATGTCCAATGCTTACTTCATTTGCTTTTTTCTCAGCGTGGTCAATGATGACGGCATTGCGTAAGACCTGTTCCAATTCCTGGATACGTCCTTCAACGAAACCCTGTTCCTCTTTGGCCGCAATGTAGTCAGCATTTTCTGAAAGGTCACCTTGCTGGATTGCGGCGCGTAATCGTTGCGCTAATTGCTGACGGACAGTTGTCTTCAGATATTCTAATTCTTGTTGCATCCGTTGATAACCTTCAGCCGTCAAATAATGCACCTCGGACATGGCTAAACACCTCTCCGCTAAAAATTCATTGCCCAATAACTTTTTCGGGTTGACCGCTTTTGTAACCGCTCTTCCTTATGGAAGGGTGAGAGGGGCGAAAAGTTTTTGATACTCCTCTATCGCAAAGCGGTCGGTCATGCCTGCAATATAATCACATACTGTCCTTTCCAACCCGCGTTGTTCGATCAACTGCTGGATATGACCGGGCAGAATGGTGGGCTCAGAACAGTAGGCATTAAAAAGGTCACTGATTAATCGCTCTGCCTTTACGGCCATACGGACAACACGGTAATGGCGATACAAATTAATGAACAAGAAATCCTTTAACTGACGGTTGCGACGAATGAAATCCGCACTGAAACTCACTACATTATAAGACAAACGTTGGAGTTCGTCTACGGATTGCACGCCACTCTCAACCAGCCGTTGGTGAGTGGCGTGTACTAAATCCGAAACCTCTAGGCCGATTAAACGGCGAATTAGACGGTGTCGCGTCATTTCATCCAATCGTTTGCCATCCCAACCGATGCTGTGTTTCAGTAACTCCCATAATTCAAGACCGTCAAGCATATTTGGGGTGATCAAACCTGAGCGTAATCCGTCGTCTAAATCATGGGCAGTGTAAGCCAGTTCATCGGCAGCATTTGCAATTTGGGCTTCTAAGTGCCCGCGCAGTTCAGGATTGAAATTCCGGGCTTCGGCTTTGTCATATTCTGTCTCGTGCTTGACGATCCCTTCAAGAACTTCCCAAGACAGGTTGAGCCCAGGAAAATCGGGATAACGCCGTTCTAATTCGGTGACAATACGGAACGACTGACGATTGTGATCAAAACCGCCATGATCTTTCATCAAGCGAGCCAGAGCAGTCTCTCCTGAGTGGCCGAAAGGGGGATGCCCAAGATCGTGCGCAAGGCAAATGGCTTCGGTGAGGTCCTCGTTAGCACCGAGCGCTCGTGCGATAGTGCGTGCTATTTGCGCTACTTCGAGGGTATGGGTGAGACGAGTACGATAGTAATCACCTTCGTAGGTGATGAAAACCTGCGTTTTGTACTCGAGGCGCCGAAAGGCAGTAGTATGAAGAATGCGATCGCGATCGCGCTGAAATATCGTGCGATACTCTGGCTCGTCTTCGGCGTAAAAGCGCCCGCGGGAATACTTACTGCGAAACCCATAAGGGGCGAGATTACGGTCCTCAATCTCTTCTAACATCTCACGGGTTAAGAGCATGACGGCCTCCTTATCGAGTAATACGTGTTCCTATCGGGTAACCATGAAGCGCTTGTTCCAGGCTGTTCGGTTGCTCACCAGAGAAAATAACCGCTTCCAGGTCAGGATATTGTCGGACGACCTGGAGCATCAAGTGCACTTTAGCAAGCATGCCGCCGGTCACGTCGGGGGCTTCAGAGCCGGCTAAGGCTGGTAAAACTTCGGCCAAATTATCCGGGGTGAGATGCGAAATCAATTGCTGGCGCAGAGGAAAATCTGCCCACACGCCTTCTTCTTGCCCGCAGAGAAGAAGGCGCGAGGGCTTCAAGTGAGGAATGAGTTCGATAAACAGGCGTTCGGTGGAGAGAATGGTTCCCCCAAGTTTGGTATCAAAAACCACATCTCCATAAATGACAGGGATAAGGCCGGCGCCAATGGCGCGTTGAAGTGGCTCAATTTCCCATCGCACGACACGCCTGTTTTGGCACAGAATAGTTGAGGAAGGTGGAAAGGCGATCACAGGGAGACCGGCTTGTAATAGTGCCTCAACTACTAAAGTATTGAGTGCCCGGGCTTGCCACCAGACTTCCGAAAAACCCCGCCATTGTTCGGGGGTGGCTACTCCAAGATGAGTGTTATGCTTTTTAGCGGCGAAGTGTCCAAACGAGCCTGATCCATGTCCCAGGACAAGGCGTAGGGCGGGGTTATCTGCCCGTGCTTGGGCAATTTCGGACGCCAGGCGCCGAATAACATCCAGACGGGGAGTAGAGGCGCGGTGTTTTTCGGTAATCAGCGAACCACCCAGTTTGACGAAGTAAAGTGTATCCATAAGGTGCTATCCATTAAATTGCTTGGGTGGTGCGGATAACCACGGAAAAAACATTGGCAGCGCCAGCCCGACGCAGTGCTTGTTCGACTTGTGAACTGTTCTCAGGGTGCACTAACGCGATCATGATCCCCCCTTGGCCACCCCCTGAGAGTTTGGCGCCGAGAGCTCCTGCCGATAGTGCCGCTTGAACGAGACGGTCTAATTCGGGCGACGAAACGCCAATCTCGATCAGTAAGCGGTGGTTTTCAACCATCCATCTGCCGACCTCGTCTATCTGCCCCTCGATTAGGGCTCGTTTGGCTCGCCGTGTGAGTTCGCCAATTGCCCTAAAGCGATCATCATACCAGGTGGGGTTTTGTTCCCTCCGCTGACGAACGCCGGCCACGGCTTCGCGGGTTAATCCTTTCATTCCCGTATCGCCAATGATCAAATAAAGAGGCATGGAGAATGTGAGAAACTCAATGGGTTGGTCACGGATAAAGAAGATGGGGCGGGCGTAGGTAATAACGGTATTGTCAATGCCTGAGGGTGTGCCGTGATGGTGTTGTTCAAGGCGAAAGGCTAATTCGCAGACCTGGGGGTCAGGTAGAGGGTGTCCTACAAATGCTGAGAGAGCGCGGATCAGGGCTACAGCCGTCGCGGCGCTTGAGCCCATACCTGATGCCACCGGGATGGATGAGGTGAGACGAAGGTGCAGGGCTGGCCAGTGATCGAGTTTCAAGGCCTCTGCGACCAGGTTAAAGGCAAGCGCGATGGGATGCTCTGATGGAAGATGGTCTAGGGTGGTTTTCAAACCAATCTGGGGGGCTTCGATGACGGGCAATGTAGAGCGCCCAGGTTGGGCGGTGATTGTCACGCGCGCTTCTAATCCGGTAACCGGGGCTGCGATGGCCGGATAGCCATAAACAACCGTATGTTCTCCAAAAAGGATAACTTTTGCCGGAGCAGTGGATGAAATGGCAGGCATAGTCTCTCACTTAACCGGAAAGGCGTAAAAAATGACCAACACTGCAATTCCCCAAAGCAGTATCGTAATTTGGAGGGGGCGGTCGGTTAGCAGTAGATCCTCTGGCGCCCCCCCTGAACCTTCAACCTGAACCAAGTAAAGATAACGCAGAATTCCATAAAGAACAAATGGAATTGTAAGCATCATAAGGTGATTGGAGGGCAGGTTAGGTGCTGAGAAGGTGTATAGACTGTAAGCAATAATGGTGCTGCTGGATACAATGGTGATTGACTGATCCAGAAATGGGAGAGTGTAACCATCTAGGACGCGGCGATGTGTATTGGCCTGGTCAGCCAGTTCGGTAAGTTCGGCACGGCGCTTACCAAAGCCGATGTAGAGAGCTAAAAGGGTGGTTACAACATAGAGCCAAGGCGAGAACCGCTCCACTTGAATTAGAGAAACACCACCAGCCACCCGTAAAACAAAACCAGCGGCGATGATCAGCACATCCAGGATGGGGATGTGCTTAAACCACCTCGTATAAGCCAGGTTGAGCAAAAAATAACCACTCAGAATAACTCCAAATCCAATCGAAAGGTAAAAGGCAAAGGGGATAGTTAAGACAATTAAGCCAATGGCGGCAGCACGAGCAACAGGGATAGGGAGTGCTCCTGAGGCAATCGGACGCAGACGCTTCTGAGGGTGGTGACGATCTGCTTCGGCATCTGCGATATCGTTGAGAATATAAACAACTCCTGAAACAAGGCAAAATAACATGAACCCCAGTAGGGTTCGTAAGGTGGCTGGTACATTTGTTAACTGGCGATCAAAAACCAGAGCAGCCAGCACAAAGGCGTTTTTCGTCCATTGGCGAGGGCGCATGGTTTGGAATAACGCCTTGATCATGTGCATAATCATATCATAACTCTCCAAACCGGGTAAAATACCCCACGTGAAAGAACGGTTGGACGTCCTCATGGTTGAACGGGGTTTGGCAGAGAGCCGGGCTAAAGCCCAGCGATTGATTATGGCGGGGCAAGTTCGAGTTGGGGGAGAAACGGTTCTGAAACCCGGCACTTTAGTCCTGGAATCGGCACAAATTGAAATTGTTGAAGGAATGCGCTATGTTTCGCGGGGGGGAGAAAAATTAGAGGCTGCTTTGGATGCGTTCGAATTAACCCATCTTGAAGGTTGGGTTTGCGCCGATGTGGGTGCCTCCACAGGCGGGTTTACAGATTGCTTGCTGGCACATGGCGCGGCTCGGGTTTATGCGATTGATGTGGGGTATGGCCAATTACATTGGAAACTGCGCCAGGATCCACGTGTGGTTGTTTTGGAACGAACAAATGTACGTTATCTGACAGATCTTCCCGAACAAGTGGATTTGGTCACGATTGACGTCTCGTTTATTTCGCTAAAACTGGTGCTACCTACAGTCAAGGGTTGGCTAAAACCAGAAGGGAAGATCATCGCCCTCATCAAGCCCCAATTTGAGGCTGGCCCGAGCGAATCTGCTCGTGGCAAGGGGGTTATCCGTGATCCCCGAGTTCACCACCGTGTACTTGAAGAGGTATTGGCATTTGCGGTGGCGATAGGACTAACGCCTCAGGGGTTGATCCGCTCCCCGCTTTTAGGCCCGAAGGGAAATGTTGAGTTCCTAACTCTTCTCACTCCCGGCTCTGGGGAAAGTAAGACTTCACATCTGCTCTCAATGATCAACGCCGTGGTCAGTCTATCTCACTGAAAGATACGCTCGATGTAATCGGAACCTTTTTTGCATTCTGGACTTATGAGTCCGGATTTAAGGCTTTCCCATGTGAGGAATAAACCGCTTTGGTTTACGTATTGAACAGCTTTAGACGTGCAGCCGGGGCCGGTGTGATAATTTACCAGAGTTAATTTCCAGAGATCAACATAATTGCTCACTTGGCCCGGTGAACGTCGGTAAACATTGTAGATGATTTGGGCCGTCTGGGCACAGTTAGCGCGCAGCACTTCGGCGAAAACGGCGACACTTTCCTTGGCGCGGGTTACGTCAATGCCAGCGGGGCAATCGGTGCAGGTGGCGTTCACGCGCTGAACCAGATAACCGCGTAGCATCAACCGTTCCTCGCTGCTCAAGTTGGGATATCCCACCTCACAGCGGTTTGGGTGAAGGATGCCATTGCATAGTCGTTGAAAAAATGGTGGATTGTAAAGGAGGAGGGTATCTGCTCCCGACTGGTTAAGTTGCCCCAAACCGATTTCGTAACCGTTGCCATAAGTGCCGGGCCAGAACTGGGATTCAATGGCAAATAGTTGTTTTAAGAGCCTTGGGGGTACACCAGTGTTCTTAGATGCCTGGATGATTTCAGCGTCGTACATATTTTGCCATTCGGCGAGCGCAGCACGTGCTCGCTCTACGCCGCACGTATTGGCCACATAAGGGGTTTGCAACCCGCCTCCTGGACAGTCCTGCGCATCAACGACCTTATTGCGAATTAACATTGCGACCAGATAGTAATAGGGGGTGTTTGTATTGAGTTCGTTAAGAAATACGGATGGCTCCAGAATTGGGGGGATGTAGGGGGGACGCTGATGAATGCCCCAAATTTCACCACATGTCAGGGCTGTACTATAAAGGATATAGACCGGCTGAGTGCTTCCTTCGTTAGGAGTTGTTGCAGCAGCCGAGGATGAAGAACTTAAAGTGGGATTAGGCTGAGCAAAGGAGATGATTTCTTGGGGTAGACGATCTGGCTGATCGAGGATAATGCTTGGGGGTGGAGCAAAGGCGATCAACCCCCAAACTATGGTGGTCAATGCCAGAACATAGCGCTTTATTTTAGTTTCCCCCATCCCATCTTGTCCTTTTAGGCTTCTTCGCTCTCAACGCTCTCTTCGTAAACGTAGGCCCAACCTGTACCTTTACACACTGGGCATACATTATAGACATAACCATCGCGACAGAGCCCGCCTCCATTGCCAGCACAAAAGGCACATTTCTTAGGTGCCTGAGCCACTAAGACTGTTCCCACCCCTTTGCAAACCGGGCAGATGTCGTAGGTGTTGCCGTCACGGCAACGCCCTGCGCCATTGCCACTGCAAAATGCACAGGTTTCAGGGGCATAATGGATGAAGGGTTGGGCTTTTATACGCATAATGGTTCTCCAGCCAGATAGTATGAATTAAGACATAAATCACGCTTTTGGGGGATGCTCTTGGGTATCCTGTATGGCTTCGGCAAAGGCTTCAACCACTTCTGGATTGAACTGAGTACCCGCTGCCTCGCGAAGTTTATCAAGAGCTTCTTCGGAGGTAAATCCATTTCGATAAGGAAGATCTGTGGTCATTGTAGTATAGGCCTCCGCCACAGCAATAATGGCCGAAGCCGGCGGTATTTCTTGTTTGCTTAACTGTTCGGGGTAGCCAGTGCCATCCCAATGTTCTTGATGATGGTAGACCCAAGGAACAATGCGTGAAAAAGTATTCATCTGCTTGACGATTTGTGCTCCATAATAGGGATGCATCTGGATCATTTTCCATTCCTGAGGGGTAAGGGGTTTAACTTTTGTTAGAATGGCCTCAGGGATCGAGATTTTCCCAATATCGTGTAAAAGGCCAGCAATCTCGATAAACTCCAAATCCGAGCCCGACCAGTTCATGCGTTTGGCAGTTTCAACAGCGTAGCGTGCAACGCGCTCAGAATGCCCAACCATGAAGCGATCACGTTGGTCAATAGCCGCGACGAGAACACGGGCTAAGTTGATAAGGGGAGAGAGACCAGCTGCTCCCGGAAATACGGTAGGGGATAGCGATTGAGTAAAACCGGGGCGCCGCCGTTCTCCAATTGCTACTTCTAGTTCAACTGTATTTTCGTAAAAGTTCAGAAAATTCTCTACACGTTCGAGCATAACTTTAAGTTGCTGGTACTGCCCCGTTGCCCAGAGCGCCGGGATTTGTTCGTACATAATGGCTGAAGCACGGGCAATTTCGGCCTGTGGAATGATGCGTTTCCCGTAAGAAGATAGTAAATCGTGGTAGGCAATAAGCCGTGAAAAGCGCTCACCGACACGTTGTACTTGTTTAGAGAGCGCAGGATAATCCCGTACACTTTCTTCTAGAGCACGCAAGCGAGCCAGAAGATCCTCAACCTCTGTAGCCTCTTGATTGCGCTGTTGTAAAATTTCGTTTAGGATTTGTTCCCATAATGTCCGGGCATCTTGAAAGGTGAGCACCTCATTGCCAAAAAGCACTGGATCGTCGTTTTTGCACTGACTTTCAACGTAACTGATGACCTTCTTAACCGATTCGGTGGCGGCTTCAAGGCGTGCTGCGTTTTCACGTCGCCGAATTTCCTCCAACCGTTTTTTCTCGCGCATGACTTGCATTCGGTTGTAGAAATCCATGCGCTTGGGTGCAGCGGCAAGTTTATCTATCAGAACGTCTTGTTGGGTATGTAACTCGTCCCAAGCCGCCTTTATGCTCTTAAGTTTAGGGGTGGGATAAATGAAGAGCGGAGTCTTGTGGCTTTTTTGCTCGAGATTGGTGATTGTTTCACATACTTGATGGTAAAGATCTTGTAACTCCTCCTCAATTTTTGGCGCTTTAAACGTGAGGCTGGCATAAGTGACCCGGTAAGCCAGAAAAGCAGCCTCAATATCCTTGAGACGCTGACGGGCTTGCTTGGGATAGGCCCGAATTTGCTTTTGCAAATCCAGCCATTGGCGTATCGAGTCTATTATGTTTTGGAAGACTGAGTTGGGGCGTGAGAAACTAGGCTCAGAAGTCTTAACGCCTTCCAAGAGAGAGAGGGAGCTTTGGTCTTTTGGCGTTCCTTCTGAGGGATCTGAACCCGCAACAACGTTTTCAATTGTAGGATTTTCTGTTGCGGATTCGTCAAGCCGTTCGGTTTCCATAACCCTTTCCTTCCAATCCCATTAACCGGCTCTACTTTTTGCTGCACAACAAATGGAGCATCGAATGTTGCAGTCTCCCCTGTAAAGTTAATTGTATTATACTAATAATATCCCTGCTCAACTTGCATGTCAATTAAGAGCAGATTAAAATTTCCGCTTTGTGATCTGTTAAATAGCCTATTAGTCCATGAGGTAATATAGAAACCCGAGCCGTGTTCAAGAGGGAGAGAGGCGATGATCAGTCCACAGGACTTAATCACGGTTGTCTTAGTGGAAAACAATCCACAATTAAGTAAACACCTTCAAAAAACGCTGGGTTTGATTGAAGAGGTTGATTTAGTTAATATCTCGATGTCGGCTCAAGAGGCGGTCGAGGCCATTCGAGATCTTAAACCTGATGTTGCCCTGATTGAGTATGATCTCCCAGATATGAATGGAATTGCCCTGACCGAAATGCTGCGTCGAGATTTTCCTGGCACTCAAGTGGTTCTTATCTCACAAGACAACTACACTGATTTGGTACTGCGAGCGGTTCGAGCGGGGGCGTGCGACTTTATTACCCATGATGTTTCGATTAAGGAAGTTACCGATGTCCTAAGGCGCGCGGCACAACTTTCTTCAGCCGAGCGGCAACGACAAACTCCACCGGCCGGCTTGCCAGCCGGACCTACGCAAATGTTTGTGCCTGGGCGCGGCATCAATGGTCGAATTGTGACCGTTTACAGCCCCAAAGGGGGGACGGGGGCTACAACTATCGCGGCTAATTTGGCCCTGGCTCTACTGAATAACGAGGTGCGGGTAGCTCTGGTAGATGGGTGCTTGCAGTACGGGGATGCTCATATGTTCTTCAACGAACTGGGGCAGTTCTCGGTTTTAGATCTTGTTCCCCGTATTTACGATTTGGATATCCCTTTGGTCGAGAGCGTGATGATTCTAAACCGGGCTACTGGGCTCTATCTTTTACCGGCACCACCGCGCCCAGAATTTGCAGAAAAGATTACCGGGGAAAACTTTGCACGCATTTTAGAATTCATGCGTCGGTTTAGTGATTACATTGTTGTAAATACACATTCTTTCATTAACGATCCAGTTTTGGCTGCGTTGGATGCAGGGGATGTGGTAGTTCTGGTGGTAGAACAACAGATAAATTCTATTCGTAACGTGCGGCTTTTTCTGGATCTTTGGGATGCGTTAGGAATGTCGCGAGAACGAATTACGTTAGTGATGAATCGTTATCGTAAAGATCACCCGATTACCGTAGAAAAAGTGAGTGAACGTCTTAAGCACACCGTTGTCATGACCATTCCCGAGGACATTGAAGCCGCCCAAAAAGCGGATGCTCTGGGAATACCGATTTTACGCAGTAGTAAAGATTCACTTATTGCTCAAAGTTTTATTGATCTGGCTGAGCATGTGCGTAAACGCATTACTAACCTTGAGCGAGCCGAAGCGCCGCGAATGCGCCTCTTTTCGGTGAGTTAGTCGTTTTTTCGTTGTATTCTATCCTTCATAATTGCCTCTGCCGGAATGGGCAGAGTTTTTTGCCTTCATTTTGGGGTATACTTATTCCCCGGCTATGGATAAGGCTTTAATTCGCAATTTTTGTATTATTGCCCATATTGATCATGGGAAGTCCACTCTGGCGGATCGCCTCTTGCAGATCACCGGTACAATCTCTGATCGCCAGATGGTAGAGCAGGTTTTGGATTCAATGGAATTGGAACGCGAGAAGGGGGTAACCATCAAGGCTTCGGCGGTGCGAATGCTTTATCGTCGTTCCGATGGTCAAGAGTATGAGTTAAATCTTATTGACACGCCGGGGCATGTGGACTTCAGTTATGAAGTTAGCCGTGCTCTGATGGCCTGTGAAGGCGCGTTGCTGGTTGTAGATGCTACTCAGGGAATTGAAGCCCAGACGCTAGCCAATCTTTACTTGGCACTGGATGCCGATCTGACAATTATCCCGGTTATTAATAAGATTGATTTGCCTTCAGCGCGGGTGGAGGAGGTAGCGCAGGAGATTCAAAATTTATTAGGAACACCATCGGAAGAAATCCTGGCGGTTTCGGCCAAAGAGGGCACCAACGTAGAGAAGGTGTTAGAGGCTGTCATCGAGCGAGTACCACCACCCCAGGGTGACGCATCTTTGCCTCTACGAGCATTGGTGTTTGATTCGCATTACGACCCCTACAAAGGTGTGGTGGCATATATCCGCGTATTTGATGGCACACTTCGCCCTGAAGATATGCTCAGGGTAATGTCCAGTGGCATTGATTTCCGACCGGTTGAAATTGGGGTGTTCGCCCCGGATATGCGTCCGGTTAATTCACTGAACGCAGGCGAGGTGGGATATGTAGCGACTGGTCTAAAAACGGTTTCGGAATGTCGCGTCGGGGACACAATCACCCTGGCCACCCATCCGGCTGTGGAGCCATTGCCTGGTTTTCGTCATCCCAAGCCGATGGTTTTTGCTGGAATTTATCCCGTTGAAAATGAAGATTATGAACGCCTAAAAGAAGCCCTTGAGAAACTGCAACTTAATGATGCCTCGCTTGTCTTTCAACCCGAAAAGTCCCAGGCGCTTAATTTCGGCTTCCGTTGTGGTTTTCTTGGTCTATTTCACATGGAGATCATCCAAGAGCGCCTGGAACGGGAATACGACCTGGATATTGTGGTCACGGCGCCTTCAGTGGAATATGAGGTGGTTTTGCGCACCGGTGAAGTGATTCGGATTGATTCTCCGGCACTGCTCCCGGATGAGGGTCTGATTGAAGAGATACGCGAACCCTGGATGGTGGTTCAGATTTTCACCCCGATGGAATACTACGGCACCGTGATGGATTTGGTGCGTCGTCGCCGGGGAATTTTCCGCGAGCAGGAATATCCGGCTCCCAATCGTGTCCAGTTAACTTTCGAGATCCCTCTTTCTGAATTGATTGTGGATTTTTTCGATGAACTGAAATCGCGTACACGGGGATATGGCTCGATGGATTATCATTTTGCCGAATATCGCCCCGGTGATTTGGTTAAGTTAGAGGTGTTAGTAGCCGGAGAGCCGGTGGATGCGCTGGCAACCATTGTGCATCGTGATCAGGCTTATCATAAGGGGCAGGCTTTGGTGAGCAAACTCAAAGAGGTCATTCCGCGTCAATTGTTCGATGTGGCGATTCAAGCCGCCGCTGGCGGGCGGATCATCTCACGGGCGAATGTCAAAGCACTGCGCAAAGATGTGCTGGCAAAGTGTTATGGCGGGGATGTGACGCGCAAGAAAAAACTGTTGGAGAAGCAGAAGCGGGGTAAGAAGCGCATGAAGATGGTAGGTAATGTAGAAATTCCGCAGGAAGCTTTCCTGGCGGTTTTAGGCTTGGAGGAAGATTGAAGCAGGAAAGCGGTGCGCGAAAATCTTTTCAGTGGTTACGATGGTTGCCGGGGGTGGCGATCAGTTTACTGGCGATAGGTATTTTGTTCCGGGTTGCTAACTGGAAAGATGTTGGAGTCGCATTGTCGGCCTATCGTTGGCCATTTATTATGGGTTCATTGCTTTTAACCCTGAGCTTCTTGTGGGCGCGAGCCTGGGCCTGGACGGCTCTACTGGAAGGACAAGCCCGTCCTATTCAAGCCTTCTGGGCGATTAACCAGGGGTATTTAATCAATAATCTATTGCCACTGCGGGCAGGTGAATTGGGTCGCTCAGTTCTTTTGGGTTACCAGATCAACCAAAGCCCTGTTCGGGTTCTCTCAACAGTTGTTATTGAACGGATCTTAGACCTTGCTTTTGCAGCAACGCTTCTTTTGAGCACCTTGCCTTTGGTGGTGGGGATGGCTTGGGCGCGTACCGTGTCCTGGCTTACCCTGGCGATTATTCTGGCTGTTCTGGTCATGTTGATAGTTCTTTCACGACGTCAAGAAAATACCCTGCGGTTCTTTGACAATGTATCTCAGCGGTGGCGCTGGCGATTTCTGAGAGTGGTTGTATTACCGCAGTTGCATCATTTAATGCAAGGCTTAGGCGCTTTGCGCAATCCCCGTGCGCTTTGGAAGGCTCTGTTCTGGGTTGGCGTTTCATGGGGATTAGCCGTTTGCAATTATTACTTGATGCTCTTGCCCCTAGCCCCGCACGCTCGTTTTTGGTGGGGGGTATTTGCCGATGGAGTATTAGCCATGGGGATTGCCTTGCCGTCAGCACCAGCCGCGCTGGGTACATTTGAAGCCTCTCTGGTAGCGGCCTTGGCCCTGTTAGGGGTGAATTCAACGGCAGCATTGGCCTATGCAATAACCCTTCACTTCTTGCAATTCCTGGTCACAGGAGTTTTGGGGTTGCTGGGGTTTCTGCGTCAACGGCATTCTTTACAGGAATGGGGTCAATGGTTGCAACTTCGTGAACGTGGAAATCTTACTCAATAAAATTGGGAGGTACAATGCCCCGACGTTATCTTATCACCGGTGGAGCAGGTTTCATTGGCTCGAATTATGCAGCACGGCTAATCGGTCAGGGACACGAGGTTATCCTTTATGATAATCTTTCCCGAGCTGGTGCGGTACGTAATCTGGAATGGTTACGGACGACCTTTGGTGAAGATTCCTATCGTTTGATCGTGGCGGACGTGCGAGATGCGTCCCGATTGAATGAGGCTGTGCAAGGCGTGGATGTCATCGTGCATCTGGCGGCGCAGGTGGCAGTGACGACTTCGGTTGCCGATCCGCGCACAGACTTTGAGATCAATGCCCTGGGCACGTTTAATGTCCTGGAAGCAGCCCGGCTCTCAGGCCGAGATCCTATCGTGATTTATGCTTCAACGAATAAAGTATATGGGGGAATGGAGAATGTGGCGGTGGTGGAAGATGAAACGCGTTGGCGTTATCAGGACTTGCCCGAGGGATGCCCTGAAACCCAACCCTTGGATTTCCATTCCCCCTATGGGTGTTCAAAAGGTTGTGGTGACCAATACGTTCGCGACTATGCGCGTATTTATGGACTACCGACGGTGGTGATGCGCCAGTCCTGCATCTATGGGCCGCGGCAGTTTGGGGTGGAAGATCAGGGCTGGGTGGCTTGGTTTGTCATTGCCGCCCTGCTCAAACGACGATTGACCATTTACGGAGACGGCAAGCAGGTGCGTGACTTATTGTTTATTGATGACCTTCTGGATGCTTATGATGCTGCAATTGAATGCATTGATCAAGTCGCCGGGCAAATTTTTAATATTGGTGGCGGACCGCAAAACAGTATTTCCATCTGGCGTGAATTTGGACCCCTACTGGAGCGCTTGGTGGGTTACCCCATTCCAGTAGATTTCGGAGAATGGCGTCCTGGCGATCAGCGGGTTTATATATCGGATATTCGCAAGGCACGCCAATGGTTGGAATGGCAACCCAAGGTGGGTGTAGAAGAGGGGGTTGAGCGACTGGTAACCTGGGTGAGAAACAACCTCAATCTATTCTAATTCTGGCGGGCAACGATGCGCATTCTAACGGTATTGACCTATTATCGTCCGCATACCTCAGGGCTCACCATTTATGCGGAAAGGTTAGCCAAAGCGTTGGTGCGGCGTGGCCATCAGGTGACCGTGCTGACCTCGCAATATGACCGTGCATTGCCGCGTGAGGAAGAGGTTGATGGGGTGCGAATCGTCCGGGCGCCAGTGGCCATGCGGGTAAGCAAAGGGGTTATCATGCCCACATTTGGCTTCTTGGCAACGCGGCTGGTACTGAGCCACGATGTGGTGCATTTGCATTTGCCTCAGTTTGATGCCGCCGGGATCGCCTTGCGCGGGCGGCTGTTCCGCAAGCCCACGGTGATCACCTATCACTGTGATTTGCGCATGCCTCCGGGATTGATAGCCTGGTTGGCCAATCAAGCCGTATTGGTCATGAACGAATTGGCAGCCTTGTTCACGCATCGTATGGTGACCTACACCCAAGATTACGCTGATCACTCGGCCTACTTACGCCGTTATCAGCATAAATTACAGATCATCCCACCACCGGTCGAATTGCCCGAGGTTGACCCGGAAAGTATTCAGGCGTTTAGCCAACGTAATAATCCTGAAGGCAATCGCCCGGTGATCGGCATGGCAGCGCGCTTTGCCACTGAAAAGGGAGTAGAAGTATTGCTGGATGCGCTCCCTCGGATTTTAGAGGTTTATCCGCGGGCCCAAGTACATTTTGCCGGCCCTTATCAGAACATCGTTGGCGAAGAGCACTACTTTCAACGTTTAGCGCCGCGCATTCAGGCTTTTCAAGCGCAGGGACATTGGCGCTTCCTGGGTGTTTTAAACCCCGAAGATATGGCACGCTTTTATCCTAATATTGATGTCTTGGTCTTGCCTTCCCTTAACTCAACCGAAGCCTTTGGGTTAGTCCAGATTGAGGCAATGATGAATGGTGTGCCGTGCGTGGCTTCGGACTTGCCGGGTGTACGCCAGCCGGTGCTTCGACACCGTATGGGGAGAATTGCCCCCGTGGGTGACTCCAAAGCCCTCGCCGAGGCCATTTTGGATGTGCTCAATCACCGCGAACAGTTTATGGTGGATCGTGACGCCATTCGTCAGCAATATCATCCGGATGCCGTTGCGGCGCAGTTTGAAGGCCTGTTTCAAAGCATGCTGAACAAGTTGCGGTAGTTATGGACACACCTTCGGCGTCAAGTCAGCCATCAGGACGAGATTTTCTTTGGTTGCATTTACGCGAATTGCCTTATTTTCGGGCATTACTGCGGGCGGTTGAGGCGCGTTTTTACCAGGGGTTGCACTTGCCACGTCCGGTATTGGATATCGGTTGCGGAGATGGTCATTTTGCCAGCGTGACCTTTGATGAACCTTTGGATGTTGGCCTTGATCCCGATCCTCGGGTTTTACCCTTGGCGCGGGGGTATGGGGGCTATCGCTGGGTATTGCGCGGCTATGGAGATGCCTTACCCTTTGGTCGCGCAACTTTTGCCAGTGCGGTCAGCAACTCTGTTCTTGAACATATCCCTGACGTAGATAATGTTTTATGTGAGGTTGCACGGGTTCTGCGCCCAGGTGCTCCCTTTATCTTCTGTGTGCCGAATCATCGTTTTGCCCCCTCGCTTTCGGTGGCGCGTTTCCTCAAGCGCTTGGGTTGGTGTGGGCTCGCCGGTGCTTATCAACGCTTCTTCAATCGTATTTCACGGCATTATCATTGTGATGATGTTCCGCGCTGGCAAGAACGGCTCGAGAGGGCGGGCTTTGCTTTGGAAAACTACTGGCATTATTTCTCGCCCGGGGCTCTGGCTTGTCTGGAATGGGGACATTACTTTGGCCTGCCCTCATTGGTCGCGCGGAAATTGACCGGTAAATGGATTTTGGCGCCGTACCCATGGAATCTGGCACTAACCCGACGGGTTGTTCAACCTTACTTTGATCAACCGGCAGAGTGTGAAAATGGGGTTTATACGTTTTACATTGCGCGGCGATCTTAATCGCTTTGGCCCCTTGATGACTCCTGGATCAGTTTCTGCCGCAATTCATTAATGGGGTGCAGATTGCCCTCGGTATCGCGGAAATGCCAGAGTTCCCATCCATTGCACGGGGCATTATTGAGCATGGCCCGTGCTAAGGTGTGAATTGAACCGGTTAGATTACCACAACGAAGATGTCCGTTGGCCTGGATCGTAGCCTCGGGGGTATTACCGCGAAAATAGAGAATTTGTCCGGGTTGGAGTAGGCCGGCCTCTAGCAGAGCCCCAAACGGGATACGTGGACGGCGTCGAGGTTCGTTCAGTATTACCGCCGAAAGAGGGGCGGGGGTTGTTTCTTCGATGCGAGCGCGCGCAATGTTCACGTATCTGGGATCGCGTTCAATGCCTACAAAGTGGCGATGGAGTTTCTTCGCTACGGCCCCGGTTGTCCCGGTGCCGAAAAATGGGTCTAAAATGATATCACCGGGTTGGGTTGATGCCAGAATAATGCGATAAAGAAGGGCTTCGGGTTTTTGGGTAGCGTGGGCTTTTTCGCCGTTAATACGAATGCGTTCATTGCCAATGCAGGTGGGCAAATACCAGTCAGACCGCATTTGTAGGTCATCGTTGAGCGCCTTCATAGCGTGATAGTTGAAGGTATATTTTCTGCCTTTTACTTTTTGGGCCCAAATTAATGTTTCGTGGGCATTGGTAAAGCGGGTGCCATGAAAATTAGGGGTGGGGTTGGTTTTGATCCAGACTAAATCATTGAGAATCCAGAATCCCAACTCTTGTAAAATGGCACCGACTCGATAGATGTTATGGTAAGTCCCAATCACCCAGAGGGTTCCGGTATCTTTGAGGATACGGCGGCACTCGGAAAGCCAAGCACGGGTAAAGGCATCATATGCCGCGAAGGACTCAAACTGATCCCAATGATCATCAACGGCATCCACGCGGGTGAAGTTGGGGCGGTAAAGAGCATTTCGTAATTGCAGGTTGTAAGGTGGATCCGCGAATACCATATCCACGACCCCGGAAGGTAATTGGGGCAGAATTTCAAGGCAATCACCTTCCAGAATGGTATCCAGAGCAAGAGGGGTTACTGATTTCATCATGTCATCTCTGTGTGCATCGCACTACTAAAAATAAGTTTAGCACAACCGTTATTGAGTAAGGCAGCGCTTGTCAGCCCCCTGGTCTTGAATTATGATATACACTCAATCGGAATGATCCGCTGAAAAGAACGCGAACCCGCAAAAGACATATCAATCATGAAAGAGCCGACCATTCTGGATTTCGTGAAAGCCCTACTGACGCCCTGGCGGGGTAGACCCCCGGCCATTCCTCCGTTAGAAGAATCCCAATCCGCATCTCCATCGCCACTAGAACGCCCAGTTGCGTCAATACCAGAACCTGAAAGCCCTGGCCAGATTTTCCCAGAACAACGGGTCGGATTCCGAGTTCCCTGGTCAAGTCTCTTGGCGGTGGGGTTGGCACTTCTGGCCCAACGTCTACTGGAACCACCGCGTCAGGGCTCACCCTGGGTGGCCGTTATAATCTATGCTTTGGCATTTGTGGCCCTGGTAGCAGCCATTGGGAGACGGGAATGGCAAATCCCTTCACTCATCAATGAGGATTCTCCCCCTCCTATGCCGTTGAGGGTGCAAACTCGCGCCGCGCTTCTGGCCACTGGATTATTACCGTTGGCCTTTATTGCCCTAGGGGGAAACCGGTTTACGGTGTTTAATCTGGTGCTTTGGTTGGGGGCATTGGTAGCCACCTTGGTAGCGTTTATCCTCCCTGGGCAGCGGTCGCATAATCGGCGTGATTGGCTGACCTTCCTGCGTCAACCCGGGTGGACAATAACTATCTCGCGTTGGGCTATTTTGCTAAGTTTGGCTACCTTGGTTGTGGCCTTCTTCCGTTTCTACCGCTTGGATAGTGTGCTGGGGGAGATGTTCAGCGATCATGCTGAAAAATTACTGGATGTAGCAGATGTGTTGCAGGGTCAGACGTCTATTTTCTTCCCCCGCAATACCGGGCGAGAGGCGTTTCAGATGTATCTGACGGCGCTGATCGCGGTTGTCGCTGGAACGGGTTTGTCTTTCATGAGTTTGAAACTCGGTACAGCGCTGGCTGGATTCATTACACTGCCTTTTATCTATCTTTTAGGCAAGGAAATTGGGGGAAAATGGACGGGATTAACGGCCTTTCTCCTGGCTGGGATGGCCTATTGGCCGAATGTGATTTCGCGAGTGGGGTTGCGTTTTCCTCTTTATCCGATGGCAGTAGCGCCAGCGCTATATTTTCTTATCCGTGGCCTAAGGCATGGAAACCGCAACGATTTTATCTGGTCGGGACTAGCTCTGGGGGTTGGTTTGCACGGTTACAGCCCCACCCGACTTCTGCCCGCGGTCATGGTTCTGGCGCTGGTTTTGTATTTACTCCATCGCCATTCTGAAGGGCGGCGTTGGGCATCCATGTGGGCTTTTGGAATGCTGGCTTTCACGGCGCTGGTGGTATTTTTGCCTCTTTTGCGGTATATGATGGAACAGCCGGACATGTTTGCCTTCCGCGCGTTGACCCGACTGAGCGCCATTGAACGGCCGTATCCAGCGCCGGTATGGCAAATCTTCCTAAGTAATTTAGGAAAAGCCTTGGTGATGTTCTTTTATGATAACGGGAACATCTGGGTGCACTCCATTCCTGGCCGCCCGGCACTAGACATTTTCACGGCGGTGCTTTATTTTCTTGGTTTGGTGGTAGTAGGGGGGCGTTACCTCCGCAAGCGCCATTGGGTGGATCTTTTCCTCTTGCTTTCGATACCTATGCTCATGATGCCCTCCATTCTTTCGTTGGCTTTCCCTGAGGAAAATCCTTCGCTTAATCGCACTGGTGGGGCGATTGTGCCGGTCTTTATCATCGCGGCGATTGGTTTGATTTCCTTTTTGCAGACCATGGTCAATAATCTTCAACCCCGGCTGGGTCGAATGGCTGCTACATTAACCGGAGCGGCGCTTTTGATCGGAATCGGTTATCAGAACTTTGACTTAGTGTTTCGTCAATTCGATCGGCAGTTTATGGCCGGGGCCTGGAATACATCGCAAATCGGGCATGTGATTCGAGCGTTTGCCGATTCAATAGGCGACCCTGATTCGGCATACGTTGTCCCTTATCCCTATTGGGTTGACACGCGGTTGGTAGGGATCAACGCGGGCTATCCACTGAAGGACTATGCGCTGTGGCCTCAAGATTTTGAGAAGACACTTGATCAACTCGGGGCCAAGTTGTTTATTCTAAAACCCGAGGATCAGGCCGCTTTGGATAAACTGCGCCAACTTTACCCGACGGGGTTTCTCTATTATTATGACAGTCACCGTGAGGGCAAAGATTTCTTGATCTTTTTTGTCCCTCCCACGACACCCTAGGACTTACAGGCGGATCATAATATGGTTGAAGCCTCTATTATGAAAGAAACCTCAACGATTAAGCCTCGGCGCCTGTTTTGGGATGTGCTGTTACTTGTCATTTTAATAGTGGGGGCTTATTTTCGGTTGATTGGATTGGATTGGGATGAAGAGCAACACCTTCATCCCGATGAGCGATTCATGACTATGGTTGCCAGTTCCATCCACACGCCGGGAAGCCTAGGGGATTATTTCAATACGGCTACCTCATCGCTTAATCCTCATGTCGTGGGTTATGGCTTTTATGTGTATGGTACATTTCCGTTGTTCCTGACGCGATGGGTGGGTGAGGCACTGGGCAAAACCGGTTACGGCGAAATTTATCTCGTGGGTCGTGTGCTTTCAGCCCTGGCTGACCTGCTGACCGTTTTCCTGGTTTATCATATCGCGCGGCATCTCTATCGCCGTTACGCAATAGGGGCGCTGGCGGCAGGGTTTGCCGCCCTGGCTGTATTGCAGATTCAACTCTCGCACTATTTTACGGTAGATACATTTGCCAACGCGTTTCTCTACTTGGCATTTTACGCCGCCGTGCGGGTGATGACGGCGCCATTACCCTCTGAGAGTCAGGATAACACTTCCGCACGCCGCTTGGACGAACCGGTGGGATTCTATCTTTTGTTCGGACTCGGGTTGGGTTTGGCGCTGGCTTCCAAAGTGAGCACCCTCCCTGTTGCTATCCTGTTGCCAATAGCGGCTCTCATTCGTTATTCTCGTGTGCCAACCCCGCAAATGCGCGGTCGGCTTAGCCTTGGGATGGTGCGTAACCTGGCGCTGGCCGTAGTAGTAGCCTTTTTCACCTTTCGCATCTTTCAACCTTATGCGTTCAGTGGACCGGGCTTTTGGGGGCTGGCTATTAATCCACGCTGGGTGGATAACCTGCGTGAGTTGAGCACCTTGAGCAATGGGGATGTAGATTTTCCCCCAGCGTTGCAGTGGGCGCGGCGTCCGTTAACCTTTGCCTGGGTGAACATGGTAAGGTGGGGGTTGGGCTGGCCATTGGGACTTTTGGCGTGGGTGGGGTTTTTATGGATGGGGTATCGTATTATCAGAGGGGCTTGGCGTGAGCACGTCTTATTGTGGGCATGGACTGGATTGTATTTTTCTTGGCAGAGCCTGAACTTCACCCGTGCCATGCGCTATCAACTTCCGGTATATCCTGCGCTGGCAATCATTGCCGCCTGGGCGATCATCACATTGTGGAATAAAGCCCTATTAAATGGCTTGCACTCACGGGCGGTGAGAAGGATTAACCCGTACCGTTTGCTGGCGGTGGTTTTGGGGGGCTTGGTTTTGATAGGTTCTTTTTTATGGGCGTTTGCTTTCACCCGCATCTATACCCGTCCGGTGACCCGCGTGGCGGCCAGCCGTTGGATTTATCAGCATGTGCCCGGCCCGATCAATTTGCGCATCCAGACCGGATCAGAAACGGTTAACCAGCCGTTGCCAATCCGAGAGGGAGTATCCTTGACCGCTCAACACCCTCTTCGTTGGGTATTTACACCGACTGAAGATTGGCGTGTGACTCAGGCTTGGATTACGGCCATTTATGACCCGGCTCTGGGTTCCGATTTGAAAAATGTGCAATTTGTTTTAGGGCAAGGTGAAGGAGAGGTTCTGGCAATTTCACAACTAACCGATACCTTTGCCACCCCTGAGGAACAAGCGAACCGCGTTATCCCATTTGATTCAGTGGTAACCCTTGTGGCCGGCCACCCTTACTGGTTCGAAGTCCGTTTGGAAGGTGAAGGGCGCTTACTGCGTCTGAACGGTGCGATCCAATTAGGTAATGCCCAGGTTTCCCAGCGGCTCACCGTGATCCCGGCACTAGTTGAACCTTTGCGCTTGGGGCAGGGGCTGGTCATTCCATTCACAGCGGTGCAGTCCGGGACGTTGTCACAAGTTTTGCTCAACCGCATTGTGGATTGGAGAGGCCTGGGGGATATAAAAACGCTGCGTTTGCAAATCTTAGATTCGGCGAGCGGTATAACCTTAACCACAATTGAATTTGAGGGAGTTTTCCGCGCATTGAGCGATCCGCGTGGGGAATCCTATGCGATTACATTGGAGAACCCAATTCAGATCGAGAAGAATAAAAGCTACCTTCTTGCATTAGATATCACAGCCGGTGAAGGCGACCTTGCGATTTACGGCAGTGCACCAGCGCATGAATCCACTTGGGATGATGGACTGCCTTTACGCCTGGATGGTTATGATCCCTATGGGGGGATTTACCGCAGTGGTTTGAACTTTGAGATGTATTGGGATGACAACGAAGACAAACTGGCGCGCTTTCTCTCTATTCTCGATCAGGCTGATTATATTTTCATCACGTCCAATCGCCAATGGGGGACAACGACCCGTGTACCCGAACGTTATCCGTTGACAACGGTTTATTATCGCAATTTGTTGGGCTGTCCAGAAGAGACGTCCATACTTTGGTGCTATAGTGTAGCCCAGCCGGGTATGTTTGAAGGTAAGTTGGGCTTTGAGTTGGTAGCAGTTTTCCAGAGTGACCCTAACCTGGGTTCGTTACGTTTCAACACACAATTTGCTGAGGAAGCGTTCACGGTTTACGATCATCCCAAGGTGTTGATCTTTAAGAAACAGGCCGATTACAACCCGGCACAGGTGCGTGCGGTATTGGGCGGTGTGGACTTAAGTAAAGTGATCCGGCTAACCCCGCGTCAGTTTAAATCTTACCCGGCAACGCTAATGCTCCCTCTAGAACGTTGGGTTCAACAGGTCAAGGGAGGGACTTGGTCGGAATTATTTAGCACCTCGGCCTGGAATAACCGGTATCCCGGGTTAGGACTTATCATCTGGTATGTTGCGCTAATGTTAATGGGGTGGATGGTTTACCCCTTGGCGCGGTTGGTTTTTGGGGTCCTGCCCGACAAGGGATATCCGCTGTTACGGATATTAGGATTACTATGCTTGGGATGGGGGGTATGGATTCTGGGATCCATGGGTGTGCCGTTTACGCCATTTACCATCTCCCTATGCGCCTTAGCAATTCTGATGTTAAATCTGGGATTAGGTTATCTTCAGCGTGAGGCCATTCGCCAAGAATTACGGCAAGAATGGCGCTATTTTCTGCGCATCGAAGCCCTAGCCCTGGCTTTCTTCCTCTTCTTTTTGCTCATTCGCCTTGGCAATCCGGATCTCTGGCACCCCTATAAGGGGGGAGAGAAGCCGATGGATTTTTCCTATTTCAATGCAGTGCTAAAGAGCACCACGTTTCCACCCTATGATCCCTGGTTCGCGGGTGGATACATTAACTACTACTATTTTGGTTTTGTGTTGGCGGCTGTTCCCACCAAATGGCTGGGAATTGTTCCTTCAATTGCTTACAATTTCATTTTGCCCTCGTTCTTTGCGCTGGTAGCGTTGGGAGCGTTCAGCGCGGGCTACAATCTGGTGGCGTGGGCCATTAGCCAACGTGTTCGCGGTGACCATGAAAATCCATATTACGTAGATGGACATCCCTGGCTGGGCGGATGGGCGGGGGCCATTGGTGTGCTGATCCTGGGCAACCTGGGTACGGTGCGCATGATCTGGCATGGGTTGCAACGGCTGGTTGCCCCAAATGGACAAATTGAAGGGGTAAATTTCCTCCAGCAGATTATTTGGGCACTAGGTGGATTTGGGCGCTTGGTGGCAGGGGCTCATTTACCCTATGCACCAGGGGATTGGTATTGGATCCCTAGCCGTGTTTATCCGGGTGAACCGATTACAGAATTTCCGTTCTTTACTTTCCTTTACGCCGATCCGCATGCTCATCTGTTTGCGCTGCCGCTGACCCTTTTGGCGTTAGGGTGGGCGCTGGCAATTTCCTTCACGGCTTGGCGCTGGGTACGTTCTGATGACCTCCCCTGGCCGATACGGACGGCGGCGGTTTTTTTCCTGGGTGGGCTGATCATTGGCGCCTTACGCCCGACCAATACCTGGGATTTGCCTACTTATCTGGGATTGGGCCTGCTGGCGTTGACCTACAGCGGCTGGCAGTATGCTGATCTTCCGGAGGGTTGGTGTCCATACCTCCCTGCTTGGCTGAGGCGCTGGATAGCCATAGGTTTGGCTGCAGTTTCGCTGATCGGACTGTCGTTTTTGCTCTATCTCCCATTTAGTCAGTGGTATGGGCAGGCCTATGCGGCGATAGATCTGTGGCGTGGCGCTCGTTCGCCTTTCTGGTCGTATCTGACTCACTGGGGGGTCTTCCTGTTCATTTTGACGTTCTGGTATGGCTGGGAGACCTATATCTGGATGGCGACCACACCACTTTCAGCCCTGAGGCGCATTTATCCTTACCGGTATCCCTTGTTGGTTGGATTAGCGGTATACCTCGGGATCATGATTTATCTGACTCATGGCCTTGGGGTGGAGATCGCCTGGCCAGTTATGCTTTTAGTACTGTGGGCAGGGCTACTCCTCTTGCGTCCTCGCCAGGATGATTCACGACGTGCTGTGTTGGTTATGAGCATCATGGCGCTGGTGCTCACGTTGGCGGTAGAACTGGTGGTTTTGCGTGGTGATATTGGGCGCATGAACACGGTCTTCAAGTTCTACCTGCAAGCCTGGGTGCTATTAGGGCTCAGCGCTGCCGTGGCTCTGACCTGGTTATGGCCCGCGGTACGGCGATTCTGGAAGACAGGCTGGCAGTATGTTTTTAGAGTGGGGGTCAGTTTGTTGGTGGGAGGTGCGTTACTTTTCCCCTTATTGGGTGGGTTGGATAAAATTCGCGATCGTATGAGCCCGACCGCGCCTCATAGCCTGGATGGCATGGCTTATATGCCATTTTCAACTTATTGGGAGGGGGAGCACACGCTTGATTTAAGCCAGGACTATCGCGCTATTCGCTGGATGCAAGAGAATGTAGAAGGATCGCCAGTTATTGTCGAGGCGAATGTCCCCGAATACCGCTGGGGTAACCGGTTCACAATTTACACCGGCTTGCCGGGGGTGGTAGGGTGGAATTGGCACCAGCGGCAGCAGCGTGCACTGCTACCCGACACCTGGGTGACGGAACGGGTGGTGGCAATTGCGTCTTTCTACAACACGACCGACCTCCAAGAAACCAAGCGTTTTTTGGAGCAGTATCACGTTTCATATATTATCGTGGGTCAGTTGGAAAAGGCGGTTTACCAACCGGAAGGGTTAGCCAAATTCGAGGCCCAAGAAGGCCGGCTCTGGCGAAGAGTCTACCAGGATGCCGATACCGCCATTTACCGGGTTATTCGTCCGGGCGAGTGAGGTGACTATGAGCACGATTCCCGCCGATCAACCATGGCATCAAACGCTCAAATGGGAGCAGGGGGTATTCTTAATCGCACTATTGTTGGGAGGCATATTGCGTTTCGTTGGCTTGGATCTTCACCCCTTAAGCGATACCGAAGCGCGCGTAGCCTTACAGGCTTATGCGTTGGCTCAAGGGCAATCTGTGCCTGATTGGGTTGGGCAACCCGGTTATCTGATCCCAACCGCAGTGGCATTTTTCTTGGTGGGTGCACACGAAGCCACCGCCCGCTTTTGGCCGGCCGTTTGGGGGTTGCTGGTCATCATTCTGCCTTGGCTATTGCGGAATCGCCTGGGGCGACCCTTAGCAATTTTTCTCGCATTAGGTCTAGCACTGGATGCGGGTTTGGTTGCGACCTCGCGTTTGGCCGCTGCGGATTCATTAGCCTTGCTTGGGGTTATGGGTTTTATAACGTTCTTTTGGCGTGGCGAATGGTACCTGGCAGGGGTCGCGTTGGCTTTGGGCGTATTAAGTGGCCCTTCGTTTTGGGTTGGGATTTTGATTCTTTTGTTAACCTGGTGGCTCTGGCGCTGGGTTAATGGATCATGGCAGAATGGATTGACGTTAGACCCCCAAAAACGTGAAGAGGGTCATTCTGTTTCTTGGAAGAAGGTGGGCCTTGCTTTTCTGGTGACTCTGGTGGCGGTAGGAAGCGGTTTGGGCGCGTTTTGGCGCGGCTTGGGGGCAGCAGCAACCGGGCTAGCAGAATTTCTACACGGTTGGTCATCTGAAGGGGTGTCGCTGGGGCTGATGGGAATGGGTTTGATCATCTATCAACCTTTGGGTTGGTTTTTGGCGTTGCTTCAGTGGTTAAGGGGATGGCGGCGTATGCCGGCATTGGCACAAGTGGCGACCCTGTGGCTGGGGATTGGTCTGTTGGTTCTGGTGGTGTATCCGGGGCGACAGATTTCTCATCTGGTGTGGCTGTTGGTACCGGTGTGGATGTTGGCGGCTTCTACCTTAGCCCAAACGATTGAGCATCTAGCCCAGACGGATTGGATAAAACAGGTCGTAGTCGCGGCGGGATACTTTACTCTGGTGGGTTACCTTTGGATGAATATCGAAGGATTTGTCCCCGGTAACTTGATGCCGCAGTGGGTATGGGTGCGCTGGTTGGCTATTTTAGGGGTGATCTTGTTGGGTATTGCGATAGGATTGGTTGTGAGTTGGACGTGGGGATTACATGTAGCCCGTCAAGGATTGTTCCTGGGGGGATTTGTATTTTTGTCTTTTCTAACCTTTTCGGCCACATGGCAAGCGGCGGGATTGGGTCGTGCGCCATCAGCACAGGTGTGGGGGCCCCAACCATATCCTGCTGAGGCGGATCTGTTAGTGAAAACACTGGGCGATGTTTCCGAGTGGACGACCGGGCGACGCGATGCCATTGATATTCGGGTTGTGGGGGTGGATTCACCTGCATTACGGTGGACCTTACGCCATTTTAATAACGCCCAGTTTGTTCCAGTCCTAACCCCGATGGAAACACCCTCAGTGATTATCACACCCGAAACTGCAATGCCTGGGGTGAGTGCGCTGTATCGTGGACAAGATTTCGTCTGGCGGGAAACGCCATCTTGGTCGTTGTTCTTGCCAGGCGAGTGGTTATCCTGGATAATATATCGTAAAGCCCCCTTACAACGCCAAGGTGTGATTGTTTGGGTGCGCACAGATCGTTTTCCACAGGTCTTGAGTCTTGCGAGTCCATAATATTAGGAATTGAATCATGGAGGCACCACCGTTGACAATTGCAATTGATGGACCAGCCGCTTCGGGAAAATCTACCGTGGGGGAACGTTTAGCCAAAGCACTGGGTTATTTGTTTTTTGACACCGGCGTGATGTACCGCGCGGTAACCTGGGTGGCTTTGCAGCGTTTGGGATCTGTTGAAGATGAAGCTGCTGTTACCCGCCTGGCCGAGGTCGTGCAAATTGATGTTCAGCCGCCGAGTCAAAACGATGGTCGGCAAGCCGATGTGTGGGTTGATGGTGACGATGTTACCTGGGCGATTCGCCGTCCTGAGGTGGATCAATGGGTTTCGCGCGTAGCGGCCTATCCAGGGGTACGTCAAGCCATGACTCAACAACAACGGCGGATTGGCTTACGCGGAAAAGTCGTGATGATTGGTCGCGATATCACTACCGTGGTGCTTCCGGAAGCGGAAGCCAAGATTTATTTAGATGCCTCAGTAGAAGAACGTGCCCGCCGGAGATACTTAGAACGAAAAGCACGAGGTGAAGAGGTTAACTACGAGGAAATTTTGGAGAGCTTGCGGCAACGAGACCATTTGGACTCCACACGTGAAGTGGCCCCACTTCGGGTGGCTCCGGATGCCATCGTGGTCAATACCGATGGCTTGAGTGTAGACGAGGTGGTGCAAAAGATCCTGGCTCAGATCAACTAGGAGCGCCGATGTGTGACACTCTGGTGGCTTTAAACAATGCAACTGCAGATGGGTCGGTCATTTTTGCGAAGAATTCTGACCGAGAGCCGGATGAAGCTCAAATTCTGGAATTAATTCCGGGAGGGGTTCATCCGCCTGGGAAAATGGTCAAGTGCACCTATCTTGAGATTCCTCAGGTGGAGCGGACCTATACCGTACTGCTTTCACGCCCCTTCTGGATGTGGGGGGCGGAGATGGGCGCTAATGAGCATGGCGTGGTCATTGGAAATGAAGCGGTTTTCACCCGTATCCCCTATGAAAAGCAACCCGGTCTGACCGGTATGGATTTGTTGCGGTTAGCCCTGGAACGGTCTCAAAAAGCCGAAGAAGCACTGTGGGTGATTGTACGCTTGCTAGAAACCTATGGGCAAGGGGGGAATTGCGGTTTCCGTCATCCTTTTTACTATCACAATAGTTTTTTAATTGCAGATCCTTCGGAAGCATGGGTTTTAGAAACGGCGGGACGCCATTGGGTGGCAGAACGTGTGCGTGATGTACGCACGATATCAAATGCACTAAGCATCCGCAAGGCAGGGGATTTGGCGTCTGAAGATGTCGTGCGTTATGCCCTTGATCAAGGATGGTGCAAACGCCGCGAGGATTTTGACTTTGCGACCTGCTATTCGGATTGGTTGTATACCCATTTTGGTGATGGACATCGTCGCCAGGTTTGTACTTTAGAATCTCTCGGCCGAGCAAAGGGGGGGATACGAGTTGCTACGGTTATGGCTGTGCTTCGTTCCCATCCGGTTACTCGAGGAACCCCCTGGCGACCAGATCGGGGTTTACTTGGTGCGGATGTGTGCATGCATGCCGGATTTGGTCCAGTGCGGCGCAGCCAATCGGTAGCCTCGTTCATTGCCCATCTTAAGCCCAACCAGTTTACGTTTTGGGGAACAGCTACTTCAGCACCCTGTACCAGCCTGTTTAAACCTTTCTGGCTGGATAGCGGCTTACCTAATATGGGACCCAAACCGCAAGGTGAATATGATCCTGATTCCTTGTTCTGGCGACATGAGGTGTTGCATCGGGAGATACTGCGTGACTACCCCACCCGAATGGAAGCGATACAGGCGGAGAGAGAAGCCTTAGAAACCGAGTTCTTATCCGAGGTAGAGCGCCTGTATGGAAGCTCGGCAGAGGAACGGTATGAGTTGAGTCAGCGATGCTTGGAGCAAAGCAGTTTAGCCGAACAACGCTGGCTGGATGTTGTGCGCCGTTGGCCGCTAAAAACTCGGCTTGCATGGGTATACGATGCCTTTTGGCGAAAGATGAATCGCCTGAATAAGATTCCCCAAGAGGTGCTGGATTGGGTCTAGGAGCGGGATAATCGCATGATGGAATGGGTCTGGCCGTTTCTACAGGAGCCATCAATTTCTCTACCTGCCCAGTGGTTGGGTTGGGTAGGGTGGGGGCTTTTATTGCTCGTTTGGGGGTGGGGAATCCGGCGTTTTGTCCCTGATGCCTTAGAAGTAGCTCGACAACGATGGCATTTATTGGCTGGTTTGGTGCTTTTATCGCCATTGTTCACGCTGGGATTGGGCTTACGTCTGGTAGGGGAGACCTTGCAGCCCTTGCCCTACCTTCCTGGTGAGTCTCCTTTACCGTTATTTTTGCCCTTGGTGGCCATCCCCTGGGTTTTGGCATCGGAATGGCTAGGGCCGTTCTGGGCTGCCTGGATTGCGTTAGAGAGTGGTATGTTCATGGGGTTGTGGGTGACTCATGACCTCTTTACCCCATTGTTAATAAGTGGGCTGGGTATGCTGTATGGGTTTACGGTATCTCAGGCATATCACGGACGGCTCTGGGCTTGGTTGCGACGACCTTGGGTGGCGGCTCTTGGAGTGGGATTGGCTTATGCTCCAATTTGGATTTTGGGCGCCTTCTTTGCCACTCCCGGGGGTTTGGCAGCGCGACTTGATTTTGCTTTATCCCAGGCCTGGTTACCAGGGCTGGTGCGTTATCTTGAATTGTTTTTGGCTAGCGTAATGGCCACGGTGGTGTCAGTGCTTCCTGGTCTGAGTTGGCGGAGGAGCACAATTCTTGTAACTGCTCCTTGGGAGTCCAGTCTAGCCAAGAAAATCTTAGTCATTACCTTGCCTTTGATCATGCTCTTGGTGATAGTGATGACGGTAAGCCATTGGATGGCGGCAGGGAACGCTGCGCGCGAGATGCTCCGTGAACGTTTAAGTGCGGCAGCTCAAGTAGCGGCTGAAGGGTTACCCTATTTTTTGGAGAGCGGTCAGAGCCTAATCACACGTCTGGCTGAACCCAGCCTATTGGGTCAACCACCGGAGGTTATGCGGGACCGATTGGCACAACAATTACGTGCGGTACCTTACTTTAACCAATTGATGCTATTCAACTCTGCTGGTGAGCTGGTTGCAGCCTATCCTGAGATGGATATTAAGACGACTCCACTTTCTGACCAAGAAAATCAGGGAATCGGGTTAGCCCTCAAAGGTGTGCCGATTCAAGTGTATCCAATTCTTCCGGTGGGAGAAAAGCGTTCCATGCAGGTGGTTTTTGTGGCAACCATTCAAGAAGGGGGAAAGGTAGAGGGTGTTTTATTAGGTCGCACTGACTTTGATACCAATCCATTTACCCAACCCGCCCTAGCCGCGTTACAAAGCATTCTGGCTGAAGGTGGGGATGGGTTTATCCTGGATGAGAACGGGATAGTGTTGTATCAAGCCAATCCCAGCCAGGGAGCACTTCTTGGCGAGCCATATGGCGCGATTGGGCTTGGAGATGCACCGCGGTTCTTTGAAGGCCTTTCGCCGCTGGGTACACGCCAATTTGCCTTTTACCAACCGGCGGTGGGCAAAGCGTGGAGTGTGATCCTCATTCTACCGGCACAACGTGTGCAAGAGGTGGCACTTCAAATTGCAGCGCCTACTTTGATCTCATTAGCGGTCTTTGCGGCCTTGCTGATTCTGCTGGCTAATTTAAGTTCACGCACCCTAGCAGCTTCACTTTCTCTTTTGGCTTCTCAAGCAACCCGAATTGCGCAGGGCCACTTGGAATCTGTTGTCAATGTAGAGGGGGTAGATGAAGTTGGACGGTTGGGGCACGCTTTTGAGCAGATGCGGGTGAGCCTCAAAGCACGCCTAGAAGAATTGAACAAACTTTTGCAAGTTAGTCAAGCGGTGGCGACCAACTTAGATATTGAAGCTGCAATTGCCCCCGCACTTGAAGTTACCCTTGGGGAGCATGTGGTTGCAGCACGGGTGATGTTGGTGCCCGAGGTAAAACTGGATTTTGCCGGTGGGGGCGAGGTCAAAGTAGCGAAAGGGAAGCTTTCAGAGACATTTGGTTACCTGGATGAGGTGCTTTTTGATTGGCTTCGAGAACAGAATCTGCTCACGGTTGCCAATGTCAGTCGTGCCCGGCACCTACAAGAGGTTGTGCGCGACCGTCCCTACCCAGCGGCACTGGTTGCCCTTGCCCTTCGCTATGAGAATACCTATTACGGTGTATTTTGGGTAGGATACGATCAGCCGCGGGCGTTCTCTGATGAAGAATTGCGCTTTTTAGAAACGTTAGCGGGATATATTGCGGTAGCCGCGGCCAATGCGCGTTTGTATGCCACCGCCGAAGTTGGACGTAAACGTCTTGAGGCCGTCCTGACCTCAGTGCCTGAACCGGTGCTGGTGTTTGATGATCAGGATGAGCTACTGCTCTTAAACCCGGCAGCGCTCCAGGTGCAAGGGTTGTTTGGTCAGGTTGCACCGGGTCGCCCATTGCGTGAGGTGATCAGTGTTCCTGCACTGCTTGACCTTTTATCGTTGAGGCCCGGAGCGCATTTCCAGGCGCGAGAAATTGCGCTTCCCGATGGTCGGGTTTACCATGCCAGTGTTGCAGCCGTGTGGGGCGAAGAGCGGCCCATTGGCAAGGTGTGTGTGTTGCAGGATATTACGCACTACAAGCAACTGGATGCGCTGAAGTCCGAATTTGTGGCGACAGTAAGTCACGATTTACGTTCGCCGCTGACTCTTATTCGAGGTTATGCCACGATGTTGCAAATGATCGGTGATCTCAACGAGCAGCAGCGGGGTTATCTGCAGAAAATGGTCAATGGTATCGAATCCATGACCCGCTTGGTGAATAATTTGCTTGACCTAGGGCGCATTGAAGCGGGCGTGGACTTAAAACTTGAGCCCCTTGAACCGGCTGAAATCGTTGGTCAGGTTATCGCTCAACTGCAACCCCAGGCGGCTCAAAAGAACATTGAGATACAGCGGGAGTTTCATCTTCCTGAGGGGTTAATGCTACGGGCTGACCCCGACCTGCTGAAGCAGGCATTGCTTAATCTGGTGGATAATGCTATTAAATACACACGACTTCAGGGTGAAGTAAGTGTGATAACAACGTATAACAATGGTTATGTCACGTTTGCGGTGCGCGATAATGGGATTGGTATTGCCCCGCTGGATCTTCCACGCTTGTTTGAGAAATTCTACCGCAGTGGGCGGCGCGAGGCATATGAGCAACGAGGCACGGGGTTAGGCTTAGCCATTGTCAAATCTATTGTTGAGCGCCACCATGGGCGGATATGGGTAGAAAGCCAACTTGGTAAGGGGAGTGTTTTTTATGTTGAATTGCCTCTTGACCCTGAAAAAAGTGAATCTTTGGTATAATAAGCGTAAGAAATAGTTTCTCCAAAACCTTAAAATTTCGCCAGTGGGGATACAAAGAACGATTTTCGTGTTATAATTTGATTTTGCATGCATGCTAATGGTTAATGCTCAGGCGAACTCAAACGCATGAGACTTTGAGTCTCACGCGTGTATCTTGTTTAACGTCAAAAAAGTTATTTGCTAGAGGAGGCGTATTTGTGGAAACGAAAAGCCTGATTGCCCTTCGAATCAGCTTGGCCTCTCCGGAGACGATTCGGTCCTGGTCGTATGGCGAAGTCCTCAAACCCGAAACGATTAACTATCGTCGGCTGCGCCCCGAAAAAGATGGGCTCTTTTGCGAGGCCATCTTTGGCCCAACCAAAGATTATCAATGCTACTGCGGTAAGTATAAAAATCCACGTTATAAAGGCATTGTTTGCGACAAGTGTGGAGTAGAAGTCACGCGGTCTTCAGTGCGCCGTGAACGCATGGGGCATATTGAATTAGCCTCTCCGGTGGCTCACATCTGGTACACGCGGCGTGTGCCTTCTTACCTTGGCTTGCTATTGGATATCTCGCGCCGAAACCTGGATCGCGTGCTTTATTTTGCCCAGTATATTGTCACCTACGTGGATGAAGAAGCACGCCAGAAGGTGCTCAAGCGTATGGAAGATGAAATCACTGTATCGGAGCGCCAAAAAGCGGCTGAACTTAATAAACGTATTCTTGAAGTCAAACAGGCACGCGATCGCCGCATCGCCGAGTTGAATCAGCAGCGGGCTGAAATGGAAGCCCGTCGCGATGAGCAAATTGCATCCCGCTTAGAGCCAGTGATCCAGGAAGGGCAGTCCCTGGAACGAATGCTGCAGGAGAAAGTAGGAACAGTGGTGCGTGTGCCGGTGGTCTTTACTTCGGCGAATGTCGAAATTGCCGCTGCCGGGGAGACGATCACCCCACAGCATATTGGGCGGGTGCAGCGGGTGGTTAAAGAGCACCTGGAAGAATTGGAGAACGAATTCCGCGAGCAGTTCCAGCGTGAACTCGAACAAATTAAGATGCAGATCGAAGAGATTCGAGCGCAGGCTGAGATGGAAATGGAAGCCTTGCGAAGCGAGCTCGAGGATCAGTCGGTGGCGGCGCAGAGCAGTAGCGCGCGCCAGCGGGATGAATTGCAGGAACTGCGCCCCTTTACCTTCCTGACCGAAAGCCGCTATCGCGAGTTGAAATCGCGTTGGGGGCAGGTGTTCCGTGCCGACATGGGTGCGGAAGCCTTCTATGATATTTTGCGTCGTTTAGACCTGGACAAATTGGCCGAAGACCTATGGCATGAGGTGCGCACCTCCAAGAGCAAGCAGAAGCGTAAGAAGGCTACCACGCGCCTCAAAGTGGTTGAGGCATTTCGCCGATCGGGCAACCGTCCCGAGTGGATGATCTTGCAGGTCTTACCGGTCATCCCGCCTGATTTGCGCCCCATGGTGCAATTGGATGGTGGGCGTTTTGCTACGTCTGATCTCAACGATCTCTATCGGCGAGTTATTAACCGCAATAACCGCCTCAAGCGTTTGCTCGAATTGGGTGCGCCAGACGTGATTGTGCGTAACGAGAAACGTATGCTACAGGAGGCGGTGGATTCCCTCATTGATAACTCACAGCGCGGTAAAGCTCTCTCGCGCCGGGGACGCCGTGAACTCAAATCCCTAAGTGATATGCTAAAGGGTAAGAAGGGGCGTTTCCGCCGCAACCTGCTGGGTAAGCGTGTGGACTACTCGGGTCGCTCTGTGATTGTCGTTGGGCCAACCCTGAAACTTTATCAGTGTGGTTTGCCCAAGACCATGGCGCTGGAACTATTCCGCCCCTTCGTCATTGCACGTTTGGTACAGCATAATTATGCCGCTAATGTCAAAGGCGCGCGCCGTTTAATTGAGCGCAATCGCCCTGAGGTTTGGGAAGTCTTGGAAGAGGTTATTAAGGAGCGCCCGGTATTGCTCAACCGTGCACCGACTCTGCACCGTTTAGGTATTCAGGCGTTTGAACCGGTGTTGATTGAAGGTAGCGCGATTCAACTTCATCCCTTGGTTACCACCGCCTTCAACGCCGACTTCGACGGTGACCAGATGGCCGTTCATGTGCCACTTTCCGAAAAAGCCGTCTGGGAAGCGCGCAACTTGATGCTGTCTTCCAAGAACCTGCTCAAGCCAGCGGATGGCGAGCCGATCATCAGCCCGTCCAAGGATATGGTGCTCGGGGTTTATTACCTTACCATGGAAGACAACAAATCCCACCGCGGGGATGGACGGGTCTTTGCTGATTTGGATGAGGTGGAGTTAGCATATCACCTCGAGCAGGTTGAAGTTCACACGAATATCCGTCTACGGGTCAAAACTTGGTACGATGATCAGGGCAACCGCCTATCAGCGCCACGGCAGGCCCTTATTGAAACCACAGTTGGGCGCGCGTTGTTCAATCGTATCCTGCCGGAAGAGGTGCAGTTTGTCAATGAAGCGCTTGATAAAGGCGGAGTAAAAGATCTCATCGCGCAAGTCTATGAACTCTGCGGCGAAGAGGTTACCACAGTCGTTGCTGACCGCATTAAGGACATTGGCTTTGAATACGCGATGCGTTCGGGTGCGACGCTGGCGGTAGAGGATATCACCATGCCGCCAGAAAAGCAGGAGATCCTGGCCAAGGCTCACCAGCGTGTGGATGAAGTGCAACGTGCTTTCCGCCGCGGCTTGCTTACCGAACAGGAACGCAATGAACGTGAAATTGAAATTTGGCAGCAAACCACCAAAGAGGTGGCTGAAGCAGTGCGCCGCGTCATGGATCCAAACGGCAACCTGGCTATTATGGCTAACAGTGGCGCCACCAAAGGTGGCTTTGGGCCGATCTCGCAGTTAGCGGGTATGCGCGGATTGATGGCGGATCCGGCGGGACGCATTATTCGCTTGCCGATTCAGTCCAACTTCCGCGAAGGTTTGACCGCGTTGGAGTACTTCATCTCCACCCACGGTGCCCGCAAGGGTTTGGCGGATACCGCCTTGCGTACCGCAGATGCCGGTTATCTGACCCGCCGCTTGGTGGATGTAGCCCAGGATATCATTGTCAATGAGGTGGACTGCGGCACCCAGGAAGGTATTTGGATCCGCAAGTCAGACGATGTGGCAGGGCAATCCATGGCGAGCCGCTTATATGGTCGTCTGACCGCAGCGCGCGTGGTGCATCCTTTGACCGGTGAGGTGTTGGCGGAACGCAATCAGATGCTGGATCATGATTTGATCCGTAAGATTTTGGCCGCTGGTATTGATGAGGTCAAGGTGCGCTCGCCGCTTACCTGTGAATTGGTGCACGGGGTCTGTGCCCATTGTTACGGTATGGACCTGGGTCGGGGTAAGATGGTTGAGTTGGGCGCGGCGGTAGGAATTGTGGCAGCTCAGTCCATTGGTGAGCCGGGTACGCAGTTGACCCTGCGCACGTTCCACACCGGTGGTGTAGCTGCGGGTGGTGACATCACGACCGGTCTGCCGCGCGTGGAAGAACTCTTTGAGGCTCGCCGCCAGCCTAAGGGTGAAGCGGTCATGGCACGTATTTCCGGTACAGCAAAGATCATTCAATCTGATCGTTACTCTGACCAGCGCGTAGTGCGCGTTGAGCACTCCGAAATGGTCAGCGATGAGTATGACGTACCTGAGGGTTGGGAGATAAACGTCACCGATGAGGGTGAAGTGAAAATCGGTGATCCAATTGCTACCCAGGGTGAGGCGGTAATCACGGCTCAACACAGCGGTCGGGTGCGCTTGGAAGGGCGGCGCGTGATTGTCTCTTACGAACAGAAAGAGGCTGAGGAATATGAAATCCCCAGCACGGCGCGCCTGCTCATTCGCGATGGTGACCATGTTGAGGCGGGCCAACCTTTGACCGAGGGCTCACTTAATCCGCATATGATCCTACGGGTGAAAGGGCGTGAAGCCTGCCAGATGTATCTGCTCTCGGAAATCCAGAAGGTTTACCGTGCGCAAGGGCAGAACATCAACGATAAACACTTTGAGGTGATCATCCGCAAGATGATGGGACGCGTTCAGGTCATCCGGCCAGGAGATTCGCCCTACCTGCCAATGGATTTGGTGGATCGGCTGGAAATCCGCCGCGTCAACGAGCAGTTGATCGCTGAGGGCAAGCAACCCGCTCGCTACGTTGAGGTGCTCTTAGGAATCACCAAAGCCTCGTTGAGCACCGATTCGTTCCTCTCAGCGGCCTCCTTCCAGCACACGATCAAAGTATTAGCCGGAGCAGCCATTGCGGGTGCGGTGGACCCGCTTTACGGCTTGAAAGAGAACGTGATCATTGGTAAACTCATCCCGGCTGGCACAGGTTTCCATCCTGATCGCTTCAAGGTGGATGGAATCTTCTCCAAGAGCGTCTCTATGGCCAATATCACCGGCGACTAACCGGACTTTCGCGCAGAGAGATAAAATAAAAGCAGGTGGCTTTTTAACCACCTGCTTTTTCTTGTTATTAAGGGTCATGAAATTTTGAAGGACGAATAATGGTAAGCGATCTTTCCGTCAAAGGTGCCCAGCGTATCGCTGCCGTCGCGCACGCTCCCCAGACTGGATTGGGCAGTCCAGGTGAAATGTCGCGAGTTACCGCTACCGCTTACGCTGGTTAAAGTAAAGGTCGCTTGGGGTAAGAGTTGGCGTAACAGCGTTGTGTACCAGGCACGGATAGCCTCTCGTCCCTGGATGGTGCGAGCTGCTGTGATATGAACTGCGTCAGGATGGTATAAGGCTACCACGCTGTCTGGATTACCGCTGTTTAAGGCGCTGATGAATTGTTGGGTGATATCGGGTGGAGGGGGTTGAATGTTCCATGTATAGGCGGCTATAGTGTTCCATATGGTGGGGAGATCGCGACGGCACTCATCCCACGAGAAGAAATTGGCTGCACTTAGATTAAGCGCTCGGGCAGTATCCAGGAATGTAACGATATCAGCGGGAGTTGGTGCCCAGCCATTAACTTTATAGGCCGGTCCAGTGGGAATGATGGGACGAACCGGGGATAAAGCCTGAAATTCGCTCACGCAACGCCGGAGTTGGGCATCTGGGTTATGCGCCTGTTCCCAATAAACCTGAGGCATGTTGTAATCACAGTATTCCAAAAAGGCTTGCCAGGGGAAGGAGCGGTGGTAAGAAGGAAAGCGATAGGAACTGAGGGCAAAGAGGAGGTTGGGAAACGTACTCCGTAGGCGGCTCATCAAGGTGCGGGCGGCGGTTTCTCGTCCGGGCTGCTTGAACTCGGCCTCAGCGTCAATCACGTAACCTTCTAAGCCCAAGGTTTGAATGCGCTGAATCGCGATATTGGCTTCTCCCACTGGATTGGAACCGTAGACATAATGCCACCCCCAGACTTTGATTCCTCGGGCGCGCAAGGCTTGCAAAACCGGGGGCACCAGGTCAGCGCCGGTCGAGGTGTTGATATTATAAGCATATGGCCCGTCGGCCACCTTGATCAAGATATGCGTATAGCCAGAGGATTGGGCAAGGTTTGCAATGGCTTGAGGATCCCCACCTTCACAATCGCGGATTTTCCAGATAAAAAAACCCTTTCCTTGGAGTGTCATGTTACTCCCTCTTCCCTTGTAAATTGAGACTCAACCCTGGGAAGAAGGTTGCAAGTTCCCTGCCAGTCCAATCTCGGGCGCAATACGGCGCATGGCAGTGATCACATTTTCCACGTGTTCCCACAGTTCAACTCCAAATTCTTCCGCAGCACGGGCAATTTCCTCACGATTGGCACCTGCTGCAAAAGAGCGCTCTTTCCATTTCTTTTTGACTGAGGCGGCAGTGAGGTCATAAAGCGAACGTGAGGGGCGAACTAAAGCCACGGCAGTGATCAATCCTGTGATTTCGTCGCAAGCATAGAGGGCTTTTTCCATCAATGTGACACGCGGAACACCAGTATGATCGGCATGGCTCAGGATAGCGCGCACAATGTCCTCTGGAACACCTCGCGCGCGCAGAATGGGTGCGCCGGCTTGGGGGTGTTCTTCCAGAGTGGGGTGAATTTCCCAATCAAAATCATGGAGCAAGCCGGTTATGCCCCATAATTCCGTATCTTGTCCCAATTTCTCGGCGTAGAAGCGCATTGCCGCTTCAACTGCGAGCATGTGGTGAATGAGATTCTCGTTCTTTACGTATTCGGTAACAATGGCAAAAGCCTCATCGCGATTCATACCTCTATACCTCCTTGGCGATTTTGAAGGTTCAACGGGTACACCCCGTGTGGTTCAGAGAAGATAGGCTCGGGTTCTCCCAATACTGGCACTGGTCGCCGAATAAGAACGTCTATAAGTGCCATGAAGGTGGCCGGGATTTCACGCAACCGCCAGTAACGATAAGCAATCGGATGATAGGCGCGCTGATCTGCTGGCACCCCCCAGGCATTAACACCGAGCAGGTTGCAAGTGATGAGTGCGCGTGGAAGATGGAATGCCTGAGTCACCAGCACGGCTTGTTGGACACCAAAAATATAGCGGGCACGATAACAGGTGTCGTAAGTACGCCGTCCGGCATAATCCAACACAATGTCGGTATCGGGAACGCCCAACTGAAGGGCGTAATCGCGCATGGCACCCGGTTCGTTATAGTTGATGAAGCGGTTATCTCCGCTCATGAGCAACTTACTGACCTTACCTTCAAAATATAATTGCGCTGCGGTTGCCACGCGATCACGCAATACGGGGGAAGGGCTGCCATCACGGGCAAGGCCGGCGCCGAAAACAATGGCTACGGGGGCTTTTGGGCTCTCATGGAGGGAAAATGTGCGTGGTTTGGCATAGAGCCATGCGGTGAGATTGGAAATCCCGAGCAAAAGAATCGCCCCGCCACCGACGACGGCTGATATTGTAAACAGATTCTTCAAGGTCTTCATGCGGAGAATTCTACCATGAGGGGCAGTTTGGTAAGATCAGGCTTGCTTATTGCCCTAGCAAGGTTTCTAAGTCCGGTGAAAGCGCTGAGAGCACTTCGCGCAGTGGGTCATAAACCGAATCATCCACTCGCTTGAAAGCCTGCAATGTGTATCCCTGATTGAGTTGAGAGATCAAGGCATTCAAATTGGTGTCATTGACGGCATCCATTAGGGCTGACACAAGCGCTTGACGCACTGCTTCTGGCACCTGTGGGTGAAAAGAGACATTCAGGTTTGGGATGATGGGCTCAGTCTGCCAAAGAATAACCACCCGCTGTTCTGCATCTGGCAGGTCTTTTAATACTGTAGATGCCGTGCGCGGATCACCAGAAATGGCAAAGGTAGCACCGAAATCGCAGATTCCTTTGATGTAAAGAGCACGAACAACTGCGCTGGGGGTTTGGGCAATAACCGCGGGTAATGTTTCGATATCAAATTGTTTTAATAGCGCAGCTGGGAGCAAATACCCTGCAATAGAAGTGTTTTCAACCCAGCAGGGACGTGTCCCAGCCAATTGAGAAAGTGCAGTTTCGGCAGAGGCGGTGCTGCGATTTGTCATGGGGTCAAAGTAACGAACGAAGTTGCTCTCGGCATTGGCCAAGAACATACTGCCATAAAAATAAACGCCGAAATGGTTGGCCAATAACTCAACCTCGGCGAGGCCTTTGTCATGCGCGTAGATATAAGTTATTGGAGGTAAGAAGGCGGCTTGGACCGCTCCGCTTTCCAGAGATGTCATGAGAGCGGTGTAAGACGCGAAGAGGCGAGCATTTACACTAATTTTCGCCCGTTCACTCAATGCCTTGCTCAAGCCTTGGGCCGCGGATTGGTTTTCTGGGGCGAGGGGATTTTCGATGACGAAGCCGATAACCAGGGGGTTTTCGGGATGTCCCAGGGGTTGGGGGGTAGGGGTAAGGGTTGGAATTAGGGTGGGGGTTACAGGGGTAAGCGTGCCGGTAGACGAGCAGGATGTTAGTATTACTAACCCAAAAAACACCCCTAAAGCGAAGAATAGTGTACGCTTCATCGGTGCTGAATCCATGACGGATTGGCGTATTTTTCGCGTACCAGGGCCTCGGCACGCTGCATTTCGATAGGGGAAGGGAAACCTTCCCGGAGATCCAAGTCAAACGTTTCGGCGAAGGCGCGGGCAAAAGCCTCAGCCGCCGTTTCCCAGGCCAGCGGATATCCCAATACTCTTTCGGCTGTGGTGGCGTGTTCTAGAAGGCGCTCGGCATCTCTAGCACGCTGTTGAGGATCATCATAGCGAAGCACATGTACGATGCGGGTCAGGTCACCGTATAATGGGAATGAGCCGTGTTGAAGGACCCCCTGCAGGCGGCGTGCCTGAGCACTCCCAATAATCTTCTTACCATCTACAGTGATCTCGTAATTCGAAGGAACTTCGAAGCACACTGCACCGTTGGCTTCGATTTGTCCATATTCGCGGTCGGCGCGCGCCAGGAGCCCCAAATCATGCAAGGCCTTGACCAGGGCAGCGGCGATGCGGCGATACGATTCAATCACGCTTCCGCTGACAATCGGGTGATCATGGGGAGCGATGACAGCATAGGTGAGTTCGTCAGTGTGAAGGATGGCACGTCCTCCGGTGGGGCGGCGAACTATGTCCCACCCGAGCGCTTCAAGGGCTTCTATGTCCACATCACTGAAACTTTGGGCGTATCCCAGGGACAAGCACGGAGGGTTCCAGGCATAAAGGCGCAATGTAGGTGGGGCCTGCCACTGGACTACAGCTTCCAAAATCGCTTCATCCAGAGCCATATTCCAAGCCCCCGGCGCGGGTGAAGAGCGGATGAGTCGCCAAGTTTCCCGCATCGTGACCCAAATTATAAACCAGAAAAGCAGAGAAAACCAAAGTTTAGACAGATGCGAGGAAGGCTTTGCCGCTTATGCTATAATGAAAATTGTAAATATGGTTAATGCGAGTTTTCCTTAGTGTTCGTCGAATTAGGGGGTTTAATAAAAGGCTTGTCAACATTTTTGGGACTGTGGTATATATGGGCTTGCTTCTTTGCGGGACGTATGTCTGTAAGGGACAATGTGGAAAGGAGGTGATGGGCACGAGTTAAGGTGAAGTTGTACCCCTTCTACCCTGCCTGAATCTGTTTGATAGGCATCCAAATTTCCAAAAGCAACAAAAGGAGGAAAGATGAAAGCGAAGTTACTGCCCTTAATCAGCCTGCTGCTTGTGGTGGCCTTTGTGCTAGCCGCATGCCAACCGGCGTCTCCGACGGCTGCTCCCACTCAACCGCCGGCGCAAGAACAACCTACGCAACCGCCGGCTCAGGAACAGCCGACTCAACCACCGGCGGCGGAAGAAGTCACCCTCTCGTTCTGGGAGCAAGAGGGTGACGAGGTGGATGTGTTTATTGACCAGCTGTTGGCAGAGTTCATGGCCGCCAATCCCAACATTAAGGTCGAACGCACCCACTATGAGAATGAAGCACTACGAGACCAATTCCAGACCGCAGCGCTGGCTAATGCGGCTCCCGAAGTCGTGCGCGTTCCGAACGACTTTGCCGGCCCCTTCAGCAAGCTGGAAATTGTAGCCCCAGTGGATCAGCTCTTTGATCAGGCGTTCCTGGATCAGTTCTTCCCTGGTGCGCTTGAACCTGCTATGGTTGGTGGAACCCTGTGGGGCGTTCCGGATAACTATGGCAACCATCTGATGTTGCTCTATAATAAGGACCTCATTGCAGAACCTCCTGCAACCTTTGAGGATCTGATTCAAAAAGCTAAAGAGCTGACCAAGGGTGACATTCAGGGCTTCGCTTACAACCTCAATGAACCCTTCTGGGGTGCTGGTTTCTACGGTGCTTTCGGCGGCTGGCCCTTGGATGAGAACGACAAGCCCCAATTCAACAATGAGGCCTTTATCAACTACCTGAAGTTCGTCAAGAGCCTTAAGGATCAGGGCGTTGTTCCACAGGAATGCGATTACAACTGCGCCGATACGCTCTTTAAAGAGGGCAAGGCGGCCATGATTATCAATGGTGACTGGTCGTTGGGCGACTACGTCAAGGCCTTGGGTGATAAACTGGGTGTTGCCCCGGTGCCGCCGATCAACGGCAAGCCCTACACCGAGATGACCAGCGGTAAGTACTTCATGGTCTACAAGGGCGTTTTGGATGATCCGGTTAAGAAGGATGCCGTGGTGAAATTCATCACCTTCATGACTTCGAAAGAAGTTCAGAAGCGGTGGCTTGAGGAATTCAAGCGTCTGCCTTCAAACAAAGAGGTTGCGCAGGATCCGTTGATCACCAGCGATCCGATCCTGGCCGGTTCTATGGCGGCGCTTCAGAATGGTCGTGGTATGCCGGCAGCTCCAGAGATGCGCTGTGCGTGGGATGCCTGGCGTCCGGCGCTCGAAGGTGTGATGGCAGGCACCACGACACCCGAAGACGCTGCTGCCGCGGCTCAGAAATCAGCCGATGAGTGTGTGGCCACGCTACAATAAGTAGCGCTTGAATTGAGGGGAGCATGAGAACTCATGCTCCCCTTTTTTACTAGAAGGGGATAGGTGCCATGGAGGAAAAAAACGGATTGCGCCGCTTTTTACCCACCTTTCTCTGGCTCGCTGCAGGGGTGGCTGTTATCTGGGGCTTGGTCCGCCTAATCGCTCCCTATTCGGCTGGGATCACGCTAACGCAAAAGATTATTGTGGCGCGACTGACCGAGGTGAGCGGTTTTCTAATCGCTCTTTTGATTGGTCTGGCTGCTATCGAAGTCTTTGTCTATCAGATTTTCTTCCGCGGTCCACGGGATATCGTGACCGCGGTTTTTGTGCGTGCATTGCAGGGCATTTTTGGGTTAACCCTATTGCTGGCGGTCGTGGCCTTTTTTGATCTCACCGATTTGATTCGTCTAGGGGATAGTACGCTTGCCAATTTGATCCGGTCTCCAATAAATCTGCCGGCCAACCTACAAAAGGCGCTGATTAATGCCTCAATTGCGTCAAAATCGTCGGCAGGCTTGTGGAGTATGCTGATAATCGTAGGTGGGGTGGCGATTCTACTGGGGGCAGTGCAAGCCCTTACTCGCCCCCGCCCAACCAAACTTGGCCTGGCGTATCTTCTGGTCACTCCGGCTTTCATCGGTATCTTCTTCCTTATCCTTTACCCATTTGCCTTTGAGGTCAAACTGGCTTTCTCTAACGCGTCATTGGGCACGCAAGCAACCAAAAATGCATCTTATGGCTTGATCTATGGTTGGCAAAACCTGGTCACTTTGTTTACGGGCAACGTTGCCAAAGAAGCAAAGTTTTTTGAGGTCTTAGGTCGCACTGTGCTCTGGACGGTGATCAATGTCACGTTCCACGTCACCGGGGGTATGATTCTGGCTTTAATGCTTAATCGCCCAATGAAGTTGCGTGGTTTATACCGCACCTTGCTGGTCTTCCCTTGGGCGATTCCAACCACCATTGCGGCGATGGCTTTTCGCAATGAGTTTGACTCCCGCTATGGGTTCTTCAATATTATCCTTCGCAACCTGCAAAGTTGGTTTGCCAATGTTGCAAGTCAAACCGGCTCGTGGTCGGTGATCGGTGATGCTTTTAATTGGCTGGCACAAAACATCGGCCCGGTTTCCTGGAAACAGGATCCGTTCTGGGCGTTTGTGTCTGTGCTCATTGTCAACATCTGGTTGGGTATTCCGTTCATGATGGTTATCATTCTCGGTGGCTTGCAGAGCATCTCACATGAATACTACGAAGCCGCTGAGATTGATGGCGCCAGTCCCTGGCAATCGTTTTGGAATATTACCATCCCCTTGCTCCGCCCGGTGCTCACCCCGGCGATTATTTTAGGGGTGGTGTGGACGTTCAACAAATTTGATGTCATCTATCTGGTGACGCAAGGGGGACCACAAGAGAAAACCGACATTCTGGTTTCGTCTATGTATAAGGCGGCTTTTCAGTTCTACCGTTATGGTTTCACCGCCATGTTTGCCTTGGTGATCTTCCTGATCTTGTTTGTCTTCACCCTGGTGTTCCTCAAAGTTAGTGGGGGGCTAAAGTCAGCAACCGAGTAAAGGAGAAATGAGCCATGAAAAATGTGAGCCTGGCATTAAGACGTTTTTACCGCTGGTTCTTCTTCCGTGCCCGTGGGGATAGCCCCTTCAAACGCTTGCTCATTCACCTGGGGTTGATTGTGGCCTGTATTATTGCCGTCTATCCCGTCTTGCGGGTGGTCACCATTTCTCTCCGTCCGAACGATACGTTGCTGACCACGAGCCTGCGGATCATTCCCGAAAATGCGACCCTGGATAATTACAAAGAGGTGCTGTTTGGCGCCCCGGAGAAAAATCGCAAATCCGACTTCTTCCTCTGGTTATGGAATTCCCTTTCGATTGTCATGGTAACTTCGATAGCCAGTGTGGTTTTAGCCGCCACCAGTGCCTATGCGTTTTCCCGCTTTCGCTTTCCGGGCCGCAATGCAGGGTTGATTTTCCTGTTTACAACCCAAATGATCCCGGCGGGGATGTTGCTCTTGCCGCTCTTCATTATGTTGGCCAAATTGCAAATGATCAATACCTCACTGGGCTTGATCATTGCCTATTCCGTTAGTTCTGTGCCGCTGACCATTTGGACTTTGAAGGGTTATTACGATACCATCCCGGTGGACCTTGAAGAGGCGGCGTTGATTGATGGTGCCTCACGCTTGCGCACCTTTACCCAAATTATTTTGCCACTTTCCAGTCCGGCCTTGGCAATAGCGTTCCTCTTCAGTTTTATGGGTGGCTGGAGTGAGTACCTGGTAGCGCGGGTGGTATTGCAAAAGAATGAAATGTATACCTGGCCATTGGGTATCTTTACTTATGCCCAGCAGTTTACCGTCGCCTGGGGTAAATTTGCAGCGGCTTCGGTATTAATTGCTATCCCGGTGATGGCGCTGTTCTTGTATTCTTCAAAATGGCTGATTTCAGGTCTAACTCTAGGGAGTGTCAAGGGATAGAACCATGCGTCAACTACTGCGATTCCTGCCATTGATGAACGCACTACTAATCCTTGTTCTACTCATTACAGCGTGCACGACGATAACACCGACGCCAACCCTTTCCGTACCTACGGCAACCCCGGTAGCCACAGAGACACAACCCCCTCAGGAAGAGGTGCTTTATCTTAACCTTATTTGGCATCAGCATCAGCCGCTCTATTACAAAGACGCGAATGGGGTTTATACCCGTCCCTGGGTGAGGGTGCATGCCACTAAAGACTATTACGACATGGCTGCAACCGTTGCTCAGTATCCAAATGTCCACGTTACCTTTAACCTGACGCCGGTGTTGCTGCGTCAGTTGGACGACTTCGTCCAAAACGGGGCCAAAGACAAATATTGGGTACTGGCAGAAAAACCGGCTAGCGACCTTACAACGGATGAGAAAGAGTTTATCCTACGCCGCTTTTTTGATGTCAATTGGGATAACATCATCAGTCGCTATCCGGGTTATAAGGCTTTACTGGATAAACGCGGTGGTACGGATGACAAGGCAATTGCAAACGCCCTGGAGACTTTTAACGAACAGGATTTTCGCGATTTGCAGATTTGGTTCAATCTGGCCTGGATTGATCCTGATGAATTGGCCAAAGAACCCCTGAAGTCGCTGGTCGCGAAAGATCGCGGTTTCTCTGAGGCAGACAAAGAGGTCCTCTTTAACGAGATTCGCCGCATCATGGCGCAGGTAGTACCGATCCATAAAGATCTCCAGGAGAAAGGGCAAATCGAAGTCATCACCACCCCCTACGCCCACCCGATTCTGCCCTTGTTGTATGATACCAACTTGGCAGCGGTGGGTAACCCGGGAGCCGAACTGCCGACTCGTTTTTCCTACCCCAACGATGCCATTGCGCAGTTACAACGTAGCGTTCAGATTTACCAGGACCACTTTGGAGTTGCACCCAAGGGACTTTGGCCGGGTGAGGGGGCGGTGGCGCAGGAGATCGTGCCGCTGGTGGCAAAGGCCGGTTATCAGTGGATGGCAACCGGCGAGCCGGTCCTGGCCCAATCTCTGGGCATTGGCTCGTTCACCCGCGATGCAAAGGAAACAGTCCAAGAAGCCGACCTTCTTTATCGGCCCTATTACGTTCAGGATAAAGATGGCCATAAAGTTGCCGTTTTCTTCCGCGATTGGACCCTTTCCGACAAAATTGGTTTCACCTATTCTGGAATGCCGGGTGAAGCCGCGGCAAAAGATTTGATGCAACGCTTGGAGAACATTCGCCAGCGCCTGAAAGAGGAAGGTGCCCAGGGTCCTCACATTGTAAGTATTATCCTGGATGGCGAGAACGCCTGGGAATATTACAAGAACGATGGCAAAGAGTTCTTGAATGCGTTTTATCGCCTGCTCTCCGAGAGTACTACGATCAAGACGATCACTCCCAGCGAATACCTCAAGCGCTTCCCCGAACAGCGCACCTTGGATCATCTTTTCCCCGGAGCCTGGTTTAGCCCCAATTACGATACCTGGATTGGTGAACCGGAAGAAACCCAGGCGTGGGAATACCTGCGACAGACGCGTGAACTGCTTGCCAAATACGATCTGACCCGCACTCGCAAGGCTTCCCCAGAAGCCATTGCAAAGGCTCAGGATTATATGTACCTGGCGGAGGGTTCGGATTGGTTCTGGTGGTATGGGAGTGATCAGGACTCCGGGCAGGATGAGTATTTTGACGAAGGCTTCCGGGCGCTATTGCGTGGGGTCTATGAAGCGCTGGATGAACCTGTTCCGGCATTTGTTAGTGTACCTATCATCCAGGCGAAGCCTGTAGCCGCAAGCCGTCCGATGAGCGGAACGGCGACCCCCACCATTGATGGAGTGGCTGGCGCCGAGGAGTGGGCAAATGCAGCCGTGTATACAGTAGAAGAGGGCAAACCATTAACCGGTTTCGAAATCGCCCTGGATGGCAAAACTCTTTACCTGAAGGTCGTTGCTGCGGCAGGTGAAAAATTGCCCGCACGCCTGGGGATCTACCTCACGGTGCCTCGCGTTGCCAACCCCTATCCCTTTACTCAGACGGTGGAGGGCGAATCTCCAGTCTTGTTGGGCATTGCGGCAACCCACGCCTTTGTTTGGGAAGGTGGCCGAGATTTGGCTTTCTACACCGCCTCGGCTAAAGGGTGGCAGTCCGCTGGGCAAGGGGGAACCGCAGCCGCCAAGGAGGGGGTCCTTGAGGCTGCCATTCCTTTGACTGCTTTAGGCGCAGTAGAAGCGGGTGACGACCTGCGCTTAGTCGTGGTGGCTCAACCAGAGGGTCAGGTCTTACCCGTGGGTGGACCGGCGCAAGTTGTGCTCCCTGATTTGGGCCTTTCCACGGTGATTTTGGATCTCGAAGATCCGGAAGGCGATGATCACGGTCCAGGAACTTACACCTACCCCACCGATAGCGTCTTCCAGGAGAAGGCCTTTGATCTAAAAGCCTTTCGCGTTTCATATGACGAGAACAATATCATTTTCCGCTTCACTTTCTATGGCCCAATCCCTAATCCGTGGGGGTCGCCGAATAATTTGGCGATCCAGACGCTGGATGTTTATGTGGATAAGGATCCGGGGGCGGGAACAGGAGCGCGGTTGCTCTTGCCGGGGCGAAATGCGGCTTTGAAGTCCGGCAATGGATGGGAGATTGCCATCTGGGCTGAAGGGTGGACACCGCAAATTCTGGCTCCTGATCCTGCGTCCTTGACTCCGAAACAGGTCACTGGGGTGGATTTCAAAATCCTGGTGGATCCTGCGGCTCGGACGGTCACATTGCGCGTGCCGCGGCAGGTGTTTGGAGAGGGCGATCCTCGCACCTGGGGGTATGTGGCCGTGGTGTTGGGTCAGGAGGGCTTCCCGGCAACGGGAGTTTGGCGGGTGCGGGATGTTGAACCCCAGGCAGCACAGTGGCGCTTTGGGGGTGGTCCGGCAGATACCAACCACACGCGGATTATAGACCTGGCCTGGCCAGTTAATCGCACCCCAACTCAAGAAGACATGCTGGGCACCTATCCTTCGTCAACTAAGCCAGTGGATCAACTTACTCCGGATGATTTCGCCCAATTGGAACTCTTGCGTACCCCTTGAGATTAATTTGACCACCCCTCAGTCCTGGCCTGCCCGGCACTTGCAGAAGTGTTAGGTGCAGGCCAGTTTATCCTGCTTAGAGGGGTGTATACTTGATTTACCCGTTATCTTGACCTGACAGCCGAGGTACATGATGACAGAAACACTTCATATCAGTCAGGTTTTGCAACCTCGCGAAACAGTTGAAATCCACTTGCCGGATGGGCGGGTGTTTAGTGGTCCACGCCACACACCTGTGGGAGAGTTCCTTAAAGCATTGCCGGAGTGGGATAATCCTCCTATTGTAGGGGCTGTGGTTAATGGCGAATTGCGTGAACTGACTTATCCCATCAGCATGGATGCGCGCGTGCGCCCGGTTACCATGGCAGATGCGGACGGAGCGCGTATTTACCGCCGTTCGATCACTTTTTTGCTCGAGGCGGCCTTCGAGGAACTCTTTCCGCAGGCGATCTTGACCGTGGACCACTCGGTGGCCTTTGGTGGTTATTACTGTCAGGTGAGCGGCAGACCACCCCTGAACGCAGATGAGGTTCAGGCGCTTGAATCTCACATGCGCCACTTGGTGGAGCAGGATTTACCTTTTGAGCGACAAGTAGTTCCCTTATCTGAAGCCATGACTTACTTTGAGCAAAAAGGCTATCCGGATAAACTACGGTTACTAAAGTACCGCCAGAAAGACACCCTGGTGCTCTATTGTTTAGGAGAACATCGTGATTATCACCACGGCTATATGGTGCCCTCGACTGGTTACTTGCGCTGGTTTGCGCTTACGCCTCAAGAGGAAGGATTCGTTCTGCGATTTCCACGTCGCCATGCCCCAACGACCCTTTCCCCCATGCCAGCCTATCCCAAACTTCTACACGCCTTTCGCCAATACGGGGACTGGCTAGCCCGCCTGGGTATAGAAAGCGTGGGTGCTCTTAATGATGCCATTCATGCTGGGCGCATTCGAGAGGTGATTCTGGTCTCTGAAGCGCTTCACGAGCAGCGTATTGCCGAGATTGCGCGACAAATTGGCCAACGGGCTGAACAAGCGCGCATTATTTTGATCGCTGGCCCTTCTTCTTCGGGAAAGACCACCTTTGCCAAACGCCTGGCGGTGCAATTGTTGGCCTATGGGCTTTCGCCGTTTCCGCTGGAGTTAGATAACTTTTTTGTCGAACGGGAACGCTCACCGCGTGATGAAAACGGTAATTACGATTTTGAAGCCCTAGAAGCGCTGGATATTGCGCGTCTTGAGGAGTGTTTGGAGGGACTGATCGCGGGAAAGGTAGTGCAATTACCGCGGTTTAATTTCAAGTTGGGACGCCCTGAACCCGGGGATGTGGTGCAACTGCGTCCCGATCAATTGATCATTTTAGAGGGCATTCACGGGCTGAATCCTCGCCTTCTGCCCGATTTTCCCCAAGAACGGGCATACCGAATTTATGTTTCGTGCCTTACCCAACTTAACCTGGATCGGTATAATCGTATCTCCACCACCGACACGCGCTTGATCCGGCGCATTGTGCGCGATGCCCGTGAGCGTGGATATTCAGCAACCGAGACAATCGCTCGTTGGGAGTCTGTGCGCCGTGGGGAAAAGCGCTACATCTTTCCCTATCAGGAAAATGCCGATGAAATGTTCAACTCAGCCCTAGTTTACGAACTCTCAGCGCTGAAACCGTTGGTCGAGCCGCTTTTACGCCAAGTACCTTATGGGAGTCTCGAGCACATTGAGGCGAAACGATTGTTGAGTTTTATGGAGTGGTTTCTCCCGATCGAGAGCGATCTTATTCCGGATAACTCGATCTTGAGGGAATTTATTGGTGGTTCGATTCTCAGCGATTTTAAGTTATGGGAGCATGGGCTTGAGGGTTCACCCAACGGTCTTTCACCCCTTTTTTCCATGCGATAAACACCAATTTAAGCGGGATATACAACACCTTACCCGCCCTTTCAGGCGGGTAAGGTGTTGTGGGTGGGAAGGAGATCAAGGTTATTTCAAGTGGGCTTTAATGACCTGGCTCAGGCGGCGAATGCCTTCTTCGATAACCTCAGGCTTGGAATACGAGAAGTTTAGGCGCATGGTGTTCTCGCCCCCGCCACAAGGGTGGAAAGGTTCACCGGGTACATATGCAACCTTGTTTTCGACCGCCTCGGTAAAGAGTTCGGTGGTATTCATCCCTTCCGGTAAGGTCACCCAGAGGAAGAGCCCGCCCTGTGGCCGAGTCCAACGGACGCCTTCCGGCATATATTTTTCGAGCGCTGCCAGCATGGCATCACGGCGCTCGCGATAAACTTCGCGGATCTTGAGCACATGGCGATCTAAAAATCCGCCATGCCCAACTTCATAAGCCACCACCTGATTGAACGTTGCAGTGTGTAAATCTGCGCCCTGCTTAGCCAACACCAGTTTGCGAATTACTTCGGTCGGGCCAATAACCCAGCCCAGGCGCAAACCCGGGGCGAGGATTTTGGAGAACGTGCTTAGGTAGATCACGTTCCCGCTGTAGTATCCATTCCGGTCGTTTTGACCGTGAATCTTGGCATCCATGACCACGACCGAGGGCAGGTGCTCACCTTCATAACGCAATTGACCATATGGGTCATCCTCGATGATGGGCACACCGTAACGTGAGGCGAGTTCCACCAGTTGACGTCGGCGCTGGGTGGACATGGTGACGCCCATAGGATTCTGAAAATTGGGCAGGACATAAATGAATTTAGGACCGGCGCGCAGGGCATCTTCAAGTTCTTCGGTGACCATTCCCTCGTCATCCGTGCGCACGGTGATGTACTCAGCGCCATATGCGTTCCAGGCTTGCAGAGCCCCCAGGTAGGTGGGGGATTCAACCAGGATGCGGTCACCCCGATTGATAAACACCTTTCCGATCAGGTCAAGTGCCTGCTGTGAACCAGCCGTGATGAGGATGTTATCGGCAGAGACGCGAATGCCGTAGCGCGAGGTATGACGGGCGATCATCTCACGTAGGGGAAGATAACCCTCGGTCGAGCCATACTGGAGCGCCATACCGCCGTTTTCGCGTAAGACGCGCAAACATGCTGCTGTGAACTCTTCGATCGGAAATACTTCGGGAGCAGGCAATCCCCCGGCAAACGAAATGACATCGGGTTGCTCAGTCAGTTTGAGTAATTCACGAATGGCCGAGCCCTTCATCCGCTGTGTGCGCTGCGCATAGCGGTGATCCCAAAGTGTTTGCATGCTCGTTCTCCTGGTTGGGTTCTCCAAGGGAAATTCGGGAATGTTAGCGGCGGAGGCGAACTCTTCGGGTTTGACCATGAACGGGTCGAACGGCATAGGAAAACCTCCTGGTCACATAAACGATATGGTTTTGAAGTGGAAGAGACAAGACAAGCCAGCATCTGTACGTCCTTCTGAAAAACACCAGGTGTGCGTTGGAGTTATGCCCGCACACCTGGTGCTCTTACCTACCTAGGGAAGCGGCTAAGGACCACCGCCGGCGTGGGTAGCAACAAGCGATCCCCGGTCTTTAGTTCGGCCGGGCTTTTACCCAGGCTCTGTGGTTTGCCCTGGAAGATGTAGAGCGGGGTACCTTCCTCAGCATATTTGAGATCCACCCAGGCTTGCCCGGTCAAGAAACCTTCGGAGTCAATGGCACAACTGGTCACAAAGCCAATCGTGCGTCCTTTGCGGTCCAGGACCGGATCGCCCAGATGGGCCATGCGCACACCTTTCTCGGTGAAGCGGAAACGCACCACCACTGTCTGGCGCTGTTTTTCGCGAGCGAGGAATGCTTCGCGCCCGATGAACCAGGGTTTGTAGGTTTTGACAAACGAGCCAAATCCAGCTTCACCTACGCCTAGGTTGAAGGGCCCGGCTAGTTCATGCCCATAAAGGGGCAAACCGGCTTCGGTGCGGAGCGAATCGCGCGCTCCCAACCCACACGGCTTCAAGCCCATGGGTTCGCCTACTTTGAGCAGGGCGTTCCACAGATCAACCGCCCGTTCCGGATGGACGAAGAGTTCAAAGGCCATTTTTTCGCCAGTATAGCCCGTGCGCGAGACCACCAGATCAAAGCCGCCTATTGTGGCTTCGCACAGTTCAGTGCGTTTGAGGGCGAGAACGCGCTTGCGGGTTTCCGCGTCGCAACCTAAAGCCAACAAAATATCGCGGGACTTCGGGCCTTGTAGCGCTATGTCCACGCGCATGTCTGGCCCTTCTTTAGGATCACGCAGATTGCGCAGGATCACCCGGCGGCCAAAGGCGCGTGCCCAGGGACGTTGAGAGTCAATGCGCACCTTCCCATCACGCACGGCATTGAGCCAAGCCCAGTCCTTATCATCGTTGGCGGCATTGACGACGATAAGGTATTTATCCTGATCGCGCCGATAGACGATGGTGTCATCAATAACATTAGCGTCAGGGTCAAGGAAATGGGTGTAGCAAGATTCGCCGACAGCCAAAGCGCTAATATCATTGCCACAGACACTATCCAGGAAGACCCCTGCATCAGGTCCCTCGGCCTGATAAACGCCCATGTGCGCCACATCGAAAAGCCCAGCTGCCTGGCGTGTGGCGAGGTGTTCCTCAGTGACCGAGGTGTACCAGACCGGCATCTCCCATCCGGCGAAGGGGATCATCTTGGCACCCATTTGGCGGTGGGTCTCAAAGAGCGGCGTGCGGCGTAATTGTTCGGGTTCACGCTCTTCCCAGGTAAAAGCGGGGAGAGGTTCAAGGCCGGTGGTCGAGCCAATCCCGATGTAGTAGGGCTTAAGATGGGACTCGGGAACACCGGTGGCCTGAGTGACCGGTTGTGCCTCGCTGTCACTAACGACAATCGGTCCCGGTAGGCGGCGCAGTGGATCGGGATCGAAGGCGACATACCCATCAGAAAGATCCCGCAACCAGGTGGCCGCTAATGCGGCTTTATCCTCGGGCACCGAAATGCGGAAGTGCCAGGGTGTTACACAGGTGACCACGCCTTCAACATCGCCCTTGGGGGTATGCAGACGTGTGGCTTGGCTTTCACCCGGTTGAAGCAGTTCCACATCGCTAGCAAAGACAAAGTTGGCAAACGTGCGTAAACGCTCACCCTGCAAGTCGTAGGTAACCCATCCCTTTTGGGCTTTGGGTTTGTCATCCAGGTAGTAGAAATGAGGATAACCATGCCGTGTGGGTTCGTAATCAATTCCGGCTTGTTCGGCCAGGGTACGTGCGCGGAGTTTAGCGTCTTCTAGGACTTCGAAGTTGACTTTTGCGCGTTGAGCGAGTCCTTTGCGGGTCTCAACGCTGTATGGGGTGATCGCGAAAAGGACATCCGCGATGATGTCGGCGATTTTGTGCATTTCGGCTTCCTTCATACCGCGCTGAGTCACCCACGGGGTGCCGTAGCGGATTCCTGAGGCATTGAGGGCGGCTTTGTCACCAGGAATGGTGTTGCGGTTGAGGACAATGCCGGCGATATCAAGGATGCGCGCCGCCATATCACCGGAGAGAGGTGTACCATCGGGCCCAGCGATGGTCTTGCAATCTACATTCCCCAAGTGGGTATTGCTACCACCATAGGCGATGCGCAGACCACGCTGTGCTAAACGATCGGTCAGGGCGGCGCAATTCTTGACAATTTGTGCTTGCAATTGCTTGAAGGTCTCTGTACGTGCCAGTTTGAAAGCCACGGCCATGCCGGCGATAGCGTGTAAGTGAGGTCCGCCTTGCTCGCCGGGGAAGACAGCGCGGTCGAGTTTCTTGGCTAAATTGGCATCTGTAGTCAGGATGCAAGCACCACGTGGTCCCATTAGACTCTTATGCGTGGTGAAGGTAATCACATGAGCATGTCCCACGGGTGAAGGTAATACACCCGCGGCTACCATTCCGGCGATATGAGCGATATCGGCTAGAAGCACGGCCCCCACACGGTCAGCGATGGCGCGGAAGCGCGCCCAATCGGGCACCCAAGGGTAAGAGGAATAACCGGCGATGATGATCTTGGGCTTGTGCTCAAGGGCTAAAGCCTCAACTTCGTCATAATCAATTTGTTCGGTCTGGGGGTTAACCCCATAGGCGATGACGTTGAACCACTTTCCCGAGCGGTTGACAGGTGAGCCATGTGACAAGTGCCCACCATGGAGCAGGTTCATGGCCAAAATGGTATCGCCGGGGTTGAGTAGCGCAGTATAAACGGCATTATTAGCTGGCGCACCGGAAAGCGGTTGCACGTTAGCATAAATCTGGTCGGGTGAGATACCGTTAGTGGCAAAAAGTTCGGCCAAGCGGCGACGGGCCAGAGCTTCTAAAATATCGGCGTATTCGACCCCCTTGTAGTAACGAGGATCGGAATAGCGCCGGTAATAAGTTAGGCGAGCATTATAGTCCAGGATCTCCGCTTCACTCATCCAGCGAGTTTCTTCATCGGGGTAACCTTCGGCATAAAGGTTCTGAAAGACGGAGCCCAGGGCTTCACGAACGGCAAGAGGGGCAGTACTTTCGCTGGGGATGAGGATTAGTTTACGGTACTGGCGTTCAGCCTCGATTTGAATCAATTCATGCAGATCGGGATCAATGTCTGCCAGTGAACCGCGAATCAGATAATCATTCATTGTCGGCTCCTTAGGACGAGAGTTGGGGATGGATGCCGGGTTGGTAATAGCCCAATCCAATTGTAGCCCTGCCAAAAGGGTGGGTCAAGTGTCATCCTTCCCTAGACGGGTGATGTAAGTTGTAACCATTATGTTTGAAACTTTTACAAAGTTACAATCAAAGGCTCGATCCAATTTAGGATAAAGGTAATGACCTCATCTTTTTCTGGTTCATTGTGTAGTTCATGGTAAAACCCTTCCCAGGTCTTATAGGTGATATTACCGCTGATTTGGTGGGCAAATTGATCAGTGGCATGGGGATCAACCAATCGGTCAGCGGTACCCTGCATGAGCAACAAGGGTAAGGGGAATTTGCCTTTAAAATTGAGTAGCCACTCCCCGGCTGAAATTAAGCCAATCCCTAATCGCAAAGAAATATAGGGGTGAACCAGAGGATCGCGACGGTAGGCTTCAACGACCTTTGGGTCTCGTGAGAGTCCATTAAGATCCAATCCGTTGTTGATCCGAAGCGTTGGTAGGATTTGCTGTAGCGCTTTTCCTAATCCAAGTGGGATAGGGGAGGGTTGGGCTGGTCGCAACCCAGGGCTACAAGCAATGACACCCGTGGCAGACGGATTACGTTTTAGCGCGTAATAAAGTACCAAGTTGCCCCCCATGCTATGCCCGTAGAGAAACCAGGGTACTTTGGGATAACGTTGGCGCAAATCCCGATTGAACCAATCGAAGAGATCTAGAAAATCGTCATAAGCACGAATGTGTCCCCGTGGCCCGGCAGAACGCCCATGCCCGGGTAAATCGGGGGCGAAGACGAGAAAACCACGTTGATTGAAGGCATCGGCAACGTGTTGATAGCGCCCACTGTGCTCTCCCAAACCGTGAATGAGTAGGACGACAGCCCGCGGAGGAGATTCGGGCTGCCACTCGCGCGCAAAAACTTGGTAACCTTGTGGGGAGGTGAGATTGAGTTCTTGAAGCAACATCAGACCGAGCCTCCATGGTGAATTTTCATTTTACGTTTTAGCCGAGATGAGATGAAAAGGCAAGTCGGTTGCTCCTTGGAATTTTCGGATCAGCAGAGTAACACAGAGTTGCAATGGTAAAATTACTTTAGAATGACCATGCAACCCTTCAGATTATCTGGGGTTAACTATTTCGAGTTATCCTCCTCAGAGCGGAGGAGGCAGCATTGAGCGGACTCAACGAGGCTGACGAGAAGGACATCATTCTACGCGCCGCTCAAGGTGATCAGGAGGCTTTTAGTGTGCTCTATGAGCGGTATGTCCGGCGGATCTACAGTTATATTTACTACCGCACGGGTAATGTTCATGATGCTGAGGATTTGACCGAACGAGTTTTTCATCGCGCCTTACACCATATCCGCAATTTCCGTTACCAGGGGTTGCCTTTTTCGGCGTGGTTGTATCGAATCGCCCATAACCTTGTGGCCAATTGGCATCGTGATAACCAGCGGCGTCAGGAAGTTCCGATTGAAGGTCAGTTGCATCTGGCCATGCATAGCGAACATCCTGAAAGTCATCTAGAGCGCAATCAGGAGATCGAGCGTCTGATCCAGGCGATTCAGAAACTATCACCCGAGCGTCAGAATTTGATTGTTTTGAAATTTGTGGAACAACTTTCGAATGAAGAGATTGGAAAAATTATGGGACGAAGTGAAGGGGCGATTAAGAGTTTATATCATCGCACCTTGCTCACCCTGAGAAATGAATTGGGTTTGAACCTAGAAGAGGAGAAAGACAAATGACTCTACAAATCGTGACCGATGGATCTGCTGATATTCCTGAGGACTGGCAACGAGACTATCAAATTCATGTGATCCCGCTGAGCGTACGCTTTGGCGAGGAATCCTATTCGCAGCACGACTTGACGTTCAAGGATTTCTATGCCCTGGTACGTCAAAAACACCTTTTGCCTAAAACGTCGCTACCTTCACCCCAACAAGTTGTGGAGTTTTACCGCCGCATTGCCAACAAGGGAGATTCGGTGCTTTCTATTCATCTTTCCAGTAAGCTCTCAGGGACATTTGCGGCGGTCCAGATGGCAGCCCGGGAGTTGGCGGGTGAACTCAATATTTATCCTTTCGATTCAGGGGCGGGTTCGGCAGCTTTGGGTTTCATGTGTCGCGAAGCGCGTATACTTTCCTGGCGGGGATGGGATATCGAGCGCATTTTACAGCGCCTAACCCAGATTCGTGACCAGTTAATGATCCTGTTCACCCTGGAGAACCTTGAATTTGCTCAAATGAGCGGGCGGATTAACGCATTACAGGGGGCAATTTCGTCATTGCTCAAGATCAATCCCATCATCAAATTGCGCGAAGGACTGCTATACGCCGCGGATAAGGTGCGTGGAAGGCAGCGAGCATTAGAACGAATTGTAGAGGACCTCAAACAGCAGATGCAAGAGCGGAAAATCAATCTCGCGGTTGTCCACGCGGCGGCGCCGGAGGTAGCGCAAGAACTCGTGACGAAAATTAAGGCGCTTTTGAATTGCCAGGATGTGATCGTGACAGATCTCTCGGTTCCAGTGGCTGCTCACCTGGGACCCGGCACCATTGGCATTGTGGCGTATCCTGTCACGGACGAGGAGGGGTAGTCCTTTGATCTCTGAATCTATGAATGATGAGGTCCTACGTCGCATCGAGGAACGCTTACGATCCCACTTGCAACCGGTTGAGCCTGACCCCCAGTTTGCGGTTCGGCTTCAGCGACGGTTAAGCCAGGCACCGCGGGTGACGCTGGAGCATTCTATAGGGCTTATGTGGGCGCTTATTAGCCTTGGCGTTGGTGTCTTTTTAGGGGCTTTAGTGCTCTGGTTGCTGCGGCGCTCGCCCCGGCCTGTGGAATAGCAATTCTTTTTTGCTCTCGGGTTAGGAGCGAGTCTTAAAACGCCTTAAATGGGCGATCAACGTGTCCCAATCGGGTTCTACTAGCACGCTTCCATCAGGAAAAATGATGGTAGGAACACTGCGATAGCCCTCATTTAGGGTTTCCACAAATTGGCGCGCTTCTATATCCCGATCAATATCTATCCATTGATAAACAAGCCCACTTTCATCCAAAGCCTGGCGGGCTTGGCGTGATCCATAACACCAAGATGTACCATAAAGCACGACGGTTGAAGGGGGATGCTCAATCTGTTTGATTTTCATTGGCGGCCTCCGCGGACTTAAGGCGTTCAAGTTCTTCAACAAGCCAACGTGCTTCTGCTAGAAGGTCAACATCTACAGGCAGGCGAAACTCGGGGGTTACCCGCATCAGAAAATGCTCGGCAACGTTACGGAGCGATTGGGGTAGAGACTTGGTCTCTTGTAATCGTTGAAGCAAGGGAATGACCGAAGGGGTGTAAGATGCGTCTTCATCCCAAAAAGCACGTAATGCGATACCCACCGCACGACGGGCACACACGCGAGCCTGGGCTTCGTTTCCGGCATTTCGGGCTCTTTCACCCTGCTCAAGTTCTCGAACAATTGCGGCTTTAACTTCAGGCCCAAAACTCATGGAGAAATTTTAACCCAATTCTTACCCTTCGGGTATTGACAAAAGAATGGGCTTGGAATATTGTTAAGCCCACTAAACAAATAAGGATGCTAAAGCAATGGACGAGCGTGAGGAATTGACATGGCGTTTAAGAGAATGGATGGATACATTTATGGTGAACAGCATGCACGAACTGTTTCGTTATGTGCGGGGGACAGGGCTTTCAATACCTCAGTTCAATGTTTTAATGGCTCTCTATTACAAGGAAAGTTGCGCTGTTTCGGAGTTGAGCGAACGAATGGATATCACGCTGGCGGCCGCCAGCCAACTGGTGGACAAGTTGGTTCAAAGTGGTCTACTGGCCAGGGTTGAAGACCCCCGGGATCGGCGATCTAAACGCCTAAGCCTTACGCCCAAGGGACGCAGTCTGGTCGAAGCCGGGAATGCCCACCGCTTGCGTTGGATGGATGAGGTGACTAAACGCTTGCAATCCGATGAAGTTAAACCGATTTGCCAAGCGGTTATGCGTTTATCTCAAATTGCTCGTGAATTAAGAGTTCCAGAAACTACTTCTACAATCAGCAAGGTGAACAACCATGGTCAACAATGAGATTGGTCATCGTCGCCCTGAAAAATTATCAAGTGCAACGGGTGAACTTAAACCTACTGGCGGGGTAATGCGCCGTGCATTACGTTATCTGAGTCGTTACCGCACCCAAGCGTTGTTACCCTATGTGTTCTTGACCATTGCCACACTGGCACAATTGGCGGTACCGCGCATGGTACGAAATATGATTGATGCGGTAACTCGTGGGGCTATTGCCGATCAGGTGCTTAAGGCGCTTGAACGCATTCCGGCAACGTTTATCAACCAAGCGCTGCCGCGTATCCTGGACGTGTTGAATTACCCCACGACCTGGGATTTGCAACAATTACGTGACCGCTTAAGTCAGGATGTGAGCCATGCACCGGGTGACTTGATGCGTGCCGCGATTGCGATTTTGGCTTTTGCGGTGGTGCGCGGTTTGTTTGCTTTTCTGCAATCTTACTGGGCGGAACGGAATTCCCAGGCGGTGGCCTTTGATTTACGCAACGAACTCTATGCCAAAATCCAGCGCCTCTCTTTCTCCTACCACGACCGACAGCAAACCGGTCAGTTGATGGTGCGTGCCACTGATGATGTCGAAAAACTACGCCTGTTCCTTGGGCAAGGGCTATTACAATTGGTGGGTGCAATTATCCTGTTAACAGGCACGCTGATTTTACTGTTCTCAACCAATCCCGGCCTGGCCCTAACGACGCTGTGGATCTTACCGGTGGCGCTAGTTCTGTTTGCCGTTTTCAGTCGCATCAGTCGTCCGATGTTTACCCGGGTGCAACAACGCCTTTCAGAATTAAACACGATTTTGCAAGAGAATCTGGCCGGGATCAAGGTGATCAAGGCCTTTGTACGTGAGCGCGAGGAACAAGCCAAGTTTCGTTCGGCGGCGGATCGGCTCATGAATCAGCAAATTGCCATCGCCCGACTGTTTACATTTCTCTTCCCCTTTGCTTTTCTGATCGCGAATTTGGGGCAAGCCACCATCTTGTATGCTGGCGGACAGCGCATCATCCAGGGGCTGCTCACGTTGGGGGAATGGCAGGAGTTCAGTCTGTATCTGGTGTTCCTTTTCCTCCCTATTGCCCAATTTGGTTTCATCATCAACCAGTTCAGTCAAGCATCGGCCTCGGCAGTGCGCATTTTCGAAATACTCGATGCTCAGTCTGATGTTGTGGAGAAGCCCAACGCTATCGTGCTTCCGCCAATTCAAGGGCATGTGAAGTTCGAAAACGTTTCATTCCGTTACTTTGGTAGTGGTGAACCAGTCTTAAAAAATGTTTCCTTTGAGGTTCAGCCGGGGCAAACAGTGGCCCTTTTGGGTGCAACGGGTTCGGGCAAGACCACGATTATCAACTTGATCCCTCGTTTCTATGATCCAACCGAGGGGCGGATTCTCATTGATGGCTACGATATTCGTGATGTCACGCTTCAATCCCTGCGCTCACAAATTGGGATTGTGTTGCAAGAAACCACTCTATTTTCAGGCACCATCCGCGATAACATTGCTTTCGGCAAACCGGATGCCACCATGGATGAAATTATCGCTGCGGCGAAAGCCGCTGCGGCACATGATTTCATTATGTCGTTTCCCCAAGGCTATGATACCTTGGTGGGCGAGCGAGGGACGACGCTATCAGGGGGGCAAAAGCAACGCATTGCCCTTGCCCGTGCCTTGCTTCTCAATCCGCGCATCTTGATCTTGGATGAGGCCACCTCGAATGTGGATGTGGCAACTGAGGTTCAGATTCAAACCGCATTGCAACAACTGATGAAAGGTCGCACATCGTTTGTCATCGCACAACGTATCAGTACAGTAATGAACGCTGATTTGATCCTGGTGTTGGATAGAGGACAGATCGTCGCCCAGGGGCGACATGAGGACTTGCTTGAAGAGAGTGAGATTTATGCTGAGATCTATTCCTCACAGTTACTGGACGATGAAGCCCAATTTACCGCTGATGCTGTAATTCTACCTGGAGATTGAGTTCCTTAGAACGGAGAACAGACGCTATGTTTCATGGTGGTCCACGTAACGCTTTGAACCGCGAAACCCTTAAGCCTCAGAACACCTTCCGAACCTTAGGGCGGTTAGCCAGATATTTTGGAACTTACTGGCCGGTACTGGTGGGTGCCGTAGTGATGGTCATTGTTTCAACCTGGACCCAGGTGACCACCCCAGACCTAACAGGACAACTGGTGGATTGTTATTTGGCACCAGCGGCTTCAGGTGCCTTTGGCTCATCCTTTCCGGGTTTGGCTGCTTCGGGGGAGGCAGCACAATCGAACTGCTGGTTAAGCGTTGATCATGTGCCGCATGGGTTCACTCAAACGCTTGTTCGCAGCGTCTTTCAACTGGGTGGTTTTCCACTCCCTCCGGCGGATCCTTCACGATTGAGTACGGCAGATCGCTTGGCGGGCTTGGGACGCTTTGTCCTGGTGATCGTTGTGCTTTTTGTCTTGGGGGCATTGCTCACAGGCTTGACGTTTTATGCAGTATCTTGGACCGGGCAACATGTGCTACGTTCGTTGCGAGTGAGTGTCTTTGAGCATTTGCACCGTTTGCCGCTCTCGTTTTATGCCGAAAATGAGGCTGGTGACCTGATGAGTCGTATTACCAACGACACGGAGGCATTGCAGCAAGCCCTTTCTTTCGCGTTGGTGAATGTGGCGAGCGGGGTGCTGTTACTGGGTTGGATCATTTACAACATGTTTACCAAGAATACGATATTTGCGCTACTGAGTGTTGCCGTTGCCCCGTTGATGTTGTTCGCTACGCTATGGTTCTCTTCGCAGGCGCGCAAGGCATTTCGACGTGCGCGCCAGGAATTGGGTTCCATCAATGCCGAACTCCAGGAGACAATCTCGGCAGTGCGAGAGGTGCAGGCATTCAACCGAGTGGAGGCTAACATCGAGCAATTTCGTCAGATTAACGCCGCCAATCGGGACGCTAATGTGCGGGCAGTCTCCTTTACGGCGGCGCTCTCGCCCACGTTAGAAGCGTTAGGCTATCTGGCTTTAGCCATCGTAACAGTGGTAGGGGGCACGGCGTTGTTGCGGGGTGCCCAACTAGGCGGTGAGGCGGTTTCATTGGGTCTGGTGATTACCTTCTTAGGATATGTACAGCGTTTCAACCAGCCTATTCAGCAGATTGCAGTGCTGTGGACAAATATTCAGAATGGTATTGCCGGCGCTGAACGCATTTTCAACCTTCTTGATATTGAGCCGACCATTCAAGATGCACCAGATGCCACTGAAATGCCCCCGATACGAGGCGAGGTGGAGTTTCGCAACGTTTCGGCGGAGTATATAAAGGGCCAACCGGTGCTCAAGAATGTCTCGTTTGTGGCTAAACCCGGCCAGACGATTGCTATTGTGGGCCCAACCGGCGCAGGAAAGACCACCATGATAAACCTGATCCCGCGTTTCTATGATGTAACCGAAGGGGCGGTACTTATTGATGGGATTGATGTGCGGCGGGTGAAAGCCGAATCTTTGCGGCGACAGATTGGGATTGTTCTGCAGGATACATTTTTGTTCAGCACCACAGTAATGGAAAACATTCGCGTTGGTAAGCCCGATGCAAGTGATGAAGAGGTGATTGAAGCGGCGCGGTTAGCTCATGCAGATACGTTTATTGAGCGTTTGCCTGAGAAGTATCAAACGGTTTTGGGAGAACGAGGGGCAGGGCTAAGCCAGGGCCAGCGCCAACTACTGGCGATAGCCCGTGCCATTTTGGCAAATCCGCGCATTTTGATTTTAGACGAGGCGACCTCCAGTGTAGATACACGGACTGAGCGTCTGATTCAAAGTGCCTTAGAGCGCTTGCTGGAGGGACGTACTGCGTTTGTCATTGCGCATCGTCTCAGCACGATTCGTAATGCCGATATGGTGTTGGTGGTGCATGAAGGGGAAATTATTGAACGCGGGCGCCACGAAGAATTGCTGGCACAAAAAGGCTTTTACTATCACTTGTATATGAGCCAATTCCGGCGCAATTTAGCCCTTGGGATGGGCAAAGATGGGCGTGAACAGACCACACCCCAACCTCTTTCAGCTTCTAAAGGGGCATAAAAACTGATTTAGTTAACGTAATGTACTGAGACCTCTATGTCAATTAGCACATAGAGGTCTCAGTATATCTCTTTGTCATGCCCAGCCCTGGTTGCGGACGAAGTCGGTAATCACGGGAATTTCGAAGACCTCACCCCGATTGGCCTTGATGCCGTAATAAATGACCAGGACAATGGTGGCAATTGGGCCGATGCACCATCCTACCACCGGGATAAAGCCCACCAAAATGTTAAAAACGATCAGGACAACACCAAGGATAAGGGCTTGCATGGTGTGGGCTTTGAGGAAGGGGCGGTTTTTCTTGTCCTCAAGAAGAAGGATAATAATGGGGACAAGAGGGGTTAAGAGGTAAGCCAGCAGACCCCACAGACGATCATCGCTGGTGATTTCTTCAGGGGGAATTGAGGATTGGGTGCTCATCGCAGCCTCCAGATAAAGGGATTGAGAGAAAACTCTCTTTGACTTATTTTACAACTGTTATCAGAATTGGCAACCCCAAGATGGAAAAAAGCAGGTGGCTTAAGTAGAGCCACCTGCTCAGTCGGATGGGATTTATTTTGAAAAGGCTATTTGCTAATCAACGGCAGGTAGTTAAGCCACTTGCTCTCCAGTGAGATGACCTGTGCGGTTTGGGTTGCATTGTGGTGGTGCATGAGCAATATTCCCTTAATGCCAGTGGTCTCAGCGCGATCAAGATCATAACTAAAGGTCAGTGTTTGAGGCACATCCTTATAGAAGGGCAGTCCCTCAAAGTCATCATCTGCTATCGTGTTGATAGTGAGGAGGGCCGGATGGCGCCAATCGTAGGTGTAGACCTCACTGACGTCCACTGGATTCTCGTCTTCCTGGTCACGACTGTAGGTCTCGATGTAGAAATCGAACTTGCCATCTGTGTCGTTTAGCCGGTACGCAGCAATGGGCAAGATGATTACGTTATTGTTGAAGGGCGCTGTATCTACTTCATTGGCAAAGAAGGCATTCAAGAGATAAGCATACCCTGAAAAAGTGTTTAGATTTAGCAATCGCGATAGGAACACATCAGAGGGATTTGAATTATAGGCAACACTAGTATTATAAACGGCGAAGTCTGCTGTGCCATCCTGATCAGTGTCAATGTAGATGTCAAACTCTACCTCATTGGGTGTGTTCCAATCTGCCTGGGTGGCAATGGCAAAGTAAAGCGATGTAGCATTGTCCACTTCCGATAGCGGATAGTCGCTCATCACGCCAATGTACTTCAAGTCAGCGTGTTTAAGAGATTGGGGCACAGGCGTCTCATCCGTATCCGTGCCAAGGAGTTCGAAGGCAGAGACGAGGGAGGGATAGTCTGCCAGTCCAGTGCCTTGTAAGGTAACATTGATTGTGCCGGTTGGATTGGCTTTGTTGAGGGTGATCTGAGAAGGTACAGCGGCCATGGCCGAAGCCGGACGTGCCACCGCATGGACAGGCAGGCGAAGCGCAGGTTGAGCACCACCTCCGCTTGGGGTCAGAGTGATCAGCGCGGCGGCTTCACTTATCCAGTGGCGAGGGTATCCGGCCTGAGTGGCGTTTACTGTTACATCCCGGGTATGGGTCATTTGAGAGGCATCAGCAGTCAGTCTAACTTTGAAGGTCTTTTGTTGGCCTGGGCCAAGGCTGAGGGTTGTAAGCGGCGTATTATCCGGGTTGAGGAGTTCAAAGGTAACTCCGGGGATGCTTACGCGTTGATCGAGTGATACATTGTAATTAAAGGTCTGGCTGGCGTGCTTATTGACAACCTTGACCACTTTCTCAGCGGTGTAGGTGCCTACAACCTCGATGTTTCCAAAAGAGACACTCACCGCTCCCTCGTCATTGGCGTTATAGAGTACCACAAAAGACCGCGCTGCTTGTTCCACATCCACGCGACCAGCCCCGACCCGTCCTGCACCATACTTATCACCAGTTTGTCCACTCCCAGTGAACAGGTCATGGTTGGCTGTATTCATCACCAGGGCTTTGAGTTCTTCAACACTCCACGAAGGACGCAACTGGCGTAAGAGTGCCATCACTCCACTGATGTGTGGGGCAGCCATAGAGGTCCCATTAAAGGAGACCCCTTGATTCCCGGTTAACGCGGCTGTGGAGAATATTGTTTGTCCAGGAGCAGTAATATCAGGTTTTAGGAAAGAATCCGCTCGACGTGGTCCACGTGAAGAGAAGCGGGAAACCAGGTCGTTCAGCCCTGGATCGCTGGTGATAAAACTTCCCATCTTCTCATTGCTGAGGGAGACGGTAACATCCCCATCCTCCATGGCGTCCTTAAGCGCGCTGCCAACGCTTTGGGTGGTAATGGTGGCAGGAATAGTATTTGTTCCCGCAATAAGGATATCTAGATAGGGTTTCGTGTAAACAAGAATGACTCCCTTTGCACCCGCGGCGTAGGCATTGCCCACTCGAGTAGCCGAACCACACGCATTGGTTTCACCATCGGAGAGGAAGGTCCAATCGAGTAGCGCAATAGTGTCAGTAAAATAACCGCTGGGGAATGAAGTGCATCCTCCAGTATTGTCGGATGGTGGGAGCTTCAGAACACCAGTCACTGGTGAAGTCATTGCTGCCCAATTGTAATTGGCAGAGTGATATGAACCGTGCCATCCCACAAGATCCTCGTGCCCCTGAGATGCTGCTGTGACCTCAAAGGCGTCCATGATGTCTTGGGCATCAATGGATGAGGCAACCGAAATCGCACGGGTAGCAACAGCAGGAGAACCGGTGATGTAATAGGTGTCGTAGCTATTGCCCGCCGAGGCCACGACGATTACTCCTGCGAGCGCCGCGTTGTTACTGGCAATCGCAGACGTGTCATATTCAGACCCGTATCCTGAGCCCAGGGACATGTTGATGACATCCAGGTGATCTGAGAAGTCCCCATCACCGTTAGGATCCACCGCCCACTCGATCGCAAGATCAGTTACTGCGGTAGAACCTTCACAGCCGAATACGCGTAGTGCTACCAGTTGAGCCTGAGGTGCTACACCCGGACCAATATAGAAATTCGTGGCGGAATAAGCGCCAGGTCCGTAAGGTCCACTGTAGGTGCTTCCATCTTGCAACACACCATAACCCGCTACGGTGCCGGCTACATGAGATCCATGGCCGTTACAATCCATAGGGTCGGGGTCGGGTTGAGGAATGGGGTTGCCCGATTCCCCGCTAGCATCATAGTCATCTCCAACGAAATCGTAGCCCCCAATGACCTTGACACCTGGATAGTTGGGAACATCGCCCACAACTGTCGTATCATTCTCATCATATCCCATACCAGGACCGCCAAAGTTGGTGTGTAAGTAATCAATCCCGGTGTCAATAATGCCCACTCTAATGCCATTACCGGTGTTCCCAAGGTTGAGATTCCAGACTTGTGGAGCATTGATCAGAGGGACACTGTAACTATTATCAAATGTCTTGAGGTTGAGCCGATGAATAGCCTTTACCCCTGAAAGTTGAGCGATTTGGGGAATCTTTTCGGCCTTAACACGCAAAGCCACTCCGTTATATACCCGCTGAGTTTGATAAACCACAAATTCAGTGTCACCAACAGCGGGCTTGACATTTTTCAATATTCCCTGGCTGAGAAGCGCGTTGATAAAACGATCTTGGGCTCGCTTGATGCGTTGAATTTGTGCCTGAGCCGCAGATACAGCTTCGTTTTCCGTGCGTACGGTTCGCTCGCGGGCATAGACTTGGGTAGCAGGTTCATCGGTAAGTTCGACAACAAGATAGACGTAATCAGATGGGTTTTTGAGCAGATCGGCAACCTCGTTTACAGGCACTTCTCCTCCCGGCGCACCAGGAGCGGGTGGGGCATTGAAACTCGCTTGCGCCACACCAGCAGCAAACGGCATCAGCAATGCCAAAATGACAGCAATGACCAACATAAACGGCCGATTAAGACGGGGCTTAATCATCGCTTTCCTCCTTTAGGGTAACTATTTTCGGTTTTGTTTCTTTAATGTTTAGAGTGGCCTAAAAAGATGCCCGTGTTTGTTACAGGCATGGGATAGGATGGATAATTGGACATCTTATCGGGTTGGATCACCTCCCTTACTTGTTTTCCCGGTTGTTCAATGGTTAGTATATAGAATTAAACTTCCATGTGTCAATAATTTGCCTGTTTCATCTTGAAACACGCGAAAAAAGGATCCATTCCGTGTCGGTTGTCAATATCTTCCCCTTACCTGGGGCTCGGCGCGGGCACCAAGTTCTTCCGGGCGAGCCTTGGTTACCCGCACCACCGCGGCTTTATATTCGGGGATTTTTGCCTGCGGGTCGAGGATATCGTGAGTGAGCAGGTTGGCGGCAGCTTCGCGAAAATGGAAGGGGATGAACACCACCCCGGGGTTCGTTTTAGGCGTAACATGGGCGCGCAGGACGATCGAGCCGCGCCGTGACGTAACGCGCACAGCGTCGCCGTCTTGGATTCCTAAATGGGCCGCGTCCCCGGGATGAATGTCCACCAGTGGTTCTGGGAAAAGGTCGTCCAACCAGGAATGCCGGGTCAGCGTACCCCCATGCCAGTGTTCAAGCACTCGCCCGGTACTCAACACAAAGGGATAGTCCTCATCGGGCATTTCGGCGTTTGGCGTGTAATCAAGGGGATAGAATTTGCCTCGCCCGCGGGGGAATGTGTCCGCAAACAAGAAAGGTGTGCCCGGGTGCTGACGATCCCACACCGGCGTTTGTAACCCGCCCTCACGTTCTAAACGCTCATAGGTCACCCCGGCATACTCGGGAACGTAACGTCCCATTTCCTCTAAAACCTCGGAGGGGTGGCGGTAGTCCCAGTAAGCGGTCTGAGGGCGGCCGAGGCGCTTTTCAATGCGTTTGGCTAGATCGCAGATGATTTCCCAATCTGGTCGAGATTGGCCGCGCGGGGGAATGACCTGGCGCACGCGCTGAACACGGCGGTCGGTATTGGTGAAGGTGCCTTCCTTCTCGGCCCATGATGCGGCAGGCAGGAAAACGTCCGCGAAAGCACCGGATTCGTTAATGAAAAGGTCCTGGGCTACTAAGAATTCTAATTCCTGCATTTTCTTGCGAGTATGGTTCAAATTGGGTTCTGACATCATGGGATTTTCGCCCATGATGTAAAGCGCACGCACCCCACCCGGGCCAACACTACTGAGGATTTCGGTGGTGGTTAAGCCCAATTCGCGGCTTAAACCCCCCGGTTCAATGTTCCAGGCTTGTTCCCAACGGCGTGCGTTGTCCTCTACATCCACGCGTTGATAGCCAGGATAATGCCAGGGCATAGCGCCAGAGTCGGAAGCGCCTTGAACATTGTTCTGCCCCCGCAATGGATTTAAGCCGGTGCCGCGCCGGCCAATATGCCCGGTGAGCAAGGCTAGGTTAATCAAGCTGAGGGCATTCGCTACCCCGTGGCTGGATTCGGGAATGCCGAGTGCCCAGTAAATCGCGGCATTTTTGGCTGTGGCGTAGAGCCGTGCAGCTTCTATGATGAGGTCCCGATCTACTCCGGAGATGTTTTCGGCATATTCTGGGGTGAACTTTTCCATGGAGGCGGCAAAGGCCTCAAAATTCTCTGTGCGCTCGGCAATAAACTGCCGATTGTATAACCCTTCTTTGAGGATGACATGCGCCATAGCGGAAAAGACGGGTACGTCTGTGCCAGGCTTAATCGGCAAATAGAGGGTGGCGTAATCAACCATCTCAATGCGCCGTGGATCTACCACGATCAGTTTGGCGCCATATTTCCGCACGGCTGCCTTCATTTGCAAAGCGATGATGGGATGATTCTCAGTGGGGTTGCTCCCGGTCAGGATAAACACATCGTTTTCGATCACCTCGGCAGCAGTGTTACTCATCGCCGCTGAGCCGATAGCCATTTGGAGCGCAACCACACTGGCGGCATGGCACAGGCGGGTGCAATGATCCACGTTGTTGGTGCGGAACAAAGCGCGATACATCTTCTGAAGGAGGTAATTATCCTCATTGGTTGCCTTAGCGCAACAATAAACCGCCATGGCATGCGAGCCATCCTTTCGATAAATCTCGACCAAGCGGTCAGCCACATAATCGAGGGCTTCATCCCACGATGCCTCCCGCCATTCGGAGAGATCAAAAGCCTGGGTGCGTTCCCCGGGACGTTGCGGGGTTTTTCGGATCAGCGGAACCGTGATGCGTTGGGGATTGTAGATGAAGTCGTAACCGAAGCGCCCCTTGACACAAAGGTTGCCATGGTTGACCACCGCATCAAAAGGTGACGTTACCTTGTAGATAAAACCATCCCGGACATGGAGTTCCAGGTTACAACCCACACCACAAAAGGGACAAACTGTGGAAACAATGCATTCTGGAGTTAGCATGGCTTATACTCCCTTCATACTGTTAAATTGGCGCGGCGTTTTTTCCCCCGCCGTTCGCTGCGGGTTAATTGCATGATGGTCTCGGGGTTGTGACCTTGTTCTAAGAGCCACTCGCGTTTGGGCTTAAGAGCCCCAGTGGGGCATACGCCCACGCATTGACCGCAAAAGACACAGGTTGTTTCAGGCATGGCATGATGGAAAAAGGTGCTTATTTGGGTCTCATAGCCTCGCCCGCTGAAGTTGATGGCGTAAGTATACTGAGCGTCCTCGGCACAGACCTGAACACAGCGCCAACATAGAATGCATTTGGCATAATCCCGAATGTACATTGGGTTATCGTCAATCACTGGTGGCTCACGGCGCTGTGCATCAGGGAAGCGTTGAGGATCGGCGTTGTAGTTTTTAGCCATGGCTAAAATCTCGGGCGCTTCAGAGAGATCAACGCTTGAGTGAAGCATTTCCAAAATCGTGCGCCGGGCGCGTTGTACCCGCGCGCTATGGGTTTGAACCACCACCCCCTCTTGTACGTTTGCAATACAAGCAGGGACCAAAGCACGGGCGTTACTAACCTCGACTACGCAGATGCGGCATAACGCGTTGGCAGTGCAGTGCTCGTGATAACAGATGGTCGGAATCTCAATACCAACCTGCTGTGCGGCTTCCAAAATGGTCGTGTTGGGGTTGGCTTGGATCGTTTGTCCATCTATGGTGAGGGTGACAGGGGATGATTCCATGGCAAACCTCGGGTTGGGGTTGAGTCAGGCGGGTTGGGCGGGTTGAAACAGATGGGGCCAGTATTTGAGTGCGCTCAGGATGGCCGAAGCGGCAGTTTGCCCCAGGCCACACAAGGAGGCATCAGTCATAGTCCAGCCCACGTCTTGTAGTCGTTCGATATCGCCGGGTAAGAACTGGCCATTGCGCAGTCGTGCCAGGATTTCATATTGGCGTTGGGTGCCAATTTGACATGGGTAGCATTTTCCGCACGATTCCTCAGCAAAAAAGCGGGCCAATCGGTACAACACATCTCGCAAGTCGCGCTGGGCGTCAAAAACGGTAATCACCCCTGAACCCAGTGTCAATCCGGCAGAGCGTAACCCTTCAAAACTGAGTGGGGTATCCAGGTGATCAGAGGTGGCAAAGGTGCCCGCAGCTCCTCCGATCAAGGCTGCTTGAAAAGGAACATCACTGCGCAAGCCGCCCCCCAAATCGAAAATAAGATGCCGTAGGGTGACCCCGAAGGGAACTTCATATAGGCCTGGCTGGTGTACATCACCAGAAAGGCAGAAGAGTTTTGGTCCGGGCGACTTCTCAGTACCAATTTTGCGGTACTCTTTGGCTCCCAGGTTTAAAATCAGCGGCACATTCGCCAGTGTCTCAACATTGTTGATAACCGTGGGCTTCCCAAATAAGCCGTGTGTGGTGGGGAATGGGGGCTTTACCCGTGGAAAGCCGCGCTTGCCTTCTATGGATTCGAAGAGTGCTGTTTCCTCTCCGCAAATGTATGCCCCTGCACCACGGCGGATTTCAATATCAAATGAAAAGTCGCTCCCTAAAATGTGCGCTCCAAGCAGATTGGCAGTACGCGCTTCTTCAACTGCGCGCTGAATGGTATGATAGGCGTTGAGGTATTCGCCACGGATGTAAAAATATCCTTTCTCCGCTCCAATGGCATACGCCGAAATAATCATGCCCTCTAGGATCTGATGGGGATCATCTTCCATCAGCACGCGGTCTTTGAACGTGCCTGGTTCGGCCTCATCCGCGTTACAAACGACGTATTTGGGACTTCCTTGGGCTTGGGCAGCGCTTTCCCATTTTAGCCCAGTAGGGAAGGCTGCTCCACCTCGCCCCACTAATCCAGACGCCTTTATTTCCTCGATCACGCTTGTGGAGGACATTGCCAAGGCTTTCTTCAGTGCAGTGTAACCTCCATCGGCTAGATAGGCCTCCAAAGAGGTGGTCTGACCCGAACCGCAGCGCTTGGTTAATAAACGCAGGTCGCCGTCTACGTGGGTTTGCGGGCGGCGACCTGTCTTTGCAACGAGTTCCTGCCAAGTGCTTTCAGGAGAGGCTGTGGCCGGTGTATTTTGAATCAACAACGCAGGGGCATGATCGCACAATCCGAGGCAAGGTGCTTGCTCAATGGTGACGCTTACCAATTCACCGGTTTCCAGCGCATATTCAGCATGACGGCTGAGTTGCTTGAGCACAGTATCCGCACCTGCCAGGGCGCAAGCAGGATCGTTGCATACATGTATGATAACCTTGCCCACAGGCTCGGTGTGGAACAAGGCGTAAAATTCGAGAACCCCGAACACATCTGCCAATGGTATCCTTAACGTGCGGGCGATTTCCTCTGCCACCGGCTCAGGGATATAACCATAAAGGTCTTGTGCAGCATGAAGTGCGGGTAAAAGCGCCGTGCGTCCCTGAGGGGCGAGTTCAGAAAGCACAGGTTGTAGTAGAGCAAGATCGGGCGCAGACATAGGTTTATTCTCCAAAGTGGCTCGTGGGGCTAAAAAACACGGAAATCATACTAATTCACTTATAATTATACACAATCTTATGGCAAGTGTTTTCGTTCAAGCGGGAGGACAATCCCAACGCATGGGTACCAATAAGGCATTGGTGCCCTTTCTGGGTGAACCCCTTATCCAGCGGGTGATTCGTCGTGTCCGTCCTTTGGCTCGTGAAATCGTTATTGTTACCAATGACCCACAGCCTTACCTGGAATTAGGTTATCCGATTGTCGCCGATCGCATTCCCGGGCTAGGGGCATTAGGGGGGCTTTATACCGCTTTGAGCTATGCGCGCCACCCTTATGTCATCGTGATTGCATGTGACATGCCGTTTGTCAATTCGAGTTTATTGTTGGAAGCCCAAAATCGTCTGGTTCAGGGAGGGTGGGATGCTGTTCTTCCTCAGTCTGGTGAGGGCTTGGAACCCTTTCACGCGGTTTACCGCCGCGATACCTGTCTACCGGCCGTAGAGCGAGCTTTGAAAAGAGGGGAACGGCGCATGATTTCCTGGTTGCCAGAAGTGCGCTGGCAGGCTATCTCCTGGGAAGAGGTTAAGGTCATTGACCCTCAAGGCGTGGCTTTCATGAATGTGAACACACCCGAGGAACTAGCAAATGCCGAAGACCTAGCACGGACTGTTTACTTGGAATGAGGTACGTTCAGGGCAGATGTTATGAGTAGATCGTGTCGCGGCCAGCCTTGTAAGCGTTCAGGGTGAGCGTAAACATTAAACTGATTGCGCCGGGCGTAGCCGATTAATGTCATTCCATATTGTTCGGCCAGGCGAACCGAGAGTGCAGTTGGAGAGGTGCGAGAGACCAAAGCGTGCGCACCCAGGCGAGCCGCCTTTTGCAACATTTCGGATGAGATACGCCCAGTAGTAAAGAGGATGCGGCGCGGTGGGAAAACTTTTTGTAAAAGCATCGAACCGGCGATTTTATCCAATGTATTATGGCGGCCAATATCTTCGACTTGAATCAATAGGCGTTCGCCGTCGCCTAAAGCACTGCTGTGAATTCCGCGTGCGGCTTGATACAAATCCTGGGCTTGATAGAGTTGACTTAACCCGCTGAGGATTTCTTCTGGCGTAAAAGTTACTTCGGAATCATAACCCTGTAATGGAGAGGGATGGAATTCCGATTCCTGGCTGGTGATGCCACCACTGCATCCGGAGGTTTTCCGCCAGTGCGAGGGTTTTGGCACAGACCGGTTGAGCCACACATCCACATTGCACCCATTCTCACATACTTGAACTATGGCGACCTCCTCCGCTGATTGGATGATACCTTCATTGAAAAGAAACCCGATCGCGAGGGCTTCTAGATGTGTGGGGGTGCACATAAGCGTGATCCACCTCTCGCCGTTGACGCTAAGGTCTACTGGTGTTTCGGTAATGATCTCACTCTGGAGGTGGACCCAGTGCTGATTCTCAAAGTGCCAGTAGGATAACAAGTGTGTCCCTGTTTCCATAGATTCTACCTATACTCGGAGTTACCACTAAATAACTTTATAGCCTAATTTTACCTTAACCACTCGGAATTACAACCGGTAAGCATGGATTGCCCATCGGCCGGTCACTTCTGCTTGTGACGGGCTCAAAAAAGCAGACCAGATTATAAAAGCAATCCCCTAGGGCGGTATTGCACTGCCTCGGCGACATGGTGGGGCTGGATTTGGTCACAGCCTGCTAGGTCGGCAATGGTTCGGGCTACCTTGAGAATGCGGTGATAGGCGCGCGCCGATAGTTGATAGCGAGAAACTGCGGTTCGCAGCAGGGTGGCGGCAGTTTCCTCGAGTCTGCAATGTTCCCGCACTTCCGCCGGCCGCATTTCGGCATTACACGCGACCCCGTTGGTGCCAAAGCGTTGGCGCTGGCGCTCGCGGGCTACCTCGACTCGCTCACGCACAACCACTGAGGACTCACCCAAGCGGCGGTCGGCCATTTTCTCATAGTCCACCCGTGGCACCTCGATAAAGAGATCAATGCGGTCAAGTAATGGTCCCGAGACGCGTTTTTGGTACTTGGTTACCGTGCTGGGCGAGCAGGTGCACGCTTTTTGAGGGTCACCAAAATTGCCGCAAGGACAGGGGTTCATCGCGGCGACTAACTGAAAGTTGGCCGGAAACGTTAGGGATCCATTGGCACGGCTGATTGTGACAATTTTGTCCTCGAGTGGCTGGCGCAGCACTTCGAGCACGCGAGGGCTGAATTCGGGAAGTTCATCCAGAAAGAGGACGCCACGGTGAGCTAGTGAGATCTCACCTGGATGAGGCCAGTGTCCGCCACCTACCAGGCCGGCATGAGAAATAGTGTGATGAGGGGCGCGGAAAGGTCGAGACCGAACGAGCGGGCTATCTTCAGGGAGTTGGTCGGCCACGGAGTAGATGCGGGTGATATCGAGGGCTTCCTCAAGGGTCAACGTGGGTAAGATGGCTGGCATAGCGCGCGCTAGCAAGGTCTTACCGGCGCCGGGCGGGCCAATCATGAGCACATTATGTCCTCCAGCGGCGGCAATTTCCAGGGCGCGCTTGGCATGCTCTTGACCCTTGATCTCTTGAAAGTCAGTTTGCACCATGGTATTGGGCTCCCAGTTCAGTTGAACGGGTGGGTGAGGACGTAAAGGCTGATTCCCCAACAAGTGCCTCACCAGTTCTCCCAAGGTGGCCACGGCATAAACCTCAAGGTCGGGCATTAAGGCGGCTTCTGCAGCATCGGTGTGCGGTGCGAAGAGGCGTTGAAAACCCTGCTGGCGGGCTGTGGCGGCCATGGGTAATACCCCGCGCACATGCCGGACATTACCGTCCAGGGAAAGTTCACCTACCACCAAGGCCCCGTCGAGCGCTTCGAGAGGTATCTGCTCGCTGGCCATAAGCACACCCAGCGCAATGGGTAAATCATAAGCCGGACCCTCTTTGCGCACTGAGGCTGGTGCCAGGTTCACGGTCACGCGTTTGCGAGGATAAGTGAGGCCGCTGTTCTTGATCGCGGCTTGAACCCGCTCACGGCTTTCCTGGACGGCAGTATCGGGTAATCCCACGATCACCATGCCCGGCAGTCCGGGCGAGGCATCTACCTCAACCTCGACAATCACGCCGTCTAAACCGATCACAGCACATGAGAAGACGCGGGCTAGCATGAGGTTAGTTTAGGTTTAGAGTTCGGTTTTGTCAACTGACGGCGTGCAGGAAGTTTTTCGTAATTCAATCAGCGCGAAAGATGTGGGTGATAATATTGGACCCGCTCCCACCAATATTCTGAGTCATGCCGATTTTAGCCCCTTCTACCTGGGTGGCACCGGCTTCTCCCCGCAGTTGTTGCACAACCTCAACGATCTGGTAAACGCCGGTTGCACCGACCGGATGCCCGCGAGCCTTGAGCCCGCCCCGGGTGCAGATGGGAATGCGTCCACCGATTTGGATCTCGCCTTCCAAAGCCAACCGCGGGCCCTGACCGCGTTCGGCAAAGCCACAAGCCTCTAACGAAAGGGCGGACATAATGGTAAAGGCATCGTGGAGTTCAAAGATATCAATATCCTCTGGACCTACTCCCGCTTGAGCATAAGCCTGACGGGCGGAACGCTCGGCAGCACGCAGCCAAAGCGCATCCTTTCGGCTGGCTACGGAAATGGTATCTGTTGCGGCGGCCGAAGCAATCACGCGAACGCAGGGCTTGGGGGGATAGCGATGAAGATGTTCAACTGGCACCAAAACCACGGCGGCGGCACCATCTCCCATCGGTGAAGCGTCCATCAGGTTAATGGGTGGGGTGATCATCGGTGCTTTTTCGTAGTCTTGCTGAGTTAGCGGGGAGTGAAAACGTGCGTAAGGATTATGTAACGCATTTTGATGCGAGTTGATTGAGAAAGGCGCAAAATGCTCATGACGCCAGCCATATTCGTGCATGTAACGGCGCATGATTAAGGCATTAAGGGCGACAAAAGACACCCCATAAGCCGATTCCCAATCCGCATCGGCCGCAGTGGCTAACTCGGCGGTGATCTCGTCCCCTGGCGAATCGGACATTTTTTCCACCCCCACCACCAAAGCAACATCCAAAACCCCAGATGCTACTGCCATCAGGGCAGCCCGAAAGGCGGCTGACCCGGAGGAACAAGCCGTTTCGAGGTGCATGGCATCGGCATAACGCAAACCCGCCCAATCCGCAATATAAGCCCCTAGTTGTTGTTGTTGATTCGCCGAGCCAGCCATCATGTTGCCGACGAATACCCCATCTACACGGGTGATACCCGCATCCTGCAAAGCGGCTAGGGCGGCTTCGCCAGCCAGTTCACGCAATGATTTTTCCCAATGCTCCTCGATGGAAGTTTGCCCTATGCCCAAAACAGCGACTTCGCGCATGAAATACCCTCACAATGTAGTGTTGATTGAGATTATAGTCAGGAGGACTGTCATTTTCTATCAACTTGCAGGTGGTGGATAAACCTGTGGGGTAGGTATAATTGGGAGCGTGCATTTTGATTCGTCCTGGCGGCCAAATAGATCCTGGGTATATGACATCCTTGTTATCACGGGTGTCCTGAGTTTCATTCTGGTGAGTTGTCAGAGCGGTCGCGTTCCCCTTTCTGCTCAGGTGACCGATCCTCCGCTTGCGCTATCGGCGTCTCTCACAGTGACCCCGACAACATTCGGGAAGACGTTCGACATGCCGGATTCCCACGCTACTCAAGAACCTAAAGATGAAGCGATAGCGCTTAGCGCCAAGGGTCTGCCTGCGCTACTGGTAAGGGCATTGCGTCAGGCGGGTTATCTTGTAGAAGAGGGTGGAGTAGGGACTGTTGTTGAGCCAACACCTTGGGATAGCAAAGCCCAGGATGACGATCAAATCGTTGCCAGGTGGTTGCTCCTGTTGGTAGCGCCATTTCCCACAACCGTAGATGGGGTGGCTTGGAGTGATTTCTACGCGGCCTGGCGGGGCGAACGTCCCTGGATGGACCCTACCACCGTTTGGGGTGGACAACCCTTGTTGATGAGCCCTTCAACATTGGAGATACTGCGGAAGGTGTGGGGAACACCGGCTACCGAGGTCGTTCGGGTTGAACCTGAAGAGAGAATACAGGAAGCGGCCTGGGCACAACATGCTTGGGCTATTATCCCTTTTGAGGATCTCGATCCACGCTGGAAGGTGCTCAAAATTGACGGATGGACCGGCCTTGAATCTGATGCCAAAGCATTCCCTTTGTGGATATCGTTTGGCGTAAAAACTCCTGTGAATATGTCCCAGGTAGTAGTGACCAACTATCGGCCCGAACACCTGGTTTCGGTGATCCTGAGCGGCACAACGGCACTGGTGCGTTATACCGCATTACGGATGGAAGAGAAAGGTACGGATTACCCTGGTCTGGTGCTCGCGCCGCTCTTGCGTTCGGCAGATATTCTTCATATTAGCAATGAGGTTTCGTTCGATCCCAATTGCCCTCCCGCTAAACCCTTGCGGCGGGAAGCGCGCTTTTGTAGCGATCCCCGTTACTTGAGCCTGCTTGAGTTTATTGGCGCTGATGTGATTGAATTAACCGGAAATCACTTATTGGATTGGGGTGAAGAGCCTTTTCTTTATACTTTGAATCTCTATCAACGGGCGAATCTGCCTTATTATGGGGGTGGGGCTAATCGCGAGGAAGCCCAAGGTGTGCTGAAGATGGCCGTGAAGGGCACGCGTTTAGCCTTTTTGGGATGTAATGCGGTTGGGCCTGAGGCAGCTTGGGCGACGCAGGACAAAGCCGGTGCGGCGCCATGTGATATGGAGGGCTTGATCAAACGGGTTAAAACATTACGTAGCGAGGGCTATCTGCCAATTGTGACCTTTCAGCATTTGGAAGTGGATGATTTCAAACCTGCCAGTCAGGCGCGTTATGATTTCCAGGCTGTGGCTCAGGCAGGAGCGGTGGTGGTGAGCGGTAGCCAGGCACACTTCCCACAGGGGTTTTCGTTTGAGAATGAGGCATTTATCCATTATGGCTTGGGTAACCTGTTTTTCGACCAGATGTTTTACTGGAATCGGCGTGCCTTTCTAGATCGGCATTTGTTTTACGAGGGGCGTTATCTGGGTGTGGATTTGGTTACCATTATTCTGGAAGATTATGCCCAACCGCGCTTGATGACTTCAACCGAGCGGGAAGAACTGTTACAGGCGGCCTTTTCCGCGAGTGATTGGTGAAGATTCTCATCGAGGTGAAACACCATGCGACGCCTTACTTATCTATTTTTGTTGGCTGTAGTGATCCTCTCCGGATGTAACGGAACACCTCAACCATTACTACCTCAGGGCACTCTTTACCCTTCTGAAGCGACGCTTACGCCCTTTCAGCCCTTGAGTACGACAACATCCGAGCCAATCCTGACTACGCTGGTGCCATTGCGACTCTGGCTACCTGCTTACCTACCCGAGGGGTTGCGTCGCCAGATTGCTGAGATCCCGGTAGAGATGGCCAACTCAGAGACCAACGCTAATATTACCTTGGCTTTGGGAAAACCCGAGGAGGGCATACCCTGGGTTTATGCGCTGGTGGCTCCATTTCCGACCATAAGGGATGACATCTCTTTGCAAGACCTTCTGCGTGCCTGGCGGGATGAAGCCAATCCGTTGGAAGGCCCCATTTACGTTTCACCATCTACGCTTGAGATAATGCAGAACATATTGGGACCCGCTGGTCAAAATGTACGGGTTGAAGACGAGGCCGTGTTACTTGAAAGCACTTGGGCGGCTCGTCCGGCATTTGCGATCATTCCCTTTGAAACGTTGGAACCGCGCTGGAAGGTCATTCGGGTTGAGGAACAATCACCCATAGATAAGCACTTTGATCCTCAGGCTTACCCTCTCACGGCATGGTTCACGTGGCAAGGGGAGGCATCACGCATTGCGGAGATGGAAAATCGGTTAAAAACTGCTGGGGTGACCCTGCATTCTAATCGCGATGCAGAGAAACTGACAGTTCTGGTCATGACCGGTGTTACCGCACTGGTGCGGGCCACGGCAGCCAAGATGGAAGAAAAAGGGGTAACTTATCCGGCTCGGGATGTGGGGGATCTTCTCCGAGATGCCGATCTAACGCATATCAGCAATGAAGTCTCATTTAGTCCTAAGTGTCCGCCACCTAATCCCAATCAGACCTCGCTTATCTTTTGCAGTGATCCCAAATACATCGAGTTATTGGACTATGTAGGAACGGACATCCTCGAATTGACCGGGAATCATGGCGTTGATTGGGGGCGGGATGCCTTGCTCTATTCCCTTGATCTTTACCGTCAACGGGGCTGGGCGTTCTTTGCCGCGGGTGAAAATGAGGCCCAGGCTAAAGCAGCGGTCACCGTGGAACACAATAGCAATCGCTTCGCTTTCATCGGTTGTAATCCAGCCGGCCCGGCATTTATCTGGGCCACGGCAGATTTGCCCGGCGTTGCTAACTGCGACTATCCCTGGATGGAAGCGGAGATCCGCCGCTTGAAGGAAGCTGGTTATTTGGTCATTGCGACTTTCCAGTATTTCGAATCCTATCGTCCAGATGTATTGCCCTATGAACAACAAGACTTCCGAAGATTGGCGGACGCGGGTGCCGTGATCGTCAGTGGGAGTCAAGCTCATCACCCAATGGCGATGGAATTCTACAACGGAAGTTTTATCCATTATGGGTTAGGAAACCTCTTCTTTGACCAGATGCATGTATATGTCAATGATCGCTTAATTGAAGGCACACGCAAAGGGTTTATTGATCAACACGTGTTTTATAATGGTCACCATATCAGTACGGTATTGATCACGACCATGCTGGAGGACTACGCGCGTCCTCGCTTGATGACCCCAGAGGAACGGGCAGCGTTCTTGAGTCAGATGTTTTCTGTTTCGGGTTGGTAATTTTCATGATCGGAGGAGACCATGCGCAAGATTCACGATATCTCATTAACCATTGGGCCCGATCTACCGACCTGGCCCAGCGATCCCAGTGTCCGTATTGAACGTGTCAGTAAAATCGAGGAGGGCGCCAATGCCAACGTTTCCAAGGTCGAGATGGGGTTGCATACTGGCACTCACTTGGATGCACCCTATCATTTTCTCCCGAATGGTGCCCGCCTGGAAAGCCTTGCGCTGGAAGTCCTTATAGGACCGGCACAGGTGATTGAAGTCCCCGAGCATTTCGCGGAGATCACCGCCGATGTGTTCCAGCACTTCCCCTTAGCACCTGGTGTGCAGCGTGTTTTGTTTAAGACCCGCAATTCGCGCTATTGGGCCGAGGGTGAGAAAACGTTTCGGCCGGACTTTGTGGGTATTACGCAGGATGGGGCAGAATATTTAGTTGAGCAGGGGGTGCGTTTGGTGGGGATTGACTATCTTTCGGTAGCACCCTATAAACGTTCTCGCCCTACCCACGAAGTATTACTGCAAGCGGGCGTCGTAATTATTGAGGGATTGGATTTATCTCAGGTGAGATCAGGCCTTTATCATCTGATCTGCCTTCCGATCAAGTTTCAGGGCGTAGAAGGTGGTCCGGCGCGGGCTATTCTGATTGAAGAGTCGGCTGATCATTAAAGGCGGCTGATCAATTCTATATTCAGGGCTTGTAAACTATCGGTGCGCTCCGAGCGAGCCAGTTCAAATTCAAAAATGTAATTGCGGGTAGGGAGTTGCCCGGGGCGCACCCCTTCGGGTAAATTCGAATCGTGGAAAAAGACCGAGCCATAAGGTGAATTGGGATTGCGAGTGTCGGTCAGCCAAAGGTTGGGTGCGATGGTTTTGAGGTAGCGCATGAATCCATAACCCTGATCGCTGTGCCAGTAACACCAACCACGGACACGAGAGCCGATTTCCCCCCAAGGGGGCAAGTCATTGCGAGGTGAAGTAACTGGGATCAAGTTGGGTATAAGGTAACCCGAAATAAAGAAGTCGGCCTCGTGGCGTAATTTACTGGAGACATTATCCAATGCCACGACTTCGACCCGACAGCCTTTATCCTGCAGTGCGCGCACGACCTGCACGAAATCTCCATCACCGGAGACCAGGAGCACGCGGTCAAGATTTACCGACTGGAGCAAAGCATCAACTGCTAACTCGAGATCTGCATTGGCTTTACCATAACGCACGCCGTTTTCATCCACAAACCAACTGATTTCTTTGACAATGACTTTATAACCTAAGTCGCGCAAGGCTGAATGAAAGTTTTGGGTGCCTTTGCGATACGATTCATCGCGTTCGGCGCGTTCGTGATCATAACTGACATAGGCATTCAAACGCACTAATTCCGCTTCATCGCGGCAGGCGAATTCACGCAGGACATCATACTGCATGCGTTGACCCCCGTTGAGATAAATATTGGATACATCTACATACACACCGACTTTTGCAAATGACATAAAGTGCCCCATGATCTGGAATTTGCTTTCCTTATCACTGATAATTTTAACCTTGAACTTCTCTATGGCTACCAGAAGAAGCAACCCAAAGGGGCTAAATTAAGAATCAGGGTAGGGTAAAATCAAAGCATATGCGCTGGATGAAAGTTTTCGCCGTAGCACTTTTAGTTGCACCAAGCGTAACGTTGTTCTCCGTCGGTTGTCAAGTATCAAGCGTATGGGGAGGAGAAGCAGTTCCATCTCCTTTTCTCCTCTTCTCACCAACAAATGCTACACCGATTGCACCTGGCGAAAGTGTTCAACCGCTTGCTATATTACCCTCAGCCACGGTAATTTTTCTTCCTTTGGAAGAAACTGTCCGACCGTCTTTATCCCCTTTGCCTTGCGAATTGGCGGCAGCGGGCAATCCCCTGGATGTCACGATCCCGGACGATACACCGATTGAGCCCGGCCAGCGTTTTATTAAGACCTGGCGTTTGGTCAATCGCGGAGCATGTGTGTGGGATGGTACGTATAGTGTGATATGGATCTCGGGGGATAACCTTGCACCTTTTACAGCCTATCCTCTTCCAACGCGCGTTTTACCTGGAGAAACGGTGGATATCAGTATCGAAATGATGGCACCACCCTGGCAAGGGCGATACACCAGTTATTGGATGCTGCGATCTCCCTCCGGAAAACTATTCGGTTTAGGGCCTTCCGGCAGCGCTCCGTTCTGGGTGCGGATTCAGGTGCCGGCGCTTGATACTGCGACCCTTCTACCCGCGCCTACGCTTTCACCTACCCCTATTGCGCAGGAAGGACAGATAACGCTTACAGTATCACAAGGGATCCATCTTTCCGATCTCACGCTTCATCAGGATCTTTCTGAGGTAGATTTTTGGGTGGAACGCTCAGCGGGGGGAATGGTTCTGAGTCCTCAGTATGAAGCTCAGTGGGGTGTTTTGCCTTTTGCCGAGACACCAACGATTGGCCGTTGTTTGGAGTTAACGCGAGAGACGGCGCCAATACCATTGCAAGGAGAATCGTTCTTTCCCTCTCTCTGTGTGCGTTCCACGGACGGTGCGGTGGCATTCTTTGAGGTTGTTCGTGTAGATGAGGAGCAGGGACTGGTAGATATTCATTACATTCGTTGGCGAACACCCTAAATGATTCCTTAACCATATTCTCTTTTTTTCACGGAGTCCTGATATGAACTTAGACGACCTAACGACATTCAACCAACTCGACCGCTCTAATATGTATGATGAAATTGACCGTCTTCCAGATCAACTGGCGCATGCATGGAAGCAGGGAATGCAGTTTCCACTAAATATCAAGTCCCCGATTCGTCAAGCGGTTATCGCTGGAATGGGGGGCTCCGCTATCGGCGCCGATCTCTTTATTGCGTTTAGTGAACCTTTTCTGAGGGTACCTGTATTAGCCTGCCGTGAGTATCAATTGCCGGCTTGGGCAAATGGTCCCGAAACGCTGGTTGTGGGCTCGTCACACTCAGGCAACACCGAAGAAACACTGGCGGCGGTGAAGCAGGCTGGCGAACGCGGTTGTCAGGTTGTGGTCATCACCACCGGTGGAGAACTGGCCACGCTCGGACAAGGGGCCGGTTGGGATGTGTGGCAATTTGAGCATGCCGGGCAACCCCGGGCTGCCGTTGGCTTCTCGTTTGGTTTTCTGCTGGCTTTATTCTATCGTGTAGGACTGATTCCAGATCCCCAAAATGAGATTGAACGGGCGCTTCAGGCTATGCGGGAGCAACAGCGCTGGTTGGGTAAAGAGATACCGGTCGTTCAAAATCCCGCCAAGCGACTGGCCGGCCAACTGATGGGACGCTGGGTGGTGGTTATAGGATCGGACGTGGCAGCACCGGTGGCGCGGCGTTGGAAAGGACAAATCAATGAACTGGCAAAAGCGTGGGCGCAGTTCGATGTGTTACCGGAGGCAGATCACAACACCCTGGCTGGGGTTGAGAATCCCGAAGCGCTTCTCGAAAAAATGATGGTGCTCTTTCTGCGCACGTCCTCCGATCACCCCCGTAACCGCTTGCGCAGTGAATTAACCTTGCAGGCCTTTCTCACTGCCGGCATCAATGTGGATTTTGTTCATGGCAAAGGTGAGGGGCGCATGGCGCATCAATGGACGCTGTTGCATTTTGGCGATTACCTGGCTTATTACCTGGCGATGGCGTATGGGGTGGATCCTACGCCGGTACAAGCCATCGAAGGTCTAAAAACAGCGATGAAACAATAAGCAAAAACCGAGAGCACGGGAGGTCACTAGGCCTCCCGTGCTTTTGATTCAGGTTTGAGGATCAATTATCTTGTGCGCAGTGGGTAAGAGCAAAGCGGCAATAAGTGCCTTAAACGCATCCCCGGGGAGGAAAGGAAGGATACCCCCAAGCCAAGCCTTTTCGAGGCCGATAAAGCGGGATAACACCAACGCTCCCAACCCCAGAATGATCGCTTCCCCAATCGCAAACATGGCGGCTACCCGTAGGATCGAACGATCCCAACCTCTTTCGGCTAAGTGACCAACCACATAGGCGGCGAGAATAAAGCCCAAAAGGTAGCCACCGGTTGGGCCAAACACATGATTCCAGCCGCTGGCCCCACCCGCAAAAAAGGGTAACCCTAGACTCCCTGCAAGCAAATAAAGTCCGAGGCTGAGCGCCGCTCGTGAACTACCCATGGTTGCGCCAACTAAAAATACCCCCAGAGTTTGACCGGTGATAGGAACTGGGGTGAAAGGTAAAGGGATGCGGATCTGTGCAAGCCCTGCCACGAGAAGGCTTCCGGCAGCCACCAATAAGATATTAGGCAATCCACTTGAACGAAGCCCAATACGAGCAGTTAGCGTTAGCGCTAGGGGACGATTCATACCTCTCACCTCATTTGTGTAAGTTCAGGATGGTTATCTTTTGAGAATTAACACGCAACGGGTTTCAGGGGTGCGTAATAGACATGGTTTTATAATCATACCAATATGAGGCATGAAGTCCGGCGCTTGCTTGATTGGGTTCATTCACAAAGAGGGGATTTCTTCCTGGTGCTTGCCACGGGGATGACCCTAGGGGGCTTAATTGTTTTTCAGGCTTATACGCTGGCTTACATTTTGGATGCTGCTTTTATCCATCACCACTTTCGCGCAGACCTTTATCCTTGGCTGGGTATATTGTTAGGGGTGATTGCCACCCGGGCTGTAGCAACATGGGTAAACGAAGTGGCAGCCCAACGGTTAGCCGTCCGCATAAAAGCCCAATTGCGTGGTGAGTTACTGCGCGCCATTCTACATGCCGGACCCGCTTATCTGAAGACTCAACCCGCAGGTGACTTGACAGCGACGCTGATGCAGGGGATTGAATCATTAGAGCCTTTCTTTGCCTACTATCTCCCCCAGATTGTGTTGGCTGCTGGGGTGCCTGTGTTGATATTAGCCGTGGTGTTTCCGTTGGACTGGTTAACCGGAATCATCTTTTTATTTACTGCGCCCTTAGTTCCTTTGTTTATGATCCTGATTGGCCGCATGGCGGAACGGGTAACCCGTCGTCAATGGCGAGCGCTCCAACGTCTGAATGACTATATTTTGGACACGATACAGGGACTGGTCAGCCTGAAAGCCATGGGACGCACCCGGGACCGTGAAGTGCGCTTAGGGCGGGTGAGTGACGCTTATTACGCCACAACCCTGTCGGTCTTGCGGGTTACGTTTCTTTCTGCCTTGGCGATGGAATTGATCAGCACGATTAGCACGGCTTTGGTGGCGGTAGAAATTGGACTGCGACTTCTTTACGGGCGTTTGGATTTTCTCCAGGCTTTCTTTATCCTCTTAATCGCCCCTGAGTTCTATTTGCCCCTGCGGATGCTGGGCCAGCGTTTCCATGCTGCCATGTCGGGAATAGACGCGGCGCAATCCATTTTCTCTCTGCTGGACGAGGCTGCAGAAAAATCAACTTTCTCTCGCCTCGTTTTAGAGGTTAAGTCTCAAACGCCATCCGTTACGCTGAAGACACCACCTCAACGTATTCGTTTTGAAAGCGTGAGTTTTGTTTATCCGGGGCGGCCAGAATTGACTCTGCAAGAGGTTGGGTTTGAAATTCACCATGGTCAAAAGGTAGCCCTGATCGGTCCAAGTGGTGCGGGTAAAACCACCCTGGCGTATCTACTGCTGGGCTTTCTACAGCCAACACAAGGACAAATCTGGGTGGATGACGTGCCGCTGGCGCAGATTCCATTTGTCGAATGGCGGCGCTGGATAGCCTGGGTACCTCAAATGCCCTATCTTTTCAATGCCAGCCTGGCCTGGAATGTTCGTATGTCGCGTCCAATGGCTTCAGAAAATGCTTTTCGGGAGGCTATTCGCCAGGCTGGCCTGGAAGAGATAGGTGCACGGTATCCTCAAGAGTGGGAACGAGAGATTGGTGAATGGGGAAGGGCAATCAGTGGCGGTGAGGCCCAGCGGGTTGCCCTGGCTCGCGCCTTCCTAAAAGATGCCCCCATTTTGGTTATGGATGAGCCTACGGCTCATCTCGATCCGGATCTGGAGGTTTATTTAGAGCGGCATCTTCGTGCGTTGTGGGAGGGACGCACCTGTCTCATTATTGCGCACCGCTTGAGCACGATTCAAAATGCTGATTGGGTGTTGGTGTTGGATCATGGACGTATTCGGGTTCAGGGTAAGCCGTCGGATCTGCTTGGTCGGCTTACCCCAGATATGACCCGTTGGACTATGGGGGGAGAACCATGATAATCATAGGAAGGTTAGTGCGTTTTTTGAAGCCCTTTGTTGTCCAGGCTGGGGTCTCCATCGTTCTTGGGGTTGCAGCCATTGCGACCAGTATTGGCCTGCTGGGCACAGCGGCGTATCTGATTGCTCAGGCGGCTCTGCATCCTTCTATCGCGGAATTGCATATTGCCATTGTGGGGGTACGATTCTTTGGTCTGGCACGCAGCATTATTCGCTACCTGGAACGCTGGGTATCTCATGGGGTCAACTTGCGGCTGCTGGGGCAATTACAACGATGGCTTTATCGCACCCTGGTGCCTTTACTACCAGCGCGGCAAACCCTTCTCCCTAGCGGTGATGTCCTTCATCGTTCGATCACGGATTTGGAAAATTTGGAGAATTTTTACGTTCGTTTTATTTCTCCCTCCCTGGTCATGATGGTCACTACGATAGGGATGGTCTGGTTCAGTGGTTTATTATCACCGGCTTTTTGGCCGTGGGTAGCAGTAGGATTGGTTGGGGCGGGAGGGTTAACGCCGTTGCTGGTTTATGCTTTTCAGAATAAGCCCACGCTGCGACAAGTTGAAACGGGTGCTGCTCTCAATACTCGGATAGTGGAATTTATCCAGGGCATGGAGGATTACCTGCTCTATGGACAAGAAGATTTTATCCTTGCCCAAGTTGAGCGTCTTGAGTCAACGTATCATCATCTTCAACTACGTCGTGCTCATTACCGTGGGTTGGGCGATGGATTAAGCCTGGCGTGGATAGGGATGACCGTGTGGTTAGTCCTTTGGTTTGGGATTGATCCCGTAGCCCGAGGAGAGTTTAGCGGGGTATTGCTGGTTGTATTGGTGGCAGTTATCCTCGCAAGCAGTGAAGCCGTAAGCGCCATTTTGCAAGGAGCACAGAATTTACCGTTGGCTTTGCATTCTGCTCGGCGGTTATTGGAATTGGAGGGGATGGCTTCACGAGTCGCGGTGGGGGGAGAAGTTAAGGATAAATCTGTTGTGAGGCGGCCGGATATCCTGGTGCGTGACCTTTCTTTCCGGTATGCACCGGATATGCCCCTTGTCCTGGATCGGATAAACCTCTCCATACCATTTGGATATCATATCGGATTGTTGGGGCCAAGCGGAGCAGGAAAATCCACCTTAATCCATTTATTGCTTCGTTTTTGGGCAGTAGAGCAGGGCGAAATATACCTTGGGGGGGTGCCGCTGGCCAACTGGGATGAAGAAACCCTGCACCAGACGTTCATGGTGCTTGAACAGCGGCCATACATTTTCAGTGAAACTTTACGTGGTAATTTGTCGCTCGGGGCGCCGCAGGCGGATGAGTCTCAGTTATGGTGGGCGCTGGAGCAGGTGGAATTGGCGGATTGGGCGCGTCGTTTACCCGAAAGATTGAATACATGGGTGGGAAACCTGGGTCTGCAATTGAGCGGTGGAGAACGTCAGCGTTTGGCGTTGGCGCGGGTGTTCCTTAGTGAGGCCCCAGTGATTATTCTGGATGAGCCAACCGTCCATCTGGATTGGACCCAAGCCACGCGAATTACTGGGCGTCTCATAGCTTGGGCTGAAAGACGAACGCTGATCTGGATTACCCATCTTCCGTATGGGTTAGACTGGCTGGATGAGATTGTGGTCTTGCGCCAAGGACAAATTGTGGAACAAGGCACTCCCCAAGAGTTGGAGCAGGGTCGCGGGTTCTACACGCGGATGCTGAACTTGGCGCGCCGTTACGCGAATGGTTTCGCCGCTTAATCGGGCTCTGTTTCTGAGACGAATTACTGGTTCAGGTTAGCCATCATGGTCATGCGCAGCGCAATGCGATTGATCTCCCGCAGTGCGCTCAGGAATTCCGGTGGCTGATTTTGTTTCTCAGATTGGGCGATGAGGCCGCCCACGAGTTGTAGAAAATCCGCTGTGACCAGGTCCGATTTTTCTTGCATTTTCTTTTGGCGTTCCTCATAAGAAGAGAGGCTAAGTAGTTCTTCGAGGAAGGCAACTTCAGGTGGGGGAGCGCTCAGTTTTTCTAGGTGAGCGCGAATACGTTGCAAGCGAGAAATGCGATCCAGGTCTGCGTTTTTGCGGGCCTGTTCTAATTCTTCGTCGAGGGCTTTGAAGAAAAACTCGTCAATCGTTTCTAAATTCTCTTCAACGGCTTGTTCGATATTTGAGGCTGTGGCAATTTGCTGCACTAATTGACGGCTTTGCTTATAATGGCGTTGAATCTGTTCATCCACCTGGCGTGCATACTCCAGAAGTTTAGCCCGTAAGTTTTCAAGTCGGGCTTTCTCGGCGCTGTCTTGAGACGCCTCAATCCGCTCTGAAAGGACCTGGAAGAATTCATAATCCAGACCGTTACGCACCAGCCCCACCAGGGCCGTGAGTGCAGCTTCGCTCTTGGCTTCGAGCATCAGATCTAAAAGTTTTTCACGCGTTAGTCCTTGGCGGCTGGCCTGCTGCAGTTTTTGCAAGAGATCCTGAACCTCCTGAGTCTGGTTTTTAATCTCCTGTCCTGCTTTTGTGTTATTGAGAGCTTCCTGCTGAAGGGCCGCCAGAACACGCGCGGTTCGCTCGTCACCCTGGGCAAGCATGGCCTCAGTGATTTGGGACAGCATAAGGAAAAAGTCGGCATCAATGAGGCCTTCTTCCTGTTGCATGACCGATTTACGTTCTTCAGGATCTACAATACCCAGCAAGCGTCTGATTAATTCAAAGCGTTTTTGTTGGTTTTCCAACACCTCTCGAGTGTACCCATCGGCCTCAAGAATCCGTTCAATCAAGGTTTGAAAGGTAAGCATTGTTTGAGGACGGAGCAGATAGGCTTTGCGCTTTTCAAGGGGCAGGCGATTCGTGATCTGGTTGATTAGAGGGCCGATAAGTCGTTCTTGATCATTAACCGAGAGTCCTAAGTCTGGCGGGAAATAGGTGAGTAAGAGTTCTTTATCGGGGTCATGATAGACCAGAGGGGCACTAACCATGCCCTCAAACCCACAGGTGGGGCAGTGAATGACGTTGATCTGTCCGTTGAGCAAGCGCTGTTTGACCGAGGGGTCAACCGAGACATCCAGTAGTTGCTCTAAATCGGCGATAACCGGGGATTTACAACGGGGGCAAGAGGTTTGTACTTTGGGCATAAGTAAGTCACACTTTCTGGGCTGAATTAACGAGTGCATTATACCATTTTGAAAGAGCGAAGGGGAAAAAATTTAAATTATTTTCCTTCTTATTGGGGCTGACGGGGAAGTGAGAAGCAAAAACGGGCGCCTTGTTCCGCACCGGAATCCACCCAAATTTTACCCCCGTGGGCTTCAATGATGGCACGGCTCAGGTAAAGACCCAACCCGGCGCCTTTGGTGTGGCGCATCACTTCAGGCGAACGATAGAAGCGATCAAAAATGTGCGGACGATCCGAGGGAGCGATGCCCGGCCCCTGGTCACTCACGCAGACGATCACCGTATCCGGGCGCACCTGGCCCGAGATGCGAATTTCTCCCTGGGGGGCGTACTTTATTGCGTTGGAAATGAGATTGGTGAGAACCTGCTGCAAACGGTCTTCATCGGCCAATATGACCGGAAAGTCAGGGGGAAAATCCACGATAATGGTATGGCGATTGGTCTGCGTGGACATGCGTTGTGCCACCCGTGAGGCCAATTCGGGAAGCCAAACATCGGCGCGCTTGAGGGTAAGACCACCCGCCTGCAAGCGCGAGGCATCCAAAAGATTTTCAATCAGTGCCCCCAGGCGATCGGCTTCTTCCTCGATAACGGCCAGGCTCTCTTGAACAATTTCGGGATCCCATTGCGCATCTTCGCGGCGGAGGGTGCTGACGTAGCCCTTGATCAGAGCCAGGGGGGTTTTGAGCTCGTGACTGATAATGGAAATGAAGGTGCTTTTTAGTTCATCAGCTTCCCGGAAGCGAGTAATATCGCGCACAATGGCAATGATGTTGAGCAATTTGCCTTCACTCAGTAACGGGGCATAGGTAATCCCAACCGGTACAGTATTGCGCGGCCCCTGGCATTTGAGGTCGCCCTCAACGTAGAGATAGGAATTGGGGGCCAAAGGCCACCCGCCCGCCACGGCCTGCTCTAGCGTCATCTCTTTCGGGGGGGTGCTCCAATGCACGATCGCCTCATGGGTTTTACCTTGGATTTTCTCGCGGGGTAGGCCTACAAGGCGAGCAAAAGCCGGATTACAGCGCTCGATCTTCAGATCGGGGTTGAGGATCAGCACACCATCCGCTACAGCATCGAGGAGGCCATCCAGTCGTTGTTTGCTCCGGGCTAATTGGGTATAAAGTTGCGCATTTGAAACGGCAATGGCGGCTTGATCGGCGAATGCCATCAGCAAGCCCCGATCGTTGCTGGAAAAGGCGGCTGGGTAAGAACGAAAGATAAAAATGACCCCCAAAACGCGATTGCGAGCAATGAGTGGCAAGACAACCCCATGTAGTAATCCTAGACTGGTTGTAAGGGCGAGTTCGCGTAAGCGGCGATCAATTTCGAGCAGTTCGAAGTAGTCAGGATCGGGCGAATCGGTGATTTCGTTTAGATAGGGGGCTAAAAATTTGACGAAAGCCTGAGGGATACCTTGGGCAACCGCAACTTTCCAAGTGCCATCTTCCTCACGTAAGGCGATCAAGCCAGCCTGCCCGGCTAACATCTCGATTGAGATGCGCAAGATGCGCCCTAACAACGCATCTAAGTCCAATTCCTGGGTGAGGGCGCGTGTGATCTCAAGTAAGTAATCTCGCTGACGGATACGAAAATCGGGGAGCATGAAGCTCATGGATGAGCGCCTCCGGGGTGGGAAACCGGGTGAAGATAAAGTTCATCTTCAGCCTGTTCGATGGCGGCCTCAAAAATTTCTAATCCTTCGTCTATTTCGTCATAGGTGATACACAGCGGTGGTGAGATGCGGATGACACTGGTGCTACATCCGAGAACGATTAGGCCCTTTTCGAAGCAAAGTTCTACAATACGATCGCGAAGCTTCTCCGCGGGTTCCTTGGTGCTTCGGTCTTGCACAAATTCGACGCCGATCATGAGGCCTAGCCCACGGACATCGCCAATTGAAGGATGGCGTTCCATGATCTCACGCAAACGTTGAAGGGCATATGAACCGACGGTAGCCGCATTTTGCATATAGCCGTTTTCAATCAACTGGAGAGTCGCCAGTGCCGCAGCACAAGATATTGGATTGCCCCCATAGGTGTTACCATGACTGCCCTTTGGCCACGTTACCAAATGTTTGCGTGCCGCCAATACACCCAAGGGCATACCCGAGGCGATGCCTTTGGCGATGCAAATCATATCCGGCTCAACGCCAAAATGCTGGATTCCCCACCATTTACCCGTGCGCCCAACACCACTTTGCACTTCATCAACAATTAGAAGGATACCGTACCGATCACAGAGATCTCTGAGAGCCGGGAAGAATCCGGGTGCGGGGACGACGTAACCGCCTTCACCGAGCACCGGTTCAACGATGATGCCCGCGACGGCGTCCGGGGGGATGAGTTTAGCGAATACCTCTTGCTCGAGATAGCGCACAACGGTTTGACCGTAGGGTTCACCAGGCGGGGATTGTAATACCGGACGGTAGGGATTGGGGTAAGGGATGTGGGTAACCCCGGGCATGAGGGGCAAAAACCCACGGTGATAGGATGATTTACTGGCCGTGAAAGCCAATGAGCCCATAGTGCGCCCATGAAATCCACCGAGAAAACCAATGAATTCAGTGCGCCCGGTGTAGTAACGGGCCAGTTTGATTGCGGTTTCAACGGCACCCGTGCCGGAATTGGTCATAAAACAAACAGCATCTTCGTCAAAGGGGACGATGCGGTTAATGTACTCGGCAAGTTCTATCCATTTGGGGTGGTAAAAATCAGAAGAAATATGGATGAATTTCCCGGCTTGTTCCTGGATGGCTTTAACGACTTGAGGGTGGCTGTGCCCGGTGGAAACCACTGCAATTCCGGCGGCAAAATCAAGAAAGCGATTGCCATCTACGTCCCAAACTTCTACGCCACGGCCATGATCCATAACAAAGGGGTGACTGCGGGGGTAGGAAGGGGAGATGACAGCATGATCCCGAGCAATATAGTGGTGGGCTTTGGGGCCGGGTAAAGAGGTAGATGCCATAGAGAATTCCTCCTGGGAATATGTGAAGAGATGACCATGCATAAAGGTGGTGTTTTGTAAAAGGACGATTGAAATCTTTTTTATCAGCTGATTGAATCGCCCTTTCCCTCCATGCAATACACGTAAATCAGCGGGAAGACGTTAACAGGTCTCTGTAGCAGTTAAAGGATGTTAATTGCATTTACTTCCCTCATTATAGCATGGGAAAATTAGCGGTTTGAATCGGGGTATTGTGATAATTATCACAAATAGTGGTATAATAAATTCAGCTGTTCATACCAGAAAGTTTTCGTTGACGCCCAAACAAAAGACGGTTATAAATAAGATGGTATGGGCAAGTTAACGTCTCGTCCCTGGCATTCCTGGCAACGGCGTATGAGGCTGGCACTGCGATGGCTTACGCCAGGGATTGGCGTTAAGCGTTGGTTGTTGGTTCTACTTATTGGAACCACGTTTTTAGGTACGGGGGTCACGCTTTCTCTGCTCGACATTTACCGCGGGGCACCCGATACTCCCTGGCTACCATGGCTTTCTATTCTTGCCCTCCGTTTTATTGACCGCCCTCTGCGCATTGCCATTTTCGCCAGTATTGGGGTAGGGCTTATCCTCTGGGGAGGCTGGGGGCTTAGCCGTTCACTTTTACGGCCATTTTTACGCCCCGGCAAACCTATTGTGGAAACAGTGACGGATTACCGTCGCCGGGAACGCGGGCCGCGTATTGTGGCCATTGGCGGAGGAACGGGGCTCTCCACGTTGTTACGTGGTTTGAAAGCTTATACCCACAATATCACCGCCATTGTGACGGTGGCCGATGATGGCGGCTCATCGGGTGAGTTGCGGCGTCATATGGGCGTACTGCCGCCCGGAGATATTCGTAACTGTTTGGCGGCTCTATCGGATGACGAGGAACTAGTTACACAGTTGTTCCGCTACCGCTTTCCGGCTGGGGCGGGGTTAAATGGACACAACCTAGGTAACCTTTTGATCACCGCCTTAGCCGATATCACCGGTTCGTTTGAGGAAGCCATCGCCGAGTCAGGACGAGTTTTAGCAGTACGGGGACGGGTTCTCCCCTCAACCTTGCATGACGTCCGTTTGGTGGCGGAGGTAAAAACGCCGGAAAATGGGCGCACCCTCCGTGTCAAGGGCGAGAGTAATATCCCGAAAGTGGGTGGACAGGTCGAACGGGTGTGGCTGGAACCCAACGCACCCTTAGGTTATCCCCCCGCGGTGCAAGCCATTCTTAATGCCGACCTGATTTTGATCGGGCCGGGTTCTCTCTTTACCAGCATATTGCCTAACTTACTGGTACCTGATATTGCTGCGGCCTTGAAATCCAGTCGGGCGTTGAAGTTTTATATTTGTAACGTAGCAACCCAGCGTGGAGAGACGGATACGTTTACCTGTGCGGATCACGTAAGAGCCATCGAGCGTCATCTCGGAGAACCGATTTTTGATTTGATCGTGTGTAATAACCGCCCCCCCAAGAATCTGCCCGAGGGGGTGCGGGCGGTTTTGCCCTCGCCAGAGTTGGAAGAACGTCATGCTATCTACTGTGCGGATTTGGTGGATGATGAGCAACCCTGGCGACATGATGCGGCACGGTTGGCTCAAGTGGTGATGGATCTCTACTACGAGCGCACCGGGCCGCTATCTGGACGTGAAGATACCCTTCCCCGTGAAGGTGTGCTCAGCACCTATGCGGAAAAGGGGAGGAATTGAACCAACCATTCTAACAATCCTAAATCTTGTGGAGGTGCACAATGGCAGTCAAAGTTGGTATCAATGGTTTTGGCCGTATTGGCCGTTTGGTTCTCAAGGCCATCCTTGAGCGTTACCCCAATGACCTGGAAGTCGTAGCGGTCAATGATCTGTTCGATGCGAAGCAGAATGCGCATCTATTCAAGTTTGACTCCACCTACGGAATTTACCCGGGTAGCGTGGAGGTGGTAGATGGGGATATTGTCATTGACGGGCGGCGCATCAAGGTGTTTGCCGAGAAAGATCCGGGCAACCTGCCATGGAAGGATCTGGGTGTAGACATTGTGATCGAGTCCACGGGTGTCTTCACCGATGCTTTGGGCGATCCGGCGAAGGGCAAGCCTGGTGCTCGCGTTCACATTGATAAGGGCGGTGCGAAGAAGGTCATCATTAGCGCACCGGCAAAGAACGAGGATATTACAATTGTCCTCGGCGTCAACGAAAATATGTATGACCCCGCAAAACATCATGTGGTCTCCAATGCCTCCTGCACCACCAACTGCTTGGCGCCGGCGGCAAAGGTGGTCCATGATCACTTCAAGATCCTTAATGCGGTGATGGTGACCATTCACTCATATACGAACGATCAGGTGATCTTGGATCAGGGGCACAAGAAAGAAATGCGCCGCTCCCGCTCGGCTGGCCTTAACATTATCCCCACGACCACCGGCGCGGCTAAGGCAGTGGCGTTGGTCATCCCCGATTTGAAGGGCAAATTTGACGGTTATGCCCTGCGCGTGCCCACCCCCACGGTTTCAATCGTGGACTTTGTTGCAACGGTGGAAAAACCCACCACCAAGGAAGAACTCAATCAGGTCTTCATTGATGCGGCGAATGGTCCGCTCAAGGGCATCCTGGGTGTCACCAATGGTGGCTATAATGAGCCGCTGGTTTCGATGGACTTCAAAGGCGACTCCCGCTCTTCCATTATTGACTTGCCCTCGAACATGGTCATGGGTGGCAATCTGGTCAAAGTGGTGGCCTGGTACGATAACGAGTGGGGTTACTCCTGCCGCACCGCTGACCTGGCCGCGTTAATGGCAAAATCGTTATAGTCGAATGCCGCTCTTGAAACTCAGGTCATGCGCGACCTTAGAAACACCTCGGGGTTGCGCATGACCATCTTCTAAATGTGGGAGGGAATCATGTTCAACAAGAAGACAATTCGAGATGTTGATGTTAAGGGCAAACGCGTGTTCGTGCGTGTAGATTTCAACGTTCCTATTAAAGACGGTGTGGTTGGGGATGATACGCGCATTCGTGCAGCGTTGCCGACCATTCAGTATCTATTAGATCAAGGCGCGGCGGTCATACTTGCTTCCCATTTGGGTCGTCCAAAAGGAGGCCCGGATCCTAAATATTCCCTTAAACCGGTGGCGGATTATCTGGCCAACCTGCTGGGGAAGCCGGTGAAATTTGCAGAAGATTGTATTGGGCCGGTGGCTGAGGAAGCCGCTAAAGCACTCAAACCAGGGGAAGTCCTCTTGTTAGAGAACACCCGTTTCCATCCCGAGGAAGAAAAGAATGATCCTGAGATGGCGAAAGCCCTGGCTGCGTTGGCGGACATTTATGTGAACGATGCCTTTGGCTCCGCTCATCGCGCTCACGCTTCCACCGAAGGAATTGCACATTACCTGCCGGCGGTGGCGGGCTTCCTGATGGAGAAAGAAATCAAATACCTGGGTGAGGCGATTGAAAATCCCAAGCGCCCCTTTGTGGCGATCCTGGGTGGCGCCAAGATCAGCGACAAAATCGGTGTTATCCGCAATCTCTTGAAGAAAGCGGATGCCATTTTGATCGGCGGTGGGATGGCGAATACTTTCTTCAAAGCCAAGGGTATCCCGATGGGTGATTCGTTGGTTGAGGATGAGGCACTCGAAACTGCCAAGTCCTTGCTGGCAGAGGGCGGTGAGCGCCTGTATCTGCCGGTAGATGTAGTGATCGCAGATCGCTTTGACGCCGAAGCAGAGTCGAAGGTGATGCCAGTTGGGCCGGTGCCGGAAGGCTGGCGGGTATTGGATATTGGGCCGCAAACCGTGGAGGCGTATAGCAAAGTGATTGCCGGAGCGGGCACGGTGGTGTGGAACGGCCCGATGGGTGTTTTTGAGTTTCCGAAGTTTGCTCAGGGCACATTCGGTATCGCACGCGCTGTGGCAGAAAGTGGCGCGGTGAGCATCATCGGCGGTGGCGAGTCGGTGCAGGCTATCAACCAGTCGGGTTTGGCCGATAAGATCACCCATATCTCAACTGGCGGTGGTGCATCTCTGGAAATGTTGGAGGGTTTGGTACTGCCCGGCGTTGCCGCACTATTGGATAAATAAGTATGTACACCGATCAGCCCCGGACAAGTTTCCGGGGCTGATTTTTTATAAGGGCGCGGTTTACCACACTTGAGTTCGAGATTTTCCTAGACGAATTGAGGTTCTTCTGGTAAAATCGGCTTCCGAAAGTTAAACTGATGGAGGATGGGCTTTGGCTAACATCAAGTCTCAAATCAAACGCAATCGGCAGAATGAAAAGCGACGCCTGCGCAACCGGGTTTATCGTGGATCAGCGCGCACGTTTATTCGAAAGGCTAACGCAGCAATTGAAAGCGGTAATCTCGATGAAGCCCGTGCGGCTGTGCTTCGCGCTCAAAAAGCGCTGGATAAAGCGGCTGAGAAAGGGATTATTCATAAAAACAATGCTGCGCGCCGGAAAAGCCGCTTGATGAAACGCTTTGCCGCTTTGCTTAACAAAGCGGTCTAATTAAAGCATTCTCTTTTTATCTTCTATTCGCCTCGAGGTGAGCGGGAGCATTGGTCTCCCGCTTATTTATGTTCCTACCGACTTATCTAAGAATCGGCGATAAAGGCCTATGATATAATCGGCTTGCCTTTCGACAAGACAAAAGTGTATTTGTATAATCCTGAATACCGAGGCATCAGCCACATGTTTGAACGTGAACAATACTTAGTTGAAGAAAAAATTCGTCAGTATTGCGCGCAAAATGGGTTGCCTGAACCCCAAATTCAATGGAAGTGGATCCCCTTTGCCGGCCATTGGGGCATTTCGACCTCTTTTTTTCAGTTAGCGGCTCAGGAAGCCCGTCAGGGAAAAGCGGTCAAGGTCAATCAACGGGCACAGGAACTCGCTGCGGCAATCGCTGCTTTTCTGGGTGAAATAGAAGGTTTTTCTCAAATCGAGGCAGTTAATGGTTACCTGAATCTTCACTTTTCACCCGACCGCTATGCCCAAAGAGTGGTAGATACTGTTCTGGAGCAGGGGCGAACGTTCGGGCGGACGGCTTCACGAGGCGAAAAGGTGATGGTGGAATTTTCACAGCCCAACACTCACAAGGCTTTTCATGTGGGTCACCTCAGGAATGTTATTCTCGGTACGGCGATCTCAAATATCTTGGAATTCGCGGGCTATGAGGTTATACGGGCTAATTACATCGGGGATATTGGCCTTCATGTCATCAAGTGGTTATGGAATTATATGACCTATCATGCTGGTGAGGAACCCGGTGAAGATAAGACGCGTTGGATGGGAGATCTTTATGCTGAGGCGGATCGGCGCTATGAAGAAGATCCTTCAGTAGAACCGCAAGTACGTGCCCTTTTTGCGCGCTGGCATCAACGTGATCCCGAAATCTTAGCCCTGTGGCAAAAGACACGTCAGTGGTCATTGGAGGGGTTCGACCAGATCTATGCCTTGTTGGGAGTTCATTTTGATCGTGTCTATTTTGAAAGCGAAGTCGAAGAACCCGGTATTAAATTGGTGGAAGAGTTAATCCGGCGGGGTATTGCGCGCGATGAACGGCCTGAGGGTCCGGTGGTTGTTCCTCTGGATGAACTCTTGGGCACCCAAGACAAATATCGCACCCTGGTTGTTTTGCGTTCGGATGGGACATCGCTTTACGCCACCAAAGATCTGGCCTTGGCCATTTTAAAATTCCAGGAATATGATTTGGTGCGCTCTATTTATGTTGTGGATGTGCGCCAGACCCTTTACCTGCAACAGATTTTTAAAACGCTAGAGTTGATGGGATATGAATGGGCAAGCAGGTGTTACCATTTGGCCTATGAAATTGTCAACCTGCCCGGCAATGTAACGATGTCTTCACGTGAGGGGACGGTGGTGCTATTGGAAGACCTCGTTCGTGAGGCAACACGGCGAGCCTTAGAAATCGTGCAGGTAAAGAATCCGGAGTTACCCGCCGAGAAACAACAGGCGATCGCCCATGCAGTGGCCTTGGGCGCGATTAAGTATTCTATGCTTTCACGGGATAATACCAAAATCGTGACGTTTGACTGGGAGAGCGCACTGGATATCAATGGACAGGCAGCGCCTTACATTCAATATGCCTATGTTCGAGCCGGTAGCATCCTGCGCAAGGTGAACTTTGAGGTACCACCCTCTACCCTTCCGTCTCATGAATTAACCACCCCAGAAATTGAGTTAGTGGATTTGATTTCGCGTTTACCGGGTGAGATCCAACGCGCGGCGGCAGAATTTCGTCCGTTGCTTATCTCTAATCTTATATATGAATTGGCGCGCGTATTCAATGATTTTTACACCCAATGTCCGGTCTTACAAGCCGAACCGGAGGTTCGTTCATTCCGGCTCCGTTTGGTAGCGGCTGCACGCCAGGCACTGGAAGTGGGTCTGGCTTTGCTTGGGATTAGCGCCCCTGAGGCGATGTAATCCGGTTTCCAATTCCAACACCCAGGAGGATGTAATAACCTATGGCCATTCGAACGATCATCATGGGTGCCGCAGGTCGCGATTTTCACAACTTCAATGTTTTCTTCCGCAATAACCCGGACTATCAAGTGGTGGCGTTTACGGCAACCCAGATACCCAACATCGAGGGGCGGCGTTACCCACCCCAGTTAGCCGGTCCTTTGTATCCTGAGGGTATCCCAATTTACCCCGAAAGCGATTTGGAGCACCTGATCAAGACCCTGACGGTAGATCAGGTCGTATTTGCTTACAGCGATGTGTCTCACGAATATGTGATGCATAAGGCCTCTTTGGTTATGGCTGCCGGTGCGGATTTCCGCTTAATGGGCCCTAGAAGCACCCAATTGAAATCCACCAAGCCGGTGGTGGCAGTGTGTGCAGTTCGAACCGGCTCCGGGAAGAGCCAAACCAGCCGCCGGGTGGCAAAAATCCTGCGCAGCATGGGTTTCCGAGTAGCGGCCATTCGTCACCCTATGCCTTATGGGGATCTGGTGCGCCAAGAGGCTCAGCGTTTTGCCAGTTATGAGGATTTGGATCGCTACGAATGCACGATTGAGGAACGCGAAGAGTATGAGCCCCACCTGGACAATGGGGTCATCGTCTACGCTGGTGTGGATTATGAAAAAATCCTGCACCAGGCTGAAGCCGAAGTGGACGTGATTTTGTGGGATGGCGGTAATAATGACTTCTCGTTTTATCAGGAAGATCTGCGCATCGTGGTGGCCGATCCCCACCGCCCCGGGCATGAATACCGTTACCATCCTGGTGAAACCAATGTGCGGCGGGCCGATGTGTTTGTGATCAACAAGGTGGACACAGCTAATCCTGAGGCTGTGATGCAGGTTCGCGAAAGCCTGCAAGCCTTAAACCCGCAAGCCATTATTATTGAAGCCGCTTCCCCCATTTTTGTGGATGATCCGCAAGCCATTCGGGGCAAGCGCGTTTTGGTCATTGAGGATGGGCCAACCCTGACCCATGGTGAGATGGCTTATGGCGCAGGGTGGGTAGCAGCGCGCCGCTTTGGGGCGGCTGAGATAGTAGATCCGCGTCCCTATGCGGTTGGTTCCATTGCCGAGACCTACCGCAAATATACGCAAACGGGCCCCATCCTTCCGGCTATGGGCTACGGCGAAGTTCAAATGCAGGAATTGGAAGAGACCATTAACCGCGCTGAAGTGGACCTGGTGATCTCTGCAACGCCTATAGACATTACCCGGGTGATAAAAATCAACAAGCCGGTTCAGCGGGTACGCTATGAACTTCAAGAAATCGGACAGCCAACCCTTGAAGACATTCTGAAGGCAAAACTGGGTAAATAAGTTCGTCAGGGGTGAGAAAGAATTGCCTTTCTCACCCCTCATTTGGGATGGTAGGGTATGTTTATTGACGAGGCCAGGATTTACGTTCGTTCCGGCAAAGGTGGGGATGGCATTGTGCACTTCCATCGTGAGAAGTACGTGGCCCGCGGCGGCCCGGATGGGGGTGATGGTGGGCGAGGGGGGGATGTCATCCTTGAGGTTTCACCTTTCTTAAATACCCTGGTCAAGTTTCGCTACCAACGTCGTTTTATCGCGCCGGATGGTGAACGCGGAGGCCCCAATAATATGACCGGGCGTTCCGGAGATGACTTGATCATCCCGGTTCCGCCAGGGACGGTCGTTTATGATGATGACACCGGGGAGTTGCTGGGGGATTTAACCGCGCCTGGACAACGTTTAGTGGTATGTCGCGGAGGGCGTGGGGGCCGTGGTAACGCGCGTTTTGCCACTCCTCGCAATCAGGCCCCGCGAATTGCGGAAAAAGGGGAACCTGGACAAGAACGCAACCTGCGCCTGGAACTAAAATTAATCGCCGATGTAGGGATTGTGGGTGTGCCTAATGCCGGAAAATCCAGTTTTCTCGCCGCAGTAACCAACGCCAAACCCAAAATTGCGGATTACCCCTTTACCACGCTCGAACCCAACCTTGGGGTGGCTGATCTCGATGCCAACACATCGCTGGTTCTGGCGGATATTCCGGGGTTGGTCGAAGGGGCACATCGGGGGGTAGGGTTGGGGGATGCCTTTCTACGCCATATCCAACGCACCAAAGTGCTGATTCACTTGCTGGATGGACTTTCGCCCGATCCGGTGGCGGATTATGCCCAAATTAATAGTGAATTGGCGCTGTTTGACCCCGAATTGACGCGCAAACCCATGATTGTGGCTTTGAACAAGATTGATCTCCCCGAGGTTCAGGAGCGGTGGCCGCAAATTCAACGCGCGCTCAAAGAACACGGTGTCGAGGCCACGGCGATTTCGGCTTTACGTAAAATTGGCTTACAACCCATTTTATGGCAGTGTGCTGAACTGGTGAAACAAGCTCCGACAGTACCGGTGAAGGAAGAGCTCCCGGTGTATCGCCCTGCCGCCGATCCACGTGCTTTCCAGGTCATCCGTTTACCGGATGGGAGTTTCAAGGTGACCGGCGAAGCCGTAGAGCGCGCCGCGGCCATGACCTATTGGGAATATGAGGAATCGGTGCGCCGTTTCCAGAAACTCATGGAGGCCTTAGGCGTGGATGAGGCGCTACGGCAGGCCGGGGTTCAAAACGGGGATACTGTCTTCATTGGCGATCATTTTGAACTTGAGTGGCAAGAATGAGCCGGCTAGGAATTTTCGGGGGCACGTTTGATCCTCCTCATGTGGGACATCTCATTCTCGCCTCTGAGGCGGCCGATCAATTGCATTTAGATCGGGTGTTGTGGGTACTAACACCCGATCCGCCACATAAGCGCGGACAACCTATAACACCCCTTGCCATCCGGCTGGAAATGGTTATGGCGGCAATTCAAGATGACCCATCGTTTGAACTTTCGCGAGTTGAGATTGACCGCCCCGGACCGCATTATGCCGTGGATACCCTTCGCATTTTACACGACCTTTATCCTGAGGATAGGCTGATTTATCTGATTGGTGGAGATTCGCTACGCGATTTACCGACCTGGCGTCAACCCTTGGAGTTTCTCAAGGCTTGTGATGGCTTAGGGGTCATGCGGCGACCTGGCGATGCGGTGGATCTTTCTTACCTTGAAGCCGTTTTACCGGGTCTGGAGCGCAAGGTAATGTTTGTAGATGCCCCCTTGTTGGAGATTTCGTCCTCCCAGATCCGCCAACGCGTAGCGGGCGGTAAGGCTTATCGCTATTACCTCCCGCCGCAAGTTTATGCGCTGGTGGAAAAATATCGGCTGTACCGTACTACTTAACTTTTAATTCAAGCGAGCCGACTCCCATTTGAATCTCAATCAGAAGCCGCGCTCCACTCCCGCTTTTTTCATATACTCCATCACGGATGCTCCAGGTACCTTGTGGCGTGATGTTGTTTAACCCACCGGTAATTTCAACCCGGGCCGGGGTTTCTTCGGGGATAATCAGCACAACCTGCGAGACGCCGGATTTGATTTGCACCTTGGTGTCCTGGCTTAAATCTCCTGAGAAATCAAGTGTATATGCGCCGGTTCCTCCCTCGAAGACAATTTCGGCGGCTTTGGTATTGCCTAAACCCACCAATTCGACCTTGGACGCGCCGGTGCGGTAGCGCAATTGTTCCATCGGCAAAGGGTTTGGGGTATTGAAGATGACCCGCGCTTCACTGGCGCCATCTGAGATTTGTAATCGTGTCAGAGGAACACCGCTCAAATCAAGTTCTCCCTTATAGGCACCGGCATTGATGCTCAAATCGAGGGGATAGTTCCCTAATTTCAGATCCCATTCGTTGATGGTGTCTTTGGGAAAGGCGAGTTGACCCTCGGTTTGACGTTGGGTCAGGGTGAGGGCATTTTCACCGCGCAGGATTTGGGGTTCCCACTCGGGGAGGTTGTAGCGAATACTGCCCTCAATCAAACCTTCAGCACCGGCTTGAAGTCTCAACTCGCCCATACCCATTTCTAGACGAAGGCGAATGGGCTGAGTTGTTCCTGCGGGTAGGGGCTCATCAATGGTTATGACCTTGGGCGTGGTGACTTGCATGGTGGGCACACGTAGATTGGGCAAATCTACCGTAATGGAACAGGCTAATGAGGTGATGAGTAACAGGCCTGTTAAGAGTACAAGTGAGCGGGTAAACATCCATGCAGTGTGTCTCATGGCTTACTCCTTAGGAGGGATTTCTTCTTCGTGGGTTGTTGGTGAAGGGTGAATGTCTTTAAGGGCGCTCGAAGAGAGAGAAGTTGGCGGGGCAGTGCGGAAGACCTGGGTGCCAAAACGGCTCAGTAGTACGGCGCCCAATCCCCAACAACCGATGAGGAAACTAAGTAAACCACCCAGGCAGAAGACAAATCCTAACAAATACAACACAAACCCTAGCACCAGTGTGCCGATTCCGGCCGCCAGAGGCGGACTCCAAATGCTTTTGAAGAGTTCGGCCAGGCGGTTGCCGATTTCATACCCTACCGCGACCCATCCTAAAAGTAGTGCCAGGGCAAGGATGACGATCCCGACGAGCGCTACAGGGATGAGGATGATAGTAATGAATAAAACGACAATCACTGCTGGCATAACCAAAAGGGTTAGCAATCCCAATCCACCGCTCAGAAATGGCTCATGTACCAGTGTTTGGCTGATGCGGTCTAAAGGGGTAGGAAGGAGGAGGGCAATTAATAGGGCTAAGATAGCAACCGCCAGTGTGCGCAGGAGATCGAGGAACGTGCGTTGGAGGAAATTGAACGGCTCAGAAGGAAGGTTAGTCCACGGTTGCCAGTGGAAGGCCGGCATACGCCAGAAATTCCCGGTAGGGGTGAAGGTATCCAGTGTGCCCATTAGGTTGGCTTTTTCCAGCCCCGAAATAGACGAGGCAACGGCATGGATATCGCCGCGGATGATGGCCCCATCTTCAAGTTCGATGGTCGCTCCAACGGCGTTGATGCTGGCGACGACCTCACCAGCCAGTTTCAGGCTTCCCCCTAGTAGGTCAACATCGCCGTTGACAGTGGCTCCCCTTTGGATATCGGCTAACCCGCCAATAACGACAAGATCGCCCTCTAATGTTTCGCCACTGTGAAGCGTGAACGTTTCTCCAACAACGAGGCGATCTCTGCTGTAGGTTTGGGGCATGGAAGATGAAGGCGGAAACGCCAAAGCAGGTTGCCATATTCCTAATAGCAGGATCAGGCTGATGAGCGACGCAAGCCATACTTCGCTGGTTTTTGCTTTCATGACGGTTTAACTCCTCGGGAGGTGAATTTAATAAAAGCGTATAACCAGGTACCAAGTGGGAGAATAGTCCACGCATAAAGGAATAAACCAAAGGCGGCTATCCAATAAGGTGGAATCTCACGCAACCAGAAGGTGAAGGCATAGCGCAGTTGAAGCCACGTGAGGGGAAGACGGGAGAGCATGCGGATAATATTTGAAATCATCTCGGTAACGAAGGAGGAATCAAAGAATAGGATCAGCAAAGTGACCATACTAGCGATTACCAACAATGCCACACTGACCAGTCCCACACTCCAATTCCAGAATGCTTCCTGGGTCTGTTGGGAGCGGACACGAGCATAAGACTGCCAGCGATTGGCAAAACCCGATGTAGGTGCATGCAAGGGCAGACGAAGAAGTGCCCGTTCTACCTCTTGCCAGGACTGATAGGTTTCGAGACAATGAGAGCACGCGGTTAAATGGCGTTCCAAATTCTGTGGCTGGATCTCTGCCTTTTCTACTTCACAATACCAGGGTTCAATAGGCGGGTGCTTCATGGGTCGTCTCCTTTTGGGCAAAATGGCGTTGTTGTTCCTTCCACATGTGTGCAATTTTTTGGCGGGCGCGATGCAAACGACTTTTTACGGCGCTTACGGAAAGGGAGAGCGTTTCAGCCATTTCAAGTTCGCTCATTTCATACCAGTATCGCAAGATCAAAACGGCACGTTCGTGGGGTTCTAAGCGCATGAGAAGATGTTGGATGTATTGATGCTCCTCGCGGCGGGCATATTGGCTCTCGGGACTGGGTTCGGTGCTGGGGAGTACTTCGTCCATCCATTCCTGGATATTTTCCACCGGGGTTCGACGCTTACGCAGTTGGTCAATACAGTAGTGGGCAGCTATTGAGAGCAGCCAGGTCAAGAACGGGCGAGATTGATCGTAACGGTGAAGGGCTTGAAAAGCGCGCCAAAACGTCTCTTGCGCTGCATCTTCGGCCTCTTGAACATCGCCTAACATACGAAAGCACAGATTATAGACCTGAGTCTGGTAGGTGGCCACGACCTGGCTAAAGGCGTCTATATCGTGGGAAACATCCTTTAAGATGCCCGGGTCAAATTCAGCCACCGTGATGCTCCATTTACCTCTTGTGCTTTCTGCTTTAATCTACGCAGAAATCCCAGTCGGGTTGCGTGGCCCTAGTGCTATCCACGAATGGTTTGTGGCTATTAATCATCCAAGGCTGATTCTGCAGGTTGAGCCCTGACTGTTGAAGGCGATGGTGAAGAGGCTGTCAACAATACCTGACCCTGCGAAAGTAACATGGCCACAAAAATCAAGAGGGCGCCTAACCATTGTGTCGGCTGGAGTTTTTCTCCCAATAACAATGCGCCAAAAAGCGCGGCAAACACGGCTTCACTGCTGAATAGGATGGCAGCGTCTGCCGGTGGGGCGTGGCGTTGACCAATGACCTGAAGTGTAAACGCCAGACCGACAATGAAAACCGCTGAGTAGATAGTGGCAGTCAGGGTTGCCGGGCTTATAGCGTGAAGTTTTTGGGGGAGAAGATTTCCTACAATGGCGAGATTGAGCAAACCGCACACCAGTGCCTGACCGGCAGCAAAAATAAACGCATTCATGCGTTGAGCGGCTTGGCCTACTGTTATCACATGGAGGGCCCAGATAAAAGCGCCGCCCAGGATAATGGTATCACCGGGGTTCAGGCGAACCTGGAGAGAACCACTGCTGAGCAGCAATGTACCCAAGACAGCCATTCCGGCAGCCAGCCAGACATACCAACCCGGTCGTTGGCGTCCAAAGAGGAATAGCAGCAAGGGAATGATAACAACATACAGACCGGTGATAAACCCTGCATTTGCGGCGGTCGTGGAGGTAATTCCAATTTGCTGGAGCGTGCTTCCGCCGAAGAGGAGCGTGCCGCCCAGAAAAATCCATTTCCATTCCCGGGCTTTTGAAGGGAGGTGCAAGCGTAAGCCGAGAATTAATAAAAGTCCCCCGATAGTAAACCTCAGGCCGTTGAATACGAAATTGTCAACTTCAGCGGCGGCAATTTTTTGCGCTACAAAGCCGCTGCCCCAAATAACAGCCACCAGCAGCAAAATTAAATCTGATTTCAAACGAGTATTTTTCATCACAATAATCTCGCGCTGGGGATTCGTCCACACCCATCCCCGATTTTTAATTCTATTTTGTGCCTTGAGACATGGGGATTGATCGGGGGGATCAATCCTCTAAAGTAAACCCAATTTTTATCGTTACCTGCCACTGCCCGACATGATCATTCTCAATTCGCCCCCGGATTTCGCTCACCTCGAACCACTGTAACTGACGCACGGTGCGCGAAGCTCGCCCAATGGCGGTTTGAATGGCATCTTCAATGCTGACGTCGGACGTGCCGGTAATTTCGATGGTTTTATAGACCTTGTTCATCGCTTGCCTCCTTTGGCTATTTATACAATTGATCTCGGTGCTCGAGTGAACCTTTAGATAACCTAATTCTAAGCCAAAACATCGAAAGGTGGCGGATAACCTGATATAATTGTTTTACAAACGGGTTTCGACCTTGAAGGTGGAGGCTGTCCGGTCATAGCGACGTTCTGGGTTGTTTCGACCGATTTTTCCCTTCTCGGCTGAGGTCAATTGAAAATCTAGTGTACCTTTCACCCCTGTGGGGTGATTTTTATTTTGGATTTGCATGTCTGTCTTCTATAGGTGTAAAGGATGGTGGAGGTGAGTTGGGATTATACAACAAATAGGCACAATAGTTTTGGTTCGGATTCTAAGAGACACTATTTCAATTCCTTCTTTTAGAGAGGATGTTATGCAGTTCACCACATTTTCTTATTGTTCACCTAAATTGGAACTGCGACCTTGCCCGGACAAAAAAGGATTGGGACTTTTTGCACGAGAACCCATTATGGCGGGGGAACTCTTGGCTGTTTGGGGTGGTCAGGTATTGACTGGAGCACAAGTGCGCCTTTTGCCCGTTGAGCGCCGCATTCACAGCATCCAAATTGAAGAGGATCTTTATATGGTGCCTCTAACCCATGGTGAACCGGCAGACTACTTTAACCATTCGTGTGATCCTAATTGTGGCTTGAGTTCACCAATCACGCTGGTGGCAATGCGAGATATTGCGGTGGGGGAAGAGGCATGTTTTGATTATGCGATGAGTGATTCCAGCGATTACGATGAATTTGAATGCCATTGTGGTTCTCCCCATTGTCGGCGCATCGTCACGGGTCGGGATTGGATGCTCCCCAGCCTTCAGGAACGATATTGGGGGTATTTTTCCCCTTACTTACAGCGGCGGATTGAAAAAATGCGCCAGGCAATGGCCAATCCGTCATTGATGGGCAGTTAGCCCTGGGAACTATGAGTGTTATGAAGAAGAGGTGGGGAAATTTATTTCCCCGACCGTGGTAAGATTCTGTCAGAATTGGATCGTGACTTGTTAGGTGATTCTTCGAAATGGGAGAAAACATGGCAGGTATCGTGGCTTTACTGACGGATTTTGGATATCGTGACCATTACGTTGGGGTTATGAAGGGAGTGATCTGGGGTATTTCACCCTCGGTACAAATTGCAGACATCACTCATGCCGTAAGGCCGCAAAATGTCTTTGAAGGTGCCTTTTTGCTAGCGCAAGCCTATCCTTACTTTCCGCCAGAGAGTATCTTTGTGGCGGTGGTGGATCCAGGTGTAGGAACGCAACGACGTCCCTTAGCGGCGAGGGTAGGTGATTACTTTTTTGTGGCACCCGATAACGGGTTGTTGTCATTTGTTATTCGGGAGGGTGAGATCCACAGGTGGCCGATGGAATTTGTTCATCTTACACAATCCGCATATTGGTTGCCGAATGTCAGCCGTTCATTCCACGGGCGAGATGTTTTTGCCCCGGTCGCCGCTCACCTGGCTAAGGGAGTGCCTTTGGAAGCGCTTGGCCCTCGAATTGAGGATCCGATTATGCTGCCGGTGCCCGAACCCTTTCCGGAGGAGGGAGGGTGGCAAGGTCAAATCATCTACATTGACGTCTTTGGTAATTTGATCACGAACATCCAACCCCATCATTTAGCGGGTGACCTTCACTGGAAGATTTATTATAAAGACCGTGAGATTGATAAACTGGTCAACACATTTGGTGAAGGGCGGCCGGGAGATCTGATTGCCATGTTTGATAGCACCGGCTACCTGAGTCTGTGTATTGTTAACGGCAACGCCGAAATGACGCTAAACGCTCGGGTGGGAGATTCTCTCAAAATGCTTCGATCTTGATACATACCTGCTCTCTGGAGGTGTACATTGTTGAGATCATTGGTAGAGCAAGTGCTAAAGAATATTCAAACCGTAATCGTTGGAAAGGAAGAAGTTATTCGATTGGTCCTGGCGGCTATTTTGTGCGAAGGTCATGTGTTGCTTGAGGATGTGCCGGGCACCGGAAAAACGACCTTAGCCCGAGCATTGGCAATTTCTTTGGGATGTACGTTTCGCCGCATCCAGTTTACACCCGATTTGCTTCCCTCAGATGTGACTGGTTTAATGTGGTTCAACCAAAAGACACAGGAATTTGAATACCGGCCTGGCCCGATTATGGCGAATATTGTCCTGGCGGATGAGATTAACCGTGCCACTCCCCGGACCCAATCGGCTCTATTGGAGGCAATGCAGGAACGGCAGGTGACCAGCGATGGTATCACCCGCCCGCTCCCACGCCCATTTTTAGTTATTGCGACCCAGAATCCAGTGGAATTAGAAGGCACCTTTCCGCTTCCCGAAGCCCAAATTGACCGCTTTATGATCAAAATTGGCTTGGGCTACCCCTCACCTCAAGAAGAGAACGCCCTACTTGAGCGCTTTCAACGATCAGATCCTCTGGAAACCCTAACTGCGGTAACTCGTCCCGAGGCGATTCAAGAGGCGCAAGCCATGCGGCGTCAGATACGGGTGGAGGCTTCGGTACGAGACTATATTGTGCGCATGGCTCAAGCGACGCGCGAGAACCCCGAGATTCAATTGGGGGCCAGTCCACGGGCGACCTTGAACCTGTTCTACATGGCGCAGGCCTGGGCGGCGCTGGATGGGCGGGAGTTTGTTTTGCCCGATGATGTTAAACATGTGGCGCCGTATGTGCTGGGCCATCGTCTAATCGTTTCTCCTCAGGCTATGCTGCGCGGGCGCCGACGTGAAGACCTGATCAATGAAATCATCGCTGCAGTGCCTGTCCCGGTGGAGGTGAGGTGAAAATCCGTGGCTGGGCAATTCTGATTTTAGCCTTGATCTTGGCTGGGACGTTGTTTCGTGTTCAGTGGCTGGTTGGGTTAGGAATAGCCACAGGGGGTGTGTTGGGTATTGCCCATCTCTGGCGGGTTCGCGTTTTGCAGAACATTGTGTATCGTCGTTCTTTAATTTACACGCGCGGTTTTCCGGGAGAAACGTTGCCATTGCGGTTGAGCATCGAAAACCAGAAGCGTTTGCCGGTTACCTGGTTGCGCATTCGCGACTCATGGCCATTAAACCTGGCTCCTGAAGAGAGAGATTCTCTCGCTCCTTCCCATGTGCCTGGCCGCGGGTATCTAACGAACATTTACCATTTGTGGGGATATCGTCGCGTTGTTCGGGACTTCCGTTTACGCCTCGGGGGGCGCGGGGTTTATTCCTTGGGTCCGGTAACTCTAGAATCAGGGGATCCTTTTGGCCTGGGGGAATGCCACGAAGAAATTGAAATGCCGGCGACGGTGACCGTTTTTCCCCAATTAGTGCCCCGGTCGCATTTAGAGTTGTTCTCGGAAGACCCATATGGCGAACGGGGTACGCGCAAACGGTTGTTTGAGGATCCCAATTTAACCATTGGGGTTCGTCCTTATACCCCGGAAGATACATTTCGTCAGATTCATTGGCCGGCAACGGCGCGCACTGGACAATTGCAAACGCGAGTATATCAGCCGATTTCCGCGCAGGTCATGATGCTGTGCGTCAACGTGGCAACCTCGGAACATCCCTGGTTGGGTACCCTCCCCGAAGTGCTGGAACACCTCATTCGCGTGGCAGCCTCTTTTTGCTATTACGGGATCGAAGACGGTTATGCGGTAGGGCTTGCTGTCAACGGCGGATTGACATCAGCGGATCAGTTAATGCAGATTCAACCCGGTCGCACCATGGACCATCTGGCCATATTATTACAAGCGTTGGCAGGTGTTACCCCTTTGATCACCCATCCGTTTGAGCGATTTCTCGTTCATACAGCGTCCCACGTAGCGATGGGAGCAACCCTGGTCATTTTAACCGCAGTGATTAATCCCTCTTTGATCGAGGCAATAACCCTGATTAAGCGATATCGCCATCATCTGGTTTTGGTGGCTTTGAGTGAGGCACCACCACCTTCACTCGCAGGTGTGAAGACCATTCACTATCCATTATCCAGCGAAGTCAAGGGTAAGAAAGAATGAGTTTACTGCAGTGGGCTGAAATTGGGATTATTTTTCAAGCCCTTGCTGAGATTGTTTGGGCGACTTTGTGGTATCAAGCGTTGGTTTCTCCGAGGTTAAGTGTTATTGGAATAGCCATAGCGCTTTTTTTGGTGGTCTGGGGGGCTGAGCGTCTAAGTCGCGAGTTGGAACGGCATCGAGATCGGCTTTCCCTTTGGATCCGCGGCTTGGTTATGGTGGGGTACATTGTTGGAGCGATATTAATTCTGGGGGTGCTCCTAGCTGGGTTTTCCATCAACGATTTGGGGGCGAATAGGGATTTGAATGGGGTTGAAGTCGGTCGGGTATCCCTGGGGCACTGGTTCTGGCATGGAGTTTCTGTGCTCCTCCTGGTCTGGCGAGGGATACGATTGAGTAAACTGCATATAGATAGTGATGCAACGGTGGCATCATTGCGCTTGGGGATTGTGATGCTACTGGCATATGGCCTCTTTCGAGGGATGAGGCCTACACTGACCACGATGATGCCCGTTTTTCTCTTCCTGGCCTTTAGTCTAAGTAGCATTGGCATTTGGCACATGATAGATTTATTCCAAAGCCGGGGAGGATATGCACCTTCTGCGGCAATGCCATGGTGGCTATTCATCATCATGTTGGGGTTTGTGCTTGCGTTTAGTGGTGTGGTAGTGGGGACCGTTTTAGAACAACCTGTGGAGTGGATAAGTTGGGGGATGATGGCTTTGATGGCTATCCCCATGGTCTTAATTGCTTTTCTCTTTGGCGGTATTGTGTTGCTATTCATTTCCTGGCTGCTCCCGCTTTTAGGCAACGCCCCGTCAGTGCCTCTGCCGGATATCGTGGGGGGCGAGCAACTTCCAAAGGTGGTGGAGCAATTAATTGAGGGCATCGAGACGGGGAGTAATTGGTCTATCTTTGATCGCCTTTTACCCGGGCTGGCTTTAGCAACTATCTTACTCTTACTGGCTTTGGTGGTGATCGAAATGCGTTCACCGGGGATGCTGTTGCTTCCCATTCGAGTTGAGGGTGGAGTGGAGGAACGATTGCGGCTTTCGCGCTTAGTCAAAAACCTACGCCGGACACGCAAGCGACCAAGAAATGTCAGGCGGGCTTCACGTCAGTACATTGCCAACCGGATCCGGGCTATCTACCAGCAACTGCTGGATCTAGCAGAAGCCCTGGGGTATTCTCGCCCACCCGCGGTAACGCCATTGGAGTTTCTACCAATCCTTATGGGTCTATTCCCTGAACACACTGAAGCGGTAAGGCTCTTAACCCACACCTATATCCAAGTTCGTTACGGCGAGATCCCGGAAGATCCAGAGGACATTGCTCGGGTTGAGCGTGCTTGGGCAGAGGTGGCATCGGAAGGGCAGCGCCGTTTACAAGAGAAACAAATCGTAAGCACTAAAAAGTAATAGTGCGATCGCGGTTAGATTGCTGAGAAATCAACCCGCCGGCGGGCTTCCCAGGATCAAGGCTCCACTATACGCAAAGATTAACATCTTGAGCACTTTTCCCACCCAGCACCAGAAGAGGAAAATTCTCAGTGGCATTTTGAGCGCCCCGGCGATAATTCCTGCAACATCAAACGCTGGATTGGGGACAAATGCCAGGACCAGGATGGCCAGCCCTCCGTAGCGGCGAATATACGGTTCAAAGCGTTCGTGCCATTGGGTGCGCTCAATGAGACCCTGCCCACTAAAACCCACTAAATATCCCGAGAGTTCCCCCAGGGCTGCTCCACTTCCGGCAGCAACAGCAACCCAAAAAGGATTGAAGACAGCACCCATCGCCGAGGTGATCAATACCCCGGGAACCGGCAAAATGAGGGTAGCATTTGTCAACAATGAAATCAAAAAAATCCCAAAATAACCATACCCTTGTAGGTGCTGTACTTTATCACGGTTTAAGTAGAGAGCCAGGGTCAAACCGAGGGCAAAGACAAGAGCAAGAACACGTAAGAGACGGGTACGTTGTTCTTGGGTCATGTGGAGATCCCCTCTTGCGCTGGGGGATCATCCTCTTGAAGCAGCGCTTGGATGCGAGAGATCACCATGTCCAGAGCAACGGTATTCATACCCCCTTCGGGAATAATGACATCGGCGTAACGTTTAGAGGGTTCGACGAAATCCAAGTGCATGGGACGGACAGTCGTGAGGTATTGTTTGATGACCGACTCCGTGGTTCGACCTCGTTCGGTGATGTCGCGCTGCAAACGGCGAATAAAACGGATATCAGGGTCGGTATCCACGAAAATCTTAACATCAAACAGTTCACGCAGGGCCGGCTCGGCAAAAATCAGGATCCCTTCGACGATAATGACCCGCTTGGGCTCAACCCGAATCGTGCGTGAGGTTCGGGTGTGAGTGGTGAAGTCGTATACTGGCAAATCAATCGGTTGCCATTGCTTCAAGCGCTGTATGTGCTCAATTAACAGGCTGGTTTCTAGCGAATCGGGGTGGTCGAAATTGACCTCAGCGCGCTGGTTAGGTGGCAAGTCGGCCAAATCACGATAATAAGCGTCATGAGGTAGGTAGGCAATGCGATCTCGTCCTACGCGTTCCAAGATGACGTTGGCCACGGTGGTCTTGCCTGACCCCGAACCCCCAGCTATTCCGATAACAAGTGGTATTGGTCGCTGCTTGTTCATCCTGATTTCATTATACCGAAAGGGAAAGACACTGACGAGAATTTATGCTAAAGAAAATAGACCCCCAGGGTGAGCGCGCCCAAAAGGACACAGTAAACGGCAAAGATCAATAAACTGTGACGGGATAGATAGCGCAAAAGCCAATGAATGCTCAGGTAGCCAACAACCGCTGCCGTGATGAAACCGACTGCCATGACCGGCAAAAATTCACCCAGGTTATTCACGGTGCGCAAGTCCCACACCCCCATGGCCCCTGCCGCCAGCATGACCGGCACCGCCATGAGAAAAGCATAGCGTGCTGCAGCAGGGCGCTCCAAGTGACGGGTCATTCCTCCCGCAATGGATGCACCAGAACGGGAGATTCCCGGGAAAAGCGCCAGAGCCTGGGCAAAACCCACCCATAGCGCGTCGCGCCAGTTCAATTCCGCCAGTATGCGGTTTTGGCGCCCAATTTTCTCCGCCAGGCTTAGCAGGATGGCTGTGCCAAATAAGAAAAGTGCGGTTAGGTCTGGGCGGAGGAAAGCGTGTTCAACGGTATCTTTAAGCCAAATCCCCCCCAAACCGGCAGGTATTGTGGATAGCAAGAGCAGCCAACCTAACCGTGATTCGAGATGGGCAAAGGGATCACGTGCGAGCAGATCTTTTAGCCAGATTGTGAGGATGCGCCACAATTCGACGCGGTAATAAAGGATCACGGCGAGCAGAGTGCCAATTTGTACCAGGACATCGAAGGGAAAGACCTGGTCTGCGGGTAATTGCCAACCTAAAAGGAAAGGAGTGATTACAAGATGGGCTGAACTGGAAATAGGGAGAAACTCGGTAACCCCTTGGACAATGCCTAAAATGAAAGCCTGGGTGATAGTCATGAACCATACCTCAAACGTTGGATTGATTTTGCAAAGCAAAAAATGCTGCGGCGAACTGGTCAAATGTTCCGGTCAAGATAGCATCACGGGCTTCGTTTACCAACTGGATCAGGGTGGATATATTGTGAATTGAAAGCAAGGTGGCGGCTAACATTTCGCGCGCCACAATAAGATGGCGGATATAGGCGCGTGAGAAATTACGGCAAGTGTAGCAGGAACATTGAGGATCAATGGGGGATGGATCTCGAGCGTAAACGGCGTTCATCATATTTAGCCGCCCGTTGCGAGTCATGGCAGCATGGTGGCGGGCGAGGCGGGTGGGCAGGACACAATCAAACACATCTACCCCACGTAAGATGCCGTTGACAATATCCTGTGGTGTGCCCACTCCCATCAGGTAGCGTGGTTTATCCTCGGGGAGGATGCCGTCCACCAGTTCGAGGACAGCATGCATCTCACCCTTGGTTTCGCCGACCGAGAGCCCACCAATGGCATAACCGGGAAAATCCAGGCTTACCAAAAACTGCGCTGATTTCTCACGTAAATCCAGGAAAACGCCGCCCTGGACAATCCCGAAGAGCGCCTGGTCGGTGCGAGTATGGGCTTCTAGGCAACGGACCGCCCAGCGGTGCGTTCTTTCGAGAGCGCGCTCGTTGTAGGCACGATCATAGGGCGGTGCACATTCGTCAAAAGCCATGATAATATCGGCCCCAAGTTTCTCTTGAACCTCAATGGCCAGTTCGGGGGTCAGGCGATGGCGTGAACCATCAATGTGGCTGCGAAAAGTGACCCCATCATCGTCTACCTGGCGGGTTTCACTTAAAGAAAAGACCTGAAACCCTCCCGAATCGGTCAAGATGGGATGAGGCCAATGCATAAACCGGTGCAGACCACCCAACTCGGCGATTAATTCAGCACCGGGGCGGAGATAAAGGTGATAGGTGTTTGAGAGCACTAGGGATACTCCAAGTTCCTCTAGTTGAGCCGGGGTAACGGCTTTGACGGTGGCCTGGGTGCCAACCGGCGCAAAGATAGGGGTCGGAATTATCCCATGCGGGGTATGAATTATCCCAGCGCGGGCGCGCCCCTGACGGGCGGTAACCTCAAAGGCGAAGGGTTTTGGATTCATGCTAAAGTTATACTCCCCAGAAGAGTTTCAATCCCACCAGAATAGTGATAATTGTAAGGATGGTTAAAGGTGTTCCTACCTTAACAAAGTCTTTTAGAGTATAACCGCCCGAACTCATGACCATAATGTTGACCGGATGACCAAAGGGGGTTGGGAAGGCTAGGGAACAACCCAAGGCTACAGCCATCATTAGGCCACGGGCGTCCAAGCCGGTTTGGGTGGCGGAAGAAAGGGCGAGCGGCGCCAAAACCAACGCGGCCACCTGTCCTCCCAGTAATTGGGTAAACCCAAGGGCGAGCAGAATGAGGGTGAGCACAATAAGCGTGGAGGAACCTTGACCAACCAGATCAATCATTTTCAGGGCTACAAAGTCAGATAGCCCAGAAGTGCGAATAGCAATGCTGAGCGGCCACATCCCGGCGATGACGAAGATGGCCTTCCATTCAATATTGCGATATGCGTCATCCATGCTGAGACAACGGGTAAGCAACAGCAGGACAGCGCCCGCCAGAACCACTTCTGCTACCGGCAGAATACCTAGAGCCGCAATGCCCAGTGTTAAGAGGGTGATCCAAAAGGCCAAAGGGTATTTATGGGGTATAAGCACCGCGTCCGGATCTTCTTCAAGTAAGATTAGGTCCGAATCTTCACGCAGCATGCGGATGCGGGCGGCCGAGCCCTGCACGAGCAGGGCATCGCCAACTTGCAGGGGAATATTACCTAAGTCGGCATGCAGAGGGTGACCCTCACGCCAGATGCTGATGACGTTTAAGTTATATTTCTCGCGGAAGTGGGTGGATTTTAGGGTGCGTCCAATCAGTGTCGAATGCGGACTGATCACGACTTCTGCCAATCGCACACTCTCGCTGATTAACATGGAAGCAGGGGTAGGGGACGAGGCAGGGTTCAGCCCTAACATTTCTAAAGTGGCGGGATCACAATGCCCCTTGACTAAGAGATGATCGCCGGGGGAAAGGATATACGATTTGGGTGGGGCGGGCTTTAAGGCGCCATTGGATAAGACACCCACAATAATCAGCCCAAGGCGGTTGGCAAAATCGCTCTCTGCAATCGAGCGATGCGCGAGGGGGGAATGAGGCAGGATTTCTAGGGTTTCAAGGTGATCATGCAGATGATAAAGGTTGGCGAGTTCTGCGCTCAGTTGGGTGATGGTGCGTGATGCCAACCCGGGGCTTTCACGGGGTAGCCAATGGCGACCTACGAAAGTAATATATAAACTGCCAATCGCAACGATAGGTATACCGACCGGGAGAAAGTCCAGCAGACCAAAGGGCTGCAAACCGGCCTCGCGTAGAGCACCGCTGGCAATGATGTTCGATGTGGTCAACAGCGTAGCCATTCCTCCCAAAATGGTGCCGTATGCCAGCGGCATAAGCAGTTTTGATGGGGGGGTATTGGATTGACGAGCCACACTCATCACCGCAGGAAGAAGTACACCGACTGCAGCGATGTTATTCATAAAGAGAGAAAGGGCAGCAGACACCAGGGTTACGGTAAGTACAAGACCGGCTTCAGACCGGTGCCCTAGGCGTCGCATAAGATGACCCAGGCGCAAGGTGACGCCAGTTTGCTGTAACCCAGTGGAAATGATCGAAATTCCCAAAATGGTGATGACGGCAGAGGAACTGAAGCCGGAAAAAACATCGCGGGGCGCAACCGTTCCACTTAATCCCAAAACAACCATGATTAGTAGGGCAATCAGGTCAGGACGCAGGCGTCCGGAGATCAGGAGCCCCCCGGCAATCAGTGTGATTCCCAAAACAAATAGGGATGATGTGCTCATGGGTCAGGCAGGATTATAGCCTAAAAGGCGGTAGAAATGGCAGCAAGACGATTGAAGGTTTGGCGAAATATTAGCGTTTTGTAAGAATCTTGCATTCGACTTGACGTTTTTCCTTTAAGCATGGTATGATGAAACTCGAAATGTTTTTAGCACTCTCACTTCGAGAGTGCTAATTATAGGTGAGTGAAGCGATGAATGACCTTACCGAACGTCAGAAGTTTATTCTGACCTTAGTAATTCACGAATATATTCGCACCGCAACGCCGGTGGCCTCTCAGCATTTGGTGGCACGCTATAAACTGGATATGTCATCGGCTACGGTGCGTAATGAGTTGGCCGTACTTACCGAGCGGGGCTATCTACGTCAACCTCACACTTCGGCAGGGCGCGTGCCCACTGAAGAAGGATACCGCTATTTTGTGAGCCGCTTGATACAGGCTACCGAGTTGCCCGACTCGACCCGGCGCATGATCAGTCATCAATTCTACCAGATGCGCTACGATGTGGAGCAGTGGATGCGTTTGGCGGCCTCGATTTTAGCGCATCAATCGCGGGCTGCTTCATTGGTGACCGCACCGCATCCCGAGAAAGCACGTCTAAAGCATCTGGAACTGATCGCCACCCGTGGCCGCCAGGTGTTGATGGTGCTGGTCATGGTGGGTGGAGAAATTCATCAACGCATCTTGATTCTAAGTGAACCGGTGGGGCAAGATCAACTCTCCCAAGCCGCTCACCATATTACAACCCTTTATCAAGGGAAAGATGCGGAGCAAATCCGCACTCTGCGTTCGTTGGTCGAGGGTTTAGAGGCGGATGTGGTTGAGTGGGTTTTGGAGGAAATGGAGCAGGTAGATTCGGTAGTGGCCGGGGAGGTGTATCTGGACGGTCTTACCAATGTACTCTCCGAACCCGAATTTACTGCCTCCGATGAAGCCCGTCGAGCGCTCAAGTTGTTGGAGGAACCCACTCTACTTCAAGACCTTTTGGCTCGCACCGTCTTGACCCACACACCAGGTGGAATTCAAGTGCTTATCGGTGGTGAAGGAACCTGGGAAGAGTTACGGCAGTGTTCCATCGTGTTAGGCAGTTACGGCGCACCTGGGGTGGCTGTTGGCACGCTGGGGGTCTTAGGCCCGATGCGGATGTCCTACGGCCGGGCGATATCCGTGGTCCGTTTTATGTCCAACTTACTGAGCGATTTGGTAACTGAAACATTGATGGATGATTCGGCGATAAAACCGGAGGGCGAGGTGAGCCATGAATAAAGATGAGCGTGAGTCCAAAGCAGTCCCAATAAGTGCAGAAGAAACGCAGGCTGCTGCTGAACCGCAAGCTGTGTCCTCAGATGCCATGGCTTCTACGCCGGCAGAAACGACTGAGGAGACGGCTTCAGCCATTGAACAACTTCAGGAAGGAACAACCGAAGCGACCAGTGAACCAATGACCACCATTCCATTAAGCGAATACGAAGCCTTGAAACAGGAGCTTGAACGCGCTCAACAGTCAGAGAAAGCCTATTTTGAGGGCTGGCAGCGCGAACGAGCGGATTTCATTAATTATAAAAAGCGCATTGAGCGCGAGCAGAGCCAACTGGCTGAGACCATTGCGGCGAATATTCTTAAAAAGTATCTGGTCATTGTGGATGACCTGGAACGAGCGCTTAAAAATCGCCCGACAAACGTTGATCCACAGTGGCTGGAGGGCATCGAATTGATTTACAAAAAATTGATGGCCATTTTAGAGGCCGAAGGGGTCAAGCGCATTCCTGCAGAAGGGGCAATGTTTGACCCGAATTTACATGAGGCCATTTCGCATGACGAAAGCCCCGAACACGAAAGCGGCCAGATCATTGAAGTGGTTCAACAAGGATATACCATCGGCGATCGCGTGCTCCGACCGGCGCTGGTGAGAGTTGCACGCTAGGAGGAATTCTGATATGGGTAAAATCGTAGGCATTGACCTCGGCACGACCAATTCTGTGGTGGCGGTGATGATCGGCGGGGAGCCAGTCGTTATCCCTTCGGCGGAGGGAGAACGTTTGGTTCCCTCGGTGGTAGCCGTCAATAAAAACCATGAACGCCTGGTGGGACGTGCAGCACGCAACCAGGCTATTGTGAATCCGGAAAACACCATTTTCTCGATCAAGCGTTTGATGGGGCGTAAATTTGACGACCCCGAAGTGCAACGCACGATCAGCCGCGTACCTTACAAGGTCACGAAAGCCCCTAATGGGGATGCGCGCGTCGTCCTGGATGGACGGGAGTATTCTCCACCTGAAATTTCGGCCATGATCCTGGCCAAACTTAAGGCTGATGCCGAGGCTTACCTGGGTGAACCCGTAACCCAGGCGGTGATCACTGTGCCGGCCTATTTCAATGATGCCCAGCGCAATGCGACCAAAGATGCTGGTAAGATCGCCGGTTTGGAGGTCTTGCGCATTATCAACGAACCAACTGCATCATCCTTGGCTTATGGGCTGGATAAAAAGAAAAATGAGGTCATTGCCGTTTATGACCTGGGCGGTGGTACCTTTGATATCTCGATCCTCGATGTTGGTGAGGGCGTGTTTCAGGTTAAATCCACCAGCGGGGATACCTTCCTGGGAGGAGATGATTTTGATCAACGCCTGATGGATTATCTCATTGAGGAATTCAGGAAAGAAACCGGGGTTGATCTGCGGCAAGATCGCCAGGCTTTACAACGCCTCAAAGAAGCGGCTGAGAAAGCAAAGATTGAACTCTCCACCATGTTACAAACCGAGATCAATTTGCCCTACATTACGGCCGATGCCACCGGACCAAAGCATTTGGTAAAGACCATCACCCGTGCAAAATTGGAGCAATTAACCGCTGATTTGATAGAACGGACGATTGAACCGGTCAAGCGGGCATTAAGTGATGCTGGTCTTCAACCCTCGGATGTGAATGAGGTAGTGCTGGTAGGGGGGATGACCCGCATGCCGGCGGTGCAGGAAGCTGTACGTCGCCTCTTTGGTAAAGAACCACATAAAGGTGTCAATCCCGATGAAGTGGTCGCGATTGGTGCGGCTATTCAGGCAGCAGTGCTCGGTGGTGAGGTACGTGATGTTGTGTTGGTGGATGTAACCCCGCTGACGCTCTCGGTGGAGACATTGGGCGGAGTGGCGACTCCAATTGTGGAGCGCAACTCAGCCATTCCCACCAGCAAGAGTCAGATTTTCACCACGGCCACGGATAACCAAACCCAGGTTGAGATTCACGTGGTTCAAGGTGAACGTCCCATGGCGGCTGATAACAAATCCCTGGGGCGGTTCATCCTAGATGGCATTCCACCAGCTCCGCGGGGCGTGCCCCAAATCGAAGTGCGTTTTGATATTGATGCCAATGGTATTCTGACCGTTACGGCTCGGGATAAGGCGACAGGACGCAGTCAGCATATTACTATTCAGGCCTCATCGGGGCTGACGGAAGAGGAAATTGAGCGCATGCGCAAAGAGGCTGAAGCCAATGCAGAGGCTGACCGCCGTCGCAAGGAACTGGCCGAAGTACGTAACCAGGCAGATAACATGATCTATGCAGCCGAGAAGTTGCTCCGGGAACATAGTGGGCGCATTTCGGATGAGGATAAGCAGCAAGTTGAGAAAGCGATGAATCATCTGCGTGAAATGATGCAGGGCCAAGACATTTCGGCCATTCGCCAGGCCAATGATGCGCTTAGTCAGGTTATCCAGTGGGTTGGTGGTGCCATGTATCAATCAGCGCAGGAAACGGCAGCAGGTGGCGCCTCGACCTCTACCTCATCGGCAAGTGATGGCGAAGTTGTGGATGGGGAGTTCAAGGAAAAAGAGTAATCTTTTCGCTGATGTGATGCAATGTGGATAAAATCCTCCGCTTTGCTCGGAGCCGGGATTTTTTGTGCAGGCGAGAATAAGAAACCATGACACCACGTGACTATTACGAGGTATTAGGGGTAAGCCGCGACGCAACGCTGGATGAAATTAAGGCCGCGTTCCGCAGTCTGGCGCGGAAATACCATCCAGATGTCAATAAGTCGCCGGATGCGGAAAATGTTTTTAAGGAAATCAACGAGGCATACAGCGTGCTCTCAGATCCCGAAAAGCGGGCGGCGTATGACCGTTACGGTCATGCTGGGGTAAGTGGAATGGGCGGAATGCCCGATTTCACCACCATTGATTTTGCCGATCTCTTTGAGGAATTCTTCGGGTTTGGCATGGGTGGAAGTACGCGACGCCAGCGCCGTACCCCTCGTCGTGGCGCCGATTTGCATACCACCCTTTGGCTTGAGTTTGAGGAAGCTATTTTCGGTACCGAGAAAGAGATCGAAATTACCCGCGATGAGACGTGTAGCGTGTGTCATGGAAGCGGTGCAGAACCGGGTACTTCACCCACGCGGTGCCCGACTTGTGGGGGACGCGGAGAAGTGCGCCAAACTCGCCAGACCTTCTTAGGGTCACTGGTGCAGGTTATCACCTGCCCAACCTGCAACGGCAGTGGTGAGGTCATTCAAACGCCTTGCCATCAGTGCCGTGGACGCGGTCTAGAACGGCGCACAGTGCGCAAGACGGTGCGCATTCCTGCGGGTGTAGATAACGGCACCCAAATCCGACTGGCAGGTGAAGGACAACCAGGAGTCTACGGTGGTCCTAATGGAAACCTTTATATTGAAATTCGCGTTAAGGAGCACAAGTACTTCCGGCGCAAGGATGATGACATCTTGCTCGATCTTAATATCAACATTCCCCAGGCGGTGTTGGGGGCCGAAATTGAGGTGCCAACCGTAGATGGAAAAGCCAAACTGACCATTCCACCGGGAACTCAACCTGGTAAAATCTTCCGTCTCAAAGGCAAAGGCGTGCCCCACTTACGCGGGAATGGTCGGGGCGACCAGTTGGTGATCGTTAACGTGGAAATTCCCGCCCGTCTGACCGCAGAGCAGCGGGAGTTGTTTGAGAAATTGGCCAAAACCATGGGTACAGAACCCCGCCCGCAGGAGAAGTCTTTCCTTGATTTACTCAAGGAGGTTCTAGGTGGCTGAGCCACGCTGGTTGGAGGTTTCTTTAACGGTAGATGAGGAACTGGCTGAAGCGGTTGCCGAAGTGCTATCGCGTTTCACAACGCAGGGCGGGGTAGCCATGGAGCAAGCGGTTACCTATGATGTTTATGAGGTCGAAGGCCAACCAGTGGGGCCAATAAGAGTATTCGGGTATCTGGTGGTTGATGCTCACCTTGAAGAAGTACGTCAGCGTTTGGAAGAAGCCCTCTGGCATCTCGGCCAGATCCAACCACTGCCATCCCCAACCTATCGCTGGGTTGAGGATCAGGACTGGATGGAAGCCTGGAAGCAACACTATCATCCCCTGCCAATTGGAGAACGATTGCTTGTGGCACCGCCATGGGCGGAGTTTGATCCACAGGGGCGGGTAGTGGTGCGCATTGATCCCAGCATGGCATTTGGTACTGGTACCCATCCAAGCACCCAATTATCGCTGGAACTCCTAGAACACTACTTACAGCCCGGTCAAGAGGTGATTGATGTTGGATGTGGTTCTGGCATTCTAGCCATCGCTGCAATTAAACTAAGGGCAACCCGAGCATTAGCCGTAGATATTGATCAGGCTGCGGTGCGTGCTACCGAGGAAAATGCGCATCTCAATGATGTGGCGTCCCAGATTGAGGTGGGTTTAGGATCGGTGCGCGAGATCTTGCAGGGGCGTTTTAGTCTGCGTCGTACTCCCATAGTCTTAGCAAACATTTTGGCACCAGTGATCAAAGCGCTTTTTGAAGATGGTCTGGCGGATTTAGTGATACCAGGTGGGGTGCTAATTCTCTCGGGGTTGCTTCAAGAGCAAGCCACAGAGATTGAACATGTGGCAAAGACAAAAAAATTAACCCCACTGGAACAACGAACCAGTGGGGATTGGGTGGCTTTGGCGCTTCGCAAGGCTTAGGAGAGACGCCTCACCACACTCGTTCTAAGTCGGGGTTATCCAATGGACGACGTCCTACTTTGGCCATATCTACCCATTGCCCGTGCACTTTGACCCGCACTACATCTGCGGTAAAGTCGGTCACAGTCGGGCCGTGGTTATCGAAAAGGGCTGAGCCAACGGCATAAATATCCACCGGGACATGGAGTTTTTCAAAACGGCTGATTTTTTCGGGGTTGAAGCCTCCGGAAACCACGATTTTCACCCGTTGGCAGTATTTTCGGGCTTCATCGCGCCATTTGGTCGGAATATCCCAGGTTTCCCATTGTGTATCTAGCGCCTGCCGGACGTTAAAAACTAGCCGTGGGGTCACCCCTAAATCCAGGCTGGGATCTCCAAGTGGCGGCACGCTGCGATCTCGTAGATTGCCACCGGTATCCAAACGCACGCCATACAAAATGTAGCGGCGTGCTTCTTCCTCGTTTCCTTCCTCGAGAAAACGGTAGTAACGTTCAAACATAGCCCGGCAGACTGCCAGGGAGTCGGTGACACAATCGTTATTGAAATCCACCAGCGCAATGCGCGGAATGTTCACCGGCAACACCTGGGCGAAAGCAAGCATGGCTTCTGCGGTATCTCCAAGGAAGGAAGCGATGGCTGCATGAGCCACTGTACCGCCCCCGGATCCTCCCCACCAATCGCCCTGAGCGTCGGTAGAGACGAAGGGGCCCAAAGTGCTGCCGTAATCCATGTTATAACGCTGAACTGCGATTTGGTAAGCGTAGCCATCGGCAGCCTGAACCTCGTGCAGATCGAAGCGCGCCGGGAAGAACAGCACTGGCTTTCCGCGGGCGGCAATTAATGTTTCATAGACATTTGTCGCAATCCGACTGGCGCGGGTCAAGATACCCAGCGTAGGGGTTTCCAAGATGGCAAAATCACGGTAACGTCCACGCACTCGCATCACGGGCTGAGCATTCATCGGGTCGCCGTTCCCATGGACCACGGCCCCATCGTGAACTGCCCAAACCTCGAGTTGGTCGGCCGTGTTGACGAATTGGTCCCCATCCCAATACCCGGTGCAATGACGGAGCATGGTCAGGGCTTTATCCACACCCACAACGATGGTGCGCCCAGGGCGACGGGTGAACCATTGCATTTCAACCTCGATATCACCGCACTTCACTCCTTCAGGGCTGATTCCTTCAGGTAGACGGTGCGCTTTTCCCTGGTAGGTATAGCCCATTTCGGATAGGCGGGTGAGCATGTAAGCGATATTGACAAAGTATTTATCCGTGTACCAACCACGGCGCATACGTTCAATATCAAGTTTAAACGTGGCATTGGTCAGGCGTTGTCCATCGAATATGCTCATGGCTGCTCCCTTTAGGCAAAAACGTTTCCGTAAGTGTAAGATTTACACGAAAGGATTATAAGCAGGGTTATAAGACGGGTCAAGTTGAATAAAATGTAAAGGAAAATCATTTTTGTCAGGGTATAAGTAAATTTGCGGTAAAATACTCCCCGTGAGGAGATGAGCCAATGCAGGGCTTAGAAATTATAGGTCGTTTTTTGGTGCTTGCGGGCGTGGTCCTGATCATCGTTGGGGGCATTGTGTGGGGGTTGGCCAAGATTCCCTCGTTGTCAAATTTGCCAGGGACGATCAAAATCGAAACCTCTGGCTTTACCTGCATCTTCCCCTTGCTCGCTTCGGTGGTTATCAGTCTGGTCTTGACCCTTGTTCTGAATATCATTGTTCGTCTTCTCAACCGTTGACATTGAAGATAAGGAGAGTTGTACGTTATGTCCAAATCGCGTCCCGTCTATACCGTTGAACTGGCCGGTCTCAAACGTGACTTGCCGCTTTTTGAGGTCAAACCTGGTTTAAGGATCGCAATCCTCAATATCCTAGGAGATACGGCGTTGGTGCAGGCCAGTGCCAAAGCACTGAGCGAGCGCCTTGTAGGGTATGATTTTGATGTCATTGTCACCGCCGAGTCCAAAAGTATCCCCTTAGCCCATGCGCTTTCGCTGGAGTTGGACAAGCCTTACATTGTTCTGCGAAAGGCGTATAAATTTTATATGGGCGAGGCGTTGCACTCAGAGACGGTTTCAATCACAACGGGTGTTCCTCAGACCCTCTATTTGGACGAAAAAGATCGCGCCATGCTGAAGGGAAAAAAGGTGTTGTTGTTGGATGATGTTGTCAGCACCGGATCAACCCTGGAAGGTATGCGCAACTTAATGGCGCAAGCAGAGGCCATTGTGGCTGTTGAGGCTGCGATTTGCACAGAGGGCGACCAAGAACGCTGGAAGGGGATCGTGGCGCTTCATCATCTGCCCCTGTTCGTGGACTAACTCAAACCCGATCATCTCTGAGGGGTTATGGAACGTTTTGTTTCTACGGCGCCAGGGCGGGTTAATTTACTGGGTGAGCACGTGGATTATAACCAAGGCATTGTCTTGCCGGCGGCAGTCAATCGGTACGTGAAGATCCATGCCCGGCGCCTAAATGAACCACGGGCTATCTTGCAAGCTATGGATTTCTCCCAGCAGGTGGAATTTTCGCTATCCTTAGAGGCCTTAGAAGCGCGAGAAGATCTGTATGGGAATCCGTTGCCGTCTTGGGCACTTTACCCGGCGGGGGTTGCGTGGGAACTATTAAAGGCAGGGTATCCGGTAGCAGGAATTGACGCCACATATACTTCGGATGTACCGGTTGGCGCAGGGCTTTCCTCTTCGGCAGCGGTTGAGGTGGCTTTTGCAACTTTATGGAAAGCCATCGGAATGTGGGCGATCCGTTCTATGGATCTGGCTCGCCTTTGTCAACGAGCGGAAAATGACTATGTGGGCGTTAATTGTGGTCTGATGGATCAATTTGCTTCAGTTCATGGGATTGCCGGCCATGCCTTATGCTTTGATGTGCGTGATTTGACGTATGAGGCAGTGCCTCTGCCGGCGGATGTGATGTTGGTGATTGCGGATTCAGGGGTGCGACGTTCGTTGGCGACCTCGGCGTATAACGAACGTCGCGCGGCTTGTGAAGAGGCGGTTGAACGACTCAAGCCCCATCTGCCTGGGATTCAAGCGTTACGCGACGTCAGCATGGGCGATTTTATGCGGCTCGCCCATCTTCTGCCGGAAATGGTGCGCCGCCGTGCCCAGCATGTGGTGGAGGAAATTGCGCGGGTTGAAGCGGCGGTGAAGGCGCTAAAGCAAGGTGATGTGGCACTGGTGGGGAAGTATATGCAAGAGGGACACCGTTCGTTGCGCGATCTCTATGAAGTCAGTACACCGGAACTGGATTTTTTAGTAGAGGTTGCACTTAATCAACCGGGATGTTGGGGGGCGCGCCTGACCGGGGCTGGCTTTGGAGGCTGTACGGTTAATTTGGTGCAGCGAGAGTGGGTTGAGTCATTTGTTCACAATCTAAAAGAGGCCTATCAACATGAAACTGGACGCGTGGCTGAAGTCTATGTCTGCCAGGCAAGCGATGGAGCCAGCGCGTATCGTATTGAATAAACCGTGTGAATCTCTTTTTCTAAATGGGTGCTCATGATCGTCGCTGTGGATGCAAACCGGTGTATTCGCTGCGGATTTTGTGAGACGATTGCCCCTGAGGTGTTTAGCCTGGATGGTGCTCCGCACGCCCAGGTCGTCCTCGAGCCCATACCATGGCATCTCCAAGACCTGGTGTGTCAGGCAGCAGAAGAATGCCCTGAGCATGCCATTCGGGTTGAAGGATAAAAATCCCTACTCTTTTTTGATCGGTTTCCCGCCCAATCCAAACAAACGGGCGAAAAATTGCCCGCTACTTGGAATCTCGGGAGGTGGTGTGGTTTCCCAATCCCCTTTTTGACGTTGTTGCCACCAAATGGTGCGGGCTTGGATTGCTTCCTTGAGGAAAGCCGCCAGACTTTCTCGGTCTTCGGTCTCCAAGTAATCTCGCATCTCCTGCAGAGTGGCGATGTAATTGTCCAACAGGCGTAATAAATTCTCGCGGTTGAGCAAGATGGATTCACCCAGGTGAGTGTGATCATCAAGATGGGTGATGGGCTCTGTGGCTTCGACAAAAGCCTGGCCGGCCAATTTGCGCGCCTCACGCCAACCTGGTTGACGGGTGATCGCAGTGAGCAAGGCGACGGCACTGAGCTGAGGTAGACCGTGAACGGCCGCCATTAATCCATCGGCCTCATAGGGATCAGCAAAGTAGGGTTGCCCTCCTAGTAGAACGGCGAGATCACTGGCCAACTTAAGCGCGTCGCTATGGGTGTGAGGAGGGCTGGTGATAACGAAGACCCCGCCTTTGAAGAGGTCAGGGCGTGGTGTCTCGCTTCCTGGAACCAGTGGGTAGAGACATTCAGGGTTAAGGCTTGGTGAGAAGGAAACGAGATAACGCTCAGCCGGAAGTAAATCTTTGGCCCATCGTGTGACCAGAGTTTTCAACGGTGAGGTGTCCAGAATAACGGCGCCGGGTTTAAGGTTGGGGGCAATCGTGGTCAGTGTTTCACGCACCTCGTCCATTGGCACCGCAAGGATCACAATGTCGGCATCCGCAGTTGCAGTATGCAGGTTGTGAATGGCTTCGTCCAAGGCGCCCATCTTGAGGGCTTTTTGTTCAATTTGAGGATCAGCGTCGTTGCCAATGCGCATAATCTGGTGCGGATTATCTTTGAGGGCTAACCCAATGGAAAGGCCGATACGGCCCAGACCGATTATCGTCATTCGAATGGTCATAGCGATCCTCCCAAAAGGAGCGAAAGCAGATTGGATAAAGCAGGGTAAAGGATAAATCCAAGAATATCAATGCCCAGGGTGGGGAGAACAAATACCACCAACATAAGCAAAAGCGGTCCCATGGGACGGATGGTTTCTAATACTCGTGCAATAGATGGTGGTGCAAAATATTCCAGGATTTTATCTCCATCCAGTGGCGCGATGGGAATGAGATTGAATAAGCACAAGACCAGATTGATCCAGATAAAACCGATCAAAAACTCACCTGGTGATGGTAGCCATCCGCGGCTCAATGACCACGTGGAATAGGGGATTAATCCAAACCGAAGGGGAATCGCAGCAAGGATGGCTAGCATTAGGTTTGAGAGGGGACCTGCCAGGGAAACCCACATCAGGGCGCTAGAAGAGCGACGATTCAAGATATAGGGATTGACGGGCACGGGTTTTGCCCAGCCAAACCCGGCCAGAAGGAGAGCCAAGGATCCCAAAGGGTCGAGGTGAACCAGGGGATTCAGAGATAGCCGCCCGTATTGGCGGGGAGTATTATCGCCAAAACGGGTCGCCGTCCAGGCGTGGGCAAATTCGTGCACCGTGAAGGCCACAATCAGAGTAATGATGCGGGTGATCAGAGTAGACGGATCCAGATTTAGCATGGTGAGTCCTAATTAGTAACCGGTAGGGTTAGCCGTAGGGATTATAACATGGGTGGTATAATCCGATTGATGTTGACGGAATTGCAACTGGGAGACATTGTGCGGTTGCGGAAACCCCATCCTTGCGGAAACTACGTGTGGCGCGTTGTGCGCTTAGGCGCGGATATTGGATTAGAATGTTTGAAGTGCGGTCGCCGTGTGCTGATGCCACGGCGCGAACTGGCTCGCCGATTAAAAGCCATTTTACCCCGGGAGAATTATGAATCGCACACCTGATCGCCCTCATATTCTTTTCCTTTTCTCAGATACCGGCGGGGGACATCGGAGTGCAGCCGAAGCCATCATTGAAGCATTAAGTCTGGAGTTTGGCGATCAGGTCACGGTAGAGATGGTGGATATCTTTCGCGATTATGCCCCCCCACCGTTTGATTTGGCACCTGAGGCCTATCCAGTACTCTCACGCGTGCCTGAAGTTTGGCATTGGGGATATCGCTTGAGTGATGGTCGGCGGCGCACCCGTTTCGTCTTTAACGCCATATGGCCCTATGTACGACGATCGGCTGAACGATTGTTAATTGACCATCCATGTGATCTGATTGTCTCCGTCCACCCCCTTTTCAATGATCCGATTTCTCGTGCGGCACGAAAGTTTGGGCTGCCTTATATAACGGTGGTTACCGATTTGGTTTCAACGCACACAGCGTGGTATTGCGGCTCATCTGATTTGATCATTGTGCCTACTCTAGCAGCGCGAGAACGAGGCATTGCTGCTGGTGTGCCGGAGGAACGCTTAAAGGTGATCGGATTGCCAGTGGCGGAACGTTTCAACCACGCCACCGAGACCCCTGAGGAGATTCGCGCCCGTTTAGGGTGGCCACAGGGGTTGCCACTAATTCTACTGGTAGGGGGTGGGGAGGGCATGGGACCTTTAGAGGCGGTTGCGATGGCGATTAATGACGCCAATCTGCAGGCTGGCTTGATTGTCGTTTGTGGCCGAAACCAGACTCTTCGGCAGAGATTAGAACAACTAGCCTGGAAGTCCCCAACGTTTGTTTATGGCTTTGTGCGCGAGATGCATAATTTTATGCGGGCGGTAGATATTTTGATTACCAAAGCAGGACCAGGCACAATTAGCGAGGCGTTTATCGTGGGTTTGCCGATCATCCTGTATAGCCGTATGCCTGGACAGGAAGATGGTAATGTGGAGTATGTGATTCGAGAGCAGGCAGGGGTGTGGGCACCAGAACCGGAGCAAGTTGTTTTGACACTCAATACTTGGCTTCAGCAACCCGAAGAACGCCAAAGAGTGGCCCTCAATTCCCACCGTTTGGCTCGTCCCTATGCGTCTCGCGAAATTGCGCGTGTGCTAATGAACTGGGCACGGCGTTCTTTTGAAGAACGGATGCGAACGCAGGTATAATTTGAAATATGCCCATTCTAGATGCGCACACGCTGGAATTATTTAGTCGTAGCCCAGACCAGACCCGCCGTCTAGGGATGCGTTTAGGGGCTCTAATGCGCCCTGGTGACGTGATTTGCTTGCAAGGTGATTTGGGGGCAGGTAAGACGACTTTGGTGCAAGGGATCGCGCGTGGGTGGGGGTCACTCGACGTTGTCTCAAGCCCCACGTTTGTTTTGGTCAATGTGTACCGCCGCCCCGAGGGGCATTCTCTTTTTCATCTGGATGCTTACCGATTAAGCACCTATGAGGAAGCTGTAGACCTGGATATTGATAACTTGATCCAAGAGGGGGCATTGGTGATTGAGTGGCCGGAACGGATTGCTCCAATTCTTCCCTCGGAACGGTTGTGGATTAATCTGACCTGGGTCTCAGAAGAACAGCGCAGCCTGCTTTTTACGCCGGTGGGGACACGCTATCGGCATCTGGTACAGCATTTACGGCGGCAAGTATTAGGAGTTGTGCATGCTGTTGGCCGTTGATACCAGCACCCAATGGTTGGGCATTGCGATTTATGATGGACATATGGTGATGGCCGAGCACGCCTGGTTGAGCCAAGGCCACCATACGATTGAACTGGCACCTGCCATTGAATGGGTGCTAGCGCGCACTCAGGTTTCTATCAAACAACTAAAGGCACTGGGAGTTGCGTTGGGCCCCGGCTCTTTTACCAGTTTGCGCATTGGTTTGGCGGTGGTGAAAGGTTTAGCGTTGGCCGAGAAGTTGCCTGTGATCGGGATCCCCACCCTAGATATCCTTGCCTATGGCCAACCGCCGGATGAGCGCCGCTTAGTGGCGGTTTTACAGGCGGGGCGGGGACGGTTAGCGGTTGGAGATTACCGCTATCGAGAGGGAAGATGGTGGGCGGAGAACCACCCACGTGTCCTGACAATGGACGGTTTGATCGAAACCTTACATGAACCGGTGATTATATGCGGTGAGTTGACGGCCCAAGAACGTCAACGCCTAGCCCGACAGTCTGGCGTTGCATTGGTTTCACCGGCTCATTCCATGCGTCATCCGGCGTTCCTGGCCGAATTGGCCTGGCAACGGTGGAAAAAAGGCGAGGTGGATGATGTTAATAGTTTGGCGCCACTTTATCTTCACCAGGCAGAAGGGATCCCCTCATGATGAAAATGGCGACATCTAAGGTTTGGATTCGACGCATGAGGGTGGAAGACATTCCGCACGTGCACGAGATTGACGTGGCGTCTTTTACATTACCTTGGCCGGAAAGTTCATACCGGTTTGAGATCGAAGCCAACCCGTCTGCACATTTATGGGTGGCTGAAAAGGAGAATGACCAAGGTCAATTTGAGATTGTGGGCATGATTGTGGTGTGGCTGATCATTGATGAAGCCCACATTGCCACGTTTGCCGTTCATCCTGCCCATCGAAGATTGGGTATCGGACAACGTCTTTTGGCACAGGCGCTACTCGAGATGCATCGCATGGGAGCTCAGCGCTATACCCTGGAAGTGAGGCGCTCAAACCTTGCGGCACAATCTCTCTATCGCAAGTTCGGTTTTGAGGTCATATCGGTGCGGCCCGGGTATTATCGTGATAATCATGAAGACGCTTTGATCATGAATCTCGATCATGTTGATGTTCCACAAGTTGAGCGCCTTTTGCATGAAGAAGATGAGACGGGTAGTCTATCTATGCGAGGAGGTCAGCCTTGAATCCAGAGTCTGTTCTTCGACAGATAGCATCTGAGGTTTCGGTTTGCACCAGGTGTATTTTGCACTATTCCCGCAAAAATGCGGTGCCGGGTGAAGGGCGTCCTGATGCCGAAATCATGATGATTGGTGAAGGGCCGGGCTTTTATGAAAATGAGCAAGGGCGACCGTTTGTAGGGCCGGCAGGAAAGTTCCTGGATGAGTTGCTCCAACAGGCGGGATTAAAGCGAGAGGATGTGTTTATCACGAATGTGGTCAAATGCCGACCACCGGGCAATCGCGATCCGCAGCCGGAAGAACTGGCGGCCTGCGATGTTTATCTAGAACGTCAATTACAGGCCATTAATCCCCGAATTATTGTCACTTTGGGGCGATTTTCAATGGCCAAGTTTTTACCCAATGCGAAGATCAGCGAGGTTCATGGCAAAGCCCTATGGGTCAACGGTCGGTTGATCATCCCAATGTATCATCCGGCGGCTGCATTACATCAACCCTCTTTAAAAGCGACGGTGATTGAGGACTTTGGGCGTTTACCGGCATACTTAGAAATGGCACGACAGGGTCCGCCTCAACCATCTCAGCCTGAAGAGGTAACATCATCGCCAGAATCTCAAATGGGTCAGGACGAGCAACCAACGCAACTTAGCCTATTTTGAAAGGGGAAAGGTCTATTTTATGAAACGCGATTATCGGGGTGAATTGATTGAGAAATTAACCGCTCGTCAGGCAAAAGTGGCTGTCGTCGGTATGGGGTATGTGGGTCTCCCTCTGGCGGTGGTTTTTGCCGAAGCCGGTTTTGATGTGACCGGTATTGATCCCATAACCTCCAAAATGGAGGCGTTAAACCGAGGGGAAAGTTACATTTTAGACGTTTCCTCTGAGCAAGTGCGCGCCTTGGTGGATCAAGGGCGTCTACGGGGCACAACGGATTATGCAGTATTGCGTGAGATTGATGCGGTTTCCATTTGTGTGCCAACACCATTGCGCAAAACAGGAGACCCTGATCTTTCATATATTGTCAGTGCGGCAGAGAGCCTGGCGCCTTATCTGCACCCGGGCATGGTGATTGTCCTGGAGTCCAGTACGTATCCGGGAACAACGCGCGAGTTGGTACTTCCGATATTAACGGAGAAAAGCGGTTTAGAGGTGGGAAGAGATTTCTTCCTGGCGTTCTCGCCTGAACGGGTAGATCCGGGACGTAAGGATTGGACGACCTATAATACTCCCAAAGTTATCGGTGGGATTACAGCAGCGTGCTGTGAGGTTTCGACGGCGTGGTATCAACAGGCAATCCAAACGGTTGTGCCGGTGTCTTCAACTGAGGTCGCTGAGATGACCAAGTTGCTTGAAAACACCTTTCGAATGATCAATATTGGCCTGGTAAATGAATTGGCCATCATGTGTGATCGTCTTAAGATTGATGTGTGGGAAGTGATCGAAGCCGCAGCGACCAAACCCTTTGGTTTTATGAAATTTACCCCGGGGCCAGGTTTAGGAGGACATTGTATTCCCATTGACCCACTCTACCTTTCCTGGAAGTTGCGGTCGGTCAAATATACGGCTCGGTTTATTGATCTGGCCTCAGAAATCAACACCAACATGCCGCGTTTTGTGGTGGGTAAAATACAGGATGCGCTTAATCAGCACGGCAAGCCGGTAAAGGGGAGCAAGATTCTGGTCTTGGGAGCTGCCTATAAGGCCGATATTGACGATTTGCGTGAATCGCCCGCTTTAGACGTCATCCACCTCTTGCGTGAGAAAGGTGCGCAAGTCTCTTATCATGACCCTTACATTCCGGTAATTCAGCATGAGGAAATCAACCTGGAATCGGTGCCGGACTTGATGACGGCTGTCCGTGAGGCGGACTGTGTAGTCATTGTCACCAACCATAGTCGTTATGACTATCCTGCCATCCTTGAGGCGGCCAAATTGATCGTGGATACGCGTAATGCATTGGGAAAATTGGGGCGGAATCATCCTAAGGTGGTCCGTTTATGAAACGGTATTTGTTAACCGGAGCGGCTGGCTTCATTGGAGCCAGAGTAGGGGAACTGTTGCTTGAAAAAGGAGTGGAGGTTGTCGGGATAGATAACCTTAACGATGCCTACGATGTACGCTTAAAGAACTGGAGATTAGAACGGTTAAAGAAAAGGGCCAACTTTCACTTCTTGCACCTGGATATACGTGACCGCGAAGCGCTAGACGAGGTGTTTACGCGTTTTGTTCCCTTTGATGCCGTGATTAACCTGGCTGCCCGAGCGGGTGTGCCCTATAGTGTAAGTGATCCATGGGTTTATTTTGAAACCAATGTCACCGGAACGCTGAACTTGCTCGAGGCAAGTCGCCGATTTGGGGTAGTGAAATTTGTGCTTGCCTCAACGTCCAGTTTATATGGGGTGATGAATCCCATGCCTTTTCGTGAGGATGCGGATACCAGTCATCCCCTCTCGCCGTATGCTGCCAGCAAGAAGGCAGCGGAAACACTTTGTTACACTTATCACCATCTCTATGGCTTGGATGTGACGGTTTTCCGCTATTTTACGGTTTATGGACCGGCAGGTCGCCCGGATATGAGCCTGTTTCGCTTTTGCCAATGGATTGCCGAGGGGCGTCCTCTGCATTTATATGGCGATGGTAGTTTCTCGCGCGATTTTACCTATGTGGATGATATTGCTCATGGTACGCTTTTGGGTTTGAAGCCCATGGGTTATGAGGTCATCAACCTGGGCAGTGATCAACCCCATACCATGCGGGAAGCCATCACGATTCTAGAAAAGGCTCTCGGGAAACCGGCACAGATCGAATATCACCCTCCCCAGGCGGTGGATATGCCGGCAACCTGGGCCGATATTACCAAGGCGCGCAACCTGTTGGGGTGGGAGCCCAAAATTTCATTGGAAGAAGGCCTGAACCGTTTGGTTCAATGGTACCTGGCCGAACGGTCATGGGCCAGCCAAATCCAAACGGTATGAAACGTTTTGCCTACATGTGGGCGAGTTGGAAAGAAGACCGCTTGCTGCGGCGGGTGGTCCGTAATACCGGTTATCTTTTCAGCGCAAACACCCTTAGCCTAGGACTGAGCCTTTATCAGGGTTTATTAGCTGCTTACTTACTCGGGCCGCAATCTTATGGGGTATTGGGGTTGGTGATCACCTTTGCGTCCAATGTGAATCGTTTGCTGTCTTTTCGCATGGGTGAACCGGTCATCAAATACGTCAATCAGTACCTGGCTCAGGAACGCAGAGACCTGGCCGCGGGAGTGGTAAAGTTAGCCGCGTTGACAGAAGGGGTCAGTTCAATTCTGGCTTTTTTGTTGCTGGTCTTGCTTTCGCCCCTCGCTATACGTTGGTTTATCAAAGATCCCATTGCCCAACCCTGGATTCCCTTATATGGATTGGCGCTGTTGGGCAATCTCTTTACCGAGACCTCAACGGCACTGCTACAAATTGGGGGACGCTTTCGTGCTCAAGCGATTATCACATTAGTGCAAAACATTACCACTGCAGCCGGGATTACACTGGCATTTATAATGAAATGGGGGGTATTTGAAGTTATGCTGGCTTACCTCGCCGGCAAGATGGTTTTTGGTCTGGCCATGATGATTTTGGGGTGGCAATCTGCGGCCAGGATCCTTGGGCCGGTGTGGTGGCGGGCCCCCATGCAGCGTGTACCTGAAAAAGCGGCTCTTGGGCGTTTTGCCCTGAGCACAAACTTAAGTGGCACGGTGAACATGCTCATTCGGGATAATGAAGTATTGTGGGCGGGCCTTTTTTTGAGCAGTCTGGAAGCAGGATATTATAAATTTGCCCTGGCGTTAATGAATGTGCTCATGTTGCCCATCCTTCCGTTCATCCAAACCACTTACCCCGAGATCACGCGGGCAGTCACTCAGCGGATGTGGAAAACCTTGCGTTCTCTATTGCGACGCACTAGTTTGATTGCATTGGGCTGGACCACAGCCGTTGGGGTGGGGCTTGTTTTGGTGGGGCCGTGGTTTTTATCCTGGTTTAAGGATGGTGCCTACCTGCCGGCTTTTCCCCTGATCCTAGCGCTCCTAATCGGTTATGGCTTTGCGAATATTTTTTATTGGAATCGTCCATTGTTATTAGCACTGGGTAAGCCAAATGATCCGTTGATGATAACTCTGGTGGTTGGAATATTGAAAACTCTACTTATGTTTGTTTTGGTAAAACGCTATGGAGTTCTCTCGCTGGCCTTGCTTCTAAGCAGTTATTTCATCCTTTCGGTGAGTATGATAATCTGGCGTGGAATACGCGATCTCTCCCAATTGGAACGAGATCATGGTGAGGTGGTGAATGCGCATCGCCTGCTTTAGCACGTCCCAGATCCCCTCGAGCACGGCTAATAGCATTCAGGTGATGAAAATGTGCCAGGCTTTAGTACAGACCGGTCATGTGGTTAAATTGTGGATACCCGGCGAAAGTTCCACTCCCTGGTCAAAACTGGCGGCACATTACGGTTTGAATCATTCTTTTGAGGTGGAGTGGATACCAAGCCGGCCATGGCTCAAACGCTATGATTTTGTTTATCGTGCATGGAAGCGGGCACAGGGTTGGAAGGCGGATATCGTTTATACTTGGTTGCCTCAAATCGGATTTATGGCTTTGCAAGCGGGTATTCCTCTGGTTCTAGAACTTCACGACCGCCCCAGCGGACGAATCGGCCCACAACTTTTGCGGTGGGTGGTTAATCGTGATGGAAAAAAACGTTTTGCGATCATCACCCAAGCACTTTATCGGGTTCTGCGGGAGGAATTTGGGCTTAACTTACAGGAAGACCAGGTTGTGATTGCTCCCAACGGAGTTGATTTAGAACGTTATCAGGGACTGCCTGATCCGTCGGAAGCCCGGCGGAGGCTGGGATTGAAGGAACAGTTCACCGCGGTTTACAGCGGGCACTTTTATCCCGGGCGTGGAATGGGGCTCTTAATGGCAGTGGCGCGCAACCTTCCCCAAATCCAATTCTTGTGGGTGGGTGGACGTGATGAAGCAGTGACCTATTGGCGCAATGAAGTACGCCAACAGGGCTTAACCAATGTGATGTTAACGGGTTTTGTCGAAAATCGGGTTTTACCCCTTTATCAGGCCGCTGGCGAGGTGCTGCTGATGCCTTATGAGCGCGCCGTGGCTGGTAGCAGTGGGGGTAACTCTGCCGATATTTGCAGTCCGATGAAAATGTTTGAGTATCTGGCTTGTGGGCGGGCTATACTCACCAGTGATTTGCCAGTTTTGCATGAGGTCTTGAATGATGGGAATGCGCGTTTCTGCCCGCCGGAGGATGTGGAAGCCTGGACGAGAGCCCTGGATGACCTCTATTGCCACCCGGATGTGTGCGGGGTGTTAGGTCAACAGGCGCGCGTGGATGCCGAACGTTATACTTGGGTCGCGCGGGCGCAGCGCATTCTGGCGAATTGGGCGTTATGACCCGAACCGCGGCATGGAGGGAAGTCTCTGGTGACATCAAAGTCTACGCTCCTTTTCAATGTCTTAGGAATAATCGGTTTGGGGGTTTGTTTGGGGGGGATCACCACCTGGGTGATGACTGGTGGTCTCGATGTTCAAGGCTTTTTAGCGTCCTCTCTATTATTTTGCCTGGCGGGGGGAACATTTTATGGGTTGTGGCGCTGGAGCGGGCGCGAACGGTGGTTGGGTCGAGTTATCATAGCCGCTTTCTTGGTGCGGTTAATGCTTGGGGTTGGGCTTACGTTGGGCTTGCCCCATTGGGGTTACGATACTCCTCAACAGAACCTGGGGTATCTCTACTATGATGCCTTCAGGCGCGATCAAGAGGCATGGGCGCTAGCAACCTCTTCTGAGCCCGTCCTCTCAGCCTTGGGTGGGCGGTATGTTTCCGATCAATATGGTGGGATGTTGGCTGTAAGTGCTTTGGTGTACCGTTACCTGAGCCCAGAGCAACACCGCCCCTGGCTTATTCTGATCCTGACGGCTTGGGCAGGTGTTATTGGACTCCCCTTTTTGGCACGGGCATTAAAAAGGGAGGTTTTTCAGCGCAGTCGCCATCTGGCGGTTATGATCTTGGCTTTTTATCCCGAGGCGTTGTTTCTGGCGGCTTCTCAGATGCGTGATCCTTTTCTCATTGCTTTTGGAAGCGTGATCCTATGGGCGTTGTGGGATCAGGAAAGTAGGCTACAAACACGCATCGGTGGTGGGCTGTTGGCGTTGGGGGTGATGGGGGTTTTTTCTTGGTTGGCTGCAGGGGTCTGGCTGTTGGTTCTTCTTAGCGGAGGTTTGATCTTTTATCTTGCCCGGCTCAAGGTAAAGCGGGGTTGGCAGTGGGTCGGTATAGGACTTGGGGTTCTGGTGATCCTCGGGCTGGTTGCTTTTGGCGGATGGTTGGAACGGGTAGCGTTATGGGATGCCTACTTGACCCAACGCGGCTCGGGCTGGGTTCAGAAGTTATTGGGAGAATTGCCCACATTTCTTGAACTCCCATTTATCGTGGCTTATGGCGTATTTCAACCGGTCTTACCCGGAGCAATATTTGACCCCTCGCTCCCCGTTTGGAATGCGATTAGCACCTTACGAGCACTGGGGTGGTACGCTGTATTGCCATTTCTTTTCTATGCGCCATGGGCATTAAGGCATGTTCGGGAGCATTCGTGGCGATTCGTGCTTCTATGGTTAATTGGATTGGCTTGGGGTTGGACGATTCTTGCTTCCTTGCGGGCTGGGGGCGACTTGTGGGACAACCCACGCTACCGTGCCATGCTGCTCCCAACGTTTGCGTTAACTGTGGCTTGGGTTTATTACTTGGCGCGAGGAGCGCGTGATCCCTGGTTGGGGCGATGGCTGACCGTCGAGGGTATGGGACTGATCTTTTTTACTGAGTGGTATGTCAGTCGTACGTATCGTGTGCTTCCCCGTCTGCCTTTCTGGGTAATGGTCGGTGCTATAGTGAGTTTAGCGAGTTTGATTTTAATAGGGGGCTGGTGGTGGGATCGGCGTCAGGCGAAGCGGGTAGATTCGTTAGAGGATCAACCGCCAGAAAGTTGAGGCTTCAAGGTTGAAGCTGCAGTGGCGATTCCAAATAGCGTCCAAAAATAGGGCAGTGCAAACGTATCCACGCTGAAACCTTCTACCAGTAATGCAATCAAGCCCAACCAGAGTGCCCAACCTAGTGTGCGTTGTAATCCAGAAGAGGCATGTGAGAGAGAGCGTCCGGTAACCCAAAGGACATAAAGCCAAGTGATGAATACGGCAAAGCCAACAATTCCAGTTTCAGCCAGCAAGCGCACCCATAGACTCTTCGTGTTGGGAATGAAAGTCTGGCGAAACATCAGATCTTGTACTTCCGTTAATGCCCAACCGAAAGCAACCATTTTTTGAGGGAAGAAATAGCCGGCATTGCCCAATCCGACCCCGAGCCAGGGGTAATCGGAAAAAATGCGGTATCCGGTTTGCCAATATACTAAGCGTTCGGCAAAAACTAGCCGATTGGCGTAACCGGCCAGACCTTCGGTGCGCAGGAACTCAAAACGAAAGAGGTCGCGCATACGCGGATCAAGTCGGCTCAATACGTAACCAGCACTGAAAAAGAGGCCGATATAAATACCGATCAACAAAATACCCATTCCAATGGGAATAGCTTGACCCATAACCCAACGCGCCAGATTTAGATGGAGGCGTTTTTGAAGTTGATCCCGTAGCCAGCGGATTAGTACCAGGTTAGCACGGAGAATCACATAAGCCAGAGCGCACAAAAAAGCGAGCCAGCCCACACGAGAAAAGGAAAGAAACAGAACTGCGCCGCCAGCGAGGAGACAGAGGTTTTCTACACTTAAGCCGACGATGCGGAAGCGAAACGCAGACCAGCGTTTGAGGGTGGCGGCTAACCAAAGGGGCAAGTACAACAGGTTTAATTGGTGTGCTAACCAGGAAGGCTCAAATGCCAAACCGGTAACGCGCTGTTCAAACAGGCGTCCGTTAGAGGTTAGGTGGGATTGAATGGCGAACATCCAGGCTGGATAGCCCTTTTGGGTGTACCAGAAAAAAGCCTGCACGAACGACCAGAGGATTATGACGATTCCGCCGATTTGAATGGTTTGAAGTAGGAATTCGATGCGTTTAGATGTGTTGAACCAGGTGGCGGTTAAGAGATAGAATGCAACGCCCACCCCTAAAGTTAGCAGCGCTTCGCGAATGTTACCCCATACATTGGGAGAACGGAAGGGAGGCAGGGGAAGTGTGATTGAGAGTAGGGAGGAAAGGAGAGCGATGAAAATGAACACCAGTAACGGAATGGCCTGGCGCGGCAAACGTCCTACCGATGTAATTGTGTAGGGAAGAAACCAGACCAGAATTAATAGTCCCAGAGGAAGAGCCGCGGCGGGAGCAACAGAATGGATATTAAACCGCTGTGTAATCCAGGGAAAACTGGTTAATGGAAGCAGCAGCCCCACTGCTCCCCAAAGACCAAATTGCAACCCTTGATAAATGAAAAAAAGTTTTGCTTTCATGATGTTATGCGGCGAAACGGGGGCAGGACTTCAACCGAAATAATACCCACAAGCAAGCCGATGAGTGCACCGGCTAGCATTAAGTCATTGCGCCCGAATTGCGTAGGTTGGGTGGGTGGGGTGGCTTCCTCAACCCACTGAATTAGAAGCCCAGGGAAAAGATTTCGGCTGGCTTGGCGCTCGGCCTGAAGTTGCTTGGAAGTCTCAGTGATCAGGTTTTGAATCTCTGTGGGGGATCGCTGGTAGCACAAGGTGGGCGCTGGAGGGATGACGAGAGAGCGTTGGAGGCAACTTTCTAATGACTGCAGGTAACGCGCCAGGTGTGCCGCTTGGAGAGCGTGGGCTTGTGCGTCATTAATTAGGGCGTTGGCCTCGCCGGCCCATAGGTTGGCGAGGTAAGCCGCCCGTTCAGCATTCACGGTGCGCAGGCGAAGAATAAAGGCGTCTACTTGGCGCTCCACGGTACCCATACGCCGCAACTCTGCCACGGTTAGACTCATACCCTTTGTTCGACTTTGGGACACCACCCGGTCAAGTACCTCACCTGAGGCGATTAAGTGGCCAACGGCGTTAAGCGCTTGATCCTGCTCGAACTGAGTCATCATACCGGTTTGCGTATAGTCAATTGTGGCGCTGAAAACCGCCTGTGCTTCATAAACTGGGGGTATATAGGCGTGAATGATCCAACCGCATAACGCGCCTAACAGTGCCATTAAAAAAATAATCCACCACCAGTGAAGTACTCGCTGCAGTTCTTGCCGGGAGGAAAATAGGAGGCGATCTTCGTAGGATGAAGAAGGATGCATAGCGGCTTGTTTTATGGTTGCAAAGCCAGGGTTAAGGCGTCTTGCCAAGGGGGCAGGCTGAGATGAAAAGTGTGTTTAAAACGCTCACAGTTTAAAGCCGAAAACAGAGGCCGAGTTGCGGGGGTTGGAAACTCGGAGGTTTTAGCCGGCAAAAGGTGGCGTGTTGCGCGTTGCTCCGGCTGTGGATCTAATTTCAAAATGGCTTGTGCCCAATCAAACCGGCTTGCCCAGCCATCACCAGCCAGGTGGTAGAGACCACGCTTGTCTTGGAGTTGAGCATAGGGATCTTCGCGGTAGTTGGCTAACAGGTTCGCAGTAATCTCGGCCAGCATCCGCGCCCAAGTGGGGTTGCTAATTTGGTCATCCACGATGCGCAACGTTTCTTGTTTACGGCTCCATTCCAGAACCTTGGTGACGAAACTGTCTCGGCGCAAACTATAAACCCAACTCGTTCTGAAGATTAAGTAAACATCATTGATGTCTTGGATAGCCTGCTCCCCCATCCATTTGGTCATTCCATAGGTATTGAGAGGATGAGGGATGTCGTCCTCAACGTATGGGCTGCCTTTCGTGCCGTCAAAGACATAATCCGTTGAAAAGTGGATCAGTACAGCGCGTACCTCTCGGGCACATTCGGCTAACACGCCAGGGGCAATGGCGTTGATTTGCTTGGCGAGATGAGATTCCTGCTCGGCTCTATCCACCGCAGTGTAAGCAGTGGCATTATAGATAACTGAGGGCTTGATATCTCGAATCAGAGTGGGCAGGGTTTGCGGCTGGCTAAGATCAATTTGGGGATAATCCAACGCAACGATCTCGCCCAGGCAGGCCAGGGCTCGGCGGGCTTCCCATCCCAGTTGTCCTAAGTGTCCAAGAAGCAAGATGCGCATGCTTACCAAGGTGACTCTTCAAGGAGTCGGAGCAGATAGGCTCCATAGCCATTGTTTGCCATGGTTTGGGCTTGTTCGCGAAGTTGCTCTGCGGTGATATACCCCATGCGATAGGCAATTTCCTCGGGGCAGGAGATCATTAGCCCTTGGCGTTCTTCAACAGTTTGGACAAAGTTACTGGCTTGAAGCAATGCTTCGTGAGTCCCGGCATCTAGCCAAGCAATGCCACGTCCCAGGACTTCAACCTTAAGTTGACCCTTTTCTAGATAAATGCGGTTCAGATCGGTGATCTCAAGTTCACCACGCGCAGAAGGCTGAAGGGTTTCAGCATACTCTACAACATGATGGTCATAAAAATAGATGCCCGGCACAGCCAGGTTGGAGCGCGGTTTTTTGGGTTTTTCCTCAATGCTCAAGGCACGTCCGTCCTTGTCAATTTCCACGACGCCATAACGTGTAGGATCATTGACCGGGTAGGCGAAGATGACCGCACCTTCTTGCACCTGAGCCGCACTTTGGAGCAGACGAGCCAGCCCGCGCCCGTAGAAAATGTTGTCGCCGAGGATAAGCGCACAAGGTTCACCAGCGATAAATGAACGTCCAATCAAAAAAGCCTCGGCTAAACCGCGCGGTTCGGGCTGTTCGGCATACTGAAAGCGCAACCCCCATTGTGCCCCGCTGTCGAGCAAGCGTTCAAAAAGAGGCAGATCCTGAGGTGTACTGATAATCAGAATGTCACGAATCCCTGCTAGCATCAGCATGGAAAGAGGGTAATAGATCATTGGCTTGTTGTAGACTGGGAGGATCTGTTTGCTAATGGCTCGTGTGATTGGATAAAGGCGGGTGCCTTTACCCCCGGCCAAAATGATCCCTTTCATGGTTTTACTCCTCGGGAAGCATAATTGTTCTCTAGCCAGGCTTGGAAATCAGGCCGTTTGAGGATGGCAGATACCCAATCGAGATGATTTAGATACCAAAGCACTGTCTTGCGTAACCCGCTTTCCAGTGTTTCACGAGGCTGCCAGCCAAGTTCATGCTGAATTTTACGGATATCCATTGCGTAGCGACGGTCGTGACCAGGCCGGTCGGCAACAAAACGAATCAGATTGCGGTGAGGTCGGTAGGGGGATTCGGGACGTAGATCGTCCAGTAGATCACAAATCGTGTGAACAATGTGTAAATTTGTGGGTTGATTATTACCACCGACATTATAGGTTTCGCCCGGTTTTCCTTGTCGCAGGACGCGGTGAATAGCATCGCAATGATCCTCTACGTAAAGCCAGTCGCGAATCTGCTGTCCATCTCCATAGACAGGCAAAGGCTTCCCTTGTAGGGCGTTCAGGATCATTAGAGGGATTAGTTTCTCCGGAAACTGGTAAGGACCATAATTATTGGAGCAGTTGGTGATGGTTACCGGTAACCCATAGGTGTGAGCGTAGGCGCGCACGAGATGATCGCTGGATGCTTTAGAGGCGGCATATGGAGAGTTCGGAGCGTAGGGGTTCGTCTCACGGAAAGGGGGATCGTGGGGCTCAAGGGAACCGAAAACCTCGTCTGTAGAGACGTGATGGAAGCGGCACCGTTCCAAGGGAACAATCTTATCCTCTATCCATGCTCTGCGTGCGGCTTCCAGCAGTGTAAACGTGCCAACAATGTTGGTCTGGATAAATTGAGCCGGACCGAGAATTGAGCGATCTACATGCGATTCGGCGGCAAAATGCACAACGGTGTCTATCTCATATTGGATAAATAAGTGGTAGACCAGATCGGAATCGCAGATATCGCCACGGATGAAGATATGCCTATGCTCATCCGGCAAATCGCACAGATTCTCCAAACTGCCGGCATAGGTCAGAAGATCGAGGTTGATAATTTGCACCTCAGGCTCGTGATGTAAAAGGTAACGCACGAAGTTTGAGCCAATAAATCCGGCACCGCCTGTCACCAGTACTCGTTGCATTGCTATCTTTGCCTCTCCAGGTTAGTCAAAAAGATCGGCTTCGGAAAGAAACTTCCCCTGCGCATCTTTGTCGGAAAGCAAGGGAGGCTGATGGTCAATGAGTGGCCACGCAATGTTAATCTGAGGATCATCCCAGCGTAACGTACGCTCACCCAGAGGGTTGTAGAAGTCGGTGGTCTTGTAGTGGACCTCAGCCCATTCGCTCAGGACGTAAAAGCCGTGGGCAAAGCCAACCGGGATCCAAAGTTGAAGGTGGTTCTCAGCCGAAAGAATCACCCCCACCCATTTACCAAAAGTGGGGGAACTTTTACGAAGGTCAACAGCGACATCAAAAATTGTGCCTACGACTGCTCTGACTAATTTGCCCTGTGGGTTTTGAATCTGGTAATGCAAACCACGCAGAATACCCTGGCGCGATCCCGAGTGATTATCTTGTACAAAGTGAGTGGGCAATCCGGCTGAAGCAAACTTCTGCGCTTGGAATACTTCCATAAAAAAGCCGCGCGTGTCGCTGAAGACCTGGGGCTCAATGACAATGACGTCGGGAATCGAAGTGGGTAAGAAGCGCATGTTGGATGAATTCTCGATGCTGTTATTGTGCGATAGGATTATACCAAAATTGCAATTGCTCCTGGTAAACAGAAAGCCGCTACTGGTTTCCCGTAGCGGCTTGTGCGGTCCAAGAGATAAGAGTTATTCCTCCTCGTCACCGGGGAGGAATTCCTCTTCTTCCATATCCGCTTCGTGAACGTGGCCGTGACGTAGTTCTTCCTCAGTTGCCTCGCGCAGGTCAACGACCTTAACGTCAAAGACCAGTTCCTGGCCGGCAAGGGGATGATTGAAATCAAGAGTAACGGCTTCCTCGTCCACGCCAACAATCGTGGCATGGAGAATATTCCCTTCCATGTCACGCACTTCCAACTCCACCCCCGAGACCAGGGGGATTTGGGGAGGAAATTCTTCCTTAGGAATGCGCATAATGGCGTCGGGATCTACCTCGCCGTAGCCGTCGCGGGGCTGCACTACGATGTGCTTCTCGTCCCCAACCTGCAAGCCGTACAGTTCGCGTTCGAGACCAGGGATGATATTACCGTAGCCTTGTAGGAAGACAACCGGATTGGACTCGTCGGAAGAGTCCACAACGGTACCGTTGACGCTGAGAGTATATGCCAGAGAAACGACAACGTCATCGGCGATTTGGGTGGGTTTGGGTGTAGGATTCAACTTTTTACTCCGTTCTAGATTTCATGCATTTGAGGGGCATGAATTTTGTAAATTATACCATTAATCTCATCCTTCAAGTAATTTCTACTACCTCTAATTCAATTCCACATTTAAGGTACGCTTGGTAGAGCAGTTCACAATGTTCAGGGGATAAATTACTTACCACCAAGCGCAACGAGAACCGACCATCGGGCAACGTGTTGTTGACCGAACGTAAGATATTCCCGCCAGCCTGAGAAACAAGGCTGGCTAAACGGGCTAGTGTGCCTGGACGATTGGCTTGTGCACTGCCCAGTAATTGAATTGTGGTCCATTGGAGTGTATCATTAGTGATTCCAACACGATCCAGGGTTTGTGATACTTCTTGCAGCCGAATAGCGCCGCTACCGAGAGCAGCGTAGAAATCCTCTAAACTGGCACAGGCAAGCTGTTCCAGCAAATTATCCACCCGCGTCGGCTCTAAGGCTTGCACGTCCTCAAGAGCCAATAATCCTCGTTCTTTGAGCAATTGCTTGGCAATTTGACGCCCTTTCTCGGCGCTACGTTTAAGCGCCTCGGTCACCAGCACGCCACGTAACAGGCGTGCGGTGGATGGGTTGCTAAAGGCCAACCATTCTTCGGAAGGCGACAGGCGGTTGTTACCGGTGATCACTTCGACGATGTCGCCCGGTTGAATATGGTCTGAGAGGCGGGCAAGATTGCCGTTGACTTTAACAGCGCTGATTTTATCCAGAAGAAATTCCTGTTGGATAGACGCAATAGCATCCAGAACGGTGGAACCCTCAGGCAAGAAGCGCGCGCTTCCACTAGGGGTGAAAATTTCAATCGGGCGGTAATGGCTGATATCTTTGCCCTGTTTCAACGCATAGACGACGCCCCAATGGTTTTCTTCCTCCATCTCTCGCGTCGCGATAGCCACTTCGATGGCGCCCAAGTCGGGCAGCCAGGCCGTGATCTGAAGCGCACGGTAGCCATTCTGAGGACAGGCGATGTAGTCATCGAAGCGATTCTGGTCTAGATAAGGGCCGAGAAAGCGGTTGACTTTGGGCAATAGTTGATAGCATTGTGACTCATCCTGACTTTCTACTACCAACCGGAACGAGACCAGATCATTGACAGCCATGAAAGAATCCATAGAGGCTCGGCGTGCCCGCGCCATTCGGCGCAACTTTTGCCAGGTTTGCCAGTATCCATTAACGGTCAATTCCACGCTTCCGCCGATCCCGCTGTCTTCCATGAGGTTGCCGAGTTGTTCCATCATAGGATGGATAAATGAGAGATCTAGGCGGGGATCGGCGTCAATCTTTTCCTTTACAAACGCATAGGTTTCGGGATCGGCATACGGGAAAGCCAGATCTTCAAGCCACCGCCGCCAGCGATAACAATTTAAAATGCCCGCCAGTTTGCCGTAGGCGCGAATCACCTCTAAAGCCTTTTGCTGGCGCTTGTGTTCTGGCATATGATGGAGCGTTAGAAGATTGTGGCTTTTATCGGCCAATTTGACTAGGTAAACGCCGGGGTCGCGAAATTGGGCCAGTTTACGGAGAGTTTCAATCTCCCGCGTCCGTCCATCTCGGGGATTGCTGATTTTAGTTACCCCATCTACAATGTACGCCACTTCTTCGCCAAGCGGGCCGGGAAAGCGTTCCCGGATGGCGTCTAATGTTTCGCCCTGGTCTTCCACCGCATCGTGAAGCAAAGCAGCGATAGTCCAGGCTTCGCGGCCAATAAGTTTATCCAAGAACCCTGCTACCCACACGCAATGGGTTTCAAAATAGGGCTCGCCGCTCAGGCGATATTGGCCTTTATGGAGTTCTTGTCCCCATGCATAGGCTTCGGCAATAGCCGGGGTGCGCGGGATAAACTCTCCCGGCGCAAATTCATCTTCCAACCGGGGACGAATATCTTTGACCGGGGTTATAGTGACCTTAGCAACCATAACGTGTTTTTTAACATTTCAAACCAATTTTAACGTCTTTATAACCCTTATGCCAAGATTGTGGCATTAACGCGAAACCATAGAATAAGCCGTGCGCTCCTCCGAACGATCTGTAGCGGGGGGTGGAGTGGGTGAAAGGGATGCAATTTGTTCGCGCAGGTCAGGGGTCATGTGGATGTCCAGGGCTTTTAACACCCCCTCCAACTGATCAAGATTCCGGGCACCAATGATCGGCGCAGTTACTGCGGGGTGGCTGGCAACCCAGGCAACGGCTAGTGCGGCCGGCTCATACCCGTGGGCTTGGGCGAATTGGGTGAAGCGTTCTGCAACGTCATACATCCAGGCTTCCCCATAGCGAGTGCGATACATGGGATTTTCGACCAGACGTCCCTTTTCGGGCTGGCGATCAGTCCCATATTTGCCACTTAACAAACCGCCTCCGAGAGGACTGTAGGGCACCACGCCCAAACCCTCGGCTTGAGCCATGGGCAGAATCTCCACCTCGGCTTGGCGTTTGACCAGGTTATACATGGGTTGGATGCAGGCCAATGGTGTCCAGCCGCGGCGTTCAGCAATGCCCAAGGCTTTTTCAATCTGCCAGGCGGCGAAGTTGCTCACTGCCGGGAAAATAATTTTGCCCTGGCGCACAAGGTCTTCCAAACCGTGCAGGGTTTCTTCGAGGGCGGTGACGTCATCAAAGTGGTGGATGTAGTAAATGTCAATATAATCAGTATTGAGGCGTTTGAGGCTGGCTTCAACCGCGAGGCGCAAGTGGCGGCGTGAGGCACCGCGGGCGTTTACATCGGGTCCGGTTGGAAAGAAGGCTTTACTGGTTATAATCACCTCATCACGATGACCCGCGATCAGGCGACCAAGAATGACCTCAGATTGACCGCCAGCGTAAATGTTTGCTGAATCGAAGAAATTGATGCCGACATCTCGGCAGCGCCGATATATCGCGACAGATGTTGCTTCATCCGCCTCGTTGCCAAAGGTCATTGTGCCGAAGCACAACTTTGAAACCTTAATTCCGGTCTTACCCAGAAAGCGGTATTCCATGGCTTTAACTCCCAGGAACAAATAGATGATTGCTTCATTTTAATCCTTTTCATCTAAGCGGGAGAGTTATGATGTCTGAGATAAAAATTCACCGCGGGCAAAGTTATCCCTTGGGAGCGACGATTCACGATGGAGGGGTTAATTTCTCGCTCTTTTCGATGAACAGCACTGCGGTAGACCTTTTGCTCTTTGACAACCCCGAGGATGCTGAACCCTCGCACGTGATTCGGTTGGATCCCCAGGAACATCGCACGTTTGCCTATTGGCATGTCTATGTGCATGGGATCGGACCCGGCCAGATCTACGCCTATCGAGTATTTGGCCCCCACAATCCTGAGCGCGGCCATCGCTTTGACCCCAACAAGTTGCTGTTAGATCCCTATGCCCGGGTGATTGTTAATACCGAACATTACCGCCGTGAGGCCGCATTACAACCCGGCGGGGATTGGGGCCACATGCTAAAGTGCGCGGTGATGGATCCCCGCGGCTACAATTGGGAAGGCGATCAACACTTACGCTTGCCCTACGCTCAGACAGTGATTTACGAACTTCATGTCGGTGGCTTTACCCGCCATCCATCATCCGGCGTGGCGGTGGAAAAGCGTGGGACGTATGCGGGATTGATTGAAAAGATCCCCTATCTAAAGTCGCTAGGGATCACCGCAGTAGAACTAATGCCGGTACAACAGTTCGATGAGCAAGATGCACCCCCCGGGTTGACGAACTATTGGGGTTATAGCCCGGTGGCCTTTTTTGCTCCTCACCGAGGGTATAGTTCACGTAAAGATGTCCTGGGCCCGGTGGATGAATTCCGGGATATGGTTAAAGCACTGCACCATGCAGGGATTGAGGTTATCTTGGATGTGGTCTTCAATCATACTGCTGAAGGTGATCATCGTGGGCCAGTATTCGGATTAAAAGGACTGGAAAACAGTATTTACTATATGCTTGATCCTCATGACCCCTCGCAGTATCTGAATTTTAGCGGTTGTGGGAATACCCTCAATACCAATAATTCGATTGTGCGGCGGCTGATTTTGGATGCTTTGCGTTATTGGGTGCAGGTGATGCACATAGACGGATTTCGCTTTGATTTAGCCTCGGTTATGGCGCGGGACGAAGATGGACAATTGCTCAAGAATCCCCCCATTTTGTGGGAAATCGAAACTGACCCCGTCCTCGCGGGCACCAAGATCATTGCCGAGGCTTGGGATGCGACAGGACTTTATCAAGTCGGTACGTTCATTGGACACCGTTGGGCGGAATGGAATGGGCGCTTTCGCGACGATGTGCGCCGCTTTATGCGAGGAGATGAGCGAACGATTTGGGATTTTGCCAATCGTCTCATAGGTAGTCCGGATCTATTCCGCCAACCCGATCGCGAACCTAATCGCAGCATCAACTTCGTCACCTGCCATGATGGATTTACCCTGAATGATTTGGTCTCATATAACCACAAGCATAACGAAGCCAATTTGGAAGACAACCGGGATGGCATTGAGGAAAACTTCTCATGGAATTGCGGAGTTGAAGGCCCTACCGATGATCCCCAGGTGGAGCGCTTACGTCAGCGGCAGATTCGTAATTTTCTGGTTGCGTTGCTGATTGCTCAAGGTACGCCAATGCTTTTGATGGGGGATGAGGTGCGGCGCTCCCAACGTGGCAATAATAATGCCTATTGTCAGGATAACGAAATATCCTGGTTGGATTGGCAACTTCTGGAACGAGAGCGAGGTTTATGGCGCTTTGTGCAAATGCTGGTGGCTTTTACGCAATCTTATCATATGTTTCGTGAGGAATCGTTCTGGGCACGCAAGCCAGGTGAAAACACCCCGCGTCTTGCCTGGCATGGGGTCAAGCGCAATCAACCGGATTGGCGTGAGATTTCACATGCCTTGGCGTTGGAACTGTGTTTACCCGAAGCAGGCGAACATGTTTATGTGGCATTCAACGCCTATTGGGAAGCACTAACCTTTGAATTGCCCTGGTTACCTTCCGATCAGCGCTGGCATCGGTTCGTAGATACCAGCCTTGCCAGCCCTGAGGATATCTGTGACCTGCATCAATCACCACCTGTTGTATCCCCAACCTATTCGTTGGAAGGGCGCAGTAGCCTTATCCTTGTGGCTTTGCCGGTGCATAAATCTGGGCATTAGATCCATCAATCTAGCCGGTGCAATCCGGCACGATGGGCGGCTTCCACAGCCTGTCGGTATTCTTCTGCTGTGATGCGGCGGTTGATCTCGGGGTATAGATGGGCTCGATAGGTTGGATAGTATTGATCCATAATGTTAAGATAGGTGTTGGGCGATATTTCTTGGGCCAGAAAGCGGACGATTTGCTCAGTGCCAGCGAGATTGTTGGGCAAAACCAAATGGCGAACTAGCAAACCGCGCACTGCGATCCCATTTGCATCTAGTTGCAAATCACCCACTTGCCGATGCATCTCACGCACGGCTGCTTGATTGACCTGTGGATAGTGGGGGATGCGTGAATAACGTTTGGCAATTTCGGGATCAGCGTATTTCATATCCGGCATATAAATATCAATGATCCCATCGAGCAAGCGTAAACTTTCCATTGAATCGTAGCCGCCGGTGTTATAAACCAAAGGAAGGCGTAGCCCGGCTTGAGCGGCAATAAGAACTGCAGCCAGGATTTGAGCCACTACATGGCTAGGAGAAACTAGGTTGATGTTATGGCAGCCCAGATGTTGGAGCCGAAGCATGATCTCGGCCAATTCCTCAGGCTCGACCTCTTGTCCTTCGTCAGTTTGGCTGATTTCGTAATTTTGGCAGTACTGACAACGCAAGTTACACCGTGTGAAAAAGATGGTGCCAGAGCCGCGCCAACCGCGCAGAGGGGCTTCTTCCCCAAAATGGGGTCCATAACTGCTGACTTTAGCTTTTTCACCCGTGCGGCAGACGCCTAATCGCCCTGCGCGGCGGTTGACGCCACAAGCCCAAGCGCACAAATCACAGGCTTCTAGATGGGCGTAGGCGAGTTCAACCCGCCGTTTGAGTTCACCGCTTGCCAAGAGATTAAGATAAGCGGGTTGGAACGCCATTGGCGCAGGAAGATTAGACGCCTAAGTACGCTGCCTTGACCATTGGATTTTCGGCGACCTCTTTAGCCGCGCCTGAGAGCACAATGCGCCCGGTCTCGAGCACGTAAGCGCGGTGTGCAATGGAAAGTGCCATGTGAGCATTTTGTTCTACCAGGAGAATACTGGTACCTTGTTGATTGATTTCCTGAATGATGCGGAAAATTTCTTCTACCAGAATGGGGCTGAGACCCATGGATGGCTCATCCAGGAGCAGCAAGGTGGGGCGACTCATCAGGCCTCGACCCATTGCCAACATCTGTTGCTCACCACCGGAAAGGGTGCCCCCTAATTGATTTATGCGTTCCTTCAAGCGTGGAAAGGATGTAAAGACCCGTTCCATGGTACGCTGAATCTCATTGGGATCGTTTCGAGTGTAGGCACCCATGAGCAGGTTCTCACGCACCGTAAGGGGAGCGAAAATCTTGCGCCCCTCAGGAACATGGCTAATGCCCATTTTGACGATTTCCTGGGCGGGGGTGTTAGTAATATCGTGCCCTTTGTAGCGAATGTAACCGGTGCGGGTGCGGAGCAGGCCCGAGATGGTGCGCAGGGTGGTGGACTTTCCCGCTCCATTGGCGCCGATCAGCGTAACGATTTCACCCTCGTCAACGTGAAAGGAAATACCCTGGAGGGCATGAATGGCCCCGTAGTAAACGTTGAGGTTATGGACTTCAAGCAACATGGGTGACTCCTTTCCCTAGGTAAGCCTCGATGACCAAGGGATTTTCCTGGATCTCCTTGGGGGTACCCCGGGCAATCACCTGACCAAAATCCATGACCGTGATCCACTCGCAAATTCCCATGACCACTCGCATTTGATGTTCAATCAGCAAGATGGTCAGGTCAAATCGCTCGCGAATGAAATGGATTAAATCCATCAGTTCGATGATTTCACGCGGATTCATGCCTGCAGCCGGTTCGTCCAAGAGCAAGAGTTTGGGATTGCAGGCTAGAGCACGGGCAATTTCAACCCGACGCTGTTCACCATAGGGAAGGTTTTTAGCAATTTCGTTGTGGATGCGATCCAATTGAAAGATGCTTAGAAAATCGAGAGCCTGTTCGGTCAGTTCCTTTTCTCTCACACCAAAACGTGGAGTGCGCAGGAGGCCATCGGTCAGTGTATAACCACAATGGGGGTGGTAAGCAATCCGCACGTTATCCAGGACAGTCAGATTAGGAAAGAGTCGAATATTTTGAAAGGTGCGGGCGATACCCATGCGGGTGATTTCGTGAGGTTCCAAGCCAACAATGTTCATTCCATTAAAAAATATCTCCCCACTGGTGGGTACATATAGCCCGGTGATCATATTGAACACCGTTGTCTTTCCGGCGCCGTTGGGGCCGATTAATCCCACCAATTCACCCTGTTTCAGGGTCAGGTCAAAATTACGCACGGCGGCCAATCCACCAAAAAATTTGGTGAGACCGCGAATTTCAAGGACAGTAGGTTTGCTTCCGTTGGGCTTCATCTCCATGGGCTACTCCTTTCAAGCCGCACGTTCATGAGCGGGTTCGGGATGGGATCGTGGGGTGGGGGTGAATCCTGGCCCTTTGAGAAAGCCCCACTCCACAGAACCGAGCAGCCCTTGAGGGCGGATCAACATTAGCAAGAGCAAGGTGATCGGGTAGAGCACAAAGCGCCACGTAGGGGCTTCAGTACCCATTTGGCTCAGAAGCACACGCAACATCCCTTCCAGGAAGAAGATCCACCCAAAGGTGGCTGTGATGGTGCCGGTCATGCTTCCCAAACCGCCGAACACCACGATGATTAAGGGGTTGAAGCCAGCCAGGAAATCGAACGTTCCCGGACTAAGGAAACCTATGTAGTGGGCGTAAACGGCACCTCCTATGCCAGCGAAGAAACTCCCCACCACAAAGGCAAATAGTTTTGCCCCGGCGACGTCAATTCCCATCGCCTTGGCTGCCACCTCGTCTTCGCGCACGGCAACCAGAGAACGCCCGGTACTGGAATGAATGAGATTACGCATAATGATGATGACCAGCATCATGAAGAAAAAGGCAGAGAACCAGGTAGTGAGTTTGGGAATACCAATCATGCCGCGCCCCCCCTTCATCTCTGGGAAGGGCAAGATGGTATCCGAGTTAACCATGAGGGTGTTAACTACAATGGTGAATCCCAAGGTGGCAATACCAAAATAATCGCTTCCCAAGGTTAGTACGGGTAGACCAAAAAGGAAGGAAATCTGTGCCGCGAAGATGCCGGCCAGGATAACCGCTAGGAAATAAATAACCTGTTGCGCTGCAGGGGTATTGAGGGGGCCTGGCTCACCCGCTGTACCTAATAGGGGGGTGATCAGAGGGTTCAATTGATTTCCCAGGTATACTGCAGCCGCGCCAGTAACGAGGGCACCGATCAGGTAAAGAGTAAAAGAAGAGAGTACCGGGATACCGCGGAATCGCTGGAGCCATTTATTGATGGCGATTAATACCAGAGTACCCAACAGGGAGCCAAAACCCAACACCAAAAGCCCCCGTGCATCGCCGTTAATCCAGCGATAGGTGATGTCCGCGGCGGCGTAGGCGCCGATGCCGTAGAAACCCCACTGTCCCAAACTGAATTGGCCGTTGAACCCATAGATCAGGTTCAGTCCCAAAGCGACCATGGTCATGGCACAAGCCTGAAAGAGCAACCCGTTGTCGAAGTTGTTTAGAAGGCGAAAACCGTTAATATCGGTTAGGGCTAGTTGTACCAGTGCAAATGCACCCACAAGGCCGGCAATTTTTACCCAAATGGAGGGGCGGGCGAGTACCCAAATTAACCCATATAGATAAGCCATGATGGCGATAATTTTGACCAGGGAACCGAGCAGAAATCCCAATTCCATAGTGGGTTCTCCTTAGGCTTTTTCTTTTTCGGGTTCGCCGAAGATGCCGGTTGGGCGAAGCAAGAGCACGATAATCAAGATTGTAAAGGCTACGGCATCGCGCATTGGGGTGGAGATATATCCCATGGTCATTGCCTCGGCCTGTCCCATGATCAAAGCCCCAACGAAAGCCCCTGGAATGCTGCCAATACCCCCTAGCACGGCGGCAACAAAGGCTTTCAGACCCGGCAAGATGCCTAGTTGGGTCCAGATAAGGCTATATGCGATGGCATAGAGCACACCTCCGGCGCCAGCAAAGGCCGCCCCAACCGCAAAGGTGAAGGAGATGACTCGATCCACATCAATGCCCATTAACCGGGCAGCCTGACGATCGTAAGAACAGGCTCGCATCGCGATGCCGATTTTGGTGCGGCGGACCAGGTATTGTAAAAAGAGTTGGATAAGAATGGAGACCCCGATAATAATGAGGAAAATGTTCGAGAATGTAATACTGTTCTCCGGCGCTTGTTGACCAGGTAAAACGCGGTGAATGCCATCTTTGATATACCAGGCTACAACCTCAAATGGCCGTTCGTAGGGGATAAAACGAGGCGAGAAAACGAAGTTTAACGCTCCGTAAAATTCCAGGAAGAAGGAAACGCCAATGGCAGTAATCAGTGCCGAAATGCGAGGGGCATCGCGGAGGGGCTTGTAAGCCACGCGTTCAATGGTAACGGCCAGGATCATGCAGACAACCATGGAAAGCAGGATCACAGTTATGGCACCAATGACAACCCCAAGCCCAGGATCTAAGGTTGGAAAGACAGCATTAGGCCATTGGTGCAAGCGATATTTGGCTACTGCGTAGAAACTGGTGAAAGCCCCAACCATGAAAACGTCGCCGTGGGCAAAGTTGATCAATTTGACAATACCATAAACCATGGTGTAACCCAAGGCAATCATGGCATAGACGAATCCTAATTGCAACCCACTGATAAAGATTTGGGCAAACAGAGTTGGGTTTTTGAATAAATTGACACCGAGGATGTAAAGAACCAAGAGGCCTAAAAGGGCAAAGAAACCTCTACCAACCCATAGTAAAGGTTGTCGGCGATGATAAACAACCGGGGTTGATGTTGACACATTTTGCATAGGTTCTGGGCTCCCACTCCTAATCTTGCAGCATGCGGGGGGGCGACCAAGTTTAATATGGCGCCCCCCTGCTTTGCTGTAGCCTTAAGAGACGTGACTCACGGATTGACAACCGTTTCGAACTTGACAGCGCCATCCTTGACGGCGAGGATTACGGCGGACTTGATCGGGTTATGATTGGCATCGAAGGTGATTTGGCCCGAGACGCCGTTAAACTTAATCTTCTCCAAAGTGTCTTTCACCTTGGCGGTATCGGTTGTGCCAGCCTGATTGATCGCTTCTAGGAGCAGATTGGTGGCATCATAGGCCAACGCGGCGAGCGCATCGGGAACCTTGGGATTGCCGTTCTCATCCTTGTATTTCTCGCCATAAGCCTTGCGGAAGTTCTGAACTTCGGGGCGTGGATCATCCGGCGAGTAGTGGTTGGTGAAGTAACCACCATCTGCTGCGGCCAGATCCAAATCGGCGGAATCCCAGCCATCGCCACCAACAAAGGGCACGTTGATTCCCTTTTCCTTAGCCTGTTTGGTGACCAGGTTAACCACGTTGTAGTAATCAGGTAGATAGACCACATCCGGTTTTGCCTCGGCCACCTGAGCCAGAATGGCGGAGAAGTCCGTATCTTTAGCGGTGTAGGTAGCCTTGCCGACAATCTCGCCGCCCAGGGCAGTAAAGGCCTTTTCAAACTCTTCAGCCAAGCCCTTCACATAGTCGTTGGCCTGGTCCAGCATGATGAAAGCCTTCTTGGCACCCAGTTTTTCCCAAGCGAACTTCGCGCCGACCTGTCCCTGGAAGGGATCAATGAAGCAGGCGCGGAAGATGTAGGGTTTCACCTTGCCCTGACTGTCAACGGTGACATTGACATTGGTTGAGGTGGGGCTAATTTGGATAACACCCTTGGCATTGGCAATTTCAGAGACGGGGATAGAGGCTTTTGAGCAGACTTCACCGATGATGAATTTTACGCCATCCTGGTCAATCACCTTGTTCGCCGCGTTGACGGCTGGATCAGGGGTGCATTGGCTATCCTCGACGATGGGCACGATCTTCATGCCTAAAACACCGCCTTTGGCATTCCACTCATCAATAGCCATTAGAGCACCATCGCGGGTTGAGACACCAAACGTTGGTACTGGGCCTGAGAGGGGTGCAAGAATGGCGACTTTTAGTTCCTTGGGCTGGGCTGCGCCACCGCCCCCAGGGGCGCAGGCAGTTAGGATAACTGCCAATAGCAAAACGATAGATAGAAACTTAACCGAGCGCATACTCTCCTCCTATGGCTTTAGATTTATCGCAAGTACAACGAGGTTGGGGATGTTGAATTGGAAAATCATCTTGACTAAGTGTAAGCCAATCACCTCCTTTGGCTCAAAAAAATTTTAGTGCAACGCCTTTATTTTTTAGACTTACAGGGGCTGGAATGAAATGATTATATAAGGGATTGCTTGTAACCCAAGGGGGTTAATTGCGCACAATAATAGGTGAGCCTCTAGGATTTGTCAAGAGTTTAGGGATAAACTTGTGAAGAATATAAAAATATTTTAGCGCTTTTGCTTGACAAAGGCAAGATTGTGCACTAATATCAAAAATCATTATCCCCCAAGAAACTGATCTTTATATTAGGGAGAGCCAACATGTTACCCAGGTTCTTCTTTCAACCGGGAGTTATTGTTACCTTTTTGATCATTCAGGTTGTTCCATTGGTTTTATACCCTGCTGCCTCGTTTGATCCTGCTTCGCAGGAATGGTGGTTGCCAGTGGTACTAGCCGTCTTGGCTCTAATCGGAGCGATTCAGATCCTGCGCCGTAGTCTTGCTCCTTGGCCGTGGTATCTGATTTCGTTTTCGCAGGGTTTCAATATCATTAGCCGGCTAATGCTAGTGCTCTCTCGCGGCACAGTGAATGTCAATGGCGTTCAGGTATTTAATGCCCCTTACGTGCTTATGACCATCATTGCCATGTTACTCTCGGCCTTTTTGATCTGGTATACTGATTTGCCCGAGGTGCGCATGGTTATGTTGGGGGGTGTAAAACAGAAAGAAGTGTGAGTTTCCTCGCGTAGGGAATAAAAAGACGCGGGCCAACGCCCGCGTCTTCGTTTCTAAGCCATTAATCGTTCTCACTGGGAACGCCGACGATTCGATCAATGCGTTCCAGCACGTCATCGGTAAGTTTTTCCACGGCTTCTGCTGCACCCAGATTCTCATCCAGTTGTTCCAGGCGTGTTGCTCCGGTAATGACGCTGGAAACCTCTTTACGGCGGAGGATCCAGGCAATGGCCAATTGAGCGGGGGTGATTCCGAGTTCTTTGGCCAGGTCGGTCAACTGGCGCACTTTTGCGATGCGCTCGGGGGTGATCATGTCTCGGATCCACGCCATATCGGGAAGCGAAGCGCGACTACCTGCGGGGATACCCTCATTATATTTGCCGGTGAGGATACCGTAGGCAAGTGGGCTCCAGGTGGTCAAGCCGATCCCCAACTCATGGCATACCGGCGCCAGGTCTTCTTCTACCCGGCGGCGATGGAGCAGGTTGTATTGAGGTTGTTCCATGGTCGGGGGAATTAATCCGTATTGACGGCATATACCATATACCTGAGTAATTTGAGCGCCACGCCATTCCGAAGTACCCCAATAGAGCACCTTGCCCTGATGGATCAAATCGTCCATGACCCGTGCAACTTCTTCCAGGGGTGTATCTGGGTCATAGCGATGACAGAAGTAAAGGTCTACGTAGTCCGTGCCCAGACGACGTAATGAGGCGTGGATAGACTCCATGACGTGTTTCCGAGAAAGGCCACGCCCGTTGGGCCCTGGCATTGTGGGCCAGAATACCTTGGTGGAGATAACCAGGGCTTCACGGGGCAAGTCTTTAATGGCTTTGCCCATAACAATTTCGGCTTGGCCGTTGGCGTAAACGTCGGCATTGTCAAAGTAGTTAATACCGTGGTCATAAGCGGCATGGATCAGGTCAATGGCCGTTTTTTCGTCAATTTGATGGCCAAAGGTGACCCACGCACCTAGCGAAATTTCGCTGACTTTCAGACCCGAGCGTCCTAAACGTCGGTAATGCATAAGTACCTCCTTTGAATTTATTGATTATTGGGGATTTTACTCATTCTTCGGCTCGACCTCGTCGTTACCTTGTCCTATCCCAAGGGGTTTCCACTTTGTGGGGTCGGCGCGTAAGCGATGGATACCTCCGCCACGGCGATGCAACTGGTCAAACCCTTCGGGTTTTATGAACATCTCTTCGCCATCGAGCAGGGCGGTGATGCCTTTCTGGCCCGGTTCAGGGCGTTTGTTCCGGCAGTAAACGCAAGTTTTAGGATCATGGGGTTTGTAGTCTAAGGGTTCTTCATAGGTGGTTATGTAGCCTTCATAGTTGCGTAAAACAATCTTGTGATCGGACATGCTAATAAGATAGTTGGGCATGACTGGGATCTTTCCCCCACCTCCAGGGGCATCCACCACGTAGGTGGGGACAGCATAGCCAGAGGTATGTCCACGTAAGCCCTCAATGATCTCAATCCCCTTGGCGACCGGGGTGCGGAAGTGGCCAGCTCCTTCTACTAAATCGCACTGATAGAGGTAATACGGACGCACCCGAATGCGTACCAGATCATGCACCAGTTTGCGTTGAACATGAACACAATCGTTGATACCTGCCAGCAACACCGACTGATTCCCTAATGGGATGCCAGCACGGGAGAGACGATCACAGGCTTCTGCAAGTTCTTTGGTGATCTCGTTGGGATGATTGACATGAATATTCATCCATAGCGGATGGTATTTTTCTAACATGGTGCAGAGTTCTTCGGTGATGCGCATCGGTAAAAATACCGGGACACGGGTTCCAATACGGATGATCTCAATATGCGGAATTTCACGCAGTTTCTGGAGCAATTCCTCTAGCAGGCGAGGAGCCAGGGTGAGGGGATCACCACCGGAGAGAAGGACATCGCGCACTTGCGGGGTGTGGCGCAAGTAGTCCAATTGCAATTCGAATTCGCTGCGTGAGAAGGTAGCGCTGGGATCACCGACAATGCGTGACCGCGTACAATAGCGACAGTACGAAGCACATTGCGTGGTCACTAGCATCAACACGCGATCGGGGTAGCGGTGTACCAACCCGGGTACCGGAGAATGCTGATCCTCGGCTAGCGAGTCTTCCATCATCCCAGTAAATGGGACGATTTCTTCTTCGCGCGGGATGACCTGTTTGCGGATGGGATCATCAGGATCGTCAGGATCTATCAGGGAAACAAAGTAAGGGGTTACGTCCACGCGGAAGAGGCCTTTTTGGCTGAGGGCTTTGCGTTCACTGTCAGTTAACCGTAACACGCGTTCAAATTCTTCAACGGTGTTTAGACGATTGCTGAGTTGCCAGCGCCAATCGTACCATTTTTCATCGGGTACATCCGCATAAACCGGGGCTCGCTTCGAGGGGAAAGGGTTCATAAACATGGTCGCCACTCCTTTGGCTTTTTAACCACAAATTTTCTCCAATAAATTGGGAAACAATCCATGATGATACACAGTGAAGACCCCCACGCTAAGGTGGATCATGATCCGGGCGGAAGAAACCAGCAGGCAAAAAGTCCATGACCACAAATTATTTTAAGGGCGTTACAGAGCACGGTCAACAGGTGCATCTAGTGATTTGGTGTAACCCAGAGAGGTTATTTTTCCGACAAGGCTTGCAGGGAGCGGGAGAGGTGCTTATACTATACCCCTATGGAAGAAGAGGTGCTCACGACCTGGTTGGAGATTGATCTGGGGGCCATTCAACATAACTATCATCTTTTACAGGCAATCAGCCAACGACCGGTGATGGCCGTCATCAAGGCCAATGCATACGGACATGGGATTAGTGGGGTGGTACCGGCTCTAACGCGAGTTGGTGCAACTTGGTGTGGTGTAGCACGGATCGAGGAGGCCTTAGAGGTTCGACGCTTTAGCCGTGAGATCCAAGTACTGGTCTTAGGATATACTCATCCTTTTTGGGTTGAAAAAGCTCTGGCTCAAGATATTTGTTTGACCGTTTTTGATTCTCAAACAGCAGAGGCCTACGCCAAACGAGCCCAGGCAATAGGATGCGAATTGCGTGTGCATGCTAAAGTGGATACTGGGATGGGACGCTTGGGGGTTTTACCGGATGCAGCAGTGGATTTTATCCGCTGGCTGATGACTTTACCCGGACTAAAGGTAGAGGGCCTATATACCCATTTCGCACGGGCAGACGAGAGCAATCCTGCTCCTACTTTAGAACAAATTCGGCGTTTTGATGGAATATTGGAAACACTCACCATCATGAATTTACGTCCGCGATGGGTTCATGCCAGCAATTCGGCGGCGATTTTTAATTTTCCACAAGCGCGTTATGACTTGGTAAGGGCAGGAATTGCGTTGTATGGTTTACACCCTTCCCCAGAGACGCCTCTCCCCCCTTCGTTCCGGCCAGCCATGGCATTGAAAGCGCGTTTAGTCTCGATTAAAACCTTACCTCCGGGGAGCGGTGTAGGTTATGGTCATCGTTATGTCACACAGGACCACGAACGCATCGGGGTCGTTGCTGCCGGGTATGCGGATGGGATTCGCCGGATATTGGGGAACGAAGTGCTTATTCACGGCAAAAAGGCTCCAGTGTTGGGCACTCCGTGTATGGATCAGATCATGGTCCAATTGGATGATGTCATTGAGGCTATGCCGGGCGATGAAGTGGTAATTTTTGGCGGCCAGGGTGGAAATTTTATCTCAGTGGAAGAAGTGGCCAGGCGGTGGGGAACGATCAATTATGAGGTTGTGACCAATATGATGGCGCGATTACCGCGCATTTATGTTGAATCCAAAGATGAGGAGGTCGGATAATGTCCCCTCGGCTGGAAAGACGCTGGGAAATCTCTGCGCCGGTTCCACCTGTGGTTGATTCTGCACTCGCTATTTACCCTCCTCTGGTTCGCCAGTTACTTTACAATCGGGGCATTGAGACGCAGGCACAGGCAGAGGCGTTTCTCAATGGTCAAGTGTTTATAGATGATCCTTGGCTGCTCAAGGACATGGACAGTGCCGTTGACCGCATCTTGTGGGGGATTGATCATGGTGAGCGTATAGTCATCTATGGGGATTATGATGTGGATGGCGTAACGGCCAGTGCTTTGCTCTATGAGGTGTTAGGATACCTGGGGGCAACAGATGTACGGGTTTATATCCCCAGCCGTTTCGATGAGGGTTACGGCCTGAATACCATGGCAATTGAGGACCTCGCTGCGAACGGAACCGACCTGGTCATAACGGTGGATTGTGGGCTACGTTCGATTCACGAGGTGGAGGTTGCAAATCGCCGGGGTTTAGATATTGTTATCACTGATCATCATTATCCCAAGTCCGAAATTCCTTCAGCACGAGCAGTAGTTTCACCTAAGCGTGCAGATGATCCCTATCCGGAGAAGAACCTGGCGGGAGTGGGGGTGGTATATAAACTGGTGCAGGCACTTCTAATGAAGCGCCAAATTTCAGGTGTTCAGCCTGAGGACTGGTTAGATTTGGTAGCGTTGGGCACGGTGGCCGATGTGGTTCCCCTGGTAGGGGAAAATCGGGTTCTGGTTCAACGAGGATTAACTCGAATGCGCCAAGGGAAACGGCCGGGATTAGTCGCGTTGGCACGCGCTGCCGGATATGATTTAACCCGGGTGGATACGGAGGGGATCGGGTTTATCCTTGGGCCGCGCCTAAATGCTTCCGGACGACTGGAAACGGCCATGGATGCTTACCATTTGTTGGTGGCCGATAAGCCGGAGGTGTGTTTACGGCTGGCGCAAATATTGGATGATCGCAATCGTGAGCGTCAACGCTTGACCCTGGCGATGCAACGTCGCTCTGAAGAAGTATTGCGTGACCCCCATTCCCGTCATTTGTTGGTTGTTTTTGAAGAGGACTTCAATGAAGGGGTTGTGGGCTTAGTGGCCTCGCGCCTGGTCGAAGCGTATTACCGACCAGCCGTGGTGGGAGTGCGAGGGGGAGAGTTTTCGAAGGCCTCTTGTCGCAGTATCCCTGAATTCCATATTACCGAAGCCCTGGATCAGTGTGCTGATTTGCTGGATCGCCATGGTGGGCATGCCTTGGCAGCCGGCTTTACGGTGCGTACCGAGAGACTCTCACTCTTGGTTGAACGTTTGGAAGATATTGCCGAGCGCACATTGCGCGAGCGCGAACTTTTTCCCAGGTTGCGTGTAGATGTTGAACTGCCTCTTTCGGAGATTCGTCCGGAAATCCTATCCTATTTACATCGGTTTGAGCCATTTGGGTTGGGCAACCCCGAAGTCACGTTTCTCTCCCGAGGGGTAGAGGTACGTTCGGCGCGCTTGGTGGGAGCGGAAGGCAAACATCTTGCGCTGAAACTGAGTGATGGGCGGTTTATCTTCGATGCCATTGCTTTTAGGCAAGGGGATCGGTTTGCGGAAATTACCCCGCGGATTGACGTGGTTTACACGCTTGGAATTAACCACTATAACGGTCAGGCAACTCTGCAACTGACCGTGCGCGATTTCAAGCCAGCATGAGAGTTAATCCACGAAGCGGTACTTAATCAAGGCCCACAGGGCTTCAAACGCATCCCAGGCTTTGATCTTTTTCCCTTCCGAGTAATCACGTGGGTTAAAGTCTATGGGAACTTCGTAAATGCGAATGTGACGCTTGAGGATTTTGGCCGTGAATTCCGGTTCAAAATCAAAGCGCTGGGCGCGGAGAGGGATATTCTGGATCACCTCGCGCTTGAAGACCTTATATCCGGTTTCCATGTCGCTCAGAATGTTATTGTAGAGAAAGTTGGTAATAAAGGTCAGCAAGCGGTTAGCCACCATATTCCAGAAGAGGATGGGACGGCGTGCTCCGCCGAGAAAGCGTGATCCATAAACTACGTCGGCGATCCCCTCTTCAATGGGGCGTAAAAGTTTGGGATATTCACGTGGATCGTATTCCAGATCTGCATCTTGGATAATAATAACATCGCCACGAGCATTTTGGATACCAGTTCGCACCGCGGCCCCTTTACCTGCGTTGGCAGGGTGTAAGATGACCCGGATAGGGGGGTGGTTCTCTAATTCTTTGAGGATGTCGCGGGTGCCATCCGTGGAGCCATCGTCAACGATGATAATTTCATATACCAGGCCGGTATCAAGGACGCGCTGAACAATTTGGCGGATGGTTTGGCGTTCGTTATAAACCGGGATAACAACACTGACCTTCATCATAATGGCATTATATAAGAGGCAAGCCGTTTGCGCAAGCTACCCCGTGCTATAATCGAATAACAGATTACGTTATCCCATTCTTTATGGAGGTTTGGTAAGGATGAACACTCCTACAAAATCGAGCGTCCCCAATAACCCTCCCACGCCTCCATTGGAACCCCCGCCTTTTGTCCCGCCTCCGATTACCCGAATTGAAGAGACCGGGTTGTCGCCGCTGTGGCTACAGGACCTGGTGCTAAAAATTTTCTATTTCCAGGGGTATATGAGCGGCTTTAAGGTGGCCGAAGAGATTGCTCTGCCTTTTACCGGGGTGGTGGATCAGATTTTAGATGCCTTGAAGCGCGAGAAGTGTATCGAGGTGCGCACCTCACAGATGGGATTAGGGGAAGGTGCTTATGTTTATGGGATTACCGGTGTAGGTATTGCACGGGCTCGGGAAGCGTTGGAACGTAGTCAATATGCCGGTCCAGCGCCGGTGCCGCTGAACGTTTATAATGAGGCCATTCGCAAGCAGAGCCGGGGACGACTTCAAGTAACCAATCGTCTTTTACGTCAGGTGCTTGCTCATTTGGTCCTTTCAGAATCTACCTATCAGCGCATCGGGCCAGCGGTAAACTCCGGTACCTCTATTTTTCTCTACGGTCCGCCGGGCAATGGTAAGACCTCGGTAGCGCGCGCAATTGGGGATTTGATCCAGGTGCAGACGATGTATATCCCCTATGCGCTGTATGTGGATGGTCAGGTGATCAAACTTTATGATTCGGTAAATCACCAACGGGTAGCTGAAGAAAACATGACGCAAGGCACAGGTACTCTGCGCACCGGGGCGCGCCGAGATCCTCGCTGGGTATTGATCCGCCGCCCGTTTATCGTTACCGGGGGTGAATTGACCCTGGCTGGCCTGGACTTGGTGTTCGATGATACGTTGAAATATTATGAGGCACCCTTCCAGGTCAAGGCGAATGGAGGAATCTTGCTCATTGACGACTTCGGACGCCAATTAGTGCGTCCGCGCGATTTGTTAAATCGCTGGATTGTGCCGCTTGAGAATCGCATTGACTACATGACCTTACATACCGGCCGTAAATTCGAAATTCCGTTTGATGTGTTGGTCATTTTTTCAACCAATATTCCCCCCAAAGATTTGGTGGATGAGGCGTTCTTGAGGCGATTGCGCCATAAAATTGAGATCCCTGATCCTTCGTATGAGGAATATCGTGAGATTTTCCGCCGTGTCGCAGCCCAAAAAGGGATTAAGTATAGTGATCAGGGTTTGGCTTATCTGCTGCAAGAGCACTATATAAAGCGAAATCGTAATTTGCGCGCTTCACACCCGCGTGACTTATGTGACCAGATTTTAGATATCTCACGTTATCTGGGAATTGAACCAGAAATGAGCACGGATTTGATTGATCGTGCGGCTGAATCTTATTTTGTCGAGTTGTGACATGCTAGAAAAACTGCCTCAACCGGTTATTTTTGCCCATCGTGGTGCTTCGGCATTTGCACCAGAAAACACTCTCGCAGCGTTTCGCTTGGCTGCGGAGCAGGGGGTGGAAGCGATTGAGTTAGATGCTAAATTAACCGCGGATGGCGAGGTGGTCGTCATCCACGATATGACCGTTGATCGTACCACAAATGGCCGTGGCGAAGTGCGGCACTTAAGGCTGGATGAGATAAGACGTCTGGATGCAGGTTCATTTTTCTCGGCGGAGTTTCGGGGAGAGAAGGTTCCTCTACTGCGGGAGGTTTTCGAAGAATTTGGGCGACGTTTGTTCATTAATGTGGAACTTACCAACTATAATGCGCCCTTAGATCCGTTACCGATAAAGGTGGCGCAATTGGTACGCGAATACCGGTTGGAAGATTGGGTGCTTTTCTCATCGTTCAATCCGTGGAATCTGATTCGAATTCACCGCTTGTTACCAGAATGTCCGGTTGCCTTGCTCGCCCTGGAAGGGCGTGCAGGGTGGTTGGCGCGTTCCAATTTTATGCGCTGGGTTTCGCCGCGTATTATTCACCCCTTTCTTGCCGATGTAACTCCTGAAAGCATCACACAGGAGCATCGCCGAAAACGGCGGGTGCATGTTTGGACGGTTAACCGAGCTGAGGATTTGGAGGCTCTATTTCGGTGGGGGGCAGATGGTGTGTTCACTGATGATCCTGCCCTGGCGATGCAGATCCGTTCACGTGTAAAGACCCCGTTATCTGATCAAACAGGTGAAACCATTCCAAAACGATGAGTCGAGTGTCAATCCTAGGTAATTCAGAGGGTCAACCTAAAGCCAGCGGTTGGGGGAAGAGATGGATTTGGCTTCTTGTTTTGTTTGCGATGCTCGGTATTCTTTCCTTCCCTGCACCGAGCCGCGCTCAGGCGCCCTCAAGTGAGGCCGAGGCACGGGCACGTGAACTATTGGCTCAACTCACTCCGGAAGAGAAAATAGGGCAGTTGTTTTTGGTCACATTTCAGGGGCGTGATGTCGGCCCAAATACACCAATTTATACGTTAATCACCCGTTACCACGTGGGTGGGGTGGTACTCAGTGCGGCTAATGATAACTTTGTTGGGCCGGACGGTACTGTGGCTCAGACAGCGGATCTAATTCGCAATTTGCAACAGGTGGAATGGGAAGCATCACAGACCCCAACCATTGATCCACGCACCGGGCAATCGGTTCGCTGGGCATACATTCCTTTGCTTATGGGAATATCCCAAGAGGGGGATCTTTACCCTAACGATCAAATCTTTAACGGGATGACGCCACTTCCTAGCGCGATGGCCATTGGAGCCACCTGGAAACCTACTTTGGCTGAACAGGTGGGGCAAGTTCTAGGAAAGGAACTTTACGCGTTGGGGTTCAATCTTTACCTTGGCCCCTCTCTTGACGTCTTAGATGTTCCCAACTTAGGCATGAGTGGTGAGGATCTGGGGACGCGCACCTTTGGTGGCGACCCCTACTGGGTGGGAGAAATGGGCAAAGCCTTTATCCGTGGGGTCCATGCCGGGAGCAATGGGCGGATCGCAGTGATTGCCAAGCATTTTCCGGGCCAAGGGAGTTCAGACCGTTCGCCCGAAGAAGAGGTGGCAACGGTAAGGAAATCCTTGGAGCAACTTAAACAAATTGAACTGGCACCCTTCTTTGCGGTAACTCAGGCGTTACCAGGAGATCCCATTGCTCCGGATGGCGTTTTGGTTTCGCATATCCGTTATCAGGGTTTTCAAGGGAATATCCGCGCCAGCACCCGACCCATCTCACTCGATGCCACGGCATTGGAGCAATTGCTCCGCCTTGACCCAATCGGCAACTGGTATCGAGGTGGCGGATTGGTCATCAGTGATAACCTCGGCAGTAATGCGGTCAAGCGCTTTTTTGATCCTACCGGTCAGAATTTTGACCCTCGCCTGGTGGCTCGCACTGCCTTTCTGGCCGGAAATGATCTGTTGTACGTGAATAATTTTGTTGGTTCGGCCGATGCAAATTCTCTTGATGCTCTGACTAAAACACTGGATTCCTTTGTTCAAAAATATCTGGAAGATGCTGCATTTGCCGAACGCGTGGATGCCTCAGTGTTGCGCATCTTGACGTTGAAGTATCGTCTTTATCCGTCCTTCACTATTGAGGATGTGCTTCCTGAACCGATTGCGTTGAATGAGGTGGGGCGTTCACAATCTGTTGTCTTTGAGGTAGCCCGGCAATCAGTAACGTTACTGAGCCCCGACGCTGCTGAGTTAAGCGATACCCTACCACGCCCACCGGCGCCGCGAGAGGGAATGATCTTTTTTACGGATGTACAAAATGCGCGGCAGTGTAGCACATGTTCCGAGCAGGCCATCTTTTCCGTGGATGGATTGAAAAAAGCCGTGGTGAGGTTATATGGACCGCAGGCAGGGGGGCAGATCAATGAGGCTTACCTCTCTGCGTATTCATTTCAAGATCTCACCGCTTATCTTAATGGCGGACAGGAAATGACGGCGTTGGATAATAATCTCCGTCAAGCAGAGTGGGTCGTTTTCTCGATTTTGAATCCGCGCCGTGACCATCCTGAAGCAGATGCCTTACGACGGTTGTTGACTGAACGGCCCGATCTTATTCGCAATAAGCGGGTCATTGTTTTTGCCTTTAACGCACCATATTATCTCGATGCGACGGATGTTAGCAAGTTGACGGCTTATTATGGGGTTTACAGTAAAGCCCCGCCCTTTCTAGATATGGCGGCACGGGTGCTCTTTCAGGAGGTGGTGCCGGTGGGAGCCCCTCCGGTTTCAGTACCTGGCATAGGCTATGATTTAATTACGGCTACCTCGCCGGATCCAACCCAGGTTATTCCCATCCTGGTGGAACCTGTGGGGAGTGAGGGGGCGGTATCCTCCCAGGCAACGCCACAGTCGACAGAAGTTCCTGCTTTTAAGGTTGGAGATGTCATTCTGATCCGCACTGGCCTCATCTATGATCATAATCGTAACCCGGTTCCCGATGGTACCGTAGTGCGTTTTATGATCACAGCGGGGGTAGGGGAAAAGCGGATCCAACAGCAAGTCGAAACGGTCACCAACCAGGGGGTTGCTCAAACCACCTATAAGATTGCTGAGGCGGTTCCGATTGAAATCCGCGCCGTGAGTGATCCGGCGCTATTGTCGCAAATTGTTACCATTAACATCACTAATGGCCAGGAAGCAGCGGTAACTGCGGTGTTGCCTACGCCGATACCCTCTCAAACTCCCGAGACAAGGGCAACGCCTACCAATGAGCTGCCCACGTCTACGCCTCAACCAGAGAGCACAGAAGACCAGGGGGCTTCAGTGGGGATGTGGTTAGTGTCTGTGTTTGTGGTTTGGGGGGTTGGCATGGGGGTTGGAGGGTTAGCGGCTCGCGTGGTGCCTATCCGTTTAGCGTTTCAGCAGGCGATGTTCACAATTATTGGAGGAATGATCGCCTATCTGGCAAGTGTTGTGCTTCCTAGTGCCAAGAATGGAATGGGGCAGGCGGGAATCGTAGGGATCGTGATAGCGGTTTTGCTTGGCTGTGGTATTGGCTGGGGGTTGAGTCGGCTGTGGCAGATAACAGGGGGCTATTTGCGGTCCCGGTTAGAACGCTGGCTGGGGGTCAACGAATCAGAGTGAGAATCAAACCAAGCAGGCTTATTACAATAGCGGTATAGAGCAACGCCCGTTCGGCGGGAAGGGTTAAAAAGTACCATTTAGAAGTCACCCTGGATTGCTTTGGCAATGGACGTGAGATACTGGGACGATCACCGATCAGGCTAAGGCGAAATTCTTCCACACTTTCAGGGCGCTCGTTAGGGTGTAAACCCATTGCCCATAGAATTGCCCGTTCGGTGCGAGGGCTTATGGCTGGGTTAATCTGCCGTGGTGGAATTAATGCATCTGGGTTGAGGAAGCGTTCTTTTGCATCCGCCGGAGGGGTATTGGTAAGCAAATGATAGAGTGTGGCGCCAAAGGCATAAATATCACTCCGGACGTCCGTATGCCCGCCATCGCCTCCATATTGTTCAAGAGGGGTATAGAGCGCAGTCCCTTGGCCTTGCAAAATGGTTATAGTTACTTCGCCAGGTGCTGCCAATTTGACCAGCCCGAAGTCGACCAGTTTAAGCAAGCCGCTCGGGGTAATTTTGAGATTACTGGGTTTAATATCACGGTGCAGGATGGGCGGGTTTTGGCTGTGAAGGTAAAGAAGCGCGTCAGCTAACTGGTTGGCCCAGTTTAGAACCTCGCTTTCGGGTAGAAACTCATGTCTAGCCTTGGCTTCCAACATGATCGTGCGCAAGTCCTTGCCCGGCACATAATCCATGACTAGGTAATCACGTTCTTCAACGGAGAAAAAGTCGGATACCTTGGGAAGATTGGGATGATCCAAGCGTGCCAAAACTGTTGCTTCACGGAAAAACTGCTCACGGGCTTCTTTTAGCAGATCCGAGGGCAAAGAACGATCATATTCTACTTCCTTTAGCGCACATTGGCGGCCTTCCAGGCGCAAGTCATCGGCCAGGTAAATGTTCCCCATCCCACCATGGCCAATAATGCGGCGAATGCGGTAGCGATTCCGCAAAACACTCCCGGACTTTAGAGGTATAGGCATAATCGTGATGACCTGAACGACAATTCTTGGGGCTGACGAATGAATCGCGGCGTAAACGTCAGCCTAAAAGGGCGCATCCTTCATCTTCATTTTCTGTTATATTATAACTGAGGGTTGGAGGAGCCATTGTGCGGAATTTAAAAATTGGGACAACCATGATGAAGAATGATCAAGATAAGGAATTTCCATTGCTCATTGGTCAAACCGGGCCGTTGAATGGCCAACGATGGGTGGTTGATCGAACCTTGACCATCGGGCGAGATGCGCGGTGTGAGGTAGTCATCCCTGACCGTCAGGTCTCGCGCTATCATGCTCGCCTTGTGCTGGTTGAGGAGAATGTGATTTTGGAGGACCTAGGAAGCAAGAATGGAACATTTTGTAACGGGCGGCGAATTGAGGATCAAGTGCGTTTGGAAGATGGCGATTTGATCCAGATTGCCTTGGTGCAACACTTTGTTTACCTTGCTTCGGATGCGACTCTCCCCTTGTTGGAGCCAATACCTTGGCAAAAAGAGACCGAGCCTACACGGCGACGCCTTTATCTGGATAAACAATCTCATCGCGTATGGGTAATGGGGCGTGAGGTTTTACCGCCTCTTTCGGTACCTCAGTTTCGGCTCTTGGAAATTCTCTACGATCACCAGGGTGAGGCCGTCTCACGGCAGGAGATCATCCGGGCAGTATGGGGAGAAGAGCAATCACTGGGAGTATCAGATCAGGCGCTGGATGCCCTGGTGCGGCGTCTGAGGGATCGTCTAGCGGCCAGTGATGCCGAGTATCCTTATTTGGTAACTGTTCGTGGTTATGGATTTCGCCTTGACAACCCGGTATATCCCTAGAAAGTTGAAAAGCAGTTGTTAAGTAGGCGGAATTGACGAGATCCATGGTGGGGATTAATATTGGGAATGTAAATGGCTATTTCGGCCAAAGATATGGATTTGATAAAGCCTAGGGATGGGGTGGGAGCGACGTGACACGAAAAAGCCGTAAGTCAGGTGGTCAGACTGCAACTGCATTGAATCAAGAAACTGTTAAATCCAAATCCACGCGCCGCACCAGTGATGCTGTAATCGTACCCGAGCCAAAGGAAATGGCCCCGGTTATGATGGGTGTTTCGGTTTCGGAACGCTCTTTTGCCCAGCCGAGGCGTTCCGTTTTAGGTACGATTGGGCGTTTTTGGGGAAACGTGACCCGAGACCTCCCCAGCAAATTTTGGGATGGTCTCATTCCAATGGCGGCATTGGTGCTATTGACGCTAACATTGCACATGGTTGCCGCGCCCATTCAGGGTTTTTGGGGCATTTCGGGTTTGCTGGTTTATCTGGTGGCGTTGTTAGGCGTGGGAATTGTATTACTCAATCACGCCATTCTTCAGACGCATTCCGAAATCGTGCAGGGCTGGTCAGGGCTGGCCAGCGGAAGCGTGATGTGGGTTGTAATCATACTAAGCGAACGAGTTGGTGGTGCCCAGGTGCCTGGCGCAACTATTCTGTTATTGTTGGTCGTTATAGCCCTGGTCAGTACAATTCTGTGGAAGTCAGTATTTCCAATTGGGGTGAAATTCTTTGTCTTAACGGTATTTCTGGCTGCTGTGGCGCGTTTGTGGATTGGTTCGCAGCAAGCAATGGCCGGCATATGGCCCATATTGAATCAAACGCTCGTCATTTCAGGGTATGTTGCTCTCGGCGTCTTAGGAGCAATTGTTCTCTGGATCCTTACCCTGAGCCGAGAACGTGTACAGCGCTTATGGGCAGCGTTGTGGGGGTGGTTTTGGGCGTTGCAGGCGCTTGCTGTGTTTTTAGGCAAATTGCTCTAAAGCGGGGCTTCGTTAGAGGCGGTCAAAGAGGTAGGGGATAAAGCGAGTATTTTCTGGTACAGACGAAGAATTTGCTTTGCGATTTTCGGCCAGGCATAGGGTTGGGCATGCTCAATGGCCTGTTTACCCATCCGTTCACGGAGATCAGCATCTAAGATGAGTTGGGTCAGGCGCTCCGCGAGTAGGGAGGGTTCATCGTTGGGAACGACAAATCCGGTCATGCCATCCCGGACCAGGAAGGGTAACCCTCCCACCTGAGAGGCAATCACTGGAGTACCGCAGGCCATGGCTTCCAGGGCTACCATGCCAAAGGATTCATAATGTGAAGGAAGAACTAACACGTCCGCAGCAGAATAGTAATAAGGGAGAGATTCTTGAGCTTGTTTACCGAGGAATAGCACCACATCCTTGACGCCCAGCTGCTTGCTCAGGCGCTGTAAGCGAGCCATCTCTGAATCGAGTTGTTGGGAATCGGAGGATGGGTCACCGCCAATGATGGCCAGATAATGAGGACAACAGGCTAAGCGGCCGGTATCCTGAATTAAGCGCAAGGCGCGAATTAGGGTCTCAATGCCTTTAAGTGGATCAATACGCCCCACGTAAAGGATCATTCTCGCCTCAGAAGGCACACCGACGAAAGCGCGTGCTTCGTCTTTGGCAATTGGGTAGAAGCGACTTAGGTCAACACCGGGTGGGATAATGGTTATCTTTCTGGAATCAGCGCGATAGAGAAATTCCAATTGTGCCTTTTCGGCAGGGGTTGCGGCTACAATATGATCAACGGTTTGGACCAAATGGGCTTCTTTTTCCAGGCGCAAGGGCGATTCGCGCTCGACTTCAGTGCGAGCAATCCGGTTCTTCATTACCCCTAGGGTGTGGAACATATGTAATATCGGCGCCTCCCAGGTGCGCTTAAGGGACTCGGCGGCTAACCCCGATAGCCAGTAATGGCTGTGAATGAGGTGATAGTGGATGTGTTTGGCCTGGGCAAATTCGAGGATACCTTGGACGAAATCGCCCAGGTAATTATAAAGTTCAGTCTTGGGCAGGGGTTTCTCGGGGCCGGCAGGGATATGAACAACACGATTACCGAATCCCAGGTTATGTAAGACATGGGGGACATGTTCATCTTGAGAGCGGGTGAAGACATCTACGTGGACGCCCATCTGACCCAAATGGCGGGTTAGTTCGGCAACATAGACATTCATACCGCCGGTATCTTTTCCCCCCAGGGTTGCCAGGGGACAGGTATGGAAGGAAATCATAGCGATGTTCAGCATAGAAAGCCTTGTCGAATTTCTAAGTCCTGAGATATAATTTTTGCCACGCCACCGTAGCTCAGCCGGCAGAGCAGCCGCTTCGTAAGCGGCGGGTCAAGGGTTCGATTCCCTTCGGTGGCTCTAATTATTTTAATGGATAGGGATAAGTATTAGCCCATCCAATCAAAGAGAGTGCCCTTGGTTGCCAGGACCGAAAGCGGATGGGTAGGCGCTCCTGAAGCCAAATAGGCAATAATTTTCTCTCTACATCTGGATTGCGGAGTGGATAGTTGGGCAATTGTTCTGGTGTGACCCAGCGAGTTTGGAGCGATTCTTCATCAATAAACCACGCTGGTAAGGGGTCTCTTGGCATTATTCTGAGTCTCCTGTGAGATCGAATTGGGTTGATTATAATGGCATTATGAACAGCGAACGAATTCCGGGATTGTCTCTGAAACCGCTCTGGTTCAGACGGTTCTGGAAACGCTATGCGACCTGGTTTGAAAATGCGCTTTTCCTGCTGATTTTCTTTGTTGTGATGGGCATTAATTTATGGCCTCGTCCATGGGAGACCGACCATCTCATGGGTCAAGGTCAACTGGCTCAAGCGCGGGGGGATAAATCCCAAGCGTTATCGGCTTGGTTGCGGTTGGAGGAATATCTATCGGATCATCCCGAGATTTGGCGTCGGATTGGATTGCTTGCCTATGAAACTGGGGATTATCACCTCGCTATTAAGGCTTTGACTCGGCTGGCTGACTTTACAACATTATCAGTAGATATACAGCAGAAACTAGCCGAGGCCTATTGGCAGACTGGTAACGTAGAATCTGCCATTCAGATATGGCTTGATTTAATAGGTAATGCTCAACTTTCGGTAGGAGAGCGACATGCTCTTGTTGCGCGTTTGAGGTCTGTGGATCTGAACCTGGCCCGCGAAGGATTGCGGCGCTGGCTTGATCAATTCCCTGCCGAGCCTCAAGCCTTATTATTGGCAGTGCGTTTTTTTGCTCTGTCTGATCCTTCTCTGGCTTTACGATGTATGCAAACCCTTGACGCTACAGGAGAACAGACACCTGCGATTGATCCATCGTTGCGGGTTGCGCTTTTGGAGTTCCAACAGTATCCCGATGAAGTGGCAAGTTTGGTTCACCTGGGGCAAGCCTTAGGGCGGGGGGGAGATTGGGACTTGGCCGAAGAGGCCTTCATGCAGGTGGTCACAAGACAACCCAAGTACGCTGAAGGGTGGGTCTTACTGAGTGAGGCCCGCCAGCAATTGGGCAAAGGGGGAGAGAACGAGTTGCGTATGGCTTTTAAGTTAGCCCCCAACTCGGAGGCTGTGCGTGCAGCATGGGGGTTATACTGGCGCCGCTTGGGACATCCTGAGCGTGCCCTTTACTTTTATCGGGGGTTAGCGCAGCAATTTCCACGAGAACCTCGTTGGCAAGTAGAAGTGGCCGAAACGTATGCCGCATTAGGCAATATTGCCTTAGCAGTGGCATATTATGAGCGAGCGGTGGCGTTGGCACCTCAAGACGCTTATTATTGGCGACTCTACGCACGCTTTGCTTTAACCTATGGACTTGACGTGCAAACTTATGCTCTTCCTGCTGCGCAAAGGGCCCTTGAGTTGGAGCCCAATAACCCTGAGGCACTGGACTTGATGGGGTGGATTTCGTTTTTACTGGGTGACGCTGCTCAAGGGGAACGTTTCTTGCACCAAGCACTGGCCAGGGATGCAAACTATTGGTCCGCGCGGTTGCATCAGGCACAAATCTGGCTGTGGCAAGAAAAATGGGAGAGCGCTTATGAGGCCTTGGTACAAGTGGCTACTCAGACTAATAACCCCGAACTGGCTGCTCAAGCCCAACGGCTGTTGGAGCGGTATTATCGCTATCGCTAGAACGGTCTTGGTGCTGTTATGGTTGGTGGGGATGGGAGGGTGTGACAGAATAAATAGCCTCACCCCTTCTGATTCCCAGGACCATGTATGGTTTTACGATGATTTTTCTGATCCGCAGCGCGGATGGCAGCAGTGGGAGAGCGAACAAGCCAAAATTGGTTATCAAGAGGGTGGATTACGTTTCTCAATTAAGGCGCCGTATTATGATTACTGGTCTTTGGCCGGTTTTCAGATTGAGGATGCCATCCTGGCTGTGGAAGCCCAGGTCGTCGGCGGGCCTCTGAATAACGACTTTGGCCTGTTATGTCGTTATCAAAACCCTGGTCAGTTTTATGCATTTATCATCAGTAGCGATGGATACGCCGGAATTGCGGTCGTGGATGAGGAGGGGTATCATCTTTTAACAGGTACCACCCTGACCTACTTCGCTTCTCTGGAGCGAGATCGGTCAACTTATTTACTGCGGGCGGATTGCATAGGGCCTCGATTAACTCTCTATGTGGATCGGGAGAAGCTTCTTGAAACCGAGGATCATCGGTATAATTCGGGTGATGTGGGTGTTTTTGCCGGGACGTTTGACCAGGTTGGGGTCGAGGTGATTTTTGATAATTTCTATGTGTTTAAACCTTAGTGGTAGGTTGATATGCGGGTGTACCTGGATACGGTAGGATGTCGTCTGAACCAAAGCGAGATTGAAAAGTTAGCCGCTAACTTTCGCGTCGGGGGGCATGAAATTGTAGCCTCTGCGGCTGAAGCGGATATTGTGGTGATCAATACCTGTGCCGTGACCGCTGAAGCCGCTTCAGATTCCCGCCAAAAAATCCGCCAGGCGGCACGGCAAGGGGCAGGGCAGATCATTGCGACCGGTTGCTGGGCGACTTTGGAACCCTCAGCCGCAGCGGCACTGCCGGGGGTAAGCCGGGTAGTGCCCAACGCCGATAAGATGCGTCTGGTCGCCGATTTAACTGGGACCCCTGTTTTTGACTTGGAACCCCTGGCAAGGGAACCGCTTCCTGGCTTGCATCGGCGGACGCGTGCCTTTATTAAGGTCCAAGATGGATGTGACAATTTCTGCACGTTCTGTATAACCCGGGTCGCCCGTGGAAAGGGGCACAGTGAGAGCATTGAGAACGTGATCCGCGACGTGCAGGCTGCCGTAGCTGGAGGCGCGAAAGAAGTGGTCCTGAGTGGCGTCCATTTGGGCTCCTGGGGATATGATCTGAATCCACCGCGCCATTTGCGCCATCTCATTGAAGCCATCCTGACGGAGACCGATGTGCCCCGTGTGCGTCTTTCTTCCCTAGAGCCATGGGATCTGGATGAGGCGTTTTTCCGGCTGTGGGAAAATCCGCGGATGTGCCGGCATTTGCATCTTCCTCTGCAATCCGGGTGTGCGCAAACCCTGCGGCGGATGGCGCGCAAAATCACCCCAGAGGGATATGCAACGTTGCTGGAACAGGCGCGCAGGATGATCCCGGGACTTGCCGTAACCACGGATATTATCGTAGGCTTCCCAGGCGAGAGCGAGGTCGAGTTTGAGACTAGCCTTGCCTTTGTGGAAGCGATGGCTTTTGCTGGTGGTCATGTCTTTGCCTATTCACCCCGTCCCGGCACGGCGGCAGCACGTTTGCCCAATCACGTACCGCCAGAGATTAAGAAAGAACGTAGCCGCCGGATGCGTGAAGTTTTAGCCGAGGCTAGTCTGCGCTTTCGTCAAACTTTCATAGGACAAGTTGTTAATGTGCTTTGGGAGACCGTTGATGGTAAAGGCCCACAAGGGTGGCGGTTGCGTGGTTTAAGCGACAACTATATCCACGTTGAAGCGTTTGCCCCTGAACCCTGGTGGAATGAAATTAATGCAGTACAGTTGGTTGAGATCAATTCTCAGGGAATGGTGGGGCAAATTTTGAATAAGGCTTAAGTCCAGACAACACAATTTAAACCATAGTTGCGAGGTGATCAATCGTGACATCGCAGAATTCATGGTGGCAAGAGGCCGTTTTCTATCAAATCTATCCACGCAGTTTTGCCGACGGTAATGGAGACGGTATTGGAGACATCGAGGGGATTATCCGCTCTCTAGATTATTTGCAGTGGCTAGGTGTGGAGGCTATTTGGCTTTCTCCGCATTACCCTTCGCCTCAAGTGGATTGCGGTTACGACATATCCGATTATTACGGAGTAGCACCTGAATATGGTTCGCTGGATGATTTCAAGCGTTTGTTGCGGGAGATGAAACGCCGAAACATGCGTTTGATTCTGGATCTGGTATTAAACCACACCTCAGATCAGCACCCATGGTTTCGGGAATCGCGTTCCAGCCGTAACAATCCCCGTCGCGATTGGTACATTTGGCAGGAGGGTCGGGATGGAGAACCGCCGAATGACTGGTGCTCGACCTTTGGAGGGAGTGCCTGGACGTATGACGCCATGACCGGCATGTATTACTACCATTTCTTTTTCAAGGAGCAGCCGGATTTGAATTGGCGCAACCCAGAGGTCAAGGCGGCGATGTTTGATGTAGTGCGTTATTGGTTAGATATAGGGGTGGATGGCTTCCGCCTGGATGCTGTGGGCACAATTTTTGAGCATCCCGATTTACCCCCACATGGAAAACCTTATGGCATTGATGACCTGTATGTCATGCTGCGAAAAGCACAAACGCAAGAAGAACAATTACGAGTTCGGTTGCTGTTTGATGAGTTGGTGCGTTATCAGGTAGACATGCCAGAAGTGCATGATCTGATGCGTCAGTTAAGGGCGGTAGTAGATGAGTACCCCAGTAAAGTGCTTGTCGGGGAGTCGGAAGAGATTGCTTTTTACGGTAATGGAAAGGATGAGTTACACCTGGTGTTTAATTTTCCGCTGATGCGTACCCGGCAGATCACCCCTCAATGGGTGCTACAGAATCAACGGGAGCGACTGGCTCAATTGCCTTCAGGGGCATGGCCGTGTAATACGCTGGGAAATCACGATTCGTCACGCCTGCGAAGTGCGTTTGGGGATGGCGTGCATGATGAGGGACTGGTGCGGGTGCTCGCGGCTCTTGTGTTAACCCTCAAGGGGACGCCATTTTTGTATAATGGCGAGGAAATCGGCATGACAGATTACCTGTTCACCGATGTCGCGCGCTTTCGCGATCCATTGGCGCTGCGTGCCTACGATCTTGAAAAGCGCTTGCTGGGAACCCCACCTGCAGACGCTGCCTTTCATGCTGCAACGTATGGGCGCGATAAGTGTCGTACCCCGATGCAATGGCGCAATGCTCCCAACGCGGGTTTTTGCCCGAAGGATGTCGAACCCTGGTTACCGGTTAACCCTAACTATCAGGAAGGGATCAATGTAGCCGAACAGGAACATGAGCGCGATTCATTGTTGCATTTCTACCACGATTTGCTTCAGGTGCGTCGTCTCTCACCGGCGCTTCGCCATGGGGAATACCAGCCGCTGAGTGATGAAACGAAAGATTATTTGCTATTTCTGCGTTTAGCGCCAGAACAAACTTGTTTGGTGGGACTTAACTTTTCACCCTGTTCCCAGGACATCAATTTACCTCCTGGTTTGAGTACCGTTCGTCTTTTGTTCTCCTCGAGGCATAATCAACCAAAGGAGATTTATCAGCGACTGAAGTTGGCACCTTTTGAGGTGTGGATTGGCGAGGTGAACGATCTTTCCAATCTATTATGAGCCATGAATGACGGTTAGACTTTGCAATAAAGGCTGACCGTCTATGAGCAGGGAAGGCTCAAAGTTGAATATACGGGCGAAGATGGGGCCAATAGCCGCAGCCGCTTCAATCATGGTCGGAGGGGGGGCGATCAATTCGGCCAGGCTGGTCATCCGCACCCCCTCAAGCCCGCACGGGATAATTCCGTTCCAATATTCCATGTTGGGGGTAATGTTCAGGGCGAACCCATGGCGAGAGATTCCGAAGCGATCTACTTTCACGCCAATGGAAGCAATTTTTGCCGGCAGACTTGAGCCTCCGGGCAGGGATAGATTGACCCAAACTCCGGTTAACCCCTCGCGGCGAAAGGCGTTGACACCGTAGGTATCTAAAAGCGCGATCAAGGTGTCTTCCAAACGGCGCAGATAGCCAATAAAATCAGTCTGGGGCAAGCGGTCTCCCTCCCATCCGGTTTGAGCAAGAGGGAGGATCGGATAACCCACGAGTTGACCCGGACCATGATAAGTTACATCTCCACCACGGTCCACGTCGCGAAGGATAACTTGGCGGCGGGTGCATTCCACATCATCCCAAAGGATGTGAGCGCGGGAACCGCGCCGGCCGATGGTGAAAACATGAGAATGTTCCAGGAGTAAAAGCGTTGCCGGGCGTAAACCTCGGCGAATCTCATCGGCGATTTGATTTTGCAGGGTCCAGGCCAGATCGTAATCTACGCGTCCCAACCAATAAACTTCAAGGGGTAATTGTCTGTTCATCGCACCTGTTCGCATTTATGCGGGCATATAAATTTTTAATGTGGCTCTAATACATTTATTACAGAGCCGGGTTATATCTAAACACGAATTGTGAATTTATTTTAGCGGTAAATTCGAAAAAGAAGGAGGTTTCCAATGAATTTGGAACGGTATACGCAAAAAGCACAAGAAGCCCTTTTTCAGGCTCAGCAATTAGCACGTGATTTGAATCACCAGGCCATCGAGCCGGCGCATCTATTGCTGGCTTTGGTACAGCAACAGGATGGAATCATCCCTGCCATCATTACCAAAGTGGCAGGAAGCGTCATTGGGTTACGGGATTCGGTACGGGCGGATTTAGAACGCCGTCCAAAAGTCTATGGGACCACAACACAGGTGGGGATTTCGCAAGCCCTGGCCGATGTTTTGGCTGCTGCCGAACGCTACGCCAAGGGCATGCAGGATGAATATGTGTCTACCGAACACCTGTTACTCGGTTTAGCCGATAGCCTGGAAGGAAAACGGTTAGCCCAATTTGGGTTAACCAAGGAAGCGATTCTAAAGGCCCTGGCCGAAATTCGCGGCACCCAGCGGGTCACTTCACCCACGCCTGAAGATACCTATCAGGCGTTAGAGAAATATGGTCGAGACCTGACGGCAATGGCGCGCCAGGGCAAGTTAGATCCGGTCATTGGTCGCGATGAGGAAATCCGTCGCGTCATTCAAATCTTATCGCGGCGTACCAAGAACAATCCGGCTCTGATCGGAGATCCTGGCGTGGGTAAGACAGCCATTGTCGAGGGACTGGCTCAGCGCATTGTCAAGGGTGATGTGCCCGAGGGCCTTAAGCACAAGCGCATCATCCAATTGGATATGGGGGCGTTGATTGCGGGCGCCAAGTATCGCGGTGAGTTTGAAGAGCGCCTTAAGGCGGTCTTGCAGGAAATCACGGCGGCTGCGGGCGAGATCATCCTGTTTGTGGATGAAATGCACACAGTTGTAGGTGCCGGTGCGGCAGAGGGCGCCATGGATGCCAGTAACATGCTCAAGCCCATGCTGGCACGGGGCGAGTTGCATATGATCGGTGCCACCACGGTGGATGAATATCGCAAATACGTGGAGAAAGATCCCGCTCTCGAGCGCCGCTTCCAGCCCGTATTTGTTGCCGAGCCCTCGGTAGAGGATACCATCAGCATCCTGCGCGGATTGAAGGAACGCTATGAAGTCCACCACGGCGTACGGATTACCGATGCCGCGGTGATCGCGGCGGCTACGCTCTCTCATCGCTATATTCCGGACCGTCGCTTGCCGGATAAAGCGATTGATCTGATTGATGAAGCCGCTGCACGGTTGCGCACCGAGATTGATTCCAAGCCGCAAGCACTGGATGATGTGGATCGCCAGATCATGCAATTGGAGATTGAGCGACAGGCTTTACAAAAGGAGCAGGATAAAGCTTCGCGCGAACGCCTGGAAAAAATTGAGGAGGAACTCAAAGAACTCAAAGAGCAATCGCGCCAATTGCATGAGCGCTGGCAGGCGGAAAAGCAAGCCATTGCACAACTGCGGGCGATAAAAGAGCGAATTGAGCAAACTCGAATCGAGATCGAAGATGCCGAACGGCGTGCCGATCTTGAGAAAGTTGCCCGCTTGCGCTATGGCACCCTGCGGGAGTTAGAGGCGCAACTCAGCCAAGCCGAAGAGCAACTGCGCCGCTTGCAAAGCGAAGGGGCGCTCTTGAAAGAAGAGGTGGATGCCGAGGAAATCGCCGAGGTTGTCTCGCGCTGGACGGGTATCCCGGTGGCGCGGTTGATGGAAGGCGAGACCCAAAAATTGCTCCATTTGGAAGATCGCCTGCATGAACGCGTGGTGGATCAAGAGGAGGCAGTGCACAGCGTGGCAAACGCCGTGCGTCGTGCACGGGCCGGTTTACAGGACCCGAATCGTCCTATTGGTTCGTTCATCTTCCTGGGCCCGACTGGTGTGGGCAAGACCGAACTGGCGCGAGCGTTAGCCGAACTGCTCTTCGATGATGAGCGCGCAATGATTCGTATAGACATGAGCGAGTATCAGGAGAAGCACACCGTCTCACGCCTGATCGGTGCTCCGCCGGGTTATGTGGGTTACGAAGAAGGTGGGCAGTTGACCGAGGCAGTGCGACGACGACCGTTCAGTGTGATCCTGTTTGATGAGATCGAAAAGGCGCACCACGAGGTCTTCAACGTTCTGCTTCAGGTACTGGATGATGGTCGTCTGACCGACGGGCATGGCCGGACGGTGGATTTCCGCAATACGGTGATCATCATGACCAGCAACTTAGGAAGTGAACTGTGGCTTAATCGTCACGGAGCGGTGACTCGCGATGAAGTGACGCGGGTGTTGCAGGCATACTTCCGTCCTGAATTCTTGAACCGAATTGACGAGATTTTGGTGTTCAAGCCACTGACCCGCGAACACCTGATACAGATTGTCAACATCCAGTTACGACGACTGGAGAAGTTGATCCAAGAGCGCGGTTACCAATTGGAGGTGACCGATGCGGCGCGCCAATATCTAGCCGATGTTGGGTATGACCCAGACTTTGGTGCTCGACCGCTCAAACGGGCGATTCAGCGCGAGTTGCAGGATCCTCTGGCGCTAAAGATTTTGGCAGGTGAGTTCAAAGAAGGTGATACCATCCGAGTGGATCGAGGTCCCGAGGGGCTAACCTTCCAGGCGGTCGTTGCCGGTGAAGCCGTAGCGGTCTAAGCCTAGGGTGGAATCAGACCCCAGAGATGCCTAAGCGTCTCTGGGGTTTTTGCATTTCTCAGGGAAATGCATGCTAAAATAAACGTATGGCACATCTCCAAGAGCGTTATCCCTCAACCTTTCGTCATCGGCATCGAACGCAGGTGATGGCTCAGATTTACCTTCCGCTTGTTTTAGCCACACTCTTACTTTTCATCATCCCAACGATGGGTCTCATCCTTATGCCGAATCCATTGGGAGTAGGAAGCGGGCAATGGGCAGCTATTGCCTTAATCTGGTTGCTGGCACCGTTTTTTGTGCTCATCATGTTAGGATTGGTGATTACCATTGCTTTGATCTTTCTGATATATCGCTTGACGGTTAAGCTTCCTACCTGGACCCAAAAAGTAAGGATGTGGATGGAACAAGGGGGGATTTTGGTTTTGAATTGGTGCAATCGGTGGGTCCAACCTGTAGTTCATGCTCATACCATTTTCGCTATGCTACAGCGGGCCACAACTCTTTTAAGGCACCCATCTGAAATGATGAGATTTAAATCAGGAGAGCAAGGATGATGGAACCGTGGAAACGTAACGCTCTGATCGTGGGAGCGGTAGTGGGGTTACTTTCTGGCCTTATTGCAGCCTATTTATGGATTCAACGGGCGGAACAATCTCAATCCCAGGTTAAACTCACCGCTCAGGATGGTGTCAAAGTTGGTATCAGCGTTCTTAGTGTGTTAAAGCAAATCGCGGAACTAGGGGCAGGACGGCGTTAGGTCTATGGGGGCTTGGGAAGAGCATAACATGGGGTGATGAAGAGGGGAAAACGAGAAAAATGGAATCGCATTATCTGCGCTATGTAATTGCAGGGCGCCTTCAACGTGATTTTATTCTCCCGCTGGAAGGAAAACCTGCTCTGGATGTGCCGGGGGGAAGTGCCCTGTATGCGGCAGTGGGGGTCTTAATCTGGGATAAGGACATTGGGCTTATTAGTCGGGTAGGTGAGGATTATCCCCAAGAATGGTTGGATGAGTTTACCGAACGCGGTCTTGATGTTCAAGGAGTTCGTATCTTGCCGCAAGCACTTGATCTGCGGCGGGTGATTTGTAGTGCTGATGAGAGTGAGGGGGTTTCTAATCCAATGCGCTGGTTTGCACAACGTGGTATCCCGATCCCTAAAGCTTTGCTGGGTTATACTCCGTCCACCGAGGGTCATAATCATCATGAAGAGCCAACGCCATTGACTTTGCGCCTGAACGATATTCCTCAAAGTTATTTGGAGGCTACGGCGGCTCATCTTGCACCCATGGATTACCTAAGCCACTCGCTGCTTCCTTCGGCATTGCGGAAGGGTAACATCACAACCATAACCCTGGATCCAGGGAGTGCGTATATGCACCCAGCGTTATGGGAACGCATTCCCTCTTTGATCCGTGATCTTACTGCCTTTCTGGTGGCAGAGGATGATTTGAGACGGTTGTTTCAAGGACGGAGTACTGACTTGTGGGAAATGGCTGAGGGGATTGCGGCTTATGGTTGTGATTTTGTCGTGGTTAAACGCGGTGAAGTTGGTCAGTATCTCTATGATCGTGTGAGTCAGAAACGTTGGACCATTCCTGCCTACCCCGCACGGGTGGTGGATCCAACCGGAGCAGGGGATGCGTTTTGTGGCGGGTTCCTGGCCGGGTATCGCCAAACGTATGATCCGTTGGAAGCCGTCCTGTTTGGGAATATCTCTGCCTCGCTGGTTATCGAAGGAAGTGGCCCATTTTATGCCCTGGATGCGCTGCCCGGTCTGGCACGTGCCCGCCTTGATGTGCTGCGGGATGCGGTCAGTGTGCTGTGAAAGAACCGATTTGTTCCGATTTGATTAAGGCGATGTGCGCTTACGTGCTTGAACAGGCCCGGGCGCTTCAAGCCATTCCGGCCCCGTCGCTGGCCGAAACTCGGCGGGCAAATTACCTAAAACAACAGTTTGCACAATTGGGGCTTGCAGTTGAGCAAGATGATGTGGGCAATGTGCTGGCCTATTTAGCAGGGGGAAAAGAAGCCCCGTTGGTTCTGACCGCCCACCTGGATTCGGTGATCTCAGAAACTCACTCACTTCTCTTGCGGGAGGTTGAGGGGCGGTTTATCGGCCCAGGCATCGGGGATAATGCCTTGGGTTTAGCTACGTTGTTAGGCCTGGGGCGCTTTTGGAAGGAGTTGGACTTAAGTCTGCCGGGAAACGTATGGTTGGTAGCCACAGTGGGTGAGGAAGGGCATGGGGACTTAAGGGGCATGAGAACCATCGTGCAACGTTTTGGGCCTCAGCCGGTGGCTTACATTATTCTCGAAGGCATTGGTTTAGGACGAATCGTGCATCGGGCATTGGCGGTGCGCCGTTTTCGCGTGCGTGTTCAAACTCCCGGAGGGCATCCCTGGGTTCAGCGAGAAGCAACGTCAGCTATTCATCTCTTGATTTCTTTGGCACACGAGATTTTGCAATTGCGATTGCCCGCTACACCGCGCACCATATTGAATATTGGGGTAATCCAAGGGGGCGTTTCTGTGAACACTCGCGCACCTGAAGCCTGGATGGATATCGAGTTGCGCAGTGAAGCCGCCAAGTCTTTAGAGCATCTTGAAGCCGAAATACAGAGATTAATCCATTCCTACCGCGGATGGAACAAAACTACAGAAATTGATTTCATCCCCATGGGAAACCGTCCAGCGGGCGAGATCCCGCCTGCTCATCCTCTCGTGCAAAAAGCAATACACTGCCTTTCTTCTTTGGGCATTGAGGCGACTCTGGAGCAGGCCTCTACAGATGCCAATGCTCCGCTAAGCCAGGGGTACCCGGCGATCTGTTTGGGCCTGGCGCGTGGTGGGCGTGCGCATACTGAGGAAGAATTTATTGAGGTCGAAAGTGTCTCACTGGGGTTACAGCAGGTGTTGTGCTTGATCCAAAAGGTGTGGGATTAAATGTCCTGCCGGCTAATTAAAGATGGCTTGATTCCGGGGCATCGGGGTGCGTTTTGAATTTAAAGCGGTATCGTATGGCTTCGCGCCAAAGATCTTTTAGGGTGTGGCGTGCAGTGGTTAAGTCCGAAGCATAAGGGCTGTAGATGGCCTTTTCATATTCGGATAAGAAGCGCGTGGCTGGTGCTTCTAACCAAGGATAATGTTTTACCAACGCTCGAACTCGTTCCTCGGCGGTCATACCGGGCTGAGCCATCGAATGAAATATATGGCTGATCAATTCGAATTGAAGGAATAACCGCTCCATAGGGGTTAATCGAACATAATTCGCCCAAAAACGCAGCCACCCTGGTGCATGCCACCCACGGTTGATCAATTGCTGTTCGAGATAAACCGGGAGTGAACGCTCGGGGGTGGTGCGCACGGTCTGCGCCAGGCGAAGCACGGCGTAAACTAGCCCAAGCACGCCAAGAGCAAGTAAGAGAAACGGCCATAAACGTTGGATGAAGGCTACAAGAGGTGGAGATGGGGTTAGTGTGTTATTCCTGTCAATCTCTGCCTCTTCAAGGCGGTTGAATTGCTCGGCTAATTCGCGGGTATTGGGAGCAACCGGGTTAGCAACTGGCGGTGGAAGTGCCTCTTCTAATGAGGTTCCAGAAGGACGAACAATTTGAGGTTGGGCTGACGTGGGCTCGAATTCAACCCATCCTATGCCGGGAAAATAAACTTCAGGCCAGGCATGGCTGTGTTTCTGGCGCACTGTAAATTGGGTGTTCGTTGGATCGGGTTCACCTTGAGCGTAGCCAACGGCAAGGCGGGCTGGAATACCCAGGGAACGAACTAACAATACCTCAGCGGTCGCATAATAATTGCAAAAACCGCGTTTCAAATCGAATAAAAACCATAGAATGGGGTCGCGGTCCCGGGGTGGGGTCGGAATTGTAGCGGAATAAACATAATTCTCACGCAGGTAGCGGGTAATGGCCATCACCTGATCGTAAGGATTATCCAAGTCGCCCACGATCATGCCCGCTAGTTTTGAAAGCGAATATGGGGTTGGGACATCGAGATAGCGCTCGCGAATCCAGTCCGGATAGTCGCGCCCGGCAGCACGCAGGTCGGCTTCGGTGGGATTGGCAACCAATGATTGAACCGTGTAGCGTTCGCCAGGGTTGAGCAGTGGCTCTACCTTGATTGCCAAGGTTTCTAAAGGTGGTACTTCTGGAAGCGGGCGCTGGTCAATAAGTGCAGTAACAGGGCGATCTATTGTCAAAGGAATAGCAGGGGCAAAAAGAGTTTCAAGATGGCGCTGAACCTTAATGGAAAATTCAATCATTGTTCGGTCGCGGTAGAGGTTTGGAGACGTAAGAAACTCGCCGGCTTCAAAAGGCTCTTCTGCTTCGAATGTGTTTCTCCAAATTCCGTTACGATACTCATCATACGTATAGGCTCGCCAGTAATAGACAGCCCCTTCGGGACGGGGTTGGCTCGCTTGGGCGGTGAAAACCACATCCTCAGATACCGAAACCCCCGTACCCAGGCTCAGATTTGAAGAATAGACTTGCACAGAAATAACGGCTGGTCCCCGGAGTGGGGCAAAAAGGTTTTCCATCCGCTTGCGCAGAGAGATCCAGGATGATCGCAACCATTCAGATCCTTCCGGGGCTTCGATTACTGAAGCGGTGAGGTTGGCGCCACTCCAAGCGAGGAACACCATGGCTACGGCGAGCCCTAAGGCCCACTTGCCCAGGTTGAACTCTGTTTCCATGTCCACGGCTGTGGCGTTGCGCTCCCATTGGGTAGCGTTGCGCTGGTAGTACAAAAGTGTAAGCAAGAGCAGGCTCAAAACGATATAGGTGGCTAAGGCGGTTCCTTTTTGACCTAGGGTGGGATGGTAGATATCCACGACGACAATAGATATGCCGCCAACAAGAAGGGGCAGCCAGGGGCGACCATAGCGCGTTTGCAAGTAACCGGCGCTTAAACTGATGGTCCAAAAGAGCAAGAGCATGCTTGCGACAAATAGGAGAGGGTCAGTTACCGGGCGATTGGTGAGAAATTGTTGGGTTGACCAATAGAGGCGGGCATATAGGATTGTCAAGCGCTCGTTCCAAGATGTCGCATCGGTGATCAACAATCCCAACTGCCAAGGGATGAAAAAGGTAGTATAGGCGATGGCAATCCATGTGGCAACGCGGCGAGAAAAGCGGCTATATCCTATAACCAGCCCCAAGATTCCGCCTGCAAGTGCGGCTTGGGGTATTTTTTCGAGATGTTCGGTCCAGCCGGTTCCCCCCATGTGAGACGCGGCTGTGATTAGTATTGCCAATAGACAAACGCCGCTCGGAAAGGAAAACCACCGTTGGTTCGTATTGTCCATAATTCGAGTGTACAATATTTAGAGTGCGTTCGTCAATTACCTAGGAAGAAAATCATACTAGAGGTATCCGATTTATGAACCAAGTCACCTGGGTGGTCGCTTTCCAAAATTTAGGATCATGGCTGAACCCCTGGATGACATTTTTTTCGACCCTAGGCACTGAGCAGTTTTATATGCTGGTCATGCCCTTGATCTTCTGGTGCATAGATGCCGGTATTGGGTTGCGATTCGCGTTGTTATTGCTACTGAGTGGAGCGTTCAATACGTATTTCAAATTTTTATTTCATGCCCCGCGACCTTTTTGGGTGGATCCCCGCGTTCAAGCCTGGGCTGTGGAGACTTCCTTTGGTATTCCCTCAGGACATGCGCAAAATGCTGCCAGCCTATGGGGATTCGGGACGACGCTGGTCAAGTCCAAAAGTTTGAAGTGGCTCATGGGCCTAGTCATTATCTTGATCGGACTTTCGCGCGTATATTTAGGGGTCCATTTTGTGGGGGATGTGGTTGTGGGGTGGTTAATCGGCGCTGTTTTACTGGTTGGGTTCCTGTGGCTTGAACCGCGCATTTTGCGTTGGTGGCAAAGGTTGAGGTTAGGTACCCAACTATTCTGGGTCGTGTTGTCTTCGGGATTAATTCTGGTATTGGGATGGAGCATAACTTTTGTTAATCGGTCTTGGGTGATACCCTCCGAGTGGGTGGCTGTGGCACAAAGCAAGATCGGATTAATCCGCCTCGAACCTTTTTCGCTTTCTGGCCTGGTGACCATTGCCGGGACATGGTTAGGGGCATTAGGGGGATGGGTTATCCTTACCCATCACTGGCAAGGTTACCCCAAAGGCGGCACAATGATCCAGCGCACCCTCCGTTATGCTCTGGGAATTGCGGGAATAGGGCTGTTTTACATTGGGTTGGGCCTGATTTTTGATCAATTTCTGGCCAGTCTGGGTGTGAGCGAGGGGAGTTTTATCGCAATGGGTTTACGGTACTTGAGATATGTCATAATCGGAGCATGGGTTACTGCAGGGGCACCATGGGTATTTAAAATTTTGGGTTTATACAGCAGCAAAGGAGGATAAGCCATGCGCCAAATTGGACGTTTCTTAATGGGTCTATTGATCGGCTGGTTTGTGGGTAGTCTTGTCGGTTTACTTCTGGCGCCAGAGCCAGGCTCAAACACACAGCAGCGAATCGCCCAGGCTTATCAGAAGTTTCTGAGCGATATTCGCGAGGCGGCTAATGCACGCCGACGTGAGTTAGAACAGGAATTAGAACGATTGCGCAAAGGGGGGAGCACCCAAAGCACACCCTAAGGGGGCTCCCCAAAATCTCAACGCTGTTCCACCGATAAGCGATAAGTAGCGGGTTGGCGCGTGAAGCGAGTGGTGCCGCTGATGACCAGGGTGGCCGTTTCGCGTTCATTCAAGGTGAATTCAAAGGTTGCTCTTTGGTGCTCATCCGTCGTAAGAGGTTGAAGCATGGTCCTTTGACCTTGCCGAATCAGGGTAAGGCGAAAGGTTTGAGGCAATCGGTTTTGAATCCGCACAAACCCCTTGGCTTGCCATCCGCCATCATCGCGTTCAAAATCGCTGAAGTAACCAATAGCCGGGATAGCCACATCATCGAGCAAGAAACCCTCGCCGTTGACCGCGGCATCGGTCACATACTCAAAGCGCAAGGTGACTCGTTTACCGGCAAATTGGGTTAAATCCACCTTCTCCTGGATATATCCCTGGCTTTTTCCGTTATAGCCACAGCCATAGGAATTGCCTGAGGGATCATCGGTCGTACATGAGGGGGTGGTTAGAATCTGCCAATCTTCACCGTTTTCGGAAGCGAGCAAATACAGGTAATCATAATCCTTCTCAAGGTCATACCAGGTCCAGTACGTCAGGGTAATGGGGCCTTGCACGTTGGTAAAGTCGAAAGTTTGGGTCAGGGTCATATCGGATTCATCGCCCTTGTTCGACCAAAATGCATAATCGCCGGAGTGGGCTCCAACAGGTAGAACGCCGACTTCCTGATTGCCTTCGAAGCGCAGGCGCAAGCGTCCCGGACAGGTGATTTGGATGTAGTCAGCACCATATTGGTTAACGGTACCGGTTATTTCTTCGGGAGCGCATTGTTGGAGAGTCTCGGTGGGGGTAAAGATAGGCGGTGTTTCGTACCGATAATAGGTAAATCGCCCATCCTCTAAGGAGGGATTTTGTAAGTAATTGGTTATGGTCCAATCCACAAAGACGTCGTCTGCGGTATAGGGTTGACCGGTTATTGGATCAATTGCCCCAAGTTCGGTAAGTACCGCATCCAAACTGTCCATGCCGTTATCAGGATGAGCAACCAAAGCCTGGGTAGCGCGTTCACCGAAGCGGTCTAAAAAGTAAGCCACAAATAAGAAAGACGCGCCATAATGGGGCGTTGTGGCATCCGGATCATTGGGCCAATCGTTGAGTTGGAGATCAGGATCTCGAGCAAAGAGATAGTCAAATCCACCCGGATCATAGCCGTTCAAGAAAGCCGCTAGTTCTGAAAACCCCTCATTGAGCCAGGATTCTTCGTTGCGGTCGCGGTACCAGTGAATCATGTGCTGGAATTCGTGCGCCAACACCCCGTAGGTATAGGGATCATCCAATGGGGTGTTATCAGCGTTGACGATAAACATTTCGTGGGCGTTGGAATATTCCTGGGCTAGTGGGTGGACCGAATCCGATGATGAAAAATAGGCGGCTACAGAATTGCCCAGGTTGGAGGCGTAGAGGATATAGATGTGTGGGTCATTATCTATCCCTGGGTTCCATTCACTCCCGAAAAACTCGCGCGTTGTGGGATAGATATGATCACAAAATGTTTCGGCCAGGTCTTGTAAATCTGATTCGCGGTATTCAATACCTTCTTCGATCCAAAAATAGGCGCAGTTGGCCACATAGGCAAGATGAGCCGCGATACTGAAATTTTGGTTGGTATCTACATTGGCAACCCAAAACTGTTCACGATCCCCTTGGCGATAGGGCTTGGCTGGCTGGACGGAAGGGATAAAACGCTTCCCTTCCAGGCGGCGAGCCAAGTCATTCAAGTTACGGTTGGGTACGATGGTGTTGCGCAGACGTTCGAGAGTTTCAGATGCGCCATCGAGACTAAAATTAGCCAATGTTGGGTGGGGGGTGATGTTGCTACGTGCTGGGGACGGTGTTTCATAGTGGACAATTGGCGTAGGGGTGTACGAGGAGGAGGGCGAAAGGAACAAAAGGGCACTCCCTGCACCTATGGCAATCAGGCTCAGGCAACAGCATGACACAACGAGTAAAATGGCAATGATGATCCAACCGGGGATTCGATTCATAGGATCCTCCACTACCTCTAAATTGAATTCTTGGATACGCTTTTACCAAGCCAAGGGTTGTTATAGCGTTCCTCGCCGACAGAAGTTGCAGGGCCGTGTCCGGGGAATAAGCGGGTTTGATTGGGGAGCGAAAAAATGTGATGAGTAATGCTTTGGGTTAGTTGGTCAAAATCACCACCTGGCAAGTCGGTACGGCCAATACCGTGATAAAAGATTAAATCGCCACAAAAGGCAAGTTCCATCGAGGGGATATAAAAGATCACGTGTCCTGGTGAGTGCCCGGGTGTGTGAAGCACCTGAATCAGGGTGCTACCCAGTTGGAGCGTTTGCTTATGGTCAAAATTCAAGTTGGGGGCAACCTGCAAAGTTAGAGTCCAACCGAACCAAGGTGCACCGCCTTGGGCTTGCCAAAGAGGAAAGTCGTCGGGATGAAGGCCAATCACGAGGCCAGGGATCTGATCGGAAAGGGTTTGAACACCGGCGATGTGATCAAAGTGGGCATGAGTGATCCAAATTTGCGATAAGTGAAGGTTTTCTTGTTGTAGAACCACTAAAACTTTTTCGCATTCGAAAGAAGGATCAATGATAACCGCTTCGCGCGTAGTGGGTTCGATCAATAAATACGTGTTATTACCAAGTGGTCCTAAGGTGAATTCACGGATCAATAGCATGGGTTTAATCCTCCCCCTGATTAGTTACCAGCATTGGGGCAGGACGATAGCGTTCAGTAGTACCTAAACGATGACTGATAAAGAGTGTGCCGATTCCCAGGATTAGCGCAGCCCAGTAAACTGAGAGAGGAGAATGTTGGTAAAGCCATCCAGCCAACCCAGCGCTAACTACAATCCCTAATGCATTAATCGTTTCGATCAAACCAAAAGCGGAACCTACTTGCCGGTCATTTACCAGAGAACGTGCCCAGGCTAAGATCATAGCCCGATAAAACCGGAAACCTCCCAAGAGGAAGTAACCCACACCAAACCACCAAGGGGAGCGACCCAACCAAATTAGGAGCACGAAAAGGATGCCGGTTGTCAATCCGATATTAGCCCCTGACGTGGGTTGAAGGTGACCAAAGAGCAGGGATAAAACCGTTGTTCCCAGGCTACAAAGGCTTCCGAAAAGGCCTATCTGTTCCATGGTGACATGATGGTAAGCGGTTAGAAAATTGGGCGTAAGGGGCTGGGCAAGGTATAAGGCGAAGATCCCAAGCGCATTAAACCCTAATAAGTAGAGAAAGCGGCGGTTTAGAGGCAGGTTGCGCAGTGAGGCGGGCATTGGCGCTGGTTGGGTGGGTACAATGGGACGGATGAAAAGAACCAGCAAGGTTGAAATCACAAAGGTGACAAAGCCCAATAAATATATATAGCGTAGTCCCCAGTTCTGTGCTATGAATCCACCGACCATGGGTCCAAGCGCGGCACCTAGGGTAAAACTGGCCGAAGCCACACTCAGCGCTCGGGCTGGCGTCCAAGTGCCGCGCGCGGCGGTGATATATGTGTTCATCGGTGCCAACACGGATGAAGTAAGGCCGTAGATGACCAAGCCAGTTACGAAGCCGGTTAGGGTATGAGCGGAAGCCATGAGCGCAGCGGCTAGCGTGCCCATGATCCATGAAAACCACATCAGCGGGCGCGGCCCAAATCGATCTGTTAGATAACCGGCGGGAAGTTGCGTGAGCGCCATGGCGAGCCCCCACGCACCTAAAATTCCCCCGATGGCTACCGGTGTGGCGCCAAGCGTTTCCATATAGAGGGTTTGAAAGAACGTAAAAGCTCCCTCGCCAATTCCCCAAGCAAATAAAGAAATGATCACCAAAGCCAGGTCACGCGTCATGAGGATGTCTCAACAACCGAAAAAGTTTTTAGGAAAGTGGCAATTTCGTGGAAAACAATGGGGTGATCGGTGTCGCAGGTGATGACATGACCGCTGTTTTCGAGCCAGATGAGTTTTTTCTCGGGGGTCTCTAGATGCTCATAGATGCGAATAGCGTTTTCGGGAGATACTGCGCGGTCTTGTCGTGAATGAATGAGCAGTACCGGTATGCGAATAAGGGGAAGCTCCTGGCGCATTTTAGCAAGCAAACCCATTAACTGTTCAATGCCAGCGGTAGGATAAGCAGGATATTCGCGATGATCTTTAGCCAGGGCAGGATTATGCCAATCCGGTGTACCTTTAGGTACTGTGGGAAGAAGATGCTTCAGCCAACGAATAAAGCGCAGGCGCCAATCGTGCGGAAGGTCATAGGGTGTTGACAAGCCTACCGCACCGTGGAGCGGATAATTTGCGGCAGCCAGCAGTGCCAGCACGCCGCCCATTGAAAGTCCGATGGCAAAAACTTGATCGTAGTTGGCGTGAAGCAAGGCTAGACCATCCTCGACGCTGGCTAGCCAGTCCTCCCAGCGACAACGCATCAAATCTTCTAGGCGTGTTGCATGTCCCGCCAAACGAATACCCAGAACGGTGTAGTTGAGATCGGCCAGGTATTCCCCCAATTTTCGCATTTCCTTGGGGGTGCCGGTGAATCCATGGATCAGCAAACAGGCCGTGCGACCACGAGGGAAAAAGAAGGGTTGAGCCTCGGACATCAGGACCATAGAGACACCTTCCTTTGCAGTTATGCAAGGAGATTTATTAGGTCGCGTGGAAAATCGGTGAGGGTCAAACAACCCTCCTCGGTTACTACGACGTTATCTTCGATGCGTATTCCTCCCAAACCAGGGAAGTAAAGCCCGGGTTCAATGGTGAAAACCATGCCAGGGGCTAGAGCCAAGGTGCTTTCGGCATATATATAGGGGGGCTCGTGCGCTTCTAGCCCAATGCCGTGACCGGTGCGGTGGGTGAAAAAGTCTCCGTATCCGGCTCGCGCGATAACACCCCGTGCCGTACGGTCAACTTCGCCAGCAGGGATGCCGGAGCGGACGCTTGAACGGGCGGTTTGATTCGCTTTGAGGACAATTTCGTGGGCAATTTTGAGATCAGGGGGAATTTCTCCCAGAGCAAAAACCCGAGTCAGGTCGGCACAATACCCATTCCAGGTAGCTCCCCAGTCAATCAATACGATATCCCCGGGTTGGAGGATACGTTCCCCGGGTACAGCATGGGGATTGGCGGAATTGGGCCCGCTGGCAACAATGGGATCAAAAGGCAGATTGGGATCAGAACCGGCGTGCAAGAGTTGAATGTGCAGTTCGCTGGCAATATCGCGTTCGGTAACCCCTGGGCGAATGATCGCCAGGGTTGCCTGAAGGGCGTTTTGTGCGATTTCGACCGCCTTGCGTAGATGAGAGATTTCAGCCTCAGTTTTGCAAATGCGAAGTTCGGCTAGCAGGTTTTCTGCGGAGACAAAGGCAGCGGCGGGCAGGGCGGTGTGAAGTAAGTCGAGTTCAAGGAATCGCATGCGGGTGGGTTCAACCCCAATGCGGCAGGGTTTCCCTACTAAGGGTTGAACAGCTTGCTTGAAGGCTATTTCCCATGCAGTAGGGTCGTCTGGATAGGGAAAAGGTTGAAGGGGTAAAGCGCTGTTTTTTAAGTTGGACATTTCAAAGGCCGGTAAAATCAAACGAGGCGGTTCTTCTGGTATGACGAGCAAGGCTATAGGGCGTTCAAAAAGGTGCATTTTGAGACCAGTGAGATAAAAAAAGTTGGGCCCAGGCACAAGAACCAGAGCATCCAGACCAGCGGAATGAAGACGTTGGTATAAGTTGGTCATGATTGTGGTCATCACAGTTAGAACCTCCCAAGCCGATTATAACGCAAACCTTATCCTTCTCTTTGAGAAGGGACACGAGTGTCAGCCTTAAGATATTAGGACATTCAGAGTTATAATAATACTGAACATGATCCTGGTGACGGGTGCAACGGGGTTCGTCGGTCAGGCGTTGGTGCGACATTTGGTGTCACGACGGCGTCCGTTGCGTTTGCTTTTAAGGCCAGGGGGTAAACCTTTCCGTCTGCCCAAAGGAGTTGCGATAGACGTCGCGGTTTGTGATTTAGGAGACGAACGGGCACTGGCGGCTGCACTGCGAGGGGTGACACATGTGGTGCATTTAATTGGTGCCGAACGAGAAAGCAGTCGGGCCTCATTCGAACGCGTGGATGTTCGGGCAACACGCGCCCTGGCTGAAGCAGCCGCCAAAGCCAAGGTGCAACGGTTTGTGTATCTTAGCCATTTGGGGGCAGATCGGGCTTCGGCTTTTCCCCTACTAAAAGCCAAGGGGATCGCTGAAGCCCTAATCATGAACAGTGGTGTGCCATATACCATCATCCGTTCGGCAGTCGCTTATGGTCCAGGCGATCAGTTTGTCACTGGATTAGCCACTCTCTTACGACGAACGCCGGGGATTTTTTTGATGCCCGGCGATGGTTCGATGTTAATGCAACCCATTTGGATTGGTGATCTCGTGGAAGCCCTGGATATAGCCTTGACATATCCTCCTTTGGAAAATCAAGTGGTCTCGATAGGCGGTCCCGAGTACCTTTCGCTGCGTCAGATGGTGGATGTGCTCATGACAGCCCTGCATTTAAAGCGCTGGATCATCCATATGCCCTTAGGAAATCTTAAAATACTGGCTTTGATCCTGGATCAATGGCGTGGTTTTCCGATGCCCATTTACTGGTTGGATTATTTGTCCACAGATCGTACCACCTCCCTGGAAAATCTTCCGCGGATCTTTGGCATCATCCCGGCTCGTTTTCACCAACAAATTGGATTCTTGAGCGGGTTAAAGAAATCCTCCCCAGAACGACTAGGAGTACAGGAAGCATGACGACCCTTCAAGCGTTCTGTATTCATGGGCATTTTTACCAACCCCCTCGTGAGGATCCTATTACCGGAGAAATCCCAGAAGAGAGCGGAGCAGCACCATTTCGTAATTGGAACGAACGCATTCATGCCCATTGTTATCGGCCCAATGCTGAACTGGGTAATTTCGGGCGAATCTCGTTTGATTTTGGTCCGACTCTACTCAATTGGATGAGCAGTTGTGACCCGATTACGCTGGCGAAAATCGTATCACAAGAACGCTGGCACTATCGGCTGCGAGGAGTGGGTAACGGATTAGCCCAGCCGTATTTTCATGTAATTTTGCCCCTATTACCGTGGCATGATCGAAAGACCCAAATTCTATGGGGATTGCGGGCGTTTGAACATCGCTTTGGTCATCCTGCCAGCGGAATATGGCTACCTGAGACTGCCGTGGATGAGGATACGCTGGCTTTGTGCGCGGAATTAGGGATTCAATTCACTATTTTAGCTCCCTGGCAAGCAGCAGAACCCGGTTTGGACGTAACTCAGCCTTATTGGTGGGAAGGCTCCGAGAAGCGCCTTGCTCTTTTCTTCTACCATTCTGATTTGAGTACGCGGGTCAGTTTTGATCCCGCGTCAACCTCGAATGCGGATCGTTTTCGTACTTTGGTGATGGAAGCCGCTGCTTGCGGAGGGGGGCACGAGCGTTTGATCCTGATTGCCTCCGACGGTGAGGTATACGGCCATCACCAGCCATTCCGGGATCATTTTTTGGCCCATTTGACCGAGACACAGGCTGGCCTCTTGAAAAGGACCTATTTGGGAGAATGGTTGAAGGATCACCCACCCCGGCATAAGATTGCCATACAATCGGCTACGTCATGGAGCTGTGGTCATCACCTTGCCCGATGGTCTCAAGGTTGCGATTGTACACCACAGAGTGAGTGGAAAGCCCCGTTTTGGGAAGCATTACACCGTTTGGGTGAGCAGTTGGATGGCTTATACGTGCAAGTTTTAGGGCGCTATCTTCACCATCCCTGGGGGTTGGTTTGGCGCTACATTGACGTATTGCTCGGACGCATTTCCCTAAGTGACTTGTTCTTTCAATTGAGTGGAGAGATTCCCAAGGAACGGGTGATACGTCAGGTGGATTATCTGCTGCGCGCACAACTCAACAAACAGCGCATGTATACCTCGTGCGGATGGTTTTTCGAGGATTTTGGCCGCCCCGAACCCCAAATCAATGTGCGTTATGCGGCGCAGGCTGTATGGTGGAATACGCTGGCTACCGGTGTTGATTTATATACTGAAACGGCGAATGCGTTGGCACGGGTGCGGAGTAATACGACTTCTCTGAATGCTGCCGATGTTTTTACCACCCACTATGCTTATGCAGCACAAGCGCCGTTTCCATTCGTTGAGTTCTACCAGCCAGCTCGGCCAGTCACTGTTCGCCCGACTAACCATTGAAAAATGTCCCCCTTACACTCATTTTGAATCTAAATATTTTTTCTGCCACTCATAGAGTTTGTTGAGGGCTTCTAAAGGGGTGAGTACGTTCAGATCGAGGCTTTTCAATTCTTCGAGTAAGGGATTGGTCTCGGGGAAGAGGGTCAATTGCTGAGGAAGAGCAGGATTGAAAGACACCGCTCGTCCTGATGTGCGTTCAAGTTGTTCCAGTATTTCGCTGGCGCGTTGAATCACCGGGCGGGGTAAGCCGGCCAATTGCGCCACATGAATACCATAAGAACGATCTGCTCCCCCAGGGACGATCTTGTGCAAGAAAATTACACGGTTTTCAGCTTCGGTCACAGCCACATTGTAATTGCGCACCCCGGGGAGGAGATCGGCTAATTGAGTTAACTCATGGTAGTGGGTGGCAAAGAGCGTTCTTGGACGTAACCGTGGGTGATTATGTAAATATTCGATGACAGCCCAAGCAATTGAAAGCCCATCGTAGGTAGAGGTACCACGTCCGATCTCGTCCAGGATCAATAAACTGCGTTGGGTGGCATGGTTGAGGATGTTGGCCGTTTCGGTCATTTCCACCATAAATGTGGATTGACCGGCAAAAATTTCATCCTGGGCACCGATGCGGGTAAAAATGCGGTCCACACACCCAATACGGGCGGAGGCGGCAGGGACAAAGGAACCAATCTGTGCCATCAGCACAATCAGGGCAACCTGGCGTAGAAAGGTGGATTTGCCGCTCATATTTGGACCGGTGATGATACGGATGACCTCGCCCTCTTCAAAAACGCAATCATTGGGGACGAACCGTTCACCCTTAAGCATTTTTTCCACCACCGGATGACGTCCCTCACGGATATCCAGAGCCAGATCATCGGTGATTTCGGGGCGGGTGTAGCCGTTTAGTGCGGCTGCCTCTGCTAAAGCGGCATAAACGTCCAGTTCAGCCAAAGTCTGGGCAGTCTCCAAGAGATGCTGACTGACGGCTATGACTTCCTGGCACAATTCTTTGAAAAGGCGAGTTTCGATCTCACGGATACGGTCTTCAGCATTTAGGATGAGAGCCTCATATTCTTTCATCTCCGGGGTGATAAACCGCTCCGCGTTGACCAAAGTTTGCTTGCGGATGTATTCCGGAGGCGCTTGCGAGGCAAGGGCGCGTGAAATCTCAATGTAATACCCAAATACTTTGTTGTAACCCACCTTGAGTGTTTTAATGCCAGTGCGTTCGCGTTCGGCAGATTCCAGGTTGGCAATCCAATCGCGCGCATGTTGAGAGGCTTGGATGATCTGATCTAATTCTGCCGAATATCCGGGGCGAAAAATGCCAGTGGTTTGAAGGGTCGCGGGTGGTTCGTCAACCAAAGCTTCTTCTAACCTCTCACACAAGGCGGATTCTAAGTGAAGATGATCGAACACCATCTGGAGGGGTGCAGGAAGGGCTCCCTCAAAAAGGCTATGTACTGCGGGCAGTCCACGCAGGATACTGCGCAAATTTGCTAAATCCCGTGGTCCGGCATGACCGGCAACGACACGATTGGTGAGCCGCTCCAGATCACCCAAACCCTTTAATCGAGATCGCAATTCGGCGCGCAACATCCCCTGGGAGAAGAAAAAGGCAACGATGTCTTGGCGCTGGCGAATGGCTTCGGGGTTGATCAAAGGTTTACTTAGCCATTGGCGGAGTAAGCGCCGTCCCATGGGGGTAATGGTGTAGTCCAATACACTCAATAGTGACCCTTGGGTTTCGCCCTGGCGCATCGTTTCGGTGAGTTCTAAACTGCGCCGGGTATTGGCATCTAAAAGCATAAAATCTGAAGGAGTATAAGTGGAAAGGCTGGTGAGCAGTTTTAGGGCATTGGGTTGGGTTTCTTGCAGGTATTGAAGAATGGCGCCGGCGGCACCGATGGCCAGGGGCTTTTTGGTGAGACCGTACCCATCCAGCACAGCAACCCCGAAGTGAGTCTTCAAGATTTCCTGACAGCGTGCGGTTTCAAAGCGCCAAGCAGGGAGTAGGGTAAGGTGATTAGGGATGATCTCACCGAAAGTGGCCTGATGTTCAGGCAACAAGGTCTCGGCCGGTTGAATGCGGGCAAGTTCGGCGCGAAGCAGGGTTTCCAAATGCTCACCGCTCAACTCGGTGGCGCGGAATTCGCCAGTGGTAATATCTACATAGGCAATACCGGCAGCGTTGTCCTGAGCAATGAGTGCGGCAAGGTAGTTGTTGTAATCGTTCTTAAGTAAGGTGGGCTCAACGACTGTGCCCGGGGTTACCACCCGCACGACTTGGCGTGGAAATAAGCCGCGAGTGGGTTGATCGCCCACTTGCTCACAAATCGCAACGTGATAACCTTTTTCAATCAAACGGGAGAGATAATTCTCAACGGCGTGATAGGGGATGCCGGCCATGGGCACGCGTACCCCTTTGGCCACATTTCGTGAGGTAAGCACGATATCGAGTTCACGGGCTGTGATTTCAGCATCCTCATCGAAGGTCTCGTAAAAATCGCCCAGGCGGAAGAATAAAATAGCGTGTGGGTATTGGCGCTTTATCTCGAGGTACTGCTGACGAATGGGTGAGACGTCCTCTTGGCTCATGGTTATCATTCTATGAACTTCAAAGGTTTTCGGCAAGGGTGCGAGGTAAGATTGCCTATATAATTCGTAATGAATTTACCATTCAACATGTAAGGAGGCACTATGACGGATGGCATCTATTCTCGGCATCCGGTTTTTGAAGGGGTTGAAATGGGTGTAGGCACGTGGGCATGGGGAGATCGTTTGGTGTGGGGATTTGGGCGTGGATATTCACGGGAGGACTTAAAAGAAACCTTCCGTTTTTGCGTTGAATCGGGTTTGACTTTTTTTGATACGGCAGAAGTTTATGGTCAGGGGTTGTCTGAGCGATTGCTGGGGGAATTTGTTGCTGAATTGGAACGTCCGGTGCGTATTGCAACCAAATTTATGCCATATCCGTGGCGCTTGAGTCGAAGGGGTTTGCTGCGTGCGCTTCAGCACAGCCTGCAGCGCCTGCGGCGAGAGCAGGTTGATCTCTATCAGATCCATTGGCCATTACCACCGGTGCGAATTGAGGTTTGGATGGAAGCCATGATCGAAGCTGTTCAGCGCGGATGGACGCTGGCGGTGGGCGTTTCTAATTACAATTACGATCAAATGATGCGCGCCTATGAAGCCCTAACCCGCCATGGTATCCCTTTGGCCTCAAATCAGGTGGAATATCATTTATTGGATCGAAGCGTCGAGCAGAATAAGGTTATGCAAGCATGCCGAGATTTGGGGATCGCGTTGATTGCGTACAGTCCATTGGCAATGGGGGTATTGACTGGAAAATACACGCCGGAAAACCCACCTCAAGGTTTCCGAGGACGGCGCTATAACCGCCAATACTTGAAGAGAATTCAACCCTTGTTGCAGGCGTTACGAGACATTGGGGTTGCCCATGGTGGGCGTACGCCGGCACAGGTGGCGCTGAACTGGGTCATTTGTAAGGGGGCGTTGCCAATCCCCGGGGTAAAAAATCGGGCTCAGGCTGAGCAGAATTTAGGGGCATTGGGGTGGCGTCTTTCTGATGAAGAGGTGGCAAAATTAGACGAAATTAGCGAACGGGTAACGCGCGCTGGATCAGCTTAATCCTCGAATTCCAAGATTAGAGACTGCTCATCAGGGAGTTCACCTGTTGCCTCTACTTCGATCTCGGCAAAGAGTGTGGGTTGATGGGCGATAACCAGGCGCTGTTTGACGAGTTCCAGCATAGCCAGAAATGTCACCACAACCTCGGTACGGGTGGTTCGTTGTCCCAGGAGATGACGGAATGTGATGCGAGGGATTTGGCGCAGTGTTTGCAGTAAATGGGTAATTTTCTGACGAATTGTGATCCGAGGAAGCATGACCGCTTTCTCAAGCGCCTCGGGAGAGGTGCGCTGGGTCAGGGCATGGCGTGCGGCGAGGATCAGTTCTTCAAGAGAAAGACCTTCCAGGTGGGGTTTAAGATTGAGGTGACGAAGTAAAGGGGGAGCACTCCGGGTATAGGTGCGTAGGTTTTGATTCTCGCGGTGGTGTAAATATTCAGCGGCTTCTTTGAATCGTTTGTAGCGCTTTAATTGTTCCACCAGGTCGTCTTCATTGGCGGGTTCTTCTTCGGGAACTTGGTTAGCATCCTCATTTAAGGAGGAACGGGGAAGGAGTGCCGCTGATTTGATTTGGAGCAACCGGGCTGCAATCACCAAGAAGGCTGAGACCTCTTCGGGATCATGATCTTCAAGGTGTTTGAGGTGTTCGAGGTATTGATCGGTGACTTGGGCCAATGAGAGACGGGTGATATCAAGTTCGGCTCGCTCGATAAGATACAGCAAGAGGTCAAGCGGTCCTTGGAATACATCGGTAATAACCGTGTAGGACGCACCAGAGTGGATCGCAGAAGCGGTCATAGCAGGTTGGATTATAGCATTTTTATGATGGGTAAGAATGAGGCTTGAGCCTTTCTGTCTCTCCGTTAACAAGTATAATAAGAGCGTATGAGTGATAAATCACTAACGCACCTGGATGAACAGGGACGGGCGCGGATGGTGGATGTTTCGGCGAAGCCCGAAACGTTGCGCATTGCCATAGCCAAAGGAGAGGTGAGGCTAAAACCCGAAACTTTGGATTTAATCCGACAGGGTTTAATGAAAAAGGGGGATGTGCTCACCGTGGCGCAAATTGCAGGGATCATGGCGGCTAAACGGACCGCGGATTTGATCCCGCTCTGCCATCCTCTTCCGCTTCATCAGGTGGAAGTCACCTTGACTCTGGAAGATGCGCTTCCCGGTGTAGTGATAACAGCATCAGCGCGCACAACAGCTAAGACTGGTGTGGAAATGGAAGCGTTGACGGCTGTTGCGGTCAGTGCTTTAACTGTCTATGATATGGTAAAGGCGGTCGAGAAAACCGCTCAAATTACGAATATCCGTTTGGTTGAAAAACACGGTGGGCAAAGTGGCGATGTTATCAATGAGTGATTCTCATCCAGAAGGAACATCTCTAATTCGCCTAAAGATACTTCTCTTTGCCCATTTACGTGAGATTGTCGGCACTAGTCACCTGGTTCTAAATCTTCCTCGAGGATCGCGAGTACGGGACTTAAAGCAAACTCTCAAATCTCGCTTTCCAGAATTAGGCCAACGATTGGAAAACGCCATCGTAGCAGTTAACCAGATTTTTGCCAGTGATGAGGATTTCTTAGACGATGAAGCCGAAGTAGCCCTCTTTCCGCCAGTGAGTGGCGGCGCAGGGCCAACGATTGTAGCAGTGTCGGATGCTGCTTTGGATTTGGATGCATTGGTTGCCCAAATTGTCCAACCCAGCACCGGGGCTGTCTGCGTTTTCACAGGAATTGTGCGTGCAGAGACTCAACGTGGCGAGCCACATCAGACGGTTGCCTTGGAATATGAAGCCTACATTCCCATGGCTGAAGCCAAAATGCGCCAGATTGCGGATGAAATACGGCAGCGTTGGCCTGAAGTGCAAGGGATTGCGATGATACAGCGTATTGGACGCCTTGAAGCTGGTAGCCCGACCGTGGCCATTGCATGTGCCGCCGCACACCGTGATTTGGGAGTATTTGAAGCTGCGCGTTATGGCATTGACCGGTTGAAAGAGATTGTCCCGGTATGGAAGAAAGAGATTGGGCCACAGGGTGAAACCTGGGTGGAAGGGCATTACCATCCCAGGCGGGGGGAGTAGGGTAATGGGGCGCGTTGTATGTACCCTTTGCGGTGTTCCATATCCCGATGAGGGAGTGCCTTACCGTTGCCCGCAGTGCGGCGGTGTTTACGATTATGATTCACCGCCACCCTTTAGTCCCCACAATTTGCGTCATGATCTCCCGGGCCTTTGGCGGTATTGGTCAACCCTAGCTTTACCTTCCACGGCTGAGGTGCTCTGGCTGGGAGAAGGGAACACCCCTTTGGTGCCCCTGCCTTTTGCTGGGAACAAAGTATATCTTAAACTGGAGTCCCTGAACCCTAGTGGCTCGTACAAAGATCGCGGCAGCGCTGTTTTAGTCAGTTGGTTATTGGCGCGAGGCGTGAAAGAGGCCGTAGAGGATTCTTCCGGTAACGCAGGGGCTTCATTTGCGGCTTATGCGGCACGGGCAGGTTTGCGGGCGGTGGTTTATGTGCCGGAAAGCGCCTCTGGCCCGAAACGATTACAGATTGAACGTTATGGAGCAACCTTGGTGCGAGTCCCGGGCCCTCGATCGGCGGCGGCGCAGGCGGTACTGGAAGCCGTTCAGCAGGGAGCAGTTTATGCCAGTCATGCGTACTTACCGTTTGGCTTGCCCGGAATCGCGACCATAGCCTATGAGGTATGGGAACAATTGGGAGGACAGGCACCAGGAACGGTTATTGCTCCGGTGGGACATGGTGGCCTCTTACTCGGGATCGTGCGGGGGTTTCAGTCGCTTAGGCAAAGCGGCGTGATCTCTCAACCCACATATTTTGTGGGTGTGCAAGCCGCAGCGTGCGCGCCAGTGGTGAGCGCGTTTCAAAATCGGAGGGGTGGACACGAGTTGACAGTGGAAGAGCGTCCAACACTGGCAGAAGGCGTTCGAGTGCGCCAACCGGTACGTTTAGAAGCCCTGTTACGAGAAATTACCCCCGATTGTGGCACCTTTGTGGCAATTGAAGAGCCCGAAATTGAACAGGCGTTTATTACTTTGGCACATCAGGGCGTGTATGTGGAACCAACGAGTGCGCTGGTTTGGGCCGCGCTAGAGCGGTTGCATGTGAAGTTACCGGAACCGATTGTTCTAGTGATAACCGGTTCAGGGTTGAAATATGGCGCTTAAAATTACCGGAACCGGAGGAACGCAAATCGCTTACCTCTATAGGGTAAGGGGATTGCGCTTCTCGGGTTCCTGGCAGGAGGTTAAACGTGGGCAACGAAACACCTGTAGAGAAGGTCGAATCTCCTCAGGAACTTGCGAATCGCCTGGGACTAAAGTTTAAGGATTGGCTGCTTCTAAGCCGTGCACTTACTCATCGCTCTTATCTCAATGAGCATCCCGAAGCCATTGAGGATAATGAGCGCTTGGAGTTTTTGGGGGATGCGGTGTTGGATTTCCTGGTGGCGGTATGGTTATATCATCGCTATCCGGAAATGCCCGAGGGCGATCTAACTCGGATGCGGTCAGCGCTAGTGCATACCGAGCAACTGGCCGAGTTCGCGCGGCGGATTGACCTGGGTCGAGCACTGCGGCTCGGGCGTGGCGAAGCCCAAGCCGGAGGGCGGGACCGCCCTTCATTGCTTTGTGATACATTCGAAGCCTTAATTGGAGCACTCTATCTGGATCAAGGCCTTGAAGCCGTTGAATCGTTTCTAACCCCGTTTTTGGAAGAAGCCGCTGAAGACGTGTTATTGCATTACCGCGTAGAAGATCCTAAGAGCCTGTTACAGGAATGGGCCCAGTCCCAGGGGTTGGCTGCCCCGCGCTATATCACCCGCAACGTGTATGGCCCGGAACACGCCAAAGTGTTTGAGGTCGAGGTCTTGATCAATGGCAAGGTGTGTGGGTGGGGGAGCGGATCGAGCAAGCATGCGGCAACGAAATCGGCAGCCCGCGATGCTATCCGACGCCTGGGCATTGTCCCAGAGACTATGCTGTGAAAGGGTGAGGTGCCATATATGGCAAGTCGGCTAAAGTCCCTGGAATTGCAGGGGTATAAAACATTTGCCTCGCGCATTCTATTTGAATTTCCCGGGCGTATTACCGCTATTGTAGGACCAAATGGCTCGGGAAAATCAAACATCGCAGATGCAATTCGGTGGGTATTAGGCGAACAATCCTTCTCACTACTGCGGGCACGCAAGACTGAAGATATGATCTTTTCCGGCTCGGAGCACCGACCGCGAGCCGGGATGGCATTGGCGACCATTGTATTTGATAATGAGGACCAGTGGCTACCCCTTGAATTTAATGAGGTGAGCATCACGCGGCGTGCCTACCGTGATGGTCAGAATGAATATCTGCTAAACGGTCAGCGAGTTCGCCTTAAAGAGATCACGGAATTACTCTCACGAGCCGGTCTTTCCGAGCGAACTTATACCATCATTGGTCAAGGGTTAATTGATGCAGCGCTCTCGTTACGCCCTGAAGAGCGGCGGCGTTTCTTTGAGGAAGCTGCTGGAGTTGGGCTCTATCGCATTCGCCGTGAAGAGGCATTAAACCGACTGGATGCCACTCGACGTAACCTTGAACGGGTGCAGGATATCCTGACTGAACTAGAGCCACGGGTGAAGAGCCTTGAGCGACAGGCACAGCGTGCCCAAGAATACGAACGCATTTCAGCCGACTTGAAACTTCTCTTAAGAGAATGGTATGGCTATCATTGGTATCAGAGCCAACAACGGATTGTTCATTCTCGAGAGGCGGTGAAAAAGTTGGAGCAACGTCTGGCCGATCAACGCGATCGGGTGGAGGGGCTTGAGAATCGGCTTAAAGAAATACGCGATAGCCTGACCGATGTGGTTAGCCAAATTGAAGCGCTGAAAGAGCAAAAGCAAAATCTGGAGCGCGAGAAAGCGCGGGTAGAACGTCAAATAGCCGTGCTGGAAGAACGCCAGGTGGCTTTGGAGGCACAACAACAGGACGCGCGGGTGGAACGCGAACGATTAGAAACAGAACGTACCGAAATTCAGGTCCAGATTGCCACATTAGAACGCGAACGTGATCAGGTGCAGGTCGAGATAGAGGGTGCGCAGCGCGAAATTGGCACCTTGACTCAGCAATTGGAAACCCGGTTGTCAGAAGAGCAGGCGTTGATTGCCCGGAAGTCCGAACTTCAAGCCGCAATACAGAACCTCGAAAAACGTCATATGGCTTACGGGATCGAGCACGAATCGCACCAGCGGCGGCTAAGAGAATTGGACGAGCAAATGAGACGCGCCAGCCGCCAAAAGGAGGAATTGGTGCGTGTCTTTGAGGAGGCTAAAAATCAACTGGCCCAAAAAAGGCAAGCCATAGAAGCCCTAGAATCGAGAGCCCGGCAACTATCTTCTGAGTTGGGAATACTTTCTCAACAATTGGAAGCGAATCGTGAACGGTTGAGACAACTTCAAAAGGAACAAGATGCTGTTGAGGCTGCCATTCTTAAAGCACAGGCTGAATTATCGGTGATTGAGCAAGCCGAGGCTACCCTTGAGGGTTTTAGCCAAGGCACACAGGCTGTTCTTCAGGCGATACAAAATGGACAACTCACGGTGAGAGTGCAGCGCTTGAGTCAGGTTTTGAGTGTTTCACCTGAATACGAGCGCGCCATTGCGGCGGCATTAGGCGATCGGATTGAAGGGTTGATTTTAGATAACCCGCTCTCCCTAGAAGATCTTTTATCCTATCTCGAAGGGGAAGACCGCGGACGGGCTGTTCTCTTGACGACTCAAGATGAACTTCGTAAACCCGAACCTCTCGCCCTTCAGGATGAGGCCTGCTTAGGCCGGGCGACTGATTTTGTGCAAACCCCAGAGGAGATTCAAGTAATAGTCCAAGCACTATTGGGTAACACTTGGGTCGTTCGTCATCGCAAGGATGCTCAGCGGTTGTTGACTCAATTGTCCCCGGGGGAGCGATTAGTGACATTGCAGGGAGAAATTTTTGGTGGCGATGGTGTGATTGTTGCGGGTTTGGATCGGCGGGTCAGTCTGGTGACTCGTCGCCGTCGCCAAAAAGAACTCAAGGAAACGCTGCGTCGTTTAGAGCAGAAATTAGAGAAATTGCGCGGCGAAAAGCAGGCCATTGAAATTGAACTGGTGCGATTAGAAAATGAACGTATAGGGAAAGAGCGCGAATACAAGCGTCAGCGGGGAGATTTGGAACAGCGGCAACGCGAACGGGATGGATTACTTGGGCGCCTCCGGCGCCAACAAGAGGAATTGAACCGGATCGAAGAGTCGTTCCGCCACAATGAGGCGCAGCGGAGGGTTATTGAGCAGCAAATCGAGACCCTCGTAGAGCACACCCAAGTCACCCAAACCGAATTAGAAACTCTACGCGAACAATTGAAACAAGTTAGCGAGGCGATGGATGCCTTGGCGGTTGGCACGATCAGGGAGCAAATTGCACATTGGCGCTCGGTAGAACGGATGGCGTCGCAGCGCTTGAGTTACCTGACGCAACGTTTAGGTGACTACCAACATAATTTACAACGCGCGGAGGCGCGCCTAAAAGACCTGGATGAGAAGACCATACAATCCCAAAGTATGCTCTCTGGTTTGGACCAGGAGATAAGCGTTTTGCGCCAGCAGCATCAGGAGTTGGCACAAGCCGAAACGAAATTAAGCGAAGGCTTTTTGCCGTTAGAGGCTGAGCAACACCGCTTGAAGGTTGAGCAGGAACAAGTGATGGGAGAATGGCGCGCCCAACAACAGCAACTGGCGCTTCTGGAAAAGCAGTATCAGCAGGTACAGCTGGAGCATATGCGGGATGAAGAAGCCTTAGCTGCGCTCCAACGGCGCATTGAAGAGGATTTAGGACTGGTGTCATTCACTTATATCGAAACTGTTGCTGGGCAAGAGCCGTTACCGCTAAACGGTTTAGTAGCAGAACTGCCAGCACGGCAGCAGTTACCGCCAGAGATTGAAGAAAGTATCTCCCGCTACCGCAGTCAGTTGAAACGAATTGGGAATATCTCACCGGATCTACTCAAAGAATACCAGGAACTAAAAGCGCGTTATGATTATTTGCACACGCAAATGGAAGACTTAAAACAAGCCGAAAGCGATTTGCGCGAGATTATTGCCGAGTTGGATGGACTAATCAAGGAAGCGTTTGCACGCACGTTTAAAGCGGTAGCGACTGAGTTTCAACAAAATTTTGTGCGGCTGTTCGGTGGTGGAGAGGCAAGGCTATATCTAGATGATGAATCTCGCCCCGGTGAAGCGGGGATTGAGATCGAAGTGCGTTTGCCGGGGAGACGAGAGCAAGGCTTGGCGCTCCTCTCGGGTGGCGAGCGTAGTCTGACCTCAGTTGCCCTGGTGTTCTCGCTATTGAAAGTTGCACCGCCACCGTTCTGCATTTTAGACGAAGTTGATGCTATGCTTGATGAGGCCAATGTAGGTCGCTTTTGTGAGATGCTCAAAGAATTGAGTCAGGCGACCCAGTTTATTATTATTACCCACAATCGTAATACTGTACAAACTGCCGATGTGATCTATGGTGTCACCATGGGCAAGGATATGACCAGCCAGGTGATCTCATTGAAATTAGAGAATCTGGCCGAGATTTTGGTTTAGAGCCGTTGAATCGCGACACGAGATAACACGAAAGAACCCCCGTAATCGTGCGGGGGTTCTTTGGTGGATATTCTCCCTGATTAATTGCCAGCAATCCCGGGCGGCAATGTGGGCTCGGCCGGTAATTTGCCTTGCCAAACGTTATCGTAACGCTCAACCTTGAGTTCGGTTTTCTTGCTGTCGAGCCATTCCTGATACTTTTGATTCAAGAGTTGCTGGCGGCGGTCAGCCGAAATCGGGCGTACCTCGCGTCCCAAGAGTTGGATGATGTGCCACCCAAATTCTGTTTGCACCGGTTGACTGATTTGCCCAATCTCGGTGAGTGCGAAAGCCGCGTCTTCAAAGGCTGGGGTCATCTCACCTTTTCCGAACCACCCCAAATCGCCACCACGATCCTTATTACTGGTATCCTGGGAAACTTCAGCCGCGAGTTTGACCCAATCCTCGCCTGCTGCCAGGCGTTTGAGGACGTTTTGGGCTTCTTCTTCCGTCTTAACCAAGATATGCCGTGCCCAAACTTGTTCTTCTTCGTAAGGGATCTCGGCATCCAGTTTCTTCAGTAGTTTATCACGCAATAAGAAGGCCTTGAAGAATGCTCGCAAATCGGCTTCCTCGAGACCTGTTTCTGCCTTTAAACCTTCCAAATACTGGGTGTAATTAGCGCGAAAACCTTCTTCGGTCAATGGTGTAGGTGTGGGAAGAGGGGTTTCGGTGGGGGTGGGTGTCAAATTCGGGTCCTGGGTGGGGGTCGGTGTTGCCGTAGGCCAGGGCGTTGGTGTCGGCCCAGTGGTGGGAGTGCTAGTGCTGGTAGGGGTAGCCGTAGGGGGAATAAGCGTGCGCTGGATGGGATTCAAGGTTGCCGTGGCATAGGGTGTGCTGGTTGGGGCGGGTGTTGGTGTCCCCTCGGGATAGTAACCGAAAGCCTCTTGAATTGCGCGTGTCACTTCCTCTTCGCTCACGCTGATGCCCAACGTGGCGGCTTCATGCTCGAGGATGCGGGCCTCAATTAGGGCGTCTAAGGCTTTGGAGCCCAAAGTGTTAGAGTCATTGAGTTGGGCAACGCTTTGTTGAATTTGGGCATCAAAATAGGCTTGAGAGGCAGGGTCAAAGTTGAAAAGCTGCTTGTACTGTGCCAGGGTGGTAATGCTCTGAATCAGTTGATAGCGTTCAAACCGGACCCGTTTTTGCAATTCTGACAGCGTAATGGGGGTACCTGCTACCCGGGCTACTGGCCGTTGCTGTTGCAAGACAAATTGGTCTAATAGGCCGTAAGCAATCACCAGGACCACCAGGGCAATAATCCCTACCGTACCCCAGAGGACTAGGCGCCGATTGCGTAGTTCACGCTCAACGCGGCTTTGTTGCTTGCGAGAGATTACTTTTGTTTTGGGTTTCTTTGCCATGATAACGCCTCGAAAGTGGCATGCATAAAATAAAGGGCATGAGCGGTTGGCTACATGCCCCTATCTTGCGTTAGTGATGGCTTAGAGTAAGCCTTCACTCAAATCTTTGGCTACAAAGGGGAGCAACGCGAGGTGACGTGCCCGCTTTATCTCACGCGCCAGCAGGCGCTGGTGCTTGGCGCAGGTTCCAGTTTGCCGCCGTGGTCGGATCTTGCCTTCCTCAGTGAGAAAACGGCGAAGCAAATCTACCTGCTTATAATCAATGACAGTATTCTTGTCAGCGCAGAATTGGCAGATTTTGGGACGAGCAGCATAGCGACGTGGCGCCGCAACCTGTTCGTGTTCGGTTAATTCAACATCGGTCATGCTTCAAACTCCTAGAAAGGGTATTCGTCTTCATCCAAATCTTCATCTGAGCGTTGAGAATCTTGTAACGTCTCGGCGAAGTGATTATTGTTAGAGAGAGGCTCGCGACGTTCGCCCAGGATCATCATCTCATTGGCCACAATTTCCACCGAAGTATGCTTGTTCCCTTCGCTGTCTTCCCAGCGGCGTGTTTGCAAGCGTCCCTCGACATAAACTTGTTGACCTTTGGTCAGGTACTGCTTACAAATTTCGGCTAGATTTCCCCACGTCACCACGTTGAACCACTCAGTTTCGGTATGACGTTCGCCATTGGACGTATTCCAGGTGCGCGTTGTGGCGATGGTAAACGTGGTAACCGGTCGTCCAGAGGGGGTATAGCGCATCTCCGGATCGCGCCCCAGATGACCAATTAACATGACTTTGTTTAAGCCCCGACTCATTTTCACACTCCGCTGAGGTTGCCCTAACAGAAATTATCCTCGATTGACAATTAAAAACCGCATGATGGGCTCTAGATAGCGCAAGTTGCGCTCGAGTTCGGCGCTGAAGGCAGGGGGCATTTGCATTTCGAAGAGAACATAATGACCTTCATGGCGCTTGCGGATGGGATAAGCCAAATGGCGTTTGCCCCACAAATCCACTTTGCTAATGGTTCCGCCTGCTTCCGTTATCCACCCTTTGACTTTTTCGATCACCCCTTGTAGGGCCGCGTCGTCCAACTCGGGTTGGACCACAAAAACTAATTCGTAAGTGCGCATAAAAAGATGTTCCTCCTTCTTTCCTTGGGTTTGCCCTCCACCTTGAGGTGAAGGGTGGAAAGCAGTTTTGAGGTCTGCTTTGGCGAGCCCAAGTTTACTATGAAACATGGGATTCGCAAAGGGTTTTAACGACATAGGGAGTGGCGTGTGCTAGAATAGTTGAAGTTTTTACGTTCAGTATTGATACCAGGAGGAGACTAATGGAAATTGAGATCTTATATCGTCCTTCGTATTCTGTGGCGCGGGTTAAATTGGCGGCTAATGAAGCCTTGTTGGCTGAAACCGGCGCCATGGTGGGCATGTCGGCTGGGGTTCAACTGGAGACCAAAATGAAAGGGGGATTTCTGAAGTCCTTGAGCCGTTCTGTATTAGGGGGTGAATCATTTTTTGTGAATACCTTCAGAGCCCCGTCTCAGGGAGGCGAGATTTTATTAGCGCCGACGTTGCCCGGGGACGTATTTCTTTTGGAGTTGGAGAACGAGACCTATCTGGTTCAATCGGGGTCATTTATGGCATCCAGCGAAGGCATACAAACCGATACTAAATGGTCGGGGGCGCGTACGTTCTTCGGTGGCGAAGGATTGATCATGTTACGATGCAGTGGCACCGGAAAACTTCTGCTTTCAAGTTATGGCGCGATTCACGAACTTGATCTTAAGGCAGGAGAGACTTATACCGTTGACACGGGACACTTGGTGGCTTTCAAGGAACAAATTGGCTTTCGGGTTCGCACGGTAGGAGGACTTAAGTCCACTCTTTTTGGGGGAGAGGGCTTGGTGGTTGATCTGACTGGACCGGGCAAGGTCTTATTGCAAACGCGCAGTGAGGGTGCGTTTTTGGATTGGCTGATCCCCAAGATCCCCAAACGTTCCTCGGATTAACGTTTCAATGACCATTTGCGTTCAATAGGGCAAACCGGCAATGGCATGCAGCACTGCTCGCGCCAGTCGGGCATCGTCGAGGGCACGGTGGCTGTTGGGAAGCGGGATGCCAAGAAAGCGTCCCGCTTCCTCAAGTTTGAAGTAACGATAAGCGCGGCGATTAGGGTCCCATTCGCCGCGGAAATCCGCAAAAATTTGCATAATATCCAGAGTAGTGATAGGTTCTTGCCACTTAAAACCGTAACGAGTGAGGGACTGTTCCATCATGCGGCGGTCGAAATCGGCGTTATAGGCTGCAATCAGACGTCCCTTAAGAAGGGGACGGATAGAGTTCCATACGATTGGCCAGGGTGGTGCTGTTTTCACTTCGTCATCGCGAATACCATGCACGGCAATGACTTCGGGTGGGATGGGGCGCGAAGGGCGAACAAGAGACTGAAATAAGGGGCGCCCATCATGTTCGATGATGGCAACCTCGACAATCTCGGCATTTTTGTCCAATCCGGTGGTTTCGGTATCCAAATATAACGGCCGTTTTTCGATTTGTTGGCGTGCAAATTCCCGGATTTGATTGCGAAAATATCCAATATCCATATTATTCAAGGGAGATTCCAATAGGAGATTTCTTCGAGATAGATCGTGAAACCAGGGGTTTCGTGGGCAGCAATGACTGCGCCAGTGTATCCCTCGGAGGTGAATTGAGCATCATGGATTTCGTCCAGCAGGACACCATTTGCATAAAGGCGATATGTGCTGCCTTCCAACCAAACACCCAAACGATTAGGTTGATCTGGTCCGGTTTTGATTGCTTGTTGGTCGTCACGGCGTTCAAGGAGATTGACGTATTTTTCACCATCCCAATAACCAAACCCATAATGTCCATCACACGTGATCGTGAACCAGTAACCGTGGATAAAGTCAGGAGATCGCACTATCAGGCCGTACGTATCTTGTCCCGCACAGTTACCGGTTCGGAAAAGCCCTTCTACGTAACCATCTTGTAGCTTTCGTCCGCCGGTGCGCCAACCATGGTACCCTGTTGCATATTTGCTGGTCAGGATCATGGCTCCGTTCTGGACACGGATCAAGGTATTATCATCCTCGTAAACTTTACCCTCTAAACCGAAGGATCGTCCATTGTCCAGGGTTTCGGTATAGATGGGAGCTCCTAATTGTAAACGTGGATCTCCCGAGGACTCAGCACGGGGTGTTGGAGAGGGTTCCGTTGTGGGGGTTGCAGTAAGAAGGGGTAAAATCTGTGTAGGCTGGGGTGTGACACTAGGAATAGGGGTGGGTTGCAAGGCGTATTGGGTGAGCGTTTGAGCCACGTTGGTTCCGATGAGATCAGGAGTTGCCCTTAATGTGCTGACCGGCAAATTGCAGGCCAAAGCCGTCAGCAGTATCAGACCAAAAAATAATCGCATTACTCTGGGCACAAGGATCTCCTCGGATAGGGTTCATCCGAATTATAGTCTAAAATTGAGACCAGTTGCGCGAGAAAAGCCATGATGATCCAAACAAACATCGTTGTCGCTTTTTATAAACCTTATGGGGTGTTGAGTGCTTTTACCGACCCTGAGGGCCGCCCAACCCTTAAGAACTACATTCCACTGCCTGACATCTATCCAGTGGGACGATTGGACTTCGATAGTGAGGGTTTACTGCTGCTCACCAATGACGGAGGTCTGATTCATCGTCTCACGCATCCCCAGCATCATGTGCCGAAGACCTATCTGGTTCAAGTGGAAGGTGTCATTAGCCCTGAAGCCGTTGCAGCCTTACAGCGAGGGGTGGTGATCAAAGGTCGTAGAACGCGACGTTGTCAGGTTGTTGTTATTCCGGAGCCATCGCTTCCACCGCGTGAGAGGCCCGTTACCCCTCATGGCCCTACCAGTTGGCTACGGATCGTCCTATTTGAAGGGATGAAGCGGCAAATTCGCCACATGACGGCAGCAGTAGGTTATCCGACATTGCGTATTGTGCGCATAGCCATTGGACCGATCAATCTGGAAGGGCTTCTACCGGGACAGTGGCGTTTTCTTTCCCCGCTGGAAATTGAGCGGTTGCAGGAGGCTTCTCGCCGGTAGTGCGTCGGCTGGGATTGTATATAATAACCCCATATGAAGACCCAAGTGATTCGGGTTGAGCCCTTCGATGATGTGTTATCGGTGGGGGACAAGATGGCCTGGACCCAAGCCCAGCGAATAATTTTGATTCTTCCCTCTCGGCGAGCACCACGCTTTAGTCAGCTGGATTGGGTGCGTTTGGAACGACGTGCGCAAGCCTTGGGGGCTCAACTTGCTGTGGTATCTCGTCGTTCAGATATAGCCCACCTGTGTTTGGAAGCGGGAATACCTGTGTTTCGAAGTGTCGAGGCGGCCCGTAAAGAACGCTGGCGCCGTTCGAACCCTGTATCTCGACCATTTCGTTTGGCTTCTCATCTTCAAACATTGAAACACCAACGGCAAGATCTTCGAACCGCGCTCGTTTCAAGGGTTCCCCAACCAATGCCTTGGGGGCTAAGGCTGGTTGTCTTTTTGCTCGGTTTTGTGGCCGTGTTGGTCTTAATGGCCCTGCTCGTACCCAGCGCTACGCTTGAGATTGAATTGCCAAAGCGTTTACAGATGGCCGAAATACCGGTTCGTCTTTCTCCCCAGGTGCAGATTGTACAGGTGCAGGGCGTATTCCCTTGTCGCGAAGTAAACACCGAGATTGAATCCCAGCATGACGAGATCGCCAGTGGTTCGGCCAGCTGGCCCGATACCTATGCACGCGCCGAGGTGGTGCTTGAGAACCTGACCGAAGTCTCTCAAATCATTCCTAAGGGCACGATTTTCGTAGCCCCTGAGCCCGAACCGGTACGGTTTGAGGCTCTTGAGAGCGCTGTACTCCCAGCAGGTGTGGGACAGAAAACTACGCTTGCGGTAACGGCTGTGACTCCGGGGAGCAAAGGAAACGTGCCGACTGGGGCGATACGTGAGGTTGAAGGCACATTGGGAACGACCGTGCGGGTATATAACGCTGAACCTGCACAAGGTGGCTCGGATCGGATAGTAACTGTCGTTAGTCAGAGGGATGTAGCACGTGCCCGGCAACGATTATTGGATATTCAATATCGAGAAGCCACCAATGAATTACAGGCACGTATCAGCCCGGAGGAGGAGTTGATTACGTCCACAATCCAATTACAAAAAGTTCTGGAGGAGAAAACGTTTCCGGCTATAGGTGAACCTGCATCAATCTTTAAAACGGTGGTCAGGGGTCGGTATTCTGGGTGTGTGGTTAAGAAAAGCGATGTGCAAGTGTTTGTGCGCACCATTCTCGATGCTCGAATGCCTCCAGGCTATCAGGCTTTAGACGAAGATGTACAGGTTGCGTGGTTGGGGCAGGGATCAATCGAAAGCCGTGAATTTTCCTTAACCATTAAAGCCAATCGGTGGTTGATCCCCGCTACGCAAGTTGATAGGATAACCCGCACTCTGGTTGGTCAGCCGGTTACGCGGGCTGAGACCGTTTTAGGTGCATTATGGAAGGGCGTAAAGATTGAAACAATCCGGTTATTTCCCTCGTGGTGGGGGCGGTTCCCATTTCTCCCGTGGCGCATCCATATTACTCTGAAATAAAAAAATATATGCGAGTTTTATGTGTTGATCCAGGCGAAAAGCGCATCGGTTTGGCAGTGAGTGATCCCAGCGGCACCATTGCCCGACCGCTCACCATCCTAGAACATCGTTCTCGGGAGGTAGATGCGCGAGAGATTGTGCATCTGGCGGAATCGTTGGGAGTTGGACTGATTGTTGTCGGTGTGCCTTATACATGGAATGGTACAATCGGGCCAGCTGCTCGCCGTGCATTGCGCTTGGCCGACGCAATTCGAGCGGTTGGTTCCATTACGGTGATGACCTGGGATGAAAGTGGCAGTTCTCAGCGTGCCCAAGCCCTGTTGCAAGAAATGCATGCTTCGCGCAAAAAGCGGCGTGAGCCCCTAGATCACCGCGCGGCGGCGATTATTTTGCAGGATTTTTTAGATATTCAAGCCGATTTGAAAACAAAACCGACGCATAAACCTGATACGGAAGATGATGAGGAGAGCCAAAAAGCATGACGTCACGGAAAAAACGGGCTGCTCGAGTAGGGCTTTTTATCTTCCTCTTGCTGAGTTGTTTGGGGGGACTCCTCGCGTTTGTGGTATTGGTGGATATTCCAAACCGCGTGGCGGAACGGTTTGGGCCGCCGGCGGAAGAGTTATCATTGCCTGAGCGTTTGTACTATGCCTGGGCACTGTTCCTGAATGAAAGCAAACTTCACGCCCCCTCGAATGTTGAGGATGACAAGGTCATTTTCACTATTGGAAATGACGAGCCTACTTCGGTGATCATTCAACGTCTCAAGCAATCCCGATTGATTCAAGACGAAGAGGCCTTTCGGATCTTATTGGTCTATTCCGGGTTGGATAGAGGGATCAAGGCCGGGCAGTATGAACTTTCGCCGACAATGGATGGTATCCAGGTAGCCCACGCACTTCAAAAAGGGGGACGGGTCGAGATAACCGTCACCATTCTACCGGGCTGGCGCGCTGAAGAGATCGCCCAGGCATTACGACTTTCGGGTTTGCTGGAGAGTGAATCCCAGTTCCTGAAGATCGTGCGTCAGCCACCCGCGTGGGAGGTGCTTAAGACCTTGGATTATCCGCTAAGTTTGGAGGGCTTTCTTATGCCAGGCACCTATATATTTCGGCGTGGTATGACGGTTGAGCAAATTATCGCTCAGATGGTGGAGCGGTTTGCTCAGACGCTCACGCCCGAGATTCGCGAAGGCTTTGCCCGACAGGGGCTGAGCCTTTACCAAGGGGTTATTTTGGCCTCCATCGTGGAAAGGGAGGGGATTGTCAAGGAAGAATATCCTCTGATCGCGTCGGTTTTTCTCAACCGTTTACGCGCCGGCATGAAGCTGGACAGTGATCCCACAGTGCAGTATGCTCTCGGTTACGATGCGCACTTAAACACCTGGTGGAAAAACCCGCTTAAATCTGAAGACTTCAAGATAAATTCCCCCTATAATACCTATATCAATGCCGGATTACCTCCAACACCGATTTGTAATCCCGGTTTGGAGGCGTTACAAGCGGTAGCCAATCCGGCTCAAACCTCTTATTATTATTTCAGAGCGCAGTGCGATCAATCCGGGCGACATGTTTTTTCTGAGACGTACGAGCAACACTTGTCTGAGGCTTGTCCTTGATAAGGTCGTATTAATAAAAATCGGGAGGTATAAGGATGAAAACGGCGATGGGGATTGATATTGGAGGAAGTGGGATCAAAGGTGCCATTGTGGATATCGAGAGCGGAAAATTGATCAGCGAACGAGTGCGTTTGCCCACCCCGGAGAATTCGAAACCCGATGCTGTAGCGAAAGTGGTCAATGATTTGGTACGCGCATTGGGATGGGATGGAGTGATTGGCTGTGGATTCCCGGCAGTTGTTCATCATGGAGTCGCATTGACCGCGGCGAATGTGCACAAGGATTGGATCGGTACCGACGTTAATCGGTTGATAAGTGAGGCTACCGGCTGTCCCACATTTACCCTCAATGATGCTGACGCCGCTGGGATTGCCGAAATGCGCTTTGGTGTGGGACGTGAGAATGCACGCGGTGTTGTCATCATGCTGACGTTAGGCACAGGGATTGGCTCGGCAATCTTTACGGATGGGCATCTGGTGCCTAATACCGAGTTTGGTCATCTCAAGATTCGAGGCAAGGATGCGGAATGGCGAGCCTCCGATGCGGCGCGCAAACGTAAAAAACTAACCTGGAAGAAGTATGCTAAACGCTTGCAAGAATATCTGAACGAGATGGAAAACCTTTTCTGGCCTGACTTGTTTATTATTGGGGGCGGGCTGAGTAAACAAGCAGAGAAATTTCTGCCGCTACTCTCTCTGCGAACACGTATTGTGCCCGCCCAACTCCAGAATCTCGCCGGAATTATCGGCGCCGCGATTTATGCTGGCGAGGCGGCTTAGCCTCCGCCACCTCCGCCCCCAAACAACCCTCCCTCGGTCAGTCGTCTCAAATCACGAAATACAGCGCGGATATCCTCTTCGGTCAACGGCTGTCCGGTGTCTTTATGGCGGAGTTCTCCCAGACGTGCTTTTTCCAGGGCTATCTCTTGAATGGTCGCGTTGCGGCTTAAGGCCTCTTTAACCAACGCCGCACCAGCCATGTAACCGATTAATGGGTTCAACGCGGTAACCAAAATGGGGTTGCGTGCCAGCCACCCTTCGGCTTTTTCTCGGTTGGCTTGAATGCCGATCACGCATTTGCGGGTAAACGCGCGAACGGCACCAATCATAACATGCATCATTTCAAAGAGGTCATGAGCAATGATGGGCATCATTACGTTGAGTTCAAGTTGTCCGGCCTGAGAAGCAAGGGCTACCGCGGTATCCAGGCCAATGATGTGATACATGGCCATATTTAGCATCTCGGCTAATACTGGGTTAACTTTACCCGGCATAATTGAGGATCCGGGTTGGACTGGGGGTAGGCGGATTTCGTCCAGGCCAGTTGTGGGGCCGGAGGAGAGGAGGCGAATGTCGTTGGCAATGCGAGTAAGGGTTAGGGCTAGAGTACGCAAAGCCGAAGAAAAGTCGGCCATGTCAGCCATGGACTGCATAGATTCGAATAGGTTATCCGATGTGTAGAGCCTCAGACCGCTGATTTCTGACAAGCGAGCGACCATACGCGGGTGGTATTCGGGATGGGCGTTGAGCCCGGTGCCGGTGGCAGTTCCACCAATGCCAAGGCGACGTAATCCCTCCGCCGCGCGTTCGATCCGTTCACGGTCACGTTCGATGGCGCGAGCATAAGCACCAAATTCTTGCCCCAGGCGCACTGGAACGGCATCTTGCAAATGGGTCCGCCCCGATTTGACGATATCGTCAAAGGCAACGGCTTTTTCGCGTAATGCCTGAGTGAGTTCGTCAATAGTTTGGAGCAATTCGTCTAAGCGCCATAAGCAACCCAAGCGTATGGCAGTGGGAATGGTGTCATTGGTAGATTGCGACATATTAACGTGATCGTTAGGGTGAACACGGTATTCTCCCAGTTTTCCCCCCAGGATCAGGGTGGCACGGTTGGCTATGACCTCATTGGTATTCATGTTGTGGCTGGTACCGGCGCCGGCCTGAAAGGGATCAACCACAAACTGGTCATCCCAACGGCCTTCCATCACCTCAGTAGCGGCCTGAACAATGGCTTGGGCTCGTGTCGGATCAAGCAATCCTAAGGCGCTGTTAACATCTGCTGCGGCGCGCTTGATTAACCCCATAGACCAGATGAAGGCCCGATAAGGTCTGCGCCCGGAAATAGGAAAATTCTCTACAGCGCGTTGAGTCTGGGCACCGTAGAGGGCTTGGGCAGGTACACGCACCTCGCCTAAAGAGTCGCGTTCAACCCGGTATTCTTCGCTCATAGCGGACAAAGGAAACCTCCTTGGTGTGGATTGGAAAGAGAATAAAAGAGGAAGCCGCTGGACGACTTCCTCTTTTGGCAGGACATGTTGGTGTTATTTCTCGAGTGCGCTGTAACCCGGTCCCTCTTTGAAGTAAGCGTAATTCTTAGCGATATCCGGGGTCAGATCAACCGTTTCGCCGGGTTTCAGAGTGCGGGTGGCTTCTAAGTGCACTGGCTCCCCGAAATGATTTACACCGTCATAGACCTCGGTGAAACCAGGGGTGCCCACCGGCATCGAGAGCCGTTCACCACCCTTGGCAACGTAGGCGGAAGGTACTTCGTCTTCCGGGAAGATAGCGGCATATGGGCATTCTGGGACACATGCACCGCAATCAATGCAGGTATCAGGATCAATATAGTACCATGGCCACTGCTCGACCGGTTTCCCGGGAACAATGCAGTCAACTGGACACACCGTGGTGCAGCCAGCGTCACGCAGGCATAGACTGGTGATTATATGGGTCATGCGCTCCTCCTTTCTTGGGAATAGAAGTGGATCCTACTGAATGAAATCAGACAATCCACAGCCTCTCTGGTTAGTTTTGTGAATTGTCCAACCCCAAAACGATTTTAGCCATCGCCAAGGATGGTGTCAAGCAGGAAAAAGTGATGATTTTATGGGGTGAGTAGATCAAGTTTATGATATATTATCTAGCGCATTAAACTTGATAGGCAGATTGAGGATGAAGACTTTTCAGCGCTTTGCCTGGGTGGTTTTAGGGTATAACGTTTTGGTCATTCTTTGGGGTGCTTATGTGCGGGCCACTGGTTCAGGGGCAGGGTGTGGATCACATTGGCCGTTATGCAATGGTGAAGTTCTACCGCGCGCGCCCCAGATTGAAACCCTCATTGAATTTACCCATCGCGTAACCAGTGGATTGGCATTATTGCTGGTGCTTGGGTTAGTAGCCCTGGCCATAAAAACCTATTCTCGCTCTCATCCTGTGCGGTGGATGAGTTATGCCGTCCTGTTTTTTACACTCACTGAAGCACTCATTGGTGCAGGGTTGGTGTTGTTTGAATTAGTCGCTCAAAACACCTCCCTTGAACGTGCCTGGGCAATGTCTTTGCACTTGCTAAATACGCTATTGTTGTTGGCCGCTCTAACCTTGACGGCCTGGTTTTCGCGGTGGCTAGAAGGGCAGGGGTGGGATTGGAATCCATCTCATCTAGGGTTATTCCTTGGCGCCTGGTTGGGCATGGGACTTCTAGGGGTCAGCGGGGCAATCACCGCCCTGGGGGATACCCTTTTCCCAGTATCCAGCCTGCGCGAAGGATTGGCACAGGACGTTTCACCTGTGGCGCATGTATTCGTGCGGTTACGGGTATTCCACCCATTCATTGCTGTCGTCGTTGGGCTTTATATTATTGGAGTCGTTTTGCGGGTAAAAGGGAAAGAAAAAAGGTCTGGACTTGAGGGGACAACTCTCATTGCCCTCATCCTTCTCCAGTGGGCAATTGGGGTGATCAACGTCGTGTTGTTAGCCCCAGTTGCCATCCAACTGTTGCATTTATTGATTACGGATTTGATTTGGATTGCCTTAGTCTTAACTTCGGTGCAGGTTCTGGTTCGCCCGCGTCTTCTGGAGGGCGTTTCGTACCATAGCGTCCAAAATGGGGTTAACCCCCGCCCCCAACAGTCTTGATAACAGGTAGATCACCTTGGTTTCGAAACCGGGCAGGATGACATAGGCGCCACGGCGGATGCCGCGAAGGATCTCTTGGGCTACCGCATCCGGTGAAAGGACTCCAGCGCTGCCAGCAAGTGCCCGGGTAACCTCTGGTTTGAATTGATTCTCATAGGCGAGTTGCGGGGTATCGGTATCTGGAGGGAACACCAGCGAGACACCAATTCCTCGGGGTTTAAGTTCCATGCGCAGGGCATCACTGAAACCACGCACGGCAAACTTTGAGGCGCCGTAGGCGGTGTATCCATAAATGTTCAGAAACCCAGCTACTGAAGAGATATTAACAATGTGCCCGCTTCCCCGTTCCAACATGGCCGGCACCAGGGCTTTAGTCACGTAGACCGTGCCCAGGTAATTTACCGCAATCATCTGATCAAACACGTCCAGCGGCAGGTCTTCAAATCGCCCCGGGCGCGCAACGCCGGCAGAATTCACTAACAGGTCCGGCGCACCAAGTTGTTCAAGCAGAGTTTGCAATACAGTGGTTACTTGGGGTGCATTGGCGACATCGGCACGCCAGAGACTAACTTCGCCCTGGGGAAAGGAGGCGAGAAGCCTTGCCCGGGCTTGGTCTAGTTTTTGCCCATCTCGGGCGAGCAGGGCAACGCGAGCGCCTTCAGCCAACAGGCGGTGAGCTAGCGCCAGCCCAATACCGCTGGAACCGCCAGTAATCAAAGCCAGACGACCATTAAAGGTTTGCATCGTTGCAGTTTAGTGATGACCACATGAGGCGCATGAACCGCCCGCACACGAGGCACAGCCTGCGGTTGACGTGATGGAACGGCCTTCGCTGGCAGCAAAGAAAACCGAAACGGTGCGATAGGTATTGGGGCTTAAACAGGATTTGCAATGGATGGGCTGATCGGCCTCTTTCATCGGTCGCATGCTTTCAAAGCGCGCTCCACAATCTTTACAGATATACTCGTAGATTGGCATAGCGTTATTCCTTTTTCAGCGAGATGGTCTCGGCGTAAGGATTTTATCCGTGGGTTAGAGCTTCGTCAATGTCTATATTGACCGCGGTTTGTGCCAGATAGCGCAAGAAATATGCGACAATACCAAAGGCAACGGCGACATTTAAAGAGCGCTTATAGCCTTGCATAGGAATCCAAAGCAGCACATCGCACAATGTCTGAAGTTCAGGGTCTATTCCAGCCACTTCGTTGCCGACCACAATTGTCCAGGGCAAGGTGCTGGGCAGATTTCCGATTTTAAATAGGGAGTGCGCGTTTGAGGCGGTTTCTACACCGATAAAATAATGCCCTTCGCGCTTGAGGTGCTGAGCGAGTAGAACACTATTGGGATTGTAGGACCAGGGGAGATTTTCTTCCGCTCCCAGGGCTGTTTTTTTCACCCCAGGATGGGTGGGGAGTGGGGTGATGCCACACAGGTAAAGATGTCGAATCCCGCAGGCATCGGCAGTGCGGAAAATCGAGCCCACGTTGTAGGCACTGCGGAGATTATCCAGTATGGCAGAGTGGAGAGGTGTGCTGGTATCCAGCACCGGTAAAGCAGGGGCCGATTCATGGATGGGTAAAATTGCTCGGGTCTCAGCCCCACAACGTGGGCAGGATATCATCTGCCCTTTTTCCCATTCCGCGGGGAAGCGGAAAGTGCATGAAGGTGACCGGCATTCAAAATAACACCACATTTCTAGGTGTTTACTCCATGTAGACGAGTGCGGATTATGCGCACGGCAAACGGATCGTAGCCCAAGGCCGCGACCACTTCCTCCGGACGTCCGGTAGCACCTTCACGGGTGGCAAGACGCATAAAAAGCCCAAGACGGTTAGCCGTGGTATCGGTCCGTATCTCCATAAATTCTATGAGCGGACGAAGATCATAGGCTTTTCCACGACGTTCGCGCTGGATTGAGGGTGCATTAAGCAATTGGGCTACGCGATGACCAAGTTCATCCAGGTCGAGTGGGTCGAGAAACCAGACTTCATAGTCAGCACTGACAATTTGGGAGACCAGTGCAGGCGCCTCCAGTGAAATTTCGGTCACAGAGAGTATCTCAATTCCGGGCTGGGGCGTGGCTCGTAGATGCGCTTGAACTTCTTCAGCCGAGAGATCGGATTCTGCTTCTAACCACACATCAATGATCTCGTTAGCCCCGAGATAACCCAAGGGGAGGGGCTGAGCCTGTTGCAGGCGAGGTTGAGGGGTAAATCCATGGCTGTAGGCTAACGGGAGATCTGCGCGCCGCAAATAGCGTTCCCAGACTTTCTGTAGGTCCAGGCTACTGACGTAGCGCAAAGGTTGTGTTTTGGCATAATGAATACGGAAACGTTGTATCACGGGTTGGGAGCAACCTCTCATCACAGAAGGAATTTTCTAAACCCGTGCATGCACGGGAACTTCGGGGCATTTCCAGTGCTGTCCTGGATATTTACGACGCAATTCTTTATAGGTAGGTAGAATACCGCAAGCATAGCACTGCCGCCGACAGTCGAGACGGAGGACACCTTGCAGGCTATTTAAGTATTCCTGCTGAAGGTAGGCCTTGCGTACACCAGGGCTGATGTGATCCCATGGGAAAACTTCATCCAGGGAGCGTTGACGATGGGTATAAAAGGCAGGATCTAAATTGGCCATTTGAAAGGCCGTCATCCATTTTTCGTAATCAAAATGATCATGCCAGGCATCGAATTTTGCCCCCAAACGCCAGGCATTATAAATGACTTCGGCCAAGCGGCGGTCTCCACGGGAGAGCCAGGCTTCTAAGAGTGTTTCACGAGGGTCAGTCCAGTTGATTTTTATTCCGGTTCCCTTCAAGGCATCGAGAAGGGTATGCTGCTTGGTCTTAATTTGCTCGGGGGTGTCGCAAGGCAGCCATTGGAAGGGGGTGTGGGGTTTGGGGACGAATGTGCTAACCCCGAGATGTAGCGAAGCGCGATGTCCGATAATGCGGCGTCCCTCGGCTAAAACTTGCCGACTTACTTCGGCAATGGCTTTTACATCCTCGAGAGTTTCGGTCGGGTGTCCGATCATGAAGTAGAGTTTGATCTTCGACCATCCGTGCTGAAAGATAGTACGAGCCGTTTCAAGCAATTGACCGGTTTCGATGGGCTTATTAATAACTGCCCGCATGCGATCCGTAGCGGCCTCTGGCGCCAGAGTGAAACTACTGCTTTGACGCTTGCCCTTTAGGCGCTCCATTAGTTCGACCGAGACGGTTTCAATGCGCAACGAGGGCAGGGAGACGACCAGGTGCTGACGAGTAGCTTCCTGACTAACGCGTTCAACCAAATGGGTGATCTGACTGTAGTCTGAGGAGGATAGCGAAAGCAAGGCTACTTCCTCATAACCGGTGTTTTTTAGTGCTATTTGGATCGCGGTGAGGATTTCATCCACACTGCGCTCGCGAACCGGGCGGGTAACCATTCCGGCATGGCAGAACCGACATCCTCTGGTACAGCCGCGCATAATTTCAATGGCAATCCGATTGTGAACGACATCTATTGAAGGAACGATGGGCCGTGTGGGTGGTGGAGGCAAGCGGCCCAGGATGCGCTTGTGGATTACAGGGGGCGCGGCTTCGGTTAGGCGTTCCATCAGGCGTAGGGTGCCATCAGTGTGGTAGTGAGGGCGGTAAAATCGGGGAATATATACGCCCGGGATCTTAAGCAGCGCGTAGAGAAGGTCGTCGCGTGAGCCAGAACGAGACTTCCACTCGCGGTAGGTATCCAGTATCTCGTGGATGATGTCTTCCCCTTCCCCAATGACGAAGGCATCTATGAAAGGCGACATGGGCTCGGGGTTGAAGGTGGCGTGCCCGCCTGCAATGATTAAAGGGTGCTGCTCATTTCGCTCGGTGGAAAATAGGGGGATACCGGCCAAGTCAAGCAGATTCAGCACATTGGTGTAGAGGGTCTCATAAGGCAGCGTAATTCCAAGGATGTCGAATTGGTTTAGGGGATGCTTTGTTTCTAGCCCGTACAGCGGGATTCCGGCATCGCGCATCAGCGCTTCCATATCTACCCAGGGCAAGTAGACGCGTTCGGCCAAGGCATTTGGGCGCTGATTGATGGTTTCATATAGGATCGTCAGAGCCAGATTGGGCACACCGATCTCATAGATATCCGGGAAGGCCAGCGCCACCTTGATCGGGATGGAATCCCAGTCCTTCACAATTTGGTTAAGTTCCCCACCCACGTAACGTCCGGGCTTTTGTACCCGCATCAGGTTGCGTTCTAGCCAGGCTTCAATCATCGCGGGGTCTGTAACACTAATCTTCATGGTAACTACCTCTAAAAACGAATAGTGGTTGAACGGGGGCTTAAAGAAGCCCTTTGTACATTCCACCATCAACTTGCAACATAACGCCAGTTACATAAGACGCTGCTGGGGAAACTAAAAATGCTGCCACGCGGGCAAATTCTTCGGGTTTTCCCATCCGACCTAACGGGCTTTCGCGCGCCTGCTTTTGGATTTCTTCCTCGATCGTCGTACCGTTCATTTCAGCACGATTGCGCATCAGTTCAATGACCCGTTCGGTTTCGGTCCATCCGGGCAGGATAGAATTGAACCGAATACCTTTGTGACCCAATTCCAATGCCAAGGATTTCGTTAATCCGACTGTAGCGGCGCGGATGCTGTTTGAGAGAATGAGATTAGGGATGGGTTGTTTGACGGCATAAGAGGTCACTGTAAGAACTGCAGGAGTGGTTGATTTTTCCAAATAGGGTAGTGCTGCCCGAATTAGGCGTACTTGGCTCATCAATGAAAGTTCTATTGCTGCATACCACTTATCGTCATCTAGGCTCGCAAAAGAACCAGGTGGGGGGCCTCCGGCATTTGCGATGACAATATCCAACTGGCCATAGGTCGAAATCACTTCCTGTACGAGGGTTTGAGCCGTTTCTGGAGCAGTGATGTCCCCGGGTATGGCCAGGACCGTATGCCCGGTTTGTTCTTGGATTGAGGCAACTGCCTTTTGTAAGGCTTCGGCATTGCGGCTGTTGATAGCCACACGGGCGCCCTCCTGGGAGAGCACCAATGCGGTGGCATATCCGAGCCCACGACTGGCTCCAGTGACCAAAGCCACTTTATTGTGTAAACCAAGATCCATGATGAATCCTCCGTGGTGAAGATTGCTTAAAGGCATTCGATATGATGTTCAAGGATATCCATATCCGGCCAATTAACGGCAGTGAAGTTTACCACTTTTTGTAACACCGAGTGCGCATGGGCGGTATCATTACTGACCAACGCACAAGCGATGACCGCCTCCTGCCATGTATCATGACAATCAACCTCGGCGGCGGAAATATTGAATTCGCGGTGTAGCCGATGCAGAAGGGGTTTGAGCCGGCTGCGCTTTTCTTTGAGGGAAAGACAGGTAGGCAGATGTAAATGCATCGTTAAAACACCAATCATAGTTGCACCCTCACAAGAGGTTCTGCCATAACTCTAATCTATCTCTGAATTGACGTCAATAATTTGACCCGGATATGGAGAAAACCTTGCTTACTCTTCCTCTCTCCATTACAATCCCCCTGCATTGAGTATCAGATTGTGGATAGGATTATCTTATGTCTCCATTCACTTACCAACAAGCCCTAGATTATCTCTATAGTTTTGTGGATTACAGCCTGACCCGGCAGTTGCGGTATTCACCAGAGAAATTTGACCTGGGGCGAATGAAGGCGTTTTTGGAACTGTTGGGCAATCCCCATTTGAAGTATCCTACAGTTCATGTGGCAGGGACAAAGGGTAAAGGTTCTACCGCTGCCATGATCGCCAGCATCCTCCAGGCCGCAGGTTATAAGGTCGGTTTTTACAGTTCTCCGCATTTGGAGGATTTTGTTGAGCGGATCCAAATCAACCAAGTACCCTTAAGTCATGAAACGCTAGCGGAACTTGTGGATGAAGTGCGTCCATTTGTGGCTCAAATTGAGCGTTTGACCACTTTTGAGATCACGACCGCGGTTGCCTTTTTAGCCTTTCTCCGTGCTAAGGTTGATGTGGCTGTGATCGAGGTTGGCTTAGGGGGGCGGCTAGATGCCACCAATTTAGTGCAACCTGAGGTGTCGGTTATCACGTCAATTTCATATGATCACACGAAGGTTCTGGGAGAATCGCTGGGACAAATAGCCCGTGAGAAGGCTGGTATTATCAAACCTCATACCCCGGTGGTGGTTGCGCCACAGCGTCAGGAGGCTTTGGCAGTTATCCGGGAAGTCGCAAAAGAGCGATCGGCGCCAATAATACAAGTAGGAGATGATTATCGTTACCGCCTGGCCGTTCATTCCTTAGACGGGCAGGCTTTTTGGGTCTGGAAGGCAGCTGACCAACCCAAGGTGGATGAATGGATTGAAAATGGCGCTGAGCATGATGAGCCGCTCCGTTTTGAAATGCCGTTGTTGGGTGCCCACCAAGTGGATAATGCGGCCATGGCGTTTGCGGTGGCCGATATTCTGCGTTCAAAGGGTTGGGAGATAGGCGATGCGGCTATCGCCAAAGGATTTCAGCACGTTAAATGGCCGGGACGGTTTGAGGTGCTTTGCCGCGAGCCCTATTTGGTCGTGGATTCAGCGCATAACCAAGATTCGGCGCTTAAACTGAGAATGGCGTTAGAGGATTATTTTCCAGGCAAGAAGGTTGTATTAATCTTTGGGGCATCTGAAGATAAGGATATTGAAGGGATCTTACGAGAATTGTTGCCGAAAGTAAAAGGCGTCATTGCTACTCAGTCGTTTCATCCCCGCGCGATAGCCCCCGAAGTCTTAGTACAAATGGTACACCGTTTCGGTTATCCAGCGCGGGTGGTCGTTCCGGTTGAGGAGGCATTATCGTTAGCCATGAACCAAGTGGGTGATGACTCTCTGGTATTGGCGACGGGAAGCCTATTTATCGCTGCGGCAGTGCGGCAGACCTGGCGGGAGCACTTTCGGGTATAATACCCTGTCCGAAAATTCTTTAATGTTCTGAGCAGATAAGGCATATGAAGAAAAATCATTGGTTTCAAGACGACGAAGACGAGGATTTCAGCACCATTCTGCACCAGCGGACGGAAGAACTTTATCAAATTCCCGATGCAAAACCGGACCGCAAAGGTCTTATTGAGTGCAATGTGCTGATCTTGCGCGATATTGTCATTTTTCCACGCATGGTCTCGCCCATCTTTATTGCACCAGGACCGAACCTGTTGGCTGTGCAAGAGGCTCAATATAATTACGAGACCATGATCGCCTTGGTTTTGAAGGATGTGGAGAAAGAAACTTTCGATCTGGAGGATTTACTGCCCATTGGTGTTGAGGTGGCCGTTGGGCGGTTATTGACCATGCCCGATGGCAACTCTTCGGCATTAGTGCAAGGGCGCCGCCGGGTTGAGGTGGTTGAATTTGTACAAGAGGCGCCGTATTTACGTGTGCGGGCACGTCCAATAGAGGAAAGCGTGGAGGTAGACCGGCAGGTAGAAGCACTCATGCGCACCACGCGTGACCTCTTTGAAAAATGTGTTCAATTGGACCGCAGTTTACCTGAAGAAGCCCATCTCTTCTCGTTAAATATCCACGAGCCAGGTTGGTTGGCAGATATGGTCGCCACAGCCATCTCGCTGCCATTCCCGGAACGACGCTCGTTGCTGGTGCAGACGGATCCGGTTGAGCGCCTTAAGCGGGTGAATTGGCTCTTAGCCCAGGAATTGGATGTTTTACAGTTAGAGGATGAGATCCAGACACGTGTGCAAAGTGAGGTTGATCGCACCCAGCGTGAATTCTACCTGCGGGAGCAGATGAAGGCGATTCAGACCGAATTGGGTGAAGGGGATGTCTTTACCCGTGAGATCAATGAACTGCGTGAACGGGTGGAAAAGAAAGCCATGCCTGAGGAGGCCAAGACTCAGGCGTTAAAAGAAGTAGAACGTCTGGCTCAGATGCCTCCGATGTCCCCTGAAGTGAGCATTATCCGCACCTATCTGGACTGGCTGTTGGAGTTACCCTGGACAGAAGAAACCGAAGATAACCTGGATGTCAATCATGTCGCCGAGGTGTTGGAAAAGAATCACTACGGTCTAGGCAAAGCCAAAGATCGCATCCTGGAATATATTGCCGTACGAAGTTTAAAGCCCAAGCGTTTACGCCAGCCGATTTTGTGCTTTGTGGGTGCGCCAGGTACAGGTAAGACCTCTTTAGGCCGTTCTATTGCCGAGGCTCTTGGTCGTAAGTTCGTTCGTGTGTCATTAGGTGGGGTGCGGGATGAAGCCGAAATTCGTGGTCATCGCCGCACTTACATCGGTGCACTGCCCGGGCGTATTATTCAAACCATGCGTCGCGCGGGAACGATTAACCCTCTGTTTATGCTGGATGAAATTGATAAATTGGGGGCCGATTTCCGTGGAGATCCGGCCGCCGCGTTATTAGAGGTATTGGATCCGGAGCAGAATTTTGCCTTCTCGGATCATTATTTGGAAGTACCTTATGACCTCTCCAAGGTAATGTTTATTACTACCGCCAATACACTGGCGACCATTCCTCCGGCGCTATTAGATCGTATGGAAATCATTGAGTTTCCGGGTTACATTGAAGAAGAAAAGGTAGAAATTGCCAAGCGTTTTCTCATTCCGCGCCAACTGGACGAGAGCGGTCTGGAAGCAGGTGAGGTTGACTTCCAGGAAAAAGCATTACGCAAAATTATCCGAGAGTACACCTATGAGGCCGGCGTACGTAATTTGGAACGTGAAATCGGGCAGATTTGTCGTAAAATTGCCCGATTGAAGTCCCAAAGGCGTTCATACCCACATCGCATTACCCCGCGCCTGGTTGAAACGTATTTAGGACCGCCTCAATTTTTTATGACCGAAGCCGAGAAAGAGGATGAGGTCGGCGTAGCAACGGCAATTGCTTGGACCGAAAATGGTGGTGAGATTATGCCGGTTGAGGTGCTCATTTTGGAGGGGAAAGGCAATCTCCAAATCACCGGCCAGGTCGGGGAGATTATGCAGGAATCGGCGCAAGCGGCACTCTCTTATGCCAAATCCCGTGCACGTGACTTCAACCTCGACCCCGACATCTTTGAACGCCTGGATGTGCACATTCATATTCCCGAGGGGGCAGTGCCTAAAGATGGTCCGAGTGCCGGGGTGACGATCGCTACCGCCTTGATTTCTGCCTTTACGGACCGGGGGGTGGCCAAAGATATCGGGATGACCGGTGAAATAACCCTGCGCGGACGCATCTTACCGGTGGGAGGAATCCGTGAGAAAGTTCTGGCAGCCCATCGCGCAGGATTAAAGAAAGTGCTCTTACCGGAACGCAACCTCAAAGATTTGGTGGATATTCCCAAAAAGGTTCGCTCGGATCTGGAAATTATCCCCGTTACTCACATGGATCAGGTGATTGAGATTGCGTTACGGCCCCCAGACCGCAGTCACAGCCGGCGCAAGTCAGTGGTCAGGTTGGTTTCACAGGAATTGGCGCGCGAAAAACGGCGCGAGCGTGAAGAGGAAAGGCAAGCCGAAAGCGAAGAAGGATAAGTATTATTGATTGGATGAGTTAGGAGGAGAGGGGTAACGTTCACTTTGCAAGGTGCGGATACCGTTGCGCACCTGGTTAAGCACACGTTCCAATTCTGCCTCAAGGCGGGTGAGTGTTTCGAGGACATACTCATCCGCCTCGCGGCGGGTTACATCGGCTTCTAAACGGGCCTGATTGATGATTTGCTCCGCGCGCGCTTGGGCGGCCTGGGTGATGGCATCGCGTTCGACGAGGGATTCGGCCTTCTCACGTGCTAACTGCACAATGCGGTTGGCTTCCTCTTGGGCTTGGGCCAGAATGCGGTCGCGCTGGGCAAGCAATTGCTGGGCTTTGCGAATTTCCTCCGGAATGGTAGCCCGCATTTGATCAATAATATCAATCAGGCGATCTTCATCTACCAACACGCTGTGGGTAAACCAGACCTGACGGCTTTGGTTGAAAAGTTCTTCCAGGCGATCCACCAGATGCAAGATGTCCATATCCTCCTCCTTACTCTTCCCTACCCCGATGCAATTTTCAGGCCAGTTTTTGGCTCATTGTTTCTAATCGCGTAGCGAATCGATGATTACGGGTTGATTTCCGGTTTTGTGAAAATTAGCACTGAATTTGGACCGCAGTGCTTCGGCAACGTGCGCGGGCACCATGGTAGAAACATCTCCGCCTAAAGAAGCAATTTCACGAACGGTTGAAGATGAAAGAAAAGAATGTTCCTCGCTGGTGATCAGCGCAATAACCTCAATCTCGCGGTCAAGGCGATGATTGGCCAACGCCATGCGGAATTCGTGCTCAAAATCCGAAAAAACGCGTAATCCACGCACGATGACCTGAGCGTTAACCTGACGGCAGAATTTGACCGTTAAGCCACTGTAACCGGTGACCTTAATTTTTGCTTCGCCATCGAACGCCTGCCGCACCAGCGCAATTCGTTCTTCTGGGCTGAAGAGGGCATTTTTGAGCGGGCGGTCATATACGGCTACAATTACCTCGTCGAACAGGCGAGCGGCTCGCTGGGCAATGTCAATGTGACCGTAATGAATGGGATCAAATGTGCCGGGGAAGACTGCGCGAACCATTTTCTCTTCTCCTGAAACTAACTGATATCTCCCCGGCCACCCTGCCAGAATCGCTCAAAGTTAAGCCGCAAGGGTTGATGCTCTGGGAGGGATAAATCAGGGTCTTGTTCAAATAGCGACTGGGCTAAGTGGCGGGCTTTTTCGATGAGGTGCACGTTGGCCAAGTTGGCCATACGTAGTTCCGAATAGCCTGCCTGGCGTGTGCCCAAAAACTCACCCGGGCCACGCTGTTGGAGATCGCGCTCGGCTAGCAAAAAGCCGTCATTGGTTTCGACCATGGCCAAGAGGCGTTCATTTTCGATATCATCATTGGTCTCAGGGATGAGCAAACAGTAAGATTGGGCTTGCCCCCGACCAACACGCCCGCGGAATTGATGAAGTTGGGCTAATCCAAAACGATTGGCCCCTTCGATCAGCATGACGGTAGCATTTGGGATGTCCACTCCTACCTCGACAACGGACGTGGAGACTAAAATGTGGAATTCACCATTCCGGAATGCGCGCATGATGCGATCTTTTTCTGCTGGTGGTAAACGCCCATGCAAAAGCCCAAGGCGAAGATCGGGGAAAATCTCGCGCTGCAACCGTTCATATTCCTCAACTGCCGCCTTGGCCTCATCATTATTATTGTTTTGACCTTTTTCGATCAAAGGATAGATAATAAAGGCTTGATGGCCTTTCTTTATCTCTGCCCGGATAAGGGCATAGGCGCGTTCGCGTTCCAGAGGAGAAAGCAGGTGGGTTTCTACGGGTTGTCGCCCGCGGGGCATTTCGTCCATGACTGAGAGATCCAGGTCGCCGTAAATCGTCAAGGCCAGCGAACGCGGAATGGGGGTGGCCGTCATGACTAACAGGTGAGGGTTATTCCCTTTGAGACGCAATGCCGCACGTTGTTCCACGCCAAAGCGGTGTTGCTCGTCAATAATGACAAGTTCCAGATCGGCAAATACGACCGGGTCTTCAATCAACGCATGAGTGCCAATGACCAATTTCACTGAGCCGTCAGCAAGCCCGGCTCGAATGGCTTCTTTCTCGTTCTCAGAGGTATCGCCCACGAGTAAGCGAATGGCATCCGGGGCAAGCAGGGGATTCTCGGGGTTTGAAAGTAATCGGGAGAGATTGCGGTAGTGCTGTTCGGCCAGTATGCTGGTAGGGGCCATAAAGGCGGCTTGTGCTCCGTGATAAGTCACCAGGGCAATAGCCAGCGCAGCGACGATAGTTTTTCCAGAGCCAACATCCCCCTGGAGCAAACGATTCATTGGGCGGCCTGAACGCAGGTCATCACGAATTTCAGCCAACACACGCCGCTGGGCACTGGTGAGTTCAAACGGTAGGTTGAAAATGAGGCTTTCAAGCCACGAATCGGGAACCTCGAAGATAGTTGCTGTGTTGGCTTGCCAGGCGCGCTTTTGCTGTAGCACACCTAGTTGGAGCAGGAACAACTCGTCAAACGCCAGGCGGTCCTGAGCGGCTTTCAGGTCTTCATGGCTTTCGGGGAAATGGATATTTAGTAGGGCGCGTGGCAGGGGCATTAACTCCCCAGCCTGGCGCACCCACTCGGGAAGGTAATCCTGAATACGCGGTGCCCAGAAAGAGACGGTTTGATACATGATCCGGCGCAGCATCTTCTGGGTTACTTTGGCCGTGAGGGAATACACCGGTACAATGCGATTGGTGTGGAGATGTTCCTGCTCCAGGGGCTCCCATTCGGGGCTGTTCATCACCAATCGTCCCAGATACATATCCACTTTACCGGAGAGAACAATCTGCATACCCGGTGTAATGGATTTTGCTAACCAGGGTTGGTTAAACCAGTTCACCCGTAATGCGGCTGTGCCGTCACTGACGATAACCTCGGTCAGGTTGAGCCGACCTCCGCGCGTATCTCGGTTGTTGACGCTTTGCACGGTGCCAATGACGGTTACCTCTTCGCCGTAGCGCAGGCGATTAATGGGCTTGAGGCGGCTATAATCGTCATAACGACGAGGAAAGTAATAGAGAAGATCTTCTAAAGTCTCCAAACCCAGCTGGCGCAGGGTTTGGGCATAGCGTGGCCCGATTCCCGGCAACACCGTGAGAGGGGCTTTAAGTCCGTGGGCTGGGAGGGTGTCAGCGGGCAGGGTATATCCACGTGATCTCGAGCGGGAGGAACTTTTACTCTTCTCGCGCTGGGTCTGGGAGGGAGAAGAAATTCCTGCGGGCTGGACCTGGGGTGAGGCTGTCGCAGTGGTTTCGGAGGCGGTTAGATTGTTAATTTTTATGAGGAGGGTCTGCAAACATTCAGCCCGTTCCGGGACGGAGTAGGATGCATAGCCTTCCAAACAATGGATAACATCCTGGATAAAATCTTCGGGCACCCCATCTTCGCGTGCTTCTTGCTGCCAGACCGGGAGGATTTTATCCAGGCCACCTAAAACTGCCCGGTTGTCATAGCCACGCTCGGCCTCTAACCTGATAAATTTTTGGAGTTTCTGTAATGCGGGTAGCATGTTTTTATTTTACCCTAATCTTAGGGTTCAAAAGCCTCGACGGCAATCAGGCATACGAACCGTGGACCGAAAAGTGTCATCATAGGAAGATTGGCTTTGTGCTCGGTAAACGCAGTACTGGGAAACGTTTCGCCAACGTATTGACGCAATAGATAAGATTCGCTCAGCGGTGCATTGCCGGTTTGAACCAGAGCCACGTGGGTGAGATCTTCAAACTCACTTAGAAATTCGATAAAAAACTCAACGGCGTGGCGATAGTTGCGCACTTTTTCGATGGGCACCAAGTGATCTTCTTCAAGAGTGAAAACCTGAATCAGATTTAGCATTTCTCCTGCAATAGCCTGAGGATAGGAGATTAACCCGTTATAAGCCAAATAGGAAAAGGCGGGAGTACACAGCAAGGTATAGATTTTTGGTATGTTTCGGCGCACCAGAGTCTCAATTTGGTCAAACGCGAGACCCTGAGAAATATATTGGGCTGTGGCTTGGACTAGCAAACCCAATCCTGCTGAAATGGTTTGGGCGTTAATGACAGCGATTCGGGAGGTGCCGTGAAGGATTTCGGCTGCTTGTAGCGCATTCTCATACGTTGGACTTAATTGGGCCGAATGGGTGATGACCAACAGGTGCGAAAAGCGTTGATGTAAAAGGAGATAGTGTTGATAAAATTCTTCCACCGACGGTGGACTGAGGTGAGGGGCTTTTTCCGGTTCCCACCCAATCAGGGTATGGGGAAGATCGAGCGATTTATTTTCGCGGCATTCTCCAAGGGGGGCGCCCTGGAATGTAAGTGAAAAGTCAATCAAGATAATTTGATCTTGCCCGGGAAACTTGGGCTGAGGAAAATGGGCGGTAGTGTCGGTGAGGATGCCGATGGATGCCATAAAGATGATTCACTCGATAGAAAGGATCAATTGATAATGGGGTTGTCCCCCTTCATGAATCTCGATCTCATGGCGGGGGTAGATCTCGCGGATTTTATCTGCAATTTTGTTGACTTCGGCTTTGGAGATATTTTGACCGTAGAAGATGGTAATCCGCTCACGGTCTTGTGCGTTGGCTTTTTCGAGCAACGTCAAACAAGCATCCATGATGTTGGGCGAGGAGCAGATTAGGTTGCCATTCAGTAGCGCAATGACCTCACCTTGGGAAACCTTGACTCCATTGATTTCAACCGAACGGGTAGCAGTGGTGATTTCCCCGGTTTCGACGTCATGAAGTGCGGCTTCCATCTCGCTCACGACGGTATCAAATTCGCCGTTGGGGTCATACCGTAATAAGGCGCTCAACCCCTGGGGTACGGATTTAGAAGGGATTACCGCGACCTTTTTGACCGTCATACTGGCGGCGTTTTTGGCGGCTAAAATGATGTTTTTGTTATTGGGGAGAATAATAATTTTATCGGTGGGCAGGTTTTCGAAGGCACGCAGGATCTCTTCGGTGCTGGGATTCATGGTTTGTCCGCCCTCCACAATTGCGGCCACACCAAGGCTGGCAAAAATGCGGCTTAATCCGGCACCCGGGGATACGGTTACAACGGCAATTTGCCCCGGCTCAATTTTTGCCAGGTTGAGGCGGGTACCGGAGCCCTGTTCCTGTTTGCGTTCTTCGATTTGAGCGAGCAGGTTTTCGATGGAGACTTTGGTGATGGTGCCAAGTCCCATGACATAATCTATCGGGCGGTAGCGATTCTCGGTTGGGACATGGATGTGCATACGATACATTCCATCGCCTTCACCCACTTGAATGGAGGTACCCATTTCTGCAAGGTCAGAGTAAAACTTTTCTAAATCTAAGGGGGCAGTGGGGCGAAAGTCAACCACAACTTCGTAATCTTGCCCAGGCTCTATTTCTTCCATTGTCTCATCCATTTTCATCGCAGAAAGGGGTTGCACCACTGTGGTCAATGGTGTATCGAGTGATAAACCTTTTACGAACCGCAGCATTCCCTCAAGAATGAAGAATAAGCCCTTACCCCCTGCATCAACAACACCTGCCTGTTTGAGGATGGGCAGCAAATCCGGGGTCTTTTGCACCGAGCGGTCCGCTGCCTCGACAAGGGCTTCTAGCATTTCGACGTGAAGATCTTTTCCCTCAAAACTTTCGGCAGCCTGGGCAATATCTTTGATCACAGTCAGAATAGTGCCTTCCACCGGGCGAACGACCCCTTTATATGCGGTGTTGCGTGCTTCCGCCAGGGCTTTAACCAGAAGAGGGGCATCCATTACCTCAAAGTTATCCAATGCGCGGGCAAATCCGCGCCAGATTTGGGAGAGGATCACACCCGAGTTACCTCGTGCTCCAAGCAGAGCCCCCTGGGCGATGGCGTGAGCAATTTTGCCAATATTATGTTCACCCGAGGTGGCGATTTCGTTATAGGCCGCCTGCAATGTAAGGACCATATTGGTTCCAGTATCACCATCAGGCACCGGGAAAACATTCAGGGCGTTTACCGTCTGTTGGTTGTTGCGCAGCCAGGTTAATCCTGCTTCGAGGAGGGCTTTAAGCCCTTGTCCGTCCAGGGTGGGTGATTCTAGTAACTTGCGTCCGTCCGGAATGGGAGAAAAGTGAATCTCATTGCCCATGTGTTTACAACCTTACCTCTACCTTAGGATAGGAATTCAATCGGTATTGCTCACACGCAAACCGCGAATGTGCACATTGACTTCTTTGACGGGTAACCCGGTGCTCTTTTCGATCTGATAACGCACGTTATCGGCTACACTGGAAGCAACGGTTTGAATGCGTGTGCCATATTCGACAATGATATAGAGATCAATGACCACCGAATCATCCGTGAAATGGACATCCACACCATGCGTAGGTTCTTTAACCAAGACCTGCGCGATCCCTTCGGCAAGATTCTTGGGGGCCAGGCCGACCACCCCATAAGACTCAAGTGCAGCATGATAAGCAATGGTCGCAATTGCTTTTGGTGAAAGATAGATGTTACCATATGGATTGGCCGACTGCTTCATTTCTGCCCACCCTTCCTTTTTATCAGTTTAACCGAATAGGTTGAAATTCGATGCGGAGTGTGATAAAATTCGCCATTGCTGATTACTTCTGGATGCGGAAAGGATTGACAACCATGGCAAAGTGTGAACACTGTGGTAAAACGACGACCTTTGGCCACCGGCGTTCCTTCTCTATGCGCGCCACCAATCGCGCTTTTAAGCCCAACTTGCAGCGTGTTACGCTGTTTATCAATGGGCGCAAGGTGCGTAAGACGTTGTGCACTAAGTGCATCAAATCCCTGGCCAAAACTTCGTAGTTGTTTCTCTCTCATCATCTCTCGAACAAAAATTGCGGCGTCAGCCGCATTTTTTATTTTACTGCAGTACGTAACGATTTTACCCCCGCTTGAATACCCTGGGGGTGATTAAAGATGGCTGTGGCTGCGACAAAAATGCGCGCGCCTGCCTGATAGGCTATGGGAAGTGTCGCCGCGTTTATGCCTCCATCCACCTGGATTAGGGCTGAACTGGGGTGCCGCTCGAGCATGGCTTTTATTTCTGAGATCTTTGGGACACTCTCGGCCAAGAAAGATTGACCAGAGTAACCCGGGTTGACTGTCATAACCAGGATGAAATCTACTACTGGAAGAAGAGCACTGATTGCATAAGCGGGAGTGCCAGGGTTAAGCACGATGCCCGCTTTAGCCCCAAGGCTCCGAATCGTTTGCAGGGTGCGGTGGATATTGGGGTTGCCTTCGACATGGACACTGACATAATTTGCACCGGCGCGAATAAAGGCCTCTACATAGCGCTCTGGTTTTTCAATCATCAGGTGCACATCTAAGGGAAGAGAGGAAATACGGCGGCATGTTTCAACGATGAAAGGTCCCATGGTGATATTAGGGACAAAGTGACCGTCCATAACGTCAATATGCAACCAATCCACCCCGGCGGCTTCAGCTTGAGCAATTTCATCGGCCAGGTGAGCAAAATCAGCAGAAAGGATAGAGGCGGAGAGAATAATGTCGTCCATAATACCTTAGCGGGGAGGGTTAAAGGTGAGCCATATCCACAGCCAGAATGGAATCAGTCCGCCGACGGCAATAACAGCCAACAAACCCAGCAGGATTGTAATCCAGTCAATGTTTTGCGTATCATCGGTGTTTTGAACAGGAGGCGCTTCGCTTAGGGCATAAGCGGGAGATACCGTTTGGGATTCGGGAGGGGGTTGCGTTATTTCAGTATTTTGAATTTTTTGTAGCCAGTCTTCCAAAACAAGCGCCAATTGCTGAGCAGTGCGATAGCGCCGCGCGGGCTCTTTTTCCAGAAGTTTGAGCACTATCGTTTCGAGTGAGGATGGAATGCTGGGGTTCAAAGTACGCGGAGGACGAGGGGGGGCTTCACGATGTAATCGCGCTAGTTCGACTGGGTCACTGGCATAAAAGGGAGGTTGGCCAGTGAGCAATTCATAGAGCACAACCCCAAGCGAATATACATCGGAGGCGGGAGTAGGAGGGTGACCGGCGGCCTGTTCGGGTGAGAAGTAGAGTGGGGAACCCCAAACCACATCGGCGCTCTCGTGGGGTTGAATTGAAGCAATAGCCCGCGCGATGCCAAAATCAGTCACCTTAAGCGTTCCATCTGGGGTGACCAACATATTGTGGGGTTTTACATCACAATGAATGACGCCCATACGATGAGCGTAACCGATACCTCTGGCGGCTTGAATCACCAGCTGAACGGCTTGATCGAAAGGTAGAGGGCCTTGGTCTTTGAGAATACTCTTTAGATCCGTGCCCGGTACATATTCCATCACCAAATAAAGGGCGGCTGTGTTTTCGTCATAGCCGAAGTCGTACACCGTAACAATGTTGGGATGGGAGAGGTTAGCGGCGGCGCGGGCTTCATTTTGGAAGCGTTCGCGGAAACCTGCCTCACGAGAAAAAGGCTCACGAAGGACTTTTACTGCTACCCGCCGATCAAGCGTTTTATCGTGCGCCAAATAGACTAAAGCCATTCCGCCGCTTCCGATCACGCGCAGAAGGCGATAGCGTCCACCTAATGTCGGCAAGGTTTGAACGTTAGAGCCTACTCCGTCCATTCAGAGCCGATTATATCATACCCCGCACGGTATAAGTTTCAGCCTGCGTTTCGGGTCATACCGTGGTAAATTATATGGGATTGCGGAAATCTGGGAGTGGGAGATCAAACGGTGGCAGTAAAAATAGGTGTTTTACTCAAAGATCCAATGAAATGGTTGCTGATAGCAGCGCTTCTAGCCATTCTGGCAAAGATCCAGGGATGGGGGGATTATTGGGTGTTTGGACTGTCGGCGCTTGGACTCATTCCCTTAGCTGGGTTAATCGGTGAAGCCACTGAAGCCCTGGCCAGTCATACTGGTCCCAGAATCGGAGGATTACTGAATGCCACACTTGGCAATGCGGCTGAATTGATCATTACTCTGGTGGCTGTTCGAGCGGGGTTGCTGGAATTGGTCAAGGCCTCGATTACCGGCTCTATCCTGGGCAATCTGCTGTTTGTGATGGGCTTTTCCATGTTGGTAGGGGGTTTAAGACATGGGGTGCAGAAATTTGATCGTCGTCAGGCGTCTAATTATGCCATTCTATTGCTGATATCCGTTGTAGCATTATTGATACCTTCGCTATTCAGCCACTCCATTGGACCAGAGAATAGCCCAAGCGTAGAAGCGCTTAGTTTAGGGGTAGCAGGAATAATGATTATTCTATATGCTGCCGGGTTGATTTATAGTTTGCGGGGGGCGAGAAATCCGGTCGCAATAAGTGGGACACAAATGGAGATGGTGGTGCCGCATTGGGGGGTAAGGACAGCAGTAGGGGTCTTGGCTGTTGCAACGTTTGGCGTAGTGATTTTGAGCGAACTCTTGGTCGGGGTGGTGGAACATGTGGTGGCTTCACTGGGGGTTTCTGAGTTCTTTTTAGGGATAATCCTTATTCCGGTCATTGGAAATGTGGCTGAGCACCTGGTTGCAGTTAATGTTGCGGCACAAAATCGGATGGAATTGAGCCTTGAGATTGCGGTGTCTTCGAGTCTTCAAATCGCTTTGTTTGTTGCGCCATTGTTAGTGTTTGTCAGCCTCATCATGGGTAATCCACTAACACTGATCTTCAATCCCTTTGAACTCATTGCGCTTACAGCCACGATTTTCATGGCTGCTCTGGTGGCAATGGATGGCGAATCAAACTGGTTGGAGGGCGCGGCGTTACTTGCGGTTTATTTGATTTTGGGGTTGGCGTTTTTCTTGCTACCCACAAGCGGTTAGGGAGGTGGCAAAAGCTATGTCGAAACCTTCTCTAGGTGTCTTAATCGCCGCTGGCATAGGTTTGGGGGGATTGGGGTTTGTGATATTGCTAGTTTTAATGATATTGCTCCATACTGGCTCTGCCCCGGCTATCGAAGTTACCGCTGTTTATACGGTCATTCCTGCTCCCACCTCGACTTCGTTACCGGATGCATTCCAAGCACCTACGGCGACGTCAACCATAGACCCACTTCTAAATCCAACCGGAATTCGATTGGGAGGGTATGTTCAGGTTTATGGGACTGGGGGTGAAGGACTGCGGTTGCGCATGAAACCAGGTACAAGTTCAGCCGTGATGTTTTTAGCCATGGAGGAAGAGGTGTTCCAGGTTTTGGACGGCCCGGTGCCGGCAGACGGTTATGTGTGGTGGTATTTGCAGGCCCCTTATGATAAAAATCGAAGCGGATGGGCGGCAGCAGATTTCTTAAAAATTGTGGAATTGACTCCACAACCATAATCTAACCGTGGAGAATTGATCATGTCCTATTATCCAGTCTCAATTTCTGCGAATAAAAGCGCGGGTTGGCTGAAAATCACTTGGGATGATGGCCATGTCAGCACATATCCTTTCAGTTTACTCCGAGCGGCATGCCCATGTGCCACATGCCGAGGAGGGCATGAATACATGCGGTCATCCCCTGACCCCGAGGTCTTTGATGTGATATTGCCCGATTCACCAGCCACACGCCTGAAAAACATTGAGCCGGTGGGGAACTACGCCATCACTATTGAATGGGAAGATGGACACCATTTTGGTATTTATCGTTGGGATTATCTCCGCGAACTATGTCCTTGTTCCGAATGTCGCGGAATGGTTTGATTCCGATGAGGGATTATAGGTTGTAGTAAAGTTCAATCTCATAAGGGTGAGGGCGTAGGCGAACCTGATTTTCCTCATCGAATTTTTTTCGAATCCAATCTTCGATTAGATCGATTGTAAATACCCCACCTTGAAGGAGAAATTCATGATCGGCTTGGAGAGCCTTGAGTGCTTCCCCTAACGAGGTGGGGAGGCTTTTGATCGTCTTGCGTTTCTCAGGTGACCAGGAGAAAATGTCCTCGTCAATAGGACCAAAATGATGCTCTGAAGGGTCTATATGATGATGAATGCCATCTATGCCGGCCATCAACATGGCGGCCATGGCCAGGTAGGGGTTACAGGTTGCGTCAGGCGGGCGAAATTCAAAACGGAAGGTCTCTGGTTCGGTTGCATATTTGGGAAGGCGTATAGCGGCGCTGCGATTGCCGCTGGAGAAGAAGCAGTTGACTGGAGCTTCAAACCCCGGGACTAAGCGACGGTAGGAGTTCGTTGTAGGATTGGTAAACGCCAATAATGCGGGGGCATGGTAAAGCAAACCGCCGATATAGAAGCGCGCCTCTTGACTGAGATGATCAGGGGCATTGGGATCATAAAAAACGTTTTTCCCATTCCGTTTCAAAAATTGGTGAAAATGCATGCCGTTCCCGGCTTCACCAAATAGCGGTTTAGGTAAGAAGGTTACAGATAATCCCTCGCGCCAGGCCGTCATTTTTGTGACATATTTTATGAGCAAGGTGGCATCAGCAGCAGATAGCAACCCCATTAGAGGGATTTCAATTTCACATTGACCGGGTCCTCCAACTTCATGGTGGTGGTATTTTACAGGTAATCCCAGTTCTTCAAGATGATTGACCATGCGGGCGCGGAGGTTGAAGAGTTGGTCATTAGGTGGAATGGCATGGTAACCCCTATGAAGGGCGATGTAATGCCCATGTCCTCCAGTACTGCTTTTCCACGCCGATTCGATGGACTCGACCCGATATGAGGACACATTGATAGCATTCTCGTATTCAACATTGCTGAAGATATAAAATTCAAATTCCGGACCCCAAACGGATTGATCGGCGATCCCAGTTTGTCGAAGGTAAGATTCGGCGCGTCGAGCAATTTCACGCGGATCGCGTGCAAAGGGTTCACGTGTATCTGCTTCATGAACATTGCAGATGAAACTCAACGTAGGCTGTTCCCAAAAGGGGTCCCGGAAACCCGTAGTCAAGTCTGGAATGAGGACCATGTCGCCCGCCCGCACATTTTTAAAACCAACACTAGAACCATCAAAACCAACTCCATGGGTGAGCAAATCGGGGGTGAATTCGCGCGCCGTAATAGTGACATGACGCCAGCCGCCCCATAAATCGCAGAACTTCAAATCTATTTGATGAATATGATGTTCGACAATGTAAGCCTGGGCTTCCGAAAAATTTTTGAACATCTTTGCTCCATGAGGTAAGATTTTCACAGCCTGTGGTTTCCACAGGCTGTGAAGTTTAAGGTCAATGCCGAGATTGCTGGCGCCGTCGGTGGCCCAGCACACCCAACAGCAATATCAATCCTCCCAAAGCCGCTGCAGCCTGAAGTACAGTTTTCGGCTCCATGCCTGGCATTACTACTTGGCCATCACCATAGGATTTAAAAAGTTTTCCCCATTTTGTCTGTAATGCTGCCTCAACGCGCTTGCGACCGATAAACGGATACCAATACACGTTGTGATAGAAGTTACTGGCAAAATAACTCCAAGGCACCAGAGGGCTTTGTAAAAGGATTTTCTCAAAAGGTTTGAGCGGGCCATGGTAGATCATTTTCTGTCCGCGGGAGGCAAATGTGTCTTCCTGGACAAAATTCCACGGAGGTTCCTGCTCGATATCGTAGCCTACAATTTCTATCTGGCGCGGGTTTCCAATGCCTAGATCAAGTTCATGGGCGATGCGGATGAAAGGAATGCTAAGGGGATCAAACCCCTGAAGTTTAGCCGAAACTGCATCAATAGCGACTTGGTCAGCAGAGGCAAGCAAAATATCTTTTTCGTGCCAGCGCATAGCCCGAGGACCAGGGCCATCACCGGCGAAGGTGCCATCCATAACCGCAAAAATGCCCGGATGGATTTCTTGCTGAATCATCAGTAAGTCAACAAGCGTCTCGTGAATGACGCTATGAGTCCAGTGACGATTGCGATGAAGAAGCCCGCCAAAAGCGTTCTTCATGGCTCCCGTGATGGTCGTAAATACATGGGTTTTTACTGTTGGAAGGTGAACAATGTTTATCCCAATAAGATCTTTAGGAATATAAACACCTTCTGGGTAGACTTTATCCAGAACCAAGTAGGGACGGGTGCGGGGCTGATAACGAATCCACTCAAATTGATCTTGATAAAGATAGAGACAAGGCACCTGATATTTATCGGTGATGTAGCGATGTTTGTTATTGTATTCACCCACCCTGGTATCTACGACCACTGTATCATTATGAACGCCCACCAAGTCTTGGTATCCCATGTTACGCAAGGCTAGGATCACTCCTTCTAATTGCCAGGGCGTTGTGGAGCAAGCGGGGTACCAGGTTTGCCAGGAAATATTGATTTTCAAGCCTGTTCTTATGCCATGGGGAAGGGCTAGTTCCACGCCAGCCATTCTCATCAGCCGTTCGATGTCTTCAAGTATGGTCTCAGGTTTGGTTTTAAGAACGGCGACTTTGCCCTTACCGGGAAACTGACTCACCGGAAGACCTCCCTAGAATGATTCTTTCAGTTTATGCCTAGCGGATATTAACCCACGAAGTCTTACATAAGCATTTTAGCCAAGCCCAGAAAGGGCGTCCAGTTGTTTTCGTCACCCTCGAGTTATGCGTTTATCACTCAACAGCACGGGAAAAATGAGCGGGGTTCTATGAGTTGATCAGTTGACGGATGCGCTGAGCTAATGCCAAGGCACGTTCAACACATGTTCCCAAATATTGTGTTGTGTTTTTGAAAATTTCCAATATTTCGTCGGTCGCGAGAAAGTTTAGCAGGATTTCATCCTGGCTGAGCGTTTGAGGGAGAGGATTGGGTTGACCTTGTTGCAAAGCTCTCCATGCCATTAGCGCATGCTGGCGTAAATGTTCATGCATGGCTTGACGATCGGCACCTTTTTTGACTAGATTAATAAGTACGCGCTCCATAGCCGCGAACGGTAGGTAATTGCTGAGGTTGCGACGTATGGCAGTCTCATCAACTTCTAGTCCTTTGAGAATTGTGAGTGTGGTCATCAGAAGTTCATCGGTCACTAGGAATGCCTCAGGAAGGATGAGGCGACGGTTGGCCGAATCGTCCAAGGTGCGTTCAAGGAGTGAGTGAGCAGCATTTTGCCAAGCAATTGAGGGGTAGGTGGCTAAAAGTCGGGCTAGGGAGTTGATGCGCTCAGCGCGAATCGGATTTCGTTTAAAAGGCATAGCCGATGAACCGACCTGGGTGGTGCCAAAGGGTTCACGCCATTCTCCGATCAAGGGGTTTTGAAGCAGACGCAGGTCAAAGGCAAACTTATAGAGAGTTGCTCCCAAACTGGCCAGCGCACTGAGGATGACAAAGTCCTGTTTTCGGGGGTAGGTTTGGCTGGTAATTGGATAAAAAGGTAAGTTTAGTTTATGGCTGAGAAGCGATTCAAAGCGTTCGAGATTTTCAGCACCAATAAGTTCGGCGTATGACGCCGCACTTCCCACAGCCCCTTTGAAACCTTTGCCTCGAATCTTGCCTTGCAGTTCGCTCAGGGTTTGGTAATCCTCGAGAAGATCTTGCGCATAAAGGGACAAACGGTAGCCAAGAGTGATGGGTTCCGCGGGCTGTAAATGCGTATAGCCGATGATGGGAAGATCGGCGTAGTGTTCAATTTTATCGGCGAATATGGCAAGTAAGGAGGAGAGTTTTTCAAGCAGTAACCCCAGCCCTTGGCGTAAACGCAAGGCTTCGGCGTTGTCCTCAATGTCCATTGACGTTGCGCCTAGGTGAAGCACTTTTCCACCCAATGAGCATTGCTCAGCGAAGGTTTTCAGTTCAGCCATGAGGTCATGTTGAATTTCGTGTTCAATTTCGAGGGCACGTTGCAGATCAATCGCATTTTGATGCTCACGCAGATCTTGTACCTGCTCCGGCGATATTAACCCAAATTCTGCTTCTGCTTCTGCCAAAGCGACCCAAATCCGACGCCATAGTTGACGTTTAGTATGCTCACTCCATAGCGTCCGCATTTCCGGGCTTCCGTAACGCCAAGAGAACGGGGATTGATATGATATTGGGGCAAGGTTCACGGTTAGGGCCCTCGGTAGAACGGAATTGAAAATCTAACTTTTGAAATTATAATTTATTAGAGAGGGTCGCTGAACAATTGTAAGGGGAATTGAGCGGGATAGATCGTTTGGATTTATTCGTGCATAGCATATAATAGATAAAAACATTTTCCAGTTTATCGGGGCTCGAGGGAGGCAACTCTGGAAACTCAACGCATTACTCAAAATTTTAGCGGCGGTGGGGCAAATCGCCAACTTCCTCCCGGTTATGTGCTTGTTGATCGGTACTTGATTCAAGAAGTGATTGGTGTGGGAGGAATGGGCTCAGTTTATCGAGCTCGTGATTTACACTTTCCTAATGTGGTCAAGATTGTTGCGGTTAAAGAGATGATCAATCAGGCGCGCGATCCTATGGTGCGCCAAACCATTTTGCACAATTTTGAGCGTGAGGCAAATTTACTGGTTACGCTAAATCATGTTGCCATTCCTAAAATTTTCGATTATTTTACCCATGACGAACGTTCTTACTTGGTCTTGGAGTATATCAATGGAAAAGATTTGGAAGCCATCTTAAATGAGACAGAGGGTTTCCTCCCAGAGGATCAGGTTGTTAAATGGGCGATTGAGATTTGTGACGTCTTGGATTATCTCCATAACCACAAACCCGAGCCGATCATCTTTCGGGACATGAAGCCTTCCAATGTCATGATTAATCATAATGGGCACGTGATGCTGATTGATTTTGGTATTGCCAAAATCTTCCGTGAAGGTCAAAAAGGCACGATGATTGGCACAGAAGGTTATAGTCCACCCGAACAATATCGAGGTGAGGCAACGCCTGTAGCTGATATTTACGCTCTCGGTGCAACACTACACCATCTACTGACAAAACGCGATCCGCGACTAGAACCTCCCTTCTCATTTTCCGAACGCCCAATCCGCAAGATAAACCCCAGTGTTTCGCCGGAATTGGAGGCAGTCATTAATACTGCGCTCCAATACAACCCCACAGATCGCTTTCCTTCTGCGATTGCAATGAAAGAAGCCTTGCTCGCCGTTGCGCGCAAGACGGGGATCCTCTCCCGCATCACATTACCCGTAACAATGAAAGAGGAAAAAATCAAACCGTTGTGGGTGTTTAAGTGTGAGGATGAGGTGAGAGGATCGCCGTTTTACGATAATGGGGTAATTTACATTGGCTCATATGATAATAATCTGTATGCTTTGGATGCAACCAAAGGGGAATTTCATTGGAAGTTTCCCACTGAAGGTGCTATTGTCGGCCGGCCAATCGTTTATCAGGATATGGTGCTAATTGGCTCTAAAGATTCTAATTTATATTGCATCTCGGCTAAAACCGGAAAGCTTCTATGGAATCATAAAACAGATGGGGCTATTCATAGTTCCCCACGGGTGGGTGAGGGACACGTTTTCTTCGGTAGCGATGATGGCTACTTATATGCGATTAACCTGACTTCTGGACGTCGAGCATGGCGTCTTGATGCGGGTGAAGCGATTCGCTCGACGCCCTTTTTGACCAATGAATTTATTTACTTTGGTACTGAGGCTGGTGACTTCTTGTGTGTGGATTATCGGGGGCAAATTAAGTGGCGCTTTCGCGCCAAACGGGCGATCACCTCTTCGCCAACCGTGACCCAAGGTATGGTGTACTTTACGTCGCTAGACGCGTCGTTTTATGCCCTGGATTCAAAATCGGGTTGGATGATTTGGCGTTTTCGCATGGGCAAGGGCTCTGTGTCCTCACCCTGTCGTGTAGATAACTTTGTGTTCGCAGGTTCTGCCGATGGATTTATCTACTGCCTGGACGCCAATACATCTAAAGAAATCTGGCGTTTCCAAACCGATCACCAGGTTAGCGGTTCTCCTGTGATCTACAAAGATAGTTTATATTGTGGCTCGGCAGATGGGAATCTCTATTGTTTAGACTATAAGACAGGGAAATTACGCTGGAAGTTTGCGACTGACGGCCCGATTACAGGTACACCTATGGCTTTTAATAATGTGATTTATTTTGGCTCGGCGGATCATATGGTTTATGCATTGCTTGCCTGATCCCAACTTCGGCGGGAGGAAGAGGTGATCAAATTTTTAGAACGTTTACTTAATCGGCAAAAACCGAAACCCTCAGGAAATGAGAGCGGATTTGTTCAAACTGCTCCCTTGTCCGAAGAGCAATTACAACCAGTTACAGTAATGCCATTAGTTATAGAACCGGCTCATTTACTAGTCGGGGTCGGACAATCGGTGGGCAAGCAACGTGAGCGAAATGAGGATGCCCTCTTTTCACTCTCCTCAATTTTATCCGATGGAAACGTAGAATTGCCTTTTGGGGTTTTCATCGTTGCAGATGGGATGGGGGGGCATGAACATGGCGAGATAGCCAGCGGTGTGGCGGTACGAGCCATGGCTGAATTTATTTTGTCGCGTTCTTATCTACCCTTTTTATCCATGGAAGACCGCCAGCGCAGCAGTTTGCAAGAGGTGATGGAAAATGGTGTTGTTCAGGCTCAACAGGCAGTGGTTAGGTATGCGCCAGGTGGGGGGACGACGCTAACGGCTGCCTTGGTTGTGGGTGAGCAAGTCACTTTGGCCCACGTTGGGGATAGCAGGGCTTATTTCGTTTATCCTGATGGCCGAATGCAGGTTGTTACGCAAGACCATTCTTTAGTGCATCGTTTAGTGGAATTGGGGCAACTTTCAGAGCAGGAAGCGCAGGTTCATCCTCAAAGGAATGTGCTCTATCGTGCTTTGGGGCAATCTGAACCCTTTCGACCGGATATACACACCCATCCAATGCCTCGCCCGGGCTTTTTGCTTATATGTAGTGATGGGCTATGGGGGGTGCTCTCTGAGAAAGAAATGTTTCAAATTATCACTAGTGCACGCAACCCAGCCATAGCGTGCAAGAACTTGGTAGATGCAGCAAATGCGGCTGGTGGACCAGATAATATCAGCGTTATTTTAGTTCAATACCTTTAACAGTGGATTATGACGACAGGGATAGCCGAGTACTATAATCTCCTACGAGTTCCCATAGATGCAACGGCAGAAGAAATACGTTCAGCCTATTTTGCTGCAACTCGTGCTTATCATCCCGATGTTAATCCTGCACCGGAAGCGCGCCAGCTATTTATACGGGTACAGGAAGCTTATGAAGTGCTATCGAATCCTCAACGGCGTGCTACTTATGACGCGAATATTCCGTCAGACCTTCGCAAGCCCCCACCTGTTGCCTTAGAATGGATACTGAGCCGCACGATTATTCCACGACTGAATGAACCACAATTGATCTACCTCATGTTAGATCTAAGGGTTACCACAACTTTAGATCCGACCGTAGGCCCGCCTGTCCATATTTGCTTAGTAGTTGACCGCTCGACTTCAATGCGGGGTGAGCGGATCGAGATGGTTAAGCAGGGCATTGGATACTTGGTCCGTAACCTAAGACCTAATGATTTAATCTCACTAATTGCATTTGGTGATCGTGCAGAGGTCATTCTTCATGCTACCCCTATTCAACATCAGATTGATATCCTACACGCCGTTAACCAGTTACAGGTTAGTGGAGGTACTGAAATTCTACGTGGAATTGAAATGGCGGTTAACCTTTCTCGCTACGCTAACCATTTGAACAACACGAGCACCCAAATTTGGTTGATTACCGATGGACATACTTATGGCGACGAGCAGGCAAGCATTGAATTGGCGGCGAGTGCACGCCAAGAGGGAATTACTATCAATGCCTTTGGAATTGGGGAGGACTGGAACGATGACTTTCTAGACGCTCTTACAAGCATTGCGGGTGGAAGTGCTCATTATATTCAACATGTAGAGGATCTGTACCTGTGTTTTGAACGCAAAGGCAGAAGTACTAAGCAAACCTTTGCACGAGGATTAGAACTCCACTTCACAAACAATTCGGGAATCAACATCCGCTATGCGTTTAAATTGGGAGATGAGGTGGCACCTCTGGTCGTTGAGCCGCCAATGCCCTTGGGGGATCTGTATTATGATCAAAAAATGAATGTTGTGATGGAGTTATTAATTCCGCAATTGTCTCCAGAGATCACCGAGATTTATCTTCTGCGTGGTAAGCTAACAATGGAGATTCCATCTCTGGAAGCGCGCTTTTGGCGCATTCCCTTTTCGGTTGCTTGTGAAGTCGGTGATGAGGTGGAATCTGTTCCTGTTCCAGAAATCCTTCTTCAGTCTTTATCGCGCTTGACACTTTACCGTATGCAAGAGAGAGCACGTCAGGAAATTTCGGTGGGAGAAATTTCTCGAGCGGCCCGACGTTTACAATATTTAGCGACCCATCTACTGGCGAAAGGTGAACGGGCGTTGGCCCGCACCGTGCTGTTAGAAGCTGAACATTTACATCGTACACACCAGTTGAGTGGTGAGCGTGGAAAACAAATCAAGTATGGCACGCGATCTCTTCTCATGTTGCCCGAACCACGTAAGGAATAGGCTATGATCACCTGTCCAAATTGTCATCATCAGGAATTGCCAGGCGCACTATTTTGCAGTGAATGTGGAGCCCAACTTGTGGTCATGGATCGTAGCGCAACCCAGACCTTTAATATGGTGCAATCTGATTATTTTGAGAGAAAACGCTCTAAGCCGTTATCTCCCGTTATAGAAAAGGGAGAAAGTCCGGCAACTGCGACGGCAGTAGCCCTGCGTATTGTAGACTCGGATGAAATCATTCACTTGGGTGGGCGATCAGAGGTTACGCTGGGGCGGGTTGTGGAGGGACAGCCAATCTTGCCAGACATTGATTTGAGCCCTTATGAGGCATATACCCAAGGAGTTTCACGTTTGCATGCGGCGATAAAGATTACCCCCCAGCGCGTCTCGATTATGGACTTAGGATCCTCTAATGGCACACGGGTCAATGGTCAGAAAATTATGCCTCATGTAGAATATCCACTAAACGATCATGACATTGTTGCACTCGGTAAATTGAAAATCCAGGTTATCATTCAATAGGCGAGGAAACCATGCCAAGTGTTATCATCCACCTGAATAATGAAGATCCAGTGTTGGGTGAAATTGATGCCCTGCCTTCCCCGACTGACTATTTGATCATTGTCAAGAACCCTCGCAAGCGGGATGGTAAGGATCTTCACTATATCGAGGCGAATGTTACCACGGTGATCTGGCCGGTGAGCCGGATCAATTTCATTGAAGTGTTGCCTGCAGCCGAAGAAGAGGAAGTGATTTCTTTTGTGAGGGAGTGATATATTTATGACTGATACCAGTCTAAGAGACCGCCTAATCCTCGTGGTTGATGACGAGGAAAAAATGGCGCGTTTTATTCGGCTTAACCTGGAGCATGATGGCTTTCGGGTGGTAGAAGCCCACCGTGGTGAGGAAGCAATCCGTGTATTACGTGATGCGCTACCAGATCTGGTTATTTTAGATGTGATGTTACCAGATATGGATGGATTCGAGGTATTACAATTGATCCGTGAAATCAGTCAAGTGCCGGTCATCATGGTCACGGCCAAGGGTGAGGAGGAAGACAGAATTCGGGGTTTGGAGCTTGGTGCCGATGATTACGTGACCAAACCTTTCAGCCCGCGCGAGTTAGTCAGCCGGGTTCGGGCGGTGTTACGGCGCACCGAGATGGCCAGCCCAATTTCCAAAGAAGTGGTCGAGGTGGACGACCGCCTGAAAATTGACTTTGGACGTCGCGAAGTATGGGTAGAGGGCAAACTGGTCAAATTGCGTCCCACCGAGTACCGTTTGCTCTATCATCTGGTACAGAATGCCGGGTGGGTGCTTTCCTATGATCAAATTCTCGCCAAAGTATGGGGGTATGAATATCGTGATGAACCCCATTATGTGCGCCTTTATGTTAACTATCTCCGTCAGAAAATTGAAAAAGATCCCGCAAATCCCAAATATATCCTGACCGAACGCGGTGTGGGATATCGGTTTGTGGATTTTCGGCGCCAGAAACCAAGCGAAGCAAGCCAGGAATCTACAAAAAATTGATATTTCTCTAGTAAAAATCTTATGCATCGGGCTTATTTTAAAAGGTGTCATCAAAACCTTCTTGGTTGGGAGGTGGACGATGGCAAACCTGATGGTCTTTGATCCTATGCGTGAACTGGCTGCTTTGCGCTCGACCATGGATCAACTCTTTGATGACCTCTTCACCCGGCAGGTAGATTGGCTGCGGGGTACCGACTGGATGGCGGTGGACATGTATCAGACCGATAACGATATAGTGGTCAAAGCCTCTATTCCTGGCGTAAAGCCCGAGGATGTTCATGTAACAGTCAACAACAATGTGTTGACAATCTCGGGTGAAGTAAAACAGGAAGAAGAGGTCAAGAACGCAGTTTATCATCTGCGCGAACGTCGCTATGGGACGTACACCCGCAGCATTACATTACCGGTGCCGGTGGAGGTTGATAAAGCCAAAGCCGAATATGAGAACGGCGTGCTAACTCTGACCTTGCCCAAGGCCGAAGCAGTGCGACCGAAGACCATTACTGTAAAGGCGAAATAAGTTACGAGATGCAGCCGCCTCACTAGAGGCGGCTGAAAACCTCTTGGATAAGGAGGTCAAGATGCCAGTTTATCAATATGTGTGCGAGGAGTGTGGGCAACCCTTTGAGTATTTTGCCCATTTTTCCCAAAACGGACGCATTCCGCAATGTCCGCAGGGACATCTTCGCGTGCGTAAAGTGTATCAGGCGCCTGCCGTGATCTTTAAAGGGAGCGGTTGGTACAGTACCGATCATCGGCCCAAGCCGTCTGCTGAAGAGAAATAAATCGTCGTAACTACCTTGACTTTTAGAGCCATTAAATTGTGATATACTAAACCCGATTTACTTTTGGGTATGAAGGGAGAACGTTAGAATGATTGATTCACCAATTCATGTGACTGATGCAGCGTTTGAGAAAACGGTGTTGCAATCAGCCTTACCGGTAGTGGTTGATTTCTGGGCTCCGTGGTGTGGTCCTTGCCGCCTGATTGCCCCGGCACTGGAAAAAATTGCAAAAGACTATGCCGGTAAATTGATTGTTGCCAAGGTTAACACCGACGAGAATCCGGAGTGGGCGACGCGTTTTGGCGTGCAGGGAATTCCTACCTTGCTTTTTGTCGCCAATGGTAAGGTCATCCATCGTCAGGTGGGGGCATTACCGGAGGGAATGCTTCGAGATGTAGTAGAGCAATTTCTGGATGTGGTACAAACGGCTTCGGCCCAATCCAAATCCTGATTGTAATAACCCATGAAAGTAAAAAAAAACCCGGGCGTGCACGCCCGGGTTTTTTGTTACCTGGTTTTGAATGTGTGCTGAACTTATTCGCGAACGCGTTGAATGTGGGCGCCAAGCGAAGCCAGTTTTTCATCCACCCGCTCGTAGCCGCGATCAATTTGTCCGATATTGCGGATGACCGAGGTGCCGCGGGCAGATAAAGCGGCTAGCACCAGCGCCATGCCGGCGCGAATATCTGGGCTCTCCAGCTTTTCGCCATATAACTCGGTAGGCCCTTGCACAATGCAGCGATGCGGGTCGCAGAGGACGATTTGAGCGCCCATGCTGACTAATTTATCCGTGAAAAACATGCGACTGGGATACATCCAGTCGTGGAAGAGTACCGTGCCCTTGGATTGGGTGGCAACGACCAGGGCGATGCTCATCAGGTCGGTAGGGAAAGCCGGCCAGGGCATGACACTGATCTCGGGAATAGCCCCTCCCAAGTCGGGCTCGATGGTGAGGCGTTGCTCGCGGGGGACAAAAATATCCTCGCCGCGCACTTCCCAATGGACCCCAAGGCGTCCAAATACCAATTGGATCATGTCCAGGTATTCCGGGCCTGCTTTGCGGATGGTGATTTCACCACGTGTTACGGCTGCAGCGCCGATAAACGAGACGACCTCAAGATAATCCGGACCTATGGTGAATTCACCACCATGTAAGCGTTCCACGCCAGTAATGTGTAGGGTGTTAGAGCCAATGTTTTCTATTTTTGCCCCCAATAAGTTCAAGAAGTGACACAATTCCTGGATATGGGGTTCAGATGCCGCATTGCGAATGACGCTTTCTCCCTTAGCCATAACAGCAGCCATGATGGCGTTTTCGGTTGCGGTAACGCTAGCCTCATCGAGCAGGATATTGGCTCCGCGCAGACCGCTGGCACGAAAGTAGAAATAACGATCATAAGAGACATCTACACCGAGTTTTTTTAGGGCTAAAAGATGGGTATCAACCCGGCGACGCCCGATGACGTCGCCACCGGGCGGGGGGAGGCGTAATTCACCGGAGCGAGCGCTCATTGGACCAGCGAGCAAAATAGAGGCGCGTATCTTGCGGCACAAATCGGGATCAAGATCTGCCGGCCGCACCTCCTTGGCTTGAATTTTCCACGTATGTTCATCGAGGTCGGTAAACTCCACCCCCAAAGACTCAAGTAATGCGCGCATAGTACGCACATCTAAGATATTGGGAACGTTGTGTAAGATGACCGGTTCATCGGTGAGTAAACAGGCGGCCATGAGAGGGAGGGCAGCGTTCTTGTTCCCGGAGGGCGTTACTTCTCCGAATAGAGGAAAACCACCTTCGATGATAAATTTTTCCATTGCCACCTCCATAGTTATTATATCCATACCTTTGGTGATATGACGAGTTTTTGCTACAATAGGAATCGGTGGGGATTGGAATGGTGAGGAGATGAATGAGGCGCTGGAATGGACCGAACGACCAAAGAACAACTTTATGATGCGTGGCATACATTTATAACCCGGCATATTATTCTGCCCCAGGTGCGACCGATTATTGCTACCTCGTGGCAAAGATGCTGGGCGCGGGTGGATCCATATGCCTTGCTCAAGCCTCCGCGGTTATCGGATCAGCATCTATTTTCTATGCAGGTTAATCACTTTGAATTAATGGCCATTGCCCGACCTGTGATGGAGGACATTTATCAGTATATCGAAAACTCAAATTCGGTAGTGCTATTTGCAAACAGCGTTGGTTACTTGCTTGATCGCGTGGGTGATCCGGGTATGCTGGCCACGTTGGAGAGCCTCCAAATCGTTCCGGGGGCATTGCTGGCTGAAAGTGAATTGGGCACAAATGCAATTGGGGTGGCGTTGCTTGAGCGCGAACCCCTACAAGTCGTCGGATATGAGCATTTCTCGCAGCCGTTGCATGATTTTGGTTGGGCGGCGGCACCGGTTTTTGATATTAGTGGCAAGTTGTTAGGAGCATTGGGAATTGCCACCCGAGTGAGCAACTTCCATCCTTATGCTTTAGGCTTGGTGGTGGCAGGCGCACGGGCAATAGAAGCACAGCGCCAATCGGATCAGTTATTGGAAGAGCAAAATAGCCAATTAGCCGGTATCAATGCCGTTCTCTCCGGAATCAACGAGGGAATACTGGTTTGGAACACGGATGGGGTTGTGATTCATGCTAATCCAGCGGCAGCAGAGATCCTCAAGGTGGCTCCGGAAACGCTAATGGGCTCGCATTTGGACGCCTTTGTCAAACTTCCTCCCTATGTGTTAGATGCATTACATCGGCAAATTCCGATTTCTGATTTGGAAGTCAATCTTTCGGTTTTGGGTGAAACGATCTCGTGTTTGCTTAGCCTGCAATATGTGCGCGGGCGGCGTGGCATACGGGCGATTTTAGCCATTCTGCGCCCGCTGAAGACTCTCCGCGAATATGTACAGCGTCAGGTCGGCTCGCCAACGTTTGATCTCCAAAATCTGGTAGGCGAATCACCTGCGATTCGCCGTGTGCGGCGCTTAGCGCGTAGCGCGGCGGCAGCGCGAGGTTGCGTGTTGATACGGGGTGAAAGCGGGACGGGTAAAAATCTGCTTGCACGTGCTATTCACTATCATAGTCCGCGTAGTCATGGCCCGTTTGTGGTCTTTGCCTGCACTGCTGTGCCGAGTGAATTGGTGCTCCCTGAGTTGTTAGGGGTTGAGCGGGGAGTGGGGGAGGGAGTCTCCCATGCCAGTAAGTTTGAATTAGCGGATGGAGGTACGCTTTTCTTCCAGGATGTGGACGCCTTGCCCCTGGAGGCTCAATCGGTTTTATTGAATTACCTTGAACTGGGGATTATACAGCGCATTGGCAGTCGTAAGCCCGTTGAAGTGGATGTGCGTATCATTGCCTCCAGTTCAGCAGATTTAGAGCATTTGGTGGCTGAAGGTAACTTTCGGGCCGATCTGTTTTACCGCTTGAGCCTATTTGAAATTGTGTTGCCTCCATTACGTGAACGCAAGCAGGATTTAGAGTTATTGATTGAGCAGATCCTGCAACGCCTGGCCCGGCAATTGGGACATCCCCTTAGCCTGAGCCGTGAGACCCTTGGAATACTCCGGTCTCATTCCTGGCCGGGGAACGTACGGGAATTGGAATCGGTCCTGACGAGAGCCGCGGTACAGGCAAGTCCCGGGCATCTCATCTTACCGGTTCATTTGCCCCCATTACAAACAGGTGTGGAAATGGGTAACAAGGTGTGGACTCGTCATTTGCCGCCCCTTGAGGAAATCGAACGGCAGGCAATTCTCCAAGCCGCGCAGCAGTGTCACGGAAATGTTTCTCAAATGGCTCGGCTGTTAGGTGTGGGGCGGACAACACTATGGCGTCATTTGCGACGAATGAACATTTCACTGGATGCCTATCGTGAAGATGGCGGTCAAGGGAGTAGTGTTTCAAATTGAAACACATTGCCAAAATATTGTTTCAAAATGATACATTAAAAATACGTTAAGTTGACAGGTGGGCTGAAAGTCTTACAATGAATTGTGATGTCTTACGCAATGTGGCTTTATGAGCGGTGGGTGATAACCGCAAACCCTATGCTAATGGCATGGGGAACCGTGTGTGATTTAGTCTTTTCTTCCCGTGCGCAAAAAATACCGCCATTAGGTTAGACCCGATAGGCGGTATTTTTGCGAGACCCATTGATTGTTGGTTTCACAAATTTCATACCAAAGGAGGTGAACGGAGAAATAAGCGAAGCCGTAGTCTGTTGCCCCGTCTATTCTATTCTTCAAATCCTTTATGAAAGGAGAGGTCCGACATGAAATCCAAAGGTTTAGGCGAGTTTCTGGGCGAAGTCATTGGTACTTTCACCCTGATCTTGCTGGGTGATGGTGTGGTTGCCAATGTGGGGCTTGCCCCGCGGTTGGCTGCACCAGCCTATAACTGGAACACCATCACCATCGGCTGGGCCTTCGCAGTCATTGTTGCGGTTTATGTTGCGGGTGGCGTCTCGGGTGCCCATCTTAATCCGGCAGTGACCATCGCCTTGGCGGTCAAGCGCGGTTTCCCCTGGTCTAAAGTACCCACTTACATCTTAGGGCAATTGGTGGGTGCTTTCCTGGGTGCGTTGGGTGTGTACCTGGTTTACCGTGAGGGCTTGGTTGCGGCGGGCATGCCCAACGTGTGGTGCACCGGCCCCGGGTCGGTCTTCGGTCAGGCCTTCTGGGGTGGCCAGGGTGCTGCGGCGCAAGGGTCCTACTCGCTGCTGAACGCCAGCATCGCGGAAATTTTTGGCACGATGGTGCTGCTCTTTGGTGTGCTGGCGAGTGGTGATCAGCGCAACCTGGGCTTGAAATTCAACCTGGGCCCCTTCCTGGTTGGCGGTACGGTACTCTCGGTCGGTCTGAGCCTGGGCGGCCCGAGTGGATACGCCATCAACCCGGCCCGTGACCTTGGTCCGCGCATCTTCGGCGCGCTGGCTGGGACACAGGGCCTCTTCGATGGTTCCTACTGGATTGTGGCGCCGGTGATTATGCCGATCATCGGTGGTATCTTGGGCGTGCTGCTCTATGATTGGTTCGTGAGCGCCTTCCTGCCCGAGAAGAGCGAGTAATTCATTCTCATACGAGTGGGCCTACCCCTTGGGTGGGGTGGGCCCACCTCAATTGAGCATTACTATGGGTAGGTGTGGATGGTGCGCCGGATCGAAAAGTTGCATCAGCCACTGATGGGTAGAAAGGAAGTGAGGTATGAAGAAGTTAATCAATAAACCCGAAGATGTCGTTCGTGAAGAACTGGAAGGTATGGCACTTGCCCACCCCGATCTGATCCGGGTGCATTTTGATCCCAACTATATTGTGCGCGCCGATGCGCCGGTCAAAGGAAAAGTGGGTGTGCTATCGGGTGGCGGTTCAGGCCATGAACCAATGCATGGGGGATTCGTCGGCATCGGCATGCTGGACGCGGCTTGCCCGGGTGCAGTGTTTACTTCCCCAACGCCGGATCAGATGCTTGAGGCAACGAAGGCCATCAACGGTGGGGCTGGTGTGTTGCATATCGTTAAGAACTACACCGGCGACATTATGAACTTCGAGATGGCTGCCGACCTCGCCCGCGCCGAAGGGATCGAAGTGGAATCGGTGATCATTGATGACGATGTAGCCGTTCAGGACAGCCTCTATACGGCCGGTCGCCGTGGCGTGGGGAGCACCGTTTTGGCCGAGAAATTGTGCGGTGCAGCGGCTGAGCAAGGGCGCTCACTCAAAGAGGTGGCCGATGTTTGTCGCAAGGTCAAGGACTGGGGACGCAGCATGGGAATGGCGCTGACCTCATGCACGGTCCCGCATGTGGGTCGGCCCACGTTTGATTTACCCGAAGATGAAATGGAAATCGGGATCGGTATCCACGGCGAGCCGGGGCGAACGCGCATGAAACTTAAACCGGCAGATGAGATTGTGGAAATGCTGATGGAACCGATCATCAAGGATATCCCCTACAAACCGGGTGACGAGGTGTTACTCTTCGTCAACGGAATGGGTGGGACACCGCTCATCGAGTTGTACATTGTCTATCGCAAGGCGCATCAGATCGCGACCCAACATGGTCTGAAGGTTGTGCGCAACCTGATTGGCTCCTATATCACCAGCCTGGAGATGGCCGGCACCTCGATCACATTACTCAAGATGGATGAGGACATGATCAAGTTGTGGGATGCACCGGTCAAGACGCCGGGCTTGCGCTGGGGCATGTAATTTCTACCATCAAGACTTGCCGGGGTTTTGCCATGCGTGAACCCCGGCCATAACGGAGCGTCGTATGGTCATTACTCGGGATAAAGTGTTGGAGTGGATAAAGCGTTACGCTGATCTTCTGGCGGAGAATCGCGATTATTTGACCCAACTGGATGCCGCTATCGGTGATGCCGATCATGGGGCAAATATGGATCGCGGCTTCAAAGCGGTGTTGAATAAAATGCCAGAACTTGCCGATAAGGACATAGGCACGATCCTCAAAACGGTAGGAATGACCCTGCTGGCTACCGTGGGTGGCGCCGGTGGTCCGCTTTACGGCACGTTTTTCCTCCAGGCTGGAATGAAGACCACGGGTAAGATGGAGTTAACCCTAGAGGACTGGGTCAACGCTCTGGAAGCGGGTATCACCGGGGTCAAGAACCGAGGGAAAGCCGAACTGGGGGATAAGACCATGATTGATGCTCTGGTGCCAGCCTGGAATGCGCTCAAACAGGCCGCCGATAACGGCAATAACTTAAGCGAGGCCCTGGATCGCTGTGCCCGGGCTGCCGAAGAAGGGATGAAAGCCACAATACCGCTTGTTGCGCGCAAAGGTCGTGCCAGTTATTTGGGTGAGCGCAGTGCAGGACATCAGGACCCAGGAGCAACCTCATCCTATCTTATGTTGCGAGCGGCCGCCGAAGTCTGGCGTGACGCGTAAACAATTGTCTCAAACCCAAATCTAAAACTTCAGGAGGTGTGGTATGGCCAAGTATGCTGCCGCGATTGATCAGGGTACGACCAGTACTCGCTTCATGATCTTCGACCACAGCGGCAACGTGGTAGGTGTTGATCAGAAAGAACATGAGCAGATTTACCCCAAGCCGGGTTGGGTCGAACACGACCCGATGGAAATCTGGACGCGCACTCAGGAAGTCATTGAAGGGGCGCTGCGCAAGAGCGGTGTAGATCCTAAGGACATTGCTGCAGTTGGCGTGACCAATCAGCGCGAAACCACCATCGTGTGGGAAAAAGCGACCGGAAAACCGGTGTATAACGCAATCGTATGGCAGGACACCCGCACTGATAAGATCTGCAACGAGTTGGCAGCCGATGGTGGCCAGGATCGCTTCCGCCCCAAGACCGGTCTACCGCTAGCCACCTATTTCTCGGGCCCCAAGATCAAATGGATCTTGGATAATGTACCGGGTGTTCGCGAGAAAGCCGAGAAAGGTGAGGTCATCTTTGGAAACATTGATACCTGGGTGATCTGGAACCTGACCGGTGGTCCGAAGGGTGGTGTGCATGTAACAGATGTTTCTAACGCCTCGCGCACCATGTTAATGAACCTGGAGACCCTGGATTGGGATGATGAAATCCTGGGAATCCTGGGCATCCCACGCGCGATGCTGCCGGCGATTCGCCCATCTTCCGAAGTTTACGGGTATGCCAAGGGCTTGCTCGAGGGCATCCCGGTCGCAGGTGACTTGGGTGACCAGCAAGCAGCGCTCTTCGGTCAGGCCTGCTATAGCCCTGGCGAAGCCAAGAACACCTATGGCACCGGCTGCTTCATGCTGTTGAACACCGGCACCCGCCCCGTGCCCAGCAAGAGCGGTTTGCTAACCACGCTAGCCTACAAGATCGGCAATCAGCCGGCGGTTTATGCGTTGGAAGGCTCGATTGCCATCACCGGAGCCTTGGTACAGTGGCTGCGCGATAACCTGAAGATGATCGAGTCCTCAAAGGATGTAGAAGCGTTAGCCCGCACCGTGGAGGACAATGGTGGCATTTACTTCGTGCCGGCGTTCTCTGGCCTCTTCGCGCCCTATTGGCGCAGCGATGCCCGCGGCGTGATTGTGGGCCTGACCCGCTACATCAACCGCGGTCACATTGCTCGGGCTGCGTTGGAGGCCACGGCTTACCAGACCCGTGAGGTGTTGGACGCGATGAACGCCGACTCTGGCGTGCCGCTAACTGCCCTCAAGGTGGATGGTGGTATGGTCTACAACGAGTTGCTGATGCAGTTCCAGGCGGATATCCTGGGTGTGCCCGTCATTCGCCCGAAGGTCGCTGAAACCACTTCCCTTGGTGCAGCGTATGCGGCGGGTATGGCGGTTGGGTTCTGGACCAACTTCGATGAATTGCGCGCGAACTGGCAGGTGGACAAGGTCTGGAATCCGCAGATGAGCCCTGAAGAACGCGAACGGCTCTATGCCGGTTGGAAGAAAGCCGTCCAGCGCACCTTTGGGTGGGTCGAATAATCTCATTTGATGTTGGTTGGGGGCAGGGTTTCCCTGCCCCCAAACCTGTGATCATAAGGTGTAGGGCGGTGGGGTCAAGAGGGCAGGGCGCCGGATTGACCGTAAACCGCTCTTTGTATGCCTCTAAAGCGGGTGATTTTTTGAAGTTGCAATGTTAAATAATGATAAAATTCACAGATAGTCGGATGGTGCCTAATGAGCAAAAAGAAAAAACGCCAGGTCGAATCGGATCCTTTTGCTACCGGTCAACCTTGGCTATCTATGAAAAGTGCAATTATTACCATGGCTGTGGTAAGTGTCTTGATGGTGGCATGGGTAACCTGGCAGGGTTCTTATTCAAAACCTTTGGGTGAGAGTTTATTATGGGGTTTGGTATTTGGCGGCAGTATATGGATCGTGTTTTTGTTATTCTTGTTGATTCATCGTCTCTTCCGCCGCTAGTGATCAGGATTCATGGATGAGATGAGTTTTTAACAAGGAACTTTAACCCAGGATAGGAGCGTTTCTATGAGCCAATATCACGCGATCGTCATAGGTGCCGGGTTTACCGGCGTAGCGATTGCCCATGATCTGGCCCTACGTGGGTTTCGGGTTACGGTGGTGGAACGGGGGCCAATTGCCAACGGTACCTCGGGACGAACCCATGGTCTGTTACACTCCGGGGCTCGCTACGCGGTGAATGATCAGGAGTCAGCCATTGAGTGTATCCAGGAGAATCAAATTTTGCGCTTGATTGTCCCCGATGCTATTGAGCCAAACGGCGGTCTTTTCATCGCGGTGGATGAAAGCGATTTGGAGTATCGCGAGAAGTTTATTAAGGGCTGCGAGGAGTGCAAAATCCCGATTCGAGAATTGACGCCTAAGGAAGCCCTGCGGATTGAGCCCAACCTGAACCCCAAATTGCTAACCGCCTTCACCGTGCCTGATGGAACGTTTGATCCCTTGCGCCTGGCATTAGCCTTTGCGGCAACCGCGAAATCTAATGGCGCAGTTTTCCATCTCTACACCGATGTGGTGGACTTACTGACCGATGGACAGGGGAATATTAAGGGGGTGAAGGTTTGGAATCGGGCTGCGGATAAACGCTTCGAGATTGAAGGGGATATCGTGGTCAATGCCACCGGAGCATGGGTGGGCCAAATTACCTCCATGGCTGGTATCCGGGTACCGATTGCCCCAACGCCGGGGGTCATGGTTGCTTATGATAAACGTCTAACCCAACGGGCTATCAACCGTTTGAATAAACCCGGCGATGGCGATATTGTGCTACCGCAGCGGCGGATGATGGTCGTTGGAACCACGTCGTTCTCGATCGAAGACCCCGACTATGTCCCTGTGCTACCGGATCATGTGGCCTTGATGATCGAGCGCGGTTCGGAATTGATCCCTGCCCTTCGCCAGACCAAGGAGCGAGGGGCTTACATGGCTACTCGTCCATTGATTGGGAGCGGTGCACCCGGCCGAAGCATTTCACGTACCTTCAAAGCCTATGATCACAAAGAGACCGACAACGTTGAAGGATTGGTTACTATTACAGGCGGAAAGGCAACCACCTTGCGCCTGATGGCGGAGAAAACAGTGGATTTGGTATGCAAGAAACTTGGTGTCAATGCGCCTTGCACTACTGCGGAGACACCGCTGATATCCTATCGTAAATTCTTCGTCAATTAGTTGGCTGCACTAACCCAAACCTTTGCCCGGAGCACACCTATGAGCGAAGAAAAGTGGACGGTAAATTTTGTGGTGTATCGCAAGAAAGGGGAGGGAGAACCCCATTATCAGACGTTTACGCTTGAGGTCAGCCCAGATGAGTATGTGATTGATGGGGTTGAACGTATCTGGGCTTTCCATGATCGTTCGCTGGTTTTTGCCCATGCCTGTCATCATTCCACCTGTGGTGCCTGTGGTATGCGGGTGAACGGGGTGGAAAAGTTGACCTGCATCACCCGTATTCGGGATGTTACCACCAACGGCGGCACATTGCGGATTGAACCGTTGCGCAATTTTCCGGTGATCAGCGATTTGGTGGTGGATATGAGCCGGCTATATGTGGGGATGGATAAAGTGCATGCGCCCGCGGTTCATCCTCTTTCAATGGCACCGTTGGAAGGAGAGGGCATTAAGCCCCCACGTGAAGTCCCCATGGATGATGGCAAGGAATATCTGCGTTTGGCAGATTGCATTGAGTGTGGTTTGTGCATCAGTGCGTGTCCGATAGCCGGTACGGCTGAGGAATACCTTGGACCGGCCGTTCTAGCGGCGGCTCAATTACAAGGGCTTAATCGTGCACCGGATCTAACTGCGATAGTGGATTGCGTGGATGGGGTGTGGCGTTGCCATAGCGCTTATGAGTGCACGGCAGTCTGTCCTTCCAATGTAGATCCGGGTTGGCGGATCATGGATTTGCGACGACAAGTTTTGGCCCAACGCATCCGACGTTGGTTTGGAGCAGCCTAATCCAAGAGGAGGAGAGTCAACATGGAAAATCCGGAAAAGAAACCCAACACCCGGGGCATTTGGGATTGGTTTGACCCACGCGGGCGAAAGGTTGGTGGATGGGGGTTCATCCTCAACCGCTTATCGGCGATTGGGCTGACCGTGTATCTTTACCTTCACTTGGTGATGTTAGGAAAATTGGCTCAAGGCCCAGAGGCTTATGATTCGTTTATCGCTTTTGCCAAACAGCCGCTGATCCTCTTTGGTGAAATTCTGGTGATTATTGGGGGGCTTTATCATGGCCTCAATGGGATACGCATTGCTTTGAACAGTTTTGGGGTAGGTGTCAATGCCCAAAAGCAGTTGCTTTATGGTGTATTAACGCTCACCATCGTGGGGTCGTTGATCTTTGGGCTGCGCATGATTGCAGCGCATTGATGAGGAGGCGCTATGCAAAATACAATTTCCCAACCCAAAGCCGGTGAAAGTTATCTTTTGTGGTTTATTAAGATTGTGTCCGGTTTATTGATTGTGGTGATTCTGTTTATCCATTTTCTGGTCAATCACTATCTGGCGCCTGAAGGATTGCTCTCACACGCGGAGGTCGTGGCTTATTATCGCAACTACCCCATTGTGCCTATAATGGAGGGGTTCTTCCTGGTTTTTGTGGTATCCCATTCTTTAATCGGTACCCGCAGTATTCTACTGGATTTGAACCCCAAGAAGGCCGTGATGCGTATCATCGACGCATTGTTAGTCCTCATTGGGTTGGTGGCTACGGGCTACGGGATTTGGTTATTATTTGCAGTTATTAACTGGGGGGCTTAGAGCACCTCATATGGTAAGCCTGGTATTGGTCTCACATAGCAAGGCGTTGGCCGAGTCGTTAGAGGGCTTAATTCGGCAAATGGCGGGGGAGACGCTGAAAATTGGCGTTGCCGCAGGTGCCGGACCTGATCATAATGAGTTCGGCACCGATGCCACCGACATTGCGCGCGTGATCACCGAGGTGGATAGCCCGGATGGCATCCTGGTGCTAATGGATCTGGGGAGTGCTATCCTGAGTGCGGAGATGGCTTTGGAATTAATCCCCCCTGAGGTACGTCAGCGGGTGCGTTTTTGCCCCGGCCCACTTGTCGAAGGAGGAATTGCTGCAGGTGTCCAGGCCAGCTTAGGCAGTGACATCGAGACCGTGTGCCAGGAAGCTCACCGTGCCCTGCAGCCCAAAGCCGAGCAACTCGAAGGAGGCCCTGAGGCTATACCACCTGCTGAAACGATTACCCCCACCCAAGAGGGGCAGGACTATCAACAGGTTGAAGTTGTGCTCAAAAACGCCCACGGTCTCCATGCCCGTCCTGCAGCGCGGTTTGTTCAACTAGCTTCAAAGTTTGATGCTGAAATTCTGGTCACCAATCTAACCAACCAAAAAGGCCCCGTTTCGGCCAAAAGCCTTAATGCATTAGCAACGCTGGGAGCACTGCGGGATCATCGCATTCGCATCATGGCGCGGGGTAAACAGGCCACCGAGGCGCTGGAGGCATTACGCAGGTTAGTCGAGGAACGCTTTGGTGAGCCGGCTGGCGTTCTCGCTGAACCGAAGGCGATTTCTATGCCGCCGAAAGTGCCAGAAGGCGAAGCCGTTGCCCAAGAAGGCCACGGGATTTTAGTGGGGCTTCCGGTTTCGGATGGGGTGGCTGTTGCCCCGCTCTACCACTATGAATCTTTGCCACCGGTAATACCCACCGAGGATGCTGCTGATCCCGAAGCCGAATGGAAACGATTACAGGAGGCAATAGGGAAAGTTCGGCACGCCATCCAAATGCGCCATAAGGAAATGCTAGCGCGCGTTGGTGCGGAAGAAGCGGCGATATTCGAGGCCCATGTCCTTTTACTAGATGACCCCGATTTGTTACAACCAGCGCGGCAGTTGATTTTTGATCAGCGTTATAACGCGGCACGGGCTTGGAAAAGCAGTGTTGAGGCTGTGGTGGCTCAGTATCAGCGTTTGGAAGATCCTTATCTGCGCCAGCGCGCCCTGGATGTGCAGGATGTGGGAAATCAAGTGTTGCGTGCGCTTTCCGGAGAAATCCACGAGAAAGTGATCTTTGAGCATCCGGTCATCCTTGTTGCCGATGAGTTGACTCCCACAGAAACTGCTCAATTGGATCTTGAGCACATCCAGGGGATTGTTACACTGAGCGGGGGACCCACCTCACACAGTGCCATATTGGCCCGTTCGCTGGGGATTCCTGCGGTCACCGGTTTGTCACCAACGATTAAGCGCTTGCGGCAAAACACCCTCTTGGGTTTAGATGGTTTTCAAGGGCGCGTTTGGGTTGAGCCCGCTGAGGAAGTGCAGCGCGAATTGGAGACTAAGCGCAAACGTTGGCTTGAGGAACGTCAGAAGCTTCAAGAGACCAGCCTGCAACCCGCCATGACCCGCGATGGTTTGCGGATAGAAGTGGTAGCAAACGCGGGTAATCTTGCCGACGCCCAACTGGCGGCTAAAAACGGGGCTGAGGGAGTTGGCTTACTTCGCACCGAGTTCCTTTTTCTAACCCGACAAACGCCCCCCTCAGAAGAGGAACAATTTCAAGCCATTCGGGATATTGGGCTTGCGCTGAAAGGTAAACCAGTTATTGTGCGTACGCTTGATGTGGGAGGGGATAAGCCCTTACCGTATATTCCAATGGAGCCTGAAGCTAATCCCTTCCTAGGGGTCCGAGCATTGCGTTTATCGCTCCAGCAACCCGACTTATTCCGAACCCAGTTACGCGCAATTCTGCGCGCAGGCGCTATAACGCCCTTGAGGATTATGTTCCCTATGGTAGCCAGTTTGGAAGAGGTGGAGCAAGCGCGTGAATTTCTCGCGCAGGTTCATAACGAATTGGCGCAAGAGGGGATTGCACATGCCTGGCCGATTGATACCGGGATTATGGTTGAAATCCCCTCGGCGGCGATAAAGGCGGATGCCCTGGCGCCTGTGGTGGATTTTTTCAGCATCGGCACCAATGATCTCACCCAATATACCCTGGCGGCTGAGCGCGGAAACCCTCGTTTGGCTTATCTGGCGGATGCGCTTCATCCGGCAGTGTTGCGATTAATCGAGGAGGTGGTACAAGCAGCGCACGCAGCGGGCAAATGGGTTGGTGTTTGCGGTGAATTGGCTGGTGAACCCGAAGCCGTGCCAATTTTGGTGGGATTGGGTGTGGACGAATTAAGTATTAACCCCGCGGGTATTCCCAAGGTAAAAGCGCTGATCCGAGCGATGGCGTCAAGCGACGCACAGGTGCTGAGCAAAAAAGCGCTGGCGTGTGCCAAGGCTGCTGAGGTGCGTAAATTATCTACGGAGTTTCTAAACACACTGCAGGGTTGAGGCTTAGATAAGTTCTACAAAGTCTTCGAATGAGGTAATTGGTCGTAGGCACACGAAGCGATCACACATAAACACGGTTACCGGGGTTTCTGAAGGGGGGAGATGAGCCCTTACTAAATATGGTGCGTCTGGGGCCGGTGGGATTGCGCTCCCCGCTAATATCGTGCGCGGGCGGTAGTGGCGATGAAGGTATCGCAAATAGGGCTTTACCTTTTGGAAATCGTGCCATAAAAAAGCAATTTGCTGTACCGGCCCTTGGGCAATGTCTATACTGCGCAGGAAGGCGGCAAACCCTAGGGGATAGCGTTGGCATGCTGTGCTAATCCAAGATAAATTGTTCTGTGCCAGGCTGTACCACGAATCTCGTTGTTCCAAAAGGGAGAGGGTTAAAAGGGCTTGTATGGCGAGCGCGTTGCCGGATGGGGTGGCACTATCCTGAATCTCTTTCGACCGCAGGGGGAGGGTGGTATCATCAAATGGGGTATCAAAGAATCCACCTGATGTATCTTGGAAGAGGTGGATCATTTCCTCGGCAAGATTTATCGCCCATTTGAACCAGGCGGTGTCAAAGTCGGATTGATACAGTTCGAGCAGAGCGAGGATTAGAGCGGCATAATCCTCTAGACGGGCGTAGGGCCCCAGCGCGCCTTGTCGCCATAAACGGTGGAGGCGCTGTTCCCGATAGAGTTCATTCAGGATGAAATTGGCGGCATTTTGAGCGGCGGACAAATAGCGGGGGTCTTCCAAGTGGCGGCCTGCTAGAGCAAAAGCACGAATGGCTAACGCATTCCAGGCCACGATGATTTTGTCATCTGTGGCTGGGCGGATACGACGTTGCCGTTGCTGGAAGAGGGGTGAGATCATTTCAGTAACCATGGGCAAGACATCAGAGAGGGGGAGATTTTGACGCTGAGCGAGTTCTGACCATGTCAATTGGGCTTTTAGAACGATTTTCCCATCATGGATTACAGTATCGTCAAGGCGAAAGGTTTGAGTAAATTGCTCCCAAACGTTCGTTTCACCTAGAAGGGTTTTGAGTTCGTCTATTGCCCAGGTGTAGAATTTGCCCTCTTCACCTTCCGAGTCGGCATCTAGGCTGGAATAAAACCCTCCCGAAGGATGCGTTAATTCATTCAGGATAAAATCAAGCGTGCGTTCGGTAATAAAGCGGAAAACCTCATCCTGAGTGAGCAAGTAGCCCTGGAGATAAACCGTGGCTAATTGAGCGTTGTCATAAAGCATTTTTTCAAAATGGGGAATGCACCACTCAGCGTCGGTGCTGTAACGATGGAAACCACCCCCAATGAGGTCAAAAATTCCCCCGTTTGCCATCGCGTGGAGTGCATGGGTGGCGAGGGATAATGCCCGTTTATTTCCACGGGTGGCCTGAGTGAAAAGGAATTCAATTGCCAGTGGCTGGGGGAATTTGGGTGCGCGTCCCCATCCCCCATGGTGCCAGTCGTAGGTTCGTTCGAGTTCACTTGTGGCGGCAGTAAGCGCGATTTCGAGATCTGTGGGGAGCGGGGAAGGTTGCCAAGTGTGGGTTTGACGCAAATGTTCATATACCTTTTTGGCCAAGGTTTGTATACTTTCGCGATCCTGTTCCCAAGAGAGGTGGACGGCTTGTAAGACTTGTAAAAACGAGGGTAAGCCGTAGCGAGGCACGGGCGGAAAATACGTCCCGCCGTAGAACGGTTCTAATTCGGGAGTGAGGAAGACCGAGAGTGGCCATCCCCCTTGTCCGGACATGGCTATGACGGCGTTCATATAGAGGGTATCCACATCGGGATGTTCCTCACGGTCTACTTTGATGGGGACAAAGTGAGAGTTTAGATAAGCGGCAATCTGCTCATTCTCGAAACATTCGTGAGCCATCACGTGGCACCAATGGCATGCGGCATAGCCAATGCTAAGAAAAATGGGCTTATCCTCGCGGCGTGCCTTAGCAATAGCCTCTTCGCCCCAAGGATACCAATCAACGGGGTTATTGGCGTGTTGCAAGAGATAAGGAGATGCTGAACGTTGCAAGCGGTTCATCGGATTGTCCACCGTGAAGAAATATGACTAGACTTGTCATGATTATAACCAGAAAACCTTGTAAAGGATCTTGGGTTGTAACAATATGAAACCCTCTTGCCATTATTAAAAATGAGGGTATACTGAAAACCATCTCATCCTTTATACCCAAGCGAGGTCTTATGGCGATCCAAGTTGAATTGTTGGATACGGCGAACAAGGCTCAAGTTGAGGCATTTGTGCGCTTTCCCTTTAAGATCTACAAAGATTGCCCACAATGGGTACCGCCAATTTTGAGCGATATTCGGCTCATGCTTAACCGCAACAAGCATCCGTTTTATGAGCACTCGGATGCGGATTTCTTTGTGGCCAAGCGCGATGGGGAAATTGTGGGGCGTATTGCTGTGATGGAAAATCGCCCCTATAACCAGTATCATGGCACCCAGCAGGCTCAGTTCTATCTCTTTGAGACGATTGAAGATTTGGAGGTGGCACAGGCTTTGTTTGAACGAGCCTACGAGTGGGCACGCCAACGCGGTCTGAACGAAATTGTTGGGCCAAAGGGATTCAGCCCGTTCGATGGGTATGGGATTCTGGTCGAAGGGTTCGAACACCGTCAGATGATGACCATGATGAATTACAACCCACCCTATTACCCGCAATTCATGGAGGCTTTGGGATTTCAAAAAGAGGTGGACTTTGTCTCGTGCTACTTGCATCGAACCAATTTTGTCTTGCCCGAAAAGGTAAAAGAGGTAGCCAAACGGGTTCAGGAGCGGGGGTATTTTGAAGTCAAGAGTTTTGAGACGAAGAGCGAATTACGCCAGTGGGCTAAAAAAATCGGCAAAGCCTATAACGAAACTTTTATCAACAATTGGGAGTATTATCCACTGACCGAGCGGGAGATTGATTTTGTCGTAGATACGCTTATCACCGTAGCCAATCCTCGTTTGATCAAAATTATCCTAAGCAAGGATAAAGTGGTTGGCTTTTTATTTGGTTTCCCAGATGTATCCGAGGCTTTACAGCGTGCCCGAGGCCGACTGACTCCATGGGCTATCGTGGATTTGCTGTTAGAAATGCGGCGAACCAAGTGGGTATCGTTGAACGGAGCGGGGGTATTACCCGAATATCATGGGCGTGGTGGCAATGCGCTACTCTATGCTGAAATGCAGAAAACAGTTCTTGATTTTGGGTTTGAGCATGCTGAACTGACTCAGGTAGCCGAGTCGGCAGTGCAAATGCGTAAGGATCTCATTACAATCGGAGGTAAAGCATACAAGAATCATCGGGTTTACTTCCGCCATATTTGATCAGAGGCGCGATAAAGAATCTCAATTAGGCTGTCCAAGCCCAATGACGCCCACAAGACGAAATACGGGATCAATGGGATGTAGTACCGTTGAAACGTAAGCGGTAGCCAGCCAAGAATAAAGGCGCTTTGGAGGAGTGTGCCTCCGATCAAAACCAGGAGGGGCTTACGCGCGGAGGGGAGGGTGTGGTGTTGCCTTAGGGGGAACGAAAACATCCCCAGTGTGGTCAGAGAGAGCAAAAACCCTCCCCCTAACAATCCCCTTAGGGCATGGTGGATTGGGGAGGCCAGGTAACGCTGATAGGATGTTTCTAGAACCTCGGCGTAGTTGGCGGCTTCGCTGGTTTGGGGTGGGGCAAAAAAGACCTGAAGCAGTAGGTTCCGAATCCGATCCGGAAATGACGTTGCAACCAGCAGAGGATTTGCGTTGGTAAAGTCGGTGATTTGGGCGGAAAGCAGGCGCTCGCGGGCCGCGATGGCTTCTTTTAGTGTTTGGAAGGGATATTTCCAAAGCACGGGGTTTAGCGCCAGACTGAGTAGAATGAAGGTAATCAAAACGATTGCTGTTATTCTTAATCGAGATCTGAGTGGGTTGTCTTGGGGTTTTTGAAACCATAAAACCAATAAGGCAAGTAATAATAAGGGGAGCGTGGTGTATTTTGCATTGAAGGCCAGTCCCGCGCACAATCCAATCAACCAGGGATTAACTTTGGGTTGGCTTAGAAGCCATAATGTGAAAGTACTCCATGCTAATAAGGGGCCTTCTGCCATGGCGCGGCGTGTATGGAGGAGAACCAAAGCATTGCTGCTCAATAACGCAAAAGCGATCCAAGCGCTGCGGTATCCCCCGAGGTCTTTTCCTAATTTCCAAATGCTAACAAGCGATAATGGTAATAGCAGTGTGATTCCCAAGCGAGCCACAAATAGGCTATCAGATGTTGGTAACGCACCCGTAAGGATGTTATTCGCCCAACCCTCGCTCCAATTCCAGTCGTGAACGGGGGCGGGATTTTGAGTTAATGCGAGCCAGAAGCCAAGCCAAAGTCGGGTGAAGGGAGGGTCGAGAAGACGATACGCAACTCGATCAATGATAGGAATACCAGGTTGCCAGGCGAGATCCCATGGGTTGCGCAATTGGATAAGCCAATCTTGACTCATGTAAAGCTGAGTACTTTCATCGGGGTGAAATGGCACTTCTGAAATTCCAAGCGTATAAAATAAAGTGACTAGAGCGATGGCACAAAATAAGGCTATGGCTTCTAAGTGGGTTTGCAACCATAATCTAATGCGATTTAACCAATTCCGAGGTTGAGGATTAGGTGGTGGTAAAGCCGTCATTGTTTCATAACCAGAGGCAAATATATTGGTTCAGCTGGGCAGTTGGAGTGGTCTTATTGAGTATACTGCTAAAAGCATTCCTTCTTTCTCAGAATGCGTTTCCTTTCAACGCCGATGAGGCGGTGGTTGGTTTGATGGCACGCCACATCTTGCAAGGTGCGCGTCCGGTGTTTTTTTATGGGCAGGCTTATATGGGGAGTTTGGATGCCTGGTTGGTAGCATTGGGGTTTAGAGTGTTTGGTGAGCAAATCGCGATTATTCGTTTGGTTCAAGTCCTGCTCTATGCAATAACAGTTTTAAGCACAATTTTATTGGGGTGGATGATCTGGAATAACTGGCGGATCGGGATCCTAGCCGGTTTATTTCTTGCTATCCCAAATGTAAATGTTACCCTTTACACTACCGTGAGCCTTGGGGGATACGGTGAAGCATTGCTTATTGGTAACTTTATATTCATTACGCTGATATACATCCTGCGCAAGATGCAAAATTCTCGCCATGTAACGAAGTCTATTGAAGGATTATGGGTTCTTCTGGGCTTCTGGGTCGGCTTAGGGTTATGGGTGCATGGCATTACTCTGGTCTATAGTGTACCTGCGGCGGTAACACTTTTCTGGTTCTCCAGACAAAGAAAATGGGGCATGAGATGGATCTTGAATCTGGGGGTGGGTTTCGTTTTAGGGGCGTTGCCTTGGTGGTATTACGCACTTATCCATGGATGGAAACCTTTAGTAGATGAATTGTTAGGCAGTGCGGTGGCTGTGGAAAGCGGGCCTTGGTTGACACGTGTCATACAACATGCACTTAATCTGGCCGTATTGGGCATAACGGTAATTTTGGGGTTCCGACCACCATGGGCGGTACAGTGGCTGGTTTTGCCATTAATGCCTATGGTGTTAAGTTTTTGGCTATTAGTCGTTGGGGATAGCATTTGGCGCTGGCGAGGGGACAAAAAGATCACACCATCTCGTCTGCTCTTGATGGGGTTGGTGTTCACATTAGTGATAGGGTTTTTGTTTACCCCATTCGGCGTGGATCCCTCAGGCCGTTATTTCTTGCCTTTGGTGTTACCCATGGCCTATGGTGCAGCACGATGGGTTTACAGTCTACGTCGAAAACTTTTAGGTATCGCCTGGGCCGGACTGGTTCTTGTTTATCATCTCTGGGGGACGTTGGCGTGTGCAGCAGTGAATCCGCCCGGAATTACGACCCAATTTTACGCGCCTGCACAAATAGATCAGCGTTATCTGGTTGACCTTGTGGCGTTCCTTGAGCAAACCGGAGAAACGCGCGGGTATTCTAATTATTGGGTGGCCTACCCCCTAGCCTTTGTTTCTAAAGAACGACTGATTTTTAGCCCAAGATTACCTTATCATCCTGATCTCCGCTATACAACGCGGGATGATCGTTATCCGGTTTATACTTCTATGGTCGAAAGAAGCGATCGTGTTGCCTACATCACTACTCACAATCCTGCGTTGGATGAGTATTTAAAGCAAGCGTTTTCGCGTTTGGGGGTTAAATATCAGGAAGTGAAAATTGGGGATTATCACGTGTATTATCGCCTTTCCAGGCCCGTCCATCCTCGAGAAATTGGTTTGGGTGAGACGAGGTATTAATTCTTTGGGTAATGATGTACATGCCGATCGCGCAAGACCGGGAAGTTGGTGCGGATATCATGAATGCTTTCCAGAGAGACTGTCGCCTGGACAAAATCTTCATCATTGATGCTTCCGCGGGCTAGGATTTCACCCCATGGGGATAGGATCAGACTTCCCCCTCCATTTGTTACTTTTCCAGATAAACCGACAGCGTTGCATGCTGCAATGAGGGCTTGGTTTTCGATAGCGCGAGCGCGCAGTAAGATTTCCCAATGGTCCATACGGGATGTTGGCCACTGGGCTACAAGGAAAAACGAATCGGCATCTTGATCAAGATAGGTGCGGAAAAGTTCGGGAAAACGCAGGTCGTAACAAATGGCTAATCCACCGGTCAACCCAGCAATTTGGGCTGTAACTGGTTTTTGACCAGGTGAGAAGTACCGATTTTCATTCAAGGGCGCGAAGAGATGGATTTTATGGTATTGGCTGATAATCTGTCCTGAGGGAGCAATGAGGATAAAGGAGTTATAATAATGACCTTCCTGAAGGGTGATATAAGACCCGCCAATAAAAAATCCATTTTCTTGAGCCTGTTGGCTTAACTCAGACATCAACTCCAGATTTTGTTGGGCATATAGAGATTGGTTTTTTAGGTCATAACCGCTACTCCAAAGTTCTGGAAAAAGCACGACTTGAGCGCGGCTTTTGCGTGCTTCCTTGAGGAATTCCAATGCTTTGAGATAGTTCTTCTCTAAATGGCCTTGAAAAATATTCATCTGGGCTAAAGCAATCGTCAGTTCCATCTTTCCCTCACGTTATAATTAGTTCGTCGGTTATTCTAAGGAATCATAAGGATATATCTACCTTGAAACGATCTGGTTTTTGGGTTTATGTCATTGGGTTAGTTGTCCTAATTGGATGCTTGGGTTTGCTTTTAGTGGTTAATCTTCGTTTATCTCAGATTTCTCGCTTAGGATCCGATTTCCTTTGGGGGTGGCAATCCGCACGTTTACTCCTTCAGCAGGGCTTAAGTCCTTATACGCCGAACGCGGTCCAACAAATTAATCAAACGGCAACTGATCTGGGGCTAGAGGTTAATGATGGTGGGTTTAATGCACCACTGTATGCGTTGATTTTATACTTCCCGCTGGCAATCGTAAAGGATTTTGCTTTAGCGCATGCCATTAGCATGATCCTGTCTGAGTTATCTCTTGGTTGGGCGATTTATTTGGGGTTACGAATAACCACATGGCGTCCGAAGGCATGGGTTACCAGCCTCTTAATTGTGGTTGGGTTAATAGGGTATCCAGGTGCGCTGGCAATCCTGGGCGGCAGTGGGGTTCCGGCGGTATTGCTGATGGTCACCCTAGCCCTATGGGCTGTCCGTACCCGTCACGATGAATTAGCGGGTGTGGCCTTGGGATTAGCGACTATACGACCTCATATTGTTGGGGTTTTTATTGGCGTATTGGTATTGTGGGCTATTTTGAACCGACGGGGATTGATTGTGTTATGGTTCTTCATTACTCTAGCCCTTTTGGGCCTCTTTTTTGCCCTTTTTCTCCCTTCGTGGCCTTTACAGTATTTAGGGATGATCATTAATCGCCAACGTCCCTTATTGGGCCAAACGATTGGTGAGGCTTTGGGAGTGTTTTTTCCTGGTGTCGGGGCTCGCTTGGGCCAGGCTGTGAGCGTTTTTGCGGGCGTGTTGTTATTGATTGAGTTAATCCTAAACCGTCGTTCTGGTGTGCGTGCTTTTTTATGGATTGGGGCATTGAGTTTGACCCTTACGGCGTGGATCGGTGTGCGGTTCCAACCGCAAGATATGGTTCTCTTTTTTCCAGCGTTGATTTTGGCAGGTAGTTTATGGGTGGAGAGGTGGCGGCATTTGGGTTTGGGGGTGGCTTTAATGGTGGTGATCGGATTAAGCATTGGGTCTTGGGGGTTAATGTCGTGGCGCCTGACAGAGAGGCCCTCTGTGCAGAACTTGGCAATGCTGGTGCTGCTCGTTCCTTTAATCGTTGGGGGATTATTATATTGGGTGCGGTGGTGGGCTATTCACCCTCCCAGTGTTTGGCTGGAGCTTATCCAGCGAGAAGACATTGAACCTGAGGATTAGAGGGGGAGGATGAAGCGCGTCCATTACTTTATATTGGGCCTCATCGGAGCCGGAATCGCGGCTATGATGCTATGGACGCAGCCGGTAGCAGCCGTCATGGATAGTGATTATTATTATGCGCTTGGTCAGCAGATTTTCTGGGGGCGAGGGGGGGAACAACCTTTTATCTGGAACTACTTGGCGGATCCGAAAGGCGTACCAATGCCCGCGTTTGATTATTGGATGCCGCTACCGGCAGTTCTAGCAGCGATAGGGATGTGGTTAGTTGGAACCCCTGCCTTATGGGCGGCGCGATTGCCCTTTGTTGCCCTCCATGGCGTAAACGTTGTTCTGGTTGCTTATTGGGTATTCCGAAAAACTGGGCAAAGGTTATTGGCCTGGTTGGGTGGGTTAGCGGTGTCTTTTCCCATCTTTTATGCTGGTTTTATCACCTTTCCCGAATCTTTTACCCCGATCGTAACGTTGGGCACTTTGTATTTTATCCTTGTGTGTGGGGCTGAGCGTATTTGGGGAGAGAGAGCAGAAGTTTTGCGTTCGCTTAGTGTCGGCGTCTTATGTGGTCTGTTTCACCTCTCTCGAGCCGATGGAGTGGTCTGGTTGCTAGCCAGCATATTTCTCCAAGTAGGCATGGTGCTTAAGCCGATGATATCCAAACAGGTGAGTGGTATCCCCAGAAAAATGCGTGTAGCCATTCTAAATATCTTGGTTATGGGTGTGGGTTACGGCCTTATGATTACACCGTGGCTTTGGCACAACCTACAAGCGTTTGGCACATTGTTCCAACCGGGCTCAGGACGGGTGTTGTGGTTGCGAGAGTACAACGAATTATTTTACTATCCAGCCTCGCAACTGACCTTTGAGCATTGGATTGGGCAAGGGTGGGGAGCGATCATAAAAGATCGTCTTTGGGCGTTGGGACAGAATCTACTTACTGCCATTGCTGTTCAAGGGCAAGTGGTTTTCTTCCCTCTTATCATTTGGGGCATAGTGAAGACGTGGCCTCGCTTCGAGACGCGTTTTGGATTTGGGATGTGGCTCGGGATGGGGTTGATTTTTTCGCTGGTTTTTCCCTTTGCGGGTGTTAGAGGAGGATTTTTTCACTCGGGTGCCGCTCTCCAACCCTTCCTTTGGGTATTGGGTTGGCAAGGATTTCAAGCCCTGATCGAGTGGGGAACACAACACCGGCGGTGGCAACCAAAGGTTAGTCAGGGCTTTTTGGGGGTCGGGATTCTGTTGATAGTTTTTGCAGCATCGGCTGTCATTTACTTCCAACGGTACATTGGGGATGAGGAAAGGCCTCCGGCGTGGCAGGTGACGCAGGATAGGTATATGGCCATCAATCACAAACTTTCAGATTGGGGATTCTCCCCCGAATCTTCACTAGGAGCCGTCAATAACCCACCGACGTTTTTTGTCCTTACCCATCGTTCCAGCATCGTTATCCCCGGTGGTGATGTTTCCCAATTGTTGGCAGCAATGTGTCGCTACCAAGCTGATTATGTGATATTGGAGCCAGATCAGATTAACCTTGATACATTGTATGCAAACCCAACGAGCGTTGAGGCTTTAAAATATTTAGACACTGTGCAGGGTGCGCATATTTTAGCGCTGGAAGATGCCGAAAAAACCTGCCGCTAATTTTCAGGAGCAAGCCTAGACAATTGTGCTATACTTACGCTTGATTAGCGCCCCTTTTTACTAAAGAATCGAAAATGATTTCGCTAATTGACGTGGAGTTGAAGCATGGTGATTCAAGCAACCAACGAGTCAAATGCATGGGAATCATTTGTGGATTTTGTTGCCTCTGAACTTGAAGCATCGCGACGTGCCTATGATGAAGTTACCCAGATGATTGAGCGCAGTCAGGTGGAGTTAACACGATTGACGCAACGGAACGCTAATATCAATGCGCATTTACAGCAACTCCACAATCAGTTTGAATCGGTGCCCAGGAGCGATATTCGGGTGGTTTACGACTCGGCTCTGGATGCCCAGCGAAGGCTTCTGGTAATGCGTAGTCAGGTTGAAAAGTTGCAGAACGATCAGGCGCATTTAGAAAAGTATATTAACCTCTTAGAGAGGGTGCAGAACTTTTTGACCGAAGGTTCGCTAGCAGGGGGTAAACGAGGGGGAAACAGCGGCATGGCCATGCTGGAAAAACTCATTGATGCTCAGGAAACCGAACGGCAGAAACTATCACGGCAAATGCATGATGGTCCAGCTCAAGACCTTTCCAATTTTATTGTGCAAGCCGAAATTGCGTCACGCCTCTTTGATTTAGATCCGCTAAAGGCTCGAGAGGAATTGGAAAGTCTAAAGAACGCAGCCATGGCGACTTTTCAAAAGGTGCGCCTATTTATTGCTGGGTTGCGTCCGATGATGTTAGATGATTTGGGACTTTTTATTACCGTGCAACGGTATGGAGAAACATTTAGCAGCGAAACCGGCGCTGAGGTTAACGTGATCACACGCGGTGCTCAGCAACGTTTTGTGCCTTATGCTGAGGTTATGATTTTCCGCGCCATCCAGGAACTCATGAACAATGCATACCGCCATAATCAAGATACATTACGGAAACTCTCAATTGAAGTTTTCTTGGAGGTGGGTGATCAATTTGTGCGGGTTGTGGTTCGGGATGATGGTAAGGGTTTTGACGTGCATCAACTTCAAGAAAGCAGCGGCCTGGGATTGCGCTTGATCCGCGAGCGTGTCGAGATGCTTGGCGGCACAGTGGATATTGACACGGCACCAGGGCAGGGCTGCCGCGTAACCTTGCAAATCCCCCTGAGTAACATTACACTCTAGGGATTGACCAACACCATAATCGAATTCTTTCACGGGAGGATCTGCTTATGACACTGACGATTGGGATCTTAACCGGTGGTGGGGATGTGCCCGGGTTGAATCCCTGCATCAAATCGGTGGTGATGGGGGCGTTGGAACTGGGCTACCGCGTTATTGGCATTCGCCGGGGGTGGGCGGGTTTACTTCATTACAACCCGGACGAACCCTCTACGCGTGATTATTACATTCGTGAACTGCACGCCGAAGATGTGCGCACCATAGATCGAACTGGGGGAACCGTGCTTCATACATCACGCACTAACCCGCAGCGTGTTTCTCCCAAGGATACACCGGACTTCTTGAAGAATTCAAAGTGGGGGAAACCTATCCCCGAGGAAGGGAAAACCGATTACACCGACTATGTTCTCAACGTGCTAGGTCATCTGGGGATTGATGTACTTGTGCCAATCGGTGGAGATGATACGCTCTCGTTTGCGGTGCGTCTACACCGTGAGGGCTTTCCGGTGGTAGCCATTCCCAAGACCATGGACAATGATGTTTTTGGCACGGATTACTGTATTGGTTTTTCCACAGCAGTCACCCGTAGTGTGGAATTTATCACCAACATGCGCACCTCAGTAGGCTCCCATGAACGGATTGGCGTGGTGGAACTGTTCGGGCGCTATTGCGGTGAAACGTGTTTGATCAGTGGTTATCTGGCTTATGTGGATCGGGCTGTCATCCCTGAGGTGCCATTTGATATTCAAAAGTTATGCGATTTCTTGATGTACGACAAACGCAACAACCCTTCCAATTACGCCATTATGACCATCTCAGAAGGCGCGATTATGGAAGGGGGAGAAATGTTTGTAACTGGTGAGGCTGATGCATATGGTCATCGCAAATTAGGGGGAATCGGGATGCTTGTGAGTGAGGAAATCAAGCGGCGCACCGGTCAAAATACGATGTATCAACAATTAGGGTACCTGATGCGTTCTGGGGCACCAGATTCCCTGGATCGGATGGTGGCAATGTCCTTTGGTAACCTTGCCATCCAATTGATTCGGCGCAAAGAGACCGGCAAGATGGTCGCCTTACACGGCGGTAAATACACTACCGTACCGGTGGAGATTGTAATGGCCGGTCGTAAGCGCGTGGATGTGCCTTCCTACTACGATATTGAAACTTATCGTCCGCGGGTTAAGGATTTTATGGGCGTTCCAATGTTTTTAAGTTAAGAATTTTAGAGAGGAGGCCCTGCCCAACGCCAGGGCCTCTAAATTTAGCATTTGGATTGGAACTTCTACCATGGGACGAGAAGAACAAGGCGTTTTTAGGGACCGATACACCATTATTCCTCGCACCCTCATTTTTATCACCCATAATGACAAAGTGCTCCTTTTAAAAGGGGCACCACATAAGCGGCTCTGGGCTGGACTTTATAATGGTATCGGCGGGCACGTTGAGCAGGGTGAAGGAATTTTAGCCGCTGCTAAAAGGGAAGTTCAAGAGGAAACGGGACTGGAGGTTGCTAACTTACGGCTATGCGGTGTGATTATGATTGATACGGGTGAAACGGTCGGAATCGGGCTTTATGTTTTTCGCGGGGACTATGTAGGAGGGGAAGTGAGGTCATCTCCAGAAGGTAATGCCGAATGGATTGCACAAAACGATGTCAATAGATTGCCGCTGGTATCTGATTTGTACGTTTTGTTACCCCGCGTCTTGAGGCATCAGGAGGACGAGCCCCCCTTTGTGGCGCATTATTACTATGATGACCAGGATCATCTCCAGGTGGAGTTTGAGACTTCTTAATCTTCTATTTGGAAGTGGCAATTGCCTCTTGAGAAGGTTTGCAACGGTAGAAAATCAATTGGGTTGATCCATAACGACGCCGATCTTCTTCGGCAAAATGTTGTAATAAGAGGGGCTTATATTCATTGGGGTCTATTTGAACGATTATTGTGCCGGTAGGAGAGAGCCAGGTGGGGTTTGCGTCCAACACCGCGAGGGCTTTCTCCCATAAGCCTTTGTACTGAGGTGGGGCCACAAAGATAAAATCAAAAGTGCGGGTGGGAGGATGGCGCAGAAAAGCAAAAGCGTCCATGTGTAATATTTCCGCCCCTTGCTCTAAATGGGTAAGGCGCAGGTTTTCCTTAATGGTTGAGATAGCCTGACGACTTGCATCTATAAAGCACACGTAGGATGCCCCCCGGCTCAATGCTTCCAAACCCACACTGCCGGTTCCAGCAAATAGGTCCAAGAAGGTTGATCCCTCGATCTCAGGTCCGAGGATGTTAAATAGGGCCTCTTTTACCCGATCGGTGATCGGGCGGGTTCCACTACCCGGAACGCTGCGGAGACGAATTCCCCCGGATTTACCACCGATAATGCGTGGAGGTGTCATATGAATTCTTTGTGCCCTATACCAAATTCGTCGCTTGGCAGGCGGCTAAGATATTCCCATGCGGGGTAATGATGGGCAAGACGCAGCCGGTGCCCAAGATGAATCGTTTTCCTTGGGTCTCTTGAATGGCTTGGCGCGCTTCGCGTTGCACATCCTCCGGATTACCTAATGCCATTGTACTCCATTGAGAAAGCCCACCGCAGACAGCACCAGAAACGCGGGTAAGGGCTTCGCGTAGGGTTGGCGTAGTTTGTCGATCGTGCCAATTCAGAATTTGTACCGGATAATCTTGAATCAGGGAGAACATGATATGTTCACCGTGAATATGCCCCACATTAAGCCAGAAATCACGCGCTGCATCTAAAATTTTGAGATCATACGCTCGACCGAATTCGCTGAATTCTAACGGAGAAAGCACATCAAAACGAGCATGCTGGACCGCATAAAAAATTCCGTCAATACCTAGTTCCTTCAGCGCCCCTACAAAAGCAAGGGTGGATTCAGTGATTCTCTGCAGTCCGGCATGGAGGGCGTCAGGTGCGGTACGTAAATGTAGAATGAGGCGTTCTTCACCGGCCAGATTTTTGGCTTGGGCCAGGGGGGAAAAGATGGTCTGAAGAATCGGCACCTGCCCTGCAAAGTGGTGCTTCAAAGTACGAAGGGTGCTCAGCATGTCGCCTAATGCGCCCTGATAAGGGTTTAGAGGGGGCAATTTTAGCCAATCCTCAGGGTGGGCGACAGTATGATGGAGATAAGTACGGGTACCTTCGGGATCTCCCTCCCACTGATCCGTGATACCCCAATCGCGGAGGCAGTAAGATGAGGCAGGGGTTACTTTTATAAAATCGAAATCGTATGTACTTTGAAATTGGACGATGGCCTTGGCCAGACGCTCAGGGTGCTGGTCATCTACTGGAAAGTGTCGCCACAGGGCGATAGGAATGCGGTCAACATCTTCACCAGCCAGGCAGCGTTCCAGGCGCGTATAGTGATTAAGAGCCGGGGGCATCTTTATCCTCCTGAGCAGGGGCAACCGATAAATTAGGCTCTATTTGAGAGGAAAAGAGTCGCAAAATTTCCTCATCCTCATTGCTTTGATTTTCGAGGTATTTTTCCATAAAGATTGAGCGGCGCATCCGCAAAGCCATGGGAGCAACTTGGCGGATATCTTCAAGGGTTACTTCGGTGCGATTATCGGCAGCAGCGTAGGCACGAGCGGCTTCAAGTAACGTGATCTCTGCACGCAATGAATCAATCCTAAGGCGCTGGATGAGACCGATGGCTTCCAAGGCAATCTGATCTGAAATTTGTACTGACGGTAATAAGCGGCGGGCCATAGTGATTTCTTCACGCATCAACGCAGTCTCTTCAGCATAGTGAGCCACAGTTGCGCGAGGGTTTACCCGATAAAACTGAGTGCGCCGATAGGCTTCGAGGCGTTGGTGTGGATCTTTCAGACCATGGACAAGGACACGCAGCCCAAATCGGTCAAGGATCTGGGGGCGTAAGTTGCCCTCTTCGGGATTCATAGATCCGATGAGGACAAAACGGGCACGATACGTGGCTGAGAGCGGACCTCTACGCACCGTGTAGGTACCGCTTGAGGCTGCATCCAGGATGGCGTCCACGATTTCATCCGGGAGAAGATTGACTTCGTCAACATACAAAATATTTCGATCCGCCTGAGCAAGAATGCCTCGCTTGAGGCGGAACCGTTCATGAGCAACGGCGCGCTCATCCAGCCCTCCAACCACGTCTTCAAGGCGGGCATTAAGGGGCAGTTCGATTAACTTGACGCGATCTTTTACTGTGAGTGGGCGCCCCTCAGCATATTTACGCGCACAATCAGGGCAAACGGCATCCATGCCCCCGGTTTCAATGTCCTCGGGTAGACACCCGTAAAAACAGGCGCTGCGTTCAATTTCTGGAAGTAGCTCTAACAGGCTGCGCACTGCCGTGGTTTTGCCGGTACCGCGAGGGCCAATTAACAGAACACCACCAATGGCGGGATTGATGAGGTTAAGGCACAACGCCAGGCGCATTTCAAACTGGCCTACAATGGCTAAGAAGGGGAAAGGCAAAGGTTCGGCGAGACCTGCGTCCTCTTGGGGAAGAATGTCTTTGAGGGCCCGTCCAGAGACAATATCAATTAATTCCCGCAAGGAACGCGGTTGTGGGACGTTGGCGGAAGATGTATCGGGGTTAGTCGTGAGAGGCGAATCGCTCATTGGTTGAACTTAAACATCATTATACGTCCAATAGCGATTGGCAAAGAAGTTCCATAGCATAACAACGCCAATGACAATAGCAAGCGCAACATTATGAGCCACAATAATAGGGGAGAGGATGGCCCATTTCCACCATGCCTGGAAAAAGCGGATCAGAATTGGCTCGAGGAAAGCAAAGAGGGGGGTGCGGATTAACAGGCCGATGATGCTTACCATTAAAAATTGTGCGCCCTGTTGGGCCAGGGGTTTGCTCCGGGAATCGGGATAGGTCCAGTAACGATTCCAAACGAAATTGCTTGTTACGGCGGCAATAAAAGAAATGACACTTGCCCATACGGCATTTTGATGGAAAAAGGCAGAAGCCTGGGTCAAAGCATTAAACAGCCCAAAGTCTATCACTGCGCCAATGGTTCCCACGACTGCAAAGCGCAGGAAGCGCCCCAGTTCTTTAGAATCGGTGAAAATGGCGATTAAAGCCCCATTTTTTGACGGAAATACGGTATGGTCAGTCGTATGCCCTCCTCTAAACTTGTTTTGGGTTCCCATCCCAAGATGGTGCGGGCGCGTGTGATATCCGGTTGGCGGCGTTGAGGATCATCCCCAAGACGGCTCTCCGGCTTGAAGACGACCCCGGCTTTGTTGCCAGTCAGGCGGTTGATCACTTCGGCAAATTCCAAAATTGTGATTTCCTGCGGGTTACCCAGATTTACGGGGTAGTGTTCATCTGAAAGTAAGAGGCGATAAATTCCCTCAATAAGGTCATCCACATAACAGAAGCTGCGGGTTTGTGAACCATCCCCGTAGATAGTTAAAGGCTCTCCGCGCAGGGCTTGCTGGATAAAGTTAGGCACCACACGGCCATCATCAAGACGCATCCGTGGGCCATAGGTGTTAAAGATGCGAACAATGCGGGTATCCAACCCATGATAACGGTGATAGGCCATGGTCAGTGCCTCGGCGAAGCGCTTGGCCTCATCATAGACCGAGCGCACTCCGATCGGATCTACATGCCCCCAATAGGTTTCTTTTTGGGGATGTTCAAGGGGGTTTCCGTATATTTCGCTGGTCGAGGCAAGCAAATACCGCGCGTTATGCGCCCGCGCAACACCCAACGTATTGTGCGTCCCTAATGCACCGGCTTTCATGGTTTGAATGGGGAGGTTGGTGTAACCGTATGGAGAATTAGGGTTGGGACTGGCCGGTGAGGCAAAATGGAGCACAGCGTCCACTTTACCGGGCACAAAGATGAAGTTGGACACATCATGGCGGATAAAAAGGAAGCGCGGGTTTCCAGCCAGATGGGCGAGATTATCAGGACTGCCGGTAATGAAGTTATCCATACCGATAACTTCGTGGCCTTGAGCCAGTAGATAATCACAGAGATGTGATCCTAAAAAACCTGCCGCGCCAGTAACTAAAACTCGCATAAATCTTTCTCCTTGGACATGATCACTTCCAGTCTATACGACGGATGAGTCCGTCACTTGTAATCTGACGAGTTTGCCCAGATGGCACTTCAACTAGCCAGAGGTTGCCCTGATAAATTACCCCAATCCATTGTGGTGAGGAAGAGGGCGACCAAACTGGTCGTTGAGGTTCCAAGCCTATTGAACCCTCAGGTGGAAAAAGGATGCGTTGATCTGAGCCATCTCGGTCCATGAGGGCTAAGCGGTAACGACTGGTTTCACTTTGGGTGGGGAACAATGCCTGAAGATAGGCGACCCACTGCGGAAATGATTGAGGGTTAGGCTGGGGGATGGGGTTGGCAAACATACCGGTATTTTTAACCACATCCACCATCAGGTCAGACTCAAGTGAAAGCGCACTCAATGAGAAAAACTGTGGGTCAGTATCACTATTAGTTGGGGTATATATAAAATACCCATCTGCAGACCAGGCTATCGCAGGAACCCATGCCCAGTTTCCTCCGGTTTCCAGAGGCTGGAGAAAGAAGCGTGGTTCGAAAACCTGTTCTTTGAGGTTTACCAAGCCGACCGAGTCGGGACGGGCATAGGCCAAAGTGTTTCCATTAGGTGACCAGGCGAAGGTTGTTCCCCACCAACCGTAAATTCCCCCAGCATTTGTCTCTATTATTTTTTCGTTTTTCAGAATTCTCCCCTCAGGGGAAAAGCTTAGGCGGTAGAGATCATTATTGGCTTGCCACCCTGGCGGGGCGTTGCGGGGTTCGACGGTAGAGTAGGTGATAGTCAACGACGTGCCAGGCACCCATTCGGCATAATGCACAACATTACTGACCTTAAGATTAATTGGCTGTGGAGGCTCTTTCGTCAGGTTTACCACCCAGAGAGAATTGATCGCATTTGTAGTACTACTCTGTCGGGTATAGAGCAGCCATTTTCCATCCGGCGATAGGGTAAAAATCCGTCCATCTAGATCGCCGGTTGTAACGATGGGATAACGGTTGGCGCTGTTCTCGCGGATCAGCCAGGCATTCCCGCCGGCCAGGTAAACCAAGGATCCAGGTAATTCCAAAGGGGTAACAGGTGATTGTACACCCACCATCACAATTTCGGGCCGTGGTTCGCGGATGGTTTCAATCTTAAAGACCGTTCGCGCGACTTCTTTACCGTTTTCCAGTAAACGGCGATAGGTAATTTGCTGTAAGCCATTTTCGCCAGGTTGAACTAGTCGGGTTTCTCCCTCGGGGAGCGACTCGTTTCTGACCATTTGTTGTTCAAAGGGAACGACCACCTCTTCAGTCTCAAAAACTTCTTTAACGCGTATAATAGTAATCCTTGAATCACGATTTAATACAGTGAATGTGGGCGGATCCGTGCGATCTAGTACCCCTAACGAAAGGTTTAGACGTTCAAGCACGGTTTGAACGGTGGTGCCCACGGGCACATCAGTCTGGTAGCGTTGTTCGTTATCTTCCACAATAATATTTATCTCTTGGTGAGACGGAAGGAAAACCGTGCACGCACTTAATATCGGTTGCCACAAGACAGTGACTATGAGGCTGATGAGTTTCAGGAATCGAAAAGTTGTGCTCATGAAATCCGTGAGAGGCACATATTTTTAAGGCGGTTTCAATTATAGCATGCAGTCAGACGAACTCAGTACGTCTTCACTTCCTCTTGAAAGCATCCTCGAAGCCTTGATCTTTGTCGCTCCGGCGCCGGTTTCTGTTGCCCAATTGGCGACGGCGGTTGGAACGGATGAGGAAACCGTTATAGCCGCCCTTTCACGATTGCAAGAAAGTTACCAGCAGAGAGGATTGCGTTTGCGCTTACATCAGGGCCGTTATGAACTCACCACAGCCCCTGAGGTTTCTGTTTACGTTGAGCGGTTATTGGGTTTGGAGGTGGGGGCGAAGTTAAGTAAGGCAGCATTGGAGACTCTGGCCATTATTGCTTACCGCCAGCCGATCACTCGGGCCGGGATTGAGGCTATCCGCGGGGTGAATAGTGATTCGGTTGTGCGCAGTCTATTGGCAAAGGGGTTGATTGAAGAACGGGGACGGGCTGACTTGCCGGGACGTCCCCTTCTCTATGGCACTACGTCTGATTTTCTGGCTTATTTTGGTCTTGAATCATTGGAACAACTACCACCGATTGAAGAACCCGAAGAGCAAGATCAATCATTGTTAAAGGATTAAAAAATGGCAGAAGAACGATTACAAAAAATTCTCGCGCGCGCCGGCTTGGGATCACGGCGTGAAGCAGAAGCCTTAATTGCTCAGGGACGGGTTAAGGTGAATGGGGTTACCGCAACACTAGGGATGAAGGCCGATCCGGAGCGCGACCAGATCACCGTAGATGGGCATCCGATACCCAAGCCGGTTTCTCAGTTTACCTACATCATCCTCAATAAACCCCAGGATGTGCTTTCAGATCATGCACTTCATGAAAAACGCCGCACCGTTTATGATCTGGTGCCTTTTCCGGGACATTTATTTGTAGTTGGTCGTTTGGATTACGAAAGTGAGGGATTGATCCTCCTTACCAATGATGGTGAATTGGCTAATCGTCTCACCCATCCTCGCTACGGGAAGGAAAAAGAATATCGGGTCTTAGTGGCAAAGCGCCCAGATGAAGAGCAACTCGAGGCCTGGCGTCATGGGGTGGTGTTACCGGATGGACGGCGGGCTGCGCCGGCCGAGGTAACCTTGGAAGGTGTGGTGCGTGAAGGGGCTTGGTTGCGCGTGGTTATGTGCGAGGGGCGTAAACGCGAAATCCGCGAAATTGGGCGGACGATTGGGTTACCGGTTAAGCGGCTAATTCGCACCCGCATTGGGCCGATTGAATTGGGCAAATTAAAACCCGGCGAATGGCGCCATCTAACTTCGGAAGAGGTGCAACGTTTACGCGCTTATGCGATGAGCGATTCGCCGGGGTCGGTGTCCAAACGTCCTCGACGGGTTAAGACCCGAGGCTAGACTCTAGCTTCCTTCCCATTTCTCATTGGGCAGCGCCTGTTGCAAGGCTTGAATAATGGACGCAGGGGCTGGATTCTCTTTGGCTTGGCGGCGCATGAAGTCTTTCAATTTGGCTAAAGGCACAGCCGGGATTGGAGATTCTTCGATTTCCAGCACAACTTTGGGATTGGTAAAAACCAAGACGGCTTGGGGGGTTGGAATAGGATTGGTAGCCTCTCCTAAGGTCTTCTTGAGAAATTTGGTTAAATCCTCGATGGCATAACTGGCTTCTAAGTCGGGTCGTCCAATGTTTTCCTGTCCAAAGATTTTGAGGTAAATGTTGCCACCCTTTTGGCGAAAGCGGCGCTTGTTGGCATCATAGGTGATTGTACCGGCAACGGTGACCGGAATGAGTGCCCAGATGCCCGCCGGGCCTATAAGCATATGAGGAATTCCCGAGACATAATGATAAACCGCGAATTTGTCTTCTAAGCCTTTCAGGGCGTTGGTAAGGAGTTCATCCGGTCGTGGGGAGCGCCCCCAGCGGTTTCCGAAATAAATTCCGGCCTGGGAAAGCACAAACCCGATAATCAATGCCGTAAGGCTTAAGGTGTATTGTTCGGGATGGACAAAAGAAATATAGAGCCCAAAACCGAGGACGACTAATGCAATTATGGTGGCTATTTGACCAATGCGACGGTTGCGTTGAATCAGGCGTGTATTTCGGATGACCTTCATGGTTAACCTCAGGGATTATCGGAGATGGTGTTCTCAACAGCGGAAAGTTTTTCCCGAATTGCGTCTCGGATGTTACTCAATAGGTTGGCCTGGATGGCTTCATGGGCAACGTGCAGAGCGTTCATGATTGCACGGGCATCCGAGCGGCCGTGGCCGACAAAGACCAAGCCGTCAATGCCCAACAGGGGAGCCGCACCGATTTCCGAAGGATCAAGCATTTGGCGAATTTGGGCGAAGGCGGGCTTGGCTAAAAGGGCGCCCAGTTTGGTACGCCAGGATGCCATGAGCGATTCGCGTAAAACATCTGTGATTAATTTAGCCACGGCTTCACTGGATTTGAGCATGATATTACCCGTGAAACCGTCCGTAACCACGACATCGGCATCACCGTTGAATACTTCTTTGCCCTCGACGTTGCCGATAAAATTCAGGCCACTCTTTTCTAATAGGGGGTAGGTCTCTTTTACCAGTTGATTCCCTTTGCCAGGTTCTTCACCATTGGAAAGTAATCCAACGCGAGGGTTGTGTTTGTGGAGGACTTTCTCGGCGTAAATACTACCCATAATGGCGAACTGAAGTAGAAACTCAGGTCGGCAATCGGCATTGGCACCAATATCTAAAACGATGGCGTGACCACCGCGAACCGGAAACATAGCGGTTAAAGCAGGACGAGCCACGCCGGGGATACGTCCAAGGATACGCAACGCATTGAACATGACTCCGCCAGTATTTCCGGCGCTAACAAATGCCTCGGCATCACCCTTTTTGACCAGTTCTAGCCCAACGGCCATTGAATTACGCGGTTTCAACCGGGCGGCTTCAACCGGTTTATCGCCCATTTCTAAAACATCAGGCGCATGTTCGATCCGCACTGATAAACCTCGGGTGTTAAGGGCTCGCAATTGGGGTTCCAGGCGAGATTGATCACCCACGAGGATGATTTTGAGGCCCCACTTTTCGGCAGCCCATAAAGCCCCCTGGATTTCTGGCTCGGGGTAACGGTCACTTCCCATAGCATCAAGTGCGATTGTCATAATTACTCCTTCCTCGGAATAGATTAGGGTGGGTAGGCTAACATTGGCTTGACATTAATACCCAGTGAATTATATAATAAGCCGCGGATAAATGCGCTGGTGCTGGAATTGGCAGACAGGCATGGTTGAGGGCCATGTGCCGAAAGGCGTGCGGGTTCAACTCCCGCCCAGCGCACAATCAGGAACCCACCGTGATGGTGGGTTCTACGTTTTGCGCTGCGTGACGAACCAGGTTAGTTCTTCCAAATACTGTTGTTCTGGGCTGTTAGGGAGCGTACGAAGGTCGTCCAGCGCATTTTTTATAAATCGTTGGGCTTCCTGATGCGCATCCTCAATGGCATCGCTGTGGCGAAGACGTTCAATAAACGCCAAGATGTCCGCATCGTTTTGCAAACACTTACCCTGAAGGATCATCTGAGAGAACGGATCTTCGGGATGGGTGTGCAAAAACCGAATGACCGGCAGGGTTATGATACCTTGTCGCAAGTCACTACCTATTGGTTTGCCAAGTTGGGTCTCGTCGCCGGTAAGATCAAGGATATCGTCAATGATTTGAAATGCCATACCTAATTCGCGTCCAAAGTGGCGCAATCTCATGATCAAATCGTTATCTGTGGTGCTGATCATAGCAGCACACCCGGTTGAGGCCTCAAACAGCGAAGCCGTTTTGGCATAAATACGTTGGTAATAGTTTTCCAAGGTGCTGATGCATGGTGGATTGAACATCTGGCTGATCTCACCATTGACGATGATGGTCAGTGTTTCGGCAAAGAGGCGCATTACGGGGATGGAATTCGTTTCGGCAGCAAGTTTTGCGGCTCGAGCAAAGAGGAAATCACCGGTAAGGACGGTTGCACCCGGTGACCACCGGGCGTTTAGGGTGGGAATGCCGCGGCGGAGCAGTGCTCCATCAATTAGGTCATCATGAACCAGCGTGGCAGTGTGTAACAGTTCAATTGAAGCCGCCAAGGTAATGAGTTGGGGTTCTGGGGCGCCGAGCATGCGCCCAACCAACAACGTCAAGGTCGGGCGAATCCGTTTGCCTCCTGATTTGAGAAGGTGCTCTAGTGCAGCTTGCAAGTCGGGATGGTAGCCCTCGGCCTGAGCGCGAATTAGATCTTCTACCTGATGAATTTGATCCAGTACTGGGACAAAGAAAGAAGTCATGGTGCTCAATGCGAACTCCAAGAAGATGGCAGATTAAAAAGACGAATAGCGTTCGTGCTGGTTGTATTGGCTAAAGTGGGCAGAGGAATATTAGAGAGGGACGAGATCTTCTCGGCGATAAGAGGGATGTAAGTGGGCTCGTTTCGTTTTCCACGATGGGGAACGGGGGTTAGATAAGGTGAATCAGTTTCTAGTACCACATGGTCCCAAGGTAAAAGTTGAACCAGGGATTGGGTACGTTCAAGAGAGCGATATGTGATTGCACCGGCTAACCCGATATAAAAACCGCGTTGCGTGATCCAGGTGAGTTCCTCGGCGCCGCCTTCGAAAGCGTGAAAAACGCCTCGCGGCCCTTGGGTTGGGGTGTTTGGGGATTCCGTACCTTGAAGCCATGCCTGTAAAATAATTTGAAGATCGTGAAACGAATTTCGTTGGTGCAGAATAATCGGAAGGTTGCGCTCGGCAGCAAGTTCCAACTGGGCTATTAAAGCGGCCTTTTGCAATTCAGGTGGCGCATAATCCCGATAGTAATCCAACCCAATTTCTCCAATCGCAACAACTTTGGGGTGCGAAGAAAGAGCCCGCAGTTCTTGCAATGAGGTATTTTCCCACCGGGTGGCATAATTAGGATGTATACCCACTGCCGCAAATACACTGGGATAGTGCTCACTTAATTCGATGGCAGCCCGACTGGTTTCGAGATCAATTCCGGGTACCACGTATCCCATTACCCCTTGGTGTTGGGCGCGTGAAAGCACCTCAGGTAGGTCGTCGCGAAAGGGCTCCATGTAGAGGTGACAATGGGTATCTACCCAGAAGGTCTCAGGCAAGTCCGGCAATGCGTAATCCATCCTGCAATATAGGTTGAACCCGATCGGGATGCGTGGTTTCACAATAAACGCGAATGATAGGCTCGGTTCCTGAGAAGCGAATGAGCATCCATCCACCGTCTTCCAAGAGGAACTTGTAGCCATCCAGTGTATTCAGCCCAACGACCTTGAGCCCCCCAATGGTTTGGGGATTGGCGTTGAGGATCATAGCCTCGCGTGTTTTGCGGTCGCCGCTGAACTGCTTGTCAACGCGGTCATAATAATGGGGGCCTACTTTACTGAAAAGAAGTTCCAAAAGTTGGGAGGGTTTACGATTGAGGCGCACCATCATGTCCAAGAAGTAAAGCCCGGCCAAGATGCCGTCCCGTTCCGGTACATTACCGCGAAAAGCATAACCGCCGGATTCTTCACCACCGATAAGCGCATTGGTTTCTAAAAACTTGGGTGCTACATATTTGAACCCCACGCCGGTTTCATAGACTGGGACACCATAGAGTTCCCCTAATTTTTCAAGCATGCTGGTGGTGGACAGGGTTTTAATGATCGGCCCGCGTTCGCCACGGACTTCAAGCAAGTAGAATGCTAATAAACCGTACACTTGAAGTTGATTGACGAAATGACCATTCTCATCACCGATGCCGACGCGATCAGCATCTCCATCGGTAACGACGAGGACATCAGCACCTTGTTCAACGGTTGTACGTAGCCCCACATCAATGTTAGGCGGGATCGGTTCGGGGCGCTTCATTTCTGGAAAGATGGGGTTACGGATGTTATGAATTTCGACAATCTGAGTTTTTCCTCCGCTGAGCAGACGAGGGAACCAGCCCGCGCCATTGCCCCACATAGCATCAACAACGATTTTCAACCCGGCATCGCGGATGGGTTGCATATCAATTAGGGTGTGAAGGTGATCAATGTAAGCCGGTGCCGGATCAAAGCGCACTAATCGCCCTTGCAATTCAGCCTCGGCTGCGGGTATTCGTTTAACAGCGTTCACCTCATCAGGAATGGCGCTTTCAATCTGTTTAAGGCCCTCTGGGTCAATGGCGCCACCGCTGGAATCGCGAACCTTAAAGCCGTTGTCGGTAGGTGGATTATGAGAAGCGGTGATATTAATGGCACCAACGGCCTTGCGGTCAATTACGGCATAAGAAATAACCGGGGTGGGGGTGGCTTTATCGGTGAGATAAACCCGAAATCCGTTGCCGCATAAAACTTCAGCAGCAGCCTGGGCAAAATTCTCGGAGTGGAAGCGCTTATCATAACCTACTACTACCCACTCATCATGATACCCTTTGCTTCGAAGATAATGTGCAAAGCCCTGAGCACATCGGCGCACATTATCAAATGTGTAGTTCTCGGCGATCACGCCGCGCCATCCGTCGGTGCCGAATACGATTTTATAACTCATGGCGTCCTCCCCGATGTAGCCGAATGTGATAATCCTAACAAAAGTAACCTTATTATATCAAGGGAAACATCAATCTGGCGTAGTTCGAAGAGGGTTTATTCTACACCTTAGACGGTTAAGATGGTGCAGGCATTCACAATCTGACTTATAATTGGGAGTGTTTTTGAGATGTTGGATTGGAGTGGTTAAAGCCCGAGGGAGGAAGGGGTATGGACTTGGCGAAGGTGAGGGCTGATTTTCCGAGTTTGCAAAGCCAAAATGGCCGCAAGGCTGTCATTTATTTTGATAATGCCTGTCAGACGTTGCGACCACGCCAGGTCATTGAAACCATTAATCGCTACTATCATGATTTTCCAGCCTGCAGCGGACGGAGCATGCACCGCATGGCGGCTGAAGTAACTCGCGAGGTGGATCAGGCGCGAGAAAAGGTGGCTAAATTTTTGAATGCCGGGCGGAAAGAAGAAATCATCTTTACCCGCAATACCACCGAGGGAGTAAATTTATTGGCTTCGGCTTTGAACTGGAGACCGGGCGACGTCATCCTGGTCACCGATAAAGAACATAACTCGAATCTCATCCCATGGCAAATGGTGGCTAAACGGTGGGGTGCGATTCTGCGGGTTGTTCGAACTCGCGATGACAACACCTTTAATTGGGATAATTTTGAACATGCGTTTAAAGACGGCGCGGTGAAATTGGTAGCCATGGGTTACACCTCTAATCTGGATGGAGTTACTCTACCCGCAACCGATATTATCAAATATGCACACCGTCAAGGGGCTCTGGTTTTCCTGGATGCAGCACAAACTGTGCCACATCAACGGGTGAATGTGCGTGCATTGGACGTTGATTTTCTGGCATTTTCGGGCCATAAGATGCTCGGCCCTTCAGGAACGGGTGTGCTCTATGGTAAGTATCGCCTTTTAGAGCAGTTGGAACCCTTTTTGGTCGGTGGTGATACCGTTTCTACATCTACTTTCGACTCCTGTCAATTTTTACCTCCGCCTGAAAAGTTTGAGGCTGGCCTACAGGATTATGCCGGTATCATGGGTTTGGCGGCTGCTGTGCAATACCTGAGTCAAATCGGTTTTGACTCGATTGAAAAACAGGAAAGACTACTCAATGAGTACCTGACTAAAGCACTCAGCGAGATCCCGGGCCTCAAAATTATTGGTCCGGCGGATCCACGCCTTAGGGGTGGAATTGTTTCTTTCTACATTGAGGGGATTGATCACCACCGCATCGCGCTAATGCTTGATCAGATGGCGAATATCGCTGTACGATCGGGGCAACACTGTGTGCATTCTTGGTTCAATTCGCGAGGTGTATCGGGATCGGTACGCGCTTCGGTGTATTTCTATAATACCCTGGAAGAGGCCCAGCAATTTGTTGAAGCCTTGATCAAAATTCGGAAGGTGTTATAGCCATGTTCTGTGTCATCGCGTTTATCGTATTGTCTATTTTGGGGATTTTCAGCGCCTCCAATCGCCAATTGGCACGCGAGGCCTTGGATTGTGTGCTGCGCCGGGTGACTTTGCGCCCCTGTACGACCGGCTTTGACGAAAAGATGAAGGCGAAAATTTTGGGTTATGTGATAACACGTTCCGAGGCTGGGGCGCGCTTTCTTAATCGTTACTTTGAGCCTCTCTCCTGGGCATTTTTCTTCCTCCTGATTGGAAGCACTTTTTTTGCAGTCCGAGGTTTCTATCTTTACTACACAACCGGCAGTTGTAACGGATTGAATCAATCAGGGTTTTGTGTCTTCGATCCAACGGGGCAAAACACCCAGTTTTCTACCGTAGATGAGAGTTGCCCCGTAGTGCCGGGAGGAAGCACAACATTAACTCTCGAAGGGATAGATATTAGTGGGTTTCCAAAGATTAGTGGTGAAAGTGCTGAGCCAATTGTGTTTATTGGCTCTTATGGATGTGATTATTCACGCAAGGCCTATCCCATGCTGCGCCGCCTAGTTCAAAAATATGGGGTGGAACTGATTTTCCTCTACTATCCGGTCAAAGAACACAGCGATTATTTGGCCAAAATAGGCTACTGTGCTTACCAACAGGATCAAGCCAAATTTTGGAATTTAACCGACCGTCTTTTTACCACGGAAAAGGCGCGCCTTGAGGATGAGGCGTTTATCACAGATCTATTGAGCGAAGTCGGTTTTAATGCTCAGTCTGTGCAATTTTGTGCCAAAAGTCCTCAAACCGAATGGGCTATTAAACGCCAATTGGCGGAAGTGCGTAAAACGAATTTTTATGGTACACCCACCGTTTTCATCCGGGGAAAGGTGTTTGTGGGACCTAAACCTTACCGAGTCTATGCCATTGCTTTGGAAGGCTTGTTTTATTGGTTGAAATAGCCACAAGAATGCCAAAATAACCTAATCCAATGGGTAAGTGGATCGGAGTGGTTGATTATTACTTCGGGATGCCTTATAATCTTCGTCAGACAATTTGTGCCTGAAGAGACTTGTGTGTTAGAGGCAGCCTATGACCAACAAACGATTTAGCGGAGCCTATATCCGACAATCTTTTATTGACTTCTTTGTGGAACGTGGGCATACCTTTGTTCCTTCGTCTCCCTTGGTGCCGGGCGGAGATCAGACGTTGCTCTTTACCAATGCGGGTATGGTCCAATTCAAAGATGTCTTTCTGGGCACTGATCAGCGTCCCTATAGGCGTGCGGTTAATTCCCAGAAATGCATGCGTGTAGCCGGAAAACATAATGATCTTGAGGATGTGGGACGCGATGATACCCATCACACCTTCTTTGAAATGTTGGGCAATTGGTCGTTTGGCGACTATTACAAGAAAGAGGCCATTGCCTGGGCATGGGAGTTATTAACAGAGGTCTGGGGGCTGGATAAGAATCGTTTGTGGGTCACCTGCTTTAAGGATGAATACGGTGAGATTCCAACCGATGAAGAGGCAGCCGAAAACTGGGCAAAACAGCCAGGGATGGACAGCAATCATATCCTCTTCTTCGGACGCAAAGATAATTTTTGGGAGATGGCCGAGACGGGGCCGTGTGGCCCATGTAGTGAGATTCATATTGATCTAGGACCCGAGTTTTGTGATAAGCGCGATGTGCCGGGACATGTATGTCGTGTCAACGGCGATTGCAAGCGTTTTTTGGAGCTATGGAATCTGGTCTTCATTCAATATAACCGATTAAGTCCGACTCGTTTAGAACCCCTGCCAGCGCGTCATGTGGATACCGGAATGGGGCTAGAACGCATCACGGCCATTTTGCAAGGCGTTTCCTCAAATTATGCCACGGATTTGCTTTCCCCCCTTTTGGACAAAGTCCAGCAATTGACCGGCCACACCCTTGAAGAACGAAAGGCCAATATCACCCCTTATCGTGTGATCGCCGATCACTCTCGTGCGGCCACTTTTCTTATTGCCGATGGGGTTGTGCCGGGTAACGTGGGGCGTAATTATGTCTGTCGGATGATCATTCGTCGTGCAGCACGTTTTGGTCGCAAGATTGGTCTGATGGATCCCTTCCTTGCAAACGTGGCCGATACGGTGATCGAGATTTATGGTGAGGCCTATCCGGAATTGGTTAAGAACAAGGATGTTATTCGGGAAAATTTGACCCGCGAAGAAATCCGTTTCCGACGTACTGTGGAACAGGGTTTGAGTCAACTTGATGTCTATTTGGAAGATCTCAAAGCCCGTGGTGAAAAGATTCTGGATGGCGAACGTGCCTTTGATCTCTACGCTACTCATGGGCTTCCTCTGGAACTGATCCGTGATGTAGCCCAAGAGGAAGGATTGGATGTGGATCAGGAAGGCTTTTTACGGGCGATGGAGGCGCATCGCACTATTTCAGGGGCTGGGAAAGCCTTTGGCCCGCTGGGGGGTGAAAGGGTGGATATTTATCGCTCGATTTTAGAGGACTTACAGCGGCGAGGTGCTTTAGGGCCGGAAGGGGTGATCTACGACCCATATAGCAGTCTAGAGGTCGAGGGACAGGTATTAGCCCTGGTTCGAGATGGTGAACGGGTTGAGGAGGCCATCGCAGGCGATGCCATTGAAGTCATCTTGCCTCGCACCTGCTTTTATGTGGAAGCCGGTGGTCAGGTTTCCGATACGGGACGGATTATTGGCTTGGAAGGTGCGGATTGGGAGATCCGGGTTAACGACACCCGCAAGCCGGCTGCAGGAGTGATCGTTCACATCGGAGAAGTGGTGCGGGGGCGCCCTCGGGTTGGCGATAAAGCCCGTGCTCAGGTGGACGTTGAACGACGCCGAGATATTATGCGCAATCACACGGCAACCCATCTCTTACACGCTAAATTGCAAGCCATTTTGGGTAAAGAAGCACGGCAGGCAGGTTCGTTAGTTGCGCCAGATCGCTTGCGATTTGACTTTACATATCCTGAAGCTTTGACGCCGGAGCAGTTAGAAGCCATAGAAGCCGCAGTTAACCAGGCTATTTATGAAGATTACGAATTGGAAATCGAGCACAAACCGTTGAGCCAAGCGCTTCAGGAAGGTGCCATGGCCCTTTTTGGTGAAAAATATGGAGAGGTCGTGCGCACTATTGTCATTGGTGATGAGCAACCGATATCCTACGAATTATGTGGGGGGACCCATGTTGAGTCCACAGGGGATATTGGGATCTTTATAATCACCAGTGAAAGCAGCGCCGCAGCCGGAATTCGCCGCATCGAAGCGGTGACCGGACGCGAGGCCTATGCCTTAATTCGCAAGCGCATGAACGATCTTTCGCGGATCGCCGAAGTTTTGAATTGTGGTGTAGATGAGGTTCCGGATAAAGTTGTGGCATTGGTTGAAGATGTGGAGCGTCTGCGCAAGCAAAATGCGCAGTTACGTCAAAAAGTCGCCATGGCGGAATTTGAGCCTTTGCTCCATAACGTTCAAATGGTGGATGGTATCCGTGTCCTGACGGCCATTATTAATGAGGCCGATGCTGATGTATTGCGTCAATTATGCGACCGTTTCCGCCAACAGTATCGCGAGAAGGGGGTAGCAGTGCTGGCAACGGCTAGTGAGGGGCGACCAATTATCGTTGCAACCCTGACCGACGATCTGGTTAAGCAAGGCTTCCATGCGGGTGAATTGGCTAAGGAGGTGGCGCAAGTCGTCGGCGGTAGTGGAGGTGGCCGTCCTCATCTTGCACAGGCGGGTGGTAAGGATGCAAGCATGCTTTCCACCGCTCTAAATCGAGTTCTTCCCTGGGTGAAACAGCGCCTCAGCCAACGGTAGGCTTGGCTTTAGGATTGAAATAAAGAAGAAGTCCCCTTTATGGGGACTTCTTCCGTTTTAGGTTCAGACTTTTTGAGTTTTTTCTTTTTGCTCAATGAGGGCTTGAATCAGTTCGCGACAGAAGTCGGGGATATCGGCAACAACGCGTCCCCAGACGATATTACCCGATCGGAAGGCCGGAGCATCGCGCCAAATGGCGCCGGCGTTGATTAAATCGTCTTTGATACCTTCGCTACCGGTGGCCTCGTGCCCTTTTACAATTCCCGCGCTAATACCAACTAAACCGGCGTGGCAAATCATTGCGACCACTTTGCCTTGATGGTAAAAGTCGCGTACAAGTTTTTTGACAGCCTCGTAGCGGCGCAGTTTATCCGGGGCCCATCCTCCCGGAACAACAATGGCGTCAAAATCCTCGGCTTTTAGATCAGCGACATTGACCTCAGCACGTCCGGTTAGTCCACCTTTTCCAATCAGTTCTTCACCGGCTTTTGGCCCAGCGACGACCACGTCTGCCCCCTCCTCTTTTAAACGCATCAAGGGCACATAGAATTCCAAGTCCTCGAAACCAGGACCAATTAAATAAACAACGCGCATCCCTTTGAGTCTCATGGGTCAGTTCTCCTCTTGTGATATGGTTTTGGCTTCGGTTATTATAATCCGGATGAGAAGCAGAGAATTTGTCTAAAGGAAATTTGAGCCGCCTGGTTTTAGGCGGCTCGACTTTTGTTACTCGTTGGTTTCGATTAGGCTGCCGATGGAGCCCCTTCTGTCGTTTGAGGCTCTTTTTGGCGGTGGAAAAGTAGCCCTGGTTGCCAGGGAGTGCCGATATAGATTAACAACCAGCGGTCAAGCCCGATCCAACCCGCAGTTTTCCAGGCCAAGATAAGCAGGATTGATAGCACCAACATCACTGGATTGGTGCTAGCCGTGCCGGCCATCATGAAGTTCCAGTTCATGAAAGCGCCCATGAACGCTGAGAACCAGACGAAAATGCCCAAAATCAGTGCGATTCCGACGGCAATCTCGCCAAACACAACGAGCTTGGCAAACCAAGTGTAACTACCACTGTCGAGAAGCATTTGAATAAAGGCACGGTACCAATCAAAGGCAATCGGGGGACGCGCGGGTGGTTCAGGAATGGCAACTGCGCGTTGCCAGAAACCCTTTAGCGCCTCACCGGTTTGCACCCAAGCCGGATTCGAAAGCTTCTCCAAACCGTGCTCGAACCAGGAGTATCCCAGATAAAGCCGCACGATCAGCCATAACCACGCTGATGTTGTCTTGTTAAACAGAAAGTCAGTCCAAGGTGGACTAACAAGGCGGTACTCTTTAGATAATTGCGAACTAGCCATGGTTATCACTCCTTTTAGTTTGAGGAATAATGATCTGTGGTCAATTTTAGGTAGATGAAATCGGTTATTAAAGGGGAGGAATGCTTAATTTTATATAGGCAGTTTGGCTAATGAAGAAAGTCACAAGTGGGGGATGATAAATGTAAAAACGGGACGGGCAATTCGTATGCCGTCCCGTTTTGGGCCTGGGAGGGCGGGAAAGATGGCTTTTATGAGGGTTGTGTTTCTTTTTCAGGGAACCAGCAGCAAAGGACGAGTTCTTTGGCTGCTTTCACCTCATCTAGCCGGCCGACTGGCGTGTTATGGGGTGCGCTCTTGAGTAATTCGGGCTGGGTATGCGCTTCTTCGGCGATTTTGATCAAGGCATCAGCGAATTTATCCAGCGTCTGCTTGCTCTCGGTTTCAGTGGGTTCGATCATGAGCGCTTCGCGCACAATTAATGGGAAGTAGTTAGTGGGTGGGTGGAAGTCGTAGTCAATTAACCGTTTCGCGATATCCAGGGCGTGAATGTCTGGCGCGTCATCCCAAACCCCTTCCGCGACGAACTCATGTTTGCAAATGCGATCATAAGGCACCTTGTAGACATGGCGTAGACGGGCTAAGAGATAGTTGGCGTTTAACACGGCGTGTTCGGCCACTTTGCGAAGTCCTTCAGCGCCATGCATCATAATGTAGGTATACGCGCGCACCATCATACCGAAGTGACCATGGAACGCCTTGACACGGCCAATCGAACGGCTGGGCATCTTAAACCCGTATAAGGGGGGAACTTCATCTGTGCCTTCCTCGAGAATGGTCACGATGGGACCAGGTAGAAATTCGGCCAGGGCTTCGGTTACGGCCACTGGGCCAGAGCCAGGTCCGCCACCACCGTGAGGTGTAGAGAATGTTTTATGTAAGTTAAGATGAAGGATATCAAAGCCCATATCGCCAGGACGGGCAATACCCAACAGTGCGTTGAGGTTAGCGCCATCGCCATAAACCAGACCGCCGGCTTCGTGAACAATGCGGGTTACCTCGAGGACGTTTTCTTCAAACAGCCCCAGAGTATTGGGATTGGTTAGCATGAGCCCTGCGACGGTGTCATCGCAAGCAGCCTTCAGAGCTTCCAAATCCACATTACCGCGTTTGTCGCTAGGGAGTTGGACAACTTCGTAACCGCTCATAGCCGATGAGGCGGGATTGGTGCCGTGGGCGGAGTCAGGGATGAGAATCTTGGTGCGTTTGGTGTCACCGCGCGATTTGTGATAGGCACGTATAATCAGCACCCCGGTCAATTCTCCATGTGCTCCCGCGGCAGGCTGCAGGCTAACGGCTCCCATCCCGGTGATCTCTTTGAGCAGTTCCTGTAATTCATACATTAAAGCCAGGCTGCCCTGAACGGTATCAATAGGCTGCAGGGGATGCGCCAGGGCAAAGCCGGGTAAACGGGCCATATCCTCATTGATTTTGGGATTGTATTTCATGGTACAGGAGCCAAGGGGATATAGCCCATAATCCACGGCGTAGTTTTTCTGGGAAAGGCGCACAAAGTGGCGCACGACGTCTACTTCGGCCAGTTCGGGCAGGGGTAAATCCTTACGCACCAATCCCTCGGGCAGTGGGCTCTTGGGCACATCTGGCTCGGGAAAGCGCACACCCCGACGCCCGGGTGACGATAATTCGAATAACGTAGGCTCAGTCATGGGCGAACTCCTCCAAATACTCGGCCAGTGTTTCTATTTCTTCGCGGGAGTTCATCTCGGTCACGGCAATAAGCATGTGGTCTTTGAGCGCAGGATAGTCTTGCCCTAGATCATAACCGCCTAAAATGCCGTAATCGAGCAGATAGTTGTTGATCTCTGCGACCGGTTTGGGGCATTTAACCACGAATTCATGGAAGAAGGGGCGTTGGTTCAAAACGTGATATCCGCGAATTTGGGCAATCCGATCTGCGGCATAGTGGGCTTTGTGATAACAGAGTTCGGCGACTTGACGCAGACCCTCTTTTCCGACCAGGGCGAGATAGACGGTAGCGGCTAGCGCCATCAAACCCTGGTTGGTGCAGATGTTCGAGGTGGCTTTTTCGCGTCGGATATGTTGCTCGCGGGCGGTGAGGGTTAACACATAACCCCGGCGTCCCTGAACGTCTACGGTTTCACCGACCAAGCGGCCAGCTATGCGGCGCACATACTCTTTGCGCGTGGTGAAAATTCCGAGGTAAGGGCCACCAAACGAAAGCGGAATGCCCAAGGGTTGCCCATCACCAACCACAATGTCTGCCCCAAATTCCCCTGGTGGCTTCAGGAGCCCCAAGGCAATGGGATTAACTACCACAGCAAAGAGCCCACCTGCTTGATGCACCTTTTCGGCTAGGGAAGCCAAATCATGGATTTGGCCAAAGAAATCGGGATACTGCACCACGACCAACGCTGTGTTGGAATTGATCAGACCCTCTAGGCGTTCCAGGTAATCCATCGGGTCGCCTTCGGTCTCATCGCCCAAGATTTCCAACCCCTCGTAACCGGACATATAGGTGCGAAAGACCTGGCGGTACTGGGGATGAACGCCGGGAGAGAGAACGAAGCGGGTACGCTTACCACGAAAAGTGTGGTAAGCCATGATGCCAGCTTCTGCGGTGGCAGTGGCCCCGTCGTAGTGGGAGGCGTTGCTCACTTCCATGCCAGTTAGGGCGCACATCAGGCTTTGGTATTCAAAAATCGCTTGTAACGTTCCCTGGGAAACTTCAGGCTGATACGGGGTATAGGCGGTATAAAATTCATTGCGGCGCAGGATGTGATCCACTGTGGCGGGGATGTAGTGATTATAGGCACCCGCTCCGAGGAAACAGGCCAGGTCCTGGGTCGTCTCATTGGCCAAAGCCATCTGTTGGAGTTGCGCCGCAACCTCCATCTCGGTCAGAGCCGGGGGGAGGTTGAGGGTTGGATAGCGTACTTTTTCGGGGACGTCTTGGAAGAGTTCATCAATGGAAGACACCCCGATGGTCTTCAACATCTCAGAACGTTCAGAATCCGTATGAGGTAGGAACATATCAATGCTCCCTTTCTTCGCAATACTTCTGATAGGCAGAGGCATCCATCAGGTTATCCAATTCCTGAGGATTGCTCATTTCAATTTTCAACATCCAGGCTTCGCCGTAAGGATCGCTGTTGACCAATTCAAATTTCTCGGTCAGGGCTTCATTGCGTGCAACGACTTTCCCTGATACCGGTGCATTGACATCGGCAGCGGCTTTCACTGATTCCAATGTTGCAATTACACCTCCCTTTTTCACCTCATCCCCGATTTCAACTTGAAACTCAAAAAAGACGATGTCGGAAAGTTGAGATTGAGCGTAATCAGTAACCCCCACAATGGCTGTATTCCCTTCCACTTTTACCCATTCATCCGTGGTGGTGTACTTGAGTTCACTGGGGATGTTCATAATTTAACCTCCTGGGGTTGATTTAAGAGTTTTCAGGTCGCCACTCGACCTGGAATTGCCCGCCCAAAATTATTATACTCTTCGACCAGGGTAAGAAAATTACTATCCATAAGGTTCTAGAAAATTCAGCGCCGCTTAACATCCAATTGGATAGGGACAAATTGATTCTCGGCTTCAGTGACTTCGCGAAATGAGGCCGACTGAGCTCGTCCTTCACGGAGCCAGTTGCGGAGCATCTCAATGGTTTCGCGCTGAGAGCGCGATAAAGGCACCTGTTTGCTCAAGGCGAGCAGGATATCTTCGGTGGTGAATTCGCGCTGTCCATCATTAAAACCAATGTACATCGCGTCAATAATGGCTTGTTCAATTTCGGCACCAACATAGCCCTCCGATGCTGCAGCCAAGCGATCAAGGTCGTAATCATCTGGAACACGATTGCGTTTTCGTAAATGAACGGCAAAGATCTCACGCCGTTCTGAGAAAGTGGGCAGATCCAGGAAGAAAATCTCATCAAATCGCCCCCGTCGCAGCAATTCGGGTGGAAGGGCTGAAATATCGTTCGCCGTTGCTACGACAAAACAGGGTGCGGTCTTTTCTTGCATCCAGGTCAGGATGGTCGCAAAAACGCGGGTGCTGGTGCCGCTATCCAATCCGCCATGGGCTAAGGCTTTTTCAATCTCATCAATCCAGATAATGCAAGGGGCAATGGTCTCGGCCAGGCGTAGAGCGCGGCGGGTGCGTTCTTCCGATTCACCGACCAGACTGCCATAAAGGGCACCCACGTCGAGTCGGATCAGAGGTAAGCGCCACAGCCCCCCAATCATCTTAGCGGTCAGGCTTTTTCCCGTGCCCGGAATACCGATAAGGCCAATTCCCTTTGGGGCGGGCAAACCGTATTGGCGTGCCTCTTGGGTAAAGGCTTTCTCGCGCAGACGGAGCCATTCCTTGAGCACACCTAAACCGCCAACATCGTCCGGAGTCTCGGTAACAGGATAAAACTCTAAGGCTTCGCTCTCACGAATGATTTGCTTCTTTTCCTCAGTGACGAGGTCAATGTCGCGGTCATCCAGGGCCCCATCTTCAACGATGGCTTTGGCAAACACTCGCTGGGCTTGAGAAGCCGTTAGGCCAATCGCGGCCTGAACTAATTTCTCTCGTCCCAATGGGGTCAAATTTACCCTTACCCCAGGAGTAGCCGTCAATCGGTTGAGTACCTCTTCCAGTTCTTCAGCTAAAGGCAGGGCAAAGTCAACTAAAACCGCCTCATCACGCAGTTCGTTGGGAATATGTGAGGTTACGGTTGTAATTAGGATGGATTTCTTGGTGAATTTAAGGCGTTGAGCGAGGTTGCGTAACTTACGTTTGATTTGTGGATTTCCCCAGGCTTCGTGAAAATCTTTGAGGATATAGAGAGTAGAAACTGCGGCCTCGGCATGATCAATTTGTTCGAGAGCGGTCAGGGGATCGCGTGCAACGGGGAGAGCGCCACTACCTACTACCCATTGGAAGCCATCGGCAAGATCCCAGGCCAGGCAATGGCGTTGGGTGCGTTCGCACACCGCGCGTATCTTTTGCAACGCGCGTTCTTCCTCGGGGGTAACCAAGACCAGTAAGGTGAACCGCGCTCGCAGGTAGATATCGAGTTGCTCTTCAAATTGTTGGAATAGCCTTGGCATGGGAAACCCTCTTTTTGATTATAGCACGTGCTTGAGCCCTCGGGCAGAAAAATCCCAAAGGTTGTCTGATAACTTTGTATCGAGTCTGACATGATCGAGCCGAATTTGGTAGAAAGTTTTTGCCATAGGCAGGATATAATAAAAAGAACGCATGAGGTTTTATAGATTGGGAGAACACTCTTTTGAAGGAGGTGTTATAGTAACCGTCATTCCCATAAATATGAAAAGGGAAAGTTAAGCGCAAGGCCTTGGGTCGGAGGGGGAGGTAGACCTGAGGTGACGAGGAGGAAGGTTCTCCACCGCGAGGTGGAGCTAACCGGTGAGAACAGGCTGCTAACCTGGTCGCCGGGAAAATCGAGAGATCAGCGGAAGCCTTCCCATTGCCTGGTCGGCAATGAATACTTTCCCCAAGGAAGATGCATAAAGAATTCCAAAGTTAGGGCCCAACAAAAGCGTTGGGATGGGGTGAAGTGTATTGTGGTGCTTTGATTACCCCAAGACACTTCATGAAACTTTGCCGTTCGGAGGATAGACCTATGTGTGGAATCGTTGGTTATATCGGCTATCGTGACGCAACACCGATCATCCTTAATGGATTGAAGCGCCTTGAATATCGTGGGTATGACTCGGCCGGATTAGCCGTTATACAAGATGGGCGAATAGAAGTCCGTCGCGATGCCGGGAAACTGAGTAAATTAGTGTCACTGGTCGAGAATCAACCCATTTATGGGCAGGTGGGAATTGGGCACACCCGTTGGGCCACACACGGTGAACCCAGTGCCCGCAATGCCCACCCGCATGTGGGAAGCACCGGTGAGGTGGTTGTGGTGCACAATGGCATCGTGGAGAACTTCTTGGAACTCAAAGCCGATTTGGAATCCGAGGGGGTCAAATTTAACTCTGATACAGATACCGAGGTTATCGTGCATTTGATTGAGCGATTTTTGGCCAGCACAATTCCCTTGGAAGAAGCAGTTCGTTTGGCTTTAAAGCAATTACGTGGTGCGCATGGTATCGTCGTGCTCTCAACCCGCGAACCCGATAAGATCATTGCGGCGCGAATTGGTAATGCCGGTGGAGTCGTGATTGGATTGGGGGAAGGGGAAAATTTTGTGGCTTCGGACATTCCGGCCATTCTCGAGCATACGCGTCAAATGATTTTTCTCGACTCTCATCAAATGGCGATTGTTAAGTCTGATGGTGTTGTCGTGAAAAACCTGAACGGACAAACTGTGTCACCTCAGGTTCATACTGTTAGCTGGGATCCGGTGGCGGCTGAGAAGGGGGAATATCGTCATTTCATGCAGAAGGAAATTCATGAGCAGGTCCGCTCGTTAACCGATACCCTGGCCGGGCGCGTTGATTTTGATGATGGAATAATCCATCTGCCCCAACTCAACCTCACACCTGAATTAGCGCGGCGGATCAAACGTATTTGCATTACAGCCTGTGGAACGGCCGCCCACGCGGGGATGGTGGGGAAGTACCTGATCGAACGGCTTGCGCGCATTCCGGTCGAAGTGGATATCGCCTCGGAATTTCGCTATCGGGACCCAATTGTAGATGAGGATACGGTTGTCCTGGCGATCAGCCAATCAGGTGAAACGGCGGACACCTTGGCGGCGATGGACGAAGGGCGCCGTAAGGGGGCAACGCTATGGGCCATCGTGAATGTGATTGGATCGCAAGCCATGCGTATTGCCGATGGTTACATCGCTATGCAGGCTGGGCCGGAGATTGGGGTGGCCTCGACCAAAGCATTCACAGCCCCTTTAGTAGATCTCTATATGCTGGCTATTCTGTTGGGAGATTTGCGAGGTGTGCTTTCACAGCGTGATCGTAAACGCCTGGTAGCCGATTTGCGTCTGATCCCTGATTTGGTGAGCCGTTGCTTGGATCGCGAACCTGAAGTGCTCCAGGTGGCGCGAGAATTGCGTTACATTCGTAATATTCTCTATCTGGGACGTGGCATCAACATGCCCATTGCTTATGAAGGAGCCCTTAAACTTAAAGAAATCTCATACATCCATGCTGAGGCGTATCCAGCAGGTGAAATGAAGCACGGGCCAATTGCATTGATTGATCGAGATATGCCGGTTCTTGCCATTGCACCCAAGGACCCGTGGTATGAGAAGATGATCAGTCAGATTGAGCAAGCCAAGGCGCGGGGTGGGAGCGTTATCGCAGTAGCAACTGAAGGGGATGATCGTCTGCCTGAATTGTGTGATCACATCTTCTGGGTGCCGGAGACACCATGGCTGCTCTCGCCAGTGATTACCGTTATTCCTTTGCAACTGTTTGCTTATCATATTGCGGCGTTGCGGGGATTGGACGTGGATCAGCCTCGTAATTTGGCGAAATCGGTTACTGTGGAATAAACTCCGTAACTGCGCTATCGCCCGTGCCCCCAGCATTAAACTGGGGGCACGGTTTTATATAGAAAACTACAATTGATAGTTATTGTGAAATCTTATCGTAAAAGTGATGATTTTCACGGATGAATTATGACGAAAAAGCCCCTTATTGCCTTAAGATTAATCTTGTATTAATGGTCTGAATTTCCTATAATGTAGCCATACCGTGGGTTAATCTGGCATTAAGGAGGTGGTGGGATCGCGAAAATCTCTGTGTTAAGCACCCGCAAGCGTTTATCTTAGTTCTGTGTTGTTGGGAGGGTATATGAAGCAACCATCAAAGTTTGTCCTCTACCTATTTGGTATCCTGATCTTAGTGGCAGTTCTGGTGGGCTGCCAATCCCAAACGGCGACGCCAACAGCAGGGGAACCAACTGCTGCGCCGCAGGTCTGTCCCACTCCTGAAGCCTGTCCGCCAGATTTGAGTGGCGAGATTCCGTTTTGGCAAAAGTGGCAGGCTTCTGGGCACGCTGACGCTGAAGCCGCGGCTTTCACCCACTGGAACAATGAAGAGCCCCCTGAGATCCCTGCAACGTGTGCAAAATGCCACAGTTCGCAGGGCTTTTTGGATTATGTGGGGGCAGACGGTAGCGAAGCCTTCAAAGTAGATGCGAATGCACCGGTTGGCACCGTTATCACCTGCAATACCTGCCATAATGAGGCGACGCTTGCCCTTGACACCGTAAAGTTCCCATCGGGAGCTGAATTGACTGGTCTGGGGCGTGAAGCGATTTGTATGACCTGCCATCAAGGTGCCGCTTCGAAAGTGCAGGTAGATGAGGCGATCCAAAAGGCTGGCGCCACCGATGAAGACCAGGTGGTGGGTGAACTTGGCTTCATCAACGTTCACTATTATGCAGCGGCTATCAGTCGTTATGGTTCGCAGGTCAAAGGTGGGTACGAGTACGATGGCAAGCGCTATGATGTGCTTTTTGAGCATGTCGTTGGCATGCAAACCTGCACCGATTGCCATGACTCCCATTCGTTGGAGGTCAAAGTAGAGACCTGCAGCACGTGCCATGAGGGGGCGACATCGGTTGAGGCGCTCCGCGATATTCGTATGGCGTCTTCGCAGGTGGACTACGATGGCGATGGCAACGTAGAGGAAGGCATCTATTACGAGATTGATGGCTTGCGCCAGATGCTGTACCAGGCGATCCAGGCCTATGCCTCTGAAGTTGCCGGGACGCCGATTGTCTACTCCGCTGAAGCCTACCCCTATTTCTTCATTGATACCAATAAGAACGGACAGGCAGATACGGATGAGACTCAGTATCCCAATCGTTACAATGCCTGGACCCCGCGGTTAGAAAAGGCTGCGTTTAACTACCAGGTTTCCATGAAGGATCCGGGTGGCTATGCTCACGGTGCTAAATACATCATTCAGTTGCTCTACGACTCCATTGAGAGCCTGAACGAAAAACTTAGCCAACCGGTGGATCTGAGCAAGGCGCATCGTAATGACCCCGGCCACTTTGCAGGTTCGGAAGAGGCCTTCCGCCATTGGGATGCCGAAGGGAAAGTGCCCAACACCTGTGTCAAGTGTCATACCGCTGAAGGTTTACCGCAGTACCTTGCGGAAGGCGTGAACATCTCCATGGTGCCTTCCAATGGTTTGCTGTGCGAGACCTGCCACAGCAATTTGACCACCTACGAGCGTTATCAAGTTGAGGCGGTTACTTTCCCAAGCGGCGCCAAATTGGGCTTTGCAGATAAAGCAGATGCCAATCTGTGCTTGAACTGCCACCAAGGACGCGATTCCACAGTAACAGTGAATCGCGCAATTGCCGGGAAGGATCCCGATACCGTGGACGAAAACCTATCCTTCCGCAATGTGCACTACTTTGCCGCCGGTGCGACCCTATTTGGAACCGAGGCCAAGGGCATCTATGAATACGCGGGTAAAACCTATGTTGGGCTGTTCAAGCATGTCCAAGGTGTAGAGACATGTACGGACTGCCATGATGCTCATAGCCTGGAGGTCAAGACGGCCAGTTGCCAAGGTTGTCACCAGGTGGACGATCCGGCCAAGATCCGCATGACCTCGAAGGCCGATTACGATGGCGATGGTGACACACAGGAAGGCTTGAAGGGCGAAGTGGAGACCATGAAGGAACTCCTCTACGCCGCTATTCAGGCTTACGCCAAAGAGGTGGCGGGTAAACCCATTGTTTATTCGCCGGTAGCCTATCCTTACTTCTTCGTGGATACCAACGCCAACGGTCAGGCCGATGCCGATGAAATTAATTTCCAGAATCGTTACAATGCCTGGACGCCACGCTTGCTTACTGCTGCCTATAACTATCAGTACGCTCAGAAGGATCCAGGCGGTTATGTCCATAATGGTCTCTATGTGATCCAGGCGCTGTACGATTCTATCGCTGATTTGGGCACAAAGGTCAAAGTGGATCTGACCAAGCTCGTACGACCATAAGGTTTTGCGACAGGAGCACCCTTCACATTGCCTCCACGGCGATGTGGGGGTGCTCCTCACTCTGAAAATAAGAGGAGCAGATCAGACGACGATGCGCACACGACTCGTTCCTTGGATTATCTTGGCGATAGTTTTCACCCTGGTCACAGGGTTTTTGGTTTTTACAGAGGAAGCAAGAAGTCAATCTTTAAGCGAATATGTTGCTAGCGGATTAGCGCAGAAACCCGATAACTCGATGTGTTTGAGTTGCCACCAACGCGAAGGGATGACCTGGCCTTTGCCAAGCGGTGAGATTCTTTCGTTAACCATTGATCCGAAACAATATGATCAGGCGGTGCATGCTCGCCTAAGTTGCCAGGTATGCCATACCAACCTCACCGGTTTTCCCCATCCAGAAAACAAGGCTCAAGATCGCCGAGATTATACCCTCCAATATCAAACCACCTGCAATCAATGCCACCCCAATCAAGCCAAAGAACTGGCAGACAGTGTCCACACTAAACTCTTCCAGGAGGGCAACCGCAACGCCCCTATCTGTGCCGATTGTCATAACCCCCATACTCAAATGCCCATTCAAAAAACGGCCGAAGGGTTACCTGCTCCTTCCGAACACGCACGGATAGCCCAAACCTGTGCTACCTGCCACGCGGCGATCTACGATGAATACTTGAATAGTGTACATGGTTCGGGAATTATCGAAAATCGCAATCCGGATGTGCCGGCTTGTACCGATTGCCACGGGGTGCATCGCATTACCGACCCCCGGACAGCGGCTTTCCGTCTATCATCCCCTCAACTATGCGCAAAATGCCACACCGATGAAAGGATTATGAGCAAGTATGGGCTTTCGACCCAGGTGCTCAATACCTATGTTGCGGATTTCCACGGCACTACCGTGGTGTTATTTGAAAAGACCGATCCAGACCAGGAAACCAACAAACCGGTCTGTTATGATTGTCATGGTGTGCACGATATCCAAAGGGTGGACGATCCTGAAAAGGGAATTGCGATCAAAGAGAATTTACTTAAAACCTGCCAGCGTTGTCACCCAGATGCGACCACAAACTTCCCGGATTCCTGGTTGGGTCACTATATTCCCAGCCCGGAGCGCCATCCTTTGGTTTATTATGTCAATCTGTTTTATAAGTTTTTCATTCCAACCGTGTTGGGTGGGATGGCAATTTTTGTGATCAGTGATATCTATTACCGGTTATGGGGACGCCGACGCCGCCAGCGGGGTGGTGGGGCTCCCATCCCTGCCTCGCCGTCACCGGAATCGGCGGAGTCTAAGATAGAAGATGAGAGCGTAGTTGCGAAAGGACCTACTGATCAAGAGACAATGTCAGGGACAGAGTCGCTGCGGTCGGAGGACGATGGACCTGTAGCAGAAGATGACACGCAAGAGATTGCACCGCACGATTCTAACCCTGAGGAGTGAGAGATGGAAACGACAACCACGACCACGACCTCAAAGATCTATCTGCGTTTTGATGTTTTACAGCGTATTGAACATTGGGTGCTGGTGGCTTCATTTACCACTCTGGCGATAACCGGATTGGTGCAGAAATTTGCGCTCTTTCCCCTTTCTCCCATCATTGTGCGTTTGTTGGGCGGGATAGAGTCGGTGCGTATCATCCACCGTGTTGCTGCCACGGTGTTTTTAATTGAAGCCATTTATCATCTGATCTCGATTGGCTACAAACTCTATGTTGAAAAGAAATCGGCCAGCATGTTGCCAGGGATTAAGGATCTTCAGGATGCGTTTCAAACCCTGGCTTTCAATCTTGGGTTGGCTAAGGAACGTCCGAAAATGGGACGATATAACTTTGTAGAGAAGGCCGAGTATTGGGCACTAGTGTGGGGATTGGTGATTATGGCATTGACCGGGTTCATGCTGTGGAATCCGATTGCCACGACCCGTTGGCTGCCTGGCGAAGCCGTTCCGGCGGCAAAGGCTGCTCACGGTGCTGAAGCGATTTTGGCTGTGCTGGCAATTATGCTGTGGCATTTTTACCATGTTCACATTCGGCACTGGAATTCCAGCATGTTTACCGGGCATCTTACCCGCGAGGAGATGGAAGAAGAGCATGCGCTGGAATTGGAAATGATAGAGCAAGGTCGGGTGGAGCCAGAAGTTAGTCCGGAGGAGCGGAAGCGCCGCCTGCGGGTGTTTATTCCGGTGGCAAGTGTTCTTTCATTGTTATTGCTCTACGGGGTATTCCGCTTTGTGACTTTTGAACAAACGGCTATCACGACCTTACCCCCAGCACAACGTGAGGTGCCAGTATTTGTGCGGGCTACTCCAACTTATACTCTATTGCCTACTATAACACCAACGGTACAAACCGCCTCGACCGCGGTAGGTGAGTTGACTTGGGAAGGGGGGATTAAGGATATCTTTGCGCGGCAATGTGGCGCTTGCCATGGACAAGCAGGGGGATTCTCGGTTTCGGACTATTCGTCGGTGATGAAAGGGGGTACGAACGGGCCGGTTATTATACCGGGAAATGCGGTGGGTAGCCGCTTGATCCAGGTGGTCGGTGCGGGAAATCACCCGGGTAAGTTCACCGATGTAGAACTTGCAGTGATTCAAGATTGGATAAACGCGGGAGCCTTGGAGCGGTGACCAATTTGGGATTATGTGTTGGCCCCGGTTTTTGAGCCGGGGCTAATTGTTTTAAATAGACATGTCGTAGGGTGACCGCTGTCGAGGTTGGCGCGTTGTATTTGTTCAAGTTGAAATCCGCTCATCTTTTCGAGCAAAAAGCCATCCAATGTACAGATGTGGGGCGTTTTTACAGGAAGCGGCCAGTAGGGACAATTAGATAGGATCAAAACAGGGCCGGTAAAGTGGGCCTCCCAGTGTGCCTCGTATCCAAGTCCTTTCATTGCTTCTATGGTTTGGTTGAGGCGAAGTGTTGGGCTTGGGGTGGTTGGAACGAGGGCGGAAAAATAAGGGCTTAAGAGGGCCGTTAACGGGTTCTCGGAGGAATCCTTCGACAATTCAGTTATGCCTTTTATTAACAATTCGCATAACCATATTATAGTGTGAGCAGAGGGAACAGTGTTAATTCTGAAGGTGGTTGCAGGTCGGCCGCGATTGGATGCCCTGCCGGGAGCATTTACCTGTTGAATTTTCCCTTCTCTGACCAGTATGTTTATGTGATAGCGAATATCCGCGGTGGTGAGATTTAGGGCATTACCGATGTCCTTGGCTGTGCAAAAAGGATGCTGTTGGATAAATGAAAGAATGGCGGAACGAGTATCTTCCATAACTTGGTAATAGAGCCTTTTCCTGGTTGGTGTTGAATTAAGCAAAAAATATTTTACCAAATTAATGGTTGACAGGAAAGTGATCCCCGGTACAATTAGAAAGATATCAGAATGATTTTTTGGAATTCGGAACTAAGAGCGTTTGAGGTACTAAGATGAATGATAGTAAAGACATTACTTCGCCAGGCTATGAAATTCCCCCCGAATTGCGACATCAAGTTACAATCACCACCCTGGAACGAATCTATAACTGGGGACGGGCTAACTCCCTGTGGCCGATGATGTTTGGTTTGGCCTGTTGTGCGATTGAAATGATCGCCACCGCGGCCAGTCGCTATGACTTGGCGCGCTTTGGTATGGAGGTGATGCGACCCAGCCCGCGCCAGAGCGATGTGTTGATCATTTCCGGGACGGTGACCAAGAAAATGGTGCCCCAAATTGTGCGGCTTTATAACCAGATGGCGGAACCACGGTATGTCATTGCTATGGGGGCTTGTGCCTCAGGAGGCGGGCCCTTTAAGGAGGGGTATAACGTTGTGTCGGGGATTGATAAGTTTATTCCGGTGGATGTCTACATTCCCGGCTGTCCCCCTACCCCTCAGGCCTTATTAAACGGACTGATTGCATTGCAAAAGAAAATTGAACGCCAAAGTTTGCGTGATCTTCCCTGGTATCAAAAAGGTCCATCTGAACCGATTCCTGTGCCAGTGTTGGGACCCGATTTGATGGATCCACGTAAATATGCTCTAATTCGTGAGGTAACCCACCGACAGACGCCCCAGGAAAGTCAAGGAGAGAATGCTCATGAGTGAAATTATCCCCAAAATTGCCCAAATCCCGGATCTGAGCGCTCTCTTTCCGGATAAGGTTCACCAGGATACCCGTCTCGGGTATCAGGGATATATTGTTGAGCGTGAACATCTGCTTGAGGTGGTGCGTTTACTGCGTGATGAATATGGCTATGATTATCTTTCCTCAGTTACTGGTGTGGACTATTTACCTGAAGGAAAGATGGAGGTAGTTTATCATCTTTACAAAACGCTGGGTGGGCCGGCGTTAGTGCTGAAAGTGCAGACCCCTCGTGAGGATGCCAGGGTGCCCTCATTGGTGCCCCTTTACCGTGGAGCAGAATTCCAGGAACGTGAGGCCTGGGATCTACTGGGAATTCGCTTTGAGGGGCATCCTGACTTGCGACGGATCCTCATGTGGGAAGGGTTTGCGGGCTTCCCGCTGCGTAAAGACTGGCGAGAACCCTACTTCGAGGAAGAGGCCAAACCCTACAAGAGCCGCTGGCCGGAAGGTTTTGTCTTCCGTGCCGAGGATCGCAACCCGTTCGGGGATAACGTGCAGTATCCACCTGGGTTTGACCCGGAATCCTGGACGCCAGAAGATGATGAGGCTATTTATCGTGCCCTAAAACGTGTTGAGGATCAGGATGATCTTCATGCGGAGACGCTGGTTGTCAATCTAGGGCCGCAACATCCTTCAACCCATGGCGTTTTTCGCATGGTTGTTTCGTTGGTTGAGGAAACAATATTAGACTTAAAGCCAGTAATGGGCTATTTGCACCGCAACCATGAGAAGATCGGGGAGCGTAATACCTTCCTCCAGAACATGCCTTTTACCGATCGCCTGGATTATATCTGTTCAATGAGTAACAATTTCGGTTATGCCCTGGCGGTTGAGAAATTAATGGGTATTAAGCCGCCGGAACGGGCAGAATATATTCGGGTGATGATGGCCGAACTAACCCGTTTCCTCAATCATATTTTTGCCATCGGGTTCTTACTTAACGATTTAGGCGCCTATTTCACACCAGCACTTTATGCGATTGAGGAACGCGAGCTAATCCTAGATATTTTCGAAGCCGTTTCGGGATCGCGCATGATGTGCAACTACTTCCGCTTCGGCGGTGTAGCGAGAGATGTATCGGACGATATTCTGGAGAAGGTGCGCCGTTTGGTTAATGATCGCTTACCGCGTAAAGTGGATGAGATGGATGAATTTTTGACTAAAAACGAAATTGTGCGGGAGCGGTGTGAAGGGGTGGGCATATTAACTGCCGAGCAGGCGATTGCCAATTCGGCTTCAGGTCCGGTATTGCGGGCTTCGGGAGTGCCGTACGACGTGCGACGGGCTGATCCCTATAGCATTTATGACCGGCTGGAGTTCGATGTTGCAGTGCGCTATCATGGGGATATTTATGATCGCTACCTGATCCGCCTCGATGAAATGCGTCAGAGTTTACGCATATTGCAACAGGTGCTGCGGGATATCCCCGAAGGTCCTATTATGAGCGGCAAGCCCCAATACCAGGTACGCGTGCCCCCCGGCGAAGCCTACGGACGCGTGGAAGGTCCTAAGGGTGAGTTGGGTTTCTATGTGGTTTCTAACGGGAAGCCCAATCCTTGGCGCTACCATGTTCGCGCCCCTTCCTTCATCAACCTGACCAGCCTTGTAGATATGGCGCGAGGGAATAAGGTGGCTGACGTCGTTGCCATCCTTGGTTCTATTGATATCGTCCTGGGTGAAGTGGATCGGTAAACAAGAAGGGAGACGAAGCACATGACAGGATGGGGTATTTTGAAAAGCCTATGGGTGACCTTCAGGCATTTGATGGTCACTTATATTGAAGATATCCGCCATGGAAAGCGCCGCTATTTTACACCAGAAGGGATAGAGGCGCGCCGCAGTAGTGATGTGAAGGGCATCTTTACGGTGCAGTACCCGGAAGAAAAACTGCCGGTGCCTGAAGCCTTTCGGTATTTGCCCTTCCTGGTTTACGAAGAAGGGGCCAATGGTGAGCGGCAACTGCGGTGTACCTCATGCGGTATTTGTGCCAAAGTTTGTCCGCCGCAGTGTATTTGGATTGTGCGCAAAAATGATCCACAGACTGGCCGACCTATCCCTACTCCTGCAGCCTTCTATATTGACGTGGATATTTGTATGAATTGCGGCTTTTGCGCTGAATACTGTCCGTTTGACGCCATCAAGATGGATCACGATTATGAGATTGCCTCATATGATCGCTTGCGCGAGCACATTTTTGATATTGAGAGACTCGCTAAGCCTGTTTCATACTACGCATCAATCCGGCCAACCGACTATGCTCTTGAAGAAGCGGCACGGGCTCAAAAAGGCAGCGCCAAAAAAACTGAAGGCGCAGCGGGGTGATGAGGGATGTATAACGAAGACACCGAAATGTTGTTTCCGCTGAGAGTACTTCCTTACTTGAGGGATTTACGCAGTCCCTTGTGGCAAGATTTGGTTGTCCGCATTGAACGCACCTCAGCCTCCTTGATTGATCAAGTTGCTTTTACCCTACTTATGGCCCGCCTTAATAACTGCATGACGTGCAGTGCCGATTCCTTTCGTGGTATGCGTGGGTGTACGCAATGTGCCCGCACAACCGTCCGCCGATATCGTGGGCCAGATCAGGAATTGGTTGATTTATATGAGCAATGCCGTCATGAAGTAAAGGCATTCTTATCTGAGCACAAAAAAGCGTGAAAAGAAGCCGGGTTTGAATTACAATTGAAGCCACGAAAGGAGTAACCATGAGCGCTAATGCGTTATCTCAAGAGGCTTTATTCTCGGCTCTACGTCAAGTCAAAGATCCCGAATTGGGGCGGGATATTGTTTCGCTAAATATGGTTCGTCACCTGGAAGTGGATGATGGGGTTGTAACTGTTGAGATTGTCCTCACCACACCCGCATGCCCTCTCCGTGATCAGATTCAGGACGATGTGAAGGCGGCTTTGATGGCCTTGCCAGGCGTGAAAGAGGTAAGAGTAAATTTGCAGGCCAATGTGGCTACTGATGGGCGAATCCGAGGTAGTTTGCAATTGCCGGTTAAGAACGCTGTGGCGGTAGCCTCGGGCAAAGGTGGTGTGGGTAAGACAACGGTAGCAGTTAACCTGGCGGTGGCATTGGCCAAAGAAGGAGCCACGGTGGGGCTTTTGGATGCAGATATCTATGGCCCCAATGTTCCCACGATGTTGGGTGTGGATCGCCTTCCTCCTTTCCAGGGTGAAAAGTTGCAACCTGCCGAAGCTTTTGGGGTAAAGGTGATGTCTATTGGATTTTTGGTACCTCAAGGTAAACCCCTGATCTGGCGGGGACCGATGCTTCACTCCGCGATTCGGCAATTTCTTTCGGATGTCGCCTGGGGTGAGTTGGATTATCTGATTATTGATCTCCCGCCCGGGACCGGAGATGCGCCCTTAAGCCTGGCTCAATCCATCCCCCTCACCGGTGCCGTGATTGTGACATTACCCCAAGCCGTTTCGGTGGAAGATGCGGCCCGAAGTTTAGAGATGTTCCGCGAACTCAACGTGCCGGTATTAGGCGTGATCGAAAATATGAGTTATCTGGAACTTCCGGATGGAAGCCGTATGGATGTTTTCGGCCAAGGAGGAGGGGAAAAACTGGCTCAGAAAGCTGGGGTTCCGTTTTTGGGGAACATTCCTATGGATCCAATGGTACGCGTTGGTGGGGATCACGGCTCACCAGTGGTCGTAGCCAAACCCGATTCGGCTCCGGCCAAAGCATTGAAAGAAATTGCCCGCCGTCTAGCCGCTCAAATCAGCGTAACGGCGTTGCAGGCAGAGCGACCCGCTCCAAAGATTGAGATTACAGGTTAACCTCATGGCGGTAAGCACGGATATGTTTATTGTTGGGGTCAGATTTTCCAAAGTAGGAAAGGTTTATCACTATGATGCCACCCATCTTGAAGATGCTCAGGTGGGGGATAGGGTGGTTGTTGAAACAACGCGGGGATGGCAAATTGGGGAGATTGTGCAGATTGTAGATCCACCGGGTCAACCCCCAGAAGGTGGATGGAAGCCGATTACACGTTTGGCAACACCGCGCGATTTGCTCTTGCGCCAATTGTGGCAGGCAAAAGAACAACAGGCAGTTTATCTCTGCGCTCAAAAAGTAACCGAACTTGGTTTGAGCGGAATAAAAATTATTGGGGCTGAATACAGTCTGGATGGTACCCACCTAGCGATTCTGTACAGTAGTGATACCGAAGAAAAACAAGATCTCAAAGCTTTTCGCCAGGCGGTACAAAGGCTCTTTCCAACGGTGCAAATTGAGTATCGGTTGTTGGGACCACGCGACGTTGCCAAGTATATGGGGGGGATGGGGGCGTGTGGTTTGGAGACACGCTGTTGTTCCAAATTCCTCACCGAGTTTAATTCCATCTCCATCCGAATGGCGAAGGAGCAGGATATTTCCCTGACGCCGGCTGAAATTACTGGAATGTGCGGACGATTGCGCTGTTGCTTAATTTATGAATACGAACAATATTGCGAGGCATGTCGTGATTTACCTAAGCGCAATAAGCGTGTGCTCACTCCAGCAGGTGAGGGTAAGGTAGTGGATTTAAACATCCTGATGGGGAAGGTGAAGGTGGAAATTCCCGAGGTGGGAGTACGTGAATTTTCCAAGGAAGAGATTACCCCTGCGAATGGGAGCACGCCGCCTTCCAGTTCCCCACCGGATAAATCAAAGGGAACCCAACCCAAACGATCAACCTGAGCCCTATGGACAGCAACGACCTGGAACTTTTCGTTGATTGGGATTCACCCCAAAAGATTCTCGTCATTCTGGCGCACCCGGACGACCCCGAATTCTTTTGCGGGGCGTCTATTGCCTACTGGTGCGCGCGAGGCCATGAGGTCAGGTATTGTCTTCTAACCCGCGGAGATAAAGGGGTCAATGGTCGTATAATCCCTCCACAGACGTTGAAAAAAATGCGTGAGGAAGAGCAGCGCGCTGCTGCAGCGGTATTGGGGGTGAAACAAGTGTCCTTTCTCGATTACCCAGATGGCTATTTAGTGCCGACTCTGGAGGCGCGGCGGGACGTGGTCAGGGTGATTCGTCGCGAGCGACCGGATATTATTGTGACCTGTGATCCTTTGAATTATTTCCCGGCGCCAAATCGCATCAATCATCCTGATCACCGTGTGGCTGGACAAATTGTAATGGACGCGGTGTTTCCGGCAGCAGGGAATCCGATGTTCTTCCCTGAACTTTTAACTGAGGAAGGGCTAGAACCACATGAGGTCAGAGAAGTATGGTTTTCGCTGACCCGACAGCCAAATGTCCGACTAGATGTTACGCCTTATTGGGACCAAAAGATCGAAGCCTTGCGTTCTCACCGCAGCCAGATACCGGATTTTAATGAATTAGAAGCGCGTATGCGGGCACGCCTTGCGCCGGGGAGCACTCCCGAGCAACCTCGTTATGAAGAATATTTTTATCGGGTCGTGTGGTGAGGAGGTGAGATGAAATCCCTCTTTGAGGAAGCCTCTACGCTGTTTCCACATACTCAGCAATTGCGTCGCGACCTTCATCGTCATCCGGAACTGGGGTTTGAAGAACACCGTACCGCGGGGATTGTAGCACAGGAACTGCGGGCGTTGGGGTTGGAAGTCAGCACGGGCCTTGGCAAAACCGGCGTGGTTGGTTTGCTAGAAGGTGCCCATGAAGGCCCCACCTTGCTACTGCGCTTTGACATGGATGCGCTGCCGATCCAAGAAGAAACGGGTGCCGAGTACGCTTCAACCCGGCCGGGAGTCATGCATGCGTGTGGCCATGATGGACATGTGGCGATTGGTTTAACCGTGGCCAGACTACTGGCTTATCATCGGGATGAAATTTTTGGGAAGGTGAAATTTGTCTTTCAACCCGCTGAAGAAGGATTGGGCGGTGCTCAAGCCATGCTTGAAGATGGGGTGCTTGAAAGCCCGCACCCAGACTTCTCCTTGGCGCTTCATCTTTGGAATGAGAAACCGGTGGGTTGGATAGCGGCTACCCCAGGTCCGTTTATGGCGGGTTCAGATGTGGTTGAAATAAACCTACGGGGGCGCGGCGGTCATGGGGCATTGCCACATCAGACGCGTGATCCAATTGTTACAGCGGCGCAGTTGATCCTGGCCCTACAGACCATTGTTTCACGGAATGTGCCACCATTGGATGTCGCGGTACTTAGCATCACTCAGGTGCACGGTGGCGATGCACATAATGTGATCCCGGAAAATGTGCTTCTCCGGGGTACACTGCGCACTTTTTCAAAATCTGTTCGCGAATTAGTGCTAAATCGAATTACCCAACTTACAGATCATCTTGTGCATGCCATGGAATGCGAAGGGGAGATAAAAATCACCGATCTTACGCCGCCAGTGGTTAATGATGAGACAATGGCAGCTCTGGTTGCTCAAACCGCCCGTGAGGTATTACCTGAAGTTATCGTAGATACGTCATATCGCACCATGGTTTCCGAAGACATGGCTTTGTTGATGGAACGTGTGCCTGGATGTTACTTCATGGTGGGGAGTTCTAACCCTGAGCGTGGATTGATCTATGGACATCATCACCCAAAGTTCGATTTTGATGAACAAGCCTTGATCTATGGGACAGCCTTGATGAGTGCGGTTGCGCTGAAAAGGCTGGGATCGAAATGAAAAGCAAAGACTTGAATAACCTTCGCCAATTGCCTTCATTTGACCTTCCGCCCAAACGGGTGGTCTCCCTTGCGCCGTCAATGACCGAATCCATCTTACGTTTGGGGCTAGGCGATTCCTTGGTGGGGATTACGGATTACTGCATCTATCCGGAAGGGGTCGTAAATACCTATCCCCGCGTAGGGGGGCCTAAAAGCATTCGTGTGGGCGACGTATTGGCTCTGCAGCCCGACTTGATTATTGCTGATCAGGAAGAGAACTCACCTGAGGATATTGAAGCACTTGTGGAGGCTGGATGCCGGGTTTGGGTTACGTTCTCGAAGACGGTGCGTGAAGCCCTGGCCAATTTGTGGGCCCTGGTGCAACTTTTTGCGCGAGATCGCGCTTTTCAAACCTTGCGGTTTTTGGAAAAGAGCGTAGAGGTTGCTGAACTGGCGGCAAGCGAGCGCCGGGGGATGCGATATTTTTGTCCTATTTGGGAAGAAGAACATCCGCGTTATGGCCGCTGGTGGATGACCTTTAATCGCGATACTTATAGCAGTGATCTCCTCCACCTTGTTGGGGGTGAAAATGTCTTCGCAGACCGTGATCGCCGCTATCCCTTAGAGGCCGAGTTGGGTGAGACTCTTGGAGAACCGGCGGGTGATCGAGATACTCGTTATCCTCGTGTCAGTCGGGAAGAGGTCTTGCGGGCTGACCCTGAGGTCATCATCGTTCCGAGTGAGCCATACCCCTATCGCCCAGAAGACTGCCAGCGCTTGGCGGAGATTTTCGCCGAAACGTCCGCCGCTCAGTCTGGACGGATCTATTATGTAGATGGCTCTTTGATTACCTGGCCGGGGGTGCGGCTGGGGGAAGCGCTGGCTCAACTGCCCTCCCTGTTCGAATCTCCAGAGTCAACTGAAGAATAACATTTGCGGCCCTAAACCCGTTAGGTTTTGATAAAGAAGGATAAGTGGGTAAAAAATGACCCTTTCGGGTAATAGCCGTTAGGAAGGGTTGACGCTATGATCGTAGGCAACATCACAACATCTCGACCTGGAGGCGATCATGAGCATTCTCCCTTCTACCCAACCGATCACTACAATTGGCGTTCATGCCTATCCGGATGCCCAAGACGTTGTTGAAGATGTTTATGCGGAAGTTGTGCGACGCAACCCAGGGGAGGTTGAGTTCCACCAAGCCGTGCATGAGGTTTTGAGTTCATTGGTTTTAGCCTTGGAGCGTTACCCGGACTTACGCCACGAGCGAATTTTGGAGCGGTTATGTGAACCCGAACGCCAAATAATCTTTCGGGTAACTTGGGAAGATGATCGTGGTCAAGTGCATGTGAACCGTGGTTTCCGGGTTGAATTTAATAGCGCTTTGGGCCCTTACAAAGGAGGGCTTCGGTTCCACCCTTCGGTGTATTTGGGGATCATCAAGTTTCTCGGTTTTGAGCAGATTTTCAAGAACGCCTTGACCGGCTTGGGCATGGGAGGGGCTAAAGGGGGGAGTGACTTTGATCCCAAGGGAAAGTCGGATCGTGAGGTCATGCGGTTCTGTCAATCGTTTATGACCGAGTTATATCGCCATATTGGGGAACATACGGATGTCCCTGCAGGTGATATTGGGGTGGGAACGCGTGAAATTGGTTACCTGTTTGGGCAGTATAAACGCCTGACCAATCGGTATGAATCCGGTGTGTTAACGGGGAAAGGTGTGGATTGGGGTGGTTCGTTGGTCCGCACAGAGGCAACTGGCTATGGTTTGGTCTATTTTGTTGAGGAAATGCTTAAGATGCGGGGAGAGTCTCTGGAAGGGAAAACATGTGTGGTCTCGGGTGCGGGTAACGTGGCGATTTACACGATTGAGAAGGTTCATCAATTAGGCGGAAAGGTGGTGGCTTGTTCGGACTCAGATGGTGTGGTCTTTGATGAACAGGGTATTGATGTTCCTTTACTCAAGCAGTTGAAAGAGGTGGAGCGTCGGCGTCTCAAGGATTACACGCAGTACCGACCGCAAGCAAAATACACCCCGAAGGGGAATATTTGGAAGATCCCCTGTGATGTGGCTTTTCCGTGTGCTACCCAAAACGAAATCTCGGGCGAAGACGCGGCTACCTTGGTGCGCAATGGATGCCGTGTTGTTGCCGAAGGTGCCAATATGCCCACGACCCCTGAGGGGGTGAGAATATTTCAAGAGGCCGGCGTTCTCTATGCGCCGGGAAAGGCAGCAAATGCAGGCGGCGTGGCAACTTCGGGGTTGGAAATGTCTCAAAATGCCAGCCGTGAACAATGGGATTTTGAGACCGTGGATCAGAAATTGCGCAAGATCATGCAGAATATCCACTATCAAGTCTATACCACCGCCGAAGCCTTTGGCGTTCCGGGAAACTATGTGCATGGCGCCAATATTGCCGGGTTCCTGCGCGTGGCGCGAGCAATGTTAGCGATGGGTCTGGCAGGATAACGGACATTTTTTCTCCTGGGGTGTTGGTTCTATGCGCGGGGTGCCTGGATGTAGGCACCCTGACGCGTTTTAGGGTCTTTACGCCCACGCAATCCTGCATATAATATCCCCCTAATCATTGCCTTTCTTGTCCGAACAGGTGTCCGGTGGCTTTATGTCAGGTGCGGATAGTGACCTCACGCGCATTCTCAATGTTCTAAACCAGTCTTCTACCCTGGTAAATCACCTGGGATTGAGCGATTCCATCACCCTTGAGGGGTTGCTCAATTTGGTAGTTAACAGCGTTGTTGGTATCGTACCCGGTAGTTGCGCCGTGCTTTACCTCTATGATGCTAGCCGAGAGAGTTTTGTCCTTGAATCACGGGCGGCAGCGGGAGAACGTCTTGTGCGTCCCGGTCTTGAGCCTGCTCCCCCGCGTCCTCAGGGCCTGGGTTGGCGGGCGATTAACCGGCAGCGTCGGGTACTGCTGGAGGAAGAGCCCGATTTGGACCTTCCTTTGCAGCGCCAGCGTGAGGGTGCGATTACAGGAGCGGCATTTCCACTGATTGTGGCCCGGCGGGTGGTGGGGGTTTTGTATGTTTACCTCTATGAGCCACGTTCGTTCACACCAATCGAGATTTTCGCCTTGGAGAATTTTGCCAATCAGGCGGCGATGGCGGTTTATCATGCCCGACAAGCCGAACGAGCACGAGAAGCCATCTGGCGGCGGGATGAGGAACTGATGCGATTGCGGCGAGCGGGGTTGTTGATCTCTTCTCGCCCTCGATTGGAAGATACCCTGGAAACTATTCTAAAAATGGCACTAGAGGTGACCAATGCCGAATACGGTAGTTTTCGCCTGGTGGATGCAAGTGGAAAGTATTTATTGCCCAGTGTTGTGATTGGTAAATCCATCCATAGTCAAGAAGCCGAGAAGTTACCGATAGATGCAGGAAGCGTCACCGGGTGGGTAGCCTTGCATCGTCAACCTCTATGCATCTCTGATGTGACCGAAGATCCTTGGGCTAAAATGTACTCTCCGTTAGACCCTGGGCTTGAGATCCGGGCTGAATTGGCCGTGCCTTTAATTGGCGCTAGTGGCAGGGTTGAGGGTGTGTTGAATTTAGAAAGCCCCAATCCCGGCACATTTTCAGAAGAGGATAGCCGTCTCGTACAGGCTTTGGCAAACCAGGCAGTGATTGCCATCCAAGAAGTTAAGTTGCTGGATGCATTGCAAGAATTGACCGAGAAATTGTTAACCGAACCTTGTCCTAAGGTCTTACACTACTTAGTTAGTGTGGCTTGTCATCTTTTGAATGCGGCCACGGCAGCTATCTGGCTTTTGGAGGGTGAAAGCTTACGGCTGGCAGCATCATTGGAAGGTCATCAGCACGTTGAACGCTTACCACTCAACAGTTCTTTAATAGGGCGAGCGGTCCTTTATCGCGAGGTGGTTATATCCACCAATTTACCGGAAGAGGCATGGTTCTTTCGTCCAGAATTAGCCCGTCAACAGGGATGGCAACGGGCTCTGGTAGTGCCGCTGATCGAGCACCATCAAAGCGCCAAAGCAATAGGGGCTTTTGCGGTGTATAGTACTCAACAAGATCCGGGGCATTTCATTGAGTCAGATTGGGATAAAAAGGTGCTTACCATCTTAGCGCGGTATGCCGTGCTGGCGGTAGAAAGCGCGGAGCGCCAGGAGGCCATACGGGCGGCACATGAACGTCAGATGCTCAGTGAAACGTTTGCGGCTTTAGGCGATGTTGCTGCCAATCTGCTTCATCAGATGAACAACAAAATCGGGATCATCCCGGTCAAAATTGAAAGCATACAGGAAAAGAGCCGTTCAATATTGGAAAAAGACGCCTATCTTGCGCGCAACTTGGAGGAAATCAAGGAAACCACGCGCAATGCTCTAAATGCTTTACGCGAGAGCCTGATCCTTTTACATCCGATCCAACCTGGCCCTGTTTCAATCCTGGCTTGCGTGCAAGGAGCATTGCGTTCGTTGTCTTTGCCCTCAGGGATTGAAGTGTCTCTAATTAACTTGGAGAATTTGCCCTGGGTGGTTGCCAGTGAGCCCAATCTGCGTTTGGTATTTCAGAATCTCATCGAAAATGCGTGTGAGGTCTTGGGAGGAAAGGGCAAAATTGAGATTTCTGGTCATCTTGAAGGCCAATGGGTTGAAGTCAGGGTTACCGACAATGGCCCTGGTATTCCTCCTGAAATTCAGGATCGTATTTTTGAATTGCACTTTTCCAACCACAAGCCAAGCCATATCGGCTTTGGACTTTGGTGGGTCAAAACGCTGATGACGCGTTTAGGGGGTTCGGTTAAGGTGAGAAGCCATCCCATGCAGGGTACGAGTTTTTACTTGCGACTTCCGGTAGCCTCTGAGAGTAAGGAGGACAGTGGTGAGGCGTAGCCGTTTGGGACGGGCGCTTATTGTTGAAGATGATTTAGCCTGGCGTTCTGCTATTGGTGAGGTGTTGACTGAGGAAGGGTTGGATGTAGACTTTGCTGAGTCCGTGACTGTGGCACAGGCATTAATGCGGCGTCATGCCTATCGCCTGGCTATCGTTGACCTCTCGCTGAGTGAATCGCAACCTGATCGGCAGGGGTTATTGGTTTTGCAGGCAATCCGTCAGCAAGCTCCGCTCTGTCCGGCAATTTTGCTTACCGGGTATGCAACGGTAGAAATTGCCGTTATGGCCTTACGTGAGTACGGTGCGCTAACGTGCTTACGTAAAGAAACCTTTGGTCGGATGCATTTTCGTAGTTTGATCCGGGAGATCTTAGCAACTGCCCCAGTGGTAGTTGGGGAGGAAAAGGATTCTCCTGAGCCCTCTCTTATAGAAGGCGGTAGAGAAAAAAGAGAAGAGAAGCGACAAAGTGCCTTAGTGGTAGACGATGATGCGGGGTGGCGTAACTTCCTTGGCGAGTTATTGGGAGGAATGGGCTTTCGGGTTCAAACTTGTGCTGGCTTGGGAGAGGCCCTAAATCGTTTGCGTCGTGCCCACTTCGATTTGGCTGTGGTTGATCTCTCTCTCATGGAACCGATGAATACAAATCGGGAAAACGTTCAAGCGGGGACTGGCGAGGAGTTAGGTGGAGTGCGGTTATTAGATCATACCTATGCACGAGGAATTCCCACCATTGTGGTCAGCGGTCTTTCATCACCGCGATTGATTGAGGCCTTGTATCAGGGAGATAAGATAGTCGCGTTTATCGAGAAACGGACCTTTGAACGAAGAGTTTTTTTGGAAATCGTTGAGGAAATTCAGGCTCAGCAAGGGAAAGAAACACCGTTGGGTTTACTCTCAGGTCGAGAACGGCAGGTATTAAATTTTTTGGTCGAAGGACATTCAAATCCACAAATTGCTCAGGAACTGTTCATTTCCCTTAATACGGTTAAACGTCATTTGAAATCTATTTTCGCTAAGTTAGGGGTGCGCAATCGTGCCGAGGCAGTTGCGTTGGTTTTAAGACTCCGGGAACGAGATCGCACTTAAGGGGCCTAAAAACCTTGGCAGCGACCAAGGAATGCAGTAGTAATTTATACTGAACGATGTTATTTTATTATTACTACTTGGGCAGGGAACAGTGGCTATGAAGGCCAAGGGTGAAAATCCTTGCCGAACATGTGGTGCTTGTTGTGCTTATTTTCGGGTTTCATTCTATTGGGGAGAAACCGATAAAGCACCTGGGGGCTATGTGCCAGCTGAACTCACGGCTCCCCTTCCCCCTTTTTATCATCTTATGCGTGGTACAGACCGTAATCCACCGCGGTGCATTGCCCTGGAGGGTGAAGTCGGGCATTCAGTGCGTTGCCGTATTTATGAGCGGCGGCCTTCACCCTGTCGTGACTTTGGTGTCCAGTGGAGAAATGGGCGGGTGGAAATAACCCCCGAGATGCTCGAGCGATGCAATCGGGCACGGATGGCCTGGGGGTTACCACCCTTGAGCGTAGAAACCCAGCAGACGCGCACCAGCCTCTCTTCTAAAGTGGCAGAAGGGACTACACGGCGCAGGAAAACAATTCGGGACTTCCCTTCTTCGGCGAGAAATCATCCGGCAGTCTAACGTCTGCCGGATGATGAATGTCTCTCTAATGAGTTGGAGGGGTTTCTTTTAGCCGGGTTCCGCAATAGGGACAAACCAGCCAATCGGATTGGATTGGGTGTTTGCATTGTGGGCAGAGCAAAGCGTTTGGCGGTTGAGGCGTTGAGGGTGTATTGGGGGAGACGTAGCGTATTAACCATACAATCCCCACAATCAACAGGACCAGGAGTAAAAGCGGGGTGAAGAGCATCAACAACGGCCATAGCCAACCGACTACGGGAGGGTAGACCCAGCGATGCATACCCCAGAGATGCATAGGCATTCTATAAACGCCATAGGTCCACTGACGGGCAAAAAAGAACGCCAGGCTGATCAGAAGGGCTAGGATCAGTAATCCTCCAATAATGAGCAGGACGGTTGTCCAGGGAGATTTCTTGTTCATTCTCACCTCCACGATACAAATCTAAACGTAGTTAGGTAACACCACGTTTCAAATCTTAAGCCAATCTTATGAAGATTTCATCAATGGGTTATGAAGAAGATTTGAAGATGGGAATAAGGTTATTCAACTTGGGCTTCGCTATTCCAATTGGATGTACGTAGAGGGAGAATAACCTCAAATCGGCTTCCTCGCCCTGGGGAGCTTTCTATTTCGATTCTCCCGCCATGAGCATGAATGAGATCCCGGGCAATGGTTAGGCCAAGTCCTATGCCTTGGGGGAAGCGTTGGGCTGTGCTACCACGTTGAAACGGCTCAAAAATTAGAGATTGCTCATCCGGGGAGATACCGGGTCCGCTATCGGCTACAATGAAGTGGAATTCAGACCCATCAGCAAAAACTTGAACGGTAATTTTACCGCCACTCGGTGTGTAGCGAATGGCATTGTGGATAATATTGCCCAGTGCTTGGGCGAGGCGATCTGGATCAACATTTAGAGCAGGCAGTACACTGGCAATTTCCACATTCCATTGTTGATGTTTCTCGCGAGCGGCCTGCGCCCAAGGGGCAAGGAATCCAGCAATCCACTCAGATGTGTTAATCGTTTGGGTGTGGAGTTCAAAAGTGCCAAAGGCTTGATCATGGAGATGAGCCAGTTCATCGGTCAATCTTCGGAGACGGTTCAATTCTTGATCCATCCCCTGAAGCAGATCATCGCGCAACGCAGCATCGTTTGTGGCTCCTGAACGAAGGGCTTGGACAGCGGAAATGAGAGCACTTAGTGGAGTTCCTAATTCATGAACCAGGTTGGCCAGCAGACGCTTTCGACTGGTCTCGAGGGTCTGCAGTCGCTCGAGAAAGGCGTTGAACGCCCTTGCTAAAAGTCTCAATTCTTGCGGCCCCTCCTCAGGAATGGATTGAGGGGGAGTTATACCTAACGCCAGGGAATAAGCGGCATGGCTCAGCCGTTTAATGGGGCGTTCAAGATCTTGAGTAAATCCCAAGGCCAGGAAAATACCTAGGACAAGGCCTGCGCCACCGGTGAGCAAAAGAATCCACACCAAAGCAGTTGTGCGGCGTGTAAATTCGGCAAAGGGCGTACTGAGAAAAATGTAGCCTTGCAGGTTATTTAAGGAATCCCGAACAGGAGTGAGGAGCCCCTCATCGTTTCCAACTTGGGCCAAAACAATATTGCCTTGTGAAAATGCGTTGTTCGTGCTGGGAAATTCAAAACGGGTGCCGATAAGCAACGTATCACCTGAATTCGATGAGGCAATAAGTTCGCCTTGGGGATCGAAAAGGAGCAGGCGGGTGGGAATAATCTCTGCCATGCGCATCAGGACATCCTGAGCGAGGCGGCGATTTTGCCACACATCAGGGCGATTTGCAAGCAGCTCAGAGGCAAGAAGCGCCTGGCGAGAATAGTCGTTGAGGAGATTGTTTAGAATGATCTGGGAACGCAGTAGGGATGAACTGGCAAATATCACGACTGGTAATATGATGACCAGAGGAGCAATGCTCAAAAGTAATAGGCGAAAGCGTAGACGGTTCATGTTCTATTTTCCAGCGGGACATAACGATAGCCGACTCCACGAACGGTCAATATTCGCTCGGGATGATTAGGATCGGATTCGATTTTTTCGCGTAGCCATCGAATATGGACATAGACCACTTGTGGTTGACCCTCGAACTCCGATCCCCAGACCTGAGTCAATAGATCCTCCGTGGAAACAACCTGGGGGGAGTGACTGGCCAGGAGATATAATACATCAAACTCACGCGGAGAAAGCGAAAGGGGAGTACCTCGTAGTGTGGCCTGCCGGGTTTGGGGGTCGAGCATGAGGTCTCCGAGTGTAATCGGCTTTAGTGAGATAGGTTGAGGTGGACTCTCGGTGCGGCGTAGAACGGCTTTAATATGGGCGACAAGGACGTCAATATCGAAGGGTTTGGTAACATAATCGTCGGCGCCTAATTCTAGCCCCAGGATCTCATCCAGTTCGCGCCGGCGGGCGGTTAAAAGAATAACTGGTAACGATGGCCACTCTCGACGCAATATGCGCAGCGCTTCCAGACCATCCATTTCGGGTAAAGTGATATCCAACAGGACCAGATCGGGTTGGTTGATCTTAAGCCAAGCCAAGGCGTCTTCCGCTGTGGCAACTGCATGCACCTTATAACCGGCACGTTCCAGGTTAAAACCCAGGGAGCGGCGGAGCAGGGCATCATCATCCACAAGTAGAAGCGTTCGAGACACTGATGACGCTCCCCTTAGGATGGCTCAGTAAAGGTTGAGAGTAGGTGTTTGGCTAAAGCGACGGCACGGCTGGCATCTGGGGCGTAACCATCGGCGCCGATTTGACGTGCAAACCCCTCGGTCACCGGGGCACCTCCAATCATCACACGCACCCTCTCGCGCACCTGTGCACGCTCCAGAATTTCGAGGGTGAGTTTCATATTAGACATGGTGGTGGTTAAAAGAGCCGACATACCGAGCAAATGAGGTTGGTGTTCTTCAATGGCGGCTAGAAATTTTTCTGGTGAGACATCGGTGCCCAGATCAATCACCTCAAAGCCGGCCCCTTCCAGCATCATACCGACCAGATTTTTGCCAATATCATGCAAATCGCCTTTGACTGTGCCCAAAACGACTTTGCCAAGAGGCTGAATGCCTTGTGCCACCAAGAGAGGCCGCAAGCGGTTAAGACCGGCTTGCATGGCCCGGGCGGCAACCAACATCTCGGGGACGAAATATTCGCCCTCTTCAAATAAACGTCCAACTTCACGCATGGCAGCGATAAGACCCTGACTTAATATTGCTTCGGCGGTCAGTCCTTGTTCCAGGGCTTGCTCAATTCCTTCAAGGGTGCCCCGGGTATTACCATCTACTACGGCTTGAAAAATTGAGGCAATGGTTACATCAGGCATAATTCCTCTCAAATTTGCGACTTATTCAATTATAACTACTCGGAGTTGGGAGAAACTATAATTGATTGAAAATGTGTTGAGGGTATTCGACCGCTATGCCAAACGTTGTTATTTATCCTGAGGGTAAAACGATTTCTCTTAAACCAGGGGAGAATCTACTTGAGGGGCTGCGAAGCGCAAACATTGATGTGTTTGCCCCGTGTGCTGGAAAGGGGTGGTGTGGAAAATGTGCTGTCATCGTAGAAGCAGCAGACCCAGAAGCGCTTTCTACCCCCACACCGGAGGAAATAGCTTTATTGGGGCAAAAGAAAAACGCTCATAATTGGCGTCTGGCTTGTCAGGTTGAGGTTCGAGAGAATGCCGTTATCCGTATCCCTGTCGAGAGCAGGCAACGTCGCTGGATTAAGGAGAAAACATTATTCATTAGTGAATTCCAGACCGAGCCGGTTATACGACTGTGCCAGGTGGTTCTTCCGGCTCGAGATATGCATAATGCTATGGGATGGTTGGACCAGGTGGTTGAAACGGTAGAGTCCGTCGCCGGAATTCAACCCTTAGCCTGGTCACAAGACGTCAAAGAGACTTTATTGCTTAGCAATAGCTCGGAATGGGCCAGAGCTACCTTTACGCTGCTCGGTGAACAGGAAGTGGTTCATGTTCAGCCTGGCTTTTGTGACCATAGTTATGGCGTTGCGATAGATATTGGAACAACCACATTAGCAGTTTATCTGTGTGACTTAGTTGAAGGGCGTATTTTGGCATCAGGCTCTGCTCTTAATCCTCAGGTTACCTACGGAGCGGATATTATCTCACGGATTGCCTATGCTCAGACCGATTTAGAACGCCGTAAGCACTTACAGAAGATTCTAATTAAAGAGCTAAATTCATTGATTGGGAGGTTAGCTCATCAAACGAATATTCGGACAGAGGATATTATCGAGGTCGTTCTGGTTGGAAACAGTGTGATGCATCATCTTGTGTTAGGACTAGATCCTTCTGGGCTGGGAAGGATACCTTTTAACCCCATGGTGCGGACAGCATTGGACTTACCGGCGGTTGAAATCGGCTTGAAATTAGCCCCGACAGCGCGATTACATGTACTTCCATTGAAGGCGGGCTACATTGGTGCTGATGCTGTGGCAGCAGTTTTGGGAAGCGGATTGGAGACAATCGAAGGAAATGCCTTGTTGATGGATATGGGGACAAACGGTGAAATTATCCTGAAGCATGGGAGGCGCCTGTTCTGTACCTCTGTGCCATTGGGGCCGGTTTTTGAAGGGGCTCAAATTACCCATGGGATGCGGGCTGACATCGGGGCGGTTGAGCACGTGCGTTATGATCCACGTCGAGGGAATTTTCAAGTCACATGGATTGGACAGGATAATGGTTCAAAAGGGCATGGGTCGGTCAAGGCAAAGGGCTTTTGTGGTTCTGCAGTTATCGAGATCGTTGCCGAGGCGCTTGCGGCGGGCTTAATCCGTCCCGATGGACGGATTGTAAACAGTGATGTGCCTTGCGTGACCCGGGCCGATTCTGGCGAACGGGCATTAGAAATTGTGTCTGCTTCTGATACTTATAATGGTTTGCCTCTTCTCTTTACTCAGAAGGATGTTCGTGCGGTGCAATTGGCGAAAGGGGCTTCAAGTGTGGGGATAAGACTTTTGTTGGAATATGCCGGTTTGGAAAAGCGTGATCTTGCCAGGATATTCCTTGGGGGCATTTTTGGGACGATGATCAGTCCACTTCATGCGTTGGCATTGGGGATTCTCCCGCCTGTTGATCCCCAACGGATTCGAGCCGTGGGGAACGTCGCCGGGGCAGGGGCATGTATGGCATTGCTTAATCGGTCTCTACGCCAGCGTGCAGTTACGCTAGTTGAACAAATGGAATATGTGCCATTGCCCCAAGACCAGGAATTTCAAGATTATTTTATTGAAGCCCTACAATTCTCAACATCCGAGGAGGCACGTCATGTCCTGGGCTGGGATTGAAAGGCGTGCAACCAATTCAGAGCCTTCCGCACCGCATCTTCGATGAGATCGAACCTTTGAGTTACTATCCATTCACGACGCAATAATTCACTTCCCATTCCAATAGCAACTGCGCCGGCTTCCAGCCAGGCATGGATCGCCTTCTCTTCCAGCGGGATTCCTCCGGTGGGGAGGATCTTAACCCAGGGCATGGGACCGCGCAGGCTGCGAAGAAGAGCTGGTCCACCCAATGCGGCAGCGGGAAAGAGTTTGATAATTTCCACTCCGTAGGAAAGTGCGTTCACGATTTCTGTGGGTGAAGCCGCGCCGGGGATATAGGCAACACCATGACGATGGCAAAGGGAAGCAAGGGATGGATCAAAGATGGGGCTGACAATAAAATCCGCCCCTTGAGCAATGTAGAAGGCAGCCGTAGGCGCATCTAAAATGCTTCCAACCCCGAGCACACAGTCTTTGTTAAACTCCTGGCGCAGCGCAGCGAACACAACCGCCGCTTGTTCACCTCGATGAGTAAATTCAATCACTTTAGCGCCGGCCTGTAAACAGCATCTCGTTACGTCAATGGCTACGGAAATCTGCGGTGTATAAAAGAGAGGAACCAACCGAGTTGACAGAATGGTGTTGTAGACTACAAGACGGTCCATGAACACCTCGGTTACTTTTCCACCCACGCCAGGAACCGAGCCGGGTTCTCGACCAAAAAGCGCTGGACAATGGTCTTATCAATCCCTTCCTCAATTAGACGGGACACAAACCGCCATAAGATAAAAGTTAGGCCGGGCCCTTTTCCGAAGCCAAAACTGGGCCAGTAACTCTTACGTGCCAGATCGGCTGAGAGCATGATCTGATCGGCATGACCATTAGCAATTAACAGCTTGATCATATCTATGCGTAGGTTATCAGATGCATATTTTTCTTTACCAATCTGGTCAAAACCTAAATAAACCCCGGTGCGGGCGATAGCGAGTAGATAGTCCGACTCTAATTTGCGATCGAGGTGACCAATGAGAATACGGTGCGGAGGAACACCTTCTGCGGTCAGGTGTTGAATTTGCTCTAAAGCCATGGTGCCGGCTTCGGTGTGGGTGGAGATAGGGGCTCCAGTGGCACGGTGTGCTAAAGCCGCAGCTGTGAAAACTACGGCTTCAGTTGAGGTTATCTCATTTAGGCTGCTGGATGCTTTAATCACCCCGGCGCGCACGTCGGTGTTATCTATGCCTCGTATTAGGTCGCGGATCATCCCTTCGGCTAGAGTTTCGGGTGATTTATCTGCCACCCATGGAGCGCTGAACTTGGCCTTGTTGTACCCGGTGGTAGCGATGATGTGGACACCGGTGGTTTCAGAGATCCGCCGTAAAACCAATGGGTCCCGTCCCAAGTCAGGGGTGGTCATCTCAACAATGGCGCTACCGCCGGCTTTTTTGAACCAAGTGACTTCGCGGATCGCAGCACCGGGATCGTCCAGGCGTAAATCGGGGTCTTGAGTCGCAAAAGGTTCCGGTGGCAGAAAATAAAGGTGTTCGTGCATATAGGTGATACCCAAATCACGGGGATCTACATCACCACGTACGGTACGGATCCAAGCCATTGGTCTTTCCTGCCTTTCTTTAGATTAATATGGGATAGCGTCCGAATTCCCGTGCGGCTTTGAAAAGGGTCACTACGTTTTGAGGGGGAATATCGGGCTGAAGATGATTACTGGGAGCCAGGATATATCCTCCCCCTCTTGCCAAAAGATGCAAGCGCGTCTTGACCTCTTCAATCACGTGTTCGGGTGAACCCTGTAAGGCTTTCTTGATATCAATACCGCCCCAAAAAGTCAACCTTTCCCCATATTGCGCCTTAAGCGCGGCCCAATCTACGTTAGATAAGGGTTCAACACTATGGAAGGCATCTATGCCCAGGTCGGCTAACCGTCCCAGAAAAGGAGCCATATTGCCGTCCGAGTGGAAGAGAATTTTGATATGCGGGGACAGGTCGCGGATGATACCAATGAGACGTTTCCAGACTGGGGCAAAGAAATGGTTAAACATGCGTGGGGAGATAATAGGCGTTTCTCCCGCGTAGTCATCTCCGGGTAGTTCTAGGATGTCCAGCCATTTTCCGGCGGCCTCTAGATAACGGATGAGAAGTTGTTCTAAAACTTGGGCAACATGATAGATCAAGGTCTCGGCAAAGGTGGGGTTTTCGACCAGATCAACCAGAAACTGCTCGGTTCCGCGCAGAGTACAACAGCGTTCGAAAAGCCCATAAGAGTCGGGAGCACGCCCTACAACTGCGTAATCCGTGCGTTCGCGCAGGTGTTGTGCCCGTTCTATCAGTTCTTCAAGACGGAGGAAGCGATCCACCTGTGGCCAGGGATAATCCTCCAAGACTTCCAGAGTGGCATTGGCTAGCGGGTGGGTAGTGGCGGTGAGATAGGGCCCGCTTTGGGTATATGTAACCCCCCAGGCATCCGCACCTCCACCCTGTTGCGGTCCACCAAGATCGGTAAACCCACACCACACGTGACGCACATCTATATCTAGGGCTTCAAGGATGCGATCATCATAGTAATTTACGGTATGCCCCAATCTGCGGCGGAAGGGAGGAAGAGGGTGATTGAGGTTGAGATATTCAACGAGTTTAAAATACAAGCCATCAGTGACCCCGTAGGCACTGCCCCACAATGCCATGGGCACGCGGTCGGGCTCGGTATGGTGTAAAGCGGCTAAGACACGTTCACGGTGGTTCATCGTCAAGCATCCTGATTAATCTAGAATGGCGCCGATTTGGCGGAGGCGATTTTGAAGTGAGGGTATGGAAACCTCACTCGGGGTAGTGTGATGATGAATTGCCCAGGCGGCGGCTATGCCAGCTGCCTGCCCCATAGCCATACACTGCCCCATACTACGCACGGAGGCGTGGGCATCGTGATCCGCGGAGAGACAGCGACCGGCAACCAACAAACCATCACAATGAAGGGGGATCAAACAGCGATATGGAATATGATAGGTTTCACCTTCAGGAAGATACTCCCAGCGAGTGTCAGCTCCTGAGTGATGTTCTTCGATGGGTGCGCCGCATTGGGCAATGGCATCGTCGAATTTGCGCGCGGCAAGGACGTCCTCGCGCGTGAGGCGATATTGACCATAAATCCGCCGACTCTCACGTACACCGATTTGCACGCTCAAGCCAGCCAGATGCGCATTCTCATAACCCGGGATGCGTTCTTTTAGAAAACGAAAATATTCCAGCGCCTGACGGCGACCTTCAATTTCTGCCCAACTCAGTTGTTCGATGTCGGTGGGATCAATATTCACCACACGAGTCATATTTGTGGCCATGGTGCCCGGTAAAGGTGTGATATGGATACTGCCTTCCTTGCGAGGTAAGTTGTAGCCGCCTTCAACGATAGCTTGAGCCATGCGTTCATGCAATTCATTTTTGCTAATTTGCAAGGCACGCTGAGTATCTACATTGAGTAAACGAAATGTGGTTGTCAATGCTTGGACAGGGCCATTGGCAGCGCTTTCATAGGGCACTCCAGCCAGCGCGGCGATATCGGCATCACCAGAAGCATCAATGACAACCCGTGGCCGAACACGGAGAAAACCGCTCTTGGTGGCAAGGAAAACAGAGGTTATGCGTCCTTGATCTGTTTCAACATCTACTGCCAGGGCATGGAAAAGAATTTGTACCCCGGCTTGCATTGCTAAACTTTCCCAAACAATTTTCAAAATATCGGGATTATAGGTGATGCCATTACCCGCCCCGTAGGTATTAGGACGAATGAGCATGGCATCGTATCTCTTAAGGTTGGTGATGACCTCATCCGGGATTCCGCCGATGACTTTACGGGGGTGACTCCCAGGGGTGAAGAAACCATAAAATGTATCCAATACCTGAGTGCTGGTGCCACCCAAAAAACCATAGCGCTCAACAAGCAAGGTGTTTACGCCCTCCCGAGCCGCGGCGATGGCTGCAGTGACCCCAGCAGAGCCACCACCGATGACAAGCACATCTGTCTCTAGCTCTTTATAGGATGAGCGTCGCACCATATCCATGGCAATCTCTCCTTATCTTCACAGTACAGTCCAGCCACCATCAACAGTCAGAACGGCTCCGGTAATAAACGCTGCCTTATCCGAAGCAAGGAAGAGCGCGGCATGTGCCACATCTTCGGGACGCCCAAAATCCCCTGTCAGGGGTTGGAGAGTGGCAAGGCGTTCACGGATTCTGGGATCGTCCTGAGCGCGACGGCTCATTGGAGTGGCAATTAAACCTGGGCAGATAACATTGGCGCGAATATGGTGTGGTGCGTAATACGCAGCAATGGCACGAGTCAGGGCGATAACGCCCCCTTTACTGGCTGCATAGGCATGAGTTGCAAAGTCCTCATCGCCACCCACCAAACCCAGAACAGAAGCAATGTTAATCAATACTCCCTGCTTGCGAGGAAGCATCCAGCGGATGGCGGCACGTGATCCCAGAAACGTGCTGCGAAGATTGAGATCCAGGGTGAAATCCCAGCCCTCATCTGTACATTCGGCAATTGGGCCATCTCCATGCTTGCGTCCACTTCCTCCTGCTACGTTTACCCAGATGTCAAGGTGGTCGTAGTGATCCTGGATCATCTGAAGCGCACGTTCCAGCGATGGGGAGGAAGTCATATCGGTGGGGATGAACATACCCTGACTGCCGGCAGCCTGAATATCACGCAGCCATTGCATTTCGGCTTCGGGATTAATGTCCAGGCCAACAACCTGAGCACCATGTTGAGCAAAAATCAAGGATGTCGCTCGTCCGATGCCACTGGCGGCGCCAGTGATGATGGCTATTTTTCCCTCTAGCCAATTTCTACTCACTTGTCACCTCCACAGCGCCCGTATACGCGCTGCACGCGTGCACGATAATCATCATAACAATCTTCGAACCGTTGGCGTGAGCGTTCTTCACCCAGGAAGTAACTACTGGTTAGCACCAGGGGCGGCTTACCCAATTGGGTTAGGCGTTCGGCGATGGCGCACTTAAGCGCGTTAACAACGGCTGCTCCCCCAATCGTTGAACCGGGACCGACTGGATCCTCTAGTCCCTCGATCCAAACCATGGCATCTCCGGCAGGGGTGCAATTATCAATAACAATATCGGCGATATCAATCAATTTTTGCCCTGAAGAATGTAGCGCGCGCACGGCTTGGCAATGCTCGACCGATACCACGGCAATTAAAGGCATGCCTTGACGTTTTGCTTCCAACCCAACTTCCACCACCACCTCATTGACTCCACTGTTAGAAAAGATCATGAAGACATCGGGTGGGGCAAAAACAAAATTACGCATAATAACTCGTCCCAAGCCTTCCACATGTTCTAAAAACATGGCCTGCCGCTGTCCATTAGCGCCCACAACAGGATTGTGGTAGGTCAGTGAGAGTTCTACGATAGGGTGAAAACCCGGAAAACTACCGTGGCGGGGAAACATTTCCTCCACCATCATTCGGGAATGACCGGTGCCGAAAAGATGCACCAATCCCCCATTGGCAATAGTATCCGCGCATAAATTGGCGGCTTTTTCGATAACTTCCAATTGCGTTTGGCGGATGCGGGTTAGAATGGCAGCAGCCTTTTCGAGATAATCAACCGCAGCAAAGCTGGGGCTCATTTTAGATACCTCCCCGGAAAAAATGCTGTGAGTTCAGAGCGTATGGACGACCGTGAACTCAAAAAGATCTGAACGGTAATAACTCAGGGTGTGTTCAATGGGTTCGCCATTTTCGAGAAAGGCCGTGGTTTTGACCAATAGCAGAGGTGCTCCGGGCATAGTTTGTAGTAGTTCGGCTTGGTGAGGAGAGGCTGAAGCAGCACTGAATGTGTGGGTAATGCGAGCGATAATCAAGTGGTATTCTCGCGAAAGAATTGCATAGAGGGAATTGGTATTGAAATCAAAGGTCTCAAGCCCAGGGCAGTGTGCGGTTATGATGGTGGCATATTGAATGCCCAAAGGTTCAGAATCCCCCAGGCGCAATCGGTTCAGGTACAAACATGGCGCCCCTTGTAGGGGTTGCAGGGGTTCAGGGGCGGTTGAATCGATCACGCCCAGCGTTTGTTTCAGTACAATAGAATGAGGGTGTTTACCCATCTCTTCTACCTGCTGAGAGAAGGAACGATCCAGGAAGAAGCGCTGAGCGCTGTTTTGAGGTGCCAGAACATAGGTTCCGATGCCACGATGACGCTCCAGCCAACCTTCATCTACAAGACGGAGGATAGCACTGCGTACCGTCTGACGCCCTACATGATAGAGGTCACACAGGGTTAATTCCGGGGGAATTAAGTCGCCCGGTCGTAAAATGCCGCTGCGGATCAGCCGCTTGAGGTCAGCATAAACTTGATAATACAAGGGTAGGGGGTTATGAGGGTCAGTGGGATGGATATCAAGCGCTAGATTGAACGTTTTTGAAGAGGACATCACCTTCATCTCGGGGTGGGATTCGTGCAGGATTATTATAAGTCGTTTTTTGTCTTTAAATCCGAATGTTCGGACAAAGCGCTCCGAATTAATCTTCAACCGTCCGCTATGTGCGGGTGATTCATGAATTTTCGTGATTATGATAAGCCCACAGGGCTGCCCCAATGACCCCGGCGTTGTTACCAAGAACGCTGGGGACAATTTCGACGCGTTCCTTGGGGGCAACAAAGACTCGTTTGTGTAACGTGCGCCGGATGGGATCAAGAAGCAAATCCCCGGCTTGGGCAACGCCACCAGCGATGACGACCCGTTGAGGGTTGATGGCGACCACGACATTAGCCACGGCGGTGCCGATATACCCTCCGGCAATTTCAAAAATCTCGCGAGCGACGGCATCGCCGTTGCGGGCAGCGCGAGCGATGATCTCAGGAGTAATGCGATTCAGATCATAATCCACCAGGGAGCCGATTTGAGTGGTCCATCCCTGTACCACTGCCTTCATGCCCATAGCGGCAATGGCAGGACCTGAGGCAAACACCTCCACGCAGCCATAGTTACCGCATCCGCAGCGAGGGCCGTTGACGTCTACCGTGATGTGTCCCAATTCTCCAGCAGTCCCTCCGAAGCCGAGATGCAGTTGACGATTAATGACCAGGCCGCCACCGATCCCGGTGCCAATGGCAAAGCAGGCCATGGTATCCACGCCCTGACCCGCTCCAAAACGCCATTCCCCAAAGGTGATGGCACGCACATCGTTAAGAATGACCGTAGGAAGCGTCGTTCCCTTTTGAATATATTCGGCAAGCGGAATATTAGGCCAGGTTGTGGGAAGGTTGGGCAGGAATAGGACGATCCCGCGTTCCATATCCACCGTGCCCGGTACTCCAATGCCAATTCCACCGATATCATCTAGGGAAATGCCGCTTTCTTTAATGATGCGATGAAACAGGTCTATCATGCGTTGAATGACGGCGTTGGGCCCCTCGCGGGAGAGGGTGGGCGTTGAGATGGCATGACGAACCGAACCATTGGTAACATTAACCAGCGCTGCGCGTAAATTTGTGCCACCTAGATCACATCCAATGTACCATTCCTTCATAGTCACCTGGGTTAGGGGAGAAAATTTTGGGGAGGGGTTATTTATTTTAAACCCCTCCCGAGATTTCGTTAATGAACGTAAGGCCGGAGCACATCGCGGGCGATCAGAAAACCGCGTTTTACCAGATCCTCAGTGCCCTCAAAGGCGCGATCTTCGTGTTCAATGCTCAGCACATAGTCATAGCCGACGCGGTAGAGCGCACCGATAAATTTGCCCCAGTCTACCTCGCCAAAACCGGGTAGACGCGGAACTTGCCAGCCCATGCCCTGCGAGAGCACGCCATGATTATAGAGACCTTCACGGTCAATCATCAGATCCTTGGCGTGGACATGGAAAATGCGATCTTTGAACTCATGGACTACCCGTACATAGTCAATCATTTGTAAGATGAGGTGGGAGGGATCGAGATTTAAGCCGAAGTTTTCATCTGGGATGATCTCCCACATCTTGCGCCAAATCGCGGGGGTGCTGGCGAGATTGTTTCCGCCCGGCCACTCATCATACGTGAAGATCATTGGGCAGTTCTCAATAGCGATCTTGATCCCATGTTCTCGGGCGAACTTGACGATCGGCGGCCACACTTTGGCATATTCTTCTAAATTCTGGGGGACGGTCTTGTTTTTATCCTTGCCAATAAAGGTGCCCACAATGGGGACTTCAAGCATTTCTGCAGCAAGAATTACCTTCTTAAGATGCTCGATCACCGTTTGGCGATGATCTGGATCGGGATGAAGCGGATTTGGATAATATCCCAGAGAGGAGATCTGCAATCCGTAGTGTTTAAGCATGGCTTGAATCTCTTTAGCCCCGGTAGGGGTTAGGTTGGTTACATCAATATGAGTTACCCCTGCATAACGACGTTCGGCTTTGCCGGGCGGCCAGCAGGCGATTTCCACCATTTCAAAACCGTTTTCTGCCGACCAGGCCAGGAATTGCTCTAAACTCCACTGGGGAAAAGCGGCGCTGAACAATCCGAGTTTCATGGTAACCTCCTGTTCAGATTAGAGATCGTATTGCACCTCAACCCAACGGCCTTCTTTGGCGCTGCGTTCAATCGCTTCGGCGATTAGCATTTCGTGATGCCCGTCCAGGAACGTAGGGAAGTCGGTAGGGGCAGTGTAATCTCCGCGTTCAATATAAGCGTAGATTTTCTTGAAAAGTTGCTTGAAGATGTCCGGAAAGCCCTCGTTGTGCCCACCCGGGTAGGATGTAATGGCACGGGCTTCAGGGGAGAGCAGTGAAGGATCTTTCAGCAATAACTCATTGGGTTTGTCGCGATATCCTAACCAGAGTTCATTGGGACGCTCTGAGTCAAACGCCATGGCTGCCTTTGAGCCGTCAATCTCAAAATAGAGACGGTTCTTCCGACCAGCACATACCTGGGCGACTGTCACAACCCCACGCACATCATTTTCATAGTGAAGAAGGATCGAGGCATAATCTTCGGTGTAAATCGGCTGGTCAATATAATCTTCAGGGGTCAGAAGTTTACCCGTGTATGTCTCGACGGGTTTGGAGGGTTTCTTACGCACTGGTATAAAAGTTTTGAAATCCGCAAACACCGCTTTAACTTTAAGGCCGGTCAAGAATGTCATAAGATCCAACCAATGCGAGCCAATGTCGGCCACTGCCCGTAACGTCCCACCTAATTCTGGTTCAAGACGCCAATTCCAATCGGTAGGATAGAGCAACCAGTCTTGGAGGTAGGAACCTTGCAGAATGAAAAGATCACCCAATGCCCCTTGCTGAATTACCGACCGTGCATGATGCATAAGGGGATAGAAGCGGAGATTAAAGCAGATGGCGTTGACCAGACCCTTATCGCGGGCAAGTTGCACCAGTTCAGCCGACTCACGGCTATTCATCGCTAGGGGTTTGTCACAAATGACGTGTTTGCCGGCTAAAAGAGCGGCTTTGGCTTGGGGATAGTGCAGGTAGTTAGGGGTAGCCAGGTGAACAGCCGTGATTTCAGAATCGGCGATCATGTCGTCAAAGGAATCGTAGGCTTTAGGTATTCCTAACGCAGCGGCTTTTTGCTGGGTTTCTTCGCGAGAGCCGGTAACCAATCCTAAAACTGGAATATTGATGCGCCTAAGTGCTTCAATATGGGCGGGGCCGATAAAACCAGCACCGGCAACCCCAACTTTGATCTGTGCCATCTTGCTCATGGTTATTCCCTCCGAGTGAAAAAATTTGCCCCTACTGACTTGTACTCGAGCGCGCACGGAAAGCGTCCAATATGGCGGCAGTGGCAGTTGCCCCAACGCGGGTCGCGCCGGCATCAATAATTTCAAGGATGGCTTCTAGGGTTCGGATACCACCGGCGGCTTTCACCTGAACGCGCGGGCTAACCGAGGCGCGCATTAGACGCACATCCTCCACTGAGGCTCCGCTGGGCGCAAAACCAGTGGAGGTTTTTACAAAATGTGCGCCGGCTTGCTCGACCAACTGGCAACCGCGCACAATTTGTTCCTTGGTCAGATAAGCATTTTCGAGAATCACTTTAACGATGTTACCTTTGGCTGCAGCAACAACAGCGCGTATATCCTCACGCACGAAGTCGTCGTTACCAGAACGTAACTCCCCGATATTGATAACCATGTCCAATTCTACGGCCCCGTCTTCAAGTGCCTGGAGGGCTTCGGCGACTTTAATCGCAGTAGTTGAGGAACCATGGGGAAATCCTACGACTGTGCCCACAACAACGTCACTGCCCTTCAAAATCTCACTGGCTAGCCGGACATGGCAGGGTTTCACACAAACTGAAGCGACATGATAACGTGCGGCCAGTTCACAGCCTTGAATCACCTCAGTGCGGGTAAGTTCCGGCCGTAGTAGCGAATGATCAATGGTTTTCGCGAGTTGCTCGTAGGTTATCGTCTGACTGTTCAAAATAGGGTAAGCCATAAAGACCTCTCCAGGATTTATTGTCGTAATGCGCGCTGGCGACCATAGGCGGCTAGCAGGACAAGCAAAATCAACCCGTAGACGATTTGGCGGAGATGTTCTTCCATTCTTAAGGTAGTGAGTAGGCTGGTAATCAAGGTTAAGACAATGGAGCCCGCCATGGTCCCCCAGTAACTTCCCACGCCGCCAGAAAGGACGGTCCCGCCCATGACGACTGCCGCAATTGAGGGAAGAGTATAGGGGTTGCCCAGGTTGAGAAAAACCCGCTCATAGTAGCCAAGGAATATAAAACCGCCAAACGAGGCTAAAGTGCTACAAAGCATGTAGGTAGTAACAACCGTGGCTTTGACATTCACCCCCGAAAGGCGTGCCGTAACGCGGTTGGTGCCGATGGCAAAGAGGTTCTTACCATATCGAGTACGCTGTAACAGCAGCCACATTAGGCCGGCAAATGCAGCCCAGATATAGAGAATGCCGGGAATACCAAAAAGGAGGGGTTCAGTTGTGATCTTAGATAGCAGGGGTGCGGAACCGCCCTCCAGACTGCCTTGGGTTACCGCGAAGATTAACCCCTGGATCACCGTGGCCATACCCAAGGTCATGACCAGGGGCGGAATGCGTAAATAAGCCACCCCAATGCCGTTTAGTGTACCAATGATCACTCCCGCACCCAGTGAAGCCAAAAAGCCGATCCAGATGCGGTCGTCACGCTTGCTGATTAGCCCGTAGGATATGATGGCACCAAGGGTGACCATGGCACCTACTGAAAGATCAATCCCTTCGCTCCCACTGATGATGACCAGGGTTTGACCTGCGGCGACAATACCCAGGAAAGCGGCTAGACGAAGGATGTTCATGGCCAATTCAAACGAGGTAAAACCGGGTTGAATCAGACCACCCAGGAAAAATAGCACGATGGCCAGGGCAAGCGCGATGAGGGTAGGACTGATGCGTCGTTTCATGAGTCACGCCTCCCACGGATAAGCGCCCATATACCCGGTCCGGCTAAGATAAGCATCACAGCCAGACCATTTACCAGCGTTTGCCACCAGGAAGGCACGTTGGCAAACGAAATGATGTTACGAATGATGGCTAAGATGAACACCCCGAGGATGGTGCCGATAACACCCCCGCCTCCGCCGCTGAGGGCGGTGCCGCCCAAGACAACCGACACAATGGAAGGCATCGTCATATCTAACCCAATGAGGGCGGAACCGGTGCCAATGGACATGGTGAGCAACAACCCGCTGAGGGCTGCCATCAGTCCGGAGGCAACATAAGAAAAGAAGCGGATCCATTCAACCGGGACGGCGCTCATGTAAGCGGAATAAGCATCACCTCCGGTGGCATATAAGTAACGCCCAAAGCGGGTCGAACGTAGATACCACCAAATTAAAGCCACACCCAGGATGACCCAGAGGGGAAATGTGATCCCTAAGGGTGAACTGCGGTAAGGTTGCATAAAAGATTCGGGTACACTGCCACCAGGTCGCGGTAGGATCCACACAGCAATGCCGGCAAATATCGAGGATGTAGCGAAGGTGGTCACCAAGGGTTGAAAGCGTAAAAAGGCGATGCAGGCGCCATTTAGTGCTCCCGCTAGAATGCCAGCCAGTAAACCCAGGGATACGGCCATCAGGACCTGGGATTGGGTCGCCTCTGCCCCCATGCGGGTGACTAAGATGACGTTAACCATGGAGACGACGGAACCCACTGAGAGATCAATCCCTCCACCAATGATAACGATAGTTTGCCCTGCTGCCAGCAAAACCAGGGGAAGGTAGGTCCGCAAAAGCCCTACCAGGGCAATCGGTTTGAAAAAGTTCGCCTGTAAACTGGCGTTAATAACAACGCCTACGATTAGCAAGAGGAGCGAAAAAAGGAAATACTGGCGCCCTAAGCGGCGAAGCAGTCCAAAGTTCAATGCTGCTTTCATGACCAACTCCTAGGTGCTGCTGCCCATAGCGGCAGCCACAAGTTCTGAATGCACCAGTCGCTCACCTGACAACTCGGCAGTGATCTTGCCGTCATGCAAGACTAACACTCGGTCACACAACCCCAATAACTCTTCATCATCGGTACTATAAAAGAGGATCGCCGTTCCTTCAGCGCGCAAGTCGGAGAGAATCTTATAAAATTCGCCCTTCGTGCCGACGTCAACCCCCTTCGTGGGGTCATCAAGCAGGAGAATCTGAGGACGGCGCAGGAGCCATTTTCCAAGTACCACTTTCTGGGCGTTACCGCCACTGAGTGTGTTGACCGGTTGATCTAAACCGGCCATGACTAACTTTAATCCTCCACCGGCAACGGCCATGGCATCAGCTTGGGCTTGCCGAATGCGGAGAGGGAATCCATAGTATTTCCAGGAAGGCAAAAGCAGGTTGTCCAATATAGACTGAATGGGGAGTAAGCCGGCCGTGTTGCGTTCCCCAGGAACATAGGCAATTTGGTGACGCATGGCATCTTGGGGACGGCGCAGGGTCGCCGGACGACCATAGAGATAGATTTGTCCTGTATAAGGTATGGCACCAAAGAGAGCGAGTAAAAGCTCCGTTTGTCCCTGGCCTTGCAATCCTCCCAAACCCACCAGTTCGCCGCGCCGAAGCACCAGGTTGATCGCGCGTAAGGTTGTGGTGGAGAGGGACTCGACGCGTAAGACCTCCTCTCCTGCTGCGTATGATTCGGAGCGTTTGCCGTTTGTGCGAGTGGCTACCCCCCCTTCAATCATTAGATTGATCAGCTCTTGTTTGCTGAGGTCGGAAATTGGTGCAGCAGCGACCGTGCGTCCGTTACGGAGAACAGTTACTCGATCTGCAATGCGGTAAATCTCATCCAAACGATGGGAGATAAAGACAATTGCCATACCCTGGCGTTTCCAATCCTGGATGAGATCAAACAGGCGATTAACCTGGCGCGAATCGAGCGAGGCTGTCGCTTCGTCTAGAAAAAGCACTGAGGGTTGCCAGGAGAGGGCTTTCAGAATTTCGACAATTTGTTTTTCTCCTGGAGAGAGGGCGGAAATTGGCAAATCAGGATCCAGGTGGTTATGGGTGGTGCCCTCGAAGAGCGCCAGGAGTTCTCGTGTGCGCTGGCGCATTTCGGCGTCGCGCAAAATGCCGCCGGCTCGTTCCCATTCATGCCCTAGCCAGATGTTTTCGGCAATGGTCATGCGCGGAACCAGTGAGAGTTCTTGATAAACAGCCACAATGCCCAATTCGCGCGCGGCATGGGGGGTGCGGAAGACCACCTCACGATCGTTGAGGAGTAGCCGCCCCCCATCAGGGGCGACTACTCCGGTTACGATCTTTCCCAGGGTGCTCTTCCCACTCCCATTGGCCCCTACCAGGGTCATCACCTCGCCAGGGTTTACTTCAAGATTGCCGTCGGCGAGGGCAACAACACCCCCATAGTGTTTGACCAAGTGTTGAGCGGAAAGCGACACCTTATTCATAGGGCTTATTTGAAGAACGCGCTGACTTCAAGATCGTTCATCACCGAATCCAGGGTGTACCAGTCGGTCTTATCTTTGACCATTTCGTAATAGGTTTCAAAGTTATCCTTGGTCACAACCCCAGGAATCGGTACGTAGAGTGTATTGCCCGCGGCGCCTTTGAGGATGCCGTCCTTAAGTTGTTTTCCCTGGAGCAATTTAACGGCGACGCGGAGGCCGGTCGCGCACTGGCCGGGCGGGTTGATAACGCCGATGGACTCGAAATCGGGTTTGGTCTGGAGGACTTCCTTCCAAGCCTGGAGGTAACCGGCGCGGGCTTCGCCGACCATAACCGGCCATTTGGCGGGGTTAGCGGCCTGGACAGCACGCAGGGCACCCAGTGCCACACCGTCCTGGGCCCAAACACCGTCAATGTTGGGGTAAGCGGCGAGCATGTCGGCCATCTTCTGCTGGCCGGTGGCCTGATCCCACTTACCTTCGACGCTGTTGAGGATGTTGATGCCGGCCTGTTGGAAGACCTCGGTAGCGGCCTTGACGCGGGCTTCATTGGCGGGGTGGCCGGTGATGCCGTTGATCATGACGACATTGCCCTTGCCGCCGAGTTTCTCGACCAGCCAGCGGGCGCTGATGCGAGCCCATTCGGCCTGATCAATGGCGACGTTGATGGCGCCCTTGGCGGAGACTTCCTGGTCTACGGAGACGACGAGGATGCCGGCATCAATGGCTTCCTGGAGGACGGCGTTGAGGCCGGCGGCATCGGAGGGGTTGACGATGATGGCGTCAACGCCTTTGTTCATGAGGTTGCGGATTTGCTGGATCTGGCCCTGGACATCGGTGTCGTAGGACTCAATGATGAGTTCGTTGGTGAGGCCCTGAGCCATGTATTCGGCGTTGACCTCCTGGAAGTCCTTGATCATCTGAGAACGCCATTCGCTGCCCACGAAGGGGTTGGAGATGCCAATGGTGAACTTCTTCGGAGCCGGGGCACCCTCAAAGAAGGCATCCACTTCGGCATCGCTTAGGATTGAATCCAGGGTGTACCAGTCGCTCTTGTCTTTGACGGTCTCGTAGATGGTATCAAAGTTGCGCTTGGTCACGATACCAGGGATCGGGACATAGATGGTGTTCCCGGCAGCGCCCTTCAGAATGTCGGAGCGCAGTTTCTTTCCCTGGAGCAATTTAACGGCGACGCGGAGGCCGGTCGCGCACTGGCCGGGCGGGTTGATAACGCCGATGGACTCGAAATCGGGTTTGGTCTGGAGGACTTCCTTCCAAGCCTGGAGGTAACCGGCGCGGGCTTCGCCGACCATAACCGGCCATTTGGCGGGGTTAGCGGCCTGGACAGCACGCAGGGCACCCAGTGCCACACCGTCCTGGGCCCAAACACCGTCAATGTTGGGGTAAGCGGCGAGCATGTCGGCCATCTTCTGCTGGCCGGTGGCCTGATCCCACTTACCTTCGACGCTGTTGAGGATGTTGATGCCGGCCTGTTGGAAGACCTCGGTAGCGGCCTTGACGCGGGCTTCATTGGCGGGGTGGCCGGTGATGCCGTTGATCATGACGACATTGCCCTTGCCGCCGAGTTTCTCGACCAGCCAGCGGGCGCTGATGCGAGCCCATTCGGCCTGATCAATGGCGACGTTGATGGCGCCCTTGGCGGAGACTTCCTGGTCTACGGAGACGACGAGGATGCCGGCATCAATGGCTTCCTGGAGGACGGCGTTGAGGCCGGCGGCATCGGAGGGGTTGACGATGATGGCGTCAACGCCTTTGTTCATGAGGTTGCGGATTTGCTGGATCTGGCCCTGGACATCGGTGTCGTAGGACTCAATGATGAGTTCGTTGGTGAGGCCCTGAGCCATGTATTCGGCGTTGACCTCCTGAAGGTCTTTGATCATCTGAGAACGCCATTCGCTGCCCACAAAGGGGTTAGAAACGCCGATGGTGAACTTTTTGGTGGGTTGTGCCCCGCCGCTAGGGGGTTGGGTAGCGGGTTGTTCACCTGCGGGCTGGGTAGGGGCTGCCGTGGGTTGTCCACCGCACGCCGTTAGCACCATTGCCAGGATGACCAACAGACTAGCCAACCAAATGAGGGGACGGTACTTTCGTTCAGACATGTCTCACTCCTCCTTGCAGAACCTATGAAGTGGAATTGAGAAACAGGGGGACATCGGAAAAGCTTCGTGGAAGTTGGTTAGGAACTGAAACCACCTCCTTTCGGTTGAGATCACTCATCATCTTCAAAGCCTGGTGTGGTAGACGTGGTGAAAATGTGTTCCAGGGCCAGGTATATCGCACCATAAATTCCGGCTTCGCCACGCAGGGAGTTATATTCAATCCGCAGGTCTCGCGTGGAAAGGGGTAACGATCGGGCAAGCACGGCTTGACGAATCGAGGAAAGCAACTGATAACCAATATTGCTGACGCCGCCACCGATTAAGATAAGGCTGGGGTTGAAGAAATTCACCACCCCAGCCAACATTTCACCAATTAATTTGCCCGATTCTTGGATTAAGCCGATGGAAATCCGGTCCCCGCGGGCAGCAGCAATGCCAACATCCTTAGCGGTCAGAACGCCGTTGTTGCTCTCCATTAACTGTTGCAAAATCGGGCTGCGCCCTTCTTGAGCCGCCTGCATGGCTTTGGCGGCAATAGCCGGACCAGCGGCCATCGCTTCCACACACCCGCGGTTGCCGCAATGACAGATAGGGCCATTATAATCTACGCAAATGTGTCCGACGTCACCTGCGCACCCGCTGCTACCACGATAGATCTTGCCCTGACATACGATCCCACAACCAATGCCGGTGCCGATTTTGATGAAGATGAAATTCTGTGCGTTGATGTTCTTACCCCGCCGTAGTTCACCCAATGCCATAACGTTGACATCATTATCCACAATGACAATGGCCTGGGTGAAAACACGATTGAAATACTCACGAATGGGAAAGGCCTCCCAACCCGGCATGATCGGTGGAGCGATAAGAAGGCCCGTTGAGAACTCGACTGGTCCCGGAACACCGATGCCAATGCCGTGAATCTGTTCGGGGGCAAGTCCCGCCTCCTGAAGCATGATCAACATTTGATCCTTGATCATGCCCAGTAGGACATCGGGCCCGTCTCGCACGTCGGCAGGAGTATCGAAACGGGAAAGAATACGACCAGTGAAATCGGAAAGCGCAATGTCTACACTCGTCGCTCCGACGTCAACGCCAAATATATAGCCGATATTAGATGCGAAATTGAGCAGCCGCGCCCGACGGCCACCGCGTGACTCATCGTCCCCTACTTCTTCGAGGATACCACGCTCGAGCAGGCTTTGCACGGCGGCGCCGATTTTGGCGCGAGAATAGCCTGTGCGCCAGGCCAATTCGGTGCGGCTGAGCGCACCATGCTGGCTGAGCAGATCTACAATCATTTTCTCGGCGCGGCTAAGAATATAAGGGGAAGGTTGGGACATGAGCACAACCTGGCGCAGGAATGGTATTTTGATTATAGCAAATTCAACTTTGTAAGTAAAGTAGCAAAAGTATTAATTTTTCAAACTCTCTTTGGATAAGTTCTATAATTGTATGATTTGTTTGACAACCGGCAGAGTTTCTTTTGGAAAGAACTCTGCCGGTTGTCGTGTTCCTCAGTTCGCCGGGGGCACGATTTTTTGGGTGATCTCACCGCTTTGCTTGTGGCGCAAAATGTATTTGAGACTGCCGTCGGGCATTTTCTCGGTCTTAATAATCCAGTGCTCAGGATCATATTCGGCTAGGACCTGCTGCGCTTCACCTTGCCCTCCACCGCGCCATTCTTTCAATAGAATTGGTTCCCATTGTTTGCTTTGAACAGAACGGTAGCATGCGTCCATGATGGCGTTCACCACGTAGCCATCATAAAACGTCTCCATCGGGGCGCGGTTCTGATCTAGAGCGTTGAGTTGATCGAGGAACATATGTACGTACCCCAGTGCACCGATTTCATCACCGACGGGGAAGAGCCATCCGGTTGTTCCTTCGGCCTTTTCGGCCACGTAGCCCTGAGGGCCAACTGCAGTGAAAAGTTCAAAGCCGGTCCGCAGCCAATGGTTGAGCCAGATCGTTCCTTGAGTACCGGCCACCTCATCACGCAAATCCATGCCACCACGGAAGTTCCAGGCAACCTCGAATTGCCCAATAGCGCCGTTTTCATAACGAATTAAACCAATAGCGTGGTCTTCGGCCTCAATCGGATGCACCTGGGTATCGGCCCAACACATTGCCTCGACGGGACGAACTTCCTTTCCGATGAAGTTGCGGCCGATTTCAATGCAGTGGCAGCCCATGTCAATTAATGCCCCACCTCCGGAAAATTCCTTTTTCCAAAACCAATCGCTGTGGGGACCACCATGGGTCTCGCGAGAGCGTGCCCATAATACTTTACCCAAAGCGCCTTGACGTACGGCTTCCAGGGCTTTGAGGGTTTTCGGGGTGTACACTAAATCTTCCAAGTAACCGTGAAATACCCCTGCTTTTTCTACTGCTTCTAACATTTCCCAGGCTTCTTCGGCAGTGCGCGCAAGGGGCTTGGTGCAAAGAACGGCCTTTTGGGCTTCAGCGGCAAGCAGCGTGGCCTCCTTATGAAGGTGATTGGGTAATCCGATGACGACAACATCGGTTTCGGGGTCGCGGATAGCCTCAGCAAGATCAGTGGTCCAACGCTGAATGTGCCATTTTTCGGCAAACTTGCGCGCATTTTCGGGGGAACGCGAATAGACCACTTTGATCTCGTCACGATTGCGCATCCCGATTAGGCTGGCGGCATAAAACTGACCTATTAGGCCGGTTCCGAGGAGGGTAATTTTATGCATGGGGCACTCCTTTGATTTTGATTAAGGAAAAGGGAGAATTGAGAGTAATTGGATGGGATCACTTTATAATGTTATACTGACCGAATGTTCGAACATTACAAATTAAAACCATTATAGAAAACTTAGAAGGGTGTGTCAATCGGCGAATCGGTATAATTCTAAAAACAGCAATACAACCAGAGCCTATCTCTAATATTTTTACCCAGAGGTTGATGTGTCCAAATGTGTTTCTTCTCACTCTGTCTGGAGTCGCCCACCATTACCGCTAACCTTGCTAACCATCGTACTGGTGTTGTTTTTGCTTATTCTGGTTAAGACCTTGGCACCTAAAGGAAATTTACCCTTGGGTGAGGCTACTACTACACCACGACCCATCCCTCTATTCACCGATTCTAGCGCATTAGCCTGTTTGCCTACAAACACGATCCGAGAACAAGGTAAAGTCGTCAGAGTCGTTGACGGAGATACGGTTGAGGTCGAAATAAATGGATCGTTATTTAACGTGCGTTATATCGGAATAGACACTCCTGAAAGTACGATACGGATTGAATACTTCGGTGAAGAGGCAGCGGCGCGTAATCAGGCATTGGTGGACGGGCGGGAGGTCACCTTAATCAAAGACGTAAGTGAAACCGATCGCTATGGCCGCCTTCTGCGTTATGTTTTGGTTGGCGAGATATTTATTAATTACGAATTAGTACGCGGTGGTTATGCTAACGCTTTGCGTTACCCGCCGGATGTGGCCTGTGCCGAGGTATTTCATATGGCGGAGCACAAGGCGCGGGAAGAAGGATTGGGTCTTTGGGCACCAAGGCCCTAATAAGTGGTACGCTTTCAGGGAGTTGTGGCAGGATCTGGGGCCATAAGACTAAGCACCCAGCGAAACGCAGCCGGAGCGGCTTCCTCCCAGTTGACGCTTTCGTGATCCATTAGCCCTTGCAAAAGCAGACCTAAAGCCAAAGAGACCATAGCCACAGCGGCGAGACTGGGATCTGCGGTGCAAAGGGAACCCTCATTCATCCCTTGGAGATAAAGGTTAGCGAAAAAGGCGCGATAGCGCCGGTAAGGCTCAATAGTGGCTTGCCAAACCACCGGATCGCGAGCGGCTTGCAGCCAGAATTCGAGAAACATGGGTAAGTAGTCGCGCCCCTGAGTTAACCCAGCCTTTAGCAAATCAGCCATAGCATACAGGCTTTGGGCAACGTTGTTCCCAAGGTAACGATCGGGGTTTAGATATTGGTCGAGTTGAGACAGCCAATCTTCCAAGAGGGCAAGAAAAAGGGCGTGTTTGGTCGGAAAGTGGTAGAAAAAAGCGCCTTTGGTTACTCCGGCACGTTGGCAAATTTCGGCGACACTGGTAGCCTGGTAACCCTGACTGGCGAAAGTTTCCTGGGCAGCCTCTAAAATTCGTCGTCGTGTTTCTTCAGCGCGTTCCTGTTTGGGCATGGTGAATCTCCTTGACGGGTGAGGTTAATCTATTAAAATTATACCAACTGGTCGGTATTTAAGAAAGAGGAGGTCGAGATGACTATTCTGGTAACCGGTGCTACCGGGCATTTGGGCAACGTCTTGGTGCGAAACTTAGTCGCTCGGGGTGAGCGCGTGCGGGCACTGGTCTTGCGGGGTGAAAGTTTATTGCCTCTAGAAGGGATGCCGGTTGAGGTAGTGCCTGGGGACGTTTTGGATGAGGATATCCTGCGCTTTGCCATGCAGGGGGTGGATTGTGTCTTTCATCTGGCGAGTCTAATCGCCATTCGCCCGGGCATGGACGAGAAGGTATGGCGGGTCAACGTAGAAGGCACGCAGAACGTGATTCGTGCAGCGTTGGTTACAGGGGTGAAGCGGCTGGTTTATACCAGTTCCATTCACGCATTGAAGCGCCCGCAGGCAGGGGAGACGGTGGATGAGCGACTGCCGTTTGATCCGGAAAATCCGGCGGGGATTTATGATCGTTCAAAAGCGGCTGCTTCACTTTTGGTTCGGCAAGCCACACGTGAAGGTTTAGATGGGGTTATCGTTTGCCCGACTGGAATTATCGGTCCGTATGATTTTCTGGGTTCAGAAATGGGCGGCTTGGTGCGACAAGCCATGCGTCAACGCCTTATGCTTGCTGTAGAAGGTGGGTTTGATTTTGTGGATGTGCGAGATGTTGCCCAGGGGCTTATTCTGGCCGCGGAAAAGGGGAAGCGAGGTGAAGTTTATTTGCTTTCAGGTACCTGGATCGAGATTAAAGAATTAATAGTCAAGGTAGGTGATCTAATTGGACGCTCAATCAAGGTGATGACGTCTCCTCGCGATTTGGCAATTCGCATAGCCAATATAAACTTGATGATAGCACGTTGGTTTAATTTGCGCCCTCGTTTTACCCCCTATGCGATTGAAACGGTCAGCGATTCCTTTCGGGTATCTTCAGCCAAAGCGCGAGAACATCTGGGATATCAAACGCGGGATATTGAAGAAACCCTGCGCGATACGGTGGCTTGGTGGCGGCTTTGGCAGAAACGGACATCTCAATGGTCGCTTCTGCTGGGGCGGGGGTTGATTGAGGCACCGCAATTTCAGTAATTAGGTCAAAGTCCCCTCTTGCGTTTCCAAAACGGAAATGCTATAGTATCCAACGTGGTTGGAATCCGCAAGAGGTGAAGAAATTAAATGCGCCGTCATTCTTTTGACCTGGTTGATTATCAGATTCTGCAAGAATTACAGGTGGATGCCCGAAAGCCGGCCGCCGAGATTGCGCGCAAACTGGGTTTGAACGAACGCACAGTACGCAACCGCATTGACCGTATGGTCGAGGCAGGAGCGATTCGCTTAACCTGTATTGTGGATCCCAACTACTTTGGTTATGTGATTACAGCGGATATTTTCCTGGAAGTGGATCTTGACCGGGAACAAGCCGTCATAGAAGCCTTGCTGGCGATGCCCGAGGTATCGTATTTGGCATTTGGTCAGGGTACCCAGGATCTCTCGATTGAGGTACGATTTAAAAATAACGAACAACTACGTGAATTCCTGCGCAGCGGGCTACCTGCTATACCTGGGGTGCACGTGAAGGGTTACGCGCTCGTGCCGCGCATCTTGCGCAATATTGATGAATGGATGCCTCCCCCGGAGGATTTTACTGCGGAATAGCACTAGGGAGGATAACAGTAGGTTGAGATTAATCCCCCGTTATGATCCTTCAAGTACGCACAATCCCCGTCGTTATTCCAAACAGCCTGGTTGCGTCCCCAGTATAAATTCTGGCTATCATTTGAGCCGGCTTTCGTCCAGACCTTCACAAATTGACCACTACCGATGAGAAATTCGGGGAAGGTAAAGGTATTGCCGGCTTGGTCAGATAACGTCCAGTTAGTTAGAGCCTGGGTGTTTTCACCTTGATTTTGGATCTCAACATATTCACCTTGAACATCATCACCAGGTGGGTTGTACTCGATATGGGTGATCCTAACCTGGGGAGGAGGTGGGGAAGGAAGAGTTATTGGGGTGGGGGTTGGGGGAGGAGAGGAAAATTCTCTCAGGATTAAGGGTAGAAATACCGCATATGTAGCCTGAGCCGTCCAAAAGCTATTGCCATCACTATACAGGATAATGGTGCCGATTTGGTCGGTGCGCAGTATTTGGGCACCGCTGGCGGCCAAGCGATCTAAGGTTTCAGGTGCAGGATGACCGTAGGAGTTATCACCGACCGAGATGACCGCGAGGGTGGGTTGCACGGTGGCCAGAAAGTTCTCGCCCGTGCTGTATTTGCTTCCATGGTGCGCTACCTTGAGCACCTGTGCCTGAAGGGGTAGATCGTTGGCCATCAGCGTGGTTTCAGCAGTGGTACTGATATCGCCTGTGAGCAGGATAGCGATTTGCCCATGCACGGCTCGGATGACCACGGAATCTTCATTATCATCGCCGCTCAGAATGGGCTGAGGATTTAAGACTTGCAAGTTGATTAACACTGCGTTGAGGCTTTGCCCAGCGACCAGCGGGGTGGGAGTCAAGCCACGTTTGACGAGCTCGGCGGTGAGGGTTTGGCAGATGGAGGTTGAGCACGGGAGCCCATTATCGGCCACGGCTTCGATGGTATAGGTGGAACGTAAAACTGAGACCAAGCCACCGATGTGGTCTGAGTCGCTGTGGGTGATAATGAGCAAGTCAAGATCGTCAATGCCTTGGTTTTGTAAATAGGCCACGACTGTTGGACCAGCCGCTAACCGTCCACCATCAATGAGAACATCGTATTGATCTTCCCCATGGAGCCAGATGCTATCGCCCTGGCCGACATTGATAAAAGCGACACGTATCCATCCGGGTCCTTGAGCGGAAACGATGCTTGTCCCAATGGATGCAATTAGCAAAGTGGCCGCTAAAAGGATGCGACCCAAGGATAAAGGAACCAATCTATGAATTTTTTTGGCGTGGTGAAAAATCATAAGTTAATTTTGCCGTGATAATGACTAAAGTGGTAACGACTTGGGGGATCAATTTTCACTGAGCAGCGATATTAGTCACTTTGGGTTGTGATAATGATCATAAAAATTCCGATATGGCTTGAATTACATGGTTAAATGTGCTATTATTAGTATGTAAACGGAAATAAATAATTCCGATACGGAATATTTAAGAGAGGCGCATATGACTTTACGACACTTTATTGACACCCAGGATTTTTCCAAAGAGGAGTTACTCGATTTGATCAGTCTGACCCGATTGATCAAAGAGGCCGATAAGCAGGGTTGTACGCCCAAATTACTCAAAGATGCCAGCCTGGCGATGATTTTTGAGGAACCATCAACGCGCACCCGCGTCTCATTCGAGGTGGCAATGACAGAGCTGGGTGGGCATGCTCTCTATCTAAAGCCGGGTGAGATTCACCTGGGTGTGCGTGAGTCTTTGGTAGATACGGCGCGGGTGCTTTCGCGCATGGTGGATGTGATCATGGCGCGCACATTGAAGCACGAGACCATTGTGGGTCTGGCCCAGGCGGCGACGGTGCCGGTCATCAACGGTTTAACCGACTACAACCATCCGACGCAGGTGGTATGTGATGTGTTGACGATGATGGAGCACATGCCGGAAGGTAAGCGCTTAGAAGATCTGCATGTGACTTTTATCGGCGATGCCACCAATGTTCTTTCCTCCCTGATGCTGATTTGCACTCGGTTGGGAATGCATTTTACCCATGCGGCGCCGAAACGCTACCAGCCCCCCGAGGCGTGGGTCAAGACGGCTTTAGAGAATTGCCGAGAGTCGGGGGGGACCTTACGTATTACCGAAGATCCCGTTGAAGCCGTCAAGGACGCCGATTTTATTTACACCGATCTATGGTGGTGGGTGGGCCAGGAAGCCGAAATTCCAGAACGCAGCAAAGCCTTTATGCCTCGCTATCAGGTCAATATGGATCTGCTCAAGCATGCACCAGCCCACTGCAAATTTATGCATTGTTTGCCGGCTTCGCGAGGGGTGGAGGTAACGGATGAGGTGATGGATTCTGAGCGCTCGATCATTTACGATCAGGCTGAAAATCGGCTACACACCGAAAAGGGAATTCTGGTGTGGTTGGTGTATCCGCGATTGAAGCGCCCCAGCGCTGAGTTGGAGGCTTACCACAGCGGGCGGATTCAGGCGTTCTTAGCGGAGCGGATGGGCGTTTGATGCCCATCCCTCTCTTTTGTTCTTTGATAAATCCACCTTTGGGGAGGAATATCATGACAGGAGAAAAACAATTAGAAAAATCAGGGGGGTTCAAGAAGACCTTAAGGCGCTTTGACATGATTTTGTTCACCGTAGCCGCTATTTTGGTTGTGGATACGTTAGCGCCAGCGGCGGCCATTGGTCCTTCGGCAGTCTCTTGGTGGATCATCACACTCATCTTCTTTTTTATCCCTTACGGGCTCATTACTGCCGAGTTGGGTTCCACCTATCCTGAGCAGGGAGGAATTTACGCCTGGGTGCGGCGAGCTTTTGGGGAAACCTGGGCGGCGCGGGTCACCTGGCTTTACTGGGTGAATGTGGCTCTATGGATGCCCTCTGTCTATATCCTATTTGCCGGTATGTTCGCGCAAATGTTTTTCCCGGATCTGCCGCTGTGGGGACAGATTGGAATTGGAATTCTAATGACCTGGATCACGGTTGGTATCGGAATTATTGCGCTAGATGTCGGTAAGTGGGTGCCCAATATAGGGGCAATTTTGAAGATCACGATTATCCTGGTTATTGGTTTGGGAGCGTTCTATTATGCCTCGCAGCACGGAGTGGCAAATGACCTTTCCTTCCGTGCGCTGCTCCCAACGTGGGATGCGGGGTTGGCGTTTTTGCCCGTGATTGTGTTCAATTTTATGGGTTTTGAATTAATGTCCGGAGCAGGCGAAGAAATGGAAAATCCGCAACGGGATGTTCCTATTGCGATCATTACAGCCGGTGTGCTCATTGCCTTTTTCTATCTGCTGGGAACACTGGGGATGTTAATGGCGTTGCCACTGGAACAATTGGGGTTAATTTCTGGCATCATTGACACCTTGCGGGTGTTGCTCGGTAATAGTGCTTTGGGTGAGGGTTTGGTGACACTTCTAGGGGTCGGTGCCCTATACACTTTTCTGACCAACATGGTGGTGTGGACGATGGGGGCGAATCGCAGTGCTGCCGAAGCAGCAAATGAAGGTGTTCTGCCGGAAGTGTTTGGTTACCTTCATCCAACCAATAAAACCCCGCTTGGGGCTTATCTTATCACTGGAATCATCTCAACCGCAGTGATCATCCTTTATGGTTTCTTTGCGAACACGGCGGAGGATCTGTTTTGGAGCCTGTTTGCGTTTAGTTCGATCGTTTTTCTGCTCCCCTACCTGGTCATGTTCCCGGCATTTTTGAAACTGCGTTTGACCGATCATGCAACGTTTCGTCCTTATCAAGTGCCCGGGGGTGCTTCAGTGGCATGGATTTTTACGGTGTTGTGTGAGATTTTTATCGCCCAGGCGATTCTATTTTTCGTGTGGGTGCCTGGGCAACCGGTTGACTGGACGTTTGCGATCCCTGTTCTAGGAGGGGTTTTGATCACCTTGGTTATCGGAGAGGTGTTGGTGGCACGACGCCAACGTTTACTTCATGCTGAACCTGCCAGTGAAACCAAGTAATAAAACAGCATCTAGGAGGTAGAACCATGTCACGGCGATTGGATACAACCCCGAAGCAAGATGGTTTTCGGATGCCGGGCGAGTTTGAGCCCCATGCAGGGTGTTGGATGCTGTGGCCGGAACGTCCGGATAACTGGCGTTTGGGGGCCAAGCCGGCGCAGCGTGCCTTTACTGAGGTGGCGAAAGCCATTGCTCAATTCGAGCCGGTCACGATGGGTGTTTCTGCGGCGCAGTTTTTGAATGCGCGATCTCTGCTTCCTCCCGAAGTGCGCGTCGTCGAAATGTCTTATAACGACTCATGGATGCGCGACTGTGGGCCAACCTTTGTGACCAATGGGCGCGAAATTCGCGCAGTGGATTGGGAGTTCAACGCCTGGGGCGGATTAAAGGGTGGTTTATACTTCCCGTGGGATCAGGACAACCTGGTCGCGCGAAAAGTAGCCGAGATTGAACGGGTGGATGTTTATAAGGCACCGTTGGTGTTGGAGGGTGGTTCCATTCACGTTGATGGTGAAGGCACATTGATCACTACCGAGGAATGTCTGCTCAATCCTAACCGCAATCCCGAATTAACACGCGAAGAGATTGAACGATATCTGAGCGAATACCTCAACGTGGAAACCATTATCTGGTTACCGCGCGGCGTTTATAATGATGAGACCAGTGGCCATGTGGATAACCTTTGTTGCTTCATCCGGCCAGGTGTTTTAGCATTGACGTGGACGGATGACAAGCAGGATCCGCAATATGACATTTCAGCCGAAGCCTATGAGATCCTAATGCAAGCCAAAGATGCTCGTGGGCGACGCTTGCAGGTACACAAAATTCATCAACCTAACCCGGTCTATATAACCAAAGAAGAAAGCGAATGGGTAGATGCCATTGAAGGGACGTTGCCGCGGCGCGAAGGTGACCGGCTTGCGGCATCCTACATCAATTTTTATATGGCCAATGGCGGCGCTGTGGTACCTATGTTCAATGATCCTCACGACAAGACAGCCCTGGCCGCGCTTCAGGAATTGATGCCGGAACGCAAGGTAGTTGGCGTCTACGCGCGGGAGATCCTATTAGGTGGGGGAAATATTCACTGCATTACCCAACAGCAACCGCGCCCATCGGTCTAAAAGGGATACGTTCGCTTTTCTTAGCCCTGGGGTACGGTGCAATCACCCGCCAGGGCTTTTTTATTTGGCCAAGACAGTGGGTTTGAATCGCCTATGCTAAAATGGTGCTAAACACTTAAGTTGGAGTGGTTAGTATGCCTAAAAATCAATGGCGAATCTACCTATTAGCCTTCATTGGGGGAGTTTTAGGAGAATTGACGCTGATGATCTTGGGGGTTTTAGTAGGGGGGATGATTGGCCGTTGGCAAGGAGGGGCTGGATTTTTGGATTTAGCCCTAGGAATACTAGGAGCATTGATTGGCATTGCTCTGGGTGCTGGCCTGGGTGTCTACTTAACATGGCGACGAATGGGTTTCCGGGTCAGTCTATGGCGTGCCTGGGTTGGAAGTGTCCTGTCGGTAGGGGGTCTAATAGTTTTGATTGAACCCCTGCGATTAAACCAGGTTGGTGGTGTAATGTGGGTATTATTTCTTGGCCTGGCGCCAATTCTAGCGATCCTTTTAGGGCGACGTGGGGTGTTTTAAATGTGCCGGCGTGGTAACGGTTTGGGAGTGGCAAAGGAAAATTTGCCGAAAAATTCTTGACAAACCCAAAAGTCGTGCTATTGTATATATTGTGTATAAAGCAAATCAAAGTTTTGTGGGTGACATGTCAAGGCATTTTCACCACCGAACAGGGTCACCCTCATTGTTGCCGAATCGCTCTGTGACGCGATGATGTAATAGCCCATTTCAGATGGCATTGCTGACCGATAAGGGTGGAAAGGAGGTGGTGCTATTTACGGTGTTGGAAATCACAAATCCAAGGGCGACAAGAGCTACCCTGTAAAGGGGTGATGTGTTCGATTGTAATTTGTCCCTCAAGTCAAGTCTGGTCCTATGCTCGTTCAGGAGGAGGAGAATATGAGCAAGCGATGGCTGATTGTAGTAACCGCTTTGGCCGTCTTGAGTCTGGTGTTGGCAGCCTGCCAACCTCAGGAAGTGGTCAAGACGGTGGTGGTTACTCAGGTTGTTGAAGTCAAAGGAACCCCTGAGGTCCGCGAAGTGGTTGTGACTGCAACCCCCAAACCGGAAGAGCGCAAACTGGAAATCTTCCACTGGTGGACGGCGGGCGGTGAGCGCGAAGCCGCAGATGCCATGTTTAAGGCTTTCAAGGACAAATACCCCGATGTGGAAATTGTTGAGAACCCGGTAGCAGGTGGGGGTGGAGTGTCCCATCGCGTGGTGCTTCAGGCGCGTCTATCCGCAGGTTTACCGCCTGATACGTTCCAAACCCTGGGTGGGGCGGAATTGAAGTCATATGTGGACGGCGGATACCTGGTGCCTTTGGATGACCTGTGGGCGGAACTGAAGTATGCGGATGTGATCCCGAAGCCGTTGGCAAATGCGGTTACCATTGATGGGCACCCATATACGGTACCGCTCAACATGCACATCCAGAATATCCTGTACTACAACAAACCGCTCTTCGATGAACTTAAACTTACCCCGCCCACGACATTCGATGAATTGATCAATGTGGCCAAGGCAATCAAAACAGCCAAGCCGAATATGGCGCCGCTGGCCTTAGGTGCCAAGGAGAAATGGGGTGCGGCGTTCGTCTTTGACAGCATCTTGCTAGAAGTGGGTGGTCCGGAGTACTACGTCAAACTCTACAAGGGCGAGATTGATGTCAAGACGGATGCCACTTTCAAGACCGCCTTGGAGAAGTTTAAGGAGTTAATCCCCTACATCAACGCCACCAACCCTGGTTTGACCTGGGATGAATCCTGTGGTCTGTTGGTTTCTGGTGATTCGGCGATGGTAATCATGGGGACCTGGGCTATAGGCTACTTCAAGAGCCGTGGCTGGACGCCAGGGCAGGAATTCGGTGCGGTGACCTTCCCGCAAAAGCCCGAACGCATCTTGCTTTTCCATCCTGATACTTACGGCTTGACCAAGGGCGCGCCGCATCCGAAGACCACTATGGATTGGCTGCGCGTGGTTGCCTCGCCGGAGTTGCAAATCCCGACCGATGTTATCCAGGGCGGTTTGTTTGCGCGCATTGACATTGATCCGAAAGAATTTCCGGATCCTATCCGCCAGGAGCTGATGACCTACGTGCGCGAGAATCCCACCAAACTGATCCTCGATCAGCATGGTAGCATTGCTCCCTTCTCCTTTACGCAGGCTTACTGGGATGCCATTGCTGCCTTTGTCGTCACGCCGGATGTAGATGCTACGATCAAGACGGTGGGTGATCTCTTCACCACCTACCAGGTAAAAGAAGGGGCGGCCTGGTACCAGTGGCCATAAAATGGCTTATCTGAAAAGAGCCTTCTCCCCCCTTGTATAGGGGAGGGGAAGGCTCTTTCTACCTGTTGGCAGAGAGGGTGCCTTGGAGAAGCGAACGATTCGTTTCCGATTAGGAGAAACATTGGTCTTCCTGGGACCTTTATTGATTTTTTTAATCGTCCTTTACGGCATGCTGATGTGGACAATTTATGTCTCTTTTTCGGACTGGTCGGGCACAGCTCCCAATTTTCGATTCGCAGGACTAAAGTGGTATCAATTGATGGTAGGCCTGGATCGGTTCTGGGTGGATGTACGTAACAACTTGCGCTGGTTACTCTTGGGGGTGGTGCCAACAGTCGTAATTGCCCTTTTCATTGCTTACCTTTTGGAGATCAGCCCGATACGGGGGATAGAGGGTTATGTACGTACTCTGATACTTTATCCGGTGGCGATGTCATTTATCGTCACCGGAACAATTTGGTCCTGGATGTACCAGCCAGACAAGGGGGTTTTGAATACCATCTTCAGGGCACTGAGGCTTGACTTTCTGGTTTCTAATTATGTCAATGACCCCAAAACGGCTACTTTATGGCTTATTGTGATATTTATCTGGCAATATCTGGGCTTCGCGGTCATCATCTTGCAATCGTCGTTCCGTACCACGGAACTCCAAGAAATGGTGGAGGCCGCTACAGTGGATGGCGCTTCCAAATTGCGCATCCTGTTTGATGTGATCGTGCCCAACATCCGTAGCGGCTTACTGGTTTTGGTGTCGTTGTTGTTAATCTCAACTCTCAAAGTATTCGATATCGTTTATATTGTGACCTTTGGTGGGCCGGGATATTCAACCGACGTGTTGGCCTTCTTTATGTTCATCGCTACCTTCCAGCAGCATTTGGTTGCACTGGGAGCCGGATTGGGTGTTATTATCTTCCTGATCGCGTTCATTGTTGTCATCCCCTATACCCTCTACGCATTTCAACGATGGTTCGAATAATTCGCCGTAACCCCATCCTTTTTCTGCTAACCATTTTAGCGCTGGCCTTTCTGACGGTCAGTTATCTCTTGCCTATTTACGTTATGTTTGCAACCTCGCTGAAGACACCGGTGGAGATCACCCAACGTACCTATCTGGTACTAAGTGGGAACCTTCAATGGGAGAACTATGCCACTGCGTTGCGATTGATTGCCCCGGCATTGAGGAATTCCTCAATTATTTCCTTTACGGTGACCCTGTTGGCTACGTTCTTCGGTGCTTTGGGAGGGTATTATTTAGCACGGGTGCGAGCAGGATGGGTGCGGTTTTTGTTCATCCTGGTTGGAATTGCGCTTTATCTTCCATACCAGGTGGTGTTGATCCCATTGGTACAGTTGATGGCGCTGACGCGTTTGGCGTTAACCCATGCCGGTTTGATCCTCAGTTATCTGGTGCTCAATGTGCCGTTGGCATCGGTGCTGATGGGCACCTTCTTTCTTTCCGTACCGCGGGAGTTAGAAGAGGCTGCCGAGGTGGATGGCGCGAGTAAATTGCAGATCTTCTTCCGCGTGGTCACCCCTATCTCACTCCCGGCTTATGCATCAGTCGCGATTATTATCTTTACTCAGGTATGGAATGAGTTCCTTCTGGCACTAACATTATCTACCCCTCTGACCACGACGATCCAAGTCAAACTTGCCGAGGTGAAAGGGAGTTTCGTGGCGCTATACAACTTGCAAATGGCGGCGGCGCTGATCGCTGTCATCATACCATTGACATTCTTCCTATTATTAGGACGCTACTTTATCCGTGGTATTTTGGCTGGTGCCCTCAAGGGGTGATGAAATTTTCTAGGTACGCCACAATGCGATGAAGAGTAAGGTGAAAAGGGCGCTAACGATAAGTTGGCGTAGACCAATTTGGGTGGGTTTTTGTCCTAGCGCAGGGTTCCAAAATCCCCAAGCCGATTCAAATAATTGTAAAGCATAGGCAAGGGGAAGCCATGAAGGTAATAGGGAGATTGCGGAAAAGAAACCTGTTATGCTAACCGCCAAAAGGTTGAAGCCTAGGGCGGGCAGGGCGGTTCGGATTTGGGTTGAAAGAGGGGGTAAGCTTTGCCACCGTCGTTGTCCCAGGCGCATGAAAGCGTGCGCGATGGAAGTTAAGGCGTGAAGACTGCATAACCCCCAGAGCGTCCAACCAGTGGAGGAGTAAGTGCCCTCGGTGACCCAATAGGCAGCCGGTGCACCCAGCCCCAGGACAACAGCAACCGCAAAATCTAAAATGGGCTGATGGCGTTCGGCACGCCGGCTGACGAGATAGAGGTAAATCGCCAGGATAGGCAGTGCGGGAAGGGTTAACCAGAGCAGTTCCTTAAAGCCCTGCGCCAAAAGAAATCCTAAACCGACCAAACCCAACAGTCCGTAGCTGCACGCCCACAAGATAGCACCAAATAGATCGGCGCGTGAGCGACGGCCACTTAGGGACTTGATCACCAACGTAAGAGGATGGCGAAAGAGGAAAGCAACCAGAGCGGTGATCAAAAGCACAACCGAGTTTGTAGAAGGGGGACGATTGGCTGTGGCTAAACCGATGGCGAGAGGGCTAAGAAGAAAAACCCAGGCGCCATGCTCTTGGGGAAGCGCGAGGTCACGACGCATCCACATCGAAAGGCTTTGAGGCTTTGAAGTCATCATCTGTGAATCCATGCTCAATTTTCTCCGAGGTTTTGGGTGATTTTACTGCAATTCACTGACTTTATTTTGCCGTAAAATGGGGTAACTTTGATTGTGCTGGCGCAAAGTGATCTCCAGGAATGCAGAAATTTTCACAAAGTTGCCCATACACTCCAACTAAAATTTCGGTAAAATTATGAGCGTTATTACCCGTGACTGTTGGCCCGTGGGATGGGCTTGACGGTTATCCCCATTGATGAGGCGTATGCATGGTTGAGGCAAAAGTATTGATCAAAAACAAGGTGGGCTTACACGCACGTCCGGCTTCTCTTTTTGTTCAGACGGCTAACAAATTTAAAAGCGCCATTACCGCTATTCATGGTGAACGTAAGGCGAATGCAAAAAGCATCTTGAGTGTTCTAACGTTAGGGGCAGATCAGGGGGCAGAGTTGATCTTGCAAGCCGAAGGTGAGGATGCCGAAGAAGCCGTGCAGGCTTTAGTTAATTTAATTGAGTCAAATTTTGGGGGGGCTGAATGAAAACAATCCGGGGTATTGGGGCCTCGCCTGGGATTGCCATAGGGCCGGCTTACCGCTTTCAGCGCGTGGATTTGCATGTGGACACCCATTCGGTGCATGATGTGGATGCGGAATTTGTGCGTTTCTTTCAGGCACTAGAACTTGCTGAGGGACAATTACGCCTGGTGCATGAAAAAGCGCGCCGAGAGGCCGGTGCAGAGCAAGCAGCCATCTTCGAAGCCCAATTGGAAATGCTGCGCGATCCGGAATTACTGGGCGAAACCCAGGCTGCCATCCGCGATCAGCGTTTGAACGCCGAGGCGGCATGGTGGAATACGGTCGAGCGGTTTGCCGCTATCCTGGAAGAAATGGAAAGTGAATATTTTCGCGCCCGAGCCGCCGACATCCGAGATGTGGGTCGCCGGGTGCTGCGGATTTTAAAGGGTATTACCGAAGAACCGGTGCAACTCACCGAGCCGGTGGTCATCCTGGCGCAGGATTTAAGCCCTTCCGATACGGTTGGGTTGGATAAGTCGCTAGTGTTGGGGTTCTGCACCGCCGGAGGGGGTGAAACATCGCACACAGCAATTTTGGCGCGCAGTTTGGGGTTACCGGCGGTAGTTGCGGCGGGGCCAGAAGTGCTTCAAATCCCCAGCGGTACCCACGTCATCGTAGATGGAGTGGATGGACTGTTAATTGTTGAGCCGGACGAGCAGGCAAAAGTGGCATTTGTGCAGCGCCGTGAAGCCCTGACGCGATTAAGGGAACAGGCGTTTGCACATTGCAAAGAGCCGGCTGTTACCGTGGATGGGCATAGGGTCGAAGTGGTGGCAAACATTGGCAATGTACAGGGGGCATTTACCGCCGTGGAGCATGGCGCTGAAGGCGTAGGGTTGCTGCGCACCGAGTTTCTGTATTTGGAGCGTTCCACGCTTCCAAATGAGGAAGAACAATATCAAGCCTATCGCGCTATCCTTGAGGTATTTGGGCAACAGCCGGTTGTCCTGCGCACCCTGGATATCGGCGGGGACAAGGAATTAGCCTATATGGAATTGCCCAAGGAACAGAATCCTTTCCTGGGGGTGAGGGGGATTCGTTTATGCCTGGCACACCCTGAGCTCTTTTATCCTCAGATCCGAGCAGCTTTGCGCGCGGGTGTTGGTTATAACCTAAAATTGATGTTCCCGATGATCGCCACATTGGATGAAGTGCGCGCTGCCAAACGCATTGTGGAAGCCTGCCGTGAAGAATTGTGCCGTGAGGGAAAGCCCGTTGCCGATAACATTGAGGTTGGTATTATGGTTGAAGTGCCTTCCGCGGCGGTGATGGCGGAGCACTTTGCCCGTGAGGTGGATTTCTTCTCAATTGGGACGAATGATTTAACCCAATATACTCTGGCGGCGGATCGGGCAAATGCGCAGTTGTCAGACTTGATCAGTGCTTTTTCGCCAGCGGTTCTGATCTTGATTGATCAGGTGATCCAAGCCGCTCACCGTCATGGCAAATGGGTGGGGTTATGCGGAGAACTGGCGGGTGAGCCGCTTGGCATCCCGATTTTGTTGGGCTTGGGTTTGGATGAATTCAGCATGAATCCCAGCGCTATTCCATTGGCCAAACAGATCATTCGCTCACTCTCAATGACGCAATGCCAGGAGCTGGCGCGGGAGGTCTTGAGCCTGGAAAGCGCACAAGCGGTTAAGGAGCGTGTACGAGAACGTTTGCCATTCCTGAGGCTTTCCTAAGAAAGAATTAGAGCGTCCATTTTGCACTTTGGGCGCTCTTTGTGTTTATTGGGGGTGATTGTTTTGCTCTATAATAAATCCCAGAGATCCCATTTTCAAATCCGCAGGAGGCAACGATGAGCATTCCATTTCCTAGTGATGCCTGGATCAAAGCCATGATGGAGGATCTTAATCAGAGTCAGGCCTATGCTGAGGCGGCTAAGAATTGGGAGGGGGATTTTTATTTTGTGATCGAACCTGGAGGTAGTCTGGACCACACCGTTGTCCTCTACATGGATTTATGGCATGGCAAATGCCGCGAGGCTTTTGAGGTCACCGACCCTGAGGCACGCAAGCCGGCGTTTCGTTTGAGCGGTCCTGTCCAAACCTGGAAGAAAGTGATGACACGCCAACTTGATCCCATGCAGGCCATGATGACAGGGCAATTGCGTCTTCAGGGGAATATGGCGATGGTGATGAAAAACGTCCGTGCGGCGAAGGAATTGGTTGAATCGTGCACCCGCATCCCGACCATATTCCCGGTGTAACCTTTCCGGAAAGAACTGCACATACTCTTAGGTAACGCCTGCTTTTCAACTGGAGGCGGTCATGTGGTATTTTGCTTCACCTCTCATTGTGTATGGTGAAGATGCGCTCTCGCATCTTGCTACTCTGGAAGGGCGACGCGCGGCGCTTATAACCGATGCGCACCTTGTGGCATTAGGATATGCAGAAAAGGTCGCTGATTTTCTTCGCCAGGGTGGGTTGGAAGTGGTTTTTTATGATCGGGTTGAACCTGAGCCGAGCCTTGAGCTGGTCAAAGAAGGCGCTGAATTTTTACTCACCCATTCTCCCGATTGGATTGTGGCGTTAGGCGGCGGTTCGGTGATTGATGCCGCCAAGGCGATGTGGATTCTTTACGCTCAACCCGATCTCGATCCGGAGGCTATAAACCCAATCGAGCGTTTCAATTTGCGGGCGAAAGCACGTTTTGTGGCTGTTCCTACGACCAGCGGCACCGGTTCGGAAGTGACTTGGGCTATCGTGTTGACCAATCGAACTGAACGGCGCAAGTTGGGATTGGGTAGCCGAGAGGCTATCGCGGATATTGCAATCGTTGATCCGGCCATGGTAATGGACTTGCCCCCACGCCTAACCGCAGATACCGGTTTAGACGCCTTGACACACGCTATCGAAGGGTTCACCAGCACCTATCACAATGACTTTACCGATGGGTTGTGTCTGAAGGCTGCTCAGTTGGTGTTTGAAAATTTACCGCGAGCCTATCGTTATGGAAAGGACGATATTGAAGCCCGTGCGCATATGCATTATGCTGCTACCCTGGCTGGATTGGGTTTTGGTAATGCTATGGCCGCTTTAGCGCACGGGATTGGGCATGCATTAGGGGCAATCTTCCATTTGCCTCATGGTCGCGCCGTGGCGTTGGCATTGCCTTACACTATTGCCTATTGTGTTCAGGGGGCGTCTGGCTCGACACGGTACGCGGAATTGGCCTATCATTTGCGACTGCCGTCCGAGAATGAACAGGTGGCTGCCAAAGGCTTGATTGAAGCTGTGATTGAGCTGATGAGGCAGGTTGAGCAGCCGCTCACCCTGGCTCAGGCAGGGATTTCGCAGAGGGACCTGGTACGTGAGATGCCGGTGCTGATAGATCACACCATGAATGACACCCAAACAATCATGAGTCCAAGGGTTCCGGATGAATCCGAACTGGAAACTTTGCTTTGGCAGATTTACTCGGGCGATATTTCTCTATAATCCCCTCAATCAAATGGAGGCACCATGGCGTTTGGTCGAATGCTTAGATTGGATTTGACGCGGGGTACGTTCGAGTTTTCTGCGTTACCGCGTGCTTTTGTTGAGGGCTTCATTGGTGGAAGCAGTCTGGCGGCGCGCATGATGTGGGATGTGCTCGAGCCTCAGCGTGATCCCTTCCATCCTGACAGCCCTCTAATTTTTATCACCGGACCAATGACAGGGACGGGAGGGCCAACAACTGGGCGGTTTACAATTTGTGGACGTTCACCTCAGACTGGGTTATGGGGTGAGTCCAATATCGGCGGTTTTGTTGGCCCTGAGTTGCGGCAAGCAGGAGTGGATGTGTTATGGATCACGGGACGTGCTGAGGAGCCGGTATATATCTTTATTCGCGATGGAGAAGTTCTCCTACGCCCTGCAGGTCACTTATGGGGGAGGGCGGATGCCTATCAAACTCAAGCCATCGTGAGAGAGGAAGTCGGCGAACCTCGTGCTCGGGTGGCATGTATTGGATTGGCAGGGGAGAACAAGGTGCCGATGGCGGGGATTCTGGCCGACCATGGACGGTTGGCAGCCCGAACCGGTCTTGGGGCCTTGATGGGATCGAAAAATCTGAAAGCCGTGGCGGTGCGCGGAACTGGTCAGGTCCCCTTGGCGCGAGCGGATGAATATCGAAAACTTCGTGTAGCAATAAATAAAGACTTGCTGGAACAAAACCTCACTGCAGTCTTGAGAGCCACGGGCACCTCGGGCGCGGCAGAGTACTTGCAATTTATGGGGGATATGCCACAGCGTTATTGGACGGCGGCAACGTTCGAGGGAGCAGCAAACATCAGCGGTTCGACCATGGCAGAAACCATCTTGACCGGAACAAAGGCTTGTCAGGGTTGTGTAATCTCATGTGGACGAGAGGTCATGATTCCCCAGGGGCCTTATGCAACTCAAGGGAAAGTAAAGGGACCAGAGTATGAAACTATCTGTGCGTTTGGGTCGCAGTTATTGGTGGATGATCTAGCGGCAATCACCGCACTGGGCGAGCGGTGTGATCGGCTGGGTTTGGATACCATTTCGGCCGGAAATACGCTGGCATTGGCTTATTTGTTGTTTGATCAGGGGATCATCAGCGAAAAGGATACGGGGGGATTGGAATTACATTGGGGGGATCCAACCCCTTGTTTTGTACTCTTGGATCAAATGGCACGACGTGAAGGATTCGGAGCGTTGTTGGCTCTGGGTAGCCGGGCTCTGGCAACTCATTATGGGGTGCCCGAATTGGCCGTGGAGGTTAATGGGTTAGAAGTGCCTATGCATGATCCACGTGCGTTTAGCGGTCAAACGCTTTCCTACCTGACCTCGCCACGAGGCGCTTGTCACAACCAGAGTGATTTCTTTCAGGTCGAAATGGGTGGAACGTTAGAGGAGATCGGTATTTCTATGCCGGAGCGGTTCCAGGATGAAGGAAAGGCGGCATTGGTGGTGCGTCATCAGCATTGGCGCACGGTTTGTAACAGCCTGGTCATGTGCTTTTTTGCGGTGGTTTCACCGCATGCCGTTTGCGAATTACTCAATGCCGCTCTGGGGGTAGATTGGGATGTGGATACGATGCTTCTAGCCGGCGAGCGAGGCTGGAATATGAAGCGACTGATCAATTTACGCCTTGGTTTAAAGCCCGAACACGAAAAATTACCTCGTTTGCTTCTTCAACCGTTACCAGAAGGGGGGCAACAGGGTTATGTGCCAAATACAGAGATTCTACTCAATGAGTACTACGCTGCCAGTGGTTGGGATCGCGCTACAGGTTGGCCTACTGAGGAGAAGATCAAAGCCTTGGGTTTGGACTTCGTCTTATAGGGTCAACGCACTATAGCCGTCACCTCGATCTCACCGCTTTTCTCGAACCTTAATCTTAATCTAACTTGGTCGCCTGGATTGAGGGTTCGATTAAGACCGATAAGCATAATATGATAGCCCCCTGGCGCTAATCTCACCGCGCTCTGAGCGGGAATTTCAAGACGATTAATCGGCTGCATTTGCATGACGTCGCCACTCATAACCGTTTGATGAATCTCAGCCCGATTGGCCACGTCAGTGACAACCTCAACCAGGTTATCTGGGGTGTGTCCAAGGTTGCGAATCACCATATAAACAGCACTGGTCGTCGTTGAACCTGCCGATGTCTCGTGGCTGGGTGTGGGCATTTCCATCCCGTGGTCCATGGATGACATGGGCGTTGTGTCCAAAGCACGAGCACGTGCCCAGGCTTCCTCGATCCGAATCAGAGGGTGGGATGGTGTGTTTTTGAAGTAATAAATAAATCCTAGGACAATAAAAACTGTGACCAGACCTATTATCCAAACCCAACGTTTCATCCTACTCATCTCTCTCGTTTTGAATTTCTTCGATTTTATAAAGGGGCAAGGATGAGAGTAAATCGCTAGTTTGAGTGATTTATTTCTTCGCAAAATGGGATAGAAAAACGCCAACCCTACTTGGGGCTGGCGTTTCAAGCAAGATTAAACGGATTGGACTATTTTGCACCTGAAGGGGGGTAGAAGCGGAACTTCCAGGTATCCGGCTGGGCTTCCTGGCGGAGGGTTGAACTGGGTGTGGCGATGTGAAACCAGGTTTGACCGGGTGCAAGCGGGAAAGGACGTCCATCCGGATAACGCAGGCGCACTGGTCGCGCCAGACCGGTGGTCTTTTCGTAATCCTCACCTACCATGCTCCAGATCAGGTTGGTATAGACCTGGCCGTTACGGAAAACGATGGCACGGCCCTTGCTGCCCGGCCCCATATTCAAATCTATGATAGTGGGGCGACGGGCGGTGTGCTCGACAAAGAGGATAGCAATGTTCTCAAAGAGCAGAGGACGGTTGGTGAGGCGATCCGTGGCTGGAGCGAACGTTCCAACCTGACTTTCGGTACCAAAATCTTGGTAGCGCCAGTAAGCCTGAGCCACTGGATCGTAAATCCAACGCGCCTGATTGAGGTAGGCATAGAAGATGTTAATCTGGTTCGCCGCTTGTCCCCCAGGTGGAGGTAGTGGGTCGAAGGTATTACCGGAATAGTTGGGAGGTGATTGGGGATTACGGTTCGCTTCAGCAAGTGTGCGTAATTGGCTAACAGAAAGACCGGCGCTGTTGATGTCCTGAGGATTGGTGCCAAAAACATTGCGGCAGATACGAAGGTTAACGTCAGCCGACTTACTGGCTGCCACTAAGCAACCGTTGGGAAAGGTATTAGCGATGGGAACATAGGCCTCGCGTCCGGAGCGAACGCCAGCTAAGCCACTATCCTGGGGTTGTTCAATGCCACTTAACCCGGGCTTGGCGTTGGTACCGGAGGTTGACGGTGGTGAATTCCAAAGCAATCCAAAATCCAGGGTGAGGTTCGTTTGTTGGAAGGTGATGAGTTCGGTCTGACCTGTGCGTGGGTCAGCATCACTGTCTATGCTATCATCGCCAGCATTGGCTTGGGTTAGAGAAAAACCATTCGGGATTTGAATATGGAGGCGGTATTGGGCTCCAGTTGGAGGTGTAAATGCGTAAAAACCATTCCCATCGCTCAATGCGGTCTGGACAATTTTCCCTTGAGGGTCAAGCAGGTGAATTTCAACGCCTCCCAGCCCGGCTTCCCATGGCTGTTGTAGGCCGTCGGAATTTTGATCCCACCAAATTCGATTACCCAGCACCGGTCCTGTTATGCGGAGGGGGTCAGTGCGGGGACGAAGTTCAGGGGGTGTGGGTAATGACTGTGGCGGTTCGCCGTAGAACACAGCCAGAAAGCGTGTCATGCCCTCAGTGATGTAGATCTCATACACCTGGGAGGCAAATGAAAGGCCGGTTTGAGGACGAACACTTGGGGGAAAATTAGAAAGAGAGACCAGTACGGCGGGTAATTCCAACCAGGAAGGGTCGGAGACCGTTAAGCCGGTGAGCGGATTGTAGCCCGGAGGAAATTGAGAAAGGTTGGGACCAAGCGGATAGGATGGTGAGGTTGATGGGGGCGTTGAGGTGGCGGCAGTGGCAGTTAGGGGGGCGGGATAAAGGGTTAGGCTCAAAATGAGTATAAGGCACAGTAAGGGCCACAAGACCCTATGCGCTTTTTTCATGAGAAAGCCTCCTTAGCATTTATTTGCATTATAGCAGGTATGAAGGGGAGGAAAGTTTACAAATTCGTTGGGTGGATTTAGGATGATGAGGTAAGAGCATGAGACGCCAATCGTTTTATATGGGCCATTATGGCAATTAGTCCATTTAGCCTTTGAGGGGTCAAAATATAATGCAATCCCAAGCCCAGATAAAAGTCGTCGGGGATACGGAGCACGCCTTCAGGTGGAGTATCCCATAGCCCTTGTTGGAGGATCGCAGCGTAACCGCGAATGGTGGGGGCTTCCGGCGGTATATCAAAATAAAACCGCAAACGTCCCTGCTGGGTGTGCATATAAACCGTTACTGGCGTCATGCATTCGGGGACGGATTCGGGCTGGCTGATAGGTTCAGCCAGCCCTTCCGGGACGGGTAGAAGGCTGGCAGAAAATTCAAGGAGTAATTCCATCTTCTCCTGGCGATCGCTGAGTGCGAAATCATCCAGGATTTCAGCTAAACGAGGCGGTAGTAAAGTAGATCGGTCCATACCTCATTTCTCGATCGGTGCGTTGACCAGATTACCCCATTCCGTCCAGGAACCATCATAATTTTTGACCTTAGGGTAGCCCAACAAGTACTTGAGAACGAACCAGGTAAGCGAAGATCGTTCACCAATGCGACAATAAGCAATGATTTCCTTATCCGGGGTGATGCCACGGCTTTGAAATAGGGCGCGCAATTCGTCCGGGGATTTGAAGGTGCTGTTTTCAGTGTTGACAGCCTGAGCCCAAGGGATGTTCACCGCACCTGGAATGTGTCCGCCGCGTTGAGCACCTTCTTGGGGATAGCCCGGCATATGCAGCAGTTCACCCGAATATTCCTGCGGAGATCGCACGTCAATCAAGGGAAGTTTTTGTTCCATGTGACGAAAAACCTCATCGCGGAAAGCGCGAATAGAAGCATCAGGAGCCTTTGCCTGATATTGAGTCGGGGGATAGGTAGGAATGTCCTTGGTCAGTGGGCGACCTTCGGCAACCCACTTTGCTCGTCCGCCATTCATAATTTTTAGGCGTTCGTGACCGTAATAGGCAAAAAGCCAGAAGGCGTAACAGGCAAACCAGTTATGTTTATCGCCATAGAAGACGACGGTGGTATCGTTGCTAATCCCTAATCTTGAGCATAACGCTTCAAATTCAGACTGATCAATAAAATCCCGGCGGAGAGGGTGTTGTAAGGTTGTGAACCAGTCCACTTTGACGGCGCCAGGAATGTGACCGGTTTCATAAAGTAGGGGATCTTCGTTGGACTCTACGAGGCGAATTGAAGGATCATTAAGGTGCTCTGCAACCCAGGCGGTTTCGACCAAATACTCAGGATGAGCATAGCGATTTTCGCTCATAATACACCTCTAAATACGATAAATTATATCAATAATATATCATATATCCCCTCTTAGGGGTTTGTCAATGGGGATAGGTTAAAAAGCAAGGGTTTCCAGAGGCCCGGAAAACCCTTGCTTTTTGGTTGTTTAGGAAAACTCTTAGAGTTGACTGCGGCTCCAAGAACGTTTAAGTTCTTCCATGACCTGATCGTCCATGACCAGCATAAGTTTAGCCATCAGGGTTTCCTCGGGGACGGCTCCTTCGATGTGAATTACGTCGTTAATAACCGTCCGGGGTACGCCATAAACATGGTAGCGGTTGGCGAGGTGAGGAAACTCGCTGGCTTCGACCATATCGGCGGTGATCCAGGGGCTGGCGAAGGCTAGTTTATGAGCCAGCATGACCGCGCGTGGGCAGTATGGACAGGTGGGGGTGACGAAGACTTGAATGTGAACGGGACGATCGAGGCGAGCGAGCTGTTGCATTGTGGCCAGACTGAGGTCGGGTTTGCGGCGGCTGATCATCAATATGTCTTCAATCAAGGTGCCAAATTCATACCCTGAAGGGATGCCAAAGAAACGAATGCCATGGTCTTGAGGCTGTTGCCCATCCGATTGAAGGATCAAGGCTGGTATCTTGTCCACTTTCAAGGCATCGGCCAGGGCTTTGTCGCGCACGAAATCATAGATCTCCAATGTAAGTTTGTCAGACAGGGCAGTGATTTCCTCGGCGAGTTGGCGGGTTTCAGCACAAAAATCGCATTCGATGGCGCCACCTTCGCCTTGGGTGAAAAGTAACAATTTGACTGGATGCTCCATCCCGAGGAGCAAATTTCGAACTTGTTCTCGGACCTGGGGATTCAACAGAGCCATTTTCCCCTCCTTTTTTGCAGATGAGATTTTTCAGAATCCACCTTATTGTAGGGAGATTATAGAAAAGGAATATTAGAAATAGATCAACTTTGTGGATATCTCAACGCTCATCCTTGGATTTCACAGGCTCTAACTCAGATCGCGCAGGGTGATGTTTTCTGTTATAATGGGAATAGAACATTGGTTCTATTTTCTGGGGTTGGCCTATGACCCGTGTGCTTTGGTTAGCTCATGAAAATGCTATATTTACCTTTGATGTGGCGTTAAATCCATCGGATTTGCTTCTGGCGGTGAATGGCGGCGACTGGCGGCCGCCGGCAGCAATTTTTGCCTTGCTTTCACCTGAAGTTCAAGCCCTTCAAAAGCCTTTACGTGGGGTTTTGTTAGGTCATCTGGTGGTAGTATATCCGTTGGCGTTGGTTGAATCTGAAGACGCTTATCAATCCATGCCTCACGTTCAACTCTCAGAAAGGCAGCGTTTGGTCTTACAGGGATTGGCGGAAGGTCTCAGCCTCAAGATCATTGCGCGACGGCTAGGGATATCTCAAAGCACGGTGGCCGCTCATGTTCGAGCGCTAAAACAGCGTCTGAATTGCCATACCTTGGCGGAGATCATCTTAAGGGGCTCTGCACTTGGTTTGTGCGATCCAGAACAGAGTTTGCCCTCTCTCTACAAACCCCGATTAAAGCACGCTAAAACCGCCAATCTGAGATCTCGCTTATCACGCAGGTAAGATTCCTAGAGTAAGAACAGTACACGTTGATCCTGACTCAGGTCAGCGTAAATCGCATAGAGTTGTTCTTCCGATTCAGCGACAAACGATACCGTAACAGCGCAATACTTTCCTCCATTGCTCAACCGCGCATTGATATTATCTTCGTTGATGTCAGGTGCGAACCGTCGTACCCTGACCATGATGTAGGTAGCAAAGTCATCTTGATTGTAGCCGATGACGCGAAGGCGAAAAATGGTAGGAAAATCCATGAGATCGCGTAGCGAACGATTCATATTTGTTTCCTCGTGATGTTATCTGCGAAATTTATACCACAGACTACTTGCAAGGGTAAAAATCGCCTTTAGGCATTATTTGATCTTCAATGGTTGTATAAACCATTTATTAGGGTTATACTGTAAACCATTAGTGACCTATGAGTCATTAGTTGAGAGCAGGTGAGTACCTGCCCAATTCCAAGCCAGTCCCGAATCACTATTGGCAACCGTGCGTTTACACTCAGAGTTATTGGTAATAAGCCGGTGCCGAACAGGAGAAGACACATGTCCTTTAAAATTCGCAAACTCAAACGCCTCCGCCAAGTATATCTTGGGTTGGCTATTTTATTGGTGGGTTGCTCTGTGTTTGCCCCGGATATTGTAGGAAAAACTCAATCGCAAAGCCCGGTTCCGCAGGTCACAGAAGGTCCAGCGCCACAAGTTAGTGAAGTAGTCGTCGGTTCGGTTTCCCCTATGTCCACGCCCGATACTACGATTGAGGCTAGTGCCACGACACAGGTTTTTCTGCCAGTTATTACGCGGGCACCTACCTTACCACCTATTGGCGGAGGACGGGCTTTTTTTGCGTCCCCCAATGGCACGAATAACGGCGATGGAAGTATGGAACGGCCTTTTAACCTTGCCTATGCGATTGAGGACAAAGCCAAGACAGGATTCTTTCAGCCCGGGGATGTGATCTGGGTACGTGGAGGTACTTACGGGGGAGGCGGACTCACCTACTTTAACAGCCACTTACAAGGAACGGTGGATCGCCCTATTGTAGTACGCGCCTATCCTGGCGAACAGCCCATTATCAACGGGAGCATTAAAATTTACAAACCTAATGTGATTTTTTGGGGGCTGGAAGTTATCAATACCGACCCTAATCGCACTTCACAATCCAGCGGGTCGTTTCCGAATGACATCTATCGCGAAGATGCCTTTAGTGTTTATGCCACCAATGTCAAAATCATCAATAACATTATGCATGATGCCGCAGAAGGGGTTTATGCGGATGATCGCGCCCCAGACGTAGTCATTTATGGCAACCTTATTTACAACAACGGCTGGAAGGGCCCAGATCGAGGGCATGGACATGGTATTTACGCCCAGAATCAGCAAGGGAGCAAGTGGATCGAAGATAACATCATCTTCAATAACTTTAGTGGTTACAATTTGCATGTTTATCGCGAGAATGAATTCCCTTTGGTTAGTTTCAACTTCGATGGCAATGTGACCTTTAATGGCACGTTCCTGGTTGGAGGAAGGCAACCTACGCGGAACGTTATCCTGACAAATCAGTTTACCTATAATGAAACCGTTGCCCTGGGCTTTAGCGTAGATACCCAGAATCAGAATGTGCGGGTGCAAAACGCTTACTTGTTTAACCGTGGGGACTATGCCCTAGAGGTTAAGGCATGGCAGGGGGTGACTCTTGATCATAATTTCCTGGTAGGACAGAATGCGCCCCTGGTGAATTTGGTACAGTCCTCCGGCACCTGGGATGACAACCAGTATTTCTTTGCTAATGGAACACCCTTCCTAATTAACGGACAAGGGCGTAATTGGGATCAATGGCGCTCTCAAACTGGTTTTGATTCTCGTAGTTCGTTTTTCACGACCCTCCCCTCCACAACCCAAGTCTTTATCCGTCCTAACCGCTATGAGGCGAAGCGAGGGCATATTATCGTGTATAACTGGGCTAAACAAGACCAGATTCTCGTTGATTTGAAAACATTAGGATATTCAATTGGGGACCGATACGAAATTCACAATGCCCAGAACTTTGGGGAGAAGATTAGCGGGTTTTATCAGGGGCAGGCAATTGCTTTACCGTTGATCAACTGGAGTGTGGCAAAGCCAATTGGTTGGCCGGAACCGCTTCGTCCGGTAACACTGCCCGAATTTGGGGTCTTTATAGTACTATCTCCATAAACTGTAGAGCGTTCGAAGAAAGATAAAGCCCCGGCGGAAACTAAACGCCGGGGCTTCTGGTATTGCGCCCTGCCGCACGATTTAGGAATTGGGGCGCGCATCGAGTGTCACGTCAACGCGCTGTGATTTCCCTTCGCGCAAGATGGTCAAGGTCACTTTTTGTCCAGGTGAGGATTGAGCCAGCGCGGCTTGTAAATCCTCAAAGGAAGTGATCGGTTGATCGTCAAAGGCGGTGATAATATCGCCGCCGATTAGCATTTGTTCACCGTTGATCGTAGCCGGTTTGAAACTACCGCGCAGGCCGGCTTTATCGGCTGGGCTTCCGTTGACCACGTTCACAACGAGCACACCTTGTTGATCTTGATCCAACCCCATGGCCTGAGCAATTTCAGGGGTCAGTGTGCGTCCGGTAATTCCCAGGTAGGCGCCGCTTTGGGCCGTGGTTAGGTTAGAACTCTGGGTGCGGGGGCGAGCACCCAGGGTAACCTCTATGGTTTGCTCTCGCCCGTTGCGCAGAATCGTAAGCGTCACTTTTTGACCCACCGAGGTCGAGGTGGCAAGGTAACTGGCCAGATCTTCGAATTTCTGCACCGGGTTTCCATCAATGGCGGTGATCACATCACCACCTACACGCACAGGGTTTCCATCCAGAGTGATCTGACGATCGCTGCCGCGTAAACCGGCCTTGTCTGCAGGGCTATTGGGGGTGACATCAATCACCAGCGCGCCTCGTTGATCTGGGCTTAACCCCATGGCTTTGGCTAAATCCGAGGTCAGGGTCGTACCGCTGATACCAAGGTAAGGGTGATCATAACGACCAGTGGCAATCAGGGCTGGAACCACGCGTCTCACAATATTGGAAGGAATGACAAACCCAATCCCGGCATTTGCGCGTACCGGGGATTCAATCGCTGCGGTGACACCAATTACTTCCCCACGAATGTTCACCAAAACCCCGCCTGAGTTCCCAGGATTAATCGGGGCGTCGGTTTGAATAACGTCAGGGATCGTGTACGTAGCGCCGTCGTTGGCTGTGCTTTGTACGGGTAAGGAACGCCCTAAAGCGCTGATGAACCCGACAGTCATTGTGCCTTCTAGACCATAAGGATTGCCGATGGCAATAGCCAATTGCCCCACCTTAACCTGCTTAGAATCGGCCAAGCGAACAGGAACCAACTTCTCCGGGGTTACATCTACTTTCAGCACGGCGAGGTCGGCATCGCTGTCGGCGCCGACGACCTGGGCCTCGACGGTGCTGCCGTCAGAGAAGGTTACGGTGATTCGATCAGCACCGTCTATCACGTGATTGTTGGTTACGATATGTCCCTGTGTATCCCAGACGAACCCTGAGCCCAGACTGCGCGTTACCGGGGCCTGGTCAGGCGATTGTCCGGGAAAGTTGAAAGGCAGGTTCAAGGCTGGCCCAAGGCGCTGAGTGGTTTGGATGTTGACTACGGAGGGATTGACCTGAGCATAAACCTGGGCTAGTGTGTCTTCTAGTGTGGTAAGTATGTTGGCCGATGAGGGGTTTTCAAGTGTTGTCGCACTGGAGGAAGGTGCAAGAGTGGCGGTTGGCACCACAACCGGCGTTTGAGATTGCGAGTTGCCTTGTTCAATCTGGATCTTGGGCAAACGAAAGCCCTGGAAATTAAAGGGGACACAGGCCGAGGCAAAAAGGCCCATTAAGATTAGAGATACTGCAATAAGGGAAAGGCGCGATTGCGGCTTCATCGTACACCTCCATATTCACTAGATATAAGCATTTCCGTGAATGAGCGCAGTCAGTTTGCTCATTCGCTAATGAGTTTAAAGGCAAAAAACACCTCTGTCCTTAAAACATCCTCAAGATGACCTTAAGGTTGGCTTAAGATGGTGTTATTGGCACTAATACACCTTATCAAAGATGTTCGACCGTACGGGAGACTGCTCTATATACCAGGTATGGAATTCGAGTAATCCAGCGCAAGACCACTACGAGCGGCACAAGTGCCCAATCCACTAACTCATTGACATTTGCAAAACCCTGCCCAATCCATACGAGCACGGGTCGAAGATGTTGTAAAAACTTGCTGTGAGCATAAAGCAGTGCCGAGAGCAATATGGTTACTGAAATACCAAAGCGCAGCCAATCGTTGATCTCGAGTCCGATCCATTCTTCCAGTAGAAGTTCAACCCCAATGGCTAGAACCAATAGATACGCCGCCGGCTTGAGGATGGGCTCGCGGGTGACGGCATAACTGAAGATACCAGCGGCAAAACGCATCATCAAAATTCCGATGGCTACCCCTATCATAATTACCCAAAAGCGGTTCGAGAGCGAAACCGCTGCAACCACGTTGTCCAGGCTGAAGACCAAGTCGGTCATTTCAACCGTCAATACGATCATCCAGAAGGAATGTTGCTCAAGAGGATGAGCGTGAGCATCCTCCTCACCGGGTTCAGCCTGGCCCAGGTTATCGAAAGCCAAGCGGATTAAATAAGCCGCACCGAGGATGCGCAACCATGGGTAGTGGATTACCCAGGCTGCCAAAGCTAGCATTAGCCCTCTTCCCAGGTAGGCTCCCAGTAAACCTACCCGTAAGGCCGCGGTGCGTTGATTCCCCAGGATGGTATGAAGACGGTGCCCCAATTTCATCAGGGGCCGTGGCCATTGGACGGGCTGATCGTCGGGCAGATGTGCCACCATAGCACCTAAAACGGCGGCATTATCAATAGATAACAGCCCCTCCAGTAAGATGAGTTGCAGAATGATGATTGGGATGCTCCAATCCACGCTGTTTCTCTTAATTGGTATTTAGTGCCTAGGATGAGTATAACCCAGTGCCGTACTGGATGGCGCGTGGGGATTTTCAGGATTCGTGGCGTAGAGCATCCTGTTTCCTAGATGACAGATGTCCTTATTCGAGATCTAAGAGATCCTCATTAGCAATTTCGTTGTCAGCGATATAACGACGGGGCATGGCCAAAGAAGCCCAGCCACCGGCTTGTTGTAAGGCAAATGGATCCACGCCGCGGCGAGCGGCCTGGGTAGCCCAGTAATGTCGGCAGTCGTGAGCGCTCAATCCGATGATTCCCAATCGCTCACCTAAAAAACGGACCCTTTGGGTAATGGCCCGCGTGGTCATTCCGGCTTTGCTTAGGCTACCGTCTTTCAGACTGGCGCGCAGGAGAGGGGCTTGAGGTTCGGCGGGTAGGTCTTTCAACGCTGAGCAGCGGCGGAGGAGGTGCAGGGTGTCGGGGCTAAGGCGATGGGTTTGTGTTTTGCCAACTTTGGGACGGAAGAAGCGCAATAAGCCCGCTTCCAAGTCAATATTTTCGACCCGTAATGAGGCCACTTCCCCGACCCGGAGCCCGTGATCAAGAAGCAGGCACATAAGCAGGGCGTCTCGCCGGCCTTGAGGGGTATCAGGTTGAGTTTTGAGCGCGGCGGCTTGTTGAGGTGTGAGCGTCACCGGCGCGGGTTTTTTGGTGCCTACGCGTTGGCGTGGTCGGCGTTGATCGAGGCGTTGCTGCTCGCGATGGGAGAAGCCTTTGATGCTGCGAATAAGGGCGTACTCTTCAGGCGTCAAGCAACCGCTTTGGAGGGCTAGGCGGGCATATGTTTTAACCGTGGAAAGCCGTACGTTTATAGAAGGGATCGCGTACCCTACGCTTAGTTGCCACTTAACAAAGGCTTCCACCAATCCCCAAGTAATTCCACGCCATGCCTCGGGATTCTGACTTAGATTACTAACCTGAATGCCCAATGAAGAAAGGAATTCGGCAAAGAGTGCTAGGTCTGCATCCTGACGCCGTAGCGTGTGATCGGCTCGGCGAGACCGGTAATCGGCAAAGCGATGCCGTGTAGCCGCCTCATTGGCTGCATGCCCGATTTGGATATCGTGGGTAGGGATAGGAAGAGGGAGATTATTGTCTGGATCGGGGTGATTGGCGCGCGAGGCTTTCATACTCTCATTATAAACGTGTTGAGAGTAAACCCGAATCGCTAATGATTTTTATTGGCATTTTGGGAATCCTGATCCGGGAAAACCATGGGAGATTACCCAACCTGTTGTGCTAAATCCAGCCGGCTTTGAATTGGATTTAGACGGTTTTCGCTTTCACGTGCTAATTCGATGATATGATGCATGATGGTCTCGGCCACCGAACGCACTAAGGGGCGATCCTCTACGTTACCCTCAAAGTGGAGTGGGGTGCCCACAGTTACTTTGTAAGGCCCGCTCAGGTACCAACGTCCATAGGTCACCTCACCGCGTACGGTGGAACGGATGAAATGCAAGCGTTCGCGTTGGAGGTGAATGCCTATCGGAATCACCGGGGCGCCGCTGGCCAGGGCTAATCGGGCCACACCGGTACGAGGTTTGTGAAATCCACCCTCCGCGGGGCTAAGGTCGCCTTCAGGGAAGATCATAATATTATGTCCAGCCGCAAGATGTTTGAGCGCCGAGTCTATCGCGCTCTGCCCTTCTCCTACTTTGACCGGAATGTGTCCCGAGAGGCGCAGGTAAGTGCCAAACAAGGGCACTTGAAACAATAAATTATTGATCAAGATAAAGGCCTGTTCACGTACGGCGGCGGCGACGAAAAAGGGGTCGGCTGTACTAGGGTGATTGGCGGCAAAAATTTTGCCCCCTTGGGGAAAAGGGCTAGGGCGTCTGATCTCCATTTTCAATGCCAGGGCGACAAATGTGCGCACGACCGGTTTGGAGGCCCAGTATAGGATTTTTTCAGAGAGCATGGGGAAGCGAATCCGTTCTAGAGAGGATTGGGTATATGTTAACAAAAAGCACGGCTAATCCATTCCCACCCAGGTCATATTTTAAGAGTGCTTGAGACGTGCATTTATTTGTGTCGTCACCGTGCTTTTTTCTTTTCGTTGAGAGAGTTACGTAATCTATAACCCATAAAGTGAGGGTAGGTTACTAATATGAAATTCCTTTGGTTTGGTGAAATTCGGATAGGGTTGAAGAAGTCAGGTTCTCAATTAAGGGTTTGATTTGTTCCACCCAGAGGTCATAACCGATGGCCATCAGATGAAGTTTATCGTTGGAGAGTTCCGAGCGAATCTGTCCATTGGCGTCGGCAAAATGGGGAAAAAGATTAACAAAGGTATAACTAAAACGATGGGCTAGTCTTTCCAGTTCGGCGTTGATGCGGAGGATTCGCTTGGCATATCCCCGTGCGCGGGGAAGAATGGATTGAACGAAGACCTGTGTGTTAGGACTTTCCCGCCGACAGCGTTCTAATATGGCCGTATAGGTTTCGAGAATATCGCGATCACTCCGGAACATGAACCAGGGAAGATCATTGGTGCCAATCAGCAAAAAAATTGCTGCTGGTTGACCCTGGAGGATGCTATCTAAACGGGCTAAAACACCCCGGGTTGTATCGGCGTTAATGCCACGATTCTTCACCGGGAGTCCAGGGAAAAGTTCATCCCACCGCGCGCCATCGGTGATACTGTCTCCCAGGAAGACGATATCCCCAGCTTTGACGGGGTGATGGGCAAAAAAGTCACATTTTTGTTCATGATGTGTACGTGCCAGGCGTTCAGCAGCCATGCGCGCCAGAACTAGATAAACTAATGTGATAACCAAAAGGGTGGAAAGAATGGCATTAAGTAACATAGTGTACCTCGTGGCCTAAGTATACTCGTGAACTCAAAAAGGGGGTGTAATCTGCCTAGAAAAGGCAGAATATTTTAAGGTTTAACCCCTTGACAAATCTCCACGGGTGTATAGAATTGCGCAATAACTTCTCACAAAGCCTCAGCGATTGAAGATGTCATACATTTATTCGCTCCTCGCCCTTAGCCTAATTCTGGTTCTCGTCCTTATTGAGAGCCTGACTCCCCTTTGGGCGGTTGGAGCGAGCGAAGTGGAACTAGCCTAAACCCATACGCAAGCCCATACCAAAAAGTACAAACCAACCGCCCGAAAGGGCGGTTTTTTTATACCCAAGCGAGGAGAGCGATGATGCGATCGGATCGAGTCAAGAAAGGAATCGAACATGCCCCACACCGGGCGCTCTTAAAAGCCACGGGGGTTAAGGATGAAGATTTTGAAAAGCCGTTTATTGCCATTGTAAATTCATATGCTGATATTGTGCCCGGACATGTTCACTTGCAATCGTTTGCTCGAATTGTCAAAGAGGCGGTGCGTGAGGCCGGAGGGGTGCCTTTCGAATTCAACACCATCGCCGTGGACGATGGGATTGCTATGGGACATGAGGGGATGAAGTATTCTCTCCCCTCACGGGAATTGATTGCCGACTCGGTCGAAACCATGATTGAAGCCCATCGTTTTGATGGGATGGTGTGTATTCCCAATTGTGACAAGATTGTGCCTGGCATGCTTATGGCAGCGGTGCGCCTAAATATTCCCACCATCTTTGTTTCCGGTGGGGCGATGGCGGCTGGCCGTACGCCAGATGGTGAGGTGGTAGATTTGATTTCGGTTTTTGAAGGGGTGGGGGCTTACCAGGCGGGCAAGATTGACCAAAAACGCCTGAAAACCCTTGAAGATTACGCTTGCCCCTCGTGTGGTTCGTGTTCAGGCATGTTTACCGCAAATAGCATGAACTGCTTGATGGAGGCGTTGGGGCTGGCGCTACCTTATAACGGGTCGGCTCTGGCACTTACACCAGAACGAGAAGCACTGGCGCGGCGGGCGGGGCATTTGATCCTTGAATTGGTGCGGCGACAAATAAAACCACGCGACATTGTGACGTTAGAGGCCTTGGATGATGCCTTTGCCTTAGATATGGCCATGGGAGGGTCAACAAACACTCTTCTACACGGGTTGGCTATAGCCCATGAAGCCGGGTTGGATTATTCGCTGGAGCGAATTAATGCGATTTCAGCCAGGGTACCGCATTTATGTAAAGTCAGTCCGTCTGGTCCCTGGCATATGGAAGACGTGCACCGCGCTGGTGGTGTGCCAGCGATTCTCAAGGAAGTCCACCGAGGCACCGGTATACTTCACCTGAATCGGATTACCGTGACCGGAGATACGCTAGGTAATGCCCTGAACGGGGCGGAAATTAAAGACGAAAATGTGATAAGGCGCTGTGAAAATGCGCACTCGCAAACCGGAGGGTTGGCGATTCTCTTTGGCAACCTTGCCCCACGCGGCGCAGTTGTTAAAACAGCGGGGGTATTGCCCGGGATGCGTCGTTTTAGCGGTCCAGCCCGAATTTATGAATCCCAGGAAGATGCGCTGCGTGGGATTCTGGCACGAGAGGTTCAACCTGGTGAGGTGGTGGTGATTCGTTATGAAGGTCCACGCGGTGGGCCGGGCATGCAGGAAATGCTCAGCCCGACCAGCGCTATTATGGGTATGGGATTGGGGGATAAGGTGGCTCTGATTACCGATGGGCGTTTTTCCGGTGGGACCCGAGGCGCGTGCATTGGACACGTGGCACCGGAAGCGGCGGCGCGTGGCCCGATTGCTGCTTTACGGCCTGGCGACATCATTGAAATTGATCTGGATGCTCATACATTGAATGTGCGTCTCAGTGATGAAGAAATTCAGCGCCGGTTAGCGGCACTACCGCCGTTCGAACCACGGACCAATAGTAAATGGCTAAAGCGTTATGCCTACTTTGTGAGTGGTGCTGATCGTGGTGCGGTGATGGAATACCCCGGGAGTTAGTCGTTCATAAGAGGTCTTGCCAAAGGAGGTGCAGTGATGAAGCGAACAGGAGCACAAATTGTATGGGAAGTGTTGGTGCGGGAGGGGGTTGAGGTTGTCTTTGGTTATCCAGGGGGAGCCAATCTGCCGATTTATGATGCAATGCTGGACTATCCGGTGCGCCATGTGCTGGTTCGTCATGAGCAAGGAGCAGCACACATGGCTGATGGCTATGCCCGTGTGAGCGGCAAAGTGGGGGTGGCTTTGGCGACATCTGGCCCTGGCGCAACGAATCTGGTAACCGGGATTGCGACGGCTATGATGGATTCTTCACCTACGGTATTTATCACTGGCCAGGTTGCCAGTCACTTAATCGGCTATGATGCATTTCAAGAGACGGATGTCACGGGGATTACACTCCCAATCACGAAACACAACTATCTGGTCACTCGGGTAGAGGAAATCGGACCGGTACTGCGCGAAGCCTTTTACATTGCCCGTACTGGACGCCCGGGACCGGTTTTAGTGGATATTGCCAAGGATGCCCAGCAAAACAGCATGGAATGGACGTATGACCCCAAGCCGATCCAATTGCGCGGTTACCGCCCTTATCGGGTTCCGGATCGGGCGCGGATCGTTCAGGCAGCGCAGTTAATTCGCGAAGCCAAGCGTCCGCTTATTTTGGCCGGGAGAGGGGTGTTACTCAGCCGGGCCATGGAGGAGTTGCGCGCTTTTGCGGAGCAAACCCAGATTCCGGTAGCGATGACTTTATTAGGAATCGGTGGCTTTCCGGCTTCTCATCCGTTGAACTTGGGCATGATGGGCATGCATGGTCAGGCTTGGGTTAACCAGGCCATTCAAGAGGCTGATTTATTGCTGGCGTTTGGAATGCGCTTTGATGATCGGGTGACCGGAAACGTCAAGACGTACGCCACCCATGCACGCAAGATCCATGTGGATATAGACCCTACCGAAATTAACAAAAACGTCAAAGTGGATGTTTCCGTTATCGGTGATCTCCGCGAAGCGCTGTGCCTGTTATTGGAAGAAACGCCTACCTTGGAACATTCGGATTGGCTGGCACATATCGAGGCGCTTCGTCGTGAAGCGGCGGATGAAGACATCCTCAACCTGACCCCGGAGAATGGCAAACTCTATGCGGCTCATGTTATTGATGCGCTCTGGCGTTTTACCCAGGGCAAAGCCATCATTGTGACCGATGTGGGTCAACACCAGATGTGGGCGGCGCAATATTACAAGCAGGATCATCCAAACTGGTTTATCACCTCCGGTGGGCTGGGCACCATGGGATTTGGGTTGCCAGCAGCTATTGGAGCGAAGATCGCGTGCCCTGATGCTGAGGTGTGGGCGGTAGTCGGTGATGGTGGGTTCCAGATGACTGCGGCCGAGCTCTCCACTGCGGCTCAAGAAGGGGTGAAGGTCAATGTTGCCATCATCAATAATGGGTATCTGGGGATGGTGCGACAGTGGCAGGAGTTATTCTACGAACGGCGCTATGCGGCAACGCCAATGCGCAGCCCTGATTTTGTGAAACTGGCTGAAGCACATGGTCTAACAGGGTTGCGGGTGACCTCACGAGGGGAAGTAAATACGGCATTACAACAGGCACGCCAGATCGAAGGCACGGTGGTCATTGATTTCAGAGTTGAGCAAGAAGACAATGTGTATCCCATGGTGCCGGCAGGCGCAGATTTACATGCCATGATTCGACGGCCATTGGTCAATCGTATGGTCGAAACCGCGGAAGATGAAATTTGATCGGGGAGGGTGTGATGCAACACATTATTGTGGCGTTAGTGGAAGACAAACCCGGCGTGCTTAATCGTGTCGCCTCATTGTTTCGGCGGCGCAATTTCAACATCGAATCTCTGACGGTAGGCCATACCGAACAACCTGGGATTTCGCGCATGACGATTGTGGTGGATAGCGATAATGTCAGCGCCGAACGGTTAACCGCGTATCTCTATAAACTCGTAAATGTTATCCAGGTTTCGGATTTGACGCCAGTGCCCAAGGTAACTCGTGATCTCGCTTTGATCAAGGTTAAGGCGACGCCGGAAAACCGCGGACATGTGATGCAAATTGTTGAAGTTTTCCGTGCCCATGTGGTGGATGTGGCTACCGATTCCATGATCGTTGAAATCACCGGGGATGAGGAAAAGATCGAAGGATTCTTGGAAGTCTTGCGACCGCTTGGAATTATCGAAATGGTGCGTACCGGGGTGGTGAGTATGGCACGGGGGAACATGCCTCTCTACGCAAACGGCAATGGTTATCACGTTACTCCCGTTCATCCCTAACTTTTCACAATAACTCCCAGGAGGTGTCCGAATGGCAAAGATGGATTTCGCAGGTGTTTTAGAAGAGGTGGTGACCCGGGATGAATTCCCTCTGGAGAAGGCACGCGAAGTGCTGAAAGATGAGGTAGTGGCGGTACTGGGTTATGGGGTGCAGGGCATGGCCCAATCTCTCAATATGCGCGATAACGGCATCCGGGTCATTGTGGGCGTGAGGCCGGGGGGGCGTTCATGGGAAAAGGCACAGAAAGATGGCTGGGTGCCTGGTGAGACGCTTTTCTCGCTCGAGGAAGCGGCGGAACGGGGCACGGTCATCCAATATCTGGTTTCAGATGCAGCCCAGAAGCAAATGTGGCCAAAAATTGAACCCTGCCTGAAACCAGGAAAAGCGCTTTATTTCTCCCACGGCTTTTCGATTGTCTACAAAGATCAAACCGGTGTCGTTCCCCCGCCTTATGTGGATGTCATCATGGTTGCACCCAAAGGATCGGGCACCAGCGTGCGTGCAAACTTCTTGGCTGGTAGTGGTATCAATGCATCCTTCGCAGTAGCGCAGGATTATACCGGCCGAGCACGCGAACGCACGTTGGCGTTGGGAATCGCGATTGGGTCAGGATACCTCTTCGAAACCACCTTTGAGCATGAGGTTTACAGTGATCTTACCGGTGAACGGGGTGTATTGATGGGAGCATTGGCAGGGATTATGGAGGCTCAATATCAGGTACTGCGTGCTCATGGGCACTCCCCATCGGAAGCCTTCAATGAAACGGTGGAGGAATTGACCCAAAGTCTGATTCGCTTGGTGGCTGAGCATGGCATGGATTGGATGTATGCCAATTGTTCCACGACGGCGCAACGCGGAGCATTGGACTGGCGCCACGAGTTCCGCCGTGTGACCCTGCCGGTGTTTGAACGACTGTATCAATCGGTGGTTTCGGGAGAAGAGACGCGGATTGTCCTGAAAGCCAACAGCACCCCGGATTATAAGGAAAAACTGGAAGCCGAACTGCGTGAAATGCGCGAGTCTGAAATGTGGCAAGCCGGGGCTAAAGTACGCGCTCTTCGCCCCGAGAACTGGAAAAAACCGGAGAAACAGGTTGAAGCCACATCTATTACAAGGTAATGGTGGAGGCACAGAATGAGCGAGGATTATGTTCGCATCTTCGATACGACCTTACGCGATGGTGAGCAATCCCCCGGCGCCACCATGACCAGCGCCGAAAAGTTAGAGGTGGCCAGGGCGCTGGCAGCTTTGGGAGTGGACATCATCGAAGCGGGTTTTCCTGCGGCCTCACCGGATGACCTTGAAGCCGTACGCCGTATTGCCATCGAGGTGGGTAACGCGGACTATAACGGTAAAACGCCTGTGATCTGCGGTTTAGCGCGGGCTTCGGTCAATGACATAGACAAAGCCTGGGAGGCAGTCCGCCATGCGGCTAAGCCACGCATCCATGTCTTTTTAGCCACCTCGGAAATTCACATGAAGTATAAACTGCGCATGACGCGCGAGCAGGTGGTGGAGCGCGTGCGAGAAATGGTGGCTTATGCGCGCCAATTGTGTGATGATGTCGAGTTTAGCCCTGAAGATGCCGGGCGGAGCGACCCTGAGTTTCTGTATTATGTTTTAGGTGAGGCGATTCGGGCAGGTGCAACCACGCTGAATATTCCGGATACGGTAGGCTATACCACACCAGAAGAGTTTGGAGCGCTGATCGCGGGCATTATTCGCAACACACCGGGCATTGAAAACTGCATTGTATCGGTGCATTGCCATAATGATCTGGGGTTAGCAACGGCGAACACACTAGCCGGATTGCGGGCAGGTGCGCGTCAGGCCGAGGTCACCATCAATGGGATTGGCGAACGGGCCGGGAATACGGCATTAGAAGAGGTGGTTATGGCGCTGTACACCCGGCGGCAGTTCTATAACCTACGCACTGGCATTGATACCACCCAAATCTACCGGGTGAGCAAACTGGTTAGCAACTACACGGGCATGCCGGTTCAGCCCAACAAAGCCATTGTGGGAGCCAACGCCTTTGCCCATGAAGCAGGAATTCATCAGGATGGCATGCTCAAGCACAGCATGACCTACGAAATCATCCGTCCAGAGACGGTGGGTGTACCGCAAACCCGTCTGGTCTTGGGAAAGCATTCTGGGCGCCACGCTCTGCGCGTGCGTTTGGCTTCTCTCGGTTACCAATTGAGCGATCAGGAATTGGATCAGGTGTTTGAACGTTTCAAGCATCTGGCAGATCGTAAAAAAGTGATTACCGATGCAGACCTGGAAGCCTTGATCTCAGACGAACTCTATCAACCGCGAGAGCTTTTCACCTTGGATGGGCTGCAGGTGACCTGTGGAACGATGGGAATGCCGACAGCGACGGTGCGTTTGCGTGACCCGGAAGGTAATTTGCGTGTGCAAGCGGCCATTGGCACCGGACCGGTGGATGCGACTTACAAGGCGATTGACGCGATAGTGGGAGCACCCAATACGTTGCTGGAATTTGTGATCCACGCTGTCACCGAAGGGATTGATGCTTTGGGTGAGGTAACGGTACGGATTGAAGCCGGTGAAGGTGTGTTGCCAGCCGAGGATGGAGATGGTGCTATTGAACATCCTCGTACGTTTGGTGGTTATGGGGCCGATACGGATATTGTGGTAGCCAGCGCAAAGGCTTATCTGGCAGCCCTGAACAAATTATTGGTCGCCAGTGGGCAATATGGCCCAGTGGAAAAACCATCTGCCGAGGTTGTAAGTTAAACAGAATTCTCAATTGCCAAAGGAGGAGTAACATGAATCCGCGACGTACAACTTCTGAAAATCCCGGACCCACGGGGTACAGCCATTGGTTTGATATGCCCCGCACCATACCGGGGCGGTGGGATATGAGTGCTTATCTCAATCCCCCCCATCCGCTGAATTCCATGGCGGATATGAACGGAACAGCTTTTGAACAATCCCAATCATCAAGCGTGGTAGCCTATGATGACCCCGAAAACGTTGTTTGAGAAAATTTGGGAAAGTCATGTTGTTGTCGAACCCCCGCAATCTCCGGCGGTGCTGTATGTGGATCTGCATCTCGTTCATGAAGTAACCTCGCCCCAAGCCTTTAGCGGTCTTCGCCAGAAGGGGTTACGGGTGCGACGACCCGAACGCGCCTATGCGACAGTGGATCATGGTGTGCCAACATTGCCCCCACTTGATGGACGACCCGAGGGAAGACTGGCTTTTGCAGATGAGCAAAGTCGGAAACAGATTCGCCAATTGGAAGAAAATTGTCGTGAATTTGGCGTTCAATTGATGGGCTTGGACAGCCCTTATCAAGGAATCGTCCATGTGGTTGGTCCCGAATTAGGGTTGACTCAGCCAGGGATGACCATTGTATGTGGTGATAGTCATACCTCTACTCACGGGGCGTTTGGGGCTTTGGCGTTTGGCATTGGTACGAGCGAGGTGGAGCATGTTTTAGCGACCCAGTGTCTACTTCAACGCCGTCCTAAGACGTGCTTAGTGTATATGGAAGGTCAACCTGCTAAAGGGGTGACGGCGAAGGATATGATTTTGGGCTTGATCGCCCAAATTGGTACTGGCGGGGGAACAGGGCATGTGCTGGAATATGCCGGGCCGGCGGTGCGCGCGCTCTCGATGGAAGAACGGATGACACTATGCAATATGTCCATCGAAGCCGGGGCAAGGGCGGGCATGGTTGCCCCCGATGAGGTAACCTTCGAATATCTGGCGGGGCGACCATTTGCTCCTAAGGGTGAGGCCTGGGAAAAGGCAGTGGCCTATTGGCGTACCTTGCCCAGTGACGAAGGTGCGGTTTACGACAAGGTGGTTACGCTGGACGTGGGTCGTTTGGAGCCGATGATCACCTACGGCACGAATCCCGGAATGGGAATGCCTATCGGCGGACGGGTTCCGGATCCGGCAGCGGTGAAGGATGCGGCACAGCGGGCGACGTTGGAAAAAGCGTTAGCCTATATGGGATTGCGTCCCGGCCAGCCTTTGTTGGGTCACCCGGTGGATGTGGTCTTCATCGGGTCTTGTACCAATGGGCGGCTATCCGATTTACGTCAGGCAGCAAGCTTGCTTAAAGGACGGAAGGTGGCTTCGAATGTGCGCGTCTTGGTCGTGCCGGGGTCCCAACAGGTTAAACGGGCCGCGGAGGCAGAGGGCTTGGACCGCATCTTCAAAGAAGCAGGCGCTGAATGGCGGGAGCCGGGATGCTCGATGTGTATTGCCATGAACGGTGATGCGCTTGAGCCAGGCCAGTACGCGGTGAGTACTAGCAACCGCAACTTCGAAGGCCGTCAGGGGCGGGGAGGACGCACGTTTTTGGCTAGCCCCCTAACCGCCGCGGCTACGGCGATTTTTGGTGTCATTACTGACCCGCGCACGTTGCTTTAGTGGAGGTTATTGATGGAACCCTTTACTAAGTTGTCCTCTCGGGTTGTGGTTTTACCCGTTGATAATATTGACACTGATCAGATCATACCCGCTCGCTTCTTGAAAACCACGGATCGAACCGGTTTAGGGGCAAGTCTCTTTGCAGATTGGCGGTATTTGCCTGATGGACAACCGGATCCCGCATTCGTTCTAAATTATCCCGAAAACCAGGAGGCGCAGATTTTATTGGCGGGTGACAACTTTGGGTGCGGATCTTCGCGCGAACACGCAGCTTGGGCTTTGCTAGGATGGGGATTTCGCGCTGTTATTTCTACCTCATTTGCGGATATCTTTCGTAATAACGCGCTGAAAAATGGCTTACTACCGGTAACAGTGCCACCCGAAGTTCATCAGGAACTCGTCCGTCTTTTAGGGCGTGATCCTTCCCAGACCGTAACCATAGATCTTGAAACTCAAACTTTGTCCTGGGCGGGTGGGGAAACCCATTTTCCGGTTGATCCTTTTGCTAAAGATTGCCTGCTACGAGGTGTAGATGAACTTGGGTATTTGTTAAGCCTTGAGCAAGAAATTGCTGCATTTGAGGCCAGACGACTTAGTGGGTAGGGAGTAGTAGCCATGATCCAGATCTATGACACGACCTTACGCGATGGCTCACAGCGGACCGATATTTCTTTTTCCATTGACGACAAGTTGAATATAGCGCGGCGTTTAGATGATCTGGGCGTGGCGTTTATCGAAGGGGGCTGGCCCGGATCAAACCCCAAAGATGCTGAGTTCTTTCGGCGTGCTGTAAATATGGAGTGGCGTCATGCCAAGATTGCAGCTTTTGGTATGACCTGTGCGGCAGAAAAGCGTGCAGATGAGGATGAAAATATTCGTGCCTTGCTCGAAGCCCAAACACCCTATTGCACCGTGGTAGGTAAATCTTCGCTTCTCCATGTGCATGAGGTGATCCGTACAACGCCCCAAAACAACCTACGGATGATCGAGGAAAGTGTCGCCTATCTTGTGCAACATGGGCGTGGCGTCATTTATGATGCCGAACACTTCTTTGATGGATACAAGGAAGATCCCGACTATGCCCTGGCAACATTAGAAGCTGCCTTACGTGGCGGCGCGGAAACACTAGTACTGTGTGATACAAATGGAGGCACTCTTCCCTGGGAAGTAGGGGAGATTGTACGTGCTGTACGGACGCGTTTTCCAGAGGCACAACTCGGTATCCACGCTCATAATGATGGTGAGTGTGCGGTGGCGAACTCTTTAGTGGCCGTGCGTGAAGGTTGTGTTCAAGTCCAGGGAACGATAAACGGTTATGGCGAACGGTGTGGAAACGCTAATCTGTGCTCCATTATTCCCGATTTGGAATTAAAGATGGGCCTTAAGGCCTTGCCGGAAGGACATCTGGTCAAATTAACCGACCTCTCCCATTATGTTGCCGAGGTTGCCAATCTAGCGCCAGATGAGCATCTGCCCTATGTAGGGCGAGCGGCATTTGCTCACAAAGGCGGTATTCATGTGGCGGCCATGCGACGTACTCCCCGCTCTTATCAGCATATTGATCCCGAATTAGTAGGTAACCGCAGTCGCGTGGTGGTTTCGGAACTCTCGGGACGGGGCAATTTACTCAGTAAGGCTGAAGAGTATGGTCTGGACTTGGACAAGAAGTTTGACATAGCCTCAGCCCTGAAGGATCTGAAATCCATGGAAGCCCAAGGCTTTTCCTTTGAAGCCGCTGAGGCTTCAGTTGTGATGATGCTACGACGACGCCAACCGGACTATCAACCGCCTTTTGAATTAATTGACTTTACGGCCAGTGTTGAACATCGTCAAGGGCGTGGGATGATTGCCGAGGCAACGGTCAAAGTCCGTGTGAACGGTGAGGTTATCCATACAGCTGCAGATGGCAATGGGCCGGTGAACGCATTGGATCGAGCACTGCGAAAGGCCCTGCGTCCATTTTATCCCGAGATTGATCATTTTCATCTCAAGGACTATAAAGTGCGCATTTTAGATGGTAACCACGGCACTATGGCAACTACGCGGGTACTGATTGACACCAGCAACGGGGTCAGCCAGTGGAGCACGGTCGGCGCTTCAACCAATATTATCGAAGCTTCATGGTTTGCATTGGCCGATTCGATTGAATACGGAATATGGGAATTGAGCAGGAGACAACAACATGAAGGCTAACATTGTCCTATTACCCGGAGATGGAATTGGTCCAGAGGTTGTGAGCGCTGCTGTGCAGGTGTTAGAAGCCGTTGGGCAGCATTATGACCATAAATTTGTATTTACAGAATATCTGATTGGGGGGAGTGCGATTGATAAGACCGGCAATCCGTTACCTGAAGAGACCCTACAAGCCTGTCGTTCCGCGGATGCGGTATTGCTGGGAGCGGTAGGGGGGCCAAAATGGGATGACCCGCGTGCATCGGTTCGTCCAGAACAGGGGTTACTGGGTTTACGTAAAGGGTTAGGGGTGTTTGCAAATTTGCGCCCGGTACGGGTTCACCCAGCGCTCATTGAGGCTTCTCCTATAAAATCGGATCGGCTTTTAGGTGTAGATCTGATTGTCGTCCGTGAATTAACGGGTGGGCTGTATTTTGGCCAGCCTAAGAAACGGGACTGGGTTGATGGGCAACAACGGGCAGTTGATACCCTGGAGTATACTGAAAACGAGATTGAGCGAATCGTAGATTTGGCGTTTCGTTTAGCGCGGCAACGACGTAGAAAAGTAAGTTCGGTGGATAAGGCTAACGTACTGGAATCGTCTCGTCTATGGCGAGAGGTTGCCAATCGGGTGGCTCAGCGTTATCCCGATGTGACATTAGAGCATGTATTGGTGGATACGGCTGCCATGCGTTTGGTGAGTGTTCCCCAGTCCTTTGATGTTATCGTCACCGAAAACATGTTTGGGGATATTCTTACCGATGAGGCTGCAGTATTGGCTGGTTCAATGGGGATGCTCCCTTCAGCCTCGCTAAATGGGCAGTATGGTGGGCTGTATGAACCCATTCATGGCTCGGCGCCAGATATTGCCGGGCAGGGGATTGCCAATCCCATTGGGACAATATTGAGTGCGGCTATGTTATTGCGTTATTCCTTAGGGCTGGAGCAGGAAGCGAGAGCAATTGAGAAAGCGGTGGATCAAGCCATTACCGAGGGAGCACGCACACGAGATCTAGGTGGCTCATTGACCACAACCGCGATGACCCAGGCGATCATCGAGCGGTTAGACTAAACTACCCGGAATGGAGGAATCATTATGGCTGAGTCACGTTACATTTGGTTAGATGGTCAACTTGTGGAGTACGAAAAGGCAACGGTGCACTTTCTCAATACGGCATTGCATTACGGTTTGGGAGTTTTTGAGGGTATTCGCTGTTATAGCACACAACGCGGACCAGCGATTTTTCGGTTAAAAGAGCATATGACCCGCCTGGTCAACTCAGCAAAGATCCTGGGCTTCCGCTCACTCCCATTTACCGCCGAACAATTAGGGGAAGCATGCAAGGACGTGGTGCGGGCGAATGGATTTCAGGCGTGCTACATTCGACCTCTGATTTTTCATGAAAGTGATAAGCGAGATTTGAACCTGGATAGTGGCGTTGCGCGTGTGGGGATTGCAGCCTGGTCTTGGGGCGCCTACCTCGGCGATGAGGCGGAGGAAAAAGGGGTGCGGATGAATGTTTCGTCTTACACGCGCCACCACCCTAATGTTATGATGACCAAGGCCAAGGTAACCGGAAACTATGCCAATAGCGTGTTGGCGAAAACCGAATCGGTGCGGCTAGGGTTTGATGAAGCGGTAATGCTTGATCCTCAGGGTTATGTGGCAGAGTGCACAGGTGAAAACCTTTTTATCGTTCGTCATGGTGTGATTTATACGCCGGGTACTTGGGCGGTGTTGGAGGGAATCACCCGTGATTCATTAATAACCCTGGCGAGAGATTTGGGTTATCAGGTGGTTGAGACCCAGATCAGTCGCGATCATCTTTACATCGCCGATGAAATCTTTGTCTGTGGCACGGCGGCTGAGGTAGTTCCAGTGACCGAAATTGATTTTCGAGTTATCGGAAATGGAAAAGCCGGTCCAATTACCCGCGCACTTGCAAAGGTTTTCCGGGCTGTTGTACAGGGTGAGCACCCGCGATCTGCAGAGTGGCTGAGTTATGTAAATGAATAGGGTTCAACTGGTCTTGTAGAGAGATAAGGCGCCAACATAACGGCGCCTTATCTGTTTAATGGCGGTTTTAGCATGATTTAACTTTTTCTTTACAGAGAGGATCTTCTGCTCTTGTGTAAACTGCATTTGGGGATAAAGCGAGATCGTTCATGTGAAGGAGCGAGCAAATGGCGATGGTTTGGACTGCAATTGAAAATGTGCTTAGGGCGATGAATGGATGGACGTTTGTGATCTTGATTTTGATAGTAGCGTTGCTAACCTTGGGAGTGGTTTATCGTATCTTTGGTCGTGGGATAGCTTCTCGCCTCAATGCCATTGTGGTGGGGATAACGTCTCTTGCGGCAACAGCGGGGTTTATTTTAGGAAGGCAAGGCGTGACCTTAACCGGAATGGTTCTGGCAGCAATGTTGGTGACGCCAGCTTACTTTCTACTGCTCTTGGCATTAAAACGCATTGTCTTGCCGGTTCACGAGTTGGCACGCTCGGCTCTGCAATTGGCGGAGGGGGATTTGGGGCAAGGCCAAGAGATTCAGGGCTGGGATGAGATTCGAGATCTACTAAATGCCCAACAGCAAATTCGCGAGTACTTATTGCAGATTAATTCCATCGCGGAAAAGATTGCAAGCGGAAATTTAACGTTGGACCTCAGAGCGCGTTCCGAAAATGATGCCATTGGGCAGGCCTTGGCACGGATGGTGAGGTCACTTCGAGAGACCATTAGCGGAATGACTAAGAACATAGATCAAATCAGCCGTGAATATGGCAACATTGCCTTCGCGGCAGATAGGACGAACCAGGCAACTCACGAAATTAGTGATAAACTGCGCCTGGTGGTTCAAGAGACCTCTGGACAAATTGAACGCTTACAGGCAACCTTACAAGCGGTTGAGCAGATGGCATTAGCAATTAACGGCGTAAGTAAGGGGGCCCAGGAACAGGCGCAAGCTGTGGCCGAAGCATCCCGAAAAATGCAAAAAATTTCCGAAAATATTCAATGGGTTACAGAACGCACGCGGTTGGCTGTTCAGGTAACCAATGAGGTTTCTTCTTCAGCCCAACATGGTTCGAAAACCATTCGCGAGAGTATCGAGCGGATGCAGCGGATTGTCGAAAGTACTCGCCGGGTTCAAGAGAAGGCTGAATGGGTGGGGCAGAATACGCGCAAGATAGGGATTATTCTGGAAACCACGCAGGAATTAGCCGCGCAAACCAACCTGTTAGCGCTTAATGCTGCAATTGAAGCCGCACGAGCTGGTGAGCAGGGTAAGGGATTTGCTGTCGTGGCGGATGAAGTACGTAAACTGGCCGAAAAGTCGGTTCAAGCAACCAAAGAGATTGGGACCTTGATCCACAATATTCAGGCCTCTGTCTCGGAGATGGGATTGGCGATCCAGGATCAAGGCACAGAAATAGACGCGGGAGTCCAACAAAGCCTTGACGCACGCGGGGCTCTCGAAACCATTCTCGAGGGAATTGAGCAAGTTGAACAACGGATTGAGGATATTGCCCGAGCGGCAGACGAAATTCACGTGGCCACACTGGGATTAACAACGGCTATGGAAACCGTTTCAGCAGTAGTAGAAGAAAATACAGCGGCTACAGAAGAATTAAGTGCGAGTGCTTCTGAAGTTACCCAGGCGGTTCAGATTTATGCTCATGCCAGCGAACAGACCTTGAAGCAATTGAATGATGTGGCTTTGGCTGCGGAACAGATTCGGGATCAGGTTGCCAATGTGACCGCTTCAATCCAACGCATGAGCGAACAGAGCACTTTGCTGCAACAACAGATTGTCAGAATCACAACCCAGCAAGTGAGCGGAAAAGTCAGCCGTGGTAGTGCTTTAATTGGGCGGCTTGATTTTGTTCGAGAAAAGTACGGAGCACCCGCACTTGAGCGTGTGATTAACCGCTTACCATCTGAGGTTCAGCGTCTTTTACGCGGAACGATTAATCCTGAGGGCGAGTATCCCCCTGAGATTCTGGGTTTGTTGACAAACGCGATAAAAGAGGAACTCGCTGGTGGAAAAGACGATATTTTGCGCGAAATGACCCGGTATCGGGCTAAATATGATATTCAACCTGGCGCCGCTTTAGCCAAGTATTTTAAACCCGGCGATCCCGGCTACATCATCCGCCGCATGGACCTGTGCCTGCGCCACAATTGGGGAGATGGTGTTGTGGTGCGGATTTTCGATCTGGCCGAAAACCATGTACGTATGGAAGTGGATATGGGGAAGAAACAGCCGCGTGAGCGATGTACATATAACCACGTGGGCTGGATGGAAGGAGTGATTGAGGCCGCTGGCGGTATCCCGTATATTAAAAAGACGCGTTGTATGTACAATGGCGATCCTTACTGTGAATATGATGTGCGCTGGGAGATGGCAAAGGTCGGGGTTAAACAGGGATGACTGCCTCTATGGTTGTTCCCTTTCCCTTTTCGCTGTGTACGTTGACCATTCCTCCAAACATACGCGCACGCTCGCGCATGCACGTAATACCAAAGGAATGTTCAAACTGGACCTTGCTGTCAAATCCAATTCCATTATCCTGAACCCACAAGGTGATTGACCTTTCGCTATAAACTAAGGTGATTTGGACGGTTGTGGCATGTGAGTGTTTGCGAACGTTTGATAGTGCCTCTTGAGCAATGCGATAGAGAGCTTGCTTGGCGTCAGTGGGGATTAGGGGTGGGTTACCTGTGACGTGGAATTGAACATTGATAAGAAGGTCACGGGTTAGCTTCTCAATTTCGTTTTGAATCAATTCTTCTAATGTTTGTTGACTTATAGCAGGAGGCCTTAGGGATTGTACAGACCGTCTTGCTTCGTTCAAGTTTTCGCGGGCAATGCTTTGAATGCGCATAAGATGATCGTTAATTGAGCGTGTATCTCCTGTACTCAGGCTTTGGCGCAGGGCTTCTACTTGCATTAAAATTCCGGCGAATCCTTGGGCAAGAGTATCGTGAATTTCACGTGCGATGCGATTGCGTTCTTCAATCACGGCCATTTCCCGCAGTTCCTGGTACATACGAGAATTTTCCAATGCGATGGCAATTTGGTCAGCCAATGTTTGGACGGTAAAGAGGTCGTGGGTGTCCAGACTCCCGTGGCGTGGACTTTGGACATCTAAGATTCCAAGCGTATCGCATCCAATCTTGATCGGAACAACGATCCGGGAGAGCGTTTCAAAGGGTGTATTTCGCCCGGATTTGTTAATGTGGGGTGATTCTTCATTCTCGAGGTGAGGCTGTCCAGAGCGGGCAACATACCCTTCAATACCCTCCTCAATGCTGAGCAAAGTTCCAACAGGTTTCTCTTTGGTTTGACCCGCCTGAGCAACCAAGACCATAAAACGGGCTTGGGGTTGTTTTAAGTAAACACGGATACTATGAAAGGCGAATATTTCTTGAAGAGAGGTTACGATGGAGGGGAGAACTTGTTCAACATCCATCACTGCGCTGATCTTCTGACCGACTTCATTGATCGCACGCAGTTGATCGGCACGGCGTTTTTCGGCCCGGGTACGTTCTTCAAGATGGTTTAAAAGGGTGAGGATACTCCGGTGAATCTCGCGGGAGGGTTGCAGAAACTCGTCCATGAAAACCGTTACAGCCACAACTAAACCGTGGGGTTTAATCGAAGGAGGCCAAATCGGGTGGCACACCATGTATTTCTTGCGTATGTTGCCTTCATAATCTTTAAATTCGTAGTAACCTTCGGATTCCCCAACTAAAGATTGCTCTATGATTTCCCAAAAATTTTGGAAACGACCAGCCAAATAGCGTAAATCGGCACCAATCAATTCTGGATTAACGTGGAAACGATTGATCCCTTGGGTATCGTGAACAGCTGAATACCCAGTTTGACCAACCCTTTGAACCGCAATGGCGGCCAGTTTTGCGTCGGCGCTCAGTGCTTCCAGGGTTGGGTAAGTGTGACACGACAGATAAATTTCAATTTGCCTAGCGATATCATTGGCTTTCTGACGGATTAATTGTTTACCTAAGGCTTCCAATGCCTCAGCCGCTAGATTGGCGGCTTTCTGTCCAATTTGAATGCTATCTTCAAGGGGGGATTCAAGGTGGAGGGGCGTAAACATCGAAGGATTGGACTCCTTGTTTTTATTATGGTTGTCAATGTAATGCCATAAAATATGATTATAGGTATTCTACTTCAAGTTTCAAGGCCGGTTTATAATAAAGATTACCTAAAAATTTTATGAGTTTTGGAGGGTATGTGGAAAACCCCAAGGTGCGTATTTTGATCGCTGATGATCACCCGGTCATTCGGCAAGGCTTGAGCGCCATGCTCTCCAGTGTAGAGGGGTTTGAGGTTGTAGGTGAAGCGAGCAACGGACAAGAAGCGATGGATTTGGCTTTACGCATTGTACCCGATATCGTGCTCTTAGATTTACGGATGCCGGGTATGGATGGTGTTCAGGCTATGCGATTAATTCGTGCCCAATGTGAATCTATTCGATTTATCATATTGACCGTATATGACAACGATGAGTATATTTTCGAAGGAATTCGGGCTGGTGCTTCGGCATATTTGCTTAAGGATGTTACGCGGGACGAATTAATTAATGCTATTCGTGAAGTGCATCGCGGACAATCTCTGCTTCATCCTCAGATTACCCGCAAGTTATTTGAAAAAGTTTCCGGGAGTGGTGAGGTAGAACATAGTTCCGCACTAACCGATCGCGAATTGGAAATCTTGCGCATGATGGCTAACGGGGCATCGAACAAGCAAATTGCTGCGCGTCTAAAAATTAGCAGCCATACGGTAAAAACCCACGTAAGTAACATTTATCAGAAACTTGAGGTGAATGATCGTGCTGAGGCGGTAGCAAAAGCTATCCGCCATGGCATTTTGCGGGGATGATGAACTAGGTCAAGACGGACATCGGTCAAATGGGGGATGCCCCATTAGGAAAAAGGGCTGATAGGAAGATCAGCCCTTTTTCGGTTGGTGGGATCGGAGGAATCCCCGATTGAGCCCGGAGGGTGTTTTGATTAAAGTGTTTACGGAAAACCTCCTCCAAAATCCCGCAAGAAAGGAGTGTAACATGTCAGAGAAGTCAGTAGGTGTGCAGGAAGTCACCAGGAGTCTGGCTGACATACTGCAAGAAAAAGGCATCCCCATCAGTTTCCAATACGGGAAGGCGCCTGAAGAGATGGTGGATCGCGAAGTTAAGCGCGAACCGACTCCCCGCGCAAAGAAACTTCGCGATCTGTATTTTAACACCTATTCTTCGGTGGATTTGGAATTCCCGTATTGGTACACGCGCAAGTACATGGAACTGGATAACGAAGTTCCAATTGTGCGCCGCGCGTTGGCTCTGAAGCACGCCTTTAGCCATCTGACTCCCAGCATTTACCCGGGAGAACTCTTGGTAATGGGCAAGGCGCATTATTATCGTGGCTCGTTCCCAATGCCCTGGCTGTCAGAGTCCTTTTATGTGGCTAAAGAGGACGAACTATATCAAGAAGCCTTAAAACGCGGTAGCGCTTCGGCGGGTGAACTGTCGAAATTTGGTTCCGGCGGTGGCAACGTGACCAAATCCTTCGGTAATGTGGTCTCTATCGCCGGTAAGTTTGGTATTCGTAGCGAAGAGGTGCCTGCCCTGTTGAAATTAGCCAAACAATGGGTGGGTAAGTCGGTAGAAGACCTGGGGCATAAGTATGAAATGATGGTGCCCGAGTACGATCTGAAAGAGAAACTGATGCGATCGTTGATCTGCATGTTCGACTCGGGATTCACCCTGCCTCAGGGACGCGAAGTAATTAATTATTACTATCCGCTCCAGTATGGCTTTGACGGCTTGATCGAGATTTGCAAGCAGCGCAAAGCCGAGGTAGCCGGTAAAGCGGATGGTGATGGCATTACCGGCATGGATCGTTTGTATTACTATGACGCGGTTATCCATGTGATTGAAGGATTGCAGGCGTGGATCCTAAACTATGCAAAAGAAGCACGCCGCTTAGTAAGCGTCACCGATGATCCGGTGCAGAAGAAAGAATACGAGGAAATTGCAGAAACTCTGGAATGGATTGCCCACTACCAGCCGCGTACGTTCCGCGAGGCTCTGCAATTAACTTACACCCTTCACATTGCTGTACTCAACGAGGATGCCATTTCCGGTATGTCCCCTGGTCGTCTGGGCCAGGTACTGTGGCCCTGGTATGAGCAGGACATGGAAGCGGGCCGCATTACCAAGGAGAAAGTCCTAGAATTATTGGAATGCCATCGCGTGAAGTTCACCTGCATTGACTGCTTTGCTTCCATGGGTGTCGTCGGCGGTGTGCTCTCGGGTAACACCTTTAATAACCTGAGCATGGGTGGTCTGACCAAAGATGGGGATCCGGCCAGTAACGATCTTGAAAAACTCATCCTTGATTCGGCGATGAGCCTGCAATCGCCTCAACCTACTCTTTCGGTGCTCTACGATGAGAAGTTACCGGAAGATTTCTTGCTCAAAGCAATTGAGTGCGTCAAAACTGGAACGGGTTATCCTGCATGGATGAACAACCAGATTGGCATTCAATTCTTGTTGAGCCAATATGGTCCCGAGGGCATGACTCTACCTGAGGCACGGGCTATCGCCATTGGTGGTTGTCTGGAAACCTCGCCGTGCTCATGGCATCAGTTGACCCTGAACGGCAAGAAGTATTGGATCCCCGGCGGCGCTGGTCAACCGACCTCGGTGGGTGTCCACTTCATCGCTAACCCCAAGATCCTCGAATGCGTGATCTTCAACGGTTATGACCACCGGATTAAAGAACAGATCTTCCCGCCTCACAACCGCAAGTTGGAGACCTATGAGGAACTGTGGGAGGTCTATAAGCAATACTACGAGATGGCCGTAGACGCCTTATGCAAATGCAACAATATCCAGCACGATATCTGGCGCAAGAACAACATGACTATCATCAACTCGTTCTTGAAGCCGGATTGTCTGGAAAAAGGGCGTCATATTGGCCAGTTGGGCTACCGGTACAACGCGACATTCAATGTTGAATCCTGCGGTACCATCAACATGGTTAACTCCCTGGCCGCGCTCAAGAAACTGGTGTATGACGAGAAGAAATACACCCTGGACGAGATGCGTGAGGCCATCCTGGAGAACTTTGGCTTCAAGACCGCCCATGAAGTAGGATCGTTCTCCTTGTTCTCCCAGGTGAAGAAACCGGGTGGCGAAAAGTACGATAAGATCCACAGCGACTGCTTGCTGGCTAACAAGTACGGCAACGATGATCCTTATGTGGACAGCATCCTCCGCGAATACGAGGATTGGTTCTGCGATATGTGCCACAAGTTCGAGTCGCTGTATGCCAAGCCGCTCTATGCCTGCCAGATTTCTGTTTCAACCCATGGCCCGCAAGGTGCGGCGACGTTAGCTACCCCGGATGGGCGCTTGGCGGGTACGACCTATGCGGATGGTTCAATGTCGGCATATCCGGGCACGGATCGCAATGGTCCCTATGCGTTGTTCAACTCGGCGACGGTGTGGGATCATGCGAAATCCCAGAACAGCCAGATGAACCTGAAGATCCATCCGAGCGCCGTCAAGGGCATTGAAGGATCGCGCAAATTGCTTGAGTTGACGCGGGCCTACATGCGTCGGGGTGCGTTCCACATCCAGTACAACATCGTGGACTCCAAGATTTTGAAGGATGCTCAGGCTCATCCCGAGAATTACCGTGACTTGCTCATTCGTGTTGCGGGCTTTACACAATACTGGGTCGAACTGGGCAAGCAGATCCAGGACGAAGTCATCGCCCGCACGGAGTACGAGGAAGTCTAGTTGGATTGGACCTTATATTACTAGAAGGAGATGCAAACGTGAGCCAGGAAACTTTACGGCACAATGATTGCAGGAACTTTGTGGCAGTTGATGTCACTAAGGGCATCTGCCGTCGCACCAATGAGTTGGTCTTGATTGACTCGGATGTATGCGGGAGTTTCACGGCATTGCCCAAGTGCAAGAACTGCGCGTTTTTCAAGGAAAATGGGCAGGACACCATCGGCACTTGCACGGCTGAAAAGACCCAGCCCTGGACGTTCAAGGATCTTATCGCCGTTACGTGCGAGATGTACGCCACGAAATAAATTTCAGTTGGAAGAAGGGGGCGTCCGTAGTGACGCCCCCAATCCCATCCTATTTCTAGTCGGAGATCAAGAAATGGACGAGAAATCCGCAAAACGAATTGGCTACATGGTTGTGGCAGCCTCATTCCTAGCGGTGTTTTGCTTGTTCGGTTATCGGTCAACCTTCTCGGTTCTCCAGGGTCCGATGGCAAAGGACATGGGATGGACTACGTCCCAGACTTCCCTGGGTTATTCCTTGATGATGACCGTATATGCCATTACCGCTTTCTTCAGCGGGATGATTATTGACCGTTGGGGTAATCGGCCGGCTTACTTGATCGGAGCTGTGTTTGCGGCTTTGGGTTACTTACTAACCAGCAAGGTGCAGGCCTACTGGCAATATTTACTGGTCTACGCCCTGTTTGCGGGGATTGGAACCGGTATGTTGTGGGTGTCCTCAACCGTCTCAGTGCGTAAATGGTATGTGGGTCGCACCTATGCCACCATGTGGGGCATTGCCTTTGCCGGCGCGCCCATTGCTCAGGTTGTTCTAAGTCTGGGTGTAAAACCCATCCTGTTGAGCACGGGGTGGCGAGCAGCCATGGAAATCCTGGCCATAGTTGTCTTTGTAGCCTTGATTTTAGCCGGTATCCTTGCTCGTAAGAACCCCGAGGGTTATGGCTTGAAACCGTTCGGTTTAACCCCAGGCGCATCTGCGGCCAAAGATGAGTATAACTGGTCATTAAAGGAAGCCTTTGGAAATTATGCCATTTGGGGCACCATCCTGGCTTTCTTAACCGCCATGGTGGCAGAATTTTTGGTTTGGACACAAGTTGTGCGCTTCTGGACTGAGGATGCTAAACTCGATTTGTCAACGGCAACCAATCTCTATGTGGCCATCGGCCTGGCTGGTATTATAACCATGCCTTTGATGGGTGTTGTAGCGGATAAATTGGTTGCCAAGTTCGGGATCGAGAGCAAAGCCCGAAAGACCATGTTGATCATTGCTCCTCTCTGCGGTATTGCGGCATGCATCCTATTGTTGGTCAGCCTGACTCCTGGGGCGACGATTGCGGCCGGTTTGATCGCATGTATTTTATTTGCGGTCTACTGGGCCATCGAACCCGGAGGTTGCGCGGGTTATGCTGGCTCGGTTTATGGACGAAAGACGTTGGGTAAAATTTGGGGCTTCGCCACCCTCATTGTTATGGGGATCGGCCCGGCAGTCGGTTCCTTTATGGGTGGTTATCTCTTTGATGTGTCTGGAACCTATCGCTATTCGATTATCTTTGCCCTTTCCGCCTTTGTGATCTCGGCGATTGTGGCTTCCACCCTGCCGCTGGCTGCTCAACCCAAGTCCGCCGTTGTCAAGGCGGCTGAGGGTGCACCTGCAGATTAATACTAGTTAAGGACTGCCAAATGGGATTTTGGGCCTGGGAGACCGTCTTGCTCCCAGGCCCAGAAAGGGATAGGAGAGGAAATGAACGAAGAAAAAGGATTAATTTTTGACATTCAAGGCTATTCTGTTCACGATGGCCCGGGCTGCCGGACGCTTGTTTTTCTTAAGGGGTGTCCGCTGGACTGCGCTTGGTGTTCTAACCCTGAAGGCAAGCAGTTTAAGCAGGAAATCATGTATCGAGCCACAAAATGCACCCACCTCACTCAAGGGTGCGAACGCTGTATTTCGGCATGTCCGGAAGGGGCGATTCGCAAGAATCCCTCTGAAAACGGAGACAAAGAGGCAAACCCATTAATTTTAGATCGGTCAAAATGTCAGTCTTGCCGTGATTTTGATTGCGCAGCCGTGTGCTACTTTGAAGCCCTGAAAATTTGTGGGCGTTGGTATACGGTCTCGGAATTGATGCGAATTTTAAAGCGCGATCAGCAATACTGGGGAGGCCAGGGTGGGGTAACGTTTTCTGGCGGGGAACCCCTGATGCAACGACGTTTTATGCGGGCGGTTTTAGAGGCGTGTCGAGATGCCTATATCCATACGGCGGTAGAAACCAGCGCCTATATCGAATCCGGTGCCTTCCTGGAATTGATGAAGTTTGTGGATTGGGCTTTTATTGATATCAAACATATGGATCCCGAGAAGCATAAAATTGGAACAGGGGTATCGAACGAACTGATTTTGAGTAACATTGCACTGTTAGCGCGTTCAGGCTGGTCGGGGCGACTCATTATTCGTATGCCCGTTATTCCAGGATTCAATGATGATGATGAAAACATTTTGAAAACGGCTGAATTCCTTCGCCAAGTTGGTTTGGTGGAGATGAACATTCTACCTTTCCATCGGTTAGGGGACTCTAAGTGGTCACAATTAGGAGAGATCTACCCCTACCGGGATTACGAAGGCACTCCCGAAGAGAAATTGGCCCATCTTCAGAAACTCCTTTTGGATCAGCGAATTGCTTGCTATGTCGGGTCAGAGACCCCGTTTTAAGGCGCGGGTCATAAACAAGGTGATGTTGATTCAGGGCAGTTGACCGATATTTGGGGTAACTGCCCTTTTTTATCAAAGAAAAAGACGTGAATAAGAGTCACAAAAGTGCATTGCGTAGAGATAAAGGGGGGTTCCTTATTTGAGGTAAAATTTTATAGGGGGTGGCAAGATCTCAGCGCTGCGATCAGGGAAATTTGATCACGCAGCGGAAATCCCTATTCCCAAACTCTCAAGGAGGTTCCATGAAAGCGATAAAACGGCTCATATTATGGATAGTGGTAAGTTCGTTGTTGCTCACAGCCTGTGCTCAGGCAACTGCCACCCCACCCGCTGAGGAGAAACCGTTTAAAGTGGCGGTGATCCTTCCCAGCACAATCAGAGACCTGGAATGGAGTCAATCGCTTTATGAGGGGTTACTCAAAGTACAACAGGAAATGGGCGGGCCTAGCAAACTGGAGATTGCGGTGTCGGAAGACGCTTGGGATGTTACGAATGCCTCAGCCGCTATTCGAGATTACGCATCACAAGGGTATAACCTCATTATCGCTCATGGTGCCCAGTATGGGACGTCGCTGCAACAAATCGCACCCGAGTTTCCCCAGACCTCGTTTGCTTGGGGTACCACCACTCAGACCTATAAAGAAGAAGGGATAAACAACATCTTTGCCTACCAACCGGAAGCACAACAGGGGGGTTATGTGAACGGCGTGATAGCGGGGATGTTGACTAAAACCAAGGTAGTTGGGGTCACAGGACCGGTTGAGGCTGGAGATGCACGGCTGTATAACTTGGGGTTCGAGGCAGGTGTGAAGTCGGTTGATCCCACGATTCAGGTTAATATCAGTTATACTGGGTCGTTCTCGGATGTATCCTTGATGGCAGCTGCAGCGGAGACCCACGTCCGGGCAGGCGCGGATGTCCTAACCGGCACCTCCCAATCGGTAACTGGTGCGATCAATGTCGCCAAACAAAACGGTATTATTTGGTTAGCCTCGGCTTGGTATCAAGACTCTCTGGCTCCAGATACTGTAGCGGCTAACTTGATCTACCGTTGGGAGGTCATCCTGCGCGATATGATCGCAAGCAATAAGGCCGGTGAGCCAGGTGGCAAGGTCTATTATCTGTCGTTCAAAAATGGCGGGTTAGAGATGGTATACAATGACAAATTAGTACCTGCTGAGGTCAAGGCCAAAGCGGAAGCCACCATCCAGGGTATCAAAGATGGCAGCATTGTGGTTGACGTGAAGTAGGACAGAAAAACTAGAGCCCAGCAATTCGAAACGATGCGCTCCCCATGTTTAGAGCGCATCGTTTCTTTTACGATTGTTTTCTAATCAAGTTTTCCTGAGGCAATCACCCGACGATACCAGTAGGCACTACTCTTCATTCGCCGTTCCTGAGTTTTGAAGTCTACGTAGATCAAGCCGAAGCGTTTCGTATAGCCATGAGACCATTCAAAGTTATCCATGAGCGACCAGACAAAATAACCCTTCAAAGGCACTCCAACCTGCAAAGCCTGCCAGGCTTGAGTAAAATGTTCGCGTAAGTAATTAATCCGCTGAACATCCTCAATCTTGGAGTCATTGGGGTTATCGGGATAGGCTGCACCGTTTTCCGTCACATAGATCGCGGGAAACCGATACTCGTAGGTCAGGCGCGTGAGCCATTCGAAAAGACCCTGTGGATAGACTTCCCATCCCATTTCGGTGAGTTCGCTCCCGGAGGGTGGGGGGAGGAAGATGGGAGTGAAATCCTCATTCTCCCGATCTCTGGCTCGAATGATTTGGCGACTATAATAATTCATCCCCATGAAGTCAATGGGGGTTGCGATGACTTCCAAGTCACCTGGTTGGATGAAATCCATAGAGTAATTGAAGAACTGGATAACCTCAGGCGGGTATCCGCGTGCAACCAAAGGGTCAAGCAACCAACGATTGCGATATCCATCTTGTAACCAAGCCGCATATCGGTCGGCAAAGTGAGAAGAGGCCGGAGTTACAGGGTAAAAGTCAAGGGTAATTCCGACTTGAGCGTGAGGAGAGTTTTGGCGAAGGATTGGGACACTCCAGCCATGAGCAAGTAAAAGATGATGGGCGGCATGAAGCATTTCATCTCTGTCCTTGTGCCCGGGTGCATGTTCACCGATCAAGTAACCTAACCAAGCCACAATAAATGGCTCGTTGAAAGTAATCCAGTATTTGACCCGATCACCTAATACTCGAGAAACCTGATCGGCGTACTGAACGAAGGCTTTGGCTGTATCGCGAGCGGGCCATCCGCCTTGATCTTGGAGGGATTGGGGGAGATCCCAATGGTAGAGGGTCACAAAGGGTTCAATTTCTGCCTTCAACAATTCATCCACTAAGCGTTGATAAAAGTCTAGCCCATTGGGATTGAATTTCCCAGTTCCTTGGGGAAAAATGCGCGGCCAGGAAATAGAGAAACGATAGGCTTTTAGTCCCATGGCTTTCATTAATTCAATATCTTCTCGCCAACGATGGTAATGATCGCAGGCGACATCGCCACTCTGGCCATCGCGTATGTTTCCAGGGGTGTGAGCGAAAGTGTCCCAAATTGAAAGTCCCTTACCATCTTCATTCCAGGCGCCTTCAATTTGATAGGCAGAAGTGGCTGCTCCCCAAAGAAAACCGGTCGGAAACTGCATGTTTTGAGGTGACATATCGAGTTGAGTGAAAGAAGAGGTTTGATACGAGGTGTCCATAGAAAACGTCCTTTGTCAGTTGGAGGTTACTATATTGGGAGCGCTCCCAATATTTTGGTTTTGAAAAGCCGTTTAAAGGCGGCCTTTCGGGGGTAAATTACCTAAATCTTAGAAGCGCTCCCAATTCATAATTCAATTATAGGGTTTTTGGGGCTAAATACAAGGGGGATTTTGGTTCTTAAATCTTGACGTTTTCAGGGTCTCCTCATTATAATTCGCGGGTCATTGGATATAGTGAGTAAAGGATTAGGAGCATAAACCATGGTACCTCTACCAAAGCGCAAATTGTCTAAGGGGCGACGCGATCGCCGTCGTGCCCATGATGCCCTCAAAGCGGCAAACCTGGTGCAATGCAGCAATTGTGGTGAATTGCGATTGCCTCACACGGTGTGCCCCAACTGCGGTTATTATCAAGGACGCGAAGTTATCAGCATGGAAAAAGAAGCCAAAAAGTAGTTATCTCGCTGTTTGAGCCAAAAACGCGACCGATGTTATGGTCGCGTTTTTGTTTTTAAATTAAATAAGTTTTATAAAGCGCGAGCGATTAAGAAGCCCAGAATGGCTAAAAAAAGGCCAAGATGTAAAAAGAGATTGGTCTGGGCAATCCATCCATTGGTGAAGAATTGGAGGATTAGGTTCAAGAGAATGAACCCCAAACCGGTTAGAGGGAGAAGTCCCTTGCGCGCAGCTAGATATTCGGAAAGGCGGTCAAGAATCCGGGAAATCCGTTGATCCATTTTCGTGATCTGTCTGGGTCACTGTTTTTATACTTCGTGTAAAGGGGGTAAAACGAGCCAGGAATCGCCCTGGTAATAAACCCTGCATGGTGACATATCCGTCGTGGTGTGTGACGCGTTCAACCTTCCCGTGTTCGTGAAACAGTGAGATGAGGTGGCCCTCTGAATAAGGAATATGAACAGTGATCGGAGTGTAATCTTCGTAAAGAGTGGTCTCAATAGCCCGCAATAGGTTTGGGATTCCGTCTCCGGTAAGAGCAGAGATGGGCACAGAGTGGTAAAAAGCATCCGAAAGCGCCTTGATCGCTGTGGTATCGGGCAACCGATCAATTTTGTTTAGAGCGGTAATGACTGGAATATCACCGGCACCAATTTCTTCGAGCGTTTCTTGAACGACTTTCCACTGCTCAACCGCGTTGGGATGAGTAACGTCTAACACATGGACCAATAAGTCTGATTCGGTGATCTCTTCCAGAGTGGCACGGAAGGCAGCAATCAGTTGAGTAGGCAATTTTTGAATGAACCCAACTGTGTCCGTGAAGAGCACTACGTGTCCCCCAGGGAGTTCCACCCGGCGGGTGGTTGGATCTAAGGTCGCAAAAAGCTGATCGGCTACATACACCTGTGCCCGGGCTAATCGGTTTAATAGCGTGGACTTACCGGCATTGGTATAACCCACCAATGAAATGACTGGAATTTGAGATTTGCGGCGTTGTTGGCGATAGCGCTGACGATGGGCGCGCACTTTTTCCAATTCACGCTTAAGGAAAGCAATGCGACGACGGATTTCTCGTCGGTCTACCTCGAGTTGCGTTTCACCCGGACCGCGCAGCCCAACCCCGCCTTGGCTCCCTGTTCTGCCGCCACCGCCGCCTGTTTGCTGAGCTAAATTGGTCCAAGCGCGTGTTAATCGCGGTAGGCGATATTCGTAAAATGCCAGTTCAACCTGTAAAATGCCCTCCCGGGTATGGGCATGACGGGCAAAGATGTCGAGGATCAGTGCGGTGCGGTCTAATACGCGGACTTGACTACCGAATCTTTCTTCCAGTTCGCGTTGGTGGCGGGGGGTCAGTTCGGCATCAAAAATTACCACGTCTGCCGCAGTTTCTTCTAGCAAAACCTTGATCTCCTCGACCTTACCACTTCCAATTAAGGTGTCTGGATGCGGCCGATCAAGGCGTTGGTATGTTTCTCCCACTACTTCGAGGTCGGCCGTCTGGACGAGGAGGCGCAACTCTGCGAGTGAGTCTTCCAGGGAGAGAGGGGAAGGCTCGCTCCGAATTTCTACCCCGACCAGAAAAGCGCGCTCGCGTGGAAAAGCGGTGGGTTCTGGAATTTTTGGACTCATGGCTTGACTATTATACTAGGCCTTCTGAAGCCACGAGGTCAAGCGTGCCATGGCCTCTTGCAGTCGTTCTGTGGGCGCACCCAACGAAATCCGAATATAGCCTTCACCATAAGTTCCATAAACGATACCAGGGGTAATACTAACCCCAGTTTCTTCCAGTAGTTGCGTGCAGAATGCGGTGCTGTCTTCATAACCAGCAGGAAGATGCGCCCACACATAAATAGCGGCCGCCGGAGGCTCAACTTCAAAACCAGCCTTTTTCAAGGCCTGGACGACCAGATCGCGGCGCTGTTCGTAAATACGGTTGCGTTCTTCAATCCAACTTTGGTCGCCAGTGAGGGCAGCGATTGCCGCCAGCAAGATAGGCTGGAAGTGAGAGGAGTCCATTTGGCTCTTGTAAGTATGCAAATATTGAATTATCTGAGGGTTGCCCACAGCCATGCCAACCCGCCAACCGGCCATGTTGTAGGTTTTGGAGAGGGAGTTAAACTCAATGGCAACCTCTTTGGCGCCCGGGATTTGTAAAATGCTGGGGGCTTTATACCCTCCGAAGCAAATATCTGTGTATGGGGCGTCGAAGGCAACAATAAAGTGATAGCGATGGGCTAACTGAATGATATGTTCGAGATACGCCAATGGGGCGATGGCACCGGTAGGATTATTGGGGTAGTTTAGCCATAAAATTTTTGCTTTTTTGAGTATCTCGGGGGAAATCTCGTCCAGATCGGGTAAAAAATTATTCTCGCGTTTGAGCGGTAGTTTAATCACTTCTGCGCCAGCGATGAGGCTCGCGGCTTCGTAAACCGGGTAGGCTGGATCGGGAACCAACACAACATCGCCAGGGTTGAGGATAACCTGAGCCAAGTTAAAGAGCCCTTCTTTGGAACCGATAAGCGCCAAGGTTTCTTTCATCGGGTCTAACTCGACCCCAAACCGACGACGGTAATAGGTGGCAACCGCTTCCCGAAAGGCCGGGAAGCCACCGTTAGGCGTATAGCCGTGAGTATCCGTTCGACGTGCATGTTCAACCAGCGTTTCGATGATGAAGTCGGCTGGTGGTAGGTCTGGGGAACCCATATCAATACGGATAATATCTACGTTGCGAGCCTTAAGTTCGGCAATTTTCTGGTTAAGGCTAGCGAAAAAATAAGGTTTGAACGAAGCAATTCGATGTGCAGGTTGAATAAACGAAGCGCTCATAATTTATCTACTCAGATAAGGATTGGGTTGGGGTTAACGCCGCTAGAAAGTCGGCGGCGCGTCCTTCAAGTAGAGGTGGATGTTTGGGGAGCAGGACGTGAAAGGTAGAACCCGGGCAGCGCACTTCATCATAGCCCTCAGATTCTACCCATATCGTTCCCCCATGGGCTTCAATAATACCCTTGGCGATGGGAAGACCCAAACCCGGGCCGCCCCCCTTAAACTTTGTTTTACCGCTGGAGTGCAAGGCAACATTACCGATCCGGGCAAACTTCTCAAAGATCAGGCTCTGGTCGTTGGGGTCAATACCAATGCCAGTATCTCGAATGGTTACTTCTATAAAACCAGGCAATTCCCGTCCATTTATCTCAATCTTTCCGCCATCAGGGGTAAATTTGATGGCGTTGACCAGGATGTTGCGAAAGGCTTGAAGTAGCCGTTCGGGATCACCGAAGATCATCTCGGTGCATCCGGGGAAATGATGGATTTTTAATGCTTGATGTCTTTCCTCTATGGCGGTATGCAATTCGCGGTCAAGGATCTCGAACAAGTGACTCAACCATATAGGTTGAAGGTTGAGGGAGAGCAGTGCGTTGTCAATCAATGAAACATCAATCATGTCCTCGATGATGTTGCGTAATCGTTTTGCACCATTCTCGATTCCTTCGATCAGTATTGTAACATCATGAGACAGCGCTGCACGCTGACGCAGTCCTTCCCGCAACATGGCGGTATAACCTTCAACCAGGGTAAGCGGTGTTTTCAGCTCATGAGCCGCAATTGCAATAAAGTCGGATTTGCTTTTATCGAGTCGTTCGAGTCGCTGTTGAACCTGACTCAGGCGATTGGAAATATAAGAGGTCTTCACTTCTATCTCGTGGTGTGCAAGTCGTTCATAAGCATAATTGAAACATGGGAGCAGTCCTCCGATGAGGATTAGTGCCTCAGGGGGTTTTAGATGCTGTTTGATCGTTTCAAACGCTGAGGTCATTAAAATACCCATAAACCGCATTAGGTCACTGGTACTGCTCTCAAGGTCGGTTTGGGTCAAAGACGATGCCCAGCGCTCCAAGATGGGATCTAACTTGTGGTATGCACCTTCATCAAGGACGTTGTGGAGTGCTTGAGCGAAGTCCTGAATTTGGAGATGCAGGTTTTCTCGGGTGGGGGTATTTTCGCCCACCAACCGAACGGTGTGCTCGATCCAATCAGCCTGAACAAATGCCCACAATTCTTTGAGTTTTTCCATGTTTATAAGTTTAAGCGAGCAGGGTGCTTTTGCCAACTACTGATCGTTTAATAAGGGGCTGTTGATCGAGGGTAAGTAATCCAATGATACAAGGTACGCCCAACGATTTCAAGGCTATAAGGCGAAACTTTATCCGGCAAATCGTGCGTGGTATGCCAATAGGGATAATCAAAATCAATCACATCTACTGCCGGGATGGATAGTTCGAGAAATGGAACGTGATCATCCAAAATGGCCAAGCCCTCCGCATCTATAAAGTATTCCTGATAGCCCAATTCGTGAGCGATTGACCAGATTTCCTGGGTGAGTTGGGGGTTGGAATTGCGTTCCTTGGGGATGCGCAGGTTAGTATCCCCAACCATGTCTACAATTACCACTGCATCCGGATGACGTTCTAATTGAGAAACGAAATAGCGTGAACCCATAATCCATTCCCATCCGGAAATTTCCCCCTGATCTTCGGCGTCAAAAAAGACTAACCAAATTTCCTTATCCGGATCCCTAGGTAATGTGCGTGCCAGTTCGAGCAGAATGGCCACCCCTGATGCTCCGTCATTGGCGCCTGGAACAGGCTGATTGCGTAATTCTGAGTTTGGATCCCTATCGGCCAGTAGACGGGAATCATAATGGGCGCCTAAGATGATCCAGGGACGTTGATTGCCTCGTTTGCCAATAAGATTGACGAGAGTTTTTCCCGCATAATTTCCTGACTGGGTTTCAACCATCCAGTCGTTGGTTTGGAGAGTTTTGACAATATAGTCTTGTAGGGCAATGTAGGCGGGACTACCCGGTGTACGTGCCCCTAACGCAACCTGGTCCTGCACATCCCGATAAGCGCGCTGGGCATTAAAAACCAGCGGTGGTTGGGTGATATTAAGGATTAATCGCCCAATCACCAGTATCCCTGCGATCAACAGGACGGTTAGGAACAGACGAAAGCGGGGTGATTTTTTCGGCATGGTTGACCTTTATTGTAGTTTGGGGAGTTTAACCTGTTGACGTTCCGGATATCGGCGGAGCCAGGTGTTCAAATCCTCCAAAGCCCGCATAGCCAAGCGTTGGTGCTTTTCTTGTTTCCCATGGGGCGAGTCGGATAGTTCGGGTAAAAGTCCAAAATTAGCCTTCATGGGTTGAAAATCCTCCAGACGCGCTTCGGTGATATATCGGCATAAGGCGCCTAGCATGGTCGTTAGGGGCAAGGCTACTGGCTCTTCCCCTCTTAAAATACGTACTGCATTCCATCCTGCCAGCAGGCCGGTAGCGATGTTGCCCATATATCCCTCCACTCCAGTGATCTGTCCAGCAAATAAGATGTTCTTACGATGACGTAGTTGGAGTGTGGGCAATAAAAGCCGTGGTGATGCAATGTAGGTATTGCGGTGCATTTGACCATAGCGCACAAACTCCGCGTTTTCGAGCCCGGGGATCATGTGGAAGACACGTTTTTGTTCAGGGTAGGTAAGATTGGTCTGGAAGCCTACCAGGCTATAGAGAGTTCCCATCAGATTATCTTGGCGAAGTTGCACCACGGCGTAAGGCTGCTTGCCGGTGCGCGGATCAATTAATCCAACCGGGCGCAAAGGTCCAAAAGCCAGGGCTTTTTCGCCCCGCGTGGCTAAAACTTCGATGGGTAAACACCCCTCAAAAAATTTATCTGCTCCCGCCTTGACTCCATGCTCAATAGCCCTTTCAAATTCACGCAGAGGAATGCGTTCGGCGTGAACAAGCGCATCTACAAAGGCCTTATATTTGGCTTTGTTCATGGGGCAATTAATGTAATCACCTTCGTCTTGAAGACCGCGCCCATAACGCGATGCCCTAAAGGCAATATTCATATTAATAGACTCGGCGGTCACAATTGGGGAAATAGCATCATAGAAAAATAAATAGTTCTCGCCAGTAAGACGTTGAATTTCAACACTCAATGCCGGCGATGTTAATGGTCCGGAAGCGATGATCACCACGCCCTCGGGAATTTGCGTAACTTCCTGACGCACGATCCGAATGCGCGGGTGCTGGCTCAATATACGAGTGACCAGTTCCGCAAAAGCATCCCGATCAACTGCCAGTGCAGCGCCGGCGGGAACAGCGGTGGCTTCAGCGCACTCCAGCAGCAATGAACGTAAAAGGCGTAATTCTTCTTTGAGGAGACCGGAAGCACGGTCGAGGAGACGCGAGCCAAGTGAATTGGAGCAAATCAATTCGGCCAGTTTGTCGGTTCGGTGCGCGCCAGTGGTGGTTAGAGGACGCATTTCATAAAGGATGACCTCAGCCCCCAATTCTGCAGCTTGCCAGGCGGCCTCGCTTCCTGCCAAACCACCACCGATAACATGAATTACGCTCATGGTTTGCTCTCATCTAACTAGTTAAGATATGGGTATGTTACGAGTTGATAGTATCCAGGATAAGGGATTGTGTCAAGGCGACCTCTGGTGAATGGTGAAAAAATATTGTGAGCTCTTTGCTCTAGCGCAATATTAAAAGCGCCCAATTCTTCTATTCTGAGTAATGGGGCGGATCTCCTCTTAATAATTCAACTCTGTTTTCCTATTTTATACTCTCAAGGAGCAACTATGAAGCGGAAAGGGTTTTTGTGGATGGCAATGATGTTGGTTGCGGTAGGGCTAGCGGCTTGTGGTGGTAAACCCTCAACGCCGTCTCTACCTACTTCCTCCGTTGAAATTGCCTCGCCGACTACCGAAGAGGCATTCGCTAATTTGGCTTTAGAGGGGTTCAAAAAAGGTGGTTGTGGTGCCTGTCACGTTATTCCTGGTGTTCCGGGTGCTGAGGGCACCCTTGGCCCAGATTTGTCCCAAATTGCGGAGGTAGCCGAGAAACGTCTTAAGTCAGGAGAGTACCAAGGTAGGGCTCATAATGTTGTGGATTATTTACGCGAAGCCATAGTAGATCCAGATGCTTATGTGCCTTCGGATTGCAATGGTGCCCCTTGTCAAAAAGGGTTAATGCCAGCGAATTTGAGCACGCTCTTAACCCCCGCAGAGATAGAAGCCATAGTGCAATATCTCTACCATCGCCCTGAAGAGACCGTGCATGCGACACCAATTGAGACAACCCCAGTTTCCATCTCGGCTTCTTTGCTGAGCGATGAGGAGTTTTCATGGGCAAAACAGGTCTATTTTGAGCGTTGTGCGGGTTGCCATGGCACACTGCGTAAGGGCGCTACAGGACCTGCACTTACCCCGGATGTGACTCAACCCAAGGGAACGCTGGCTTTAGCCACTATTATTTTCAATGGTACACCCCGAGGCATGCCAGACTGGGGAAAACAAGGGTTCTTTACGCCAGAGCAAACCGAAATTATGGCTAAATTCTTGCAAATGGAGCCCCCTTCCCCACCAGAGATGTCGCTCGATCAGATGAAACAAACCTGGAAAGTTATGGTTCCCCCAGACCAGCGACCATCTCAACCTCAGACCGGGCGGGATTGGCAAAATTACTTCGTGGTCACGTTACGCGATGCTGGTCAGGTGGCTGTTATTGATGGTGACACTTATGAAGTTGTGACGAAAATTGATACTGGCTATGCGGTGCATATTTCACGTATGTCGGCCACGGGTCGTTATGTCTATGTGATTGGGCGCGACGGACGTCTATCTGTGATAGATTTGTGGTCTGAGATCCCCCAAAAAGTCGCCGAGGTCCAAACATGCTATGATGCTCGGTCCGTCGAGGTTAGTAAGTACAAAGGGGAGTTGGGAGACTTTACCGACCGCTATGCCATTGTTGGGTGTTATTGGCCACCGCACTTCGTGATCCTGGATGGGCAAACACTTGAGCCCTTTAAGATTGTGAGTACTCGGGGATACACTGTGGATACGGAGGAATTTCATCCCGAACCCCGAGTCGCCAGCATCGTGGCATCCCATTTCAAGCCTGAATGGATCGTTAATGTAAAGGAAATCGGGCAAATTTGGTTGGTGAATTACAGCGATCCGCGTAATCCCACGATCAAAATGATTGAGGCCGCGCGCTATCTGCATGACGGGGGATGGGATGCGACCAAGCGATACTTTCTGGTCGCGGCCAATCAGTCCAATAAGGTGGCCGTGGTGGATGCACTTGAGGGTAAGTTGGTGGCCTTAGTAGATACCCCAGCGGTGCCGCATCCTGGACGGGGGGCTAATTGGGTAGATCCGCAGTTTGGTCCGGTATGGAGCACAGGGCATTTGGGCGATGCGGCAATTACATCCATTGGCACCGACCCGTTAGGGCATCCAGATTATGCTTGGAAAGCGGTGCGTGAAATCACCTTGCCCGGGGCAGGGAGTTTGTTTATTAAGACACATCCCACTAGCCCCTGGATTTGGGTTGATATGACTCTCAATTCCGATCCTCAGTTGGCACGCACCATCTGTGTTGTGGCGAAAGCAGATCCTTCTAAGCCCTATAAATGCTGGGAAGTGGCAAATTATGGTCGTGCGACCCACTTTGAATACAATCGTCAGGGAAGCGAAGTTTGGGTGAGCGTATGGGGGACGGCAGATAAGCCAGGTCAGACAGGTGAGATTGTCATTTATGATGATCGCACACTCCAAGAAAAGGCTCGGATACCTAATCTGATCACACCCACAGGAAAATTTAACGTCTTCAACACCGTTAACGACATATATTGAACCCTTGAGGGCAAGTTCGTTGCCCCCGTTTGTCTTGCAAGCGGGGGCTTTTATTATTTTGAACCAGGCATAAAACTTGCAACTCGAATCACTTGTGCATATACTTGTGTAAGATATAGAGATTTGCAATGTATCAGATTCAGCAAACATCAACCCGTACGATCATCACCGCGCACTTGACACAGACGATGTCGCTGTTGCATCAGTCTGTGGAAGAATTGTGGCAGAAGATCCAGGCCGAATTGGCCAACCCTGCGCTGGAATTGACCGAAGAGCGACGCTGTCCAATGTGCCAGCGTCTGCTACGACCGAACGAAAGCGCTTGCCCGATATGTAGTAAACCGCGCGAAAACCATCCGGATGAGATTGTGGTTTTTATTTCGTCGCGTGATGATTTCTTGCCTTCTTTCTCCGGTGAGCACGCAGATGAAGAGAATAATGATTTGCCCGAAGAACGGTTCTTCTCTGAGCCTCTTAGCTTGCCCAATTATGTGCTCCGCCAAGTTATCTTTGATCTTTCGCATGAAGACCAACTTATTGCGGCTCACCTCGTCATGCATTTGGATGAAGATGGTTTACTTAGCGTAGATTTGGAAGAGGTGGCAAACTATTTTCATGTTCCTATCTCACGGGTGGAGCGGGTGCGGAGGGCTATTCAGCGAGTAGATCCGATAGGGGTTGGTTCGTTTACCCCTCAAGAAGCCATGTTGGTGCAGTTGGAGGTTTTGGGTGAAAATCAAGCAGTTCCAGAGGCCGTGGCTCAACTAATTCAAGATGGACTTGATGAGTTGGGGAAACGTCATTATGCTGAATTGGCACGCAAACTACACCTACCCCTCAGTGTGGTAAAAGAGGCGGCTCGTTTTATAAGCGAGAATCTAAATCCCTACCCTGCGCGAGGGCATTGGGGGGATATTCGCACCCCGTCTGAAGTATCCCAGCGCACGTTGACACCAGATGTGATTATTTCACATCTCAATGATGATCCACAGGGGCCACTTGTGGTTGAGATTATCTTACCGTTGAGGGGAACTTTACGGATCAATCCTATTTATCGGCAGGCATTGTTCCAGGCGGAAGGCGAAACACGCGAGGAATTACGCAATGACTTGGAGCGAGCATCGCTTTTCATCAAATGCCTACAACAGCGAAACCACACGTTACTGCGATTGATGCGCCGTGTTGTTGAGTTACAACGCGATTATATTCTGCGAGGAGAGCGTTATTTACGACCGATAACGCGCAATCAGATTGCACGCGAACTCGGCCTTCACGAGTCAACCATCTCCAGAGCCGTGGCACAGAAGAATGTGCAATTGCCTAATAAGCGTATCGTGCCGTTGGCGTCTTTCTTTGACCGGAATAGCAATGTCAGAAGTGCGTTGCGTGAAATCATTGCCAGCGAATCGTCGCCTCTAAGCGACGCTGAATTAGCTGAGCGATTGAGGCAGCAGGGGTTTAAGGTGGCGCGACGGACTGTGGCGAAATATCGTATGATGGAAGGTATATTACCGGCCCATTTGCGCCGATCCTCTCTACGCTCTTCTACTCCATAATAAAGATTCGCGGTGGAAGCACTGATGACGTTTTATCCTATTGGGCGAAACACTAAGAGTAACCTTTTCCGTAGCCTCATCCTGCTTTTGGATCTATCTCGCGAGCCCATCATGCTCTTTGATACCCGTCAGAATCGCATCTTATATGCAACGCCGCGGTTCTGTGAATTGAGTGGTTATTATCTTAGCGAACTTCTAAAGCAATCTCCCGAAGACATCTTGGGGGGAGAAAACATCACGGATTATGCCGATGCCACTGACGTTAACCTCACCCTTCAATCGAAGAACGGTAATGTGCTTAGTGTAGTAGGTCGGTGGGTACCCCTCGGCCTTCCAGAACCTTGGGCCGTTGTGCGTATTTCACCCAGCGAAGATCCATCAATCTCAATGCAGCGATGGTGGCTTCAGGTATTAGAGGCATTTGGGGAATTGCCGCGCCTCTTTCGTTTACCCAACCTTGATCGGGGCGTTTGGGAGGCGGCGAATTTGCTGGCTCGCCTTTTTGAAGTGGGATACGTAGGGGTCTATCGGGCGGACAGTCGCTTTCCGGCTCTTCAACGTATGGCGTATGTGGGTAACGAATCGTTGTTCCCGGAAACTTTGCCTACAACCGATTTGATCCGTTTGGCGACAAGCACGGTTTGGATACCGGGTAAGCGAATCATAACTGAGACCCATCGTATTGCTCGTATGCGGAATTTGAGTTATGTGGTCAGTGCTCCGATTGGCCTTGAGCAAGCGATGGTGGGGCTGCTTGTGGTGGCAGATTGGGAGAAATCGCCACCTCCATTTTTATTGGAAGTAGCAACAATGGTTGCAGGTTATATTGATGTACTTATTCAACACTTTCTGCTCAGTGAGTCCTTGCATGTAGAAAAAGCAGTTTATCAACACCAAGAACAAATCCGGTCAACGATTGTTGAAAACAGTCACGAGGGCGTTGTTGTTCTCGATACTGCATTGTTGGTTGAAGATCTCAACACGACCGCAGAAATGATGTTCGGATATACCCGAAACGAGGTTATTGGGCATGCAGTAGAGAATATTTTAATTAGCCCAGATCGCTTAATGCCGGCCCTGATCAGCGCTAGCCATGGTAAGAGCTTCCCATCGCTTCCTGGAATCACTTTGCATCGGCGAAATGGCCAATCGTTTCCTGCCGATCTCAAGATCCTACCAGTTGAGCGGGATGGCAAGGTCCAGGCAGTGGTGGTTTTAATTAACGACATCAGCGAGAATGAGCAAATCCGTGCCCAAACTCGCCAATTAGAACAGCGAGCGTTCTTAGGCGAATTTATGGGGGTGTTTGCACATGAAGTTCTCAATCCACTTAACGGGATATCTACCGGATTGCAATTGCTCGCCACCCGATTAGGTGAGGATAGTCCACATCGAGACTTAATCGCCCGTATGGAAGCTGATTGCAATCGCCTGGCTCACCAAATGGAAGCCTTGAAGAGCCTTTCCAAGCCCTATGAACCCAAACAGGAGCCTGTAAACATCGGGGAAGTCGTGAGCCGCTTGGTAGAACGATGGCGTCCGCGGATGGCGCGGCTGAAGATCATGCCCATTGTGCAGGTAGATGACAATGTTCCAAAGGTCTTGGGTGACTGGCGAGCGTTGGAGCAAGTGTTCATGAACCTAATAAGCAATGCGATGGATGCGATGAGTCAAGAGGGCGGTGTGTTGTCGGTGCGGGTAAAGCGTAATTACTCGGAAACGCTACGCCCTCAGGTAGAGATTACGGTTACCGATAATGGACCTGGGATACCGGAGGAAATTCGCGATCGCATCTTTCAGCCCTTTGTGACGACCAAACCTCACGGTACGGGATTGGGTTTGCCCATTACCAAGCGGATCATTACCGCTCACCATGGTACTATTAAGGTCAGTTCATTCCCCGGCGGTACGGTTTTTCACGTCTACTTGCCGGCAATTCCAGAAGAAGAGGGTTAGGCGTAATGGCAATCACGGTTGTCGTCGTCGAAGATGAGGATAACGCGCGACTAAACATCTTAGAGCATTTGAACTCATTAGGATATGAAACTCTTGGTTTTAGCACATTAGCGGAAGCCCGCGCTTGCTTAGAACGGGGGGAGGGGGATATTTTTATTGTGGATGTTCAATTGCCCGATGGTTATGGCCCAGACTTGCTTCTTGAAAGCCACCGGCTGCCTTTCCGTCCGCCGATGATTGTGATTACGGCTTATGGAGATATCGAAATGGCGGTGGAGGCAATGCGGAATGGAGCGAGCGATTTCGTAACCAAGCCATTTCAACTCTCGCAACTGGCTGACTCGGTCAAGCGCGCCAGCGAGGTCGTTTATATGCGGCGCGAACTCGCGCATTGGCGGGAAACCCAAACACGGGGAGTCAATTTTATTATCGGAAAAAGTCCCGCCATGCAGAGGGTCATTCTGCAGGCACGCAAAGCGGCTCAGGCACAAGTTTCAGTGCTCATTACAGGTGAGACCGGAACAGGCAAAGATGTTCTGGCGCGTTTTATTCATCAGAATGGCCCTCGCGCCTCAAAGCCGTATATTGCCATTAATTGTGCCGCTATTCAACCCACAATGATTGAATCGGAGCTCTTCGGTCATGAAGCCGGAGCCTTTACCGGGGCAGAGAAGCGCAAACATGGTCTTATCGAAGTGGCTGATGGCGGGGTGTTGTTCATGGATGAGATTTCTTCGATGTCGTTGGACATGCAGGCAAAACTTTTACGGGCCATAGAGGAACAAGCCATACGGCGGGTGGGGGGAACTACAATGATTAAAGTGGATGTGCAAATCATTGCCGCTTCGAATCGCAACCTTCAAGAGATGATACGGTTGCAACAATTTCGCCAAGATCTGTACTATCGGCTAAAAGTGGTGGATTTGCATCTCCCACCTTTGAGGGAGCGAAAAGAGGACATTCCTGAGTTGGTAGGCTACTTTATCCGACATCATAACGCTAAACTTGGTATGAATGTGCAGGATGTCACCCCATCTGCGATGGAGGCATTGATTCGTTACGACTGGCCCGGTAATATCCGTGAACTGAATCACGCCATTGAGCGAGCCATGCTGTTTTGTAATGGACATGTCATAGACTTAGGTGATTTGCCTGCGGATGTGATTCAGCCTTAGTAAGTCGTATCGGCTGCCTGGCACGTTTCTTGCATCATTCCCATCATCAGGTCTGGTTAGACAGGAGGATGGGAATGATGCTTTTTGAAATGACTAAAAACGATTTCTTCTTTACATTGGCAGGCCTCCTGCTTGTATTAGGGGTCGTGTGTTTTTTGGTTGGATTAATCACATTGGCCTCGCGTGTATTGGGAAATGATATTCAGCGCCTGGCAACCCAAACAGCCAAAATGATCCAAAAGGGGGTCAGCGAGGAAATTGCCGGCTTGGTTGGGAATGCGGCTACACTAATCGAATCGCTAAATCAGTTGGTACACACCACGGCAGGGATTGGTGTCTTTCTGATGCTAGTGGGAATGTTGTTAATGCTGGCGTCTTATCTATTGGTCACGCGCATTGTGTAGCCTTTTGAGTCATCCATTTTTTCAAACAGGCAGGGTCGCCATGAAGTCGCTCTTGGAGTCAATACGTGCGTCTCTAAAGGAGTCCGAACAAAGGCTAGTGCTGCGTGCCTTAAAACAGGATCCGCTATTATGGAAAAGCCTTCAAGAGGCTAGTTTAATTGGGGGTATTGCTGGAGATCAACGAAATACCCGTATGGATTGGATGCCGGGAAGATTGGCGCTCGCAATGCTTCGGCCCATCTATCAGGTTGCAGACAATGGAACCCTTAAGCAGTTATCACAGGAAGAATCGCTAAAACGTGAGGGAGTGGCGCTTTTGGGGCGGCTCGAACGAGGTTATAGGCCGCAAACCTTGCGAGAAGCGGCTTTGATTGCCCTGGAATTATGGCGTCGTCACCAGGAGTCCCCCTGGGAACAAGTTTTTTCAAATGCACAATTTGAACTAGACCCCGAGCGATGGAACACGCCTCTAGTTTGTCTGTGGGCGTATTTGGAGTCCCCCCGCTCATTACTTGAATTTTTAGCCCATCTCCCTGAGCCTTTGTGTTATCACCTCAACTTACACACCATCCTGAGTCAACCGCTTTCTGATGAAGAGCAATGGGATTATTTACAGCCTTTAATTTGCGGCCAGCCTTTGTCCCAGCAGGTGCAATGGCCGTGGTTTATCCTACAAAGAGGACGCGAAGAATTAGCCAGAACTGCTGCTGGTCACGTTATTGTGAACTCAAAAGTGACGCTGGAATCCATTAGCGAAGGTGATGATCCTACTTTATCTGGATGGATTGACCTGAAAGAACGTGCCTTCTGGTTGCATGCTATGGCATTGTTGTTCAATCTGGTTGGGATGCCAGCGCGTAGTCTTGAGCAGTATCGAAAATTGCAGTCCCTCCTTGAATACTGGAGGGCGGGTGTAGCCCTACAACAAATTGCAGTAACACCTGGGGGGGAGGACCTTTCACAAGCAGATAAATTAATATGCTCAGAGGAATTACAGGACTGTTTTTCAACGTGGGGATGGGAAGACGCATTGGTATTCCTTCCACAGTCTCGGTCATCTTGGGTAAGCAAGGGTGGGGAGACTCCACCTATTTGGTATGAAATTTTTCAGTTGGCAAATGAAAATAAGAGGCTGACCCCGGAACAGCGTGCGATTGTGGAGGAGCGGTTGCGCACATGGTTGGAGGATCAAGACGCAACCCACCTTCAAAAAATCATGATCTGGCTAGGGAAAATAGATCCAAGCCCTCTTCTTCGTGCATTGCGAACATTGGGCTTGGCTGAGATCGGAATTATAGTGGGACAGCGATTTTTGGAAATTACAGCACCCTCGGAAGAGGTCTTGCTTCTAATGTGTGATCTATGCGACCAAGCAGGGTATTATCATCAGGCGGTCGTTTACGGTCTTCAAGGAGTTGTTCTCTTTCCCACATCGTTACCTCTGCGGCGAAAACTGGCTAAGGCTTATGAACACCTTTCGGCTTGGTCGCAAGCATTGGAGGAGTGGCGGTATATTGTGGCGAATTCTGGCTCAGCGCCTGACTGCGAAGATCAAATGGCATGGATCAATTGTGCCATCCTGGCGGGATCTTACCAGGAGGCTCTAACCATTTGTCAACAAGTTCTAGAAAAATTCCCTGATAACGGCATGGCTTATGCCCATCTTGGGGTTGTCCTGATGCTTAATGGAGAGCAAGAAGAAGCCGCACGCGTCCTTACACAAGCGACTCTTCTCAGTCCCCACGAACCTTACCCGTGGGTAAAATTGGCGGAATTTTATCAATCCCAAGGTGAGTCATCCAAAGCGATTGAAACCTTGAGGAGCGCTGCGATTATTCTACCCTCTTCATCAGAGATCCATTTTGCGCTGGGAAAGGCACTTTTAGAACAAGGCGGGATTTCTGAAGCGTTGATCTACCTGCGTCGCGCCTATGCCTCCTCACCCAATATTTATGAGATTAATACAGCATTGATCGAAACGCTAATGAAGTTGGGGTATTTTGAGGAAGGGCAGAGCATTTTGACTCGTGCCTTGTCTCGGTGGCCAAATGATCCCCAATTCCTCTTTATCAATGCTTATCTCCAATATTACTTAGGTACAGATCCTCGGCAAGTTAGGGCGTTGATGGTTCCACTTTTACATCATCGCGACGTAAAGCCGGATTGGATTTGGTTTTATCTAAAAACGTTTTGGCGTGAAGAAGCAGATCTTTTAAGTCTTGAACACCGGGCCACGTCCGAAGAACTAGAACAAGCCCGTCACTGGCTTCAGTATTTTCTGGCTCAGCAGCCCGAGCATCACGAAGCCCAATTGCTGCTTGGGTGTGTTTATCTGGCTTTGAAGATGCCAGAAATGGCTTATGAGATATTTAAGAGTTTGGAAAATGCCCCAATCTCATTTGATTCCAATAAACAAGCCGTTCTTCTAGGTGGCCTTGCGCTCTGCGCGCTTTTGCAAGGACAACCCGAGGTGGCGTTAGCAGCAATAGAAGACGCCATTAACCTTTGTCCGGAATGGCCTCGATTGCATGCGTTGCGTATTGAGGCTCTCTCTCAATTGGGGCTTACCGCTGCCGCCCGGGAGAGTGCCCGCGACCTTCTTAACCGCTTCTCTGATCACTGGGAAACGATTGAGTGGATAATTTCCTACGCAGAACGGGACCAATGGACTGAGGGATTGGTAAGAGGTCTTGAGCAGGCCACAACACTTGCACCTCAATCCTCACTCCACTGGTTGCGTTTAGCTGATGCTTTGGAGCAATTTGGTCAAGCCGAACAAGCCATCCAAATTTTGGTGAACCTTGCTTCGCAGCCCAACCTAGAGCCTGAAGTTGTTCCACCTCTTAGCCGGCGTTTATATGCGTGTGGGGACTATTTACTGGCTGCTCGCACCTTGAGCCGACACGGTGATGGCGATCCGGCACTGGATATAGAACGGAAGTTGCAGGTTGCGTTACTGTATCATTTGGCCGGGGAGCGAGAAACGGCGCGTTCGATCCTCTCGCAATGTCAGGCGCAAAACCCTGAGTGGATACCGATTAAATTGGTTCATGCCCATTGGTTAGTGCAAGAGTCTCAAACGGCGGAGGCCCTGACGGTTTTAGAGGATGTTTTTCGGCATAAGCCACACGTTGAAAATCTTGACACTTTAATCCAAGATGACTGGACAAGGGAAATGCTCCTTCGTTGTGGGATTGAGTATTCTTGGGGGTCTTCACATTTCCGTTATGCGCGACTTGCCTTTGACTCAGGAGACGTAGAGGGGGCTTATGTCCATTCCGTACAAGCGGTAAATCTTGAGCCACAAAAAGCTGCCTATCGGGCCTGGGCGGCACTGCTGGGTCAAGCGATCCTGCGCTTTGGGGAGGCCGAGGCTCTGGCTGAGGCTGCATTCAACGACTTGACATTAGGTACCGAAGGAGATCAAGAGTGGTTAGTCCTTTTGGCTGTTCTTTGCGGCGAGATTCGACTTGATGAGGGCGATTGGGATGGAGCTCAAAACTGGCTAGAGAAAAGCCTGACATATAATCCTAATCATCCTCGAGTGTTGGCGCTTCATATACGCCACCTTGCCGCTTTGGGACGATGGCGCGAGGCCCAAGACATTTATTATCAATTGAAACCGGTATTTCAGACTGCCAGGATCGGACAACTGGATGTGGCTGAGATGGGGTTAGAGTGGGGGTGGCTGGGTGAGGCAGCATTGTCCGTATTGGATTGGGATGATGGGATAGACGCATTAAAGGCTAATGCTGAGCAATATTCCCGGATTCCTCTGGTGCATTGGCGATTAGCCAAAGGGTATCTGGCGGCGAAGATGGCGATTCGGTGGGCCGATGCGCTTGATATCTCGCAACACCGACCTGACGATACCCTAAATTCCTCCCTGTTATTTGAACAGACACTAAACATATTGAGTTCCCTTACCCAAATAGAAGCAGTAAAGGAATGGCACATATTGGGTGAGTGCGCTTTTGCTCCTTCATACGCCAATATTCGCGCATTGATAGGGCTTCCCCTTAATTCCGAGCGTGCGATAGTCTTGCTGACCGCGCTAGCGGAATTGAAGAATTTACCCGGGGCAGCAAAAGTAGTTGAACGGTTCGAGGATGACCCATGGGTAGGATTTTATGCGGCTACTTTCCTGGGAACGTGGGCGCCTGAGAAAGGGGTGTCATGGGCCCTGAAGGCGCTGGAAGTATTAACCGATTTTCCACCCTTGATGGCGGCGTTGGCACGAAGCGCCCGGGTCGCCAATAGTCCCGAAATTGCGCTAGAAGCCTTTGATCATGCCCTGAACCTTTGGCCAGAAGAATGGCGTTGGTTGAAGGAAGCAGCACAATTGGCGGTTGATATTGAAGACCAGCGACGGGCTATCGTATATTTGGAACGTTTGGTGAAAGAACGACCCGATGAAGTGGAAGCGCGTATAACTCTGGCTAAATTGTATGTCAAAGTTCATCAAGAATCCTTGGCGTTAGGACATTTAGAAAAGGCACTTCAGGTTTCTCCTGAAGACCTCAACGTCATTATTCCCTATTTACAAGTAATGCTCACCATGGGGGAAGCAGAGCGAGTCAATGAATTAGTGCAAAAATTCTTGGAAAAGTTTCCCGCTCATAGCCTATTATTAAAACTCGGGATAAAGGCAGCTTTAGCGTCAGAAAACTGGGAACTTGCCGAGGCAATGAGCCGAATTTTGGTGGAGCAAGAAGGGAATGACCCCGAGGCGGTGTTATTGCGGGTGGCGTATCTGGAGCGGAGGTTGGGCAAGGATGAGGCCCTGGCTTATTTAGACCAGACGATTCTTGAAAGGGGGGAAAATTCGATCTTATTGGCCGAAAAAGCCCGCCTGATTAGTGAAATAGATGGGTTACCTCAAGCCTTACCAATCGTTCAACGCGTTTTAGATCAAGAGCCGAACCATCCGACGATGTTGGATATGGCAGCTCACGCTTATTGGATGATGGGTGAAGCGGATCAGGCCGAACAATACGCGCTCAGGGGTTTACAAAATGCCCCAGAACAGGGAAATTTGCATGATTTGATGGGCAGAATTTGTGCTCAGAAAGGCCAACTTGACAAGGCACTTTATCATTTGGGTGAAGCGATACGGATTAACCCTGCTCATCTGGATTCCTATCTGAACATGGCCAGAGTTTATTTGCAACGTCGCGAAGCCTACAAGGCATTTGAGGTTTTTCAACAAGCTCTCCGGCTTGCCCCCCAGGATTACCGTGTTTATCACGAATATGGTCTGGCGCTGAGAGATTATAAGGATTACGCCGCGGCAGAAGCCATGCTTCGCCGAGCAGCCCAATTGGCGCCCGATAATGCCATCATTAAGCGTCAATTGGGGGCTCTGGTGGCGTTGAATTTGGTTCATCACGTCCAGGAGGCATAATAAACATGACCCAGTTTAAACCAGAATTATCTTCATCCTCACGTATTTGGGAACGTGAGCATTGGTTGAACGTGATTAAGATAGCGGTTGAAGAACGTTCGTTTCGCTTTGCGCGTCAGGCAGCGATGGCCTGGCTAAACATATATCCAGGTGACCTACTCATGAATTATTGGCTGGCGAAGAGTTTTATCTTAGATGGGTTGAGTGGGCAAGGACGGGTGATTTTGGAAAGGGTATTGCAAGTGGATCCGGAGTTCAATGAAGGGTACCAAGCCCTTGCCGAATTGGTTGTAGACAGAGAGGAGACCCCTTTCGATTCTCAATCCATACGAACTGCTTTTTTTGTCCTGAACCTCACTACAGAACCTTTAGAAACGATCCCGGAGTGGGCGGAGCGGTTGCGACAGGCTCGTTCTGCCATGAACATGCGACAGTATAACGAGGCAGAGAATAACATCTATCGGGCTTTGATCCAAGCCCAGGACCAGGTGTTGGTTTGTTTGACTCATGTTCGCATTTTGTATTATTTGCAAGACTGGGTGAGCCTGGTGCGTTTTGGACATCTTTATCGTCAACGCTGGCCGGAATGTTTGGGATTCATGCTGGCTTTAGGGTTGGGAAAATTGGCGTTAGGCGATGAAGCGGAAGGGGCAAATTTGCTGCACCGATGTGTGACTATGGATGTGGCAGGTCAGGTTGTTCAAAGATGGTTAGGGGACGAGCATCCTTTCCGTCAAATTTGGCCTGAACGATTGGCCTTAAGATTTGAGCTGCCTGTACCAGCCGAAGTCTCGGCAAGGTTGGGGTGGAATCAATTGAATGCTCCAAAGGAACAGAGTGATCAAAGTGAAGATACCGTCGTAACCCAAGGAGACGCTGCTCTTTTTTCTGAGGTTCCCCCATTTTTATCGTCAAGAGGATCCAACGGAGCATCTGATGATGTAAACCATGCCAGAGGTCCTGCAGATGCTAATGCTCGCACATCGTCGGTTGCAAAAAATCCTTGGTTGCAAGAGATAGAGAATGAACTTGAGGTGTTGGCAAAACGAATCCATCGTCCCGATTATGCGAAAGCCGATGGTCGGTTTCCTATTTACGTGGTCTTTTCATCACGTTTAGGGTTAAAACGCTATTATGGTGAACAAGCCACCGAAGCCATAATTTCTCAAATGCACAGCCTGACCGAAGCGGTCACCCGTGAGTTTGGATGGGGGGCGATGGTTTTTCTTCCCGATGACCCCGAATCGGTAAAACCATTCGGTATTAAACCCATGACTCAAGGAGATGCCTGGTCGTTCAAATTAGCCCTTGCGGATTTAGATGAAGCCTTAGCCAAACGCGGAGGGCGTATTGGGGCGGTGCTTATTGTCGGCGGTGATGAGATTGTGCCGTTTCATCGGTTGCCTAATCCAACCGACGATGTGGATGTGGAGGTGCTTTCGGATAATCCCTACGCCACACGGGATAGCAACTATTTTATCCCCGAGTGGGCGATAGGGCGGTTGCCAGGTGGATGTGATCCTGATCCGGGATTAATTCTGCAGGCATTGCGGAGCATGCAGCGATATCATCGCGAGCGCCGACGTAATTCTAACTGGTGGGAACGTTGGTTTTCTTTTTGGAAGGTCTCCAAAAAACATGGCTTGGGTTATTCTGCAGCCGTATGGCGACGGGCTGCGTTAGCGACGTTTCGACCGATAGGGCGCCGGAAAATCTTTTGGGTTTCTCCCCCTTATCAACGTGAGCGTGTAGATCAAAAAATAATCACCCGCGCTGTTCTGGGTTACTATAATTTACATGGATTAATGGACAGTCCAGAATGGTATGGTCAGAAAGATCCCCATGATCTTACTTCTGGACCGGATTATCCGATCGCTCTGACACCGGCTGACTTAGTTAAAAACGGTAAAGCGCCTCGGATTGTCTTTACCGAGGCATGTTACGGGGGATATATATTAGGAAAAAATGAACAAGATTCGATGGCCCTGCGCTTTTTGGAAATTGGCACACTCGCCCTGGTCGGATCAACGAGCATCTCTTATGGGGCGGTGCAGAGCCCGCTGGTCGGTGCAGATTTGCTTGGTTACTATTTTTGGAACGGGTTGCGGGCGGGTTATTCTGCTGGCGAAGCGTTGACAATGGCAAAAATTGCATTGGCGCGAGAAATGGTTCGCCGACAGGGATTTTTAGACGGCGAAGATCAAAAGACCTTGATCTCCTTTACCCTTTATGGTGATCCCTTAACGTATGGTTCAGATTTGCTAAAGACACCTAAGCGGTTAATCCATTATCCCCAGCGCCCCAAGGTTGCGGTGCTGTCCGATCAGCCGGATGGTAAAGCCCTCTCTGAAACCGTAGATGCTAGCCTGGTGGCAGAGGCGAAAAAGATTCTCGAGCCTTACTTACCTGGGCTTGGTCAGGCGGAATGGCGAGTTAATTTTTCGCGACCTCCAGAGAGCGAAAGAAAGGACCGTTCTGCACGTTCAGGCCAAAAATCTGCACTAAACGATGCTTCGGGGGCTATGGTTCTGGTGTTTCAAAATAGCCTCGCGGCAGGTGGAAGAATACATCACCACTTCGCGCGGGTTTCTGTAAAGCAAGGCAAGATTATGAAGGTCTCGGTATCTCGCTGAGTGTAGTGGTGTCAGGGTTCTCAGGGATATTACTTTGCTCCTGCAGAACCAGGTCTATAAACAATGCCGCCGACCAACCAAAAACATGAGCGGCTTTATCACAGGCATTGCCAGTCTCGGGATGGTAATACTCGACAATATCGCGGTTGCGATTGACCAGATCTAAAGTGCGTTGGCGGAGGTCACGAGCAAGTTTGGGGTATCCACTACGTTCGAGCCCCTCGATGAGCAAGTAGTTAACATTGATCCAGGTCGGTCCGCGCCACATTTGATTGGGGTCGTAGTGAGGATCGCTCAATGCAACGGTGGGTACCGGGAAGGCTGGCCAAAATTCTGTGGAATCGGTCAAGTGCTGGACTAACGCTGTCTTAATCAGGGCAGGTAAGTTGCCGGTTAAAAGCGGAAAAAGGCTAAAGGGAGTTAAGATCCGTACTGGTTTCCCCTCGCGGTAAGGCCAGAAGAGACCGGCCTGAGCATCCCAGAGCCTTTCGATCATGCGAAGAAGTAAGGAACGAGCTTGAGATTGCCAATGACGAGCATCCTGGTCCAAGTTAAGGACGTTGGCAATTTTGGCCAGGGCTTCAAGTTGAAGGTAAAGGTAAGTGTTCAGATCGGGAGAGGTGACCGGCATGCCCTCGTCCCACAACGGGCTATCATCCAAGCCTGAGGAATAGGGATGATGGTATTCGCATAGCCCATCGCCATCTGCATCATTTTGACTAAACCACCATGTGTTCCAGTGCACAATGGCGTCATAAATTTCTTTTAGGAATTGTTGATCATGGGTGCTCTCATAGAGTTTCCAGGCTGCCCATCCTAGGATAGGGGGTTTTGTGACATCTGCATCTACCGGGAAATCCAGGTGGGTTATCGTGCCCTCATCGTGCACCGCATCCGGTAACATCCCATCCTCGCGCTGATGGTCAATCAGAACGCGAAATTGGTCTTGGGCAAGCCGGGAATTGATATGCCGATAAGCAAGGGCATGGAAAAAAGCATCCCATTGCCAGATGCCCACGTAAAAGGGTTTTGAGGGCACCATAGCCTCACGGGTGGTGTAAAAGCGGGTGGAAATCAATCCCGCTCGCATAATCCACCAGGCGTAGTAATACTGTGCTTTGTAAATGCCTTCTACAGGTGGCACAGCGCGGAACCATTCTTCCCAGCGCTGGAGAGCTTCATTCAGGGTGCGTTGGGGGTCAGGAACATAGCGGTTGAAACCCAAACGGGGGGTAATATTGAACAACATTGCGCTGGAAGGACCGGCTTCAAAGAGCAATGTGACATTAATTTCATAGGGGTGTTGGAGCGTGATTTGATTCTTAGCGAGGGGACGATCGGTGGTGTAGGCAATGTTACGCCGGATGTCCCCCAACATATGAAGAACCCCTCCGCGGCGATCGGTTTGACCATGATTGACATGAACGGTAAAGCGAAGCCCAAATTTTTCGGGAGGTAATGTTAATAACAAAGATTCCGGATCTACAAATGTAAGGACGAATTCTCCCTTGGGGGTATGGATCTCGATGAGGTGGGGATAGGTAATGACCTCGGTAAATGGGAGTGGTTGTTCATTTTCATCACAGATGACAAGATTTTCAATTAGTGGGGGGCGAAAACGATAACCCGAAAGACGTGGATCAATCTTCAGCCACCGTTCAGCAAGGCGAATAGCCAACGAATGCTCATTACGAAGCACCATTAAACGAGATCCACGTTCGGTAAAGGGAATGTTTATAAGGTCAATACGATCCTTTAAGAGGGCGCAAAACGAATCAGGAGGAGCAGCCTGAAATTTTTCCATACCAAATTCCAACATCAGTGGGTTATTTCCAACCATGTGACTCCGTATGGTGGTAAAACCATCTCTAAAGAGTCGGTGATGTCTATCTCGCGCTGAGTGAGTAATTCTACCCCTTTTGAGGCGGTTGAGAAAAGGTGAGAAAGAGGAATGTGTATGTGCTGAGTTTGAGCGGTTACATTATGCAGGCAAAGAACGGTGTAAAGCGAATCTGGAGTTTGCCGCAGCGCACAGAAAACAGCAGAAGAAAGATCGAGAATAGTTTGATCGCTATATGGATCAAAGGCAGGGCTTTTCTGCCGGGCTCGTATAAGAGTTAATATGCCGTTCAGCACCCGGGCTCGCCGTGAATCAGGACGGTACAGGTCTGCCTCGATTTCAGAAAGGATAAATTTTTGACGATTGATGGCGCGGTTGTAGCCCAACGCATGCACACCTTCGATCCAGTTTGATGAACCAAGTAGGCTGTGAATGTAAATTCCTGGCACACCACGCAGTGCTATCAGGATGGCATGGGCAAGCAAAAAACGCTGTAAGGAAATTTCTTCAGAGGTGGGATCAGCAAGGGCGTCATAGAGGGTAATATTAAGTTCATATGGGCTCAAACTTCCGTCTGGATTGCTTTTATAGGAAACTAGGCCACCTCGATTTTTTACCGTTGCGATAATCTGCTCTATCTCTTGCGGGCTTAGAATGCCACGCACAGGGTTAATGCCAATGCCATCATGCGAAGCAAGAAAATTGAAGTAAGTGACATCGGACGAGGGGAGTTGAAAAGCCGAAGCTGCCCATTGGCTGAGAGCAGTCGCGTTCCCCGAGTAAATTGTGTGCAGTATGAGGGGAGGTAATGCAAAATTGTAGACCAGGTGGGCTTCGTTATAACCATCCCCGAAATACGACACGTTTTCGGCGTGGGGGACATTGGTTTCGGTGATTAATAATGCCCAAGGAGCAACTTGATCCACGATTGTGCGAAATAGTTGTACTAACCGGTGGGTTTGGGGGAGATGGATGCAAGGCGTACCAATTTCCTTCCAGACGTAAGCGACGGCATCCAAACGTATGATACGTGCCCCTTGTTCTAGATAGGTCAACAACACATCTATGATTTGAAGAAGTACGCGGGGATTTTTATAGTTGAGATCCACCTGATCGGCACTGAAGGTCGTCCAGACCCAAAGTGTTCCTTGAGGCGTTTCGAAAGGAGTTAGTAAAGGTAGGGCACGTGGCCGTACAACCGCCGAGAGGTCAATCTCTGGTGGTACAGTGATATAGAAATCTTGGAATGCGGGATTGCCGTGTAGAAAACCTTGAAACCACGGGTTATGCACCGAGGTGTGATTGAGCACCAAATCCACCATCAAGAGATAATCTGCAGCCAGGGTTTGGATATCTTCCCAAGTTCCAAGGTTGGGATTAACCTGGTAGAAATCAATAACCGAGAAGCCATCATCGGAGGAGTAAGGGAAGAAAGGTAATAGATGCAGGCCTGTTATGGTCTTGTTGAGAAAGCGACGACAGAAAGTCTGCAGGGTCTTTAGGGGATTTGCGGTGGTGGAACGGAATTGATCTCCGTACGTAATAAGGATGGCATCCCGGTGATCCAAAGGGCGGGTTGAGATGTTCGGGGGGTGAAAGCGCTGTAACCGAGCGGTCAATTCGGGGAGCGTTTTCGAGGCTACTTCGCTTCCGTACAAGAATTCAAGATGCTCGAGGATAGGGGTGGGATTAATGCCCATTATTATGAGGTGGCCAGCAAAGGATGCTAATTGAGGCGTTCTCAGGAATTAACGAGAAAACACGCTCGAAAGGGTAATGAAACGCCTGAACAATTAATGTGGCGATAGCAAGACCATGTGAGACCAGCAGCACACGTTGACCGGGAAAGCGCTGAGCAATTTCGTTAGCAACGGCCATCATGCGCTGGGCAACTTCCAAAACACTCTCACCCCCGGGAGGGCGGGCATTCAAGGGTTCCTCATCACGCTGAGCAAAGTGACGAGGAAACCGAGCAACGGCTTCAGAAAAGTGCATTCCTTCCCACTCTCCCTGATGGATCTCCCGCAGGCGTTTATCTACTATTATCGGGCATCGAACGCGTTCAGCAATGATTTGGGCCGTCTGGTAGGCACGGGTGAGATCACTGGTAAAAATGGCAGCGAAGGATTTCCCGTCTAAATTAGCGGCTAGATGCTGGGCTTGTTTCACCCCTGTTGCATTTAAGGGGATATCGGTTTGGCCCTGATAGCGTCCTTCTAGATTCCAGTCCGTTTGACCGTGACGGATAGCCCAAATTTCACATTGGGAAGGATGGCAGGAAAATTCAGGGTCTGGCATGTGGGTGTTTCTCCAAGTATTCGGGGATTTCAATCATGGGTGGGCGTTCCTGTTCAACCACTTCTTGGACTAAAAGGGAATAGCGACCTTCTTCGTAACGGATGAATTTCATAGACTTATTCACCTCTTCCAGAATGGGGAGGTGATAACGCTGCTCCAATTTTCGGATAAAGGCTTGCAGGATCAGAAAGGACATTCGACTCAGGGCTTCGAGGGGTTGGTTGTGGTGAATGCGTTCCTGAAGATCTACTTGGGCGATGCTGGATAGCCCATAATGCTCGAAGACATCAATCAGAAGTCCGGTTTCAACGCCGTACCCGGAAAAGAAGGGTAAGCGTTCCAATGCCCGACGCCGGCCCCCGTATTCACCTGAAAGTGGTTGGATTACACCGGAGAGTTCAGGGTAGAACATGTTGATCAGAGGACGGGCAGTTAGTTCAGTGACCCGGCCTCCTCCTGTGGCTTGGATTTTTTCGCCCTCTCGAATAGGGCGACGGTAGAACCCTTTGACAAATTGGATTTGGGGGAAGTGGAGCAATGGTCCCAAGATGCCGTAAACAAACCGCGGATGAATATTGACGATATCTGTATCAATCCAAACGATAATGTCGCCCTTGGTAACATAGAGGCTTTTCCATAACGCCTCACCCTTGCCGCGGCGGGCACCGTATTGGGGCAACACTTCTTGATGAATGAATACCGGAATGCCTAGTTCGGCAGCAATTTCCCGCGTTCTATCGGTGGAGTTGGAATCCATAAGCACGATTTCATCCAACAGCGGCACTTGTTCCATGAGCGCGGATTTGACACAGGAAATGACTTGCCCAACCGTTTCTTCCTCGTTGAGAGCCGGAAGCGCGAGACTGATGGTTACGTTTTGTTTTTCTTTGAGAGTGACCAGTTCGTGCAGGTCGGCAAATTCATCCGCATGGAAGGTGTTCTCGGCAAACCATTTATCTACGAGCACCGAGATGGCTTTGTAGCCAATGCGCTCACTTTCTGGTCCACTCCACAGTTCTGGCACCGGTTGCGCGCTTTTAACTACCACGACCGAACAAGCCGCCTGATTGAGGAGATTCTCGGCGGTTGATCCCAATCCACTGGTTTCGGGGGTCGGACGGGCGGCAGCACCAATTATCAGAAGGTCGGCTTGCCGCGATTCTTCTAGGATGGTCTGGGCAGGTTGATCGGACGCAGCCGTTTTATAGGTTAGATCGCGAAAACTAGGCAAGATGCGGGCTAATCCGCGGAATGGCCCTTCAATTTGACTTCGCTCTGGCCCGACCAGGTGTAAAGCGGTGAGGCGAAAATCGTGGAGCCCCAACGCCAAGCGGAGACTTAATTCGGCATGAGGCCCGCCGCGCAGAGGAAGTAACACATTACCATAATGTTCAGGCCATGGGCCGCGTATAAGAGCCAAATTACAAGGTGTAGAGGATAGCACTTCGTGAAGGGTGAACGTTCCCTGGAAATGATAGGGGATTTCAAGGAGCAATAAGTCAGGAAGATTGGATTCCAAGGATTGGCGCAGGGACGGCCATCCTTCTGATTCGGGTAGGACCTGAATACGGACATTTAAACCGATTGATTCCTGCCATTTGCTTACCTGTTTTCGCTTTTGACGAGGCGAATTCACTTTTTCGCCATGGAAAGAGGGTGTAAGTGGATATAGTACAATATCTCCTCCCAGTTCACGGGCCAGGTTCAAAGCATTTTGAGGCAGGGTTTGCCCTATTACGGGAATGGCGATGCGCCGAAAGGGAATGAAACGTTTTGGGGTTAACATAAGCCCTCCAAAAGTGGGGCAATTTGACGTTGGTAGACGACTTCCCATGAAAAATTTAGGCGCACGCGACATCGCACCCGGTAGAGTGGATCACGCTCTAGGCGCTCCTGTATGGCATGGGCGATGACCTCGGGCAAGGTTTCGGGTTGGAAATAGAACGCGTCGTCTTGGGCGATGGCACGGAGCGGGGGGATTTCGGTACAGAAAATAGGCAATCGGCTCAATCCCGCTTCTAGCAAGGGAATGCCAAACCCTTCTTCGCGGCTGGTGAGTAAAAGTGCGTCGGCCAAACGATAGAGATCGGCGATAACAATATCGCTGACTCCGTCGGGGTAATCCTCAGCCAAAAAGTGAACCGCTGTTTCAAGCCCTAATGTGGTTCGCAAGGCGAGCAGGCTTTGATAATAGGCCAAATTTTCAGGGTTGTGAGCACCCGGTGGTCCGGTAATGATAAGTCTGGATGCCGGAAGTTGCTCATGCAACGCGCTCATGATATGGAGGGCCTGCTCCAAGTTCTTGCGACGGGTGATTCGCACCGGACAAAGCAGGATGGGCATGGCAGATGCCAACCCAAACCGATCGAAGATGGTTTTGGATTCGTTGGAAAGCCCTAAGAATTCGGCCTGTTCGATACCGGCTGGGATGACATAGATAGCCTCAAGAGGCAATCCGCTTAATTGACTCCATTCGAGGCGGCGAGCCTCAGAGACAACGACCTGGATGGTGCCTGGCCAGGCTTGACGTAAAAGATCCCATGGCCAACCCGGATGCAATTCGCCTTGATAGCGTGCAGCAGTCCAGGCTAAATCGTGATGCCATAAAATGGCTCGTTGGGGTATGCCGCGTTGAATCAAGCGTTGGAGTGCAATTGTTAGGGGTAAATTTTTATGTTGAGTGGCAACATTGTGAGCGATAAGGACATCGGTTTCCCGCAGATGAGGTTCCAACGCCTTTTCAATTTCAGTTACCAGCACGTCCAAGTTTTCCGGGATAATCCCCTGATCGAGTATCTGCTTGATGGCAAGGATTTGCGGATGCCGCGAGTCCGCTAACGGGATAATATGCACCGGAATACGCCGGTCCCAGGCTTCGCCCCGACCGGCTAGAATCACAACCTGATGACCAGCTTTGAGGAAGTAATTGGCTTGGCGAGCCATCACGGCTTCCACACCGCCGATCACGGGTGGGGCGGCGTAATGGAGCAAAGTGACACGCATGATAATTTCCTCTCAATGAGAGTTTATCGTGAACAACAAGTGTTTGTCAAATGGTCTTGCTAAACCTAAAAATTAGGTGCGTGTTCTCGTGCTATAATCAAAGATCGTTAGAGTTGTTTTTAGTGTTTTGTGGGAGTAATGTAATGGTCTGGCAGGAACGAGTCTATTTAGATTATGCAGCAACCACGCCTGTAGATGAACGGGTTATCAAAGCAATATTACCTTACTTTAGTCCTAATTTTGGCAACCCGTCATCGGTTCATTTTGAAGGACAACAAGCCGAGGCGGCTTTGGAAGAAGCGCGTGAACGAATAGCACAAGCACTTGGGGCCAAACCTCGCGAAATAATTTTCACCTCGGGTGGTACTGAAAGTGATAACCTCGCCGTGCGAGGACTTGCACTGGCGGAACGAAAACGGCGCGGAGCCACGCGTATTTTAATCACGCCGGTTGAACACCATGCGGTTTCCGCTACAGCACATCAGTTGGAAGACGTATATGGCTTTAAGGTTGAATATATCCCGGTGGATTCTCATGGGCAAGTTGACCCGGATGATTTGCGCGCTCTAATCAACGCAGATACGGCACTGGTTTCGGTGATTTATGCCAACAACGAGATTGGGACGATAAATCCGATCGCTGAAATCGCAAAAATTTGCTGCGAGAAGAATGTGCCCTTCCACACCGATGCTGTGCAGGCAGTGGCTCATTTGAGTTTGGATGTGGAGTCTTTAGGGGTTACCGCTCTTTCACTGGGTGCGCATAAGTTCTATGGGCCAAAGGGCGTTGGTGCGCTTTACCTGCGCCGGGGAACCTCTATTGTCCCAACGCAAACTGGGGGTGCTCAGGAAAACGGCCTGCGCGCAGGTACAGAAAATATCCCTCTGATTGTTGGAATGGCAGAAGCGCTTAGCCTGGTTTTGGAAGATTTGGACCGCGAATCAGAACGCCTAAGAACGTTGCGAGATCGGCTAATTGAAGGGGTGCTTGAGAGTATCCCACGTGCACGTCTTACCGGGCATCCTACTCAACGCTTACCCAACCATGCCTCATTTGCATTTGAGCATGTAGATGCCAATTTGTTATTGATGCACTTGGATCACGAAGGATTCGCTTGTTCTTCAGGTTCGGCGTGCAAGACCGGGAACCCCGAACCCTCGGAGGTATTACAGGCGATTGGCTTGACGCCACAGTGGGCCATGGGGGGCCTGCGGGTGACCTTGGGGAGGGGAACTTCTCAGGACCATATCGAACGGTTTTTAGAGGTTTTGCCTCAGGTTGTAGAAAAGTGTCGCGTAATCAATAGGGTTAGTTAATCGGTTTATGGAGACGCCTCGGATACGCAAGGTTGTCGTGGCAATGAGCGGCGGGGTAGATTCCTCGGTCGCGGCTGCTTTATTGGTTGAGCAGGGATATGACGTTGTCGGGATGATGCTACGTTTATGGAGTGAACCCGGGAAAGAAGACCTAAACCGCTGTTGCACGCCGGATGCGATGATGATGGCGCGGCGAGTTGCCGCAAAACTGGGTATTCCGTTTTACGTGATTGATGTTAGGGAGAAATTCCGTGAGTGGGTTGTGGGAGCGTTTATCCAGGGTTATATGGCCGGGATGACACCTAATCCTTGCTTGGTTTGCAATCGGCGCATCCGGTGGGGGGTGCTTTTACAACAAGCCTTATCCTTAGGCGCAGAATGGTTGGCAACCGGCCATTATGCCCGGATCATCCAAGATGAACGGGGACAGTTTCTGCTTTTGCGTGGTCTGGACACTTCCAAAGATCAATCTTATGTTCTTAGTGTATTAGGACAAGAAGAACTGCGTCATACTTTACTCCCCATCGGTGAGTTCACCAAGCCTCAGGTTCGTGACTTGGCGAGAAAATTTGGGTTGCCTGTCGCAGAACGTTCAGAAAGCCAAGATCTATGTTTTTTGGCCGGTGAGGATTACCGCGATTTTTTGATGCGTCATGCTCCGGAAGTAATCCGTCCTGGGTTGATTGTTAATCGGAGGGGTGAGGTCTTGGGGGAGCACAAAGGATTGGCGTTTTATACCATAGGACAGCGTAAGGGATTAGGTATTGCAACTTCCCAGCCTTTGTACGTGGTAGATAAGGATATACGCCAAAATCTGTTGGTTGTCGGCCCTCAGGAGGATCTGGGTAAGCGCGTTTTGCATGCTGCGCCAGTGAATTGGATTCTGGGTGAGCCGCCGGCAGAACAATTCCGAGCGCAGGTTAAGATTCGTTATACCGCTTCCCCCCTTGATGCAACCGTCGTAGTTGAAACTCCGCAGCAGGTGCGGGTGGAATTTGATCAGCCAGTACGGGATATAACGCCAGGGCAACGGGCGGTCTTTTATCAAGACGATATCGTCTTGGGGGGTAGTATGATCATTTCCACTTCCATGCGTTGAGGTACTTGTCATGACCTTTCAGAGTGTGATACTAGGGGCATGTGTGGCTACATTACTGGGGGCGTTGTTTCATCTGTGGCGAGGAGGAAATTGGGTGCATTTGGTCGTCTATTTGATCGCCGCTAACCTGGGCTTTTGGGTCGGTCATTGGATGGCCGGCATATTATCCTGGAATGCGGGCCGGATTGGACCGCTTAATTTAACCGGGGCTGCTGTAGGCAGTATTTTGTTCCTGCTCATCGCTTATTGGCTAGCCCGAGTTGATTCACATAAAGGAGGACGACAAGCGTGACCTGGAATCTTCGCTCTTCCCAAATCCAGGCGGATGATCTGGTGTACTTGGTAAGTCAGCGACGTAAAACATTTATTCTACGTCTGGAACCCGGCGGAGAATTTCACAGTCATCGAGGGATTATTAAACATGATGAGATTATCGGTAAACCCTGGGGAGTGCGGGTTACCAGTCATATGGGCGAATCCTTTTTGGTGTTACAACCCTCTCTGGCAGATCTTATCCGTGAACTTCCGCGAACCACACAAATCCTCTATCCTAAGGATATTGGATTAATCCTGATCAACATGAGCGTGGGGGAAGGGCAACACATTGTTGAAGCGGGCACCGGCTCAGGCTCTCTGACCTGTGCTTTTGCGTTTGCGGTAGGCGTTGGTGGTAGAGTGACCAGTTATGATGTGCGCGAGGATGTTCAACGCTTGGCGTTGAAAAATTTACAGCGCTTGGGGTTGGAAAATCGGGTTACCTTTAAACTCAAAGATATTGCTCAGGGCTTTGATGAGCAAGATGTGGATGCGCTTTTCCTCGATGTTCCCAATCCACAAGATTACGTAGAACAAGCTCGCCAGGCGCTTAAGCCAGGGGGATTCTTCGGTAGCATTCTTCCTACAACCAATCAAGTGACGCGCTTGGTGGCTGCGTTAAGAGCACAGGCATTTGATCTTATCGAGGTGTGTGAAGTCTTGCTTCGACACTACAAACCCGAACCAGAGCGGTTGCGTCCGGTGGATCGCATGGTCGCACACACCGGATTCCTCATCTTTGCGCGAGCCGTGCAGCCTGGAAGTGTGGATATATCAGAACCCACGGGAATGGTGGGTAGTGACGTTCCAGGTATGATCCCGCTTGAAGAAAATGACAAGGAAGAAGACGAATAATCCGGAAGCCTTCATTTATGTGCTTAATAACCTTACGGATGCCACAATCCGGGAGCGGCTATCCGAATTTCAGGCCCGTTGGATTCAGAGTCATGTCCCCACGTTGTTCCATAGGGCAGACTTACGCCCGGCTGCAGTCCTAGTCCCGCTACTTCGGAAAGATAATGGGTGGCATTTGCTCTTCACTAAGCGAACCTCGCGCGTTCAAAATCACAAAGGGCAAGTGGCTTTTCCGGGAGGGGCTATTGAGCCCGGTGATCCTTCGGTTGAAAGTGCTGCCCTGCGTGAGACCTGGGAAGAAATTGGAGTTGATGCCTACCATATAACTTTATTGGGGCAATTACCCACCCTGGTTTCGGTCACGCATTATTTGATCTATCCTGTGGTAGGAAAAATGGCCTGGCCGGTTACGATTCATCCCTCGGAGGAAGAAGTCGAGAAGGTGTTTACCATCCCGCTAGTATGGTTAGCACAATCCCATCATCTGGAACGTGAAATGAGACCCACACCGGAAGGAACATTGCATGAAGTTCTTTATTTTGCCCCTTATCGGGGGGAGCAGGTATGGGGGATCACAGCACGCATTGTTTATTTGTTGCTCCAGGCATTAGGCATTGTGCCTGATGATAGAACTTCGGAAGAAAAGCAAAACTGGATGCTGGTGTAGCATTCAGTTTTGGGTTTGTGTCATAAAAGATGAGGTGACTGTTATTCTTCCTCAACCTCTTCTTCCTTCTTGCCGCGTTCGATGACTTCAGGCTCAGCCAAGCCGACTTCTTCACCCTCGGCCATCTCTTCTTCCGCACCACCCGTGATCACAGCGACGATCTCATCGGGATCTTCTAAACATTCCACGTTCGGTGGGAAGGCCAAATCGCGAACGTAGATGGCATCACCGATGCGTGCCAATCCGGAGATATCTACCACAATTTTTTCGGGCAGGTCTTGAGGTAAGCAGGAGACTTTTACTTCTTCCAGATTGGTGATCAGTACGCCGTTGAAATCGCGCACGGCGGGCGCTTCGCCCACAAATTCAAGCGAGACGTCGGCACGGATTTTCTCGGTTAGAGATACGACCTGAAAATCCACGTGAAGAAGAGTACCTTTGATGAAATCACGTTGTTTTTCGCGGATTAGGGCTGCGTGCTGGGCACCATCCAGTTCAATGGTGACCAGGGCAGAGGGTTTGAGCCCGCCGAGCACTTTCGTTGCCTCATGGAGGTCAAGTGTAATAGGGGTGGGGTCAAAATGATGCCCATACATGACAGCGGGCAATTGACCAGCACGGCGTAAAGCCCCAACTTTCTTGCCGGTCACGTTACGACGAGTGGCTTTTAAAACGACCTTTTCCATTTTCCCTTCCTTCGAGCGCCTCTCACCTCGTTTTTGAGGTTACCTTCGCTCTAATTTGGAGTATGATTGAGGCCAGTCAACTGGCTTGCAGGCTGTGATTTTAAGCACCAATGACGGTATCGTCAAGGTTTACGTTCATTTAGCGGGAAGTGAGGGAGCACCATGCTACGATCATGGCGTGTCATTCGAAATAGTATCCTTGTATTCGGTTTATGCCTTAATATAGTGGCTTGTCAATTGAACAATGATGCGCTTGTACCTTCGACCTCGATAAAGACAGAAACCCAATCTTCACCTACGGTTACTCCCAAATCCCAATCCACTATTGCAATGACCGAAACACCCACGGGGGGAGCAACGCTCACTCCAACATTGGCGAGTTCAGGGAATGAAGGGGTGTCAAATTATTTTCTATGGCTTCGTTTATTTCCAGAGCGCCACACGGTGGAAGTGGAGGAGAGGATTCGTTGGTTTAATGATACCGGTGCGCCTCGGGAAGAGTTACCGCTGGTTGTTGAAGCCGCCAGGTATCCGAAAGGGTTTGAATGGCTTTCCGTTATGCAGGGAGAACGTAGCCTAACGATTGAGCCAGAGACGGTTAACGTTTGGAAAATCAAAGAAATGTCTCCCGTGACTGAGGGCGAAACGACCGAATTGACCCTCCATTATCGCCTCAATTTGCCTGAAATTCCACCTCCATCAGACACTGCTAAACCTCAAATTTATGGTTATACCTTACGACAAATCAATTTGGTGGATTGGTATCCTTACATTCCATCCTTTAAGGATGGCGAGTGGTTGGTTCATCCTCCCGGCTACTTCGGTGAGCATCAGGTTTATCCTCTGTCGGATTATGAGGTGGTGCTTGAAATTTTAGATTCTTCGCGCGAATGGTTGATAGCAGCCAGCGCGGCGGGCGAGAAAGATTCCGAAGGACGTTATCAATTTGGGCTTCAACGGGCGCGTAATTTTGTGCTCTCGCTGAGTCCCGATTACCAAATAAATGAGACCACCGTCAATAATATTCGTGTAGTCAGTTATTACTTCAAAGATAATACCCTGGCAGGTGAGGCTGCGCTCAAGGCCACGGCACAAGCGCTAGAACTTTATTCGAAACTGTTTTCGCCTTATTCTCGGGCTCAGTTAAGCTTGGTAGAGGCGGACTTCCTGGATGGAATGGAATATGATGGACTATACTTCCTTAGCAAGGGTTTTTACAACCTTTACGATGGAACACCGCAGGGGTACTTGACCATGATCGCCGCGCATGAAACCGCGCATCAATGGTGGTATGGTCAGGTGGCGAATGATCAGGCTTTACATCCATGGCTGGACGAAGCTTTATGCACGTATAGCGAACGCCTTTTTTATGAGAATTATTATCCCGACTTGGTGGCATGGTGGTGGTTTTATCGGGTCAACTATTACCAGCCAGCCGGTTGGATAGATCGAAGCATTTATGATTATGCCGGTTATCAGGCTTATCGTAACGCAGTTTACCTACGGGGTGCACAATTCTTTGAAGACTTGCGCCAGGCGATTGGAGACGAAGCATTTTTTACAGCCCTACGCGAGTATGCTCAGCAGTACAATGGCAGAATTGCTTCACCCTTGGATTTACTCAATCTTCTTAGAGGGCAAACGAAGAGCGATTTGGAACCCCTCCTACGCCAATATTTTTCCAGTTTTGCGTCGCAATAGGCTTTGACCTAAGAAACTTCGCGGGCGGGAATATCAAAGGTTCGCAGTGCAGTTTCAGCAATGGTTTGCCCAATGCTGATCGAGGCGGTCGCTGCGGGCGAAGGGGCATTGAGAACGTGTATCATATTGGGCGTTTCCAAAATAGCAAAATCATCTAGAAGCGCACCGTTGCGATTTAATGCCTGGGCACGCACGCCGGCACCACCGCGTTCTACATCTGTTTCTTGTAATTCGGGTAGCAGGCGTTGGAGAGCACGGACAAAGGCGCGCTTGGAAAGGGAGCGATAGAATTCTCCGAAGCCGGTTTTCCAATATTTCAATCCCATGCGCCAGAACCCAGGGAAGAAAAGGTAGTCTGCAACATCTCGAAGTGAGACATCCGTCATGCGATAGCCTTCGCGCTTGAAGGCCAGTACGGCATTCGGCCCAGCCTCAACACTGCCATTAACGCGGCGTGTAAAATGGACTCCAAGGAAGGGAAAGCGCGGGTCGGGGACAGGGTAGATCAGATTCTTAACCAAATACCGCCGTTCTGGCACAATGTCGTAATATTCGCCGCGGAAAGGAATAATCTGCAACTCGGGCTTAAGGCCGCACATGCGAGCAACACGGTCGGAGTGGAGACCCGCACAGTTAATAAGGTGACGGGTTTCATAAGTGCCGGCGGTGGTTTCAAGGATTATGACATTTCCTGTCTGTTTTACTCCAATCAGTCGTGCCCGAGTCTGAAGGGTTGCCCCTTGGGCCTGGGCCAATTCGGCGTATTTCTGGGTCACCTGGGTGTAATCCACAATGCCGGTGTAAGGAACGTAAATTGCCGCCAGCCCGGTGGAATGAGGCTCGTATTCTTTTATCTCCTCGGGTCCGAGTTTTCGGATTTCGGTCAGGCCGTTTTCTAATCCACGTTGGTAAAGCGCTTCTAAGCGTGGAAGTTCATCGGGGAGGGTGGCAACGATGATTTTGCCGCAGCGTTCATGGGGAATATCATATTGCTCGCAAAAGCGATAAAGGGCTTCGCGGCCCTGAATACAGTTGCGGGCTTTTAACGAGCCGGGTTTATAGTAAATTCCAGAGTGAATCACACCACTGTTATTGCCAGTCTGATGGGCAGCGAACCGGTCCTCGGCTTCGAGGACGATCAGTGAGGCGCGACTGCGTTGGGTAAGGGCCATGGCAGTGGCCATGCCTACAATTCCACCGCCAATAATGGCAATGTCGTAACGTGTGGTCATGGATGCCGAGTTCCTCCTTGGTCAGGTATGGCAATTAATTCAAAAAATATTCTTATTTAGGGTCGTTTAGGCACAAATGCAGGCAAGATGATTATAGCGCGTTTTAGCGTTGACAAAAAGCAATCATCGGTATTTATTGCTACAAAATTAGATTTTCTGATAGCGGGGTGTGGTAAACTAATAAATATAAGTGAGGGAGACAGCGTATGACAGGTGACCAAAAAGGAAGACGAATCGTGTACATCGAAGACGACCAGGAAATGATTGAACTGGTCACGTTGATCCTGAGTCGTCGCGGTTATGAGGTCATCGGCGCACAAGGGGGACGTACTGGTTTGGAAGTTGTCCTTGCGCAAAGGCCAGATTTAATTTTGTTGGATCTGATGATGCCAGATATTGACGGCTGGGAGGTATTCCAGCAGTTAAAAAATCATGCCCAAACACGTAACATCCCAGTGATTGTGATCACCGCCAAAGCCCAACCCATTGATCGGGTTCTGGGATTACACATTGCCAAAGTTGATGATTATATTGCCAAACCTTTCCATCCACAGGAGTTGGTAAACAGCATTGAAAATGTGCTAAATAATGTCTCTAACCAATTATCAGTATAAATTGCGCTCCGAGGTTGTTCTTAATACTTATGCGCCTGGCTTTGATCCAAAATCTTACCCAACCACTCGCCAATCCCATTCGTGTGCGCTTCTGTTCAAGTTATTGGGAACGATTGTGGGGTTTGATGTTTCGACCCCACTTAGCGCCTGATGAGGGGATCCTACTTGCCGAGCCCCATGAAGGGCGGTTGGAGACGGCAATTCATATGCTATTTATGCGCTTTGATATTGCGGTTATTTGGATCAACCGAGCCCGACGGGTGGTGGATCTTTGCCATGCTCACCCCTGGGCGTTATTATACGTGCCGCGGCAACCGGCTTCGTATGTTTTAGAAACCCACCCCGATTACCTTACTTGCTTTCGAGTGAACGATGAGGTTGAGATTACGCTCCTTTAGCTTTGTACTTATCTTGGTAAGCCTGCTGTATCCTTGGGGTTATCGTGATATAGCATGGGCACAAAGTGAGGATTTGCCGGTATATATTGTTCAGCCAAATGATACCATCAATTCCATCGCCCGCCGTTTTGGGGTTTCACCTCAGGATCTCATCCGGGTAAATCAAATTGAAAACCCGGACTTTATTAGTGTGGGGACAAGGCTGAAGATCCCTGGTTTTGAAGGTGTTCGAGGTACATTAACCACAGTCTCTGTCCCTTTAGGCGCGTCTTTGTCTTTCTTGAGTCGCCAATACAACATCCCTGAAGAGCAGATTGTGCACCTTAATCGTCTGGTAACTCCCTCTCAATTATTTGTAGGGGCGACGTTAATTCTCCCAGTGCAAGAGAATTCCTCGCAAAGCCCAACGACATCTCTGGTTGCGTTATCCGAAGGGCAGACGCTCCTTGAATTGGCAACGGCGTCCGGTGTATCTATGTGGGACTATCTGCTGGCGAATGGTGTTGGATCAAGTGCCCAGCTTCTCCCCATGGATCCGTTGATCGCATTGGGAAATGAGCAAGCGGCGCAAAATGCAGCGGCATTTCCAGGGGCGCCGGCGTTTGTAAAGGGGATTGATCTCTATCCTCTGCCGGTAATTCAAGGAAAAACGGTAGTGGTTAAGGTAAGCGTGAATCAGCCAGTTCGTGCAATCGGAATGTTGGGGGAGTGGCCGCTCCAATTCGATGCCCTGGATACGAACACCTATGTGGCGTTGCAGGGAATCCATGCGATGGCTCAGCCAGGATTGCTGGACTTTTCGTTGACCCTTGCCACAGTCGAAGGAACGAGCTTTTCGTTTAGTCAACCGGTCTTGCTCCAACCTGGTAACTATCCACAAGATCCCCCTTTGGTAGTAGACCCACAAACGCTGGATAAGGCGAATACCGAACCGGAAGATAGCTTAGTGCGCTCGGTAGTGGCTAATCATACCCCGGTGAAGTATTGGCAAGGGGTTTTTCGCAAACCAGTAGATGAGCCCAGTTGCATCAAGTCCTGGTTTGGGAACCGTCGTTCCTACAACAATAGTGGCTACACTTATTTTCATACCGGGGTGGATTACGGTGTTTGTGCTAACTTGAACATTTATGCCCCCGCGGCAGGGGTGGTGGTGTTTACCGGACCACTCACGGTACGAGGCAACGCAACCATCATTGATCATGGTTGGGGGGTTTATAGTGGATTCTGGCACCAGAGCAAGATTTTGGTTAATGTCGGCGATCGAGTGGAAGCAGGTCAACTCATCGGCGAGATCGGGGGAACTGGGCGCGTCACCGGACCTCATTTGCATTGGGAAGTATGGGTCAACGGTGTGCAGGTAGAACCTTTGGATTGGTTGGAACGCGAATATCCGTAGGTGAGGGGTTCGGCCCTGGGAAATATCCATTCGTTCGGTGTGGGTTAGTGGTATACTCAAATTGGTGTGGCGATATCCCTGATCTGGGGTGGAATTGATCCCCAAAAAGTTATGGCTATTTGATAGAATCGCCAAGGGTGCGTGGGGTTTTGCGGTGTTCTTTATCCCTCGAATTCAAGCCTACTTCTAAACTCAATCGAAAATCCAATGACGGCGTGAACCGCGGGCCTGACTAAACCGTTTGGTTTTTCTGGTTCTATTATAAGGGAGGGGCTAATGCAACAATCAACGGGGGCGAGTTCTACCAAAGAGTTTCTCATCTTTGCCGCGAAGGTCGTTTTGATCCATACAGCGACATATTTTGTATTCGGACTGATCATGTCCAACGTGTTCGATTATGGCAGGATTTTTCAGCAAGAGGTCATCCGGGACTACATGCGTCCAATGGGTTCTTCAGCGGCGTACCTGGGGCCATTACTTCAGCCTCTTCGAGGGCTACTCTATGCGGCAGCCCTGTGGCCGCTGCGCAGGACGATTATGACCCACAAACGAGGTTGGCTGATTCTATGGGGCATTTTTGTTATCTTTGGGATTCTGGGTACCCCTGCTGCGGCGCCCTCATCACTGGAAGGGATCATTTACACTAAATTGCCGCTTTGGTATCACCTGATTGGATTGCCGGAAATGCTTTTACAGACACTAACATTCTCGCTGATTCTGGTTGGATGGGAACGACGGCGCTATCAACCCGAATCATCGCGCCGCCGAAGTGCCCAGGGGGCTGATGTGATAAAGGCGGTGATGATCGCCTGCTTTGCTTATATGGGGTATGCAATTGGTAGTATTTTGAGCGCCGTTATTGCCAGGGTTGCCATTAATTTTGAAGCCGCCGCCTCGGATTGGACAACACAAATCATGTTTGTGGTCGCATTCGTATTCAATGTTGTTTTTATCCTTTTGCTCTCCCGGTTGTGGACAGCGCATAAGATTACCTTGTGGCAGGTTTTCCTTCTTTTCTGGTTGGTAGATACGGTGGTGCCGTTGGGGTATCAGTTAATTTTTCTCTCGCCAATGCCCATCCCTTTAGCGATGTTAATGGGCGTTTTCCCGGCCCTGGTGATTACCATTGGACTGCGCTTGGGGTATAAGCGAGAATAGCCGGTCATTGGAGGACAATTGAATGTAATAAAAGGAATATTTCTTTAGAAGGGAATACCTGTGCCTAAAATTGGATAATCACAGTATATATCACACAGACATTGAGAGCATTGTGCGAATCTGCCTGAGGCAATTTTTCCAAAACCTCTATTTATTTGAAGACGAACGGACCGTAAGTAAACACCCAGCTATTTGCATTAAACATTCCCGAACCCTGTGAGGTCTACTCTTTCCTTTTGATGTATAATTTTTGTGCTTTTTGTTGCAATCCATTTAACGAATCCGAAACAAACGGATGGAGACATGGCCTCATTAGCTTTATCCTTAGATCCCAATTATTGGAAAAATCTCACCATCACCGAAGAAGATTTGCAGTTCTTATATAACCACCTTCTCGAGACCGAAACGCCCCAAACCGCCGCCGAGTTGGCGGAAGTATTGATCCGCGAACGGATTCGGCGTGAAATTGAACGGCTGAAGCAAGAGCAAGTGGCCGGAGGCGAGATTTATCAGCCTAAAAATCATTATCGCCCCGGGCAAACGCTGCGTTTCCCGGCTTTGGGGATGACGCAAGGCGTTGTGGTTGGGGTGCGCCCGGGCTTTAACCCTGATTTACCCCCTTTCGAAGTTGTTGAGGTCGAGTTTGATTCTCAAACGCGCAAAGAGTTTGCTGCTGGTCTGCCCGAGCATGCCCTTAACGCGCCAATCAGGATTAGTGAACAAGATCCGTTGTTAGATCCCAAGTATGTGATTAAACACTATGGACGCGAAATTGCGGCGAAATTGACCGCAGTATTTGAAACCAATCCGGATCTAGTACGCATTGCCGGTGCTTGGTTCCCACGGGCTTTACTGGTAGATGTTTCAGTGGGCTATCTAAACTTAGCGGAGGCTGTGTTAGAGATGGCGGGTGGGGGGCCGTTACCGACGCAGGCGATCTTAGAACAAATTGAGTTGCCTTCGGATGTGAATCCGAAATTGACCGAGTTTTCTTTGAACCTGGCTTTGCAGGAAGATGGACGTTTTGATGAAGTTGGTCCGGCAGGGCAAATATTGTGGTTTCTAAAGCGCTTAGAACCAGAGGCAGTGCAAACGCCGCCCATATTTTTGAAATACTCACCCACTGAATTGCCCGGCGAACCATCGCAAAGCATCCTTCAGGAACTCAATCGTTTGGTCTTTGATGAATTGGAAAATCCGGAAACACCTTCAGAGGAAGTTGGTGAAGTCACGCTCAGTCTGATTTTCCCTCATTGGCGGGCAGGCACCCTCCCTTTGACCGGTGCGATGGTTAACCTTTTCCCCACGGCTTATGAATCACCCCGTGTGCGCTTCAATTTTGTGGATGAAGACGATGGAAACATTTATCCCGGTTGGGTGGTTCGTTCTCATCGCTATATTTATGGACTACAGGAATGGTATACCCGGCAAGGTGTGATACCCGGCAGCCTTATCACCGTTCGCCAAGGGGAAAAGCCAGGCGAGGTATTTATCCGGGCGCGCAAGAAACGCCCCACCAAAGAGTGGTTGCGAACTGTGCTTATTGGTTCAGATGGAGGTATTGTCTTTACAATGCTGAAACACACCGTTGGGGTTGAATACGATGAACGGATGATCATCATCATCCCTGACCCCGAGCGGTTGGATCAAGTATGGGAGCAAACATATCGTCAACGAGTTCCTCTAGACCGTATAGTGCGTTCGATGACGAAGGAATTGGCGAAACTTAATCCCCAAGGTCATGTGCATGCACAAGAACTGTATGCCGCGGTTAATCTGGTCAAACGTTGCCCTCCGAGCGCACTCTTGGCCATTTTAGCGAGTTTACCCAACATTTCGCACTTGGGTGACCTCTATTTCCGCTTGAGCGAAGAGGAGGCCAGCCATGAGTAATCCTCAAACTTTTAGCATGATTCGCCCCACGACAAAGACACCCTTTCATATTGATTTTGAGTGGTGGCAACATCATGATTCGAACTGGCGGGTTTACCTGTTCGATTTCCTGTGCCCAGAACATCAGAAAGCGTTTGAGGATAAGGCCGAGGTATGGATTGATCATGTAGATCCCCAAACTGCCGAGGTGCATCGAGTGGATGGCTTGCAACATACCCTAATGAGCCACTGCGCCAAGCAACCCGACTTTCTCTTGCGTGAGACGTCCTTAATCAACAAGATTTTTAAGTTGCTTTTGGCGAACGGGAATCGTCCAATGACCCCTGAGGAGATGTCACCGCTGGTGGGACGCCCGGCAGAGGTAATCCTCCGCACCCTTTCTGGCCCTCAGGTTTATCATGGAATCCGACCTTACAAATCGTGATGACTAATTTCATATAACCTCCTCATCTTGTCATAATCGGGCCTTTTGAATATACTCAATGGCGTGGTAATGGGATGAGGAGGTCAGATCGCTATGGCGAAACAAAGAATTTTGTTGGTAGACGATCACGAGGTTGTACGATTGGGATTGAGAGCGTTGCTGGAACACCATCCCCAGTTTGAGGTGGTTGGGGAAGCGGGTACGGCCAAAGAGGCCTTGGAGCAGGTTGCTCAACAACGCCCAGATGTGGTCTTAATGGATATCCGTTTACCGGGCGCTTCGGGTATCGAGGCCTGCGAAGAAATTACCCAAAAGTACCCCGAAACTAAGGTGATCATGCTCACCTCTTACGCCGAGGATGAAATGCTCTTCTCGGCGATCCGTGCGGGGGCATCCGGATATGTCCTCAAACAGATAGGTCGCGAGGATCTAATTCGGGCGATTGAGGCTGTTGGGCGAGGTGAGGCGTTGCTCGATCCTGCGGTCACCCAGCGCGTATTTCAAGAGGTACGGCGTGCGGTGCGCGAGGAAGAGGCTTCGGCCTTTGCTAACCTTAGCCAACAAGAAAAGCACGTCTTGTTATTGGTGTCCGAGGGTAAGACAAACCGTGAGATTGCGAAAGCCCTCTATCTGGGAGAAGGGACGGTGCGAAATTACGTCAGCAGCATACTCTCCAAACTGGGGGTTAGCAACCGTGCCGAGGCTGCTGCCTATGCCGTGGAGCATAATTTGCGGGATTACCTTTAAAGGGCAAGGGCTTATCCCTTGAAAATCTGACGAAAGTGAAGGTGGGTCTTGGGAACCCACCTTTTTATTTCTTGGTTGCCAAATCATCCCATGTTTGTTGCATCCAGAGGGCATCGGTTTCGAGGTTGGGGCTCTCGCAGAGAATGCGGCCGGCACAGCCTCGGTCGCGTAAGGCTGTGAAAAGAGCGTGGACATTGAAATCCGACTCCTGGATGGGAAGGTGATTCCGCTCCCCTTTCGCGGAGTATTCAATTCCGGAAAGATGGATGTGAAGCCGTTGCAAAGTTTCTTCCCCCAGGGCTTTCGCATAGTCATTTAATACCCCAATCCATTCTTCATAACTATTCATAGAGCCGTCCCCAGCCCGGGCGTGAAGATGGGCAAAGTCCAGGCAAGGCTGTACCTGAGGCACCTCTCGACTCATGATTAAGACATCTTCTAATGAGCCAATCATGGCTGATTTGCCCATCGTTTCCGGGCGTAGAGTAACCTGAATTTGCCTCGCTTGAAGTTCCTCTACGCATCCCGTGAGGCGAGCGATGACCTTTTTCATCACCTGAACCGAGGATTCGCCAAAGTAAGAGCCAGGGTGAAACACGATGTCCGTAGCCCCAGCCAAGTAGCCATAATAAGCCGCATCCATCAAACGCTGGCGCGATTTTGGCCACTCTTCTTCAGAGGCGTTCAGGTTGATGAAGTAAGGGGCATGGACGCTAATTGTTATGCCCAACTCTTTTGCCGTCGAAGCAATTTGAGCACAGGTCTCGGGTGTGACGCGTACGGCTTGTACCCAACCCAATTCCAACGCCGTAAGCCCCAGAGTCGCAATTTGATGCACAGCCCCAACAGATCCTCCGGGTTTTTTAGGTGTGGAGAGGGGAGACCCAACAGTACCAAATCGGAATGGACGCATAGCGGAAACCCTTTCTGGTAATGGGATGGTCATTTATCAGGAGAGGAAAAAGCGTTGAAGAAGTGGGGGACCAAGAATAAGGATGCCGATAATTGCGGCGGTGATGGCTGCAATGAGAACTGCAGCCGCGGCTGTATCTTTGGCGATGCCGGCGAGGGGATGCGTATCAGGGTTGACAAGGTCTATAAACGCCTCGATAGCAGTGTTAAAGGCTTCGCTTAGCCAGACTAGCCCTATGGCAAAGATCAAAATTGCCCAGCGGAGTGCGTCGAGACCTAGCCAAGATCCCAGAACGATCACCAGTATGGTGGCCGAGGCGTGAATCCAGGCATTTTTCTGAGTGCGCAATACATAACCCAGACCACTAAAAGCGTGTCGAAATGCCGGGAGGCGCGAACGTAGAAATTGGATCATCTTTCCGCCTCGCTATTCGGGAAGAATTTGCGGATCACAGCCAAGATTTTTTAGGATATCGCCCTGAATTTGCCACATTTCTTGTTTTTCATCTTTCGTTGCATGGTCGTAGCCGAATAAATGCAATACCCCATGGATGACTAGCAAGGCTAATTCGCACTCAAGAGAATGACCGGATTTTTGGGCTTGCTCGACCACCTTTTCCCAGGAGATGATCACATCTCCCGCATAAAGACGTTGAGTATCGGGATCTATTTCACCCAGGGGAAATGAAAGCACATCGGTAGGTGCATCATGTCCCAGAAACTCCCGATTAAGACGCTGTAATTCCTGATTGTCGCTAATAACAATGGAAAGATCCACGTCCTTTCGTTCGTGCAGTAAAACCGCCTCGGCTGATTTAAGGATTACTTTTTGGGGGATTGTGGACTCAAAGGAGGGAGATATGACCAGGTTAATCATAATCTTTAGCGGGAAGTAGTCTCAATAGGATGGGTAGCTTGCTCCACGCGTGAAGATGATGTGGGTTGTACTTCAGGATATTTAATCCTTGGGTGATAAGCGTTACGCAGTGTTTTGGTAAAGGACTCCGTGATCAAATAAAAATCGCGCAGAGTTAGGTTCGTTTGGTCGAGCTGTCCCTCGCGTTGGCAATACTCAATGGCTTTGCGAACTAGGGCGCGAAATTCCTCTTCCTCGCTGGGCATTTCGGCTCGGGTGCGAGCTTCAGTCATATCAGCCAACATGAGCAATGCTGTTTCCCGGGATTGAGGGGGTGGACCAGGGTAACGGAAACGATCCGGATTGACCTTAGAAGGATCATTTCCGGCAGCCTCAAGAGCGCGAGCATATTGATAACGTGCAATTAGGGTCCCGTGGTGCTCGCGAATAAAATCAATGATGCGGGGGGGCAGACGATATTTCCGGGCGAGTTGTACCCCGTCCTCGACATGTCGAATAATAATATCTGCGCTGGTGTAAGGATCTAATTCGTTATGGGGATTTGGTGTTCCGATGGCTTGATTTTCAATGAAAAAGGCTGGATTTACGGCCTTTCCAATATCATGATAAATTGCCCCAACCCGTGTTAGCAATGTGTCTGCGCCAATGGCTTCTGCGGCTTGTTCGGCAAGATTGGCGACTTGCAGGCTGTGCTGATAGGATCCCGGTGCGTTGCGCAGAACAAATTGCAGCAGGGGGTGATCGGGACGCAATAAATCCAGGAGTTGAAGCGGTGTAACGACACCCAGGGCCTGGGAGAAAAGAAATTGAAGTAAAAGGGTTAGGCTCGCTGATGCAATTCCATTGATGAAGGAAGAACCAATAAGTGTAGCAATGCCGATCCAATCCGCAAAGGGATCGGGCAGCCGGAAGGCAATGACCATAGCGCTTCCTACCAATCCAATAGCGATACCTGCCGCGAAAAAGTTTGCCACACGCCGTGCCTTTCCTAGCGCCAGGATTCCCACAATGCTGGTCATAAGATAGAACATAAATAGCCCGAGCGCATTGGGGAGGTTATAGGCGGAGAGCAGGCTTAACACGAGGGAGAAGATTAGTCCAATTTCCAAGTTATATAGGCTGGCCACTGTGAGTGCAAAAGCAGGTAAGGGGAACAAATAAGGGACAACCACACGGTTAGGAACAATGATACGGGCAGCGTAGAGGAAAAGAAGAAAGGTCAAAGCCAGAAGGAGCAATGCTTTGAGACTTTCAAGCGCGTGTGTGTGCCGACGGGTAAAATATAGCCCAATAAAAACTGTAAGAGAAAGCACAAGCGCAGTAGCCGCAGCGATTTCGCGTACACGATTTTCGGTTTCGACCAAGCCAAATTTCTCCAAAGCCTCCATTACCGCTGGAGTGATTAACTGCCCACGCCGCACAATAACCTCACCTGCCAAGTAAGAACGGGTCACGGGCTCGACTTTTTTAGCCGCCTCGTCTCGGGCTTTCTGGGTTAACGTTTCGCTGTAAAGACTATTAGGTTGAACCAACGGGGTGACTAAATCGGCTACAATGCGGGCTTGTTCTTCGGGAAGGGTGAAGCTGATCATTCCGGGGACGCTTTGCCGGGCTTCCTCAACTCGATCTTCACGGATGGTACCTCTCATGACCTGTTCAAGGGTCAAAAGGGCTTCTTTTTGAATGGTTTGCCACTGGCTATCGTTAAGATCAACGAGCAAACGGGCTGTTTCCTCGGAAAGAGGAATATCACTCAGAGCGCGCAGATCTTCAATCTTTTGGTCAGGCGTCGCATAAGGATCGTAACGTACGGTTGTAATATAGTTCAGTGCCAGTTGCAGTTTCTCGATCTGGCGGCGGGCAATAGAGGGGTCTGGAGGAAGATAGACAGGAGCAACAGCATTACGTGCTTCATCTTGGGCTTGACGCGTCAGGACTTCGCTCACAAAAGTTAATGTCTTAGGAGCCAGGATGTCCTGAGTCGCCACATCACCAACCTTGAGGCTGAGGTAAGGAGGACGTATAGCAATCGGAAAAAGCAACGCGCCAAGAGAAAGAAGGCTACAGATGATTAGCAAGGCGCGCTTGATGAGAAGGCGATTCAAGCGCTCAAACCGTTTTGGAATTGCCGTGATGCCTTTCATGTCCCCTGGTTTTGGAGGAGTTGCCGCACGACTCGGCTGGCTTCATCGCCGCTAGCGCGACCTTGTAGCCGCGGAATAAGCAATTTCATTACCTTTCCGAGGTCTGCCGGCGTTTTGGCGCCTACTTCTTCAATTGCGGCTTTTGCCATCGCGATCAGTTCTTCCTCTGAAAGGGCTTGGGGTAAGAACTCCTGGATAACCTTGATCTCGGCTTGTGCTGCGGCTACCAAATCAGGGCGTTGCCCTTTTTGTGCGTCTTCAATAGTTTCGCGACGGGATTTGATCTCTTTGTGTAAAAGGGCTAGGATTGAATTATCGTCGAGCGGATTGCCTTTCTCAACCTCGGCCAAGCGGATGGCTGAGAGGATCATGCGTAACGTTCGCTTGCGCACATCATCGTTGCTACGCATGGCATCGCGCAGCGCTAGTTCAAGTTTGGTTTTTAATTCCGCCATGGCTGTTCTCCCAACAAAGTGACGTTTATGGAGTCACAGTAATAAATTCGCGAATTTGCTCAAAGATCCCAGGACCTATTCCGGGAACATTTTGAATTTGTTCTATTGTATCAAATTTACCATGCTTCTGCCGATATTCGATGATCGCCTCGGCACGGGTTTTACCAATGCCCGGAAGCGTTTCTAATTGTTCAACACTGGCTTGGTTGATATCCAAACGGTCGGATTCTGTTCCTGAAGCCTCATCATATATTTCAACGGAAGAGGTGATATCTGCCGACGAAGATGAGGTTTCTTCGCCAAGAAACGGGATACGGATTTTGATGCCATCTTTAAGAGGTGCGGCTAAATTTATGGCGTCCGTATCGGCTTGGGGGAGCAAACCGCCAGCAATATTTATAGCGTCCATTAACCGACTCTTTGGGGGAACCTCATAAACCCCGGGACGAGTCACTGCGCCCGACAGGTGTATAACCCAGGGGGAGGGCGTTTGAGTTCGAAGAATGATCGTTTCCGAGCGTGGAGGTGCGCTGATAAGCAGGATAAGCGCTGTGGACAGGAGACCACCCAATACACCAACCAGAATGAGTTGCCAGGGTTTCATCATAAGATCATCCTGGGATTGATTCGGTAAGATGAATTCAACCCCAGTATAATATGCGCGATATTTCCGTCAAGGCTAGCCATAGCATCAGTTTTTAATCTCTCGGCTGCAAATAAGCCGATGGAGGAGTGGAGATGGTCAAGACCACTTACTTGTCGCTGATGACGCGTGGGAATACGGATGTTCAGGATATTACAGCGCTTGTTTCTCGTGCTGTAGAAGAAAGTGGAATTGAAAACGGCGTGGTTGTTATTTTCACCCCTTCCAGCACCAGCGCACTCACCACAATAGAATACGAGCCGGGGTGCGTTAGCGATTTAAGACGCCTTTTTGACGAGTGGATACCCGCTGAAAGAGACTATGCTCATCATTATCGTTGGGGAGACAATAATGGACATAGTCACTTGCGGGCTTCGATGTTGGGGCCCTCAATCACTATCCCCTTCGTGGAGCGTCATCTGTGTTTAGGTACTTGGCAGCAAATTATCTTTATTGACTTCGATGTGCGCCCACGGCAGCGTCGCTTGGTGGTGCAGATACTTGGTACCTAGGATTACGTTCTAGCGCAAGTTGGTTTTCAAGTTCCAGCATGGCCTTAAAAGCGGTGATACTGACCTCTAGCATGTCTGGGCTAGGGGGACGGGTGGTTAATTGCTGGAGCCAAAGGTTAGGGCGGATTAACCAAGCCACAAGTGGGTGATTACGATGGTCGGCCGCCCACCGAATGTATTCATAGGCGAGCATAGCCAATATTGGAATGAGGAGGATGCGACTTGCGATCACCCCAACCCATGGAAGGTCCCCCAATAACGAAAAAAGCACCACCGAGAGCACAACCAGTGTTAAGATGAACGATGTGCCACATCGAGGATGTTCAAGAGGATAGCGGTCAACACTCGAGGGGGTTAACTCGGCGCTGGCTTCAAAGGCATTGATGGTTTTATGTTCGGCTCCGTGATAACCGAAGACACGCTGAATATCAGGAATACGCCCGATGCCCCAAATGTAACCGATGACCACAAACAAACGGATTAGACCTTCAAACAAGTTGGTTGCCCAACCAGTTAGACCAAGTAGGGATTGAAGCCCTTTGCCCACTAACGCCGGGAAAAGGAAAAATAACCCCACGGCTAGTGCCAGGCTCACAAATATCGTCGCTGCCCAAGTAGCCCCCTCAATTTTTTCACTTTCTTTCTCGGCTTGCAAGTTGGCCGAAAGTGAGAGATAACGCATGCCTAAGTCAAGCGCATCCCATAGAATAACCAAGCCCCTCAGAAAAGGAATTGCGGTCAGGCGTGAGAGATAAATGCCTTTTAGCGGCTCACTAACGACTTCAATCTGGCCTTGTGGTGTGCGTATAGCCGCTGCCACGGCATAACGACCACGCATGAGCACCCCTTCAATCAGGGCTTGTCCTCCGTAAGAGGGAAGTTTAAGATTTTCGGCCATGTTTGATCCTTAGGAATGGGCGAAATCGGGATAGGACATGAGAAATTCTATGACTGCCTGGATACCGCGATACCATGTGGGCAAATGCAGGCGTTCATTGGGAGAATGGATGTGATCATCGGGTAAACCGAAACCTGAAAGCGCCGATTCCAAGCCCAGGATGCGTTGCATCATTCCAACGACAGGGACGCTTCCACCCTCGCGGCGATAAAGGGGCTCTTTGCCCCAAACGTTTCTAAGCGCTTGGGCGAGAGCGCGCACACCGGGATGATGACGGTCAGTAATAGAGGCCGGGGAGCCGGCAAGGGCAATTAATTCCCAGCGTACGGTGGGTGGGCAGTTCGCTTCGAGATAAGCGCGTAGTTTTTGGTGAATATCTTCGGGGTCTTGGTCAGGCACCAAGCGGGTGGAAATTTTCGCCATGGCCCAAGCGGGAATGATCGTTTTTGAACCTTGCCCGGTATATCCGGAATAAAGTCCATTGATTTCAAGCGTTGGTCGTGCGCCAATTCGTTCTATTGGGGTAAATTCAGGTTCGCCATAAAGTTGTGGAACGCCGAGATTACGCTTAAGTTCGGCCTCTTTGAAAGGCAAACGGGCTAATTCCTGGCGTTCTTCATCATCCAAGGGACGAACGTGATCGTAAAAACCGGGCACAAGCACTTTGCCAGAAGCATCGTGCATACCGGCGATCAATTCACAGAGAGCCTGGGCTGGATTGTGAACGACCCCGCCGAAGAGACCAGAATGGAGGTCGTGGTCAGGGCCATAGACGCGTAATTCAAAGGCGGCCACACCCCGCAACCCATAGGTGATTGTGGGTTGATCCGGGGCGAGCATGCCGGTATCCAAATTTAACGCTACATCCGCCTTGAGCAAATGGCGGTGCTGCTCTAGAAATTGACTCAGATTGGGCGAACCGATTTCTTCTTCTCCCTCAATCAACCAAATAATATTTAAGGGGAGGGTAGCCGTCGCGGTGATGGCTTCTACAGCTTTTAAGGCTGCCACGACCTGCCCTTTCATGTCTGAAACACCACGGCCGTAGAGATATTCACCTTTCTGCCATGGTGAAAAAGGGGGATTTTCCCACTCCTCATAAGGGTCAGGGGGTTGAACATCATAGTGACCATAAATTAGGACTGTGGGAGCATCGTTTAGACGAGGCTCCGTATAAGCCAACACGACTGGATGGCCTGCGGTTTCGACCGTTTGGGCATTATCAAAACCAAGCCGCTTGAGTTCGGAGACTAACCAATTCGCAGCGCGGCGTATGTCTTCTTTATGTTCAGGATCCGTTGAAATCGAAGGGATGCTGGCGAATTCCTTCAAGGCGTTGAGAAACGCTTGACGATTAGCATCAACATAGCGCAAGGCGTGAGCTTTGTTCGTCATCATAGTAAAACTCCTCAATAAAACGAGATAAGCCGATTATAATTGAATTGTAAGACAAAAAACACTTCATCTGACTTAGATTTGTGCTAAAATAAATGCAGGAATCGGTGGTCAGTTCAAGCGCTGCTTGACTGGCGTCGGGCAATCCCATGGGCCCGTCGAAAAGTGCCGCCGGCTAAGGTCCACCGATCCGATGGTTTTGCAGAGCTCCATTTGCCCTTCCCCCCTTTCGGTAAACTATAACGTCTGCTGGATTTTTTGTTTTCGCCCGTGAACATGACTAGACACGGGCGTATTTTTTAAGAACAAGATCCCGAGGTGGCTATGTTAATCACAAATGGCACACTAATCACATGGGAAACACCCAATCGAATATTAGAGAATCACGCGCTTTACATTGAAAAGGATCATATTCGTGAAATTGGCCCGACCCAAGATTTGATCGCAAAATATCCTCACGAAGAGCGTTTGGATGCAAAAGGGCAGTATGTCATGCCTGGCAATATTTGTGCGCATACCCATTTTTATGGGGCTTTTGCACGAGGGTTGGCCATTCCGGGGCCGGCGCCAGCGGACTTTCCTGAGATTTTGGAAAAACTTTGGTGGTCATTAGATAAATCGCTTTCTCGAGAGGCGGTCTATTATTCCGCTTTAGTCTGCCTGGTTGACGCAGTGCGTCATGGCACAACCACCTTAATTGATCATCATGCGTCGCCGAATGCGATTGAAGGATCCCTTGACCAAATTGCGCGCGCGGTAGAAGAAAGCGGTGTCCGGGCTTCATTGTGTTATGAGGTTACTGACCGGGATGGGCCCGAACGTGCCAAAGCCGGGATAGAGGAGAATCTTCGCTTTATTGAGTATGTCAAACGCGAACGTCCGCTCAACGGTCGGTTGGCGGCAATGTTTGGTCTGCATGCCTCTCTAACATTAAGTGAAGCCACTTTGCAAACTTGCCGGGAAAGGGTAGGCGAAGACATAGGATTTCATATTCATGTTGCTGAGCACCCCGTTGATGAATATGATAGCCTACACAAATACGGAGAACGGGTAGTAGATCGTCTTAACCGCCACGGCATTTTGGGGCCAAGATCCATCGTTGTTCACGCTGTTCACGTAGATGTGCGTGAAATCAATCTGTTGGTCGAGACCGGCACCTGGGTTACACATCAGCCGCGCTCCAATATGAATAACGCGGTTGGCATGGCACAAACGGAAGGGATGTTACGGGCGGGAGTAAAGGTTGGCTTAGGTAATGATGGTTTTTCTAATGCGATGTGGGAGGAGTGGAAAGCGGCTTATCTGGCGCATAAATTATGGCACTTGGATCCGCGCCGCATGCCCGCTACAGATGTTGTTCGGATGGCAATTTACAACAACGCCGCATTGGCTACGCAGCAATTTAACTGTGGTCCCATTGGTGTGATTGCACCTGGTGCTCAAGCCGACCTCATTTTTGTGGATTATCAACCGTTCACACCCCTGACACCCGACAATTTACCCTGGCATATCGTGTTTGGATTCCACGAGAGCATGGTGACGACAACCATTGTGGCGGGGAAAGTGCTAATGCGGGATCGCGAACTGCTCACGTTGGATGCGGAAAAAATTGCCTACGAGGCGCGCCAACTGGCTCCCCGCATTTGGGAACGTTATCATGCTTTGTTCTAATCTCATCTTGGGAGTCTTGAAGACATGACGGAAGGATTTCAGAACACCCCACAGCGGACCATTGCCATTATCGGCGGTACGGGAAAAGAAGGGAAAGGATTAGCCTATCGTTGGGCTCGTTTTGGGCACCAGGTGATCATCGGATCGCGTCAGGAGGCAAAAGCACAGGCAGCGGCCAGCGACATCAATCAGTTATTGGGTTCGAAGGGTCGTCCAGTGATCGGAATGAGCAATGAGCAAGCGGCAGAACGGGCCGAGATTGTGGTGTTAACTGTGCCCTATGCAGCTCATCGTGATATGTGCGAGTTTATCAAACCCTATGTCCAGGGCAAAATCGTGATTGACGTCACGGTACCTTTAGTTCCCCCCAAGGTGACCAAAGTACAGATGCCACCAGATGGAAGCGCCACCATGGAGGCGCAGCGCATTCTGGGTGAGAATGTTCAGGTGGTGGCTGCTTTTCAAAACATTTCCTATGAGCACCTATTACACGATGAACCTGTAGAATGTGATGTACTGGTTTGCGGTGGGAACAAGGAAGCCCGAAACGTTGTACTTGACTTAGTCAAAGAGGCAGGGCTAGTAGGGTGGGATGCAGGCCCATCTGAGAACGCGGTAGTCGTCGAAGGGTTGACCTCCATCCTTATTGGCCTCAATAAACAATTTGGCGTTCAATCAGCGGGTATCCGCATTACCGGGGTGCCACGGCCTGACTGAGAGGCTATGACGTTATGAATGTTTCCATGACGTTGACCGCACTGCAGGGTATTCCGTTGATTCGCCCGGGCGATGATTTGGGTGAGATTTTGTGGTATGCATTAATGTCCAATGGAATTACGTTGCAGGATGGCGATATCCTGGTCATAGCCCAGAAGATTGTATCGAAGGCTGAGGGGCGCCTGGTCAACTTAAGCGAAATTACACCTTCGGCACAGGCGGAAGAATTGGCGCGGCTCACCAGTAAAGATGCCCGGTTTGTGGAATTGGTTTTACGAGAGAGCCGCGCCGTGTTGCGTTACCGCCCTGGGACACTTATTGTTGAACACCGATGGGGTTTTGTCTGTGCCAATGCGGGCATTGATCATTCCAATGTTGAAGGTCTTTATGGTAACCCCGAGGACTGGGTGCTTCTTTTACCCGAGGATCCAGATGCCTCGGCGCGGCGTATCCGAGCGGCTTTACGCGAACGCAGCGGGGTTAATCTTGGGGTGTTGATCATAGATTCGCATGGTCGAGCGTGGCGGTTAGGGACTGTGGGAGTCTGTATCGGTGTAGCGGGTGTACCAGCGCTGGTTGATTTACGAGGTCATCCCGATTTGTTTGGTTATCAATTGCGGGTTACACAAGTTGCCGCAGCGGATGAATTGGCTGCAGCGGCTTCACTGATCATGGGACAGGCGGATGAGAAACGTCCGGTTGTTCACGTGAGGGGGTTCCCATATCCACTGCGGGAGTCTTCGTTCTCGGAATTGCGCCGTCCCGAAGAGCAAGACTTGTTCCGGTAAGGGTGAGTCATGCGGGTGGTCGCCCTGGCAGGTGGAGTTGGTGGTGCGAAACTGGTGGATGGGCTGGCGCGTTGTGTTTCACCAGACCGCCTGACCGTTATCGTCAATACGGGGGATGACTTTCGGCATATGGGGCTGTACATTGCTCCCGATTTGGATACGGTTTGCTACACCCTGGCGGGAATGGCAAATCCGGAGACGGGCTGGGGGCGCGAAGGGGAAACCTGGACGGTCATGTCAGAGTTGGCGCGACTAGGTGGGCCAACTTGGTTCCGCCTTGGGGATCGTGATTTAGCCACGCATCTTGAACGGACGCGCCGTCTGCAAGAGGGGGAAAGCCTTTCCCAAATTGTGTCCGCATTTTGTCGCGCGTGGGGAATAATGGTCAAAGTTCTTCCTATGTCTGATGATCCCGTCGCCACGATTGTGATAACCCGACAGGATGAAGAACTTGGTTTTCAGGACTACTTTGTAGCCCAGAGATGCGAACCGGAAGTAAAAGCCTTTCGTTTTGAGGGAGTCTCAACCGCGCGTCCCGCGCCGGGTGTGCTTGATGCTCTAAGTGAAGCCAATTTGGTTATTATATGTCCCTCTAATCCATGGGTTAGCATTGGGCCAATACTTGCGGTGCCGGGGATTCGAGAGATGATTAGTCGAAAACCCGTTGTGGCAGTTTCACCCTTGATAGGTGGTCAGGCGTTAAAGGGACCTGCGGCAAAGATGTTCCGGGAAATGGGATGGCAACCGAGTCCGCTGGCAGTGGCGCATTATTATTCTGGCTTATTGCAAGGTTTGGTCATTGATGTTTCGGACATCGAATGGGCTGAGGAGATCAGGCAACTCGGTATAATACCTGAGATAACTGACATTGTAATGCACAATGTTCAGGATCGTGTTCGCCTGGCAAAAGAGGTTATGGCTTTTGGTCGAAAGATAGTGGAGACTCTCACGCTATGAGCACTTGGGCGATTGTTCCGGTTAAACCGATCTATCAAGGGAAGTCACGGTTAGCGGCTGTGTTATCCCAGCACGAACGAGTGCTTTTAAATCAGATGTTGTACGTGCATCTTCTGCAAGTATTGCAGGACGTGCAAGAGATCGAAGAAATTCTAGTTGTCAGCCGCGATTCTTCGATCCTCTCAACGGCGCGTCAGTATCGCGCGCGCACTTTACAGGAAGATGGACGCATCAATCTGAATCTGGCCCTTCGGCGTGCCACGGCCATGGCTCAAATTTATGCTGCCAGCGAGGTGTTGATCTTGCCGGTAGATTTACCGTTGGCGAGCCCCGAAGATATTAGGACAATCCTCAAATCGGCGCGCTTTGAACGGGGTATTGTGATTGTGCCTGATCGTCACTCGCGAGGTACCAATGCATTGCTGGTTCGACCGCCAGGAGCATTAGAGTATCAGTTTGGAAATAATTCATTCGAAGCTCATTGTCGCCAGGCGCACCAAAAAGGGTTAGAGGTTCGGACCTTGGAATTGCCTTCAATTGCGTTCGACCTGGATTGGCCCGAAGATTTGGAGTACTGGCGCGAACACCAAATGAATCCACTCACTCTATAATTACCCCAGGAGGAAATCATGGAACGAGTAGCACTTTACTTACAAGATGCTCATGATCTGCGCGAAGGGTTGGAATTTGTTCGTTATGCTGAGCAGCGGGGTTTCGAAGCCGTGTGGCAAGCCGAAAGCCGTCTGGTAAGGGATGCCATTGTGCCCATGGCGGCGTATGCTGCGGTCACTGAACGGATTAAGATCGGCTCCGGTGTAATCAATAACTGGACGCGGAACATTGGCTTGTTGGCAGCGACCTTTCTAACCTTAGATGATTTAGCGCCCAATCGAATCATTTGTGGTATTGGCGCCTGGTGGGATCCTTTAGCGCGCAATGTGGGCATTGAACGTAAAAAGCCGTTGGTAGCCATGCGTGAGACGGTGACTGTGTTGCGTCGCCTGCTCAATATGGAACGGGTTACGTTTCATGGAGAATTTATCCATGTGGAAGGGATTGAACTGGATGTCGTCCATGGACGGCGCGAACCGCGCAATGTACCAATCATGATCGGCGCCACTGGAGATCAAATGATGGAATTGGCTGGCGAGATTGCCGATGGGGTGGTGCTCAATTATTGCGTGCCCCCAGAGTATAACTATCGGGCGATGGAATTGCTAGATAAAGGCGCTAAGAAGGCTGGACGTCGGGTGGATGATTTAGACCGACCGCAACTAATTGTGTGCTCGGTAGACCCGGATCATGATCGTGCGATTGATACGACGCGCGAACTGCTGTGTCAGTATTTGGCCCAGCAACCCCATATTGCAAAAGCCTCTGGGGTTTCACCCGATGTCGTAGCGGAAATTCAAAGCATCTTGGGCTGGCCGGCTACCCATGAGCAGATCCAAAAGGCCAAGCACCTGGTTCCAGAAGACTTGATTTATCGCATTACGGCTTCGGGTACTCCAGAAGAAGCCAAAGCCAAGGTCAAGGAATATCTCAAGACTGGGGCAACCTGCCCGATTTTATATCCGGTTGGTGGAGACTATAAACTCCTCATTGATACCTTTGCTCAGATTTAAGGCTTTGCTTTTGCAGATCGGCCACCTGGGCTTCCCGGGTGGCCCTCAATCAAGGAGGGTTGGTCATGATCGTTGAGTATCATCGTCCCAAAACATTAAATGAGGCATTGGCGTTATTGCAACGCCCACATCCTCTTACCATTCCGTTAGGGGGTGGGGTAACGGTGAGCCGTATGAAAGAACCGGATTGTGCGGTGGTTGACCTGCAAGACTTGGGTTTGAATCAAATTATCTCTCAAGGTAACCTGGTAAAGATTGGGGCTACCGTTACCTTGCAACAACTGGTAGAGTGTGAGGGGCTTCAACCCGATCTGATCCTGGCGGCCCGTAAGGAGACAACTTACAACCTGCGCCAACGTGCTACTATTGCGGGGAGTATTGTGACCGGTGATGGTCGCTCACATCTGCTAAGTGCTTTATTGGCGCTGGACGCGATATTGATTTGGGCGCCGGGGGAACAACAAATGTCTTTGGGCGATTTTTTGGCGTTACGGGGAGTGCGTTCCCCAGATGCGGTATTGATAACAGAAATTCGTGTAGCCAATAACCTCCAACTGAAATATGAATATGTTGCCCGTACACCAGAAGACCGCCCAATCCTTTTAATCGCTGTAGCCAAATGGCCTTCTGGACGAACTCGGGTAGTCGTGGGAGGTTTTGGCAAAGCACCTGGCCTGGTGGTGGATGGACCGGATGCTGGTGGGGCACAAATGGCACTCCGTGCGATGTTGCAAGACGCAGAGGACGAGTGGGCAAGCGCCACCTACCGTCAAGAGGTTGCTCAAGTACTACTGAAACGGTGCTTGAGTGCGCTATGAGGTCTTAAGAGGAGGGAGCCATGCAGATAAAACTTTGGGTCAATGGCGTAGAACAAGAATGGCATGTAACTCCTAATGAAACATTATTGGCTGCATTGCGTCGTCATGGTTATTATGGTGTAAAGGACGGTGGTTGTCAGCATGGCGAATGCGGCGCTTGTGCGGTGTTATTGGATGGTGTACCGACTAATACGTGTGTCATGTTGGCGGCTCAAGCCGATGGACATCGCATTGAAACGATTGAGGGGATGGGGAAACACCCTGATTTGGGGTGGCGGAAAACGGAGGGTTTGCATCCTATTCAACAAGCGCTGGTGGAGAGCGGCGCGATTCAATGCGGTTACTGTACTCCTGCCATTGCCCTTGCAGCCAAATCTCTGTTGGATCGTAATCCAAAGCCGACCGAAGACGAAGTTCGGGAGGCCATATCGGGCGTGCTATGTCGTTGTACCGGGTATCTGAAACCGGTGCAGGCAATCCTACGCGCTGCGGCGATAATGCGTGGTGAACAGGTGCCTCCGATTGAGGGTGAGGTCGAAACTTTAGCGTTTCCAACCGATTGGCCGGGTTCGGGTGAGGATACCCCAATAGCAAAATCCGGATCGACGCCTTCACCTATGGTGCGTACCCAGGTGATGCCGCGCATCTGGACAGTCATGCGTCCGGAGCGGCAAGCAATGCAGCGGGTCGGCAAACCCGAGATTAAAGTGGATGCAGTTAAACTAGTCCAAGGTAAACCGGCCTTTGCCGCCGACATCGAGATGAGGGGCATGTTAATTGCCAAGGTTTTGCATAGCCCAGTGGCTCATGCCCGGATAAAGCGGATCGATGTTTCGAAGGCACGTGCGCTGCCCGGTGTTGCGGCAGTACTAACCTATAAGGATATTCCGCGCGTTCCATATTCCACTGCCGGCCAATCTGATCCTATCCCTGGCCCATTGGATACTTTCTCATTAGATGAGAAAGTGCGGTTTGTGGGGGATCGTGTGGCGTTCGTGGCGGCCGAAACCGAGGAAATTGCCGAACAAGCCCTTAAGTTGATAGAAGTGGAATATGAACCACTTCCGGCAATATTAGATCCGGCGGATGCGTTGAAAGAGGGGGCGCCGATCATTCATGACGAACCCGATTATGTAAACTTCGCCGAGTCGGATCCAAAACGTAACCTTGCCGCCCAGATCCGAATAGACATCGGCGATGTCGAAAAGGGTTTCCAGGAAGCCGATCGCATTTATGAGGCTGAGTACGAGGTTCCCAAGGTTCAACAGTCTCACATTGAGCCTCATGTCGTCGTTACCTATTGGGATGAGGATGATCGTTTGGTGATTCGCACCAGCACCCAGGTGCCATTCCACGTACGCCGTATCTTGGCGCCAGTGCTAGGTCTGCCGGTTAAGCGAATTCGAGTGATTAAACCACGCATTGGCGGCGGCTTTGGCGGAAAACAAGAAGTGCTCATTGAGGATGTGGCAGCTCATCTGACCATTGCAACCGGCCGCCCTGTGATGTACGTTTATACCCGCGAAGAAGAATTCACGGCAGCACGTTCGCGTCATCCTATGCGAATACGGATGAAAACCGGGGTTAAACTGGATGGCACGATTACGGCTAACGCGATGTATGTGCTGAGTGATACCGGCGCTTATGGCTGTCATGGTTTGACGGTCACTGGGAACACAGGGCACAAGGCGATGGCGCTGTACGTCGGTGATGGAGAGTATCGCAAGGCGCCAAATATCCGCTTCTACGCAGATGTGGTTTACACCAACAAACCGCCTTCCGGTGCGTTTCGGGGCTATGGTGTCCCTCAGGGGTTCTGGGCAGTTGAGCGCCATATGGAACGCATAGCCCGCGATTTGGGTTTAGATCCGATTGCGTTTCGCTTGAAGAATGCCATTCGTGCCGGTGAGTTGCATCCGTTCAGCACGGCGTGGAGCGAAGGACGTGAGCCCCGTCCGGAGATCATTCATACAGTTGGTTTGGAGGAATGCGTCGCCCAGGGCAAAGCTGTTATCGGCTGGGATCAAAAGTTTGGAAACCCGGAGTGGCATCAGGTACCAGGAAAACCCCACTTGCGCCGTGGTATTGGTGTGGCAATGGTTATGCAGGGAACGGCTATCCCATACCTGGATATGGGAGGCGCCTCAATAAAGATGAACGATGATGGTTCATTCAACTTGATGGTCGGAGCGACCGATTTAGGCACCGGTTCGGATACTGTGTTAGCGCAGATGGCAGCAGAGGTTTTGGGGGTACCCCTTGAGGATATTATTGTCTATTCCTCCGATACCGATTTCACCCCCTTTGATAAGGGTGCTTATGCCTCTAGCACGACGTATATCTCCGGCGCGGCAGTCGTAAAAGCGGCTCAACAAGCGGCAGAGCGAATTCGGATCCGAGCAGCGAAGATGCTGAACGAGCAGGGTAATGGCCACGGCACAGTGAAACCTGAGGAAATTCGCTTGGCCGACCGCAAGGCAATTGCCCCAGATGGACGTTTCGTGACCATGGAAGAGATTGCACTCAATAGCCTACACCACGCCGATCAAGAGCAAATTATGGGCATTGGCTCTTATGTTTCTCCGGTTGCCCCCCCGCCCTTCGCGGCTCAATTTGCCGAGGTAACCGTAGATATCGAAACCGGCCAGGTGACGGTGGATCGGTTGGTGATGGCGGTGGATTCTGGGGTAATCGTCAACCCGATCACGGCTTCTGGGCAAATTGAGGGGGGCATGACCCAAGCCTTAGGGTACGCGGTTTGCGAAGAACTCAAATATGACGAACAAGGGCGTCCGCGCGAAAAAGACTGGCTAAATTATCATATCTTCCGCGCCAACGAGATGCCGAAGTTGGAGACCATCTTTGTTGAGACATTTGAACCCTCTCATCCGTTTGGCGTTAAGGCTGTAGCAGAGATTCCAATGGATGGCGTGGCGCCGGCCGTCGCAAACGCAGTTCTCGATGCATGCGGTGCTGATATTCTGGATAATCCATTGACTCCGGAAAAGGTCTGGCGCGTGTTGAAACAGAAATAAGGTTGGTTGGGCTATGAATGAAGAGATTTATCGGGAAGTGGTCAACTTGGCGGAAAAGGGCGAGGCTGGGGCTCTGTGCACGATTGTTTATGCACGGGGCTCCACGCCTCGCCACACCGGAAGTAAAATGTTAGTGTATGCCGATGGTCACTTCATAGGTACCGTCGGCGGTGGTGAATTAGAGAGTCGAGTTATAAAAGAAGCGCTGGCGGCTATCCAGGATGGACGGGCTCGCTTGTTGCGGTATGATATGGTTGATCCCCAGCGGGGCGATCCTGGGGTTTGCGGTGGCCAATTGGAGGTTTATGTGGAACCGATTCTCCCCAAACCGATGATCGTTGTTATTGGGGGAGGCCACGTAGGAAAGGCCGTGGTTCACTTGGCGAAATGGCTCGGCTTTCGAGTTGCAGTTTGTGATGATCGCCCAGAATTTTGTAACCCCGAATTTAACCCTGAAGCGGACGAATTCTATCCGGTGCCCATGGCCGAATTACCGCAGCACCTGCGCATCCACTCGCAAACCTATCTTATCCTTACGACGCGTGGTAGCGCTGTGGATGTGGAAGGCTTACCTGCACTTCTGGAAACCTCGGCAGCATACATTGGTGTCATTGGGTCAAAGCGCCGTTGGGCGGTAACGCGCAAGACGCTATTGGAGCGTGGTGTTTCAGAAGACTCGCTTAATCGTGTAGTTTCGCCGATTGGGTTGGAAATAAATGCTGAAACCCCTGAAGAAATTGCTGTAAGTATCATGGCCGAAATCATCATGTTACGCAACGGTGGTAACGGAAAGCGGATGAAAGAAAACCAATAAGGAGGAATCCCTATGTGGCAGACCTATGTCAGCGCGGCATCTTTAGATGATGCATTAAGAGTTTTGGCTGAAAAACGCGAAAAAGCGCGTGTGGTAGCCGGTGCAACCGATCTTATTTTAGAGATAGAACGGGGTGTTCGTAAAGGCATTGAAACCCTGGTTGATATAACTCGTATTCCTAAATTGGATCAGATTGTCCTGGACGAGGATGGCAACCTGCATTTAGGACCACTGGTAACTCATAATCACTGTGTGGCTTCTAAATTAATCCGAGAATACGCACTGCCATTAGCCCAGGCGACTTGGGAAGTGGGGTCGCCTCAGATTCGCAACCGTGGCACAATCGCCGGGAACCTCATTACTGCTTCGCCCGCAAATGACACAATTACCCCCCTTATGGCTTTAGATGCCAAGGTGCGTTTGCGCTCATTACGTGGCGAGCGCGTGGTGGCGCTGAAAGATTTTTACACCGGGGTTCGGCGAACAGTGCTTGAACCGGATGAAATGCTTGTGGATATTGTTTTCCCGGCGCTAAAAGCCAATCAACGCGGAATCTTCTTAAAATATGCCCTGCGCCGGGCGCAAGCCATATCGGTAGTCAATGCGGCTATCGTGTTGACTTTTGAAAATCAACGGGTGAACAAGGCAGCCATCACATTAGGCGCCGTAGCCCCAACGATTATACACGCTACTGAAGCAGAAGCCTATCTGGTGGGTAAGTCGCTCGATTCGGAAACGATACAACGTGCGGCTGAGTTGGCCATGCAAGCAGCGCGCCCTATTTCAGATATCCGCGGATCAGCCGAATATCGGCGTTATATGGTGGGAGTTTTGATCCGACGCGGGTTAACTGCCATTGCTCAAGGGCAAGAACGGGGCAATTTGCCCGATATGCCTGTTTTGTTGTGGGGAAAGAGCAGTCCCAATTCGAATGGTTTAACTAAAACGATTGTTCATACTCATAATACTCCCATTCAAACCGTTATCAATGGTAAACACTACGAATTCAGCACCGGTCAAAACAAAACCCTTTTACGGCTCTTGCGCGAGGAAGCAGGCCTCATTGGTACTAAAGAGGGCTGCGCAGAAGGGGAATGTGGTGCATGTACCGTTTTCTTAGATGGGGTTGCCGTGATGAGTTGTATGGTTCCAGCGGTGCGGGCACATCAGGCTGAAATCCGCACCATTGAAGGTATTGCAGAGGGTGATCGCTTACATCCGGTGCAACAAGCGTTTGTGGAGGAAGGTGCGGTTCAATGCGGCTATTGTACACCTGGGTTCATCATGTCGGCGGTTAAACTGCTGGAAGAAAAACCGCGCCCTTCGATTGAGGACATTCAGTATGCGATTACTGGCAATTTGTGCCGGTGCACGGGATACTATAAGATCATTCAGGCCATTGAGCGGGCAGCGGAGCAACATGAGGAGAGGGTGTGATGGGTAAATATACCGACTACAAACGCCAACCGTCCATGAGCGAGCGTGAAGCCAGCACAAAATTGCACCCTATTTGGCAGGGGGTGGGTTTTGGACTGATGATTCTCACGCCGTTACTGGGTTATTTTGGGGCTTTAGTCCTGCTGGAAGAAAACTCGCGTCGCAATTGGGTTACGATCCCAGCAGATCTATTAGCCCCTGGGAAAGACCCGTTGTTGTTTGCGAAAATTATTCTAACGGTGGCGTTGATGTTGGTTATCTTTACCGTTTTTCAATTATTCACTTATGTGCTCTATCGCCTATTCGGTCCTTCGCGTTACGGGCCTCTAGATGTACCCCCGGTCTCATATCCGAAACGCCGAAAAAAGCAGCGCTGAGCCGTAGTTTGGAGGTCACTTTATGAACACATATATTGGGCAATCTGTGACTCGGGTGGATGCAATCGCAAAAGTTAAAGGTGAGGCACTCTACCCGGGCGATTTCAATTTTCCTAATCAGGCTTATATGAAAATTCTTTTCGCTAACCGCCCACATGCACGCATTCGGTCAATTGATGTTTCAGAAGCATTGAGCATGGAAGGGGTTATAGCCGTCTTTACCGCAGCAGATGTTCCCGTTAATGAATATGGCCTGATTATGCCTGATCAACCGGTGTTATGCGGGCCAGGTTCAAATAAGCCGTATGCGGATCGCGTGCGTTTTATCGGTGATCAAGTCGCATTGGTGGTGGCGGAAAACGAAGCCATTGCCGAAAAGGCCCTCCAGGCCATTCGCGTGGAGTATGAAGATTTACCGGTGGTTACCGATCCGCGCGAGGCAATGAAAGAGAATGCCCCTTTGCTACACCCCGATAAGGGCTCTAACGTTTTCTGCCGCTATCGTATCCGCAAAGGTGATGTTGAAAAAGCCTTTGCCCAAGCCGATGTGATTGTCGAAGGTTATTATGAGACCCCGTTTCAAGAACATGCTTATCTGCAACCCGAGGCGGGGGTGGCTTATATTGATGAGGAAGGACGAGTTACCGTAGTTGTCGCCGGGCAATGGACGCATGAAGATCGCGAGCAAATCGCTCATGCGCTCAATTTGCCTGAGGATCAAGTACGAGTCATTTACCCGGCCATTGGCGGAGCCTTTGGTGGGCGCGAGGATATGTCGGTACAAATTGTGTTAGCGTTGGCTGCTTGGCGACTGTATCAGCGGGGCATTAACCGCCCGGTGAAAATTGTTTGGTCGCGTGAAGAGTCTATCATCGGGCATCATAAACGTCATCCCTATTACATCCGGGCCAAGTGGGGTGCCAACCGTGAAGGTAAAGTCATCGCTGCAGAGGTAGAACTAATTGCAGATGGTGGGGCTTATGCCTACACCTCGACAAAAGTTTTAGGCAACGCAACCCTGCTCTGCACGGGGGCTTATAACATTCCAAATGTAAAAGTGGATTCCTACGCGGTTTATACCAACAATATTCCCACTGGTGCTTTCCGTGGCTTTGGAGGTCCTCAGGCGATCTTTGCGGCTGAATCCCAGATGAATAAATTGGCTGAAGCCTTGGGAATGGATCCGGTTGAGATTAGGATGCGAAATCTTTTGGATGAAGGCGATTTGCTCTCAGTAGGGACCCCGCTTCCCAAAGGGGTCAGCATTAAACAAGTGGTTGAAACTTGCGCACTTGCGGCGGGATGGGAAAAAACGGAGCAAGGTTGGCAGCGCCCAACAGGATATGTGTGGCAAGTTGAGGGTTCACCTAACCTGCGCCGCGCGATAGGGTTTGCGTGTGGTTTCAAAAATGTGGGTTTCTCCTTTGGCGCACCGGAAAATTGTTGGGCGATTATAGAGTTGGAAGGTGGAGCAGAAATTGAAAAGGCTACCCTTTACCATGCAGGCGCTGATGTTGGGCAGGGGGCACATACGGTATTCGTTCAAATGGCTGCCGAGGCATTGGGGGTGCCAATTGAAAAAGTCTCGTTGGTAGCATCGGACACCGCTTATACCCTCAATTCCGGAAGCGCCTCAGCATCGCGGATGACTTTCATGGCGGGTAATGCCATTCGAGGGGCGGCTGAACTCGCACTGGAAAAATGGCGAAACGAAGAACGCCCAGCGCGAGCCGTTTATCAATATCGGCCACCTAAGACAACCCCTTTGGATCCAGAAACGGGTAAATCGGAGCCAAATTTTGCTTACGGATACGTTGCCGAAGCCGTTGAGGTAGAAGTGGATCTCGAAACTGGGCAAGCACGTTTGGTCAATGTGTGGTGCGCCGACGATGTGGGAAAAGCGGTCAATCCACAGCAAGTGCAGGGGCAAATCGAGGGGGCGGTGGTACAGGCAGCGGGCTATGCCCTGTTGGAAAACTTCATTACTCAAGAGGGTCAGGTACTGACCAAGACCCTTTCGACTTATCTGATCCCTACTGTGTTGGACATTCCGGAGCAGATTGAATCGCTTATTGTCGAAATTCCTGATCCAATTGGCCCTTGGGGCGCGCGTGGCATGGCAGAGATGCCCTATTTACCCTTAGCACCGGCGATTTCTGCAGCGTTGCGCCAGGCCACCGGAAGGTGGTATGACGCTTTTCCTTATACCCCCGAACGAGTCCGTCAGGGATTGGAAACGAAGTAAACACCTGGGGACGGGATTTCCCGTCCCCTCTGTCAAAGAGGAATTGCGTAATGCCGTTACGGGTTTTGGTGCGCGGTGGTGGTGATCTGGGAAGCGGCGTGGTGATGCGGTTGCACCAGGCTGGCTTCTGGGTTTTGGTGACTGAATTAGAAAAGCCTCTAGTTGTACGGCGTAAAGTGGCTTTTGCCGAGGCCATTTATGCCGGAGTCACCCATGTGGAGGAAATCTTAGCACACCGGGTTGCCACTGCGGAGGAAGCCCGAGAATGCTTTTTGCGCGGTGATGTACCGGTGATGGTAGACCCAGAGGCAAAAGCACGTTTTTGGTTCAAACCCCATGTGCTTGTGGATGCCCGTCTAACCAAAAAGGGTTCAGATTTGCCTCACCCTGCCGCGCCATTGGTGATCGGAATTGGCCCCGGTTTTGTAGCCGGCCAAGATTGCCATGTGGTTATAGAGTCCATGCGAGGGCATACGCTGGGGCGCCTTTATTGGGAAGGTAGTACTGAACCGGATACAGGAATTCCCGAGAGCGTAGGGGGGTATGATGCTCAGCGAGTATTGCGGGCACCGGTGGCAGGGGTTTTAACCGCTTGTGTTGAAATTGGCGATCTAGTTAAGCAAGGTCAACCGATCGCTACCATAAACGGGCATAAAGTTCTTGCTCCTTTTGATGGTGTGGTTCGGGGTTTGGTGGCAGATGGGCTGTATGTAACCCAGGGGATGAAAATCGGGGATGTGGATCCACGGCAGAATCCTAAGTACTGTTACCTGGTTTCAGATAAATCCTTAGCAATTGGTGGGGCTGCCCTGACGGCCATCCTCTCAGTTTCGACTCTTAGATCTGTTCTTTATAGTGATGACTGGGCATGAATTTAAAGCATGCCTTAAGAATTTCTGAACGTTCTAAAGTGGCGTTGGTTGGCGCCGGGGGTAAAACGACCACGCTGTTCGCTCTCGCCCGTTCCTTGGAAGGATCTGTCATTCTCACTAACAGTGCTCATCTAGGCCGTTCTCAGGCCGCACTAGCCGATTATCATGTGATCGTTGAATCACGCGAAGAGGTAGACGAAATCTTTGCCTCCCTGGGGGATGGAGTCACGCTAATTACAGGGGTTGAACGAGAAAGTGGACGACTCATCGGTCTAACGCCTGATGTATTAAACCAGGTATACTCTCATGCCGAAAGGTTAAATCTTCCGGTTATTATTGAAGCCGATGGCTCGCGGATGCGTCCACTTAAAGCCCCTGCAGAGCATGAACCCCCCATTCCCGATTGGGTAGATACAGTTATAGTGGTTTGTGGTCTCTCGGGGTTAGGCAAACCTTTGAATGACTCTACTGTCTTTCGTCCCGAAATTTTTAGCCAACGGGCGGGTTTGCCTCTTGGTCAGCCAGTAACACCTACCGCTTTGATCGCATATCTACTACACCCCCAAGGTGGCTTGAAAAATATTCCGCAGCATGCGCGCCGAATAGTACTTTTTAACCAGTGGGACGAATGCAAACCGGAGGATCAAACTCTTCTTTTGCAAAATGTGCCGCTCCTTCATGAATCTTATGATGCGGTTGTGTTGGGTAATGTCATTCATGGCGGTGAGGATGCTGTTGTCGCCGTTTATGAGCCTATTGCGGGCATAGTTCTAGCAGCGGGGGCATCCCAGCGGCTTGGGATTCCTAAGCAGTTATTGTCGTGGAAGGGGAAACCCCTTATCCGATGGATTGTGGAAACTGCCTTAGGTGCACACCTTTCTCCGGTGATTGTGGTGGTAGGGGCTTGGATTGAACCCATCCAGCAAGTGCTGGCTGACCTGCCAGTGCGTATTGTGGTCAACCCCAGATGGCCCAACGGAGTTTCTACCTCGGTGGCGTGTGGCCTGGAGGCATTACCAAAGGGTGTCGGAGGAGCAGTCTTTTTGTTAAGTGATCAGCCCTATCTTTCTGTGGAACTTATACGCGCTCTCAGAGACCAACATGCGCACACGCTAGCGCCAATTGTAGCTCCCTTTGTTAGAGGGCATCGCGCTAATCCAGTTTTATTCGATCAAGTAACCTTTCCTGCGTTAAGGCAGTTGCAAGGTGATGTAGGAGGAAGGGCGATTTTCGGTCAGTTCCCGGTATTACCCTTGGAATGGTTTGATGAGCGTGTTCTATTGGATATTGACCAACCTGAGGATTGGGAGCAAGTTCAGAGAATGGGGTAAGGAGGCTATGGGAGCAGGGGTGAAGATCGGTGCAGTGGTTTTGGCTGCCGGGCTCTCGCGGCGGATGGGGGCACCGAAACTCTTGTTGCCCTGGGGGGAGCGTAAAGTGCTGGAGCACGTCGTCGTGACGCTGTGGGAGGCAGGGATAAAGAGTATTGAGGTTGTTACAGGAGGATATCGCGAGCAAGTGGAAAATTTATTGAAGGCGTTGTCCTTTCCCATTCAATGGGTACACAATCCCGAGTTTGCGGAAGGGGAGATGATTTCGTCCCTGAAAGTAGGGCTCACACACCTTCCCCAAGATCTTGAGGCAGCGCTGATCGTTTTGGGCGATCAACCTCAAATTCAGCAAGATGTTATTACTCAATTGGTCAAGCGGTATACCGAGCAAAAATCACTGCTGGTTGTGCCGAGTTACCAGATGCGGCGGGGGCATCCCTGGCTGGTGGATCGTCGTTTATGGAGCGAACTCATTACATTACCGGCGGAACAAACTTTACGGGATTTTCTTGCCCGTCACGCGGATGAAATTGATTATCTAGTTGTCAACACTCCAAGCGTCATCCAGGATTTGGATACGCCAGAAGATTATGAGCAGATGAAACCTCCCCATTCTTCGGGGGCAGATTAGGGCTATAATAAGGCCAATTTAGTCTCTGAGGTTGGTTGGCAATGGGGATGGTTTCGATCTGGTTTTTGGATCTTAAGACATTGCAACTAAAAAATTTGGGACAGCGGGAAGGAACGCTGGATGCTATTACGCTTGAGTTTCCACCCGGGGCATATACCACATTTCGTACGTTTCGGGGGTATTATGCCCTAGCCCTGGAAACACACTTTCAGCGCTTAGAGAGAACGGCATTTTTACAGGGTTATTCTATATCTTTACCCCGGGAGGCACTTCGGTTGGGTATTTACACGGCGATTACTCATGCGGGTATGAGTGAAAATTATCGAGTGCGCTTACTTGTGCCTGTGGCTGAGGAAATACCGGGGTGTTACATCTTGGTTGAACCGTTGGCAGTTCCTGCGGATTGGCTTTTTCAAGAAGGTGCCTGGGCAATCACTCGGATTCTAACCCGCCATCAGCCCGAGGCTAAATCCAGTCAGTTTATTCACCAAACAGTTTCGTTTCGGGAACAGGAATTAAAACAACATCCCCGAATCAACGAAATCTTAATGGTCAATGTGCAGGGGGAGATATTAGAAGGCTTATCGAGTAACTTTTTTGCGGTGAAGAAAGGGCAAATTTTTACGGCGGGCAAAGATATACTGCCAGGTGTGACGCGTTCGATAGTTATCAATACAACTCAGCGGGCGGGGTTTCCGATCCTCTTTTGCCCGATAACCATTAACGACTTAGGAACAATTGAGGAAGCATTTATCACCAGCAGCAGTCGCGGGGTATTGCCGATAGTGCGAGTAGATAAGCGTGACATTGGAAATGGCTACCCAGGTTTGATAACGCAAACCATCGCGCGCTTATATGATCTAAGTGTGGATCGGATGATTGAGCCCATTTATTTAGTGAGGTGAGGCGGGGTCAGATGGCGTTTCATCGAGATCAACCTCGTCCTCTTCTGAGGCGTTGGTTTCGCCACGGTCCATCGCCGCGAGAAGTGCCCGGGCTTCGGCCGCTTGCGCGGAGGGAACAAAAATCCGAACTTCGCCGAGCGGTCCGACAGTTAACCCGTAGACTGCCCCGGCGCTTTCTTGATACAACACTACGGTGAAGCCGGCGGCCTCCAGGAAACCACGAATAATGTCGGCATGGAGGCGACCGTTGGCACGGTAGACTTCTTCATAGCCAGGTGGGTTAGGGGGCATCAGGACTCTCTTTCTTGTAGAACCTCGTTAATCAATGAACCAATTGTGTCCAATTGTTGCTTGGCTTTAATTAGAAGGCGGAAAAAACGGACATCTTCGGGATCGAGGGAAGTTTCAAGTTGCCTGATCGCTGTTTCAAGCCGCTCGGCATGAGGGTAAGCTTCGCTCTTAGGATGACCTTGGAGCGCTGCGACGCTCTGCGTGGCTATAAAAGCGGCATAATCTTGGAATTGCTCATAAGCCCGACGGCACAGTAGGCAATGCGTTGGCTCATCCAGGTGAACCGTCTTTTGCTGGATAATGGCTTTGCGTAGCCGTAAAATGGCCGATTCTTTCATTCCTCTCTCCGCGTTACGGCTTTCGGGCGACTAGGCTTGCAATTGCCTTCAACCCTGAATGTCCTTGGGTTACGCCTTCATTATAGTAAAGAATTTCCCAATCGCAAAAGATGTTATAGAGTTCACCTTCTCGGAGTAGATACATGGGGTCTATGCGGTTGGGAAAGATCTCTTCCATTTTTTCCGTCAGGGTTTCGATAAACAGCAAACCTCCAGACTTAAGGCGAGAAGAAAACAAGGGAAAAAGTGAACGGTCTAGGTAGTAAAAATTGAGGATAACGTCGAACTCTCGGCAGGGTAGCGGATATTCGGTTAGATCGGCTAATATAAGGTGAAGCGATGGCCAACGGAGGTGTGTGGAATAAAGCGCCACCCAGGATATATCAATGGCCACGACCTCTAGGCCGCGTTGAGATAAGAAGATTGCATTAGCCCCTCGACCGGTGGCTATATCTAAACCCCAACCCGAGGTGGGGAGTAAATGGGAAAAGTTCACTAGTAAATCCCGCGGGACATCGATTGGGATATTACTGGATTCGCGATAACGCGCATTCCAGCGTTCAGCGTCTTCACGTGGCATTGGACTGTCTTCCCTTGCCCATTAAGGTTAATAATCTGAGACGACGTTGTGAAAGCATCGAAAAGCGTCCTTTGTGGGACGGGCCAGGGTGAGCATCTAGGATTTTGATCGCGCGATCTACCCAGGCTAAGGCACTTACAAGGTCACTCTGGTTACGTTCATAGTGCCGCGAAAGTTCTAGACAGGCGTCAATAGACTCCCTTTGGGCGGCTTTTTCCCAGCAATGGAGAGCTTGGGAGAGCATCCCGTAACGCTTGAAAATTCGTCCGGCTGTGAGAAGCAGATGGGCAGATTCAGAAGGTTCGCTTTCTTGATCCTTAAAATCTTTGAGCATTGTATTTAGGAAAGCAATGAGATTCTCTGTATTGCGGTTCTGACGCTCCATTTCAGTGATCAACCCATAAATCTCACCCGCAGACAAATTGTTCCAACTGCGAGGGTTATGAAGCAGGTTTTCAATATATAAAAACAAACCGGCAAGTGAAAGAATGTCCATTTCGTTGTGATAAAAGACTCCCGGTAAATGTTGAGTTTCCCCCTGCATTAGATAATGCACATAAATCTCTGGGACCATCCAAGACGGAATTTCTTCCTCACTTCGCGCGAATCCCAAGACTTCCTGCTCAAGGAACGCCAGCCGTCGTGAGGGATAACGCTTGCGCCAAAGCCGTCTAGCCAGTTTCAGGACGTCAAGATGGTGTTTTTTTAGAATCTCTGAGCGGATGCCATTGACCAAGAAGCGTTGATTTAGGATGGGAAGGTCAAAGGCTAGGCCATTGAAGGTGACCAAAACCGGATACCGACCAAGCAGATCATCGAGATAGGCCAAAAACGAAAGTTCGTCCCCTGGTTCGTTGAGAAATACTTGGTGGGTATGGTAGCCCTCAGAAGTCCAATAGCCCAACCCAACCAGAAAAACAAGAGTGCCTGATCCGGGGCTGAGGCTCGAGGTCTCGACATCTAAAAACAGCAATTGTGTGTGAGAGACGATGGATTCGCTATTGATAAAACCGGCGTAGATTGGTGCCTCGGGATTTATTTCGAGCGATATTTTCCCATGGAGGTAACCACTGCGATAAATGTGCTCTAATAGGAATACCGAATGGAGGCGTTCTTCCAGGAACTTTCCTGTTGGAATGGCGGTTTCTATGCCTTGCATCATGCGGGAGGTGTGGTTTTCGGTGTTACCCTTTAGAGGGAAACCGCGATGAATTCCCAGCGCCTCGAATCGTCTTAAGAGTTCTTCATCCATGGAAGGCCGGCTTAACTTCTAAGATGGCGCGGAGGATAGCTTTGGCTTCTTCTTTTCCCCCGCTTCCTTGTTCAGGGGCTGGACCGACGCAGGATGGACAGCCATTCTGACATGTGCAATGAGTGATGACCTCGAAAGCGCTCTCAAACCAATCTTTATGGCGATCAAAAAATTGCAAGGCATAACCCAGCCCACCCTGAAATGTATCATAAAAAACCAAGGTGGGTTGGTTATGACTTAATTTAGAACGCGGTTCCATAAATGAGCCAAGATCATGATGATCACAGAGGACAAATAAAGGGGCTAAATGATGTAAGAGGTGCCGCACGGCCGAAAGCCCGCTTCGGATCCAGACTGCCTTCTCCAAGCGACGATGGCAACGCGGGCAAAGCGTGATTAGATTTTCGAGGTGATTTGCCTCCTCGGGAGAGGAAAAACGACGAAAAGGAACCCGATGATGAACGTGAAATGCGTTTCCATTCTCACGCGCACCACACTGCTGACAGGTATAGTGGTCGCGTGCGCGGGCGAGTTGGCGCTGCTGCTCCCAATTGGGACCGTAATTATTGGGTGTATTGGTCCAAAGTCCTTGGTCTACTAATTGTTTGACGGTGCGGGAATTTAGGCTAAGCCAGTATCCTGTGGTCTCGAGAGTTAGCGGGGGAAAGTCTAGAGATACCTGTTCCAAAACCGTATGATCGTCCCAAGAACGCTTTTTAAATCCTTTGAGCCAGGTGGTTAGGTGTAATTCACCGCAGGCGTGTGTACCCCAGGAAAAATCTTGCGATTCCCATGCTTTATAAGCCGTGACCTGTGTTTCAAGCAATGGCTCAGTATAATAGTCCGAATGAGTGGGTTTAAGAGATGCCTTACCAGATTCTAAGTCTAAGGTTTCAACCCCATAAACATCTCCCCGGTGGAGGTAGATAGCACCGGGATGCACCATCCAGTAAGCACTCTCGTAGTCTACTTCGCCGAGAAGTGAGGTGGTAGGGGCAGCCTGGACATGAAGTTTGATAGTGGAGTGGGCACTGCCGCGCAAAGATGTTTCGCGGTGAGGTTGGGTTTTATCTAACCATGTAAATCGGTTAAACGACGAACGTAGAATGCCTTGATGAGCGAGCACATTGATATAAGGTTCAATCGTCTCCCACGTGAGGGCGCCGAACGATTCACCTGCTTCGAAAGGCTTCTCATAACTGGCACACTTTAGGTGTTGGTAAAGAATGACGGGATTATCGGGGTTGAGAATGACCTTTTCAGGAAGGCGCTCAAGCACATGTTCGGGATGATGAATAATATACTGATCTAAGGGATTATCGGACGCGATCAAGAGGCCTAAGGCAGGTTGACCTTTGCGACCAGCGCGCCCAATGCGCTGGGTATATGCAGTTACCGAACCCGGATAACCAATCATGATAATGGCTTCAACGCCCCCAATGTCAACTCCAAGTTCCAGGGCATTGGTGGTGAAAACCAGGCGGTTGGTTTGTTCGCGAAGGCTTTGCTCGATCCAACGACGATCCTGGGGTAGATAACCGCTACGATAAGCCTCAATGCCCTCGGTGTTAGGGAGGCTTTCACGTAATGTGCGTAGGGCAATTTCTACTCCTCGCCGTGAATTGAGAAAAACTAAGGTTTGCACATTGTGATCTAACAATTCCTGCGCTAGAGCGAGAACTTCATCGGTAGCATCACGGCGGATGCCAGTGACCTCATTTTCAAAGGGGGGATTGTAAAAGAGTAAATGACGTTCCGGTTTTGGTGCAGTATCATTGCTGATAAGGGTTACAGGGGCTTCAATCAGAGTTTGGGCTAATTCTAATGGATTGCCAATAGTGCCAGAGGTCATTAAAAATCTCGGGTTTGCACCGTATAATGCTGCAATGCGTTTTAGTCGGCGAATGAGATTGGCAACATGAGAACCAAAAGCGCCACGATAAAGATGTGCTTCGTCAAGGATTATATATTTTAAGTTCGCTAGAAATTCCTGCCAATACGGATGGTAGGGAAGAATGCCGTAATGAAGCATATCCGGATTCGTTAAAAGCAAACGGGCAATTTCGCGACTCCGCTTGCGTTGAGAGGGTGTGGAATCTCCGTCGTAGGTAACAATGTGCTTCTTGAATGATTTTCTTTCGGTGGGCGAAAAAGGGAGGGCATCCAGAAAGGTTTGAAGAAATTGGTATTGGTCGTACGCCAATGCCTTGGTGGGGAATAAATATAACGCTGTAGCGTTTGGTGTTTCTAACCAGGAATGTAATACTGGAAGATGGTAACAAAGAGACTTTCCACTACCAACGCCAGCGGCAATCATTATATGTTCACCGCTAAGGGCGCTTTGCCAGGCAGATATTTGGTGAAGATATAGATTGTAAATCCCCAACTTTTCCAAGGCCTGACGCAGAGTGTTCGGTATTGTTGGGGGTACGGGATGGGCTTGGCCGGGTTGAGCTGGGAGGGTAACTCGAAAGCGTATGCCCTCAGAATATCTGGGGTGACTTAACCAAGCCTCGATAAGGGCATGTAACTTCGAGATCGGCACTTTGAACTCCGATTAACTCGTTCTTGCGGCAAAGTTGCCTAGTATTTGCTTTCAGATTATACTCTTTACATCCCATCTTTTAGAGCACGGAATAAATTTGATACTCAGGAGCCAGGGAATGAGATCTCAGAATCGCTATCGTTGGTTTGTGTTGGCCGTTTTCTTTGCTTTCATGCTTTTACATCAGGCCGATAAACTTCTCATTGGTCCATTGACCACCCCGATTATGGAGTATTTCGGAATTAATGAAGCCCAAATGGGTATGGTGTTTTCGGGGGCTCTGCTGGTGGGGGGTATTTTTTATCCTTTATGGGGGTATTTATACGATCGCTATGCCCGTTCAAAATTGCTGGCACTGGCTTCGTTTATCTGGGGAGCGACCACGTGGTTAAGCGCCTTAGCGCGCACATTTCCGATGTTTGTCATCACACGTGCTTCTACTGGAATTGATGATGCCAGTTATCCGGGTCTTTACAGTTTGGTGTCTGACTATTTTCCTCCCAAGATCCGAGGCAAAGTTTATGGGTTTCTACAAATCACCGCCCCTTTGGGTTATATCACTGGCACAGTGTTGGCACTCACCTTGGTTTCACGATGGCATTGGCAAGGAGTTTTTTATCTTACTGGTTCGTTGGGAATACTTCTGGCTATTGTTATCTTTTTCGGGATTAAAGAAATGCCGCGCGGTGGCGCTGAGCCTGAGTTTGAAGGACTGGAGCAGATCGGTACCTACCGGTTTGATTGGAAAACTGCTCTTGGTCTGTTCAAAAAACGGAGTCTTTTATTTCTTTTCACGCAGGGCTTCTTTGGAGTTTTCCCTTGGCAAGTCATTACTTTCTGGTTTTTCCGTTATTTAGAGACAGAGCGGGGGTTTTCGTCGAACGAGGTGCTTATTACAATGGTGGCAGCGGTACTGTTCCTGGCTGCCGGTTATCCCATTGGAGGGGCGATAGGGGATTTTTTGTTCAAACGAACACCGCGTGGGCGTTTGATCGTCAGTGCGTTTGGGGTCATTACCGGGGCTTTGCTACTTTGGATCACGATTAATGTCCCCTTGGAGCAAAAGGGACTGTTTATGGGTTTGCTTTGTTTAACTGCAATTTTTATTCCTTTTGCATCTCCCAACGTTCTTTCAACTGTTTATGATGTTACTTTGCCAGAAGTGCGCAGCACAGCCAACTCGGTACAGAACTTAATTGAGCAGGGTGGATCGGCAGCGGCGCCAGCAATTGCGGGTCTAATTGCTGTTAATGGCTCTTTACGGGAAGCCATTCTGATCATCTGTATTGGAGCGTGGTTATTATGTTTCTTTTTCTTTTTGTTCGCTATTTATTTTCTCCCTCAGGATATTCAAACGTTACGGGCGGAACTTAGAGCCCGTGCTGAACAAGAATTGGCACGCCAGACCTATCAACCGACTGCGATTCAATCCCCAGAGGCTCGGGCATGAGTGCCTTTTTCTTTGTGATTGAAACGTTCGCGGTTCTGTTGCTGGGATATGTCTTAGGGGCTGTGGTCAATTATTTGGCAGACGTTCTTCCGCGTGCACGACGCTTGAGCCCGGCTTATTGTCACCACTGCCAGCAATCCTATTCTTGGAAGGAATACCTCTTGTTACGCGATTGTTCCTCCTGTGGAACGAGACGGTCCCGACGCGCGTATATAGTACAAATTGTGTTCTCGCTGCTCACCCTGGCTTTATGGTTGTGGCCGCCGCCGGATCGGCTTCCGCTTGTCGTGGCATGGGGCGTTCTTTTTTATTTCGGAGTTGTGTTTGTTATTGATTGGGAATATCGGGTGGTCCTTTATCAGGTCAGTGCTGCGGGCGCCGTGCTCGGTGCGGGAATTGGTATCTGGCTGAATGGTTGGCGGTCTGCCCTGCTGGGGGGTGGGTTAGGGTTTGGAATCATGCTGGTCTTATATTATCTGGGCGAGATTTTTTTGCGCTGGACGGCGCGGCGGCGAGGGCTTGAGGTTGGCGATGAGGTCGCGCTCGGCTTTGGCGACGTGACTTTAAGCGGCGTATTGGGCTTAATGTTGGGCTGGCCACGGATTGGCATTGGATTGCTCTTTGCCATTCTACTGGGAGGATTGGTAGGTGGATTATATTTATTGTGGCTGGTACTGCGGCGGCATTATCAGCCCTTTGCCGCCTTGCCATACACCCCTTATTTATTGATTGTGGCGGCTGTTTTAATGTATTTGGCTTAAGAGCACTGTATAAGGGTTTTCGCTACATTATGAAGAAACTCACCGGTGCGGGATGGCGACGGGCGAATCCTTGGTAATCTTTTCGAAGTTGGTGTGGAATTGTTCGGCTAAGAGAAGGGCTTGACGATCATAGACGTTTGGATCAGCCCAGGTCTGACGCGGATGAAGTATTTCGCTGGGAACTCCGGGACAGGTTTCGGGCACCCAAAGACCAAAGATCGGATCCTGATAGTATGCGGTGTTTTCCATGGCATTTGATAATACCGCACGTACCATGGCACGTGTGTAGGGGAGAGGAATTCGCGATCCCACTCCATAAGGCCCCCCGGTCCAGCCGGTGTTGATCAGCCAAACACGCGTGTTGTGGCGCTGGATTTTGTCTCGTAACATTCGAGCGTAGATCATGGGATGAAGGGGTAAAAAAGGCGCCCCAAAGCATGCGGAAAACGTAGCTTGGGGTTCGCGTCCTAAGCCGGTTTCTGTGCCGGCCAGTTTGGCGGTGTAACCGGTGAGAAAATAATAAAGGGCTTGATCTGGAGTTAATCGCGCTAATGGAGGAAGAACTCCAAAGGCATCTGCGCTCAAGAAAAAGATATGTTGTGGATGATCACCTCGTCCCTCGGTTAAGGCATGGGGAATAAATTCAAGCGGGTAAGCGGCACGGGTGTTTTCGGTAATTGTATCTGCCTCGAAATCAACAAGGCGAGAGTCGTAATTCAGGACGACATTCTCTAGCACGGTACCGAAACGATGAACGGCAGACCAGATTAGCGGTTCTAATTGGGCGTTGAGGTGAATGGTTTTGGCATAACAGCCGCCCTCAAAATTAAATATGCCATCCTCACTCCAACCGTGTTCATCATCGCCGATTAGATAACGGTTGGGATCCGAGGAAAGGGTGGTTTTTCCGGTCCCACTTAATCCGAAAAAGAGTGCTACGTCCCCCTCAGGGCCAACATTGGCCGAGCAGTGCATGGGAAGCACATTCTTTTGGGGCAACAGGTAATTCATGACGGTAAACATCGCCTTTTTAATTTCGCCTGCATATGCTGTGCCCCCGATTAAGATGAGGCGCTGTTGGAAATCAATGGCTATAACCGTTTCGGACCGGGTTCCATCTTCAACAGGGTTGGCACGAAAAGAGGGAGCATGGATGAGAGTAAAATCCGGATCTGGGTGAGGGGTGCTTAAGATATCCTTATGGATAAAAAGGTTGCGCGCAAATAGGCTATGCCAAGCTGTCTCGGTGATTATGCGCACAGATACGCGGTGAGTGGGGTGATTACCTAGCCAGAGATCTTGAATGTAAAGAGGGCGAAGTTGAAAGAATGTGGTTATTTTTCTATACAGGCGCTCGAAAGCTTGCGGAGGCATTGGCGTGTTTATTGGCCCCCACCAAAATTCATCATGATCAGAGTGTGCGACGATAAATTTATCTTTGGGCGCTCGTCCGGTATGCTTGCCGGTATGTACAACCACAGCCCCGTAATGGGATAACCAACCCTCTTTATTCCGTATGATTTCTTCAATCAGCCGCGCAGTGGGATAGTTCCAATGGATTTCACCCGGATTGTAAATCCCTTGACGCTCTAAGTTGCGGCGGATTACGGTTTGGGTTGAATTTTTCATGTAGGAATGGCTCCTTTTAAAGTAGGATTGATTCGTGGTATTTAAGATTAAGGTGAAGTCGTGTTGGTCCAGATCTGGTACCAGGCCTTAATGACATCGGCGGCTGGCTTACCACGTATCGAAGGTGATGCATCTATTAGAGTAACCGCTGGCTGATATCCTCGAGTTACTAAACCTCTGATCCATGGACGAGAGTTGATCGCCATGGCCGCTCCTTGGTAAAACCTCGCTTGTCGTTCGAGATCAACGGCTGATGATGGGAGTGACCCGCTCCAAATCAAGCGCTCAAAAGGCAAACACCCTTCGGCTGTTAGAACGCAATCATTTTGAATATCCTGCGCGGAGGGATGTTCCAAGCCGAGCCAGACGGGTTTCCCGGTTTGTTGGTACAAGGGTAAAAGGTGGGTGTCAAGGTAATTACCGAACGCTTCGGTGATGGCTTCTTCATTGAGATTCCTATCTTCGAAAGGGGAGGATACAAGAATGTACAGGGCATCCATCTGGGTTACCCAGTCGGGTAACGAAGCTATCCGGTTTTCAGGGACAGCCCAGACCAATTGACCGGAGAATTTCTGCCGTAGTGTGAGCACTAATTCATTCCAAAAATCATCCTGACCATCAAGGAAAGGTTCAATCTCAGGCCCGCCCAAGATAAGGGTGTGAATTTGGGATTGGGCTGACCTTATCGCCATATCGGTTATATAGTGGAGGTATTGGGATAACCATGCATTAATAAGTTCAGGACTATCTTGTAGAGATTGGGTAATTGCGTAAGGATTAAGGCGTGGGAAAATAGCCACCGAAAGCCCTTGTTGCTTTGCATTGGCAACGAGGGCGTTTAGATCGGACCCCTTCATATCATGGGCAGGATCGTAGTTTAAACGTGGGGGGTGACCGGAAATCAACGACCAGGTTGGGCTCAAAATGACCCAATTGGCGCCAAGATGCCGTAGACCTTGGAGGGTAGCGGGTAGATGGGGCAAAGTTGTTGGGGAAAATTGTGGCGCAAATTCAACCGCGGCGACAAAGGATGATCGAGGTGTGGCATCCTGGGTGGATACTGAAATCGGTGATTGGGCCACCAAGTAATTCCATTGTTGGACTTCATGGGTTATGGTAGTGCCGTCAGGAGAAGAAACAGAAAGCCCCGTTGCCGTGTTGCCTGCGGTGGTTACGTCATCGGCAAGGCCGCATTGCTCATTACGACAGACCCGGTAATTGACTTCTCCTAACGCACGTTGTGGACCATAAAACACATAGAGCCATTGTTGATTGCCAAGCGGCCACATAGGGATCGCTGGTGTCCAAGCATAGAGGCGAAATTGGATCGAAACGCGTTCGTCGGCTGGTGTTTCAGGTGGTGCCTTAATATAGAAGGTAAGCGGCGAAGTTTCGGATGCACTAACTCGCCAGGTTTCAATTTTATCCGTGATAGTAATATCATGATCAGGCACAATCAATTGGCGCGTTTTAAATCCACCGTCGGCGGTATGCTCAGCGTTCCAGAATCCATCTCCGAGGGTATATTTGTAACGCAGGTCAGTGCCCGCGGGAAGACTGAGAGTGTAAGTGTATTTTCCATCTTCAAGTAGGCTAAGAAGTGGTGCTCGTGATGCCAGAACGCTTAGCCCACCTTCAAGATCAGAAAATGTATTGCCTAGTGAGGGCGTGTTTCCAACGATTCGCATTGGCAGGCCGCGTATATGTTCGGATGGGGGCTGAACCACAAAAGTGACATTGACCATGGGTACCGGTTGTAGCCCGATTTGTGCCGGTGTAACGGCACCATTAGCAATGACCGCTTCTTGCTGGAATACCTGGTAGGCACCTTCGGTGGGTAAGACTACTAGGTTGTGTTTTCCAGGCGGGATATTTTCAAGGGTGAAGGTTCCATCTGCGGTGGTGAAGGTTTGAATACCAGCCATCGTAACCAAAGCGTCAGATATAGGGGCACGTGTTGTGGAATCATATACGAGACCCAGAAGGGTTCCTCCTTCTTCAGTGGGTGCTTTTCCGCCCTGCCACGCAAACACATGGTCTTCAATTACGGCTGGTGATCGTGCCACAGCCATGCGATATCGGACGATTTGCCCATATGGATTGCGTTCGACCTGGGGAACTGCCTCTTGATGAAGATAGCGATAACACACAACACTGCCAATTGGAAACGCTAACTGGAGTATGTAACGATTGCCTTCCAGTTGCATGGTATAACGTTCTGAATTCAGAGCAATGCCGGTAACTTCGTCTACAATCTCAAGGATAACGTCGCCTGATGAGGCGGAAGTGGGCACATTAACTTGAAATGTGAGGGGTACAAGGGGGAGATTGGGGATGGAAGTAGTGGGTGTGGGGGCAGAGCGAGGGAGAGAAAAATTCTGACAGGCCGCAAGGACAAATAGGATCAAGAATAAAAATAGAGAATAAGCGCGAGGGGTATAAGGGAAAAGAGATGATTTCATTTGAGGATGATTCCTCCTGAGGCGTGGGTCTGAGGACATTATCCCCCTAACCTGTGGCTCAAGTAGTGCGTGGCGAAAGACTTTCTTCTTGGGCCTTTTCGCGGTGAAATTGCTGACGGATTTCTTCTGAGCGATTTGCCAGACTCCCCAGAACGCCGTTCACGAATCGCGGTGAACTGTCGGAGCCAAAGGTTTTTGCCAGTTCAATTGCCTCATTGATAGCGACCTTTACCGGCGTGCATCCCGCCACTGCGAATTCCCACAACGCAATCCGTAAAATATTACGATCAATTACCGAAACCTGGTCAAGTGGCCATTCCGGTGCGTGTTGAGCAATATAACGATCTAGTTTGTCTAAGATGGGATAAACGCCAAATACGATTTGGCGGCTAAACTCGGCTAACTCCGGTTCAAGGTGCTCTTCGGCTAAGCGCTGTTCAAGCGCTTGCCCGGGGGCGTGCCGGGTGAGATCGCATTCGTAAAGTACTTGAAGCGCGACACTGCGGGCTTTGGTTCGCTGCTTCATGGGATTAATCGAAATAGTCTAGTATTGGATATCTTCGATGTGCACATTAACCCGTCCCACGTCCATCCCTACCATTTCAGTAATCGCCCGGGCCACCTGAGCTTGGATATTGCGAGCCACTTCGCGCACATTGACGTCGCGGTTAAGGATGACGTAAACGTCGACGTAAACTTTACCGTCTTCAACCTCGATCTTGACTCCCTCGCTTACGCCACGATCAAACCAGCGGTTTACCTCACCAGGGTGGGTGGCAAGGCGGTTAACCCCGGTAACACCAAGGGTCGTCAGGCGGGCGATGGTTACCAGGACTTCTGGTGCGACTGTTGTTTTGCCCGGGGGGCGATCATTTGTCACCATTCAGCCTCCGAGTGTAGACGATATCTATAAATATTATAACCCCAAAGGACTGGCCCCCAAGCATTTTGCTTCCCAGTATTATAAACCCCAAAAACAGAGCAGGCTGTTAGGAAAAGGCTGTGTATCTCTTTTTTGGACAAACCACGAGAGAATGATTGACATTGTTGAGACTTGGGTGTTAAATATACAACATTAGTTGATAAATAATATCAACAAAAACCGAATAGAGTGTTCACTCTTTAAGGGAAATGGTATCTGTAATTGCAGGGAACGAAAGGTCAAACCATGAGCGCTGCTCAATCGCTTATGCCTGTTGCAATTTCTCCGCATCGAATTCCCCTTGGAACAAGGCCGGCCTATGTTCATCTTAAGGTAGCCGATCTTGGCCGCGAGATAACCTTTTATCAACATGTATTGGGTTTTGAATTAAACTGGCAGACTGATGATCGTGCAGGTTTAGGGGTCTCATCACGGGATTTAGTGCGCTTAACCCAAATCCCGAATGGAAAACGTTATCGTGGTGTGACGGGACTTTATCATTTTGCCGTTCTTTTTCCCAATCGGCGTGAACTAGCCCGTGCAATTGCCCGTTTATTTGCTTTAGGCTGGCCTAACTATCCCACGGATCATGTAATGACCAAAACCACTTATCTAGATGATCCCGAAGGGAACACGATCGAGTTGTATTGTGAGTCACCTGAGGATGGGGTTTTTCTGTTACGGGATGGTGAATTGATTGCTCAATGGGCGGATGGCCGTCCAAGTAATGGGCGTGAACCTTTGGATCTGCAAAGTCTGTTTTCTCACCTGAAACCCGAGGATAATCTTACAGGGACTGTGCCCATGGAGACACGGATAGGTCATTTTCATCTCTATGTGGCGGATTTGATGGCAACCCGGAATTTTTATCACGAACAATTGGGGTTCGATGATATGGGGATAGCCCAACGTTTTCAAATGGGGATGGTCTCTGTTGGTGGGTACCATCATCATATCGGTTACAATACTTGGCAAGGTGTTGGAGCACCCCCTTCGCCTCCGGATGCCTTAGGGTTGTTCTACATTGCATTTGCTCTGGATGCCCCTGATGAGTATCAAGCCTTTGAAAGTCTTCTCGTCAGGCAGTCTATTCCTTTCGAACGTTGGTCCGAGGGTATATTTCTCCGTGATCCGTCCCAAAATGGCGTCTTGTTCATAGATCCTACGGTCTCTACATCGGTGAATGTCTTTTAATGGGCCTTGTTTCTTCATCATCATGGGTGTCGCCGGTAGTGGAAAAACTACGGTTGGGCGGGCATTGGCGGCGGCTCTAGGATGGGAATTTTACGATGGTGACGACTATCACCCGCCCGAGAACATTGCCAAAATGGCGGCCGGTATTCCCTTAAGGGACGCGGATCGTTACCCTTGGCTGGAAACTTTGCGATGTCTGATCGCCTCGCGATTGAGGGATGGAAGGTCCTTTGTGTTAGCCTGTTCGGCATTAAAAGCAGAATACCGTGATGTCTTGCTGAAAGACAATCCGGGCGGGCAACTTATTTATCTTAAGGGTGATTATGCCTTGATCAGAGATCGTTTGCTAAGACGCTCGGGCCACTATATGAAACCTGAGTTGCTAGATAGCCAACTTGAGGCTCTCGAAGAGCCTGATCATGCGTTCACCGTAGATATTCGCTTAACTGTGGATGAGATTGTCAGAAGGATTATCACGGTTTTCTTTAAAAACCCGGATGAATCGGTCCAGATCGAGAGGAAAATCGAATTCTTACCTGAATCCGTGTCAAGCCAAAAGATAATGTTACCGAACGGCTATTGTTCTGCCAAAAGATAATGTTACCCAAGCGGCCACTCCTTTCAGGGAAGGTGGGATGGAAAAGCTGAATGTCAAAGAACAATCTGGCCAGTTGGCCTTCGGGGGTGCCACACAAGCGCTGATAGCCAACGACCAGCCGATCAGACATGTGAATGCTCTGGCTGTTGTAAGGTCAGGCGGACATCCTCCACCTGACCCTCTGGAGCACAGGGCAGGTGGGCGAGGCGGTCAACCAGCGCCTGGATCTCTTCACGCAAGCGCATGGGATTGGTTTGCTCACGCAGGGCCAGGCAGGCCGCCTGTTTCTCCGGGGAGAGTGCACCGGCCTGGATGAGCCGTTCGAGAGGCGGGATGGCAGGAGCGTACATGCGTTTGACTTTGGCAGGCGTTTGTTCGGAGCGGATGCGTTTTTCTTGCAGGCGCAGGACGGGCTGGAAGAAGTTATGGTATAGCCAGAGTTTGTCATAGAGTTGGTTGAGCAAATGGGTCTGTTCCACCGTGTCCAGCCGACCATAGCCGACATAGGCGCGCACCAGCGAGAAGTTGTTTTCTTCCACAAAGCGATTGTCGTTCTTGTGAAAGGGACGGCTGCGCGAAACGTCTGCTTTCACTCTGTCCTTCCAGTACCGCAGGAGATGGGCGTTCAGGAACTCGCTGCCGTTATCCGGGTGCAATTCGCGGATTGCGAAGGGTAAACGCTGGCGAATGCGCTCAAAGCCGTCCTGCATGACCAGCCAGGAGCGTCCCAGCACTGCCACACACTCACTCCAGCCACTGGCCACGTCCACCAGTTGCAGGGTGTGGACGTATTGTCCCTGGGAGCTTAAGCCGCAGTGGTGCACCAGGTCGACTTCCAGGTGCCCGGGCTGACGTTCCTCCCAGGCAATGCGCCGCATCGGGATGAACGACTTCACGCTGGAAGTCGGGGCCGGGCGTCCCACCCGATGCGCCAGGCGCTGGGCAGCCCGTTGCGAAGCCGGCAAGCGCCGCCGCACACTGGAAATGCTGATCTTTCCCAGCAATTCCAGCGTTGTCTCGCTCAGGAGCAATTCACCGTGCGCTTGCAAGTGCCTGGCCATCCAGACCAGGTTCGGTTGCAGACGTTCGGCACAGGGATAATCCAGACTGCGAGCGATCACCGCAATCGCCGCATCTACCTCCGGCCCATACCTCTTGCCGCGCTCCCGCTTACGCCGCTTGCGTCCTAGCTCCCCATTCAGCAAACGGATCAGCGATTTGCGGTGCAGCCCGGTCACGGCCTGGGCTTCATCCAGCAGACGGCTGCGCTCTTTGCGCCCTTCCGCCCGCCAGTACCGCAGCCGTATCTTGTGTAAGTACTTGCGACGCTCATCTACGGTCATTGGATCGGTTTCGGCCATCTCGTTCACTCCGGTAACATTTTCTTTTGAGTGAACGATCATACCTCGGTAACATTTTATTTGATAGAACGCGGAATCTTGACGATAAGCCCAGGGCATGATAAACTATCGCTCAGTTGGGGGCGTGGTGTAGCGGTTAACATGCGGCCCTGTCAAGGCCGAGATCGCGGGTTCGAATCCCGTCGCTCCCGCTGAATAAGAGGCAAAAACCGGGCAACAAGCCCGGTTTTTGGTTTTAACTGCGAATCCCCCAAATAGGTAATTACGCGTATATAGAGGCAAATACTCGATATAACATGAAATTTTTAAGGAAACACCTATTGACTTTGGTTTGACTTTGACTATAATTTTATATAGTGAATTGTGGTTTCATACAATGAAAATTTTAGAGAATTCCCCCATAGTCTCGAAGTGAACCCAAAACTTAATCCCATGGAGATGCAATGAACGCCTTGCAATCGCTACAGAAAATCCTATCCGGTGGCGTGATTGCTATTATGCGAGCGCCCAGCGCTACTCAGCTACTCGATGCCGCTAAAGCCATTTACGAAGGGGGAGTGAATATTATTGAGGTCACGATGACAACTCCAGGTGCATTAAATGTCGTTGAACAGGCGGTGTCCCAGTTCGGTGATCGAGTGCTCTTTGGTGCTGGTTCTGTTCTGGATCCCGAGACAGCCCGCTTAGCCATATTGGCCGGGGCTCAATTTGTGGTTAGCCCCACCTTAAACCTGGAAACAATTGAGATGTGTAAGCGATACGCAGTTCCGGTGATCCCTGGTGCCTTCACGCCCACGGAGATTTTGACAGCGTGGGAGCATGGGGCTGATATTGTCAAGGTGTTTCCGGCCAGCGTGGGCGGACCGGCCTATATCAAGGCGATCAAAGCTCCACTCCCTCAGATTCGTCTAGCAGCAGTAGGAGGGGTGACAATCGAGAATACCGCTCAATTCTTCAGCGCAGGGATTGATGTAATTGGGGTTGGTGCTGAATTGGTGAACGCTCGATTGCTAGAAAGCGGCGCATTTGATGAAATTACCCGTCGCGCGCGTGCTTTCCGACAAGAGGTGGAAAAAGCGCGAGGACGATGAGGAGACGTCATGATCGAACGCCATGTTACATTCAAGGTTATTCCCGGTAAAGAACAAGATTTTGAACGTCTCTTTATAGAAGAATATCGTCCTGCGATGTCTTCCATGCCAGGATATGTTTATGTTCATCTTCTGGTAGATAGTGAAAATCCCCAACTTTATCACATGGTGATCCGCTTCCGTTCACTTGAGGAAGCAGCAGCATGGCGTAATTCTGTGTTGCATCAATCATTACAGCCTAAACTAAAGGCTTTGTATCAAGAGAGTCAGGTGCAGGTGTATGAGGTAATCGCATGAGTCCGCGCCGTGCCAGTTCTGAAGAGAAGAATAATCGCTATAATGTTCGCGTTCTAGATCGAGCCATTAATATCCTTTTGACCTTGGCAGATGGAAAACCCCGCACGCTTCAGGAGGTCAGCGATGCCATTTCGCTGAGCCCCAGCACAACTTTTCGTCTGCTGGCGACGTTGTCTTGTTATAAATTTGTGCAAAAGGATGCTTTGGGGCGCTATTCCCTTGGGCTTACCTGTTTAGAACTGGCGCGAGCCTATTATGAAAGTAATGACCTGCGCAAGGTGGCTTTACCCGAACTTGAAGCTCTACGGGATGAGGTGAAGGAGACGGTTCACCTTGCGATTCTGGAAGGAACAGAGGTCGTTTATCTTGAGAAATTACCAGGATTGCACGCCATTGGCTTGATGGGTTCTCGGGTTGGGGGGCGGGCACCGGCTTATTGCACTGGTTTGGGGAAGGTGTTACTAGCACATCTCAAGGCGGAAGAAATTGAGGACTTTTTACGCAAACAGCCCCTTGCTCCGTTCACCGAAAAAACAATAACCAATCCTGAAACGTTGAAATGTGAATTAGAACAGATTCGAAAAATGGGCTATGCGCTGGATCGCGGTGAGCATGAGGCAGAAGTCCGTTGTGTGGCTGCGCCAATCTTTGATATGCACGGCGCAGTCGTGGCTGCGATCAGCATTTCGGGACCGGCGGGTAGAATGGAGCCCCTTGATGCCAATCTTGGGCTGATTGAAAGGGCATGTCAGGCGGCACGGGCAATTTCCGAAAAACTGGGCTTTCGGCCCAGAGCATGATTTTCCCTTGGAATTCTAAAAAACACGAGTGAGGCGAGATATGCGCAGGATAATCAACCCGAGAAATGTCCAAATTGACCCCGAAATATTAAAGGGTTTTAAGGATTTATTGAAAATTTATAGTCCTTCGTGCGTGGTGGCTGATGCGCAGGAGCGGTATGGTGTTATGCACTCATACTTGCGTCCGTTGAGTCGCGAAACGCGGTTCGTAGGCCCGGCACTGACGGTTCGTTTGGAACCGGGTAATCAGGTAGATTGTTTGGATGCATTAGCGGTAGCCGAGGCGGGAGATGTGATTGTAGTTGATGCGGCGGGTGAGACTGAAACATCCGTTTGGGGTGGGTTGATGGCCGGATTATGCAAAATGAAAGGTGTAGTTGGTGCGGTGGTGGATGGCGCCATCCGTGATACCGACGAGATTCGGGATTTGGGGTTCTATATTTTCTCTAAAGCCATTGTACCTCGTTCGACTCATTCACCATTCTCCGGTCGTCTCGAACCTATTGAAATCAATGTCCCTATTCAATGCGGTGGTGTGCTAGTTCGACCGGGTGATTTAATCCTAGGTGATGAGATTGGTGTGGTGGTCATTCCACTTGAAAAGGCAGCCGAAACACTCGAAAAAGCGCGCGCCCAAGCCGAGAAGGAGGAGCGCACACGGGAACGGATTCGGCAAGGGAAAACTGTTGAAGAATTGCTTGCGGAATTTGGTCGTCTCTAAGGTTTTGATGTGAATAGAAGGAGGAAATGAACATGTCCAAGCGATCGCGGGTTGAAAAATTACAACGCTTGATGCAAAAAGAGGACCTGAGTGCCATTATCTGTCGCCTACCGGAGAATGTGGTCTATATCACTGACTATTGGCCACATCATGGCATTTCGGTTGTGCTTCTTCCGCGTGAAGGACTACCTGTACTCTTCGTTCCCGAGGTTGAACAGGAGTACACCCAATCGGAATGGGCAGAGGTGGTTCCGTTTGGATGGGGATTGCTCAAAGATAGAGATCTCTACGAAAATTATCGCGAATTGATCGCCTCAAAAGTGGCGTCTTGGGGGCTTAAAGGTAAAAAGGTCGGTGCCGAACTCTCTTTTGAGGTCGTTGCCCCCAGTTATCGGATTGCCGAGCCTGTTGTTCCTTCAGGGCCATGGCAAGCACTTTTGCACTTCTTATTTGAAGACGCAAGTCTTGTGGATGCTGCGCCGTTGTTGCTTCAATCGCGGGCAGTTAAGACAGAATACGAAATCGAAAAATTGCGCATAGCCAATAATATTGCTGAACTAGGAATTAATGAAGCACTCTCAAACCTCAAGCCAGGTCAAACCGAAGCCGAAATCGGAGCGCTTATAGAATACACCATTCGCGCTAAGGGTCCTGGCTATCAAGGCGCAAAGTTAGTGCGGGCTGAAGCAGAGGTAGGGGCCGGGCCAGTTGGGAGCGCAAAGGGTACATTACTCGTCCCCTCAACAACCTATCGGATTCAAGAGGGCGATTTGGTGATGATTGAATTGGCGACGATGGTGGATGGTTACTTCTCCGATCTTACCTACATGGCAGTAGTCGGCGAACCCTCGGCACGCCAAAAAGAGGTCTATAACGTTCTCTTGGAGGCTCAACAGGCTGCAGCAAGCGAATTATACCCAGGTAATTCTTTTGAAGCCCCCGACCGCGCCGCGCGTGAAGTTTTACGAAAAGCGGGTCTGGAAGACTATTTTGTCCACATTACCGGGCACGGCGTGGGATTGCGGTATCACGAATTTATTCCCGTGCTTGCCCCTGGGGCTCAAGGAACCCTGGAAGAAGGCATGGTTTGCAGTGTAGAACCTGGCATCTATATTCCCAACTTTGGTGGTCTTCGCATTGAAGATAACGTGGTCGTCGGTGCCACGGGACCAATTTTCCTCTCAACGCCACGGAAACCGTGGTAAATCCACATCCGTCCATGTCATTTTGTCCAATAGATCCAATTTACTAAAAGAAGGGAGGGCACTATGTGCAAACGGTTTGTTGACCAAGTAGTAATTGTCACCGGGGGAGCCAAAGGAATTGGCTGGGGAATTGCCAAAGTATTCAGCCAGGAAGGCGCAAAAGTCGTCATCGCAGATTGGGACGATGTTAATGGACCAAAAACCGCTGAAGAACTACGACAAACCGGCGGAGAGGCTATTTACGTAAAGTGTGATGTGTCAAACGAAGAACAAGTCAAGGCTATGGTGGAACAAACTATTCAGACCTTTGGCCGCATTGATGTCTTGGTCAATAATGCAGGGATTGGTGTGTACAAATCTGTCCTGGATACGAGCAGCGAAGATTGGGACCGGTGCTTGAATGTCAACCTCAAAGGGGTCTTCCTGTGCTCGAAGTATGTTATTCCCTATATGCAGAAACAGGGCAAGGGCAATATTATCAATATCTCTTCGGTGCACTCTTTTCAGACCGTCAACGGCGTTGCGCCCTACGCAGCATCCAAAGGCGGGATTACGGCGCTCACGCGTAATATGGCAATTGATTATGGCCCGACCATCCGAGTTAATGCCATTGCCCCTGGTTGGGTGCTTACTCCACTGATCCAAAGCATCTTTGATAGTTATCCGGACCCCGAAGCACAGCGTAAAGCCGTGGAACAACGTCAGGTGATGAAACGAATCGGTCGGCCTGAGGATATCGGGTATGCAGCTGCATTTCTGGCAAGTGACGAAGCCAGTTTTATCACCGGTACCCAACTCTTTGTGGATGGTGGTCTGACCGCCCAACTTGAAACCTGGTAAGCCGGGGTCGTGCCATGATGCAAAATCTCCGTTTCAACATCACCAAAGACGATCTCAGTCGCTTCTCGGGAAAAGGTCCCGTCTTTGTCACATTTGGGGAAACACTGATTCGCGACACACCGGCAGATTTTCAACGCCTGGAACGGACAGCAAACGTGCATATTTCTCTCGCTGGTAGTGAATTAACCGTTGCTACGTTGCTGGCACGGTTTGGTATCCCCTCGGCTTATATCACTCGAGTTCCAGATAACCCATATGGATGGTTGGTTCGTGATACAGCCCGCAGTCACGGTATTGATACTCGCTACTTTGTTTGGGCTAATAAAGCAGAACCCATCGGGCGACTACTCTACGAAATTGGCCGAACGCCTCGAAAGAGTGTCGGTTGGTACCAACGGATGTTTTCGGCGGCCAGCAAAATGGGAGCTGGAATGGTCAATTGGCAAGAAGCCCTGCGAGACTGCGAACTGTTCCACACCTCGGGGATCACGTTTGGGCTGGCCTACCACAGCAAATATGAACAAAACTATTTGCTGGAAGCTTTCTACGAGGCCATGAACTTCAAACCAGAACACTGCTGGGTGGGTATTGACTTCAACTATCGAGCAACCTTATGGACTCCCGAGCAATGCCGTGAGGTTATGACGCCCTTGATCCGAGATCATGTTGACATCCTCATTACAACTATCGAAGACATGGCAGCGGTTTATGGTTTTGGATGTGGTCAATATTCACCCGAGCAGATTGATAAAGGGGAGATGGGAGACATTACCGATAACGATCTCCGTTCGCTCGCCTCGCATCTCGGGGATTATTTTAAGGCCAAAATCGTGGCTATCACGATCCGTTATCCCGATTCGTTTGAGGAGAATCGCTGGGAGAGTGCGGTCATGAATGAACAGGGTTACTTCTTCCGCTCCCCAGCGGTTAAATCCATTACATTACTTGATCGTCTAGGAGGAGGTGATACCTGGAACGGCGGCTTTTACTACGGCCTATTGACGGCTGGCTTTAACGTCGAAGGCCTTCAGAAGGGTCTTCTGGTTGGTGATGCCGCCACACGAATCAAACAAACGCTCATGTTCGATCTACCTGTGGTTACCAAAACCGAAGTGCAAGACTTGCTAAAAGCCGATGTTGAGGGTGGTGGGAAGAGAGTCTCCCGCTAAACCCGAACCAACCCCCAACTTTCAAAGAAGGAGGAAATCCCATGAAATTCAAAGCCGTCTATCTAATGATTGTGCTTGCCCTGGTAGCAACTCTAATTGCGGGCTGCTCTTCAGCCCAAACGGCGACGCCGGCGGCCGCATCGGGGAACGAAGGGCAATCAGCAAAACCGGCTACTTCGAACGAGGAATATATCTATGTTTCATGCATGGGTAACCTGGAGTTCTTTAATGCCCACAAATACGGTTGGAAGTGGGCGGGTGAAGTGCTGGGCGTGAAAACCTCTTATGTTGGCCCCGCCGAGTATGATCTAAATGCCATGGTGGCCGCTTTTGACCAGGCGATCGCCAAGAAACCTGCTGGTATCGTGGTTTTCGCGGTTGAACCTGTGCTTGAGCCGGTCATTAACAAAGCTGTTGATGCTGGTATTCCGGTGGTGACAATCCTGGGCGATCTCCCCAACTCCAAGCGGTTGGCCTTTGTGGGATCGCGCCAGTTTGATCTCGGTTATGTTGGCGGTAAGAAGTTGGCCGAAGCCCTTGGAGGCAAAGGTAAAGTGGCTATCCTGAGCATCCCCGGCGTGCAGATGTTTGATGAGCGCGAGCAAGGCTATCGCGCCGCATTCTCTGAGTATCCTGGCATTGAGGTGGTGCAGGTCGGCGATACCAAGGCTGATACCGTAACCGCTATCAGTGTGGCTAAGGATATCCTGCAACGCCATCCGGACCTAGCCGCATTTGTCGGCACCGACTCCACTGGCGGTATTGGAGCAGCCACGGCAGTGAAAGAGGCCGGCAAAGTCGGGCAAGTTAAGACAGTAGCCATGGACCGCAACTCCGATGTATTGCAGGCCATCCAAGATGGGATTTTGACCGGTACTGTGGCTCAGGATGATGCCGCTATGGCTTACTGGGCGCTGCTCGTCCTCTACAACTACAATCATCATCAAGCGCCTCTAACCGTGGATAACGCCAAAGCCGGTGTCCGCACTGGTCCCACCATCGTCTACATGTCGGTCAACTATATTGACAAGAGCAACCTCCAGTACTTCCTGGACGCCAACAAACTGTACGTTCCCTAAATTCTAAAAATTGGGAGGGGTAAGGATGACCTTGCCCCTCCCTCGACAGCCCCGATGACTCAAGAGGAAGGTCTTATGGAAGAGGTTTTGCGTGCTGAGCACCTCTCAAAGCAATTCCCGGGGGTTTTAGCCGTAGATGATGTCTCCTTTACCCTGAACAAAGGTGAAATTTTGGCTCTAGTCGGCGAGAATGGTGCTGGTAAAAGTACCCTTTCGCTAATATTAAGCGGCATTCACAAACCCGATAGCGGCACGATTTACCTAGAGGGTAAGCCCGTCTCATTCAATGCACCGGTAGATGCCATTCGGGCGGGGATCGCTATTGTCTTTCAGGAACTATCTTTAGTTGGGAGTCTATCAGTTGCTGAAAATATCTTTGCCAATCGGCAACCGGTTGGGGCAGTTGGCACCATCCGCTGGGATGAACTTTACCGACAGACCCAAGAGTTCTTGAGCCGTTTCAACTTGCACTTGAACCCACGTCAGTTGGTAAAGCACCTTTCGATGGGACAGCAACAGATTCTTGAGATCTTGAAAGCTATCTCCATTAACCCCAAGGTGCTGATTCTAGATGAGCCGACTTCATCCCTCACCGAATCGGAGGCCGGTTATCTCTTTGAGAACATCCGCAAACTCCAGAAACAAGGGATGTCTTTCATTTACATCACTCATAAATTGTCAGAAGTATTTCAAATTGCTGACCGTGTTATGGTCATGCGAGATGGCAAGCACGTAGGAACTCGCGCCGTTAGCGAGGTCACTGAAAACGACCTAATATCAATGATGGTTGGACGGCAGATTACTAGCCTCTATGGAGACGCCAAGAAGAACCAGGGTGATGAATATTTCCGCGTCCAAGATTTTACCCAGCCGGGCGCGTTTGAGAACATCTCCTTTGGATTGAAACGAGGCGAAATATTAGGCTTTTTTGGCCTAATTGGGGCTGGACGGAGTGAACTGGCCCGTGCGATCGTGGGGTTATATCCTAAACAGTCAGGGAGAGTATTCCTGGAAGGTAGGGAGATTTTCATTCGCAATCCTCGGGATGCAATTCAGCATGGTATTGCTTATCTTACAGAAGACCGAAAAGGTGATGGCCTATTTTTAAACATGACGATTCGGGAAAATCTGGTCGCGCCTTCGCTTCCGGTTTTTACCAGGGCGCGGGGATTGTTGGATTTCCGTAGTATTGAAGCCTTCGCGCAAAAAGCGGCTCGTGATTATGATATTGTCACGCCCTCATTGGCAAAGAAAGTCTCCAATTTATCTGGTGGTAATCAGCAAAAATGTCTCATTGCGATGTGGATGGGAATTAATCCGCGCGTAATCCTCTTTGATGAACCAACCCGAGGTGTAGATGTTGGAGCCCGAGCGGAGATTTATCATAAGTTGCGTGAATTATCTCAAAGCGGAGTTGGAATTGTGATGATCTCATCGGATCTTCCAGAACTCATTGGTATGTGCGATCGTATTTTGGTCATGCATCAGGGGCGAATCACCGGAGAACTCTCACGTGAGGAATTTTCAGAAGAATGGATTATGACCTATGCAGCAGGTTTACAAACTCAGGTTTCCCTTGAGGTGAATCATGGTTAAGCGGGAATCGCTGGTCCTTCGAACATTTCGGATGCTGTCCACATTCCGCGAATTTGCATTAATTATTGTTTTAGTGGTGTTTGGATTTGTGATGTCATTAGCCTCACCGGTGTTCTTAACAAAAGAAAACATCGAGGCGATTCTCTTGGCGCTGTCGGTTGAAGCCACTATCGCAGTGGGCATGGTCAATCTACTTATTTCGGGTGGATTAGATCTTTCAGTAGGCTCAACCTTGGCTTTTACTGGCGTTGTTACTGGCTTGGCCTTAAATGCTGGTGTGCCAGTTGTGATATCCATCCTGTTGGGGCTATTGGCAGCGCTCGGTGTTGGCTTGGTTAACGGTCTGTTGGTCGCAAAAATGAAGATAAATCCATTTATTGTTACTCTGGGCACGAATATGGCCGTTCGCGGGTTGTTATTAGTAATTGCGCAAGGCCGTGCCGTGCTCAACCTTCCGCCGGAATTCACGATCATCGGTCAAGGTCGCCTATTCGGTATTCAATATCCCATCTATGTCATGTTGGCTTTAGTTCTCATTGGCGACTTCCTTTTAAGGAATACGCGCTTCTTCCGCCAAAATTATTACATTGGTAGTAATGAGAAAGCAGCACGTTTATCCGGTATTAATGTGGATTGGGTAAAGGTCATAAATTATTGCATCGTGGCCTTATTGGCTGGTGTAGCGGGTCTGATGATTACAGCGCGCTTTGGATCGGCCTCGGTTACGGTTGGAAGCGGCACAGAACTTCGGGTAATCACAGCAACCATCATTGGTGGTGCCAGTCTGAGCGGCGGTGAGGGTTCGGTGTTGGGTGCATTCTTGGGTGCTTTGTTCATGGGTGTTTTGGCCAATGCGCTCAACCTCCTCGGAGTAGATGTGTATTGGCAGAATCTGATCACTGGTCTGATTCTGATTGGGGCGGTCGTCATTGATGTAGTGAACGAGCGTCGTAAAAATCGGACACAGGTGAAAGGATAAAAATGGTATAAATCTTTTTTCCGCCTTGTTTTTAGCGCGTCCAGATCGTCATAGGGCGATTTGGGCGCACTTTTTATCCTGATAAGTTCGGTTCTGAAATTATGGGGTGAAGCGATGAACAAATGGGTAAGGAACGAATTCATGAGGGGAGTTCAGGCCTTTCTTCCCCTCTTAGTAGGAGTTGTTCCGTTTGGATTGATCACAGGGATTGCTGTATCTCAAACGGGAATATCTCCCAATGACGGGATAATTATGTCCCTACTGGTTTACTCGGGTGCAGCCTTGTTGGTAGCGCTTCAGTTAATTCAATTGGGAACCCCGATTCTAATAACTATTTTAAGTGCGCTGATGGTTAACTTGAGATTTTTGATGTATAGTGCCTCTTTGGCTCCCCATTTTCAGAAGCTCTCATCTCGTTGGAAAATATTACTCGCCTATCTTTTAAGCGACCAGGCATATGCTGTATCTATTTCCTATCTAGAAGATCCTTCTAACCAAAAAACAGGGCACTGGTATTTTTTAGGAGCAGCTATTGCCATGTGGTTAACTTGGCAAGGAAGCTTATTCTTGGGAATGGTAGTGGGGGTTAACGTGCCCCCGGGTTGGTCTCTGGATTTCACAGTGCCATTAACATTTTTAGCGCTTGCAGTACCCACTGTTAAAGACAAATCAACCCTATTTTCTGCACTCGTGGCTAGTTTAGCTGCCTTACTGATGAATGGGCTTCCATTCAAAATTGGAGTTGTAATTGCTGCGATCATCGGGATTGGCATTGGCGCTATGGTGGACGAATGGAGGTCATCATGAGAGTTTGGGTGATCATGTTGGCTTTGGGGATAGGTACGTTTTTTATTCGTTTTTCGTTGATTGGGCTTTTGGGGAAGGTTCGGATTCCACAGCGTGTGGAGAGGGCTTTTCGTTTTATCCCAGCATCTATGTTATCTGCGTTGGTAATTTCCCAATTGACTTCTTATGCGTCGTCCGCGCCATCGCCTTTGACGAACTCGTACTACTTGGCGGCATTCGTTGCCTGTGGTGTGGCGTGGAAAACACGCAACACGTTGTTGACCGTGTTTGCGGGCATGGTGGTACTGTGGTTACTGAGAGCTATTGGAATGTAATGATGGGGAAAAGCATCGAGGTTAATGAAACCCTAAAATGTCATTTCTATGCGTTAGTTTGGAAACTCCATAAGATGAACACTACTGCCTAGGCATCTATTCATCGTAGAGGTTCATTTGAAACGAAAAGCCGTACAAAGGTAGCCCCCTTGATTATCGCTTAACCCCGGTCAGGGCAATCCCCTGGATAAAATACCTTTGGGCAAAGAAGAACACCAGAAGCAAGGGAAGAATACTGACAAATGCACCGGCCATCAGAACGGTGAACTTTCCACCCAATACCATTTGCTGTTGGAAAAATGCTAACCCTACCGTTAATGTCGTGTTGGGCGCTGCGGGCATGTAGATTAGCGGGTGAAGCAAGTCATTCCAAGCACCCTGGAAGGTGAAAATTGCCAGAGCAGCCAAGGCGGGTTTGGCTAACGGGAGATAAACGCGCCAGAATATTTGAAGAAGCGAAGCGCCATCTACACGTGCCGCATCCACCAAGTCGCGGGGGATGGTAAGGAAATACTGCCGAATCAGAAAAGTGCCAAATGCGCCACCCCAGAAGGCCGGTAACCAAATCGGGACACTAGTGCCAGTCAAACCTAGCCATTTAAAGATAATAAAATTAGGGATTAATGTGACGTGAAATGGGATGAGCAAGGTGGCAAGCAATGCAGCGAAAAGGACTTCTCGTCCCTTGAACTTGACCACTGCAAAACAAAATGCGGCCATTGAGCAGGTAAGTAACTGCCCAACGGTTACAAGCAATGAAATCACTGTACTATTCATGAACATCAAAGGAAAATTCAGATCAACATTAAATAGACTGCGATAATTGTCCAATGTGACTGGGTTAGGGATCAGGGCCATGGTGAATTGATCAGCTGGGCGCTTAAATGAGGTAGCAATCATCCATAAGAAAGGGGTCACCATTATAATGGCACCCAACGAAAGAAGAAGGTAGGTCACGCCATCTAGTACTATTTTCTCAATTCTTTTATTGCTGCTCATTATTGCCTCGCAAGTTATTCGTAAACGACAAATTTTTTCTCCGCCCACAAATAGACCGCCATGAGTACAGCCACAATTAATGTGAGTTCAATGGCTTGAGCGCTGGCCACACCATATTTGTTGAAGTGCCAGGCGTTGCGGTAAATCGAAAACACCACCACCGGAATCGAACTGTCTCCCTGTCCTCTCCGCGTTAGCATGTAGATATAGTCAAAGGCCTGAAAGGCGTTTATGGTAGAAATTAGGGTTTGAAAGAAAATGCTCGGCGTGATCAAAGGTAGGGTAATTCTAAAGAACTGCTGAAAGCGATTCGCCCCATCGATTTCTGAAGCCTCATAGTATTCCTTTGGGATCGCCGTGAGTCCTGCCAAGAAAATGATCATCCCTTCGCCAATAGCCCCCCAAATGTTTACAATCACAACTGAGAGCATGGCGTGATCGGTGCACAACCAGCATACTGGCTGCATCCCTAATTGTTTAAGGACGAAATTCAAAACTCCCGTGTCCTTTCCATATATCATATTCCAAACCAGTGCTGTGGCGACAGCAGAGGTTACTACTGGTAAATAGTACATTGTTCGATATAGCGAGACTCCCTTGATTGCCCGGTTCATCAACACTGCGATAATCAAAGAGATGATAACGACTCCTGGAACGTAAAGAATCGCAAATTGTGCGGTATTTGCCAATGCTCGTAAAAACCGCTTATCTGTAAATAAGGTCATGTAATTGCTAAGCCCCACCCACTTTGGAGAGGTGAACAGATCCCATTCGGTAAAAGAAAGACCGAGCGTGGCCAGTAAAGCGCCAAAGGCACTGAAAACCAAACCAAAGAGGGTAGGGGCTAAAAGGATCCACAACCATACCCTTTCTCGACCAAGGGGCTTGATCCCTGCTTCCATAAAATAATCTCCTGGCTAAGTGAACGGAGGGGTCTCATCAAGAAGGAAACCCCTCCGTTTATTGAAAATTCTTATGGATTGTATTGTTTTAAGACCTCATCGGCTTGGGGAATGATCTCATCCAGAATGGCGTTTAGATCAGCCTCTTCACCTGCCCAAATTGGTGCCATGCCATCACCAATGACCGAAGCCCACTCATCATAGCCCTTGAAGACCGGCTTCATGCGGGCAAATTCAAGCGAGTCGAGGAATACTTTATGGTTGATCTTAATCTTCTGCTCCAGGAAAGCCGGGCTCTCTGCGACTGATTTGAGCACGGGGCAGGCAAACCCGAGCTCCGCCAGACGCGTTTGCGCAGGTGGACTGATCACAAATTCGAGGAACTTCCACGCTGCATCAGGGTTCTTCGTGGCTTTTGCGATGACAAATCCTGCGCTGTTGACGCTGGTTGCTCGACCGGCTGGGCCAACAGGCATGGGTACAACGTCAAAATTTAGGCCAGCTTCTGCATATCCTGGTACAGCCCAGTGACCAATTGTGGTCATCGCTGCCTTACCGGCCTGGAAGAGATCACCACCATATTGGGCGGCAGTGGTGGAATCGGGCATGGATTTATCTACAAACATCATGTCGTAAATAAATTGCCAAGCCTTGCGGGCTTCGGGGCTGCCAATCAGGGTCTTAGTATGATCCGGGCTGATTATGTCACCGCCAAACGCCCAGATCGCCTCACTCCAAAACAGTTCCATATCCCACAAATCAGTGGCGTAGCCATATTGATCAATGACCCCATCTTTATCCTTATCAATCGTGAGTGCTTTGGCAGTAGCGCGAAATTCATCATAGGTCCAATCGGGAGAGGGATAAGGAATGCCTGCGGCATCAAACATATCTTTGTTATAAAAGACGACGATGGTCTGAAAGTCGCGCGGAAGGCCAAAATAGCCCTCAGCAGTTTGATAGGCCTTCAAGGTCTGAGGATAGACATCGTCGAGTACATGAGGGTTGGCATCAAGATAGGGCTGCAAATTGAGCAATACCCCGCGGGTTTGATAGTCTAAGTAGTAGGGAGCATCAATGGCGAAGATATCCGGGGGAGTCCCCGCTGCCAAAAGAGTTTTCAGTTTTGTCCAGTACGATTCCCATTCAGAGACTTCAACGCTCACGTTAATATTGGGGTTGGCGGATTGAAAATCGGCCACAATTTGCTTCCAGATATCTAATTCTTCGGGGGCGCCCCACATCATCATCCGCAATTCGACTTTTCCCTCCGAGGGGGGAGACGTTGCTTCAATCGGTGCTGAGGTGGGTGAGGCTTGTGCCGGCACAGCCGTTGGTGTACTTCCAGCACATGCGCTCAAAATCATAGATAGTGCTAGGAGAAAGGTCAGGAACAGGGCAGTCTTTCTCATGGTTTCCTCCATTCCATTAGTTTAGAAAAGAATCGCGATTTTATATGATGGAAGTAAGTGGCTAATGTCTTTGAATTAACCTCCTTTCTAGAGTGTATCAAGTTCAACGACAGCGCTTAAGTGGGTAGGACGATCTGGGTCCAACCCCTTGGCTAAGGCACGATAGTAAGCCATTAGTTGCAATACAGGTAAATAGAGGACACCATACACTAATTCGGGAAGGTGGCTATGAAATTTTATGCTGACTTTATCGCCACGATTCGCTAGAGAGAGAATCCTGGCTCCAAGACTTTGCATTTCCTCCAAAACGGCCCATTCGTGTGGAAAATTTGACTCGGATAGCAGACCCACTACAACGGTATGACCCCCAACCATGGACATTGGGCCATGGCGGAATTCCAGGAAATGGAAAGGTTCACTGTGGGTAAGGGTCATTTCTTTCATTTTCAGATTTGCTTCACAGGCAAGTCCATATCGAATACCACTGCCCAAAAAGTAAAAACGATCAAAATTCAAATTTTCGCCTATTTCTTGAGCCAGAGAAGCGTAGGAGCTTAGCAATGTTTGCCCTTTCTCAGCTAATTGGTACATGGCTGAGCGCTCGCTGTGATGCTCCCCGGCGAGAAGGCTTGTGGCAACAGCCGCAACATACATTGAAGCGAAGGAGCGAGTCTGGGCGATACTTTCTTCCTGGCCTTTTTCAATGATCAACGAAAGATCGGCCAACTGGGGGAGCGGGCGATCGGCATAATTTGTGATGACCAATACCTTGCCGCGATGATGGGTTTTGAAGCGTTCAACGGCACGCAGGGTTTCAGTGGTGGTGCCAGATCGGCTTATGGCAATCAATAAGGTGGGCTCAACGTGGTTGCTTGGTAGAATTGTTCTTTCGTTGAGCAACAGCTCGCCCGCGGGGGCGGCTCGGGCAATACGGCCGGTACATTCTTGGAAAAGGGCTGCAGCGGCCTTTGAAAGGTAGTACGTAGAACCACATCCAGTAAAAATTACTTGGCTGTAGTGGTGACTGAAAAGGGTGGTCAGGTCAGTGCGGGAGCGCTCGACAACATCGAGTGCCTCAACCCAGGCTTCAGTTTGCGTCGTTATTTCATGATAGGTAAAATCACCCGGCTTCATAGAACTCCCTTTGTGGTCAAAGATTTTCAGGAATTGCAACCACTAAGAGTGATTGCTCGAACTCAATATGCAGAACAGGGTTTTCCCCATGAATGACCCCAACATTACGACCATTGACGTAATCCACTAGCCGATACGACTTGGCTTCTAAGCCTCTGAACTCAACTTCCCCTTTGAAATTGGGTGCAAAGAAAGCATAATAAAAGCGATGCCCTTTGCGGATAACATGGCTTTCCGGATAATCAAAAGCCATATCGTAAAGATTGAGATATTCACCCTCAGCGAGTCGGTGTTCATGGTAAATTTGAAACCATTTCCGCCACACCTCCTCCTTTTCTGAGGTAAGCAACCAAACTTCCCGCAACCGGGACAGGATTTCAGGCCGTTCAGGCCAGACGAATTTTGTACCGGGTACTCCACCCGCACCAATTTGAGAAGCAAAATCCTCACCGCCGTCCGTGAGTTCAACATGATCAGCAAATACTGCTGATTGGGGTCCCATAAGTGCCTTATAAAATTTTATCCTTTGGCGTACCTGATAACTGGAGGTTGGATCTGCAGCGACCGTTTGCGAAACAGCAGGAATGAGGTCGAAAGTGAGAGGTGTCCCGCATGGGCAGATTTGGATCACAGCCTGTTGTCGTAATCGCCGACTTTCGGTGAGAATTTGGCGATAAAGTGAACCGAAGCCCTGGATTGATTCTTCTGGTTCCTGATGACCATGAGCAGGGTTGTAGCATTGGGCCATCGTGTAAATATTATCCAATTTGAAGCCATCAAATCCCCATTCACCGATAAAGCGTTCGACCAGTTTGAGAGTGTAATTTTGAACCTCGGATAAGGCAGGACAAAGCATTGCCAAATGGCGGTTATTACGAGCGATAGATCCGTCAGAATTCAGCACCACCCAATCAGGGTGCTCTAAGAGTACTCGAGAATAGCCATAGGTTAATGTGTCCCATTGTCCATGCCCATCCTCAGCGCAAAGTGGATACCACCATAATTGAGCCTTTAACCCTGCTTGGTGGATCCTTTCCACCAGGTTTTTCATTTCCTCGTCCCCGCTTGGGAAGGTATCTTGCCGGGGGTTCCAATCTCCGTAATGATCAAACCAGCGGTCGTCCAGCGTCACCCAGCGAATTCCCAAACGGGTGAGCATGGGTAATACCCCTTCGATTTCTTCCGGACGAACATCAAATTCGTAGCCCCATGAACACCAAGCCGGTTCATAATCTTCGGTTGAGGGCTGGGCTGGTACAACACCCCGTAATTTCATCATTTCGCGATAACGCGCTAAAGGCTCAAAAAAATCACCGTGGTGAATCATCAGCACGGTATACAAACCATCCAAACTATTTCCTGGTTCAAGATGGGTGTTGCTTCGCCATTGTAAGGATGCGACGATCTGGTCGACGCTGGCTTCAACAGGCATATACCAGGGTTGAGATACGGTTTCAAGATGTCCCAGTGCAATTCCTAAGTCAGGGGTCCAAAAATCCACCAAGGGGATACCACCCCCTTCACCATCCTGAAGATGTCCAAGAAAGTTGTCTCTATAAAAAGTTGATGGTAGTTCAAACGCGAAATCCTGACCCCATTGAACTGCAGCGCCCTGAAACGTCCACACACTTTGAGAAGATGGACGCGGAATTGACATCCGAGGAAGGCTCAGGCGATTAATCTCTATTGGAAGATCACCGCGATTTTCGAACCTCCAATGTAAAAAGACGGTATCGTGCCAACGGGGAAAATAATCTATATTAATGATGCAGATTAAGTCACACTTATATGTTATCTCAACCGAATAACGAAACCCTTTCCCTAATGAAGAGGAAAGGTCTACAGGACCTTGGAAGGCGGTTTTTACCGGTGAATCTAAAGGGATTTGATTATAGAGTTCTACCAAAGGGAAGAGTTGGCTGACCAACTTGTCGTTATGAAACAGAGAAATTGCAGCCTGCTCATCGAAAACTAAGTTCAAAGCACCAAATTTTAAGACCATACCCATGTTTTCCTCTCCATGGTTTGCTCACTTAATTGCGCCAGCAGTTAAACCTCGGATGATGAAACGCTGGAAGATCAATGCTAAAAACACGGGGGGTAAACTGGCTAATACTCCCGCCGCTGCAATTTTCAGGTACTCAAGCCCAAGTTTGGTACTGAACTCGCCGATTAATACAGGTAGGGTTTTAGCATTAATGTTCGTATAGATAAAGGCATAGAGATATTCATTCCATGATGCAATAAAGGCAAAGATCATTACGCTTACTAATCCTGGTCCAGAAAGGGGGAGGACGATTCGAAATAGCGCATCAAAATATGTGCATCCATCAATGCGAGCTGCATCCTCTAATTCCGAAGGAATAGAGGCAAAATAACTCCGCATTAACCAGATAACCAAGGGCAAAGCAATGCTTAAATCTACGATAATGAGACCAAGGTGGGTATCCAGCAATTTTGCCTGGCGCATGATGACATAAAGAGGGATGACCAGGATAATTGGGGGTATCAATTGAATGGACATCATGGTCAGGATCATCCCCTGATTGCCGCGAAAACGCAATCGGGCAATGGCATAAGCCGCAAAAACTCCTAAGACAGTTGCAATACTCATCGTGCTTAATGAGATAATTACAGAATTGGTTAGGGACTTTATGAAAAGCCTAACATTAACGCTTTCTTCCCCGTATTCAAAAAAGAGCGAACGATAATTTTCCAATGTGGGTCGAGAGGGGATCCAACGCAGAGGCACGGTTAGCAATTCAATTTTGGAGGAGAAGGATGAAATAATCAGCCATAAATAGGGAGCAACCGTCCACACCACAATTATTATGACCAGAATGTAGAGCAAGAGCCTGGACACAAAACGCTTTGATAGGACTCTCATGCTACATCTCCACCACACGGCGGTAAGCCGAGCGAATATAAAAAACCGCCGGAATTAGAATAACCAAACTGGTCAAGTAAGCCATAGCGGCACCGTACCCAAAGCGTAACGACCGAAAGGTTGTTGCGTAGACTCTTAAAGTGGTCAATTCCGTGGTACTGAAAGGTCCACCACCTGTTGTCACATAAACAAGTTCGAAAGTCTGAAAGCCCCAGATAAACTGCAACATTGATGCAACCATGAGCACGGGGCTGATAAGGGGAAGGGTGATATGCCAAAACGAACGCCAGGCCGATGCGCCGTCCACACGGGCTGCTTCATAGAGATCCTCTGGAATAGCCTGGAGTGCCGCCAGAACCAGGATGACTGTAAAGGGTGTTTCCTTCCAAACATTTGCGAGAATGATCAAGATCGTTGCCCAGGTCGGATCGGCCAGCCAAACACGATAACCTTCAATGATATGCAGTTGGGTGAGTAAGGCGTTCAACGCCCCATAATCGGCGTTATAGATCCATTTCCACATGGCTGCATTGACAATTGAGGGCATCGCCCATGGCAGTATCATCAAACCGCGCACAAAGCCCCGTCCTACGAATCGTTGATTTAGGACTAGGGCAATACTTACTCCAAGGATTACCTCCATAATGACTGAAGTTAGGCTAAAGCGGAAGGTAACCCAAAGCGAGTTAAGATAACGCGAATCGCGTAGCAGAGTTAGGTAATTCTTAAGAGCGATAAAAGCATCGTATTGCGGGCGCGAAAGATCCTTTTGATGAAGGCTAAGCCAGAAGGAACTAACGATTGGGATTAAAACCACCGCTAGTATGGCCATTAATGCCGGCAAAGTGAGTAATAGGCCTAATAGTTGCGGGTTGTCTGTTAGAGGGCGTGAGCGTAATTTTCTCGGCATAGTCAGTGTGGTTGACTCTTGGAGTTGGGGGGACAAGACGCCTAATTATCTTGTCCCCCCATTACATTTGATCAGGGTTTTGATCAGGGTTGACACTCGAACTGGGCTAATCCTTTGGCCATATTATCTAACGCTTGCTGGGCGGTTTGTTCGCCCGCCAAGGCCTTGTGAACTTCAGCGATGGTTACATCCACAAAGTCGCCATACCAAGTTAACTTGGATAGACCTCGCGCCGTAGACAACTGTGCTTGGAAATCAGCCCAGAAGGGATATTTGGCCAGAAGGTCAGGATCGGTATAGAGGTCGGTCCAGATGGGCAAGAGACCGATTTCCTGAGCAAGAATTTTATTTGTCTCGCGGCTGGTCATGAACTGGATAAATTTCCAGGCCGCTTCTTTATGTTTGGAGTTTGCCGGAATGGCATAGGCTTCGGGTAGAGTAAGGGTTGCGCTTAAGTCGGGAGTGGCACCAGGTACAAGGCCAACTTTAACTTGACCCGCAACTTTTGAAATGTTGGGATCCTGAGTATAAGCCATTAAGCCCGCGATACCCTGAGGCAGGAATAGGGTGTCACCCTTAAGAAAAGCATCTTGAGCAGTGGCTTGGTCGTAAGTTAAGCCTGCAGGGTTAGCCACACCTTCTTTGAGCGCGTCAATCATAAACTGAAGGGCTGCCAGGGTGTTAGGATCTTTGTTAAACTCGAAACACCCTTGTTCGTCAACAATTTTGCCGCCGAAGGTATAGGTCCAGAAATGGAATTCGTTAGCCAGTGCCCATTCTTGATTCCAAGATGGCGCCATGCCATATTGGACCACGCCCTTATCCTTAGCAGCTAGGCTCATCTCTTTGAATTCTTGCCAGGTGCGAGGGGGTTGGGTATAACCGGCAGTTTCTAACTTGGCGGCGTTGTAATAGAAAAAGCGTGTATCATTGTTCCAAACCACGCCGTAAAGTTTTCCGTCCGGGCAGGAGAAGAGATCTACTAGGCCAGGGATCATGCCCTGAGTGAATCCCTCAGGCATAAAATCATTGAGAGGGGTAACCCATCCTGCCCCACACCATTCAGCCACCCAGCCGTTATCAAATTCCACCACATCATAAGCGCTACCCCCGGTTGCCATTTCAGGGATCACGCGGTCGGCAACCGAATCCCAGTCACTCTGAATTAATTCGACTTTTATCCCGGTTGTTTTTTCAAATTCGCGAACACGGGCTTCAAAGGCACCGACAATATCGGCCTCGTGACGGGGAAAGATTACCGTGATTTTTTCCTGAGCGGGTTGAGGAGACGCCGTAGGCGGTGTGGTGGTCTCGGCAGTTGCTGAGGTCGAAGCCGGAGCGGTCGGGGTGGGGGTAGCCGCTGGAGCACATGCTGAGAGAGCCACCATTAACACCAAAACGAGAATCATAAGCAAATACAAGGGATTGCGTTTCATCTTCATCTCTCCTTCCTGAAAAGACAAGATCGGGTAGGTGTTGTCTGGGTTGTAAGTCAGGGTAAAGTTTGGATTCCAAGCACCTCCTGAGCATTTTGGTAATAAACCTTAGCCAGCACCTCAGCAGGGAGGTAAAGGCCATAGATAAACCAGCGCCCTTGGAGCGGAACATCTCCTGGGTTGTAGTTAAAGTATTCATCATCAGTTTCTAAGAAACGGTAATAAATGCGATAGGCCTCTAAGTCGGGGCCCAGATCACTACCGAAGAGGATGCGATCTTGATATTGGATAAAGAAACGTCGGGCCGAATACGGTTGTCGTCCAAGTTCGCCGATTCGCGCGGCGATATCAATGTAATAATTTGGACAATCATCAAGCATCTTACTTACCCAGGCTAGGTTTTCGGCATAACAGCCAACATGAGCACCAATGAACAGCGTGCGTGGGTGCGCTTTGACTAGACGGTAAAAGGCTTCTAAAATCTCGGTAAATGGCGGGTAAGGGGGGCTAGTAAAGACCCAATCTGGATGCTGATTGAGTTCTTCCCAGCGTTCATTCGTTTCGTCAACGGGATCAAAAAAGGCTACCGGATCGGCAACGTGGATAAGCACCGGAAGCTTTAAATCCGCTGCTGTTTCCCAGAGGATATCTAGCCGTGGATCGTCTACTTTGACCAAATTTCCTTCGTGGTCGCGTACCTGAAGGCCAAAGAGTTTCCATACTTTAAGACCGTCAGCCCCCCATTCTTTTTGGACTCGTAGCCGATTGGCTGCCCAATCTGGAAAACGGTTGCCCAATTCTGACCACTTGCTCCAATCCACACCCCCGAAGACGCGAAATCGTTCTGGGGCACGGGCTTTGAAAAGGTTGAGGTGGGTGGTAAGTATATTTTCACCCCAACCGCCATCCAAATCAACATAAATGCGCACGCCTGCTTCATCCAAAATATCTAGCAATTGAGAGAGGGGTTTCTTGTCCCAACCGCCACCAAACGGCTCGGCCAGGTGATTGTGAGCATCAATGACCGGATGGCGAGGGTAAAGGACCGGTGTTACTTTGGTCACCAATTTGGGACGAGGACGGTAGTTTTCCAGAAGCATTTCTATCTACTCGACATCAATCTTGGTAAATTGAGGCAAGTATGCGCGATTTTGGACAAACATTTCCTTAACCATGGTTTTGATTTCTTCCATGGAAAGAACCGCGGCAGTCAGGGGGTCGTGGAGGCAGGCCTGCATTACCAAACGAGCATTTCCGGTTAGGGCGGCTTCAATAGCCATCTCTTCTACCATGACATTGGTGTGAATTAGCGCGACCAGTTGGGGAGGCAGAGCACCCACATAAATGGGATGAAAACCCCCTTTGTCCACATAAACGGGAACTTCCACGCAAGCCCCGTAAGGCAGATTGGTAATCAGGTGGGTATTAGGCACGTTTCCGTTGAAGCCGAAGGGTTCACCTCCCATCAGTGCATTGATGATGTACGCGGCATACTCGTCACCACGTTTTAGATCTTCTGGCGTTAACTCGCGCGCTAGGTCTGCACGAACACGCTCTTTCCAAGTAAGTTCGGTTTTCTGATATTCTTTGAGTATGTAGGCATACTCACCAGGGTTCCAACCCGTACCATGGGTGCAGTACTTTTCGATCAGATCGGGGCGTTTGCGAAACCAGGGATTATATTCCGAGTTGTGTCCACTTGATTCGGTAGGGTAGTAATCGAGATGAAGAAACATCTCGTTACGCACTTGCTCTTGGTTGTAAATCTCAGGGCGTTCGATGACAGCCTTGCGGATGAGGGGATAGGCATCTTCACCATTCCATTCATATTTTAGGAAAAAGGCTTGGTGGTTTATTCCCGCGCAAGTGTAAGTGATTTCATCAAAAGGGGCTCCGATCCACTCAGCCAGCATTTTTGCCGTCCCTTGCACACTGTGGCAAAGACCCGTTACCGGAATAAAGGTCTGACGTTGTAGGGCTCCACATAGCATAGCCATGGGATTGGTGTAATTAAGCAAAACGGCTTTAGGACAAAGGCGTTCCATATCGCGCACGATTTCAAGCATGGGGGGAAGTGTGCGCAGGAAGCGAAAGATGCCGCTTGGGCCGCGGGTATCGCCAACATTGATATCAACCCCATACTTCTTGGGTATTTCTATATCGTGGCGCCACACATCTGTAGAACCAACGAGGATGGTGGTGAGCACTACATCGGCGTCTCTAAGGGCCTCGGTGCGATCAAGGGTTGCCTGTACGTTAGCAGGGTAGTTTCCAGCCGCAATAATTTTCCGCACTGCCCGCTCGGCAAATTCTAAGCGCTCAGCATTGATATCCATTAGCGCAAGAGTAGCGTTTTGTAAGAGAGGGAAGGTAAGGATATCCCGCACAAGGCTTGTAGTGAACTCAAGGCTACCAGCGCCGATAAACGCGATCTTAGTCATTGCAACCTTCCTGTTCTGGTCAAAATGGGGGAGATTAGGAACTACTAGCGGTATGATTTAGAAATGACTGGAGAAAGCGCATTGCTGGTTGAAGCATTTTTGAAAAGCAGGTTACAGGACTATCGGGAATGGACTCCAATTTTGAGGGGACGACAAGGGAAAAAGAGATGAATATGGCTCTAAACCTCACAAAAAGAGAGTTAATACAAATGAACGCTATCGAATGTGATTATACGTGATTAATTATGACATATTTGAAAGGAAAAATCAAGTGTTTTTGTCTTAATTTAACTCAAAACCGCGCTTTAATGGCAGCGGTGCCAGGTTAATTGTGACCTGTAAAATCAGTAGAAGTGGTTGTTTGGGGATAGCGAGGCAAAATTGTGTTCAGAATTACGCGTATTATTTCGCGCGTTTCATGCATGGTCAATGGGCGAGGGAGGCTTAATTCGAGTACGTTACCATCGGGTGTGAGCGTGGCTTCTGGTTGCTCTTCTGCGGAGATGATTACTACGGGTAGGTCAGCATATGCAGAGGTTTGACGTAGTTTTGCTAGCCAATCCCAACCGTGAATATCCGGCAACTCAAGATCAAGCAACACGGCATCAATGGGATATTCGGCTGCTGCGGAAGCACACGAACTCGATTGGGCTTTAACAGCCATATCTTTTATTCATCATTCACCGGGTTATTTATTGGGTCACAGACTGCCGAAGCGGTAATGTAAGAACGCTAATATAAATTCTGATTATTTATACAAATCAGAATTTATGTGTTTTCGATTGTTAGTAAGCAAGCATAACTGTGATACCGAACCGATCCTTGCTTTCTCTGGGCTCACTGTGTGACTCCACACACAAACAGCCAAGCTCACTGCTCACTTTGTAATTTGCGTTGCTCTTTTTTGATACCATGTGTTGTTGTTAGTCTCTCTGGGGTTGCCTTCTCTAAATTCAAATTAATCTACACGAATAACTTAGGTGATTCCGTTTACGCGCTCAACAAAGCACTACATTACAAAGAGCAAATTATAAGTTTGTTTATGGTTAGATTACTTGAAATAATAAATTACCACATACAAACTCTCCCCAATATCAGTGCAATTAGAATTACTTAACCTCTCTACACTCATCCGGTTGTTCCGAGCATGCTTGAGCGGCGCGTTCGAGCAGGAACTGAATATCCTCATTTCGCCCATACAATACCTCGAAGGGTGTCTTGTTGGCTGAGGCAAGTTCCCACTCCTCGGTGGAAAAACCCAGGCATTTAAAACGACAACTCTCAATACATTGGGCGCAATAAATACAGCGATCAGCGTGATAACGCATCACAAACCGTTTACTAGCCTTATCCACAACAATGAGTTCCAGCGCATTGGCCGGACAGTCCTTAACACATAGTTGGCAACCTGAGCAGTTTTCCGGATTCCACACGACTTTTGCGCGCAGACGCTCTGGAATCCGAGGGCGTTGGAACGGGTAACGCTCCGTTACGGGTTTCTTAAACAACGAGCGAAAGACGTCGCCGAACATACTGCCAATGGTCATAGTTACACCTCTAGAACAATAGAGTCCCCAAATAGCGTCCGGCAATGATGGCGATCAACTGTATGACTGCCAAAATTGTCCCAATCCGCCACCACAACCCAACCACTTGGTCAATGCGCAAGCGGGCAAAGAGAGTTTGCATCAAAGCGACAACGAGAAGCAATCCCAAGGTCTTGAGAATAAAATCGAGAGGTGAATGTATTCCTCCCAAATAAAACGCTGACACTAGCGTTAATCCAATAACCAGTTCGATATCTTTTCCCAAGCGGAATAAGGCCAAACCACGTCCACTGTACTCGGTCAGAGCACCTGCGACAATTTCCGTTTCAGCCTCAGGTGCATCAAAGGGAGGGAGTTCCAACTTACCCATCAAGCCCACTAAAGCAACCAAGAATCCGATGGGCTGGGCAACCAACAACCAGAGATTCTGTCCGGTGAACTCATTGATGGTACCAATTTGCCAGGACTGTGCCGCAATGGCTGGCCCTAACAACGCCAGCATAAAGGGCGCCTCATATGAGAATAACTGTGTCAATGTTCGGGTGGCACCCACCAGCGCGAAACGATCTACCGTGCTCGCACCGGCAAGTCCCATGCTTAAAGTTAACACACTGAGTAAATAAATTGTGACGATAAGATCCCCCTGAAAGGTATAAGCGGGTTTAAAACCAACCATAGGTACATAGAGCGCAGCGGTTAATGCGGAGGCAAGAGCAAAGAGAGGTAAAAGATAAAACAGCCCGCGCTGAACACCCTGAGGAACAATTTCTTCCTTTGAGAGAAGTTTGACCAAATCTGCAAGCGGCTGGAACCAGCGCGGACCGATGCGGTTTTGGAATCGTGCCACCAGTTTTCTATCCACATACTCATAGGCCAAACTAGCCAGGATCAGGAAAAACCCGCCTGGAAAAACCAGCAGTATCACTAATGGATGCAGACTCAGGGTCATAGGATGGCTACTCCGTGAACAACAGGTTTGGCATCATCGATCATTGCACGAGAAACAAGGATCAATTCCGGCTACTAACATGGGAATGTCAGCCAGTTTATGACCTGGAGCAGTTGCCAATACCGTGCCCCAGTTAGCCAGGCTGGGGGTGCGTACCTTAACTCGCTCGGGTTTATCTCCACCACTGCTAACGATGAAATAAAACAGTTCTCCCCTTGGTGCTTCAACACGGCTGACTACCTCCCCAGCGGGGATACGCCGAGGCATTCTAGCGACCAGTTCACTTTCCGGCATATTATTCAGAATCTCACGAAGAACACGGATACTCTCAAAGCATTCATCCAGGCGGACGACAAAGCGGGCTTGCAAATCTCCCTGCTGGCTGACCACCATTTTCACCGGAAACTCGGAATAGGCGGCATATGGAGCGTCCACTCGTACATCCCGTGTCACACCGGAAGCCCGTGCTGTTGGACCAACAGCGCCTAAGCGTTCGGCTTCGTCTCGGGAAAGCAGACCAACCCCACGGGTTCGTGCCAGAAAGGTTTCATCGGTGTTAACCACACCCAGATAATAGTGAACCCGTTCCTCGATAAAGTTTAGCCCATCTAAGATGCGAACTTTTTGCTCAGCAGTAATGTCAAACTTCACACCGCCTAGCAAGTTGGCCGAGTAGTTGACCCGATTGCCGCTTAACAATTCCAGCAAGTCCATAACGACTTCGCGGTCCCGCCAGCTATACATAAACAACGCATCAAACCCCGCTTCATGAGCAGCAACCCCTAGCCAGAGCAAATGACTGTGGAGGCGTTCCAATTCGGCAATAACTTGCCGGATAGCACGAGCCCGGGGTGGGGCTTGTACCCCAGCCAGGGCCTCGACACCCTGTGAGAACGCCAGTGCGTGAACGTGGGAACAAATGCCACAAATGCGTTCCATTAAATAAAGATTTTGGGTCCAGGTGCGTTGCTCAGCCCCCTTTTCAATTCCACGGTGCACATAACCCAACCGTAGAGTGGCACCGATCACTTGTTCACCGTCTACAAAAATCTCGAAATGACTTGGTTCTTTTAGTGCTGGGTGTTGAGGGCCGATGGGAATAACAAATCTCTCACCGCTCATTTTTGCGCCTCCGTAACCTCTGAAAAGCCAGTAAATGATTTTCGTAAGGGGTAAACCCCATTGGGCCAGTTATCTGGCAGAAGTAGCCGGCTGGGATCTGGTGTTCCCATTATGTTGACACCAAACATCTCACTCAATTCGCGCTCAAACAAGGTTGCCGAGGGTAAAATATTGCAAATTGATGGGAGAGAGGCATCCCCATAGGGAACATTAACGCGCAGAGTCAGGACATTATTTCTTTCACAAAAGTGATATAACACCTCAATTGCGCCTTCCTGCTGCTCTGCGGATTCGGGTGTTGACGTAGCCGGACGATCCATCCCGGTAATAGCGCTTAGATAACCCCAGCGGGCATTCTTTAGTGCCTCAACCACTGCCAACAGATCCTCACGTCCGATCACTACATCCAGGCGGTTGGGTTGAGGATTGCGTTCCTCTTTAACCCATGGACGGATCATATCTAGCGCCTGTTTTAGAAGCTCATCCTGAGTTCCTTCCTGGTTCATTCTGTTCCTCCCGCCGTTTCGAATGCCGGTTGCGGTAAAGAAATGGGTGAGTCGGGTTTGCGCCCTGTTTTCAAGGCTTCGAGCAGTTGCACGATACCAAAAATAATCGCTTCGGGTTTAGGAGGGCAGCCAGGAATATACATATCTACCGGGATAACTTTTTCAATTCCTCCCAATACGTTATAACATCCTTGGAAGACTCCCCCGGAAATTCCACATGAACCCACGACCACCACAAATTTGGGTTCCGGCATCTGTTCGTAAATGCGAAGCAAGCGATCGCGTGATTGCAAGGTTACCGGCCCAGTGCAGATTAACACATCCGCATGACGGGGGCTACCCTGCAATTTAATTCCAAACCGTTCCACATCATAGCGTGGAGTCAGAGTGGCCAGGATTTCGATATCACAACCATTACAAGAACCACTGTTGTAGTGCAAAGCCCAAGGGGAATTTACTCTAGCCCAAGTACGTATCTTGTCCAGAAAACGCGTATCTTTTTTCTCGCTCATCTCTACGCTCCTTTACGGTTATTCCTATCCCAAAATAACTGCCAGCAAAGTCAATAACACACCGATAAGATAAGGCAAAATCCGGGGTGAAAATTCTCCAGTACCGATGATCAAAACACCCAAATGAACCACGGCAAAGAAGAACGCGATTAGAAAGAAAGGTGAATATCCTGGTGCGGCAAAACCCAATTCCGCCTCTTCGCCGCTGGCGTAAGGGCTCTCTTTGAGTGGTGAGGGTTTTTCAGGCGGGGCAAGAAGTTTACCCAGGGCTAAAATTCCTAATGAAACCACCAGATAAATTAGAAAAGCAAGAGGGGGAGTCAGTAGAATCTCCATAAGCGTTCTCCCAGTTTAGCGTATTCCCAACCCCATTAGACTTGATGCGGCCCACTCATTAATGGGATTCATTAGCGAAGGAACAAATCCCAGGAGAAGAATGCCTAAACCGAAGACGATCAATGGCAATACCATGAGTCCTGGAATACGCCCACCTTTCTCCACGACTTCAGAGGGGGATTGCTGGTAAAGCCGATTCACGATCGGAGCGTAATATCCCAACGACAAGACACTATTTAATCCTGCAAAAAGCATTAGGGCTAACCCAGCACTAGATTGGCTCATGAAACCACCCACCAGGATTTGCCACTTTGACATAAAACCAGCCATAGGTGGTAGTCCCCCCAGTCCTAACAGTGCAATTGCCAGGGTTAAACAGACCAGCGGGTAGCGGCGAGCTGCTCCCCTAACATCATCGAGGGTTAGTGGTGTATGCCGGTTTTGACTAATAACCAAAGCATACAGAAGCGCACCCACGGCCAGAAAGGCTAACCCTTTCATGAGAGCATGGGTGAAAAGGTGAAACATTCCACCGGCAATTGCCGTGGGTTGGTGATAGGCCAACCCGACCCCGATTCCCGCTAACATATATCCCACTTGTGCCACACTGGAAAAAGCCAACAATCGCTTGATTTGCTGCTGGCGCAGTGCGAGCAAATTTCCTAGGAACATGTTGATCGCGCCAAATCCCATCAAAAGCGTACCCCACCAGGCGGTTTCTGCGCCAAGCGCAAAGAGCGCGCGGAGCATCGCCACCAACCCGGCTTCGATGACAATCCCCGAGAGCATGGCGCTAATGCCACTAGGGGCTTGGGCATGAGCATCGGGCAACCAGGTATGCATGGGGACCAGGGCAGCCTTGACCCCAAAGCCAACAATAAACAGCATTCCAGCCCCAATCAGAGCAGGATTGAGTTCAACGAATCGGGCGCGGATGCCATCCAATTGAAGTGTCCCAGCATAGGCATAAGTAATTGCAATGGCCAGAAGAATAAACACCGATCCAATAGCGCTCTGCACCAAGTACTTGACCCCTGCCTCAAGCGAACCTTTCTCCTGGGGATAAAAAGCCACCAGAAGATAGGTGCTAACAGCCATCAGTTCGAACCATACCCACAGGTTGAACAAATCATTTGCAGCCCCAAGACCGATAATGGCACCAACCATTAGCAAAAGTAATGCAAAGTATTTATCCTGGGCTTTCTCGGCACCGATGTAAGGACCGGAAAACAATGTAACCAATGTTGCCAGTAAGACGACCGTAAAGGCTAAAAGAAATGATAGCCCATCCCAATGGAGCGAAATAGAACCGATCAAGATCCATAGTGAATTATGAGACGCATTTTGCGTCCAAAGAACCAACAAACCAATCATACAAAGTACCAGTAAGAATAAGGTCATCCATTGACCAAAGCGCGAATTAGATCCCCGATGCAAGAGGATCCGATCCACCAAATAAACCAATGGGGCTCCAACAAATGGCAAAACAAATAGTCCTATGACGGCCATGTTCGCATCCATCTAACTGATCCTCCCCAGCATGGTCAGGATAAGGACCACCAACCAACCCAACAGAATGGCGATGACGTTCCATGCCAGATGTCCGGTTTGAGTGACTCGTAATGCCTCGCCGGTTTGCTGAACGCCACGGACAACGATTTCATTTATAGCCTCAAATCCAAAGCCGTTTTGTGCCGCCTTTTCCACTCCTTTGAATGTCATCAGAAGAGAGCCTATTCGGTCGCGCCGCAACCAGGCTACCGCACCCACTATAATCACCAGCAAAACCAGATAGGTTGAGGGTTGACTTATAATTTCTAATCCCACTTCTAGAGTCATCCAGCCTGCAGGGCTGATCGTTTCGATTAACTGAACCCACACTTCGTTTAATTCCAAGGTATGGAATGGCAAACTGGTCTTAAGGCTTTGATAGAAGGGTCCAAGCAAGAGCCATGTACTCAGGGAGCCAATTGCCAGTGGCAATAGAGCTGTTTTCATGGCTGCTCCCGCATCATGAACATGATGTTCTGAACGCGCCTTACCATAAAAGACCAGAATAACCATACGCAGGGTATAGGCTGCAGTCAATCCTACGGTTAAGACCATTAGTGCAGCGATCCAAGCAGGATTGCCATGCTCAAAACCTACCTCTAGGATCAATTCCTTGCTCCAAAAGCCGTTAAAGATAGGGATACCAGCCAAGGCAAGTGCACCTAAAATAAACACCGTTCGGGTAAAGGGCATCCTCTTGCCCAGTCCTCCCATCTCGCGCATATCCCGGGTACCTAAAGCGTGAATGACTGCACCTGCACCTAAAAAGAGCAGTGCCTTGAAGACGGAGTGACTCATGAGATGGAATTGGCTAGCGAAAATCCCGCCAGCACCAACCGCATAAAACATAAATCCCAACTGACTTACGGTTGAATAGGCTAGCACGCGTTTCAAATCAAAGGCTACCAGTGCCATTAAGGCAGCGAGAAGGGCTGAGAGCATTCCGACGATCATAACTGCCAGTTTCCAACCCGGCACCGCTTCGAACGCCGGATAAAATCGCGCTAAAAGATAAACCCCGGCGTTGACCATCGTAGCAGCGTGAATAAGCGCACTCACTGGCGTGGGTGCTTCCATGGCATCCGGTAGCCAGGTCTGAAACGGGAACTGCGCCGATTTTGCTGCAGCGGCGATCAAAAAACCAAATGCCATCCAGCTTAACACAGAGGCGGGAAGGGCAGCAGGATTGCTCAAGAATAAATTAATGTCGTAACTTCCAGTATAGGCATACAGCACAAGGGCACCGAAGAGCAGTCCTAATCCGCCGAACTGGGTCATGATTAATGCTTTGATCCCACCGCGAACGGCCTTGGGATCATCATTGTGAAACGCAATCAGGGCATAAGAACATAGCGCCGTGAGTTCCCAGAACACAAACATCCAAAGCAAACTGGTAGTTAGCACCAACCCAACCATTGAACCGATAAAGAAAAGGACAAAGGCATAATAGCGCCCCAATGAATGCTCACCATGCATGTAATCCACAGAGAAGATCACGGCCAGCGCGCCAATCACCGTAGCGACCACAGCCAGAAAAACGCCTAGTCCATCGGTGGTTAAGCGAAAATCGTCAAAAATGCCGCCGAGAGGGAGTATCAGGGTGAGTTGCTGTGTGCTATACGAAATCAAAAATAAGCCAGCGCCGGCAGACAGCACTGAAAAGATAACCGCTAGGCTATGCTGGAGTTTGGGGCGATGATCTCCTACTGCCCAAACACCGATGCATCCCAACCAAGGAATGACTATAGGAAGGAGGAGTAACCAGTTTGGCACTGTATCACCTCCGCAATGTGGTTAAGTCTTGAGGATCGAGGCTTCCAAAACGCCTGCGCACTTGAACCGTAAGCGCTAAGGCGACAACCGCAACAATGGTATCTACCACAATAACGGTGAGTGCTAAGCTTTGCCCCAGTCCAATATTGCCGCTGGCTCTCCCGGCAAGCACGAAGGCCAGCAGCACACCTTTGACCATAATTTGCAGTCCGACCACGACTTTAATCAAATTGCGCGAAACAATGATAGCGTAAATTCCAATCCCAACTAATCCCAATATGGTCAGGGCAACGACAATCCCATTGAGATAATCCATTAGATTACTCCTCCTTTTTGGGCGATTCGTGGGATGTTGAGCGGAAAAGTCCCAATACTGTAAGCGCCCCGGCAAAAATAAGGAATGCCTGTAGCCAAGTATCCAGACGCCGTAGATCCCAAAAAATCGTGCGTAGAGGCAGGGTTTCAGGGTTAGAAGCGGACATTAACGAGCGCGGGATTACTAAGTAAGCGGTAATGCCACTGCAGGCCATTATTAAAATGAGCGCAAGCCATTTGAGCCCGGAATTCGAGACAGGAAGTGCTTCGTCTCCGGTTAGGTTGATGGCAAAGACAAAAAGGACGGTAACCAGCCCTGCCCCAACACTCAATTCAATGACGGCAATGAAGGGCGCACCAAGCAAATACATATCCAAAGCGACTAATGCGCTTGCCAGGGCTAACCAAATGGCAGAGATCAACATGCGTTTCGATGCAACCGCTGCAATGGCACAGCCTAACGCCCCCACCCCTACCAGTGCATAAAGCATACGCTACCTCCTCGCCTCAACGTTGACTAATCATGTATACAACAAGTTTGTGCTTTTTGTCACGTGTAAGTCATCACAATAATTTGGGCTAATCTTCATGAGTTATTGCACCCGAGGAATTGGAATATGTACCATGGCTCACAGGCTTGAGGTCATTGTATAATCCAACTGTAATGAAAAACCTCCACCTTTATGATGGAAATGATGTATCGCTAAATCAAGTTAAATGCCCCAAACTACCCCAGATTCACCTAACATTCACGACTATATAACTCGTCTTTTCGCCCCAGAGGATATGGTTCTGCGTCAAGTGCGTGAAGCGTCCTTTGACCAGGGTCTTCCGGATATTGCCATTACTCCAGAGGAAGGCGCGTTTCTGAGTTTACTAGTACGTTTATGTCGGGCACGCCGTGTATTGGAAATCGGTACGCTGGTTGGTTATAGCACATTATGGCTCGCACGCGCACTTCCGCCAGATGGCATTGTGGTCACCGTTGAGAAATCGGCTCGACATGCGGCGCTAGCCCGACAGAATTTTGAGCGGGCAGGCCTGGCAGAGCGAATTCTCCTTCTCGAAGGTGAAGCCAAGCACTTGCTTTCCAAAGCAGCGCGGTTAGGGCCGTTTGATTTTGTTTTCATTGATGCGGATAAGGAAGGTTATCCTTTTTATTATGACTGGGCCTTAACTATGGTCCCCTCGGGCGGGGTAATTGCGTTTCATAACGCGCTATGGGGAGGTAGTGTGGCCCTGCCTTTCCACGGCCCTGCTATTGATGCTATACGTAACTTCAACCACATGATCGCCAATGATTCGCGAGTTGTAGCACATATTTACCCGGCTGGTGATGGTACCTTGATCGCGGTCAAGCGCTAAAAGTAAAGCCCCTTGCCATAATGGAAGCAAGGGGCTTGGGAAATTTTTCTATTATTTTATCCGTATCGTTGTTGGAAGTCTTTCATGAAATCTACCAATGCACGAGCGGACTCTAATGGAAGCGCATTATAAAGTGAAGCCCGCAGGCCGCCAACGGAACGGTGCCCCTTCAGCCCGATCAAGTCAGCCTTTTTGGCCTCTTTTACGAAGATTTCCTCCAATTCTTCGCTAGGCAAGCGGAAAGGGATGTTCATGATGGAGCGTGCCTCAGGACGTGCATGACCACGGTAGAAGCCGCCACTTTCATCAATTACCTTATATACCATATCGGCTTTCTGGCGGTTAATCTCATACATTTTGGACACACCACCCAAGCCTTTCAGCCATTTTAGGACTAAACCGGTGATATATATGGCGTAACAGGGTGGTGTATTGTGGAGAGAGCCACTTTCAGCCAGTACCTTATAATCCAGCATCACTGGGAGTTTCTCCGGTACCCGAGCGAGCAGATCCTCCCGCACAATCACAATCGTGACGCCAGCAGGACCGGCATTTTTCTGGGCGCCGGCGTAAATAACACCATATTTGCTGACATCAATTGGCTGACTTAAGAAATCTGAGGACATGTCGCATACTAATGGCACCCCTTCAGGCACAGCGGGTTCTCGTTTGAACTCAACACCATGGATGGTTTCGTTATGGCAGAAGTGAACGTAGGCAGCATTGGGATCAAATGAAAGTTCACCATCTTCGGGTAATCGGGTGAAGTTTTCACTTTCCCCGTTAAAAACCACACGCGTATTGCCCAGTTTCTGCGCCTCTTTGAGCGCGGTACGGCTCCAGGCACCAGTTACAATGTAATCAGCAGAAGCACCAGCCGGCCGTAGGTTCATTGCCACCATAGCGAACTGCAACGATGCCCCACCTTGCAAGAACATGACCTTATAGTTTTGGGGAATACCCAAGAGTTCGCGCAGGTCAGCTTCGGCAGTTTGGATAATGGCTTCGAATTCTTTGGAGCGGTGTGACATTTCCATTACCGACATACCGGTTCCTTGATAGTCAAGCATCTCTCGCTGTGCTTGCTCCAGAACCGGCACTGGAAGGACTGAAGGACCGGGATTGAAATTGTGGACACGTTTGTAGGTGTTCATTTGGGAACCTCACAGTCTGGGAAATCGTGGAATTGGAGTAGCCCGAAACGACCTCAAACTTGGTGGGCTTATATACTATCATACCCCAATTTTGAAGAAGTGGTATAAAAAATTGTCTAACAATTTACCAAATTTCAGTACCCACGCCCACAAAACCTTGACAAATTTGGGACGAGTGATTAATATAGCGGGCAATTCTACACCCAAGAATCGTTTTACCCCATATGTCACGGTTTGCCTTTTTCTATTACTACTTTTATTGGGCCCCTCCTGGGAGCAGGTTGCTCCAAGAAGGTGGTTAGCCGTAGGTAGTGGTAGAAAAAGGCAACCCCTGGATTGGTAAAGAATGACGTGGAGCAACCTGCTCCACGTCATTTGTTTTATAACCGGAGGTGGCGTTTATGAACTTAGTCGCAATTCGTGGCGCAATCACTTGTCTTGAGAATTCACCCGAAGCCATCTTGTCTTCCACCCATCGTTTGATGAGCGCACTAATCGAAAAGAATCGTCTTTCACCCGAAAATGTTGTCTCTATTATCTTCTCGGCTACACCAGATCTGAATGCCGTCTATCCGGCACAGGCAGTGCGGGAAATGGGATGGTCACAGGTCCCTATGTTGTGCCTGCAGGAGATGAATGTGGAGAACAGTTTAGCCCATTGCCTGCGCGTGTTAATTCACGCCACACTGCCCCTTCCCCCCCATCATGTTTATTTAGAACAAGCCCAATCCCTGCGCCCTGACTGGGCTCAGGATGAACCTTAATGCAATTGAAAGGAGGAGCGCGATGATCGTGGTTATGAAACCCAATGCCTCTGAGGAACAGATTCAGAAAGTGGCTCAAAGGATTGAATCCTATGGGCTTAAGGTGCATTTTTCCCGAGGCACCGAGGTCACCATTTTGGGTGTCATTGGAGATGATCGTATCATCAATCGTGATCAATTGGTGCACATGGAGGGTGTGGATAAACTCATCCCCGTGCTCAAACCCTATAAACTGGCTTCACGAGAATTCCATCCGGAGAATACGGTGTTTGAGATTAATGGCATCCAGGTTGGGGGCGAACGTATTGTGGTGATTGCCGGTCCTTGTGCAGTCGAGAGTCGTGAGCAAATTCTTGAAGCAGCTCAAAGGGTCAAAGAGGCAGGAGCTCATATGTTGCGCGGAGGGGCTTATAAGCCGCGTACCTCACCCTATTCGTTTCAGGGATTAGGTGAAGAGGGTTTAAGGTTTCTCAAAGAGGCCAGCGAGCTCACCGGGCTACCGGTTGTAACCGAGGTGATGGATATCCAAACCCTACCGTTGGTGGCTGAGTATGCCGACATCTTACAGATTGGTGCCCGTAATATGCAAAACTTTCCTCTGCTTCATGCGGTGGGTGAATCTCAAAAACCCGTTTTACTCAAACGCGGGATGTCCTCAACTTTGGAAGAATTGCTCATGTCTGCTGAATACATTCTCACCCACGGCAATCACCGCGTGATTTTATGCGAGCGGGGAATACGTACTTTTGAGAACTTTACTCGTAACACCCTGGACATCAATGCCGCGCCGGCGCTGAAGATGCTCTCGCACTTACCTGTTTTTATTGACCCCAGTCACGGCACCGGGCGCTGGGAATTGGTTGAACCGGTCTCGCGAGCGGCCGTCGCTGCCGGGGCGGATGGGCTGATCATTGAGGTACATCCGCGTCCGGATCAAGCGCTTTCGGATGGTGCGCAATCTTTAACCCCAGAGCGCTTTAGTGCACTTATGCAGAATCTCGCTCCTGTAGCCCAGGCTGTAGGTCGTTCGCTATGAAATCTCTGTCTGAAACAGACTTTACCATCATCGGGTTGGGGCTAATGGGTGCATCGCTCGCGGCGGCTTTAAGGCCACATTGTCATAGGATTTGGGGTGTTGATCAAGACCCAGGAGCCCTTCAATGGTGCCACGCTCAGGGTTGGATTGATTGTGGTCATCAGAGGTTCGAGGATGCTATTCCCCATTCTGATGTAATTGTTTTGGCTACACCGGTTCGGACAATTTTAACCTTCTTGGAAGCCATTCCCTCATACCTAATGCCCGGAACCCTTGTTATGGATCTGGGGAGCACTAAAACAAGCATCTGCGAGAAAATGGAACATTTACCTTTGGGAGTGGAAGCCATTGGGGGTCATCCGTTGTGCGGTCGAGAAGTTTCCGGTGCTCGTAATGCGGATGCAAGTCTTTTTCAGGATCGCCTTTTCGTTCTTGTCCCAACGGAGAAAACATCGCCTCGGGCTTTGGATCTAACAATCCAGCTTGTCAAGTCCATTGGCGCTCGTCCTGTGATCCTGGATGCCGCAACACACGATCGTTTGGTTGCAACAAGTAGTCACTTACCCTACTTGGTAGCCTGTACCTTGGTCGCCACAGCCTCACGGATGAGTGATCCAGAAAACTTTTTATGGCATCTGGTTGCCAGTGGATTTCGAGATACCTCACGGCTTGCGGGCTCGGATGTTCAAATGATGTTGGACATCTTGCAAACTAATCGCTCCAATATCCTTAGAAGTATGAAGATCTTTGCGCAAACTGTTAACGAGCTCATCCAGATCTTAGAGAGCGAAGACGAGGCCCAACTTAAAGCCTGGTTGGAAAACGCCCGTGAAGAGCGAAGGAGGCATATCCAATGAGTCCGGTTCGTGTTTTCCAATGTTCGAGGCTGGAAGGCACGGTTTATCTCCCTGGGGATAAATCTATCTCTCATCGCGCCCTGCTCCTAGGGGCTATAGCTCAGGGGACGACCACAGTGTCTAACTTTCTGCCGAGTGGTGATTGCCTAGCCACAGCGGGTGCACTACGTGATCTGGGGATTGAAGTAGTGTTACCCGATTCGCATACAGCCATTGTTCACGGACGTGGATTAAGGGGTTTTCGTTGCCCTGAAAAGCCGGTCAATTGCGTTCGTTCCGGAACTACTATGCGTTTACTAACGGGTCTATTAGCCGCCCAACCTTTTGAGAGCACCCTCACCGGGGAGGAACAGTTACTTCGACGTCCTATGGAACGTGTGGCTAGTCCGTTGCGGCAAATGGGAGCACATATCTGTACGATGAACGGATATGCTCCTATCATCATCACAGGGCAAAACCTGCGCGGTGCTTGCTTAGCGTTGGATGTACCAAGTGCTCAAGTGAAAAGCGCTATTTTGCTCGCAGGCATATATGCCGATTCGCCTGCTACGCTCCTTGAAGCTGCCCCTACCCGTGATCACACCGAGCGAATGTTGGGGGCCATGGGGGTTAACATAGATATCCGCGAATCTAAAGGAATACGTGAAATTACCTTGATCCCTCCTACCCATCCTTTATTGCCTTTAGAGATCAAGGTGCCAGGTGACTTTTCCTCAGCGGCGTTCATTCTGGCAGCCGCGTTACTTGCACCTCAATCCCGAGTCAGAATAAAGGATGTAGGAATAAACCCAACCCGGATCGGGTTTTTAGACGTTTTGTATCAAATGGGTGCAGATATACGGATTGCAGGTGAACGCATAATGGCTAACGAGCCGGTGGCTGATCTTGAGGTGCAGACTAGTGAGTTAGAAGCCGTAGAAATTAAGGGTGATTTGGTGGTGCGGATGATTGATGAGTTTCCCATCCTGGCCGTTCTGGCGACTCAAGCACGGGGACGAACAATCGTTCGCGATGCCTCAGAATTGAGGGTTAAAGAAACGGATCGCATTGCCACCGTGGTTAAGGAGTTAAAAAGGCTCGGTGCTCGCATCGAAGAGAGACCGGATGGTTTTGAGATTTGGGGCCCCTCCCAATTAAGGGGTATACCGGTTAGCAGTCACGGCGATCATCGCCTTGCTATGAGTCTCTTTGTAGCTGGTTTGGTGGCGCAGGGAGAAACTGTTATTGATGATCTAGATTGTGCTGCCGATTCGTTTCCGGGTTTTCTGACGGTTATGCAAAGCCTAGGAGCCCACTATGTCCAGTATTAATGCCCAAACCCAAATTGTGGGAATAATTGGCTGGCCATTGCATCACAGTCTATCGCCTGTTATGCACAATGCCGCCTTTTCTCACTTAGGGCTCAATTGGGTTTACCTTGCCTTTCCTTTTCCTCCTCACTATTTAGATGATGCAGTGCATGGATTACGGGTGCTAGGTATTAGAGGATTCAACGTGACAGCCCCATTTAAACAGGCGATATTTCCCTATCTGGAGCAAGCAAGTGAAGTGGCTAAGGCATTGGGAGCAGTTAATACTGTTGTGGTTCGAGAAGATCCGAGCAGCGGGAGAAGATGGCTTTATGGAGAAAATACCGATGTAGACGGTTTTTTGCGGAGCACATCTGCCTACCTAGAACAAATCCCCCATGACCACGCCATCATTTTAGGAGCCGGAGGAGCAGCCCGAGCGGTGGCTTATGCGCTATGTAAAACCGGTTTCAGGGCGGTTTCCTTCGTAACGCGTCATTTAGAACGGGGTCAAACTTTGCTAAAAGAAATTGAGCGTTGGGAATATAGTACCACTTTCAATCTTATCTCGTTCCGAGAGGTGGATCGGCTTACTCGGGTCGAAGATGTATCAGTGTTGATAAATGCCACACCGGTTGGCACATGGCCGGAAACAGATATCTCACCACTGCCCGAGTCGTTTAGCCTTCCAGCGCATTGGCTGGTTATTGACTTGGTCTATAACCCCCTAAAAACGCATCTGCTTAAACAAGCCGAGAGCGTGGGTGCTGTTGGAATAAACGGCTTGGGGATGTTAGTGCATCAAGGCGCGCTCTCATTTCGAGCTTGGTGTGGGTTAGATGCGCCGATCGAGGTTATGCACCAGGCTTGTTTAGAAGCGATCTGTTCTACGAAGGAGGCATGATATGTTGCGGTTTCTCACAGCAGGTGAGTCTCATGGGCCTTGCTTGCTGGCTATTATTGAAGGATTACCAGCAGGTCTACCTATTGATCTGGATCGGATAAATTTAGAGCTTTTGCGGCGTCAAGGGGGTTACGGCCGCAGTCACCGCATGAAAATTGAGCAAGATCGCGTGGAAATTCTTAGCGGAGTCATCAATAAGATCACCACCGGCGCGCCATTGGCGATACGGATAGAAAATCGCGATTGGGTGAATTGGAAAGACAAGTGGGAACAGGGGCTTTTAGAGCCATTGACCGTACCTCGTCCGGGGCATGCTGATTATGCCGGGATGATTAAGTATCGGTTAAACGATGCTCGACCGATTTTAGAACGCGCAAGTGCTCGAGAGACGGCAGTTCGCGTTGCAGTTGGTGCTATTGCCAAACAATTATTAGCACAGTTTGATATTATGGTTGGAAGTTATGTGTGTCAAATAGGGACAGTGGTGGCCAGGATTCCCTTACGTCCTTATCCAGAATTGTGGTCGGAGGCAGAAGCCAGTGAAGTTCGTTGTCCCAATCCAGAAGATGGAGAACGCATGAAATTGGCGATTGATGAAGCCCGACGCAAAAAGGATACCTTGGGAGGTGTCTTCGAGGTCCAGGCGATCAATGTACCGGTTGGTTTGGGTTCGCATGTGCATTGGGACCGCAGGCTGGATGCTCGGATCGCCATGGCAATGATGTCAATCCAGGCGATAAAAGGGATCGAAATTGGTCCCGCTTTTGAAAATGCGGGGCTACCGGGCACCCAGGTACACGATGATATATTTCTTGATTCAAAAGGAGGGGTTACACGTTTCACCAACCGTGCTGGTGGAATCGAAGGAGGCATGAGTAATGGTAATCCGATCGTGGTTCGGGCAGCTATGAAACCCATTGCAACGACCGGTACCCCCCATCAATCTGTGGATGTTGTTAATGGCCGCGCTGCTACGCCAGTATATCAACGCTCTGATATCTGTGCTGTGCCGGCGGCTTCAGTTATTGGAGAAGCCATGTTGGCATGGGTACTAGCGGATGCCCTTTTGGAGAAGTTGGGGGGTGATAGCCTCGAGGAGATGAAGCGATGACGCAGCGAATAATCCTGACCGGGTTCATGGGAACAGGAAAAACAACGGTTGGTAAGCTTCTGGCCGAGAAGATGGGATTGCCATTTATGGATTTAGATGAGGAGATAAGTAGGTGCACTGGTCAAAGCATACCAGAGTTTTTTGCTCAATGGGGAGAGGCTGCCTTTCGAGAACTCGAGTCTCAAATGCTGCGCGAGATTCTTAGACAAGAGCGGTTGGTGTTAGCAACTGGTGGAGGAACTCTTTTAAGAGACGAAAATCGAAAGTTGTGTGAGCAGGCAGGGACTGTGGTGTGTTTGACTTGTGATCTCGAAGTGCTTCAGCGGCGTTTAGATAATAAAGAAATGTCTTATCGTCCTTTGTTAATGAATGATAATCCTAAGGGAACTCTGGTTGAACTTTGGGAGAGGCGCCGCGAAGTTTATCGTAAGATTTTCTGGCAAGTGGATACTTCAAGTAAATCGCCTCAGCAGATTGCGGATACCGTTTTGGGTTTGGTCAATACTTCTGTTATGGATTTGAGTTATCCGGATGGGGTGTGCAAAATCTTGGTGGGAAAAAGAGTGTTTTCTTTACTTGATACACTTCTTAATTCCTTTGGCTTTTCAAATACCATACGTATTGCTGTGATCTCAAACCATACCGTGGCTGCGCTTCATGGTGAACCTTTACTCGCTGAGTTGCGAAGGATCGGCTATACCCCCTATTTAATTACCATTCCCGATGGTGAGGAGTATAAGAATCTTGAGACCGTTGCAGGCTTATATGACCAATTGCTGGGGGCACACATAGATCGTGGCGATCTGGTTATTGCCCTGGGAGGAGGTGTGATTGGGGACATTGTGGGATTTGTGGCGTCCACGTATATGCGCGGCTTGCCCCTTATCCAAATTCCCACTTCGTTGTTAGCAATGGTGGATGCTAGCATTGGCGGGAAAACCGGGCTCGACCTTCCCAAGGGAAAAAATTTAATCGGTACTTTTAAGCGACCCTTGGCAGTGTTAATAGATCCAGAGTATTTAGATACATTACCAAGATCCGAATTCCTTTCGGGGATGGCTGAGGTCATCAAACATGCGGTTATTGCCGATCCACTCCTTTTTTCTTGGTTAGAAAGTGGGCCACAGAATGTATGGGTCGGCGAGAATTTGCTCCTTCGTGCTGTATCGGTTAAGATAAACGTGGTACAGGCTGACCCATATGAGAATGGGCTGAGGGCAATTTTGAATTTTGGACATACGATTGGTCATGCATTGGAAACTCTAAGTAATTACACGATTCGTCATGGTGAAGCAGTAAGTATTGGGATGGGGGTTGAAACCAGACTGGCAGAACATCTTGGCCTCATTGCTTCAGGTGAGGCGAGACGTATTATCCGTCTTATTGAGCAATGGTCCCTTCCAATCTATCATCCCCTGCTCGAAAGGGAGGAACTATTTAGTGTTATACGATACGATAAAAAACATAAGCAGGGCAAGTTGCGTTGGGCTTTGCCATCACGGATTGGAGAGATAAGGTTGATATCAGATATTGATGAACGAAGCGTAAGGCAATCTATAGATTCCCTCAAGGAGGCAGTCAATGCTGAATGATGATTCTTTTCGCATTCTTGTCATTCATGGTCCGAATTTGGGGTTGCTGGGACGGCGCGAACCTGAGGTTTATGGTAGTGTTGCTTTGGAATGGATTAATGGTAAATTACATGACTATGCGAATAGCCATAATGCCGTACTACGAATTTTTCAAAGCAACTCCGAGGGGGAAATTATTGATCGTATAATTGCCAACATGGAATGGCTAGACGGTGTGCTAATCAACGCGGGAGGATATACCCACACCAGCGTAGCCATTCGCGACACCTTGGCAGCGATTGGCAAGCCCGCTATTGAGGTTCATCTCTCTAATATTTATGCCCGCGAGCCCTTTCGGCATACCTCTCTGCTAGCGCCAGTATGCGTAGGACAGATTAGCGGCTTAGGATGGCGTTCTTATCTCTATGGTCTCATGGCATTGTTGGACCTTCTTACTGAGCGTAATCAAATCAACACCTCAGCGAGGGAGTAGAATACACAATGAAGCACTTTCTGGTCGAAATTACATACACTTTACCATTTGAACAAATTGCCCCTTTAGTGTCTGAACATCGCGCCTTTTTACAGGAAGGCTACGATAGTGGGATGCTCCTAATGTCTGGACCGATGAATCCTCGCGTTGGCGGTATTGTCATTGCCCGTGCGGAGAACGAAGAACAACTTCGTGATTATTTTTCACGCGATCCTTATTTCCTCAAACACGCAGCCACATATCGATTTATCGAATTCGATCCGGTTAAATACCAAATGTTCATTGCAGATTGGGTAAGTGGAAAGTAATCCCGATTTCCAAATTCAGAGATATAGTTATCATGAAAATAATAGCCTTTCAAGGTGAACACGGTGCCTATTCCGAAAGCGCGGCTATTGAATATTTCGGTTCTCAAATTGAAACCCTGCCATGCGAATCATTTGAAGCCGTGTTCGACGCTGTCGAACAAAAAATAGCAGATCAGGGTATTATTCCGATTGAAAATTCTCTAGCGGGGAGTGTTCATCAAAATTATGATCTCTTATTGTCTCGTTCGTTGCATATTATCGGAGAATACCATTTGAGAATTCAACACTGTTTGATCGGCTGGCCCAATGCGGATATCAAACGCTTAAGAAAAGTTATTAGCCACCCTCAGGCACTAGCGCAATGTCGTGAAACCTTAAAACGCTTGGGGATCCCTTCTACCGAACCTGTCTACGATACTGCTGGCGCAGTACGTTTGTTACTGAACCAGGCCGATCCCGCTGTGGCAGCCATCGCCTCGCGACGTGCCGCAGAAGTTTACAACATGTCCATTCTTGCCGAAGGGATCGAAGATCATTCGGCAAACTTTACCCGCTTCTTGATCTTGAGCCGCGAGGCCATTGATCCTCCTCTTAACCAGGCCAAGACCTCGATTGTTTTTACGTTGATCAATCGTCCAGGTGCTTTGTTTCGGGCTTTGGCTGTGTTTGCTCTCCGCGAAATTGACCTGGCAAAAATTGAGTCTAGACCAGTTTTTGGCAGACCGGGTGAATATCTTTTTTATGTTGATTTTTTCGGTTCCACAGCCAATAAAGTTGTCGAGCGGGCTTTGGATAACCTGAATGAATTTGCAACTATGCTGCGGATACTTGGGTGCTATCCCTTTCATCCCCTTCCATTATCATGATTTCTACCTATGTTGCAATCTATAATATGAAGGTGTTTGTTGGGATGGATTCTGCGGAGGGATGATGAAAAATTTGGGCTTTGTTTCCACCCGCTTTGCCGGTACGGATGGGGTGTCTTTAGAGAGCGAAAAATGGGCTATTGTGCTGGAGCGATTAGGGTATTCTTGTTTCTATTTTGCCGGGGAGTCTAATCGTCCGAACGATGTCAGTTATATCGTTCCTGAAGCTTCATTTCATCACCCTGAAATTATCAAGATCAATTCGATTGCGTTCGGACACCGGATTCGCCCTCCCGGCTTAACCAAAGAAATCTCTCGGATTAAAGGTCATCTAAAAAATCATCTGAAAAACTTCATCAAGCAGTTTCAGGTTGACATTTTGCTTGTCGAGAATGCTCTCGCTATTCCCATGAATATTCCTTTAGGGCTAGCGCTATGCGAACTTATCGCCGAATCAGGTATTCCCACAATTGCTCATCACCATGATTTCTTTTGGGAACGTACACGGTTCATGGTGAATTGTGTCTGGGATTACCTTAACCAAGCCTTCCCCCCTAACCTCCCCTTTATCAGACACGTTGTTATAAACTCGTCTGCGGCTCACCAGTTGGCCCATCGAACCGGTATAGCCTCGGTTTTAATTGGAAATGTGATGGATTTCGAGAATCCACCGGTTTTAGATAATGACTACACGAAATTTTTACGTCGAGATCTCGGGATTCACGACGATGAATTTTTCTTTCTTCAACCCACCCGTGTGGTTCAGCGCAAAGGCATTGAACATGCCATTGAGCTTATCCACCGTTTAGGACTTAAGGCTCGCCTAATCATTTCGCACGCTAGCGGCGATGAAGGACACGACTACGAGCAGCACATCCGATGGCTGGCGCAGACCCTGAATGTATCCGTAAACTTTGTCTCTGACATAATTCGTGATCAGCGTGGGCAGACACCTGATGGTCGCAGGATATACTCCCTTTGGGATGTTTATCCGCAAGCGGATCTAGTAACCTACCCATCAACCTTTGAGGGCTTTGGGAACGCCTTTCTAGAAGCTGTATACTTTCGCCGCCCCATCCTTATTAACAATTATTCAATCTATGCATACGACATCAAACCCAAGGGCTTTCGCACAATTGAGTTTGATGGATTTATTACTGACCGCACGATCAATCAAGTCAAGCATCTCCTAACTCACCCTGAGGCTATGAGCGAAATGACCGAGCACAATTATCGTTTGGGTCTTAAGTATTACTCATTCAAAGTACTAGAGCACCGACTTAGAGATCTGCTATTATCATGGAATCCGTAAAGTGGATGAAATTTCATTCGTCTGCATCACTTTGCGAAAATGAAATCCATAAATAGCCAGTGTGATCGCGTGAACAAACTTCTGGGGATACTTTAAAAGAGTACGGAAGAGCAAAAGCCAGAATTCCCGTCGCTCATCACCCTTAATTCCTAATTCCCAAATCGCTTTAACAAAAGCCTTTATCTCTTCCCCTTTTATCGGAACACCTATCCGAGGTGGTACATAGTGATCCAAAAAGGTCATGATCCGTCTATAGAAGCCTCGGGGATTATATAGTTCTCTCAGAATAAACTGATAACCCTCCCGCAATTGATTGAGTCCCATCTTAGGGAGGATATTAGTAGTACCATCTGTGTTATCACCACTGATCTCGGCCTGCAAACGACCTTCAGCCGCCAATCGTTCATATAATGGCGTACCATAAGGGGCCTGAAGCATTCCCACCATGGCTGTAACGATACCACTGCGTTGGATAAATTCAACCTGCCGCTCAAAAACAGTAGGGGGATCGTTGTCAAAACCTACAATAAAGCCTCCCATAACTTGTAAACCCGCTTGTTGCAAGCGGCGCACGCTACTCAATAAATCTCGATGCAAATTGTGCGATTTATGACATTCACGTAAACTTTCTTCTAAGGGGGTTTCGATACCAACAAACACGGACACAAAACCTGCTTCTCGCATCATGGAAATAAGTTCCGGATCATCCGCAAGGTTGATAGAGGCTTCGGTAATAAAAGGGCACCCTATTTTGCCTTTTCGCCAAGTGATCAGTGCCGGTAATATTTCATCTTTTATTTGGCGACGGTTGCCAATAAAGTTATCATCCACAAAGAAGATGTTTCGACGCCAACCCAGGTCGTAATACATGGTATTTAATTCCGCGACAATCTGCTCGGCACTTTTCGTGCGTGGACGATGACCGAAGAGGGCGGTAACATTGCAAAACTCGCAGTTGTAAGGGCAGCCACGGGAATACTGGATACTTAAAGACTCGTAAGCAGAAATTTTAGCCAACTCCCATGCCGGTATCGGCGTTGCACTCAGATCCGCATAGGAACTGGCCTGATAAAGAGGAGCCGGATTCCCCTTTTCAAAGTCTTCCAAGAATTGAGGCAAAGTGACCTCACCTTCCCCCAGCACCAGATGATCAACCTCCGAGAATCTAAACCATTCTGCTGAAAATAACGGTCCTCCAGCAACAATGCGTTTTCCCGCTCGCTTGGAACGGTTTATGACCTCTTTGGCCGAGGAGCGTTGTACCACCATCGCTGAAATCATCACTATATCTGCCCTGGCGATGTCTTCATCAGTGAGTTGTTCGACATTCATATCCACCAAACGCTTGGACCAATCTGCTGGAAGCATAGATGCCACCGTCAGTAATCCTAACGGTGGCGAGGATGCCTTCCTTCCGATAAATCGTAAAGCATGTTTAAAACTCCAAAAGGTATCTGGAAATTCCGGATAAACTAGGAGCACATTCATGGCCTTCCCTCCCGCATAAACTTTCCCATACTTTGAGTGTAAACTCTTCTCTTGATCAGAGAATAGGAGTGAGGTCATACTTAAGCCCCATTTTCTCAATATGTAAAAAGTTTCGGATGCATAGGTCTTATAATTGAGTCACAATGACAAAAAGCAACCATTATTCTGTTTTCGCGGGCAGCGGGATCCATCTGGCTTTCTCAGTCATGGTGCTAGCGGCATTCTTCACCATGCTGAGCACAATCCGAGACATTTCTATCCCTATCCTGACCATCACCCTGCTCATTGGGGTAATTTATTTAGGTATCGGGATTTACGGTTATCAATGGATCCTTGCACGCACTGACCTCTCTCGCCGTATCTTGTACTTTATAATTCAAATACCACTGGGAATGGGTCTGGTCTTTCTCGATGGGCAAAGCGGTTTTGATTTTCTGGCCCTTCTCCCGCTTGTGGGTCAAAGTGTTATCTTGTTGCAAGGGGTGTGGAGACAGGCTGTTAATGCCATTATTCTTGTTGGGTATGCTCTACTTACAATTATTGTTGGGGGTGGATGGCAAGTGGCTTGGGCAAATGCCCCAGTTTTCCTCGCCGGACAAATCTTTATCCTGGTATTCACTCAAATGGCTTTGAACGAAGAAAAAGCCAAGCAAGAAGTGCAACAATTAGTTCACGATCTTGAAAGCGCGAACCAGAGGTTACGCGAATACGCGCTTCAAGCCGAAGAATTGGCCATAACCCGAGAACGCAACCGCCTTGCTCGCGAGATCCATGATGGTCTCGGTCACCATCTGACTGCGATCAATATTCAAATTCGTGCCGCCAAAGCCATTCTAGAGCAAAATCCCCACCAAGCCATTGACCTACTCAATAAGGCCGAAGTCCTTACTCAACAAGCATTACATGATGTGCGCCAATCTGTGGCAGCGCTCCGCGCACCCTTAGCAGAAGGACCATTAATCCCCCAAATCCAACAGATTTTAGACGCAGGAAGTAACGGCGGCATCAGGACATCCCTCATCGTTATTGGCAACCCTCGCCCCATTTCACCTCAAGTTGCCCTAACATTGCTGCGAGCGATCCAAGAAGGCTTAAACAACACCCTTAAGCATGCCCATGCCACCGAGTTCCAGGTGACTTTAGACTTTGAATCCCCTTCAGCGATCTTTCTAACCATTCAAGACGATGGCGTTGGTGGAATGACCTCAACACAAAATGGATTTGGTTTGCTAGGGATGCAAGAACGCGTCGTGCAACTCAATGGTCAACTTGATATTCAATCCATTGAAGGTCAGGGATTCTCTATTCGTATGGTATTACCGACCGAGGTAAATTATGACCAAAATAAAAATTATGCTGGTGGATGACCAGGCTCTCTTTCGAGAAGGGCTAAAAACGCTTTTAAATTCCCGTCCCGAATTTGAGGTCGTAGGGGAAGCCAGTAATGGTGAAGAAGCAATTCGGCTTGCTCATTTGCTTCGCCCCCAGGTTATCCTAATGGATTTGAGGATGCCCATTTTAGATGGTGTTCAGGCAACCCGGCGCATTCGCAGTCTACACCCCGATTGCAATATCATTGTTCTCACAACCTTTGACGACGACGAAGATGTTTTTGAGGGACTTCGCGCAGGCGCTATTGGTTATCTTCTTAAAGATGTGTCTTCGGAAAAATTGTTTGAGGCAATCCGCTCAGCCGCAAAAGGCGAATATTTCCTTCTACCCTCAATAACAGCCAAAGTCGTGGCTGAATTTTCACGATTACCTCGTATCGCCTCTCATCCTATTGAAGCCGAAAAAATTCTTTCGCCACGTGAGATTGAGGTTTTGCGATTGGTCGCTACGGGCATATCTAACAAAGAGATCGCGGAACGTCTTTTTATTTCAGAAGGGACGGTGAAAAATCATCTTTCTAATATTCTGTCCAAACTAAATGTAAAGGACCGCCTTCAGGCAGTTATTCGCGGACGAGAATTAGGGATACTTCCCTAAACATCTCTCAATTATGTCTTAAGAAACCCCCCAATAGATTGAAAGATGCATAAACTTAGGTTAATTAGCGTGATGACGTTCTTCCTGGTCTCCCAATCATGAACGATAGCGATCTAATCGAGAAAAAGATTCGCCTTCCACCCCCTTGGCAAATAGCCATAGGTTCGATACTGGTCATTGCCGGTTTATTAATCCTTGCCGACCCCTATCTATGGCCGGGTCATCTCCGATGGCTGGCTCTGATCGTAAGTGGCCTCTTGCTCATTGGATGGTCATTATGGGCGCGCCGAATTATTTTTTGGATAGTGGGTTCCTTCCTGTTTAGCCTTGGAATAGCCTGGGAAGGTTATCTGTTTTTAGCCCCCTTGCCCTTTGAATTTATCATCTGGATTGGCGTAATCGCGGTGGGAGTAGCAATAAGTGGCTTGATTATTGGTTTACTCACACCATGTTTCTTTACTCGTTCAAGCGGGTGGGCGTTCCTGCTTGCGCCTTTGGGAGCAGTCACTGCTTATGTAGCCCTTTTTACCCATGCCAGATTGAGTGACATTGCATTTTTATTTTCCGTTTTGGGTGGCCTTTTCTTTATTACGTTAGGTGTTCGCTATCGTTCCGTGGGTTGGCTAATACCAGGTGGTCTTCTTTTAGGTATTGGTCCTGGGATTTATGCTCTCATAAGCCGCCTTCCCATAGAACCACTCCTTACCGCGATTGGTTTATCTCTCCTCTGGTTTGCGTTCGGCTGGATCTTAATTTCTCTAACCAGTCGAATGATCAGGCAAAGCGCTCTTTGGTGGCCTCTCATCCCGGGCGGAGTATTGGGCATCGCCGGCATATCGCTGTACATCGCAGGCAATCCTTCTGCAACCCCCACCTTGCTCAGCAACACTGGCTCGATTGCTATTATTGTTTTCGGTCTCTATCTTTTACTCATGAGACGCGGAGTGCAACGATAATAGTAGAATCAGCCATATTGTGACATAAATCACCCTATTTCAATGATAATCGTTCTGCTTTATTATTTGTGAATTTTGTAACAATATGCTAGAATCCATATTGTGAATTTTATCACAAGTTATTAGGAGGTATTTGACAATGATTACAACCACAATTTTCCCTGGACGTTATGTACAAGGCTATAATGCGTTGGAACTCTTGGGCGAAGAAAGCGCTCGATTGGGCTCCAAAGCTTTGGTGGTGGCCGATCCATTCGTTCACGAAGCAATCCTTCCCGAACTGCTTCCTTCTCTTCAAAGACACATTGACACCCAAGTTGAAAAGTTTGGTGGAGAATGCTCAGACGAAGAAATTGATCGGTTAGTAACGGCAGGCCAAACTTTCGAGGCTCAGGTTGTTATTGGAATAGGGGGTGGAAAAACACTTGATACCGCCAAGGCTGTGGCATATTTTCTGCATCTTCCGGTCATCGTTGTTCCAACCATCGCTTCAACCGATGCCCCATGCAGTGCGCTTTCAGTGATCTATACGCCAGAGGGGCAATTTAAACGCTACCTCTTCCTGCCCAACAATCCCAACGTCGTACTGGTAGACACTCGCATCATTGTTAAAGCCCCGGTACGCTTCCTGATCAGCGGCATGGGCGATGCTCTTGCCACTTGGTTTGAAGCCGAGTCTTGCCAAATTAAACGCGCCCCTAATATGACAGGGCGTCTTGGCTCAATGACCGCTTATGCTTTAGCCCGACTCTGTTACGAAACTTTGCTCACCTACGGTGTTCAGGCCGTGACCGCCAACCGCGCTGGTGTTGTATCCCCAGCTTTTGAAAAAATAGTTGAAGCCAACACCCTTCTCAGCGGTCTGGGATTTGAGTCGGGTGGTTTAGCAGCAGCCCATGCTATTCACAATGGCCTAACCGTATTAGAACCCACCCATCATTACTTCCATGGCGAAAAAGTGGCAATCGGCACCCTAGCCTCCTTATTCCTCACCGGAAAAACTCCTGAGGCCATTAATGAAGTCTACTCTTTCTGTGAGGCAGTAGGACTTCCGACAACCCTCGCCGAAATTGGTCTAAAGAATATCGGTGACGACGATCTAATGCGTGCCGCCGAAAAAGCCTGTGCTCCTGGTGAGACCATTTTCAACGAACTTGGAGACATCACACCTCAATCTGTTTTCATGGCTCTAAAGGCCGCGGATGCCGAGGGTCGCCGCCGTAAAGGATTTTAATCAATTAGTCTAGCAAATTAACCCGCCCCACTCGTTCGATTAAGGTCGAGTGGGGCTTTAATTCCTTAGATATCAACCTGATGAAAAAATGCCCTATCGAAGAACAGAACGAAGCCCTGGTGAGATTCTCCACACGACAGGAGCACTGACTACATTATAGGGGTTTTGTGGCTGTTATCCTTGCTTTCGAGATTAATTTTCCCAATCTTTTGAGTACCGCGCTTTAAAAACCCATAAGGCAACCATGACTGCCGAAGCGACAACAAGGGTTATTTTTGCCCCCCTCAATACTTAGGTTCTCTTAAGGCACAGGCCAAGGGATATTAGCAGGTTGAGAGTAACCATGCTTTTCAACCGTATAAAGTACCCCTCCAGAGGGTTGAGCACACCCTGGCTCATCTGTAAACGTATAACTAGTCTGATATTGGTCCGATAATCCCACAGGCCACCAAATGAGGTTACCTTGCTGACAGACAAACACATCTAACATGTACCCCCGATCATCGTCTTCCGTCATGGATACACGACTCCACGACACAGTAACCTGAGTTCCATCCCGGATCGCCTGGACATTACTCGGCGGGGGATATAAAACGCTCGGGCCAGGCAAACGCGGTTTGGTGAAGTAAACCCTGGTAATATCTCCGTTTACGTCCACTACAGAGGGCGAGACCCAGCAAAAGTAGTTGAGTTTATCGAATTTCACATATAACCAGGCACTATACTGAAATCGGCCTCGTACCGTACCATGATCTCCCGGATACAAATCAGCGGCATGGAGGAAAGCCCGGGCTGGTCCATAACGACAATGTGCCTGCATCTTAACCACAACATCGGGAAAATCAAACGTCGGGGTAAACGTGACGGTAAATGTAGCTGAAGGTGTTGGGGTGAGGGTTATCGTAGGAGTTAGCGTCTGGGTGAAAGTGTGTGTTGGACTCAGAGTTAACGTAAAAGAGGGCATAGGCGAAAAAGAAGGGATGAGCCCAGTAGTTTCTTCAGGAAGTGGTGGAAGGGTATTGGTGCTGATCTTGTCCAGAAGATAATCCTCCCCTTTTATAGGTTTTATAGGGGAACACGCAAAAAGAAAAAGCAAACCTATAACTGCCCCAATAAATAAACTATTAATTTTCGAAGTTGTCATCTCGAACCTTAAGTACCTCATTACATAAGCCATTATAACGGCATTTGCTAATTTGACATCTCACTGTCTTCTCTGTATAATCGGGTCAAATCCAATAACCAAATCGCCAGAAGGAGTAAGTCGGGCAACCTCTGACAGAAAAAGAGGTCATTGGCTGAGAGCCTCAGCAGAGAGACCTGACCGAAGTCGTCTGGCATTATGGCCGAAGAAATCCCGCTTGGGGAGAGTAGACCGGCACGGGTGAGCCCGTTATCGCGAAAACCGGATGGTAGTCCGGGAAAGTGCGCTGGTCAAAAACCGGCGAAATGAGGTGGTACCGCGGAAGAGAACCTTTCGTCCTCATGCGAGGAGGAAAGGTTTTTCATTTCGATATGGGATAGATTCTAAGAACTCAACGCTAAGAGGTGCACATGTCTGGTTACAACCTGCCCAAAACATATGATTTTTCTGCCATTGAAGAACCGCTTTATAAATGGTGGGAAGAACGCGGTTATTTCAAGCCATGGAACGATCCCAACTTGCCCAATTTTGATCCCTCTCACAAACCGTTTGTCATCAGTATCCCCCCACCCAACGTGACAGGTGAACTACACCTCGGCCATGCCATGTTTGTAGCCATGGAAGATTTGATGATCCGTTATCATCGCATGAAAGGGGAACCCACCCTCTGGGTACCCGGCACCGACCACGCCGGAATTGCAACCCAACTTTTAGTTGAACGTGAATTGGCAAAAGAAGGGCTACGCCGCGAACAACTCGGACGTGAGGCTTTCCTTAAGCGGGTATGGGCGTGGAAAGAGAAATACGGGGGCATCATTACGCGTCAGATTCGCCGTTTAGGTGCCTCGTGCGATTGGAGTCGTGAGCGTTTTACCCTTGACGAAGGACTTTCACGCGCTGTGCGGGAAGCCTTTGTGCGTTTGTATGAAAAAGGGTTAATCTACCGTGGTTTGCGAATGATCAATTGGTCGCCTGGCCTCCGTACTGCAGTTTCAGATCTTGAGGTAGAGTATTCTGAAGAGCCCGGCACACTCTATTATTTCAAATACGTTCTTGATGACGATCCCAATACCTATATTCCCGTTGCTACTACCCGCCCTGAGACCATCCTTGGTGATACTGCCGTAGCGGTTAACCCTCAAGACGAACGTTACACCTCTTTTATTGGTCGTAAAGTACGAGTACCCATTCTAGGGCGTCTTATACCAATCATCGCCGATTCATATGTAGACCCCGGTTTTGGTACCGGAGCTCTCAAAGTCACCCCTGCCCATGATCCCAATGATTACCAGATTGCCTTACGCCATAATCTCGAAATCATCAACATTATGACCGAAGAGGCTCGAATTAATGAGGCCGGTGGACCATATGCTGGTTTAGATCGCTTCGAATGCCGTAAAAAACTTTGGGAAGACATGCGCGCAGCCGACTTGGTCATCAAAGAAGAACCATATACGATAACCGTACCTCGCTCTCAACGGGGTGGCGAAATTATTGAACCCCGACTCTCCGAACAATGGTTCGTTCGTATAAAGCCCTTGGCTGATGCTGCATTACAAGCCGTACGCGAAGGACGCATCCGTATCATACCCGATCGTTTCACCAAAATCTACTACAACTGGATGGAAAACATTCAGGACTGGTGTATCAGCCGTCAACTGTGGTGGGGGCATCGCATACCGGTTTGGTATTGCGATGATTGTGGAGCTATGACCGTTGCCCGCGAAGATCCTACATCCTGCGCCACTTGTGGTAGTCCACATATTCATCAGGATGAGGATGTTTTAGATACATGGTTCTCATCAGGATTATGGCCATTCTCAACCCTAGGGTGGCCGGAAGAAACCCCCGATTATAAATATTTCTATCCCACCTCAGTTCTGGAGACCGGGTACGATATTCTCTTTTTCTGGGTAGCTCGAATGATCATGTTTGGCCTTGAGTTTACCGGTCGCGAGCCCTTCCATACGGTTTACTTACATGGCCTAATCCGTGATGAGCATGGACAGAAAATGAGCAAGACCAAGGGGAATGTAATAGATCCTCTTGAGGTCATGAATCAAATGGGCACTGATGCGCTCCGCTTCACTTTGCTAGTTGGTTCAACTCCTGGAAATGATATCAATTTAAGTCTTAAAAAGGTGGAAGCCAATCGGAATTTTGCCAATAAAGTGTGGAACGCTGGAAGGTTCGTCATTGGAGCGCTTGATTCGTGCCCACCAGCCCCTCAATCATCCCCCCAATGGACATTAGCCGATTCTTGGATTTGGGCACGCTTGCAGAACCTTCTCCGTGAGGTGGAGCGATTATTTGAATCTTACCAATTTGGCGAGGCCGGGCGACAAATTTACGATTTCTTCTGGTCAGAATTCGCCGACTGGTACATTGAGATCGCCAAACTTCAATTGGCTCAAGGGGGTGATCGAGCGTTTTATACGGCATATACCCTGGTGCGTGTCCTTGATGCTTGTCTAAGATTACTTCATCCTTTCACCCCCTTTGTCACTGAATCTTTGTGGGGGCATCTAAAACAAGCTGCCCAATCAAAAAGTGAGTTGCTCGCCCCCAAAGAGGGTTGGGCGGAGGCATTGATCATCGCGCGTTGGCCTGAACCTCACCCCCCCGAGGATTGGGAAGAGGAAAAGACCGAACATTTTGCAATGGTACAGGACATCATCCGAGCGATTCGCAACGTTCGCACCGAGAAGAAAGTTCCTCCCGCCAGGAAGATACCTGCCGTAATTGTGGCAGGCGATCATGCTGAAATGCTTTATGAGCAATCTCAAATCATCGCCGCACTCGCTGGGGTCTCTACGGAAGAATTGCAAATTCTCAAGGATCGGGCGACTCGATCTGGCAACGAAATTGCTTTGGTCGCGAGGGGTATCGAGATTTACATTCCCCTGGCCAATTTGATTGACTTTGAGGCAGAACGGGCGCGCCTGCAGAAGGAATTGGCAGAAGCTGAACAACAAATTTCACGGTTGGAAGTATTACTTGCCGGGCCGTTTGCCGAGCGAGCACCAGCTCAGATTGTTGAAAAGGAACGGCAAAAACTTGAAACCTTCCGCGAGACCGCCGCGCGCCTGCGTGACCAACTTCGAGCCTTAGACCAGTAACCCCCCTTACCCCAGAGCGGCCTTATTATTGATGAGGCCGCTCTGGTTTCTTAAGCAAGTCGTGCTCGTTCGTTGGAAAAAATTCGCCTCAAAATGGCAATGGTTGTTGCATAGGTTGAATCCATGCCAAAATAGGAGAGAGTACCTGCACCCAAATTCTTCCCTTTACTTAGGGGAGTGTCTGAAGCATAATGCAGAATTCCAACATCAAAAGGAAGATTGTAAAGGCTCACAATCTCATTAACTGGATGCCGCTTAGGATGGGTCATTTCATAAATAGCCGAAAGGTAAGGACCGGCTTCCATCTCAACGTCGGTATAGCCTTCTCGATAGACTACATCCATAATCTGCGCATTTTGTAGAAATGTACCGAAAACGCTCACCGCTTTCTGATTATCTAACACCGTACCAAAAATTAAATAAGGCGCAACATCCGAAGCGCTAAAGCAGTTTTGAAATAGATAGGTGTTCTGGGAATGCTCGTCCTGGACCACATTAGGGATCATAACATCCCCTAAACGCCCATTTAAAGTGGCGGCTTTGCCCATAACATATACCCCCAAAATAGGCTCAACGTATTCGGCAATGAGAGCAAGAAGATTATATGCCCCAAGACCAAGGGGGTAATCTATATTGAGAATAAGCGCATTGCTTTGCTTCAGATAGTCCATATTCCCTGCGCGAATGCGTGGATCAAAATTCGCGCTGTTTAGGGCAGATAATCGGATAACCTGAGCCTCAATATCAAAGTAATTTCCGCTCGGAATGCGATATATCCCCCGTTCTTTCTCATACTCCAATTGCTCTTTAAGTGTGTAGCGACCTTTTGAAGTTTGTTGATATTTCTTTAGAATGTAATACAAAAAGTTTTCTTCGCCCAAAGACTGGCGCTGCTCAATACTATGCCATTCGTCAAGCCAATCTGAAAATTGTTCCTGATTTAGAAACCGAATCAATTCTTCACGTTTGGAAAGAGCATAACCAGAAAGCAAATTGGCCACACTATGAGTGTTACTAGAAATAAAGTAAACCGGCTTTTCCAATAATTCAGGATGAGTTCGCACGATATTTTCCCACCACGCTCGGGTGGCACGCCTGTATTCTATCAATGACCCACTGAGTAAACGCACGCTTATATTACATGCGCGATGGGCAATTCGCTGTAAATTTACGGCAAATCGTGTTCCCCATACCGCCCGCAGGCGTTCTAAATCCTCCTCGTTTATTTTCAAAAGGCTAGCCAACTCTTGTGATAAAGCCGGTTCATTAACGAGTCTTTCCCAACTGATGTCTGCGGGCCGTCCTTGTAACAGGCGGTGGAGCTTATTCCATTCGATTTGAAAGGCGGTCAGGGTGGGGATCAAATCGTCAATATCCGAGCGACTTGCGATCAAACACGCCAGAGTATCGCGGTGGTTAAAATAGCATCTCCGACGCCGGGCACGGGCAGTAACCTGCTGCCATTTGTCTACATCAGGATAGCCATGTCGTGTAAAAACTTGTAAACTTTGTCCCAAGATAACCGTCTGAACCTCTGAAATACACTCCGGTAATCGGAGGAGACTATAAATAAAAGCCGAAGTGTCAGGCGTGGGCTTCCGTGCATCAGGATGCAGCGAAGAATTAGTGGCAAGATGAACTTCCTCCAATGCTCGAATCTGCACTTTTTCGGTTGATCTCAATAGAGAATAAATTGTTCGCAGGTAAAGGGCAATCTCCCCTGATGCTGTACTTGGGACCGTTCGCTCCATCTATATAACTCCATCACCTTGGAATTGTGAAATTTTAGCATAATGACAAGGATATTTATAATTTTCGCACCTCCCCGACTTTTCTCAACCCATCTTATCTATACAGAATAGACATTTGGCCTGTTTAGCGATGTATTAATGTGCCTTTTGAAGGGTTGAGAGAGAAAAATAGGGGGAGACTGGACCATGAAGGGGGGCCAAATCAGGGAGTTTTCATCTTTGCGCTAACAAAGTGCTTCTAGCCCCTGTCAATGCAAAATAGAAATGTCCCCTGTTTTGCAAAATAGAGATGTCCCCATGGAAGGGTTGAGAAGAGGTGGAGGGCAGACCGGGCTGGGATAAGCGGATTAGCTTGGCCTGCTTGAGTAGAGCCAGGAAGGGCAACAGACGGGCGATTTCAGTCAGCGTCATGGGGCGAGGCCTCTTGAATAGGTTTGCCGTTGAGATGGTGTCCATAGCGCCGCCAGGGGTGGTTGGGAGCAGGGGATGGCGGCGTTTTGATTTGGCGGTCAAGGGTTTTGGTATCCACGATGTCGGCTTGTCGAGCAGGCTTTTGGTAAATCGAGTAAGCTAAGGGCTGGTTTTGGTAAAGGATGGTGACGTCGCCGTGGGGGTTTTCGCAGACGGTGACATGGGCATGGCGCAGGGCATAGGCAGGGCGGTCAGATTGGATTTGGTAAATCGTCTGCTTGAATTGGACAGTGAGGTTCTTGGAGAGGGTGCGGGTTTCCTGGTGCGTGAGGATGCGATCGAGGTCGTCGGTGGGCAGCAAGGGGCGATGGGCATTGTGGCTGCTGCGCGGGGTCACGGCAAAGCGTCGGTTGAAGTCCTCCCGAAACTCAGGCAAGAACGCATTGGCGGTTTGTATATCGGAAATCTCCCGCAGGCGCAGTTCTTTGACCAAGCGGTCTTGCAGGGTCTGATTGGCGCGTTCGACGCGGCCTTTGGCTTGCGGGGAATGGGCGCAGAGGATCTGGATGTCTAATTCCTGCATAGCCCGCCCGAACTGGGTCAGACCGGGGGTGGTGGCCAGCGGGCGCGGCTGGTTGACGCGGAAGATGCCATGTTGATCGCTATAGAAAGCCAGCGGTTTGCCGTAACGCTCGAGGTAGTGGCGGGTGGCTTCGCAGTACGCGAAGAACGTTTCATCCGGCACGAACCACAGTTCCATCAACTGGCCGGTCGCATCGTCCACGAACACCAGCAGGGTACACGTTGGCCCACGCTCCTCGAACCAGGCGTGATCCGACCCATCTATTTGGACTAACTCGCCAACGCAGGCGCGCCGCTGGCGCATCGGGTGCAGCGGCGGTCTCTTCGCCCGCCTTGGCTTCCACAACCCTTCGGCGATCATAATCTTACGCACACTTTCCCGTGAGATAGAGAGATGGTGCTGCTCAGTCAGCTTCTCGTGGGCTAAGGTCGGCCCAAAGTCGGCGTAGCGCTGATAGAGCAGGTCAAGGACTTTCTGCTGCGTTTCCTCCTTCAGGCGATGGTTGCTGGGCTTACCCCGCCGTCGGCTCACCAAGCCTGCCGCACCCTGGGTCTTGTAGGCACGATACAGCCGCTTGATCTGCCGCACGCTCAAATCCAGCAGCCGGGCGGCTTCGATTTGCGTCAAGCGTTTCTCCTTGATCCTTTGCATTGTTTCTAGGCGGGTGATTTCTTGGTTACTCATCTTCAGTAGTTCATCCATGTTTGTGTGTCCCTTCAAAGGGGACATTTTAACTTTGCACAAAGGGGACTTTACTACTTTGCGCTAACAAAAGTGCTTCTAGCCCCTTGACACAAATGCAACCCCATGATATAAACAAAACCAAGGAAACCAGTAAGTTCGCGGAATAAGAACGGCGGCTCACGGAATTTCCGTGAGCCTAATTGTTTGATCGTTCCGATGGAACAAGCTGAACACCTAAATACCTTTTATCGCCTGAAGGAGGCAATTTACAATGTCTGAACGTTACATCGGTACGGTCAAGTGGTTCAATGGAAGTAAGGGTTATGGTTTCATCTCCCGCGAAGGTGGAAATGACGTTTTTGTTCATTTTTCTGCAATTCGTGGCGATGGCTACCGCACTCTGGAAGAGGGTCAGGTCGTCGAATTCTCAATCGAGCGCGGCCCTAAGGGTTTGCAAGCCAGCAATGTTGTTGTAAAACAATAAAACAATCCATTAGAATTACCACAAGACCAAACAAGGCCTGCAATATTGCAGGCCTTGTTTTTTTTACAATCGCATACCATAGCACCGATTCTCAACTTTTTCGTTGACTATCCACTCCCACACGCGGGTCTTTCGAGCCTCAAGCAGAGAAAAACCAAGACTTTCATACACATGGCAGGCTGCTCGGTTTAAGTTAGTCGTTTGCAAATGAACGCCCGGCACTCCAAGGCAACGCAAGTGATTTAGATAGCCCATTAACAGTTCTTTGCCAATACCAAGTCCGCGCCTTTGGGCATCTACGTTCAGATGGAGATGAGAGGGGTATAACATCTCATCCACCTTCGGTATCTCCCCTCGAATGAAAGCCAGGGCAACTTCACGTAAGTATCTTCGCGTTTTAGGTCCAATTTTGTATTCACCTTGCCCAAGCCTTTTTATAACTGCGGGAATGATTTTGTGTGCCATTGTTCTTCGATACTTTTTTGGATCTAGATTCCCTACTAGAAATCCAATCACCTTCCCATCAGCAACTGCCACCCAAGCATGTTCAGATTCATAGTCTGTGTAATACGCATAAAAGGCATCCAGAAAAAGCCTTCGATCTTCCATGTAAGCCTCAATAGGATTACCGAAAAAAGCAGTATCCCCTGCGATCCGAAACAGGGCATCGCGATCATTAGGATAATAAGGACGAATATGCCACCTTGTGCTCATTGTCTTTACTCAATAACTTCAGCGACTTTTTAATCGAAACCTTAGAAACCTTAACCCAATCTTTCCGTTTAGTGCCAACCGATGGGTCCACAATAAAAAGAACAAATTTGCCAATGCTGCGCCATAAATTTCTGCAGTTGCTCCCTTTAGTAACCAATACAAAAGCAATCCGATCATACCAAAAATAACCGACCAGGCATCATGGTCAAAAAGGAAATAAAATATGGTTAGAAGGGAACCCAGAACAATGGGGCCTTCCCACATAGTTACCCCAGTCCAAACTCCAAAGGTTGTCGCCACGCCCTTGCCACCCCTAAATCCCAAAAAAGGCGAAAGTTGGTGTCCCAATAAGGGGGCCATCATCACTGCTACTAATTTTCCTTCTTGGATCCCCCATACCGAATAAGAAATGGCAACTGGCAAAACGCCTTTAAGGTAATCTAACAACAAAGCCAATATTCCGACCTTCCAATTACCAGTTCGAAAGACATTTGTGGCGCCAGGATTTCCATCGCCAATTTCTCGAATATCTTGCGATAAAAATAGTTTTCCCAACCAAACAGAAAAAGGCAGACTTCCTGAGATAAATCCCAAAACAAGGGCCAATATAAACACGCCTTATATCCCTCAAATAAAGCATTAGATAGTGCGATAATTTTTATTGTACTTCACACAATCTTCCCGTTTATCTATCATGTAAAATATCCCCAACCATGTCGATCAAGAAAGCGAAGAAGTACCTTTTTCCCATTGGTTTACCAAGGATTGAAGAAATCCTTTTCCTTGCCACATTACTTGGCGTCATAGGAATTGGACCACGATTGTTAAACCAGGACGGCGATTTGGGGCGACATCTAACCCTGGGCTACTATATCTTATCCTCCTACACCATCCCAACCCGAGATTTATTCTCACATTCCCTCTATGGACAACCACTTACCCCTCACGAATGGTTGGCCCAATTGACTTTTGCCCTAATTCACCAATGGGCTGGCTTAAACGGGATTGTCCTCTTCGTTGGAATGGTGATCGCCATTACTTGGTCGTTGATCTATCGTCAGGCGCTTACCGCAAGCCTTCTCCCTCTAACTTCTCTAATGGTGAGCCTCCTTTCGTTTGCCGCGGCCAGTTTACATTTTTTAGCCAGACCTCACATTTTTACTTTTCTTTACCTTGCGATTTGGTTTGGAATGTTAGAAAACCTTCGCCTCAGACGTCCCCTTCCCTTTTGGCAACCTCTCCTTTTGATGTTGATTTGGGTTAACACCCATGGTGCTTTCATTTCCGGATTTGCCTGTTTCATGGCTTATTGGGCAGAATTTTTTGGGGAGTATCTTAAGCACAGAAAAGACATCCCTTTTTTCCGCAGTCAATTGGCAAAATTCTCCGGCCTCGGAATTCTCTTATTTGTTACCTCCTTAATCAACCCGGTTGGTATCCGGCTCTGGAAAACCAGTATCGAGTACGTAACCAATCGCTACCTCATTAGCCATACACAAGAATATCTTCCCCCCAATTTTCAATCGCTCACTACTTGGCCCTTCCTGATAATGATTCTACTTTCCCTATGGTTAGCCATGTCACAAAGACAGCCAATTCCTATGGCCCACCGTTTTTTGGGGGTGGGTTGGACAGCATTGGCACTAATGAGCGCTCGCAATATTCCCTTATACGCTCTAATTATGACCCCAATTCTAAGTATGCAAATAAAAAGATTCCTGACGGGAACCCGATGGGAAAATCGTGAAAAGCAATTTATCAGCCTGCAAACCAAGATTAGATTACCCATCTGGGCAACCATAGGTTCATTAATCATTATCTGCCTGATTCTAACTTCTCCTTGGTTCAAAGAACGCAACCAATTTGATCCCAATGTATTTCCAATCGAGGCTACAAACTGGATTATCGCCTCCTCACCCCAAGGAAACATGATGAATTACTTTCCTTGGGGAGGCTATTTGCTATTCCGCCTTTGGCCAGAATATCGCGTTTTTATAGATGGACAAACCGATTTTTATGGAGAAGATTTGACGCGAACGTATGAGAAAATTTTAACCCTGGACGAAGGATGGAAGTTTTGGTTGGACAAATATCAAATCAATTGGGTAATTTTTCCCCAAGATTCTCGTTTGATTATGGCTCTCCGTCAAGACCCGGGCTGGGAATGTCTATATGAAGACCATCTAGCAACGATTTGCCTTAGACACCATACCGCCCGACCACAATCTATGGAGAAACGGTGATGTCTTCAATTCGCGGCACCATCACAGCGACATCAGATTGCAAAACAAGAGCGACTTTATAATTCCGTAGCAACGGCAAGACCACCCTCTCTACCCAAACATTATTCTCTTCTGCAAACGCATCCTTCGCAGGGTCTTTTATTGGTGTATTAGGAGTGCCAACAATGATCACATCAAATTTTCGTTGTTCTAAATCATTATAGAAACGACCGAGATAACGAGAATTGTTAGCCATTGCCATTTCCATTAACACCAGTAACTCATATTCTGGCTCCAGGGGCACTCCCTGTATGATCCCAAAGGTCAACAAATGGCGTTGGTTAATGAATAATACTCTCCCCCCTTGAGCAGTGGCTTTTTGAGCCCAATCCCGAAGGATTTCAACATCCTGCCAGGCTATTTTTTCATCAAGCCTCATGATGGGGTGCGCAAAATACATGTGCCACCCTACTGGCAGGAATGCTAATAACAACAAAACAGGAATTGGACGCCATACTTGCAACGATCTCCCATCCGCAACGACGCGATGGGTTACAAGGTATGCTCCAATTGTCATTAAAAAGATAAGATAGGCATCCAAATTATGAATATTACTACCCCCACCGATCTTAACACTGACCACTAATCCCCCCACAAAGAAAATCATTATAATAGCCGCAATTCCCGCCCATCGCCAAATGCTGATTCTACTAAAGTTACGTAAACCATTGACAGTAATAAGAATCCATAATGGCAAAGACACCCAGACGATACCACGAATAATCCCTATCGGATAGGTCGGGCTAGGGAGAAGACGATACCAAAGTAAATCCGAAGTAAATGTCGATTCATACATCCAGGATGGTTGCCCAGATAATGTGATATATACCGCTTGCGCAGCGAAGGCTACAGCCAAACCCAATACGCCGAATATAAGAGGCCATCTGTAGTAAAGATAAAAAGGTTGTTCCCCGATAGGTTCTTCAAGCAGCCACAAAAAAATTGCCAGTGCCCCGGGCACAGGAAACCAATTAATACGGCAGACCCCTGCCCAAAGTGAGGTGATTAGGACCACCAACAATGTGCGCCAGGGCTTTTTAGCATCAAAAAACAATAATACAGGGATGACACACAAGGTGAGGTGATAATACACCGGCCCTTGCAACAGGAACAATGCTCCCCAAATGACAGCCCAAAAACGCGCAAGCCGATTTCCAATTGGCAATCTTTTTACCAGAGCCGCTGAAGTAGCGAGGCTCATTCCTAACCATAAGGCAATTTGCCAAAACCGATGTACCCATAACGGAAGGTGGCCCAATGCAAACGGGATCGCCAACAGCATATAGCGGGCCGGATGAAGTGGCGAAAGGGGCACGGAAACGCCATAGATGCGCCTGGCGAAAAATAGTGAGCCATAATAATAACGACTGGCCTCAGACCAACCTAGAGAAAGAGGATAAGAACTAATCCCCGGTAAATACTGCAATAGAATAAATCCAATACCCGAAACCAAAGCGCTTCCTATCCATCCCAACCAACCAATCTCATCATTTGTTACCAACGAGATTCCCATTCCACCGAAAAAAATCCCAGCGCTTAATAACATCAATCGTGCTGGAAAGGCTTCCCAAACTTCGGGATGTGGCAACCATCCACTTATGGCAACCACCGGAATCATCATAAAACCCATTGCAATGACAAAACCGCAAAAACGAGCTATCCGCGACGTTATGGTTCGTTGTAACCACAAAGACGGTGTGATATCGTGAAAATAAGCAGTAATCAACAATCCTGCCCAAAGAATAGCCAGACCAATCCATCCCCCTAAACCCAATCGCCATTTCCAAGATATAACAAAAAAGCCCAGACCACTAACAGTCTGAGCCCAATGAACCAATCCCCCAACAAACACCAACCCAAGCATTAGAGAGATGACTAAAAACAAGCGTTGATGTTGTTCGTTTTTGCGCTTCATAGATTCTTTGGTCACTTCAACGTGTGTTACTCAGGGATACTGGTTCCTCTACACCTTCTCGAATAATTCGTCTAACCGTATATGTGGGCTTACCTTGAGATTCATGATAGGTCCGCACCAGTAATTCAGCAATCAACCCCATTAAGATAGATTGGAATCCTAAAATCCCGATCATCGTTGCCATTTGGAAAAACGGCGAGGTTAACACACCGATGCCAAAGAAAACACGGCGAATGAACAAATAGAGCAATAACAGAGTGCTAAGAAAAATCAATATCGCGCCGGTGCCGCCGAAAAGGTAAATGGGTTTATTAGCATAACTATTGAGAAATTTGACCGTAAATAAATCCAGGATCACCTTGAGAGTACGTTCAAGCCCATATTTTGCTTTTCCGAAACGCCGCGGGTGATGACGAACCGGCACCTCGATGATCTTTGCTCCCACTCCATGAGCGTAAACCGGAATAAACCGATGCATTTCACCGTAGAGTTTGAACCCTGTTAGGACATCGCGCCGATAGGCTTTTAGGGTACAACCATAATCGTGTAAATGGACACCAGTAACCCAAGAAATCAAGCCGTTGGCAATCCGTGATGGCAAAGTACGAGTAAGAAATGCATCTTTTCGATGCACACGCCATCCGCTAACGACATCGTATCCCTCTTGAATTTTTTCCAGCATCATTGGGATATCAGCTGGGTCATTCTGCAGATCAGCATCCATTAGGACGATGACGTCCCCAAAAGCATGATCTATTCCTGCGGCAATTGCCGCCGTTTGCCCGAAATTGCGTCGCAATTCAACCACTCGCACGTGGTTAGGATCAAAAACGGCCAAAGACTCTAATACTTCCCCACTGCGGTCTTGACTACCATCATTAACAAACACGACTTCCCACACCCACGGGATAGCCGCCATGGCAGAACAAATCGCCTGGTATAAGAGAGGCAGGTTTTCTTCCTCGTTGAAAACAGGCACTACGATTGAAAGTCGCTCAAGTGTGGGCATAAGGAACGGACATTATTATACCCTAACCTGTCATTTGAAGATCAGTGGCAAATAGATTTGATTACGAAAAGTGGTAGGAAAGATAAAAATTCGTCGAACGGTTTGAAGGTAAGTCTCTTGGTTCAATGTGTTAAGTGAAACATTTCCGAAATCATCCCAAACCTCTGCAAACACTTGGCTCAACTGATTTACCGGTAAACGACTAAAATTTAGAGCAACTGAAAATGGGCTTTCTGTATCTACGCCAAGAAGTTCATAATTATTACTCACGGGGTTCCACCACTGAAATCGCACATAATTTATGTCCGTGTCATAAGTTGTGACCCCCAAAGTCACCGTGTCCTCTCGCATGATATATATGCTTTCATTCCCTACTGGCTGAATCCAATCCGGAGGCAATGGACGAACGGAGTCAACCTCAATGGTCACTGTGGCAAGGACTGAATACGCCTTACCATCGTAGGCTCGATAGGTGAACGAGTCGGTTCCGCGATAGTCCGGAGTTGGGACATAGGTAAAGTTGCCATTATTGTTTATATTCAATACCCCATGGATCGGGGTACTCCGGAGATCTACTGATAAATTATCTTGATCCACATCGCTATCATTTCCTAAAACATTCGGATTACTTACAAGGATTCCCAAGATATTCGCTCGATATGTATCATCAACAACCACTGGCGCATCGTTGATCGGATTTACAATTAACGTTACGGTTGCTGGATTCGAGTTGGCTTGACCATCATTAGCAAAATAAGTGAACGAATCCGAGCCGTTATAGTCTTTGCTGGGGATGTAAATGAAACCACCGTTGGTGTTGAGAGTCAATGTCCCATGGTCTACGTTGCTCACCAGCAAAGCACTCAACACGTCCCCATCTGCATCTTGGTCATTGATCAGTACACCCAGAGTAGTTACACTCAACACCGTATCCTCGTTAACAGAAAAAACATCACTTAATGCGACAGGAGCATCATTGACTGGGGTAACGGTAATGCTTACCATGGCTACATTACTATCCACCTGACCATCACTTATCTTAAAAGTGAACGAATCCGAACCGGAATAATCTGGATTGGGTGTGTATGTTAGACTTGGGGGTAGGCCACTCAACGTTCCATGAGCCGGTTGGGTCACCACGGTGAATGTCAGTGCATCCTCATCCACATCCGCGCCTGTCAGAACAATGACAGTGCTACCGTCCTCTGCCACGGTTTTCGTTTGTGAGTTTGCGACTGGCGCATCGTTGACAGGGGTCACCGTGATGTTTACCGTTGCCACATTGCTACTTAACTGACCATCATTTGCAACATAAGTAAATGAATCTGGACCATAATAATTCGAAGCCGGTGAGTAAGTAAACTCGCCATTGCTATTAAGGATCAGACTACCATGGGTTGGATCGCTTACTTTACTTGCACTTAACGACCTTCCCTCAGGATCAGTATCGTTGCTTAGTATCCCTGGAGCGGGGATATTTAATAGCGTATCTTCTGCTATTGTATAGGAATCGTCCAGCGCAAGAGGAGGATCGTTGAGATTATTGATCGTTATGGTTGCTACTGCCACATTCGAATAAAGTTGGCCATCATAAGCGCGATAAATAAATGAATCCGTACCATAGTAATTGGCGATTGGCGTATAAGTGAAACCGCCAGTAGTGTTGAGGGTCAGTCCCCCATGGCTAACATTATTCACCAGTTCAACACTCAAAACATCCCCTTCAACATCTTGATCGTTGCTCAACACACCAGGGGCAAGTATATTCAGAACTGCATCCTCGTCCATCATATAGGTGTCGTTTGTTGCTATCGGCGCATCATTGACCGCTGTCACTGTAATGCTCACAGTCGCCACTTCGCTGTCTAACTGCCCATCATTGACTTTAAACGTGAACGAGTCCAAGCCGAAAAAATTTTCATCGGGTGTGTATGTCAAGTAGGGAGGTGTTCCGGTTAATATCCCATGAGTCGGTTGTGTTACCACGCTAAAAATTAATTCCTCATTATCTACATCTGAAGCGGTCAAAACAAACTCAACACTGTTATCTTCGGCTACGGTTATTTCTTGTGGGTTGGCTTTGGGTTGATCATTCACTGGCGTGATGGTTATAGTAACCACAGCCACATTACTATCTGCTTGACCATCATTCGCTTTGTAAGTGAACGAGTCAGGCCCAACGTAATTTGTATCTGGCGAGTAAGTGAAACTACCATCGTTATTAAGCGTCAAGCTCCCGTGTGCTGGATCGCTGACTTTAATGGCGGTAAGCGGATCGCTCTCTAAATCACTATCATTTTCCAAAACCCCCGGTGCTGAAACCATTAAATCCAAATCCTCGGATATTGAGAAAAAATCATCAGATGCAATAGGCGAAGTATTGTTGATCTCGTCAGCGCTGAGATTCAATGGCCACAATTTATCCTCATTTGGTGGGTAAAATCCCAACTGCACCGTTCCGTGATAGATTGGCAACATTAAAGCCAATGTTACTACGAGATACCTAAAGGCTATCTCAAGCATCCTGTGCTCCTAAATTGTTTTCTAGAGTGTGAAGAATTGATTTCTTAAGAAGTGGGAGTCTCTTCCAATGTTGAGGTAGGTTCAGGCGGTGGTACAGTTGGTGGAAGTGTAGGAAGAGGTAGGGTTGGAGACGGCGGGGGTGGAGGAAGGGTTGGTAAAGGGGTTGAGGTCGAAGTTGACGGTACTGAGGTAGCCGTTGGACGGGAAGTATTGGAAGGCATTACTAAGGTGAAAGTAGGTGTTGGAATAAATGGAGGTGGGTTTTCACCACGCGAAGGGGACGTGGGATTAAGAACCGAAGCCGGAACACGGGTTCTTGTAGGTGTGCGGGTGAAAGTAGCAGTTGGGGTAGGCAAAGGGGGAACATAAAGTATTTCACCCGGACGGATTAGAGTGCGTTCCCCTAAACAATTGGCTGATTGCAACACTTCAACACTGGTGCGAAACAATAGACTCAACCGTAAAAGCGAATCTGTTGGTTTAACCAAATACGCCACCCATCCTTCTGGTGGATAACATTCAACTGGAACCCCCGAAGTCACCGTTAAGTTATCTGGCGAATTTACTGCCCCCTTGGTCAAACTCAGGGCTTCGGTTAACAGTAAAAGACCTTGAGAGCTTTCTCCTGGTTCATTCATATCGCCCGTTTTAGGTATAATCCCACGACCCTCTATCTTGAATGCACTCACCCCACCTACAATTACCCCACCGAGAATAAGGAATAAAAAAAGCCCAAGGATCACCCACCGCTGGCGCGTTTGATTAAAACTTGGCAGTAGTAAGTCCTCGGGGAGAGATTGTGCTTTTGATTGATGATAGACGGGACAATTAACGTAGCGATCGGTTAGACATGATAAACGCTGATGCCTTAAGTTAACCGGTGCTATTGGTCGAGCGTGGTGGCAATGGTTGCGCTCACTTGGAAATTCCAATACTGTGCTTGGGTCTCGTCTAAGCCCAAGATAAGGACAGATGGACTGGGGCATGGGTTCCTCCCACCGGGCAACACTAATCTTCGAGTAAGGTCAATTCGTCGGTTTCTTTAGAAATATAGGCATAAGACTTTAAGTTATGGTAGTAGTGGTTGGAAATGGAATCCTGAACGCGATTAAGTACGGCTCCCACAACCCTCGCTTTTACTCGATCTAATTGTTCTAGCACCTCCAACGCTACACTTTGTGATGTGCTCCGGGCGCGTAGGACCAGCAATACCCCGTCCACTCGTGAAGCCAAAACGATGGCATCTGAAATTAAGAACGGTGGCCCATCCAAAATTACCTTATCATAGCGCATTGCTACTTCACTTAAGAGGTTTGCCATGCGTTCCGAGGAAAGGACTTCAGCCGGGTTGGGTGGCAATGTTCCACTCGTAAGGACATCAATGCCCTCTGTGGTTAGATGATGCAGACTCTCGTCCAGATTACTATGTTCACGCAAAACATCACTCAATCCTAACCGATTAGGTAAACGCAAGCGTTCATGGACTTGCGGTTGCCGCAAATCGGTATCCATTAACAAGACCCGACTCCCGGCTTGCGCCATCACAATTGCCAGGTTTACTGCAACGGTCGTTTTTCCCTCATCTGGGCTCGGACTACCGATGAGCAGAGTTTTTAACGGACGATCTATTTCCACAAACTCAAGGTTGGTGCGAATAGAACGGAACGCCTCAGTCACTGGAGAACGCGGCTGGGCAACTACATGAGGTGGATACGCCTCCTTAGGTAATTTTCCGTTCATTTCGCTGATGTAACCCAAAACCGGAAGGTCTAGATTCTTTGTAACCGCTTCACCATTCCGAATTGAATCGTCCAGATATTCCAATAAGAAAACAATCCCGCCTGCCAGGAGCAATCCAAGTATCCCTCCCAAGAGGATATTTGTGGTCGTTTGGGGACGCACCGGATGCGATGGAACTTGTGCTCCTTCCACTTGAACTACTTCTGGGGTGCTTTGTAATCGCGCTAAGCGAATTGCCTCATAATTGCTTAGTAAATTAGCGTAAATCTGCTGGTAAAGGACCAACGCCGCTTGAAGTTGATTATTGGTACTATTCTGACCACTCTGGTTGGCAGGTGAAAATGACAAACTAACGTAGATTTGTTGGTAGATATTCAACAATGATTTCAATTCATCTAAGCGACTGCGCTTCTGAGTGAGTTCAATTTGCTGATCTACCGTCAGCGTTGGCGTTACACGAGCGGGTTGTCCTAAGGCATTGACTCCCAGCACCGTCTCATGATCGGATTCCAGCCGGACAATATCCGCCTGTAATTGGTTAATCTCGGTTTGAATTCCTGAAATTATATTGGTTACATCCTGCAAGCGTTTTTCGCTAGATTGTTCAGATGTCTGAGCCAACTGTTTTTGCAAATCTGCAATCTGTGCTTCTACTTGCTGTATCTGTGCTTGAAGACTCTCTTCTGATGCCGAGAACCGGCCGGATTGGATCTTGGCATTCTGCTCCAAAAAAACCGTGACAAGTGTGTTGGCAATTTCAGCTGCCTTCTGAGGATCGCTATCCTCTGCAATGATCTGTATAAGTTGGGCTCCACGAACCTGCTGAACCCGAACCTGACTACTGCTTATATAGTAACCTAACCGCTCCGAAGTGGCTTCCAAGACAGGCCGAGTAACCAATAGTTCTGTGAAAGTTTGGGAAAGCAGTTCGGTGTTCTGGTTAAGAATATCACTGAGACTACTCTGAGGTGCTCCCAACACCATAACCTTAGTGGTTGCTTGATATACAGGTTTCTGAACAAGGCTGTAGATCGCCCCCCCTATTAGTCCAATTAAAATGCCAACGCCAAGCAACCACGCCCAACGCTTGGCTAAAAGCAAATAATCTCGAGGTTGCATTGTTTCCTTCTTTCTGCTGTGTATGAAAAATGGGTAAAGTTGGCTAGTGATTCGGTTGCGTTTCAATTAATGTCTCAAAAATCGCCTCAACCACCTCGTCCACTTGGGCTTTTGTAAGCATTGGATAAAGCGGTAATGTAACTTCGCGATTGGCTATCGACTCTGTAAAATGCAAGTCCCTTCCTTGAACGAGGGTTATTCCTTGATAAGCACTGAATTGGTGTACAGGAGGGTAATGTATACTGGTTTGAATCCCTCGACGTTTCATGCCCTCCATAAAGTGTTCACGAGGGGTTTCACGAGGTAACAGGATTGGCATCAAATGATAAGAAGATTGGCCCGGGTGACTTTCAAAGGGCACCTCAATGTTAGGTACGCGCTCACGAATTTTTTCCCGATAATATGCCACTAAATCTTCTCGGCGCTGATTATTAGCCTCTAGTTTACGCAATTGAACCCTACCAATTGCCGACCTCAATTCATCCAAACGATAGTTATATCCCAAAGCCACCACATCATAGCTCCAGGCATGACCATGGTGGCGATCCCATGTCAAAGCCGTCATACCATGGGAACGCAACACACGGATCTTTTCTGCAATGTCTTGTCGGTGAGTCGTAACCATTCCACCTTCGCCAGTGGAAAGATTCTTGTTTGAAAAGAAAGAAAAACACCCTATGTCACCCCATACCCCTGCTTTTCGTCCTTCCAGGCTGGCGCCGGGCGAGTGCGCTGCATCCTCAATCACAAAAAGGTTATGTTGCCGAGCAATATTCAAAATGGATGGCATGTCGCACATATAGCCCCCATAATGCATCACGATAATAGCCCGAGTCCGTGGGGTAATACAATTCACTATGTCTTGGGGAGAAATTGTTAAATCCTTCTCTGAAGTTATCTCCACAAAACGCGGCGTTGCACCAACATAACGAACGGCAGCTGCTGTGGCCACAAAGGTTAGAGAGGGCACCAACACTTCATCACCAGGCCCAAGACCAAGCGCCAAACAAGCCAGGTGGAGAGCCACAGTACAATTGCTAACCGCATATGCAAACGTAGCACCAACATAATCGGCAAATTCCTGTTCAAAGTGCTGGGTCTCTTCTCCCATCGTCAACCAACGCCGGTCAAGGACCGCGAGCACTGCAGCCTTTTCTTCTTCTCCCAAATCAATATCCGCTAGAGGTATTCGCCAGACACTCATTCTGTGATCTCCGGTAAAAATTTTTGACGCAAATTGTGAAAATCCTCTGTTGCTTGTTCATAATCATCTGGGCGGCCCAAATCTTGCCAATAACCATCAAAAAGGTACCCAACTACTTTTTCCCCTTCCCCTAAAAGTTTGTGCACCAAATTAGGAAAATCCAGGTACTTTCCCCGCGGGATAAAATTTAGCACCCTTGGCTCAAAAACGTAAACCCCCATGCTAACTTGGTAATCATAAGTGGGTTTCTCGATATACCCCACAACCCGTGAACCACCATCACAAAGAATGACGCCGAGATCAATCTTGACCTTGCGCTGATGCATAGCAATCGTGGCACTGGCGGCCATTTCTCGATGATACTGGATCAAATCACGAATGCTTAAGTCCGTAAGCACATCTCCATTCATAACTAAAAAAGTTTCATCCAGACCATCCACTAATGCCAGAGGCCCTGCCGTACCCAAAGGTTGATCCTCAAAACTGTACCGAATCTTTAAACCGAAATGGCTACCATCGCCAAAGAACGCCCGCAACAATTCGGCTAAATGCCCTACAGTCAAAATGATTTCGTCTACGCCCGCCCGTCGCAATTGGCGTACGATGACCTCCAATATCGGCATTTCCCCAACCGGCATCAATGGTTTAGGAAGAATCTTTGTATATGGAGCCAAACGCGTACCCTTGCCGCCAGCCAAAATGACCGCCTTCATAATGTCCTCCTTCCTGACCCCGAATCCGCTTTTAATCTCTAGGTAATCTATCCAGCAATATATCCGGCACTAAATCTCATATTGCCCAGTCTTAAAACGCCCTAAGTTCCCTTTGATCCATTCAATGGTTTCCTTTAGACCCTCATCAAGCGACACTTTAGGAGTCCAACCTAACACTTCACGCGCCCGCCGATTATCCGATAACAACCGTAAGACCTCGGATTTTTCAGGCCGTAATCTCTGTTCATCCTGAATGATCCGAGCGCGACTCCCAGTCAGAGCAAGGATCATTTGACATAATTCACTAATGCTAACCTCATAACCGGTACCCAAATTAAAAACGCCCCCCTCCACTCCACCTGCAACAATAGCACGCACAAAACCCTCAACAGTATCTGTTACAAAGGTGAAGTCGCGTCTAGTAGAAAGATTGCCCAAAAAAATGGTATCTCTTGTAAGCGCTTGAGTAATAATGGCCGGAATTACAGCTCGTGCCGATTGCCTAGGGCCATAAGTATTGAAAGGTCGGATTGTGACGACCGGCAGATCAAACGTTCGATGAAAACTTTCAGCCAGCATATCTGCTCCTATTTTGCTCGCCGAATAGGGGGATTGCCCTTGCAATGGGTGTCGCTCATCAATGGGTATGTATTGTGCCGAACCATATACCTCACTACTTGATGTATGGATTACCCGCTCAACCCCCACATCGCGGGCTGCGATCAAAACATTAAGCGTGCCCATAAGATTGACTTGAGCAACCTCGAAAGGATGGAGGTAAGAATAAGGAATTGAAATTAAGGCTCCAAGATGTATAACAATGTGAGTTCCCACAATAGCCTGACGTACTGCGTCCGGATCGCGTAGATCCCCGAATACAATCTCTAAGGCCTGTTTCCGCTCACCCGGAAGGAGACTTAACCATCCCACATCGCCGCGCGAGGTGTAGCGCACAAGGGCTCTCACATCTGCCCCCAAAGTCTGCAATCGCTCAACCAGGTGGCTACCGATAAACCCTGCTGCTCCAGTAACCAAAATCTTTTTTCCTGTAAAAATAGTCTCTGTATTCAAAGAATGCTCCTCAAAAGATAAAAATCGTAAATACACATCATAGAGGTCTCGTGTCTGCTGCGATTTTCATAGCTTGATACGCCCTCTCAAAAACACTTTCCTGATCTTGAGAACCATCCAAACACGCAACCCCCATGACCACCTCAACCCCCAACGGACCACGATCAGTCCAAACTGGAGCACTGCCCAAGCGCACCTGTAAGCGTTCAGCCACGAGGTTTGCCCCCTCAATTGAGGTTTCCGGTAAAAGGATCCCGAAAATTTTTTCTTCCAATCGCCCTATTGCATCAATCTCACGAATATCGCGTAAAGCCCGCTCAGAAACCGCCTTGAGGATCTGGGCAGTAATTGCTGCTGAACGGGTTGCCTCATTCGGCCAAGCGTAATCAACGCTCATGATGATCAAGGAAAGTGAATTACGATATCGTCTCGCCCTTTGAGTTTCGCGATCAAGCAAACGCAAAAAGTGCTGCCGGTTATACACCCCTGTTAGACGATCATAGAGTGTGTTTCTCAAAACTTTTTCCGCCAATTCTTCTCGACTCTGCTCACCCGTAGGAAAGTGAGCCTTCAGACTATCCAAAACTTCCGGCATCAGAATGAGTCGCGCATCTGTTTGTCGGCAAAGGGCTAGAATTCTTTCGCTGTGTTCTGGGCGAATATCACTGATGGCAAAAAGGATCAATCCAACATCATGCTGTTTCACCAAAGTGGGAATTTTGTCAGTTCGAGCGATCACTGGTAAACCATCAACCAACGCCCCAATCTTGCGCGGGTTGTCATCAATGAGTCCGATGGGGGTAAACGCTCGCGCCAGGTCTCCATTTCGAAGCAACCAGATACCAAAACGGGCCGTCTGCCCCGCTCCTATAATCAATACGCGCTCACCTAATGTCTTGACTCTTTCCCCTCTTGCTTGTAACCAACGTGTAACCAGATTACTAACCAGCCGATTCCGATAACGAGTCGCAACAAATCCGATGTAAGCGAACATGCCTGTTACAACCAAGACAATAGGTGGTAATAAAGTTCCACCTGGGAGGAAAAGGTTGACCAAAAAAAGGATCAATGTTACCAGCCCCGTCGAAACCGCCAGATCCATTGCTTCGGCAGCACCTGCGTTCGACCACTCAACACGGTTAATTCCCGTTAATGCATTGATCATACTGAACATAAAAGCGATGATGAACGCGATCCCGATTGACAATTCAATGCCAAGGTCCAATGGGCCACTCAGCCGCCGCAACACTCCTGCAAAACCAACAGCCACAAAAGCCACCAAGAAATCCACAAAGAACCAAACAAGATAGCGATTTAAAAAGCGCGCCAGTGGTCCCCAATAGAGTAAGTGCTCTGGAACCACATAATTCTTAAGCCGGGGAAGCAACACCACTGCTGTCCAGAATAGAACATCAAAATCTGTCCATAAACTACGATTCCGTACATACAGCTGATCCAAACGTAATTTGCTAGGGAGGATATCCCACAGGTAACGATCCATAACGTTTCGAGATTGGAGCATCTCTTCTTCATTGCGATACAGGACAGAAGCCGGGCTGGTGATTCCTGGTCGCACCGAGAGAATTTCGCGCCGGATGTCCTCCGGCCAGTGCGAGGCAATTTCTGGGTCTTCTGGTCGCGGCCCAACAAGGCTCATGTCTCCCACGAAGACATTCCACAATTGAGGCAATTCATTAAGTTTCGTGTCTCTCAAAATCCGCCCGAATGGCGTAATTCTCGGATCGTCCTTGGCTGTTACCCGCGCGCCATTAAACGAAGCAGGATGTTCATACATAGTACGGAACTTTAGGATCTTAAAAATACGACCATTCTTTCCCACGCGATGCCCTTTGTAAAAAATTGGCCCAGGTGAATCGCGTCGAATCATCATTACAACAAGAAGAAAGAAGGGAGCGAGAACGATCATCCCCATTGCTGAGACGACAATATCCCTAACTCGCCGCAACCCATCATCTAGATGACGCATCATGACCGAAAACCAGGCTTTAATCTCGGAATCTTCAGGTTCCTTGGTGTAAACAACTTTTTCCATTCCTCCCTCCATACCACAGGGTTTCGTAACCTCTAAAGAAAAAACACAGACCAACTCCAAGTTAAACACATTTATGAATTCCCCCAAGCTCAAACTCTCAATTTTTACGAGCGATTGCTTTTAAGAGGCCCGTTAAAAATCCCAAACCATAAGCAATGTGTAAAATTGCAAAAGTTGGCGGCAAGCGCCAAAAGTGTTCCCAACCATGTCGAATGGCAATAAGGAGTGATACGCCAAAATTAACCGCGGTATAAACCACTAGCAAACCCAATAGAAAATAACGCATCGGCACAATGAAAACAGATAACACTAATGCCACCAACAAGGTGCCAACGAAAGCAGGCGGAATAAGCTGGCGTAGACTGAATTGTGCCGGGTGTTTCTGTAGTACACGAACCTTGAAAAATCCATATTGGAAATATTGCCTCCAAAGGGCTTTCAAAGAACCTCGACTGTAATATTTAGACCGCACGTCGGGAGCAAGAAGTAACTTTCCTCCCATTGATCTAAGGCGATAGTTATATTCATCATCCTGATTTCTGATTAGGTCTTCGTCAAAAGGGCCTGCCTCGCGAAGGGTGCTCATTCTATAAGCCGGGAAAGGAATCGTATCAACATAGCGATGTGAATTGACATGAACCCGAAAAGCCGAATTTCCTACCCCAAACAGAGAAGACATGGCAAGTGCGATTGTCCTGGCTGTGGGTGTTTCCCCCACGGTTTCCATTGGCCCTCCGACACCCACAATAGGCTCTCGTTCTAAATAATCCACACAGCGCCGTATATAGTCTGGTGCAATGATGCAATGACCATCTACCCGAACCACAATTTCCCCCTTTGCCTTTGCAATGGCAATGTTTAATCCCACGGGCACTATCTTGCCTGGATTATCCAGCAGATATAAATTAGGAACGTGCTTTTGTTGCTCGCAGACGTATTCTCGCGTCCCATCTTCGGACATCCCATCAACTATCAGTATTTCCATACACTCTCGAGGATAGTCTTGGGCCAAAACTGCTTCTAGGCTTTGTTGGATGTAATCTCTTTCGTTTCTAACCGGCATTACAACGGATACAAACGGGTACTTCTCACCCGCCATTTTGTATTACTCCTTTGAACTCTTTTAGATAGATCTACAGGGATAAAGGACTGGAATGATCAAGCAGTGAAATAATGAAGCGAAATTTTCCGTTAGGGCCGCGCTGAATCGCATCAACTTTGACAACGTCCACGTCCATATCCTCACCCGCTATTTTCTTAACTCGCCGTACAAGCACATCTACATCACGATCCGAAAATCCTGCTTCAGGAACTATTCGTATCTCTAGATGATCCAAGGCCCTCTGAACAATCTGAGCTTCACGAACAGGTAAATCCGCTTTAAACACAACGGCAACAACTGCATCTATGCGGCGTCCGTCCGGAGACAAGAGCACATCATCCAAGCGTCCTTTTATTTCGGCTAATACTGGCATTTGTCGCCCACATTCACAATGCGTCGGATCAGATGCCCATCGCCCTCGATCCCCAATTTCATAGCGAATCAAAGGCATGATCGGGTTGAGCAACCCTGTCAAGATTAACCTACCAGGTTCAGTTTTATCAGCCGGTTTATCCTCTTCCTCCCTTAGAATTTCAATGACCCCTGCATCTGGCCAGACGTGCATGTGGCCAAATTCGCACTCACTGGCCGCAGCAACAGTTTCAGACATTCCGTAAGTATCCACCACTCGACACTTAAAACCGCGCGACAGAATTGCCCTGATCTCTGGTAGCAAAATTTCAGAGTTTGTAATCACTGAATCTAATTGGGGTAATTGCAAACCCACTTTTTCGGCCAAGCGAACTATTAGAGCCAACGCAAAAGGGTACCCCAAAAGATAGCGTATGCGGTATTTCCATAATGCTTCCACATAAGATGAAACAAAAGTCTCGCTGATATGGATCGCAGAAAGATAAAGTTGGTTTAGTCCTGCATTCCAGACCCAAAACGGCGGGTGCTGTTGAGTTACAGCAATGATGGGCTGCGCACCCAAAATGGCCCAACGGTCATGATATGAGAAACCATTCCATCTTCGAACTCGCGCTTCATAAAGAGCATACCATTGACGCTCTGTTTCTAAATTGCGCCATATCGTCAAGGGCGTGCCAGTGGTGCCGCTCGTATGTTCCTCGATCAACGAGCGAAAATCCGCTCCTTCAACCACAAAAGCCTTGGGAAACCGGCGCAGGGGGTCTTTTTTGAGTATCGGCCAGTTTTCTAAGTATGCCCAAGACGCCCGATCTCCCCTTTGACGTCGCTTTTCCCAATATTCACGATAATAAGGCACTTGTTTTACTGCCAAATCAAGCATTTCGTCCAAGCGCGTTTGTTGCCATGACTGCCATTCATCCCAAGACCAATGTTCACGAGAAAGGGCTTCATTAATTCTGCGCTCGGATCTTCCCCCAAAGCGTTGGGCTCGCAAGCGAAACCCATGAAGGCTAGCAACCAATGACTTCAAAGGGTAAGGAAGGCTTTGGTAAAGGGATATCTTATCCATTCGTTAACCTCATGAAAAGCACTACTCATCCCCCTTCACAAGACAGCGATCTCACGAAATAGAGATTCCCACCCCAAACGTACTGATTGCCAATCATATGTTTCCGCCATTGCCCGTCCCTTTTCTGAAAGCCGGGAGGACAAGGCTGGATCATCTATCAATCTAGTTACGGCATCAGCCATGTCAACGGCATTGTTGTCCTCTGTAAGCAAAGCTGTTTCCTCATCTCGTAACATAAACGGGATGCCACCCACAGAAGTAGCAACAATAGGTAACCCAAACGCAGCTGCTTCAACAACACTGACGGGTGTGTTATCCACCCGAGTGGTGCTGAGATAAATATCGTGGGCGCTAAATTCTTGCTGCTTGATCGTCATATCCATAAATCCTACCAAACGAACATTGGCCTCCAACCTCAATTTCTGGATTCGGGTCTTGACCTCATTAAGCCAACCGCGATCTTGTCCCCCCATGGTTAAGATTATCTCCGGCCAGCGAGATCTAAGCCGCGAAACAACCTCTAGGGCTAGTTCTGGATTGTAGGATTTCTCGAAGGTGCGCATCCAAATTAATCGAGGTAAACAGGTTTCCCGACGGCGATAGGGATAATCATGTAAATTAAGCACGTTTGGAATAACACGAACTAAAAATCCCATGGTTTCAAAATGATGGGCTAAATACGGGGATGGTGAAACCACAGCCGTACCTCGGTTAAGTACTCGATGAACCCAATGAGGAAAACGGTGACTAAACTGTGGCAATGCCCCACCATGAAGCCACATGATTATGGGTTTACCTAACCATTGCCCAATTAAGCTTGCCATATCCGCAAAGGCAAACCCTGCACCCGAGAAGACCATGATAAGAAGGACATCCACCTGATTTCTCCAGGTAAGCATTGTAGTGATCGCAATGTCCAAAGCACGACGTAGGCGATTGATATGAGTAGAGGTAAGACGTACCGAATAGCCTGCCTGGGTAAATAAGTTTGCCAGAATTTCACCTTGGCTAGTTACCCACCCCGGGTTAACTCCAAGCATTGAACCCACAAATCCTAGCCGGGGATACCTGTTAATCAATGACATTTTCACGCCTTCACCAAAGCAACTACTTTTGGAAGATTTAGGGAATGGGCGATTCTCTGATATAAGTCAAATACGTTTTTCCCCAAATTGGCATAACTATAAGAAGTTTCCACCATTTGCCGCCCCATTGTGCCCATTGTTTGACGCAACTGTGGGTGCTGAACCAACCAGGTAACTTTTTCCACAAAAACATCCTCGTCCTCGTGCGGCACCACAAAACCGTTGATACCATCTTGAACCACTTTTGGGGCATCCCCTGCTGGCGTCGTAACCACCGGCAAACCTGCAGCCATAGCCTCCAATAGACCATTTGGAAAGCCCTCGTGATCTGAGGTTAACATAAACACATCCATACGCGAGAGAAGAGCCGGAACAGCCTCACAATGGCCAAGAAATTGGACCCCATCGGGAATCAGTCCTAAATCAGTCGCCTGCTGCTCCAAGAGTTTCCTAAGCCTCCCATCACCGGCAATAATTCCCCCAACGGTAGGTACATGCTGTCGAACCCGCGCTAAGACGCGTAAGAAGCGGTCCAAGCGCTTAACCTCAATCAATCTCGAAACCGTAGCGATCCAAATACGTCCTTCCGGCAAGCAATAAAGGAAAGTCTGTGCAGCCTGTCGGTCATAGGCATGCAAGTCAATCGCATTTGGTAATACAAAAACCTTCGCAGGATTTAAACCAAAAGTAATTGCGCGCTGGCGAGCCGCATACGAGTTACTTAGAATCACATGGGGTAACCGCAACAACCAAGGCCCCCAAAAACCATTCGCACTTAACTCATACTCAAGATCACTTCGGAGGCTTCCAATCGCTACTCCACCGGTAAACTTTGAGGCAATAGCAGCATAAAGATTCGTATAAAAGTGAGCAGAATGGATAAAATGCGGACGAAAATCCCGAAGTAAGTTGATCAAAGCAAACACTCGCAAAATTGGACTGCCGGATTGACCAAACCAAACAACCGTTATTCCCTCTTTACGCAATACTCCCTCGTAAGGCTCATCTTGGGTCAAGCAATAAACTCGCACCTCGATGCCGGTTTGGGCTAAAGCGTTGGCCAGATACACGAGTTGTTTCTCAGCACCTCCAAAACCTAAAGTGCCAGCGATTATGGCTACACGCAATTTTTCCGGAGAAGCAACCATTTTTGGGGAAACCATCCTCAAACTCTTGTTCCCTGATGGGCCATTCGCCTTGTTCGTCCAGGTAAAGGCGTCTGCAAATAAGCATTTATGTGCTGGGGATTCAAAAGAGGAATAGAGCCGGCAACAAGATACCACAAATCTTTCCCTTGAAATTCCTTAGAAACAAACGAAACCGCTAAAACCACAGTTACCAAAAATCCAACGGCAAAGCGTTGATGCTCGTGGCTTAACCAACCGTTTATTAGAAATGACCCTACCATGATCGCCATTATTAAAATCCCCTGGATACCATTCTCCGCCAATGTCTTAATCCATCCTGAATGTGCCGGACGAGCTGCGCCATTTTGAATGTTTAGCAAAATGGCTCCGGCACGAAAGGAACCCGTTCCAATTCCCAGAGGACGTTCCTGGAAAATTTTTAATCCAGTAGCAGCAATATCAGAGCGTCCACTCGTTCGTTCAGCCAAGGTATAGGTGGGATCGAAAAGACGCTGGATTCGATTAAGCGCATAGGCTTCGCGTTCCCATAACAAATTTGATGCCCAGAAAACAGCAACACTTCCAACAACAAGGAAGAGCGTAGTCCAGGAAATACTACGTAAAACCAGCATGTAATAGACAACCACCACAAAAGCCGTCAATAAACTGCCACGGCTTCCGGTGAGAAAAATCCAAATAATATTGACGGCTGCCAGAAATAATAGGATTGGGCGTCCACGTTTAATTGCCCCTGCACTAGGCAATGCAAGTGCAATTGAAAAGATCGCAGTCATTGGAAACGCAGCCCAAGAGTTTGGATTGATATAGGGAAGATTACCCAGTTGAAGGTAAAACGCTAATCCTCCTAAAACCCCTGCAAAACCATTGACCATTCCCTGCCAGTAATAGACCCTGGAATCTCGCGAGGCTTTGACAAAATAGATGAGAATCCCCAACGTTGCTCCAACATTAAGCAGATCTTGCAGCCCGTCATTTATGTACACACTAAGAGGTAACATTAGCGCCAGAATAATCCAAAAGGCCTCGAGCCATCGTGTGTTGGGATCATTCAAGCGTAGAACTAATCGAAGGTTCAACAGAACAACAATGATCAACCAGTAATTCAAAGTGTTCCAACGCCATAGCCCACCACTTAACAGCAAGTTTCGCGTCAGGGGGTCGAGTGTACAAAGCAATCCAATTCCCAAAAGTCCGATACCAGGAAAGCGAAAACCAAGTATCGCCAATAGAAGGCCAACTATATTAAGCACAAGGACAGAATTAGAGTATCCCCAAACAAAACTAAATCCCCACATGATCAGAAGTAGAAGGATCAGCCCACGTGCAAACTTTCCGACGGAGTCCGTTGTGGACTCTTCTATATACAATTGGTCTTTTACTTCTGGTTTTCGAGCTCTCCGACCTACACGCTTTATCGTTACGACTTCACCCATTGCAACCTTCCATCGGAATAAATCCAACCCCATTGCTCAGCACATAACCGAGCAATCTGGTCAACCCATGCTTCTAGAGTCAGACCTTCCACGAACTGACGACAACGCTTTCGAATTTGTGACCAAGGAAAAGATGAAGAAAGTACTTCTTTTAACCTGACTGTCAGGCTACTTACATCTCCTGGTTCAATTAACCACCCACGCTCTCCATCTAAACCGATAATTTTCCTTGCCATCCCAACATCACTAGCAATAACAGGTAGTCCATGAGCCATTGCATCAAGCCAAGCCTTGCTCAAACCTTCTGTCAAAGAAGGCTGTACAGCAACATCCATGGTAAGCAATTGCGCAGACAATTCCTTCCGATTCAACTGCCCGGTAAACTCTATATATTTCTCGAGGTCCATTGCTTTAATCAGGGTTCCAAGCATGTTCCGGTGAGGACCATCCCCAATTAGAGTTAGGTGAGGCATAGGTTGAAAACCCTCTTCTTTTATCGTTTTTAACGCTTCAAATAAAATAGGAAGCCCTTTTTCCGGAGAGAGACGACCTATGAATACTAGACGGGGTTCACTACTCAAACCACGCTCAAAATTTGGCATTATTGTCCCCAATTCCTCATTTGTAAGTGCTGTGGTAAACAACCAATGCACGTTTGGCGAAGGGGGTTTATCATCCATTCCTGTGGCTAACATAAGATTCCGCCCTCCTGCTAAGCCCCGCATTGCCCAACGCATAAAACGGGTAGAAAGCGTAGTCTGATCATTTACCTCCCAAGAGCCCCCATAGCGTACAATTAAGTGCTTCCTCAACCCAACACCCACTCCCATCCCAAGTAATGGCAAGTCCCCCGGCAATGGGATATAAACCACCTGGGATTTCCGAATTTCTCGCCACATGAGCAAAAGATAATTTAGAGCATGTTTCAAGATAAATAATTTGCGTTTCTTCCCCTCCCCGTGAGGTGAAGGCAAAACCACTACCTCGATGCCTGCCGGTAGTTCAATTCCACCACTTCCCTCAGTTACCTTTGTAATCATCAAAGTGGTTTGATCAAATAAAGAAGCCAATGCTCTAATTTGGAGAGGAAATCCTCCACTGGAATACCAATGTCCATTTGAATCCGTCCAGCACTCTTTATAGGAAACTATGCACAAACGCATCTCATCTAACCCTCATGAAGGGTTTTAAGCACAACCGTGCGAGGCAGAACAATCTCCAATTTACCCAAATTAGCCAACTCCTGGACTCGTTCCAGGAAGGGAATGAGTTGTCTCTCGCCTTGAGCACCATTCCCGTTTAAAGCATGTGGATGTGCAAAACAAACCACGAAACCGTTTTTTTCTATCGCACGGTCAATGAGATTTAGTGTATCTGTTCGAAAACCAAAAGCATTGGTCCTCAGAGTCGTAACACCTCGAATCATCTCAATTTTAGGAAAGAAGGGCTTACGGCATCCCAAATACTGCATCAGTCTCTCATTCAATGGTCTATAAGCCACCCTACAAAACGTAAACCCTTCCTCATGTAACGCTTGGCACAGAAAACCCAAATCTACTCGGTCACGAGGCACTCCACGGCGTTCCGAAAGGCTGATCGAACCTCGTTCCCAAAAATCAAATGGCTGGTTATAAGTAGGAGCAAAGGTAGTAACCGGCTGCGAAATACAGGTCTCTAATACTTCTTTACTCTGCCGAATGATTTGAGGTAGATTTCCTTTTCCCACCCCGGGCAACCACTCATGGTGCATGGCGTGGCTAGCAATTTCATGCCCCTGGGCAGCAATTTCACGGATTAATCCCGGATCATGATATGGACGCACTCCCGGGAGAGCAACGGCTCCAACCACCGCAAAACACGCCTTAACACCAAATTGTTCTAACAACCTTAATAGCCTTTCGGTGCAACTGAACTCCAAGGGTCCCCACGTCTTTGGACCACTACCGGATCGGGATCTTTCTGCTCCCCACTCGGCATCAAAATCCCAAAAAAGGATTAATTTTCCACCCATGCGGCCTCTTCGCTTCGATCCATAAATTCGAGTAATTTGCCAACCGCGATGGTCTCGGAGAATTGATTAATATGGCTTCTTATACCCTGTCTCACGCACTCTAATTCGTCTTGTGACATCAACGTAATCCCATCAAAGCGCTCCACAAATGTTTCATCGGAAAAACGCAACCAGTCCAATGGCACAATTTCCCTCTGACCTCCAGAATCGTGAACAAAGGGTATCGCCCCCATGGCAATTGCTTCAACTGTGGTCATGCCAAAATGCTCATTTACGGCCGGAAAGACGTAAAAGCGTGTCCGCGCCAGGGCTTCTTTCACTTCCGCATAAGATGGATTGGGTAGAAAAGATACTCTATGGGCTATCCCCATACGCTCAGCCTGCGCCTGCAAGGAACGCAAATAGGGTATGCGATGGGGCGGAACTCCCCCCATAATCAGGTAGTGCCATTGAGGATACACCTTAGCCAGCCTGAAGATCCAATTCGGGCGCTTATAATCCACAATGCGAGAAAAGAACGTAACGCAATCCCGTTGTGACCAATCCCCCGGATCGAAATGCCATTCCTCGAGATTAATGGGAGGATAAACGACCGGCAATTCTACGCCGTGGGCTTGATAAAATAGTCCCGCCGTATAACGGGAATTGATCACATAACAATCTTGCCGATGATATTCATAGGCTGGCCATCGTTTCGACAAGACACGCTGATATCCAGCACGTAACATGCGCATTGGTAGACCCCGCAATCCTCGTCCGGATTGCTCTAATTGGGGAAGTAAAGGCGGGCCGCTTAGGTACCTAACATGCGGCATACCTGGTGGTACCAGAAACCCATTATGAAAAAGAAAGGCAAAACGGTATTTCCTTTCCATTCCTTCATAACGAATAGTGTTAAAGATCCAGGTGAGATAACGTAATGTATTAGGCAACCGATCAATCCAGAAAGTGGGAACAGGAAACCTCACTTTCTCAAATTTGGCTTGGCATTGCTGTCTCTGCAATAAACTTGGGTTAGGAGGAACATCCCATAGGATTGTTGGCACAATTCCCCGCCGATTCAACCCGCGAATCAAAGCAAACGCCACCGATTGAACACCCCCTGGTCGGTCTAGCCGATAAACAACCGCCACATGTCTTAAATCCACAAGATCGCTCCCCCTAATTCCTGGCAAGGTTTAAGAACATCTGAGAAAGAGGGGCTACAATGTTGGGTTGGGCAAAGGTTGCCAGGACATGTTCTCTTCCTGCCAAGCCCAAAGATTTGCGCATCTCTGGATGACTCAATAACATCACTACTTTTGAGGCTAAATCCTCAGCAGCCTGCTCCCCTAATGGATGAAATTTGATGCCATTGACGCCGTCTTCGACCAACTCTGCTGCGCCTCCAAAATCTGGCACGATCACTGCACAACCCGCCAATTGGGCTTCTAAAATCACCCGTCCGAGCGGTTCCCGCCGCGATGTAAGACAAAACACATCCATTTCGCTCATTAACTCCGCTACATCTGTCCGCGGCCCAAGAAAACTAAGATACTTTTGCACCCCTAAGGTCATAGCGAGCGAACGTAAACCTTGTTCATAATCTTGCTCAGAATTTTGTGCCCCTCCCACAACGATAAAACGCGCTTGGGGAATCTGCTCTAAGACCTTTGGAATAGAGCGAATGAAAAGTTCGGGCTGTTTATAAGGAGTCAATCGTCCTACCCACCCCACAACCAGATTGTTTTCCGGGAAAATAAGCCTACGGTGTGCAACCGAAGACTGTACGCGCGCCAACCAGGCCTCTGCATTAATTGGATCGTAGTTCACATAAATTGGAACTCCGTTTGCCATTGGAGCGATAGCGCCTGCAATATCGCATGAAATCGCCACCAGAGCCTTGGCTTGATGCAAAATTTTTCGGTATAAGGGGACATCTCGTAGATAATCTCGTATGATGATCACAAGGGGCAAGCCTGCCCATTTGGTGCCGGTCATGACTCGACTGGCGGCAGCAAATGTATTGCAAACTATTAACCGAAAATCTTCCTGGATGAGTTTTCTAGCCAACCAGAAAGATTGAACCTCATGCCATCCTGGAAAGAGACGCCGCGGTGTAGAAATGGGATACGACCAGACCGGTAAATTTAACTGGCGATAGACATTTGCCAATCGCCCTTCCCCAGGCACCAACATGTAAGCCCGCAGTCGAGGATCCAACCACCTTACTGTATCCACTAAAGCATATTCTGCACCACTGACAATGTCTGGTCGGTAATGAGCAAATAGTATTTTCACCTTACACCTGATAATGTCCACCCAAGTGAAAACGCCTCTGTAAACTCAGCGCCAGACGGCTTAGCCAGGTATAACCCGGGATCCGATGAAGACGCTGGGTTAGTGTATTAACTTGATCCTTCAATTGCTCAATGGCGATCAGGGCAGCATCAAGTTCGGATTGTAGAAAAGTTACCTCTCGCAGACGAAACACAGGATGATCAGGATAAAGCCGTTCCAGATCAAAGGCTTCGCTTGGCCAAGAGACAAAATATTCAGGTGAATCGAGAATTCTGGCCGGGAAACTGAGTGGCTTTCCATGTGAACATTGTTCTCGCCTGATCTTAATCATCGTTTCAATCAATTGAACCAAGCGAGGAAGCGCTGGAGTACGACATTCAAGTGCATCATGTAAACAAAAATCCTGATAAAGCATCCGCTCAAGCGGAGGATTACGTAGATCTTCTAGAACGGGCTCAATATGAGAAGAACACTTAATCTCCCAAGCCGCTGAAGTATAAACAGGCACGAGATGGTAGTTCAATAAAGCAACAGGCAATCCAACCAGCATGGCTTCTAGTTGGGCGGTAGATGGCGTGGTAATTACAGCATCCATCTGAGGCAGCAATTGGTGTAACTCATCTCCCGTGGCCGAGGTGAAAGTATTTTCAACCCCCAACTCGAGATGAAGGCCTTTCGAAAGTCGCCAGACCACTTCAATATCTTTACGGTGTTTCAAATGATCGCGAAGATCTCTAAGCGACTGAAGTGTTACCTCGCGTTCTTGGGAAGTAAACCCCGGTGTCCTGGCCGTCATAACCAGCAAGCGGAAAGGTCTCCCTTCAATGGGGTGCGTACGTATGGGATAGTGTTGTAGAATAAGATCATCCAGCCGTGGTGCACCAACAATTTCACACTTGCCTACGTTTCCCCACGACTCATACAAGCGAGCGTCTAAGCGCCCTAAACAGGCAACCTTATGAGTTAAGATAGGTTGATTAAGCGGTCGTTTATTTCCGCCCTTGATTCTAGACCAGGTATTGCGCCACTCCTGAATACCATCCATAACAAGAAGAGTAGCAATGTTACGGCGAACCATTTCCGCTACCACCAATCCGCGCTGAGGGTTACTTGCCTCAAAGGTAATCACGATGTCCGGTTGGTGAGCTGCAATCTTGGCTGGAATATACTCTGCTTCAATCACCATCCGTTCGCCAAAGTGACGCAGTAAAGGCTCGGCATGATGAAAGAAACCGCTTGCTCCTAGAACCACAATTTCGGGCATGGATGGTTACCTCAAAGATAAGATGTCTATGCAACTGGAGATAAGGACGCCGATTCCCAATAAGAGCGCGATATCTTCCAAATCTCCAAAAGACTTTCTAAAAGGGCACTAATCTCGCTTAATGGGACCATGTTAGGACCATCGCTGAGGGCCTTTTCGGGATTCGGGTGAGTTTCCATAAAAAAACCATCCACTCCTACCGCCGCAGCAGCTCGCGCCAAATATGGTGCAAACTCACGTTGTCCACCTGAGCGCCCATTCATCCCTCCCGGCATTTGAACACTGTGAGTCAGGTCAAAAACGACGGGTGCAAATTGGCGCATAATCACCAATGATCGCATATCCACGACCAAATTGTGGTAACCAAAACTACTTCCGCGTTCAGTTAAAAATACCCGTTGATTCCCCGTATCAGTGACTTTTTCCACCGCAAACTTCATATCCTCTGGTGCCATAAACTGACCTTTCTTTATATTCACCACCCTTCCACTACGGGCGACAGTCTGAATTAAATCGGTCTGACGGCATAGAAACGCTGGTATTTGTATAATATCTGCCACTTCCATTACGGCCATCACCTGGCTGGTCTCATGAACATCCGTTAACACTGGAATATTCACCTCTTCACGTACTCGTGCCAAGATTTTCAATGCGGGTTCAAATCCAATACTGCGAAACGAGCGGTGAGAAGTACGATTGGCTTTATCATAAGAAGATTTGAACACAAATGGCAAGCCGAGCCGGTTGGTGATTTCCTTCAACGCCCATGCCGTCTCTAGCACCAATTCCATAGATTCCACAACGCAGGGACCTGCAATAATCAAAGGGAAATCCCCTCCAATTATGCACTGTGGATCAATGTTAAATGCTTTTGGATGGGTCATGGTTCACCTCGCGCCGAGATAAATATCATGGAGTCGAATCAATCCCAGACAGATACCGCTTTCCCCTTCCACAACGGGCAAGACGGAAATCTGAGAAGGCCGATTTTCCATAATCTCCGCCGCCCGGCCCAATGTCACGTCTGGGGTGATTCGAATCGGGTTCTGAGTCATAATATCGCGTGCATGCAGAGAACGAATATCGTCGAATCTTTGTAGGGCACGTCGGACGTCTCCATCGGTTATCAATCCAATTAAGTGGTTGTCCTCACCCACCACGCAAGCCGCACCTAAGGGATGCTGAGTCATAGCAATAACAACATCTTTGAGCGATGTCTCTGGTCTGACCCAGGCAATATCTTGAAATCGGTGCATAACATCGCCTACATGTAAATACAGATTGCGCCCCAATTGTCCTGCTGGATGAAACCGAACAAAATCCTGCTCGGTAAACTGTCGCGCTATCATTAATGCTGCTGCCAAAGCATCTCCTAAGGCCAAAGCAACCACAGCACTCGCGGTGGGCACAATGCCAAGGGGATCTGCTTCACGTGGTATCCGTGCGTCTAACACCACATCGGCTTCACGGGCTAGGTGAGATTCAAGATTACCGACAATGGCAATTAGCGCTGAACGAAATTGACGCAGAATCGGTGTGAGCCGGATCAGTTCTTCACTGCTCCCGCTTTTGGAAACCAAGATAGTCGGATCACCAGGTGTATAGACCCCCAAATCACCATGAACCGCCTCTGCCGCGTGAAGAAAGACCGCTGGAGTGCCTGTACTGCATAGAGTAGCGGCAATTTTTTGTGCCACATGTCCAGATTTACCTATTCCGCTTACGACTACTTTGCCGGAGTGACTTAGAATGATCTCCACAGCCCGCGAAAGGCTCCCGTCCAAATGAGTAGCGGCAAACTGAATGGCGTTTGCCTCATTGATCATCACAGATTGAGCAACCTCCAACCACTTGGACTGCTTCTCAAGCAGCATAACTCTTAATCCTCCTGTGAGAAAACCCCGCGTACGCGTTCTAAGTCTTCCCATGTATCCACAGCAATGGGATGATAAGTTGTTTCTACCGTATAGATTTCGTATCCTGCTTCCATGAAACGCAATTGTTCCAATTTCTCGGACTGCTCCAAAAGTGAGGGAGGAAGTGAGGGATAAGACTCTAGCACATCCCGCCGATATCCATATACACCTACATGCCCCCAGAACTGCCCAGCCTCCAACCAACGGTCAGGGGGTAAATCGCGGACAAATGGAATGGGTTGGCGTGAAAAATAAAGGGCACGACCTCGGTAGCTCCGCGCCACCTTTACTACCGATGAATTAAATAAGTCATTTGGGTCTAAAATCTGGTAAACCGGCGTGACAATTTCGCATCTTAACGTGAGCCAAGATTGGACCAAATCATCTAGTAGAAGAGGATCTAACAAAGGCTCATCTGCTTGCACATTGATAATGAACTCCGCGTCAATGTCTCTGACCAACGAGGCTACTCGTTCGCTTCCTGAGTGGCATGACGAACTGGTTAATTGGGCCTCCCCACCCCAACTTCTTACCAATTGCAATACTTCCTCGGCATCGGTGGCCACAACAACTCTCTCAATCATTTGGCTTTGCTTAACCCGTTGCCAGACATGCCAAAGCATAGGCCACCCATTGATATCGGCCATAACCTTTCGCGGCAAACGCGTCGAATCAAGTCGTGCCGGTATAATGGCACAAATCCCCATAACCCCTCCTTGCATAGAGAGCTATCTGACTAAATTGGAGCGTTGGCGAATCAAATGCCACCAGTTCAAAAAGATTTTTCCAACCATGGTGTTCCAGAAATAGGCTGGACGAAAATACATTGCCCAAAATTGATGCCAAAGCGCCATCCCAATGGATCGCGAACGCAAACTCATTAACCAATGCCCTTGACCTCTTCGTGCCCTTGCCACTCTTCTGCGCTGTTGTCTTGCCCGCCAATCTCCCCACTCGCAATATGAAAGCGCCTTTTCGTCTTCACGATACATTTCCAGCACTTGTGAACCACGCTTTGAAGCCGCATGAAACCGATCTGCTGCTAGAGGATAATCCAATAAGACCACCCTTCCCAAGCGACACACTCGATACATTAACTCCCGATCCATGGTATATCGAAGATCTTCCCGCACCCAACAGCCAGCCTTGCTTAGGAAGTTCCCTACAAAGAACGTGCTTTGTTGAGGTAGATACCACGCCCTTATATCTAGCAATGACAGATCTAGCGGGGATTGTGCCTTCAGAAAAGGCTTGCGCGTTTGTAATACATTTCCGTCCTGATCCACCATTAAAACCCCGCCAGTAATTACGGCCACCGAGGGATCAAAATCCCAAGCCATTGCAATCCAATGCAAAGCACCTGGCAGGTAGTAATCGTCTGAGTTCAAATAAGTGATCAACTCCCCCGTGGATCGCTCCCAGCCTTTGTTTATGGCATGGCTTTGCCCGCGATCAGGTTCGCTCACCCACGAGGTGAGCCAGGGTGCATATTCCTGCAATATCGCCCCCGTTTCATCCGTGCTTCCTCCGTCCATGACATGAATTTCTAAATTGGGATACCCCTGAAGCAACAACGAGCGCAATGTGGCTTCTAGGTAACGTCCTTGGTTATAACTCGGTATAGTTACACTGATTCGAGGCCATCTGCGTCCGTTGGGCATAAGAGAAGGAAATATCAGCACATCTTCAGGCGTCCAAGGCCAGCCTCTTTGATTCGAAAGAGGCGGTGGAAGATTAGTTATGGCGTTCACGAGAACCCTTTTGTTTGAACATCGCATCAATGTGCGAAAAAATTTCTGTTGCCACTCGTTGCCAGTTGTAATAACTCTCAACCAAACGGCGCGCTTTCTGCCCGAGAGACAAGCGCCTGCTCCGATCGGATGCCAATAACAATAGTCGCTCTACGAGGTAGCTCGCATCATCAAATGGGACTAAAAAATCTATAGCCTCCATTTGTTGAAGGACTACATTGACCTGTGGTTGAGGCGTCGCAATAACAGCCAAACCACTCGCCATGTAATCAAAGAGTTTTAAAGGCGAGTTATAGTCGGCAACACCAGGCCGATATAGAACCAAACCGACATCCATAGCGGCCAGCCAATGCGGAAGTTCTTCATATGGTTTGGGGCCATGGTAAATCACATTGGGTGGGGTTTGATCTATAGGGAACGAATGGCCAATAACATGAAACGTGATCTCTGGTCTATGTTCATTCCACAACTGCTTAGCCGCTTCCACCATCAAACCAAAGTGATGCCATGATAAATCAGCACTACCAATCCACACCACTCTAAGCGACGCCTCATCGTGAGGTAACGCCGGAATAAGATCGGGACGAAAATGTTCCGAATCAGATCCATTCGGAACTGTTACAGCGTATTTGATCCCTAAATTAGTTTGGACATAATTCCGCAACGCCTCAGAAACACAAATTGCCAAATCGCAGCCCTTCCCATAAGCCCGAAATTGAGCGATTGATTCCTGGACTGCACGTTCCGAACGTCCCATAATGCGATGAAATTCTGGAATGGTATTAAACTCCCACACGTGCCCTGTGCCGTTTAGCCACCACCGACGCGGTGGAACAGCATAACGACAGCTCAACGCCGGCATCTCCTGCAAGCGCGTGTAAATGATATCCATCTGACGCAAGCTCCACCATCGTTCTAAGCGTCTTTTGGCTAAGGTGCGAAGTCGAGGATACTGCGCTACAGGTTCATCCAGCCAAATCGTATGACCCAACTCTAAAGAGTGGCGAATAAATTGTCGGATATGGGCGTTACGCCCGCGGGTGTCCCCCGGCTTGTAGTCGGTATTGGCATAATAAATATTCATTATGATCCTAATGATGTTTATACAAGCAGAAAATCTGCGTCTAAACCGAGAGCATGGGCTTGCTCACGAATTTCACTTTCATAAATGGGATTCATAATAAGAATGGCATCCGGACGATATACCCTTAGGAAAGAAGGGTCGACGATTCTCTGGCCGCTCCCTGCAACGTACATACCGGTCTTACGGGGGTTAATATCCACCACATATTCGATTTCACCCCTTATCCCCAATGCATTTAAAAAAGTAACGCCTTTTGATCCTGCTCCCCAAATGACAACCCGTTTACCTTCTGCTTTTAGGTGACCCAGTTGCTGCCGCCAATATGCCACCTTATTCTGAAAATGTTCTTGGAAAGCTTGGACATCTTGATAAAGTTGCGATAATTCCTGAGGTTCTGGGAATCTCGGAGACAAAGCATCTGAACTGGGCTCAACATCCATGATAAGATACTGCCCTTCATATGAGTCTTCTACTGAGAGAACTCTAAAACCATTTGCCGTAAAGAGATAAGCCAATGATCCACTACTAAAATAGGAATAATGCTCGTAAATAACATCCCACACCGAACGAGACCGCAGCATAAAAAGCACATTAGGAACTTCAAAAAAGGCAATCGTTTTTCGTTCCCCAATACTGCGTCTCAGCATCATCGCAAATTCCGCTGGGCGATAAAGGTGTTCCAGGGTTTGACGACAGCAAATTAAATCGGCCTGGTAGCGCGCATACTGCTCCGAGTAATAATCCTGGATGAATGTCACTCTTTGGGTAGCAGGGATATCACCCGTCTCTACATACCCGGGGTCAAAGCCAATCCCACGATTATTTCCCAACTCGCATAACAATCCTAGAAACTCACCTTTTCCGCTTCCTATTTCTATGATCTCTTTGTTGTGTAAATCATAGCGATCTATGAGCCGCTCAGCCATAGTGCGAGCATAGGATTGAAATCGTGATGAAAAATGAAGGGAATTTTCATACCACTTCGAGTAATGCATCAGGTCTGAGGAAAACGTCAAGTTAAAAATATGACCACATTGATGACAAAAGCCCAACCTGATTTCACCACGAGGTGCACTAAGAGCATCATCACGTTTTGGCCACATAAGATTACAATGTACCGGCACTTGGCTGATATCAAAGAATGGCTCAACGTTTAACCCTTTACAAACGGGACATTGAGATTGTAGTGGAGGCTTTACAATTACTCGATGAACAACCATTATCATCCTCTTCTTAAGCGTTTAGGGGGACTAACTTTGGCTTGAGACCTTGTGAGGCTAACATAGCCTCAATTTCTGTGACATAAACTGGATTCATGACGATCACCACATCTGGTGGCTCCACCAATAAATGCTCTGGCGTCGTAATCCAGTGACCACTACCAGCAATAAATGTGTTTCTTTTATAAGGATTCACATCTACAACATAAGCGATTTCGTCCCCCACCCCTAACGTGGTAAGAAAAGCAACCGCCTTTGATCCTCCACCCCAAAGTACCACCCTTTGGTGATTTTGGTGGTATTCTCGCAAACGATTTCGCCATTTTAGGAGTACCTGAGGAACGGATTGAGAAAAGTAAGCTGTAAGGGGGATAAGAGTTTCCAAATCATTTTCCTGAGGTAAAGGGGGCATTTGGGCACCTCCAACCCAGGGAAGTGCCTCGATCATTAAGTACTGATCATCAAAATCAACCCATAAATCCAACACCTGAAAACCACAACGCCGAAATAATCGCCCTAACGAACCAGGTGTGAAATAGGAACAATGTTCATAATAAATATCCCAGAAAGCCAACTTCTGAAGAATGCGAGTGGCTTCTGGAATTTGAAAAAACACCACAGCATCGTGACGCTCACCAACTGCCCCGCGCACCATTTGAATAAATTCGCCCACCGGATGAATATGCTCCAAAGTCATTTTGCAGACGTAAAAATCTGCTTCAATCTCACGATATTGTTCAGAGTAAAAATCTGCCACATAAGTTACTTGTCCATGCTTTATCTCAGGGGCTCGTTCAGGAATGAAGGCCGGATCAAAACCAATTCCACGGTTTTGACCCATCTCACATAAAAGGGCCAGAAAATCACCCTTTCCGCACCCAATCTCTAAAATGGTCTTACCATGAAGCTCGTAACGGCTAATCAAATACTCTGCCAACCGCTGATTAAATGAGTTGAAAGTAGGAGAGAAGGCTTGGGTTTCCTCATAGCGTTCAGAATAGGCGTTCAAACTGGGATCAAAGGCAACGTTTGTAATGAAGCCACATTGCCAACAAAATGCTAAATGAACGTCCCCTTTTGGATATGCCAATGCCTCTTCACGGCTTTCTAAGCGTAACACGCTGTGTGCAGGCACTCCGCGCACCGCATAAAAACCACGCAGCGGAACATTCCCACACGCTGGGCAAGGCTGGTGGATCAACTCTTGGGTTCCCAACCGAGTAACCGCAGTCGAGCGCTGGGGGGAAATGATTGCCATCATTCACTCATCCTTAAACTATTCGAACTTCAGGGATTGGAACAATGAATTTCCCACCCTGTTGACGGTATTCGTTTTGTTGGCGAAACACCTCTTCCGCAAAGTTCCATACCAGTAGCAAAACATAATCTGGCATTTCCTCCAACAGTCGGCTCGTTGGAACAATAGGAATGTGATTTCCTCCCATTAAACGACCGTGCTTATAGGGATTCAAATCCGCAATCCAGGGGATCAAATTAGCATCAATCTGACAATATGCAAGTAAAGTAGTGGCTTTGGCTGCGGCCCCATAAGCCGCTATCTGCATTCCGGATGATTTCAATCCTTGAAGCAAGCTCGTTAATTGAGTCCGAATCGTGGCAATGCGTTCAGCAAATGCCTGATAATATTCATATTTTGAAGCCGTCTCGGCCTCTTCCCTAAGCAACTCTCGTACTGCGGGCTGAACTCGTTCTTGTTTCTCCACATACAAACGAAGTGACCCGCCATGAATGGAAAGATGGCTTATATCATTCAAGAAAAGCCCATGCCGCCGGAAAAGACGATCTAAGGAAGTGACCGAGAAATAGCAAAGATGTTGGTGATAGATGGTATCAAACTCATTCTTCGTAATGAGATCCACCACATAGGGCATTTCCATCACCGCAACGCCATTGTCCTTCAGAATAATGGCTATCCCCTCAACGAAACCGTTTAGATCAGCGACGTGTGCTAGCACATTATTGGCAATCACCACGTCAGCAAATTGACCTCTTCTCGCCAAATCCTGGGCAAGAGTTAGAGTGAAAAATGTATTTAGGGTTGGGATTCCTGCCGCAAGAGCAGCTTGAGCTGGCCCAGGTGCCGGGTCTATACCCAGGACAGGGATGCCCCTTTCCACAAAATTGCGTAACATATACCCATCGTTGCTGGCTGGCTCTATGACTAGGCTTTGCGCCCCCAGGGTGCGACGCTCAATCAATTCCAGAGCATTTTCACGAGAGTGCCGGAGCAATGTCGGTGAAACGGATGAGAAATAAGGGTAATCCCGTGCAAACAACACGTCGGGGTCTACAGTGACATCAATTTGAACCAGAGCGCACTCCGAACAAAAAACCAAATTCAGTGGTGCAAAAGGCTCAGGCTCTCCCAAGGTTTCCGGCTTAATAAGGCGATCCGCAAGTGGGGTATCACCGAAACGAACGATGGGTAACAAATGGGGAGAGCCACATGACCGACACACTGTTTCAGTACGATAAAGTGAAACCCAAGTTTCTTTAGCAAGAGATGATGTCATGGGACGTTTTCCTGTTCTAAACTAAAATGCAATTGGGGCATCAACTTTAGTAACCCAGCGTAAATTCGGATCAATTTTTCCCTGCGCCAAGAGTTCCTTGATATGCGCAATGCGTTTAAAACGCGGTCCTTCAAAATCCTCAACCCGAATACCAACGTGTTGATAAGCGGTAAACAATTCCTGCGCACCGCGACGCACATCCCACTTAGGCTTAAATTCAGGTAGTGCGCGCTGTATCTTGGAACAATCTACTCGATAATTGCGCTTATCGGGGCCAGCATCAGGAGCATATTCGATCCGTGTTCCAGGTATCGTTTCTGCAACAATCTCTGCCAATTCACGGATGCGGTAATTCTCTTCCGTACGTCCCACATTGAAAGCCTGATTATGTATTTTCTCATCAGGGGCTTCCAAAACCACGCAAAAAGCTTGAGAAATATCTTCAATATGGACAATCGGCCGCCAAGGGGTGCCATCGCTTTTAAGGTAAACCCGACTTGTCGTTACTGCCCATGCAACAAGGTTATTTAAAACTAGATCAAACCGTAAAAATGGCGAAACCCCATAAGCCGTAGCATTACGTAAAAAGACCGGGCAAAAGGTTGCATCAGCTAGCCGACTAACATCTTGCTCAACCAATACTTTGGATCGCCCATAGGGGGTTACAGGATTAAAAGGCGAATCTTCGGTTAAGAAATCGTCACCTCCAGCCCCGTAATTGCTGCACGATGATGAAAAAATAAATCGTCGGACTCCAACCTGTTTTGCCAATTGCGCAAGTCGAACCGAGGCTTGATAATTTATTTCATAGGTCAACTCGGGATTCAAATCACCCAATGGGTCATTGGATAACCCCGCCAAATGCAAGATGGCATCAAATCCTTCCAAATCCTGTAAGGTTACATCCCGAATATCTTTGGTGATGGATGGGACTACTACCACGGGTTGATCCCCAAAACGGCTTCCTTCAAACAAATCACTATCTAGCCCCACAACGTCATGACCACGTTCAAGAAGCATGGGGACTAACACCGAACCAATATAGCCGTGATGTCCGGTCACTAATACTCGCATCTCATTCCTCCCATATTTTCCAAGGGGCTTGACCTGACTGCCAGATTGTTTCAAGTAAGTGTTTTTCCCGCAGTGTATCCATGCACTGCCAAAACGAAGCATGCTTATAGGCCATCAATTGACCATCTCGCGCCAATCGTTCCATAGGTTCTCGTTCCCAAACCGTCTCGTCACCCTCGATATAGTCAAAAATGCCGGGCTCTAGGACAAAAAAGGCGCCGTTGATCCACCCCTCCATTAATTGAGGTTTCTCCATGAACTCCACAACCTGATCGCCTACAAAATGCATATACCCATAACGCGCTGGGGGACGCACCGCTGTCAGGGTGGCCAGTCTCCCATGAGCGCGGTGAAATGCCAATAGGTCATTTAAATTGACATCTGAGAGCCCATCTCCCCAGGTTAACATAAAGGTTTCACCACCCAAATAAGGGGCTAGGCGTTTAATTCGCCCCCCGGTTTGTGTTTTCAAACCTGTATCAACGAGTTCTACAACCCAATCCGGCCTAGGGCCATCGTGTGGTATGACTTGATTGGTGCGAAAGTCCACCGTCATATTCGTGGTGGTCATGCAATAATCCGCAAAGTAACGCTTGATCATTTCTCCCTTATAACCTAGGGCTATAACAAAGTGATTGAATCCAAATGCCGAATAATAACGCATAATATGCCAAAGGATTGGGCGCCCCCCAATTTCGACCATCGGTTTGGGACGAATTTCGGTCTCTTCAGCCAGACGAGAACCAAAACCACCGGCTAAAATAGCAACTTTCATAATTGCCTCCGTTTCTTTCTTCCAACTCTAACCAAGAGAATCAGTAGTCATAGGCAGAGGGAACAGATTGGATCGGACGCATTCTCTCCAGCCAGCCCATGGCAACAGATGATGAGCCATTGGGTACCCAAATAAGCAGTTTGTTAGGGTTCCACGGATCTTCAATTGGCTCAAACCCCCAACGATGTTTATGTTGGTAAAGCCCATCGTTTTCAAAGGGAGGCGCCTGAGTACCATCGAGTAAGCGAGCATTTTGCTCAAACGCCATTCGAATCTCATGGTAATAAATACAAGCTAAGGCTCCTTGTTCTTCATATCTAAAATCCCCATCTAAAACGCCGAATGACAATCCATGTTTAACTTCACCACCATCAAACCATACCATGGCAGCTACGCGTTTTCCTTCGGGATCCTTGACATACCACAGTTCGCACTTCTTAACCAGTTGCCTAAACGACTCACGTGGTGGAATATCTGCATACAGAGCATGGCGGTTCTTCACCATAGGCAAATACATTCGATCGTAATAAAAATCAAAATCCTTTTGTGAATCTCCCTTAACCAACCGGAACCCCGCTTCATTAAAGCGTTTGATGTTCAAGCGTTGCTTTTTAATAAGTTCACGATGAATGGTTTCCCACTTTCCTTTTCTTCTAATCGGCATCACCATTAAAACGTTCCCTGAATTTTCAATAATCGTACCCTCATGGATTGAGTGAGATAGAAGCCTGGGTAGTTCCAGAAACACGAGATCAACTCGACTATGAATTCTCCGTTCCAAATCGCTTAATCGCCATAGTGGAACTCTTCCCGTGTACTTAATAACAATGTTTTTGTTCAGAATTCGATAAATTATCTGCCGGAATAGAGATTTGTCCCCGACATAAACCAAAGAAAGCTTTTCTCCACTAACTTTCTCAATCCCTTCTACATGAATTATGTCCAATTCCAGCCCCCTCAAGACAAAGTGTACAAAACGCCATAGGAATACACCTAAAAACAAAGAGAGATTCCTCAAATATCCAACTGGTGAATCAAATGCTCTTTCGATCCATTGGGTTAACCAACCCTTCAAGAGGCGATAAATGCGATAACGCCAAACGGAAACCGCATGATAAGGCAGAAGAATAAATTTGTCTAATACCTTATATGGATAAAGGGGTTCATCTTCAGCTTTCTCTACCACTGATTATCTCCTTATATCAATAGCTATACATTATTGAAGCATTAGTAATGGGCTTATAAGTTGATAGCCATTTTTGGGTGGTTACAGACCCATTTGGGATACAGAAAAAAAGGCAATTCGTATGCCAGGGGTTTTCAATGGGCTCAAAGCCCCACAACCGTTTATGTTGAAAAACACCATCTCCTTCAAACGGCATAACTTCCCCACCATCAAATAACCGAGCTCCAAGACGATACGCTTCAAGGATTTCTTGATAATAAATAAACGCTACAGCACCACTTTTCACGATATCCCAATCTCCATCTAAAACGCCCATAAATAAGCTATGGTAAACGTTTCCCCTAAGCATGGAAAGAGAACCGGCTACTTTAGTTCCATCCGGTAGACATACAAATCTTAGGCGTGAATGTTTGGAAAGTTGGCGCATGACCTCCCGACCACCTATATCTGCATATTCCCCGTGTCTCCCTTTTATATAAGGAACATGCATTCGATCATAAAAAAAGTCAAAATCACGAACATTGTCTCCCTCTACCATCGTAAAGCCGGCTTTCCGAAATCGCCGAAACGCTTCTTTTTGTGATTTCATGCGCTCAATGATCTGTGTTTCATCCTGCTGAGCACTCAGGCAAAACACCATCTGCACACTATCGGGAGACTCTAAACAAGAACCACCTCTAACAAACCATCTTAATACTTCTGAGACTTCAAAAATGACCAAATCCACGTTCTCATGTATATTTTGTTTTAGAGCCCTGAGTCGCCATACCGGGATTCGCCAGTGATTAACCCATTGGACCTCGCCATCAAACAAACGATCTTTCAGATATCGCAAACGCAACTTATCCCCAGCGTACAATAAGACAAAATTACTGCCATCAATGGTACATCTGCCTTGGTATAGGTGCACATCTAATTCAAGTTGACGAAGAATAAAGTGACTCCACTGCCAAAGATGGATTAGGGTCGAAAAAAACATATTGCGAACCAAGTTGGGTGGTGTATCAAAAGCTATTTGAATCAACCGTGTAAGAATTTTCTTTAGAGACCTATCCATTCGATGGCGCCAAGAAGATGTTAAACGATAAGGGAACAAAATAATACTTTCCCATCCCTTTAACCCTGTGCGTTGAGCGGAAAAAATCGATATCTCCATCAATCAACTCTTAAAATGACACAGTCTCTTATCCCTTATCCACAAAACGTTGCGCTACCATCTCAATTGTTATCATCGCTCCTAAATGTCGCGTATGGTTTCGTATCCCTTGCATGTGCTCATCAATCGCCTGCCGAACCGCCTGAGGACGAAACCAGCCACGCTCCAGGAATGGAGACTTCAGTAATGTATCCTCAACCCACTGACGATTGGGTTTTAATCGCAATAGATGATGCATATTTGAGAAAGTGGAGGATGGCGGTTCTAAGTGGGCATCCCTTAAGACATTCAATCGCCGGAACCCCCACTTTAACCTTCGCTCAAGGCGGTCGTATAGGACCTCCAAGGAACTGGGTTGACTCATAGGGCCACCCTTAATCCGTGCCAATTGTGGGTTCACATGACTCAGTGCTTTTTTCTCTAAGTAGCGCTTTGCCCTCAGGTTTGGGGGTAACGAGAGCATAAGCATCACCAAATCGCGATCCAGATATGGTTCGGTATATTCAAACCGAGGGCGAACGACGCTAAGTCCATGCAGGATGTAATCCACTTCATAGAAAAAAAGACGATGTGTATCCAATTTTAGAGACAACGAGGCCCCCGGTGTTTGCGCCACTTCTTCTTCTATGCGTTGTCTTGGTAAATCACGATAACGATTGACAAACCCTGGGGTAAACCAATGTAGCCACTCAGAAAACTTAAATAAATCATTGATATAGGCTATATAGGCCTCAAAAGGGTCCGAAATCGCTCGAACTTCCGAGGAGTAACTCGCATCGGCAGTATTCAGAAATAAATCGGCACCATTTCCCAGAACAAGTACTTGGCAGGAAGAAGGCAGGCTATTGAGCGTCCAACCATGCGAGTCAACAACGTTCAGGTACCCCTCCGAACGCTCTATGCAAGCCCTGGCAAATTTCTTGGGATATTCTTCATCCAGAAACAAAATTTGATGGGGATAGCCAAGAGTTTTTCCCATCTCTTTAGCCCGCTTAACATCTCGGCTCGATGGTTCGCCATAAGTAACTAAAGGCAATACCTGCTGAAGTCTTGTGGAAACCAGCCCCAGCAGCAGACGCGAATCTAATCCACCACTAAGGGGTAAAACATATCCTTGAGGATTGACCAAACGCCGTTGCAGGCTTTGACCCAACGTCTCAATAAAAGCCTCAACCCATTGAGACTCCGACCATCTCGATAACTCCTCGCTATAACCAAGATGAACGTATGGGTAAACTTTGGTTTGCTCCCCTTCCCATATCAATACCGAACCCGGAGGCAAGCGTTTGATATCTTTAAAAAGGGTGCGGTCACCATCTAAGACTTCAAAGGCCAACCACTCCGCTAAGGCCTCCTCATTGATGGAAGGTTGGATCCATCCCAAAGCCAAAAGGGCTTTGATTTCACTGGCAAATGCCAATCGCCCTGGCTGCTGGAGATAGAATAAAGGCCGTAGCCCCAAAAAATCGGTAACCAGAGAAAGGCGCTGTACGTCCCTTTCCCAAACCGCTGCACACACACCGCCATTGAGGTGTCCTAGCGCTTCACATCCACCCTCATGATAGGTCTTCGCTAAAAATTCATTCGCTCGTTGAGGATCACGACAATCCGCCGTCTCTCCATCTGCCATAAGCCACGTCTCTTTACCTACCCGAAGTGGCTGGCCATTGGGAAGAATGTAAGCCAACACCTCACGTCCCCACCCCAACCGTCCCGAATCATCCAACCAGGCCTCAGAAATGCCCGGAATAGCGGGCTTAAGGGCATTTGCCATAGGAAGAAGATCAGCAAATGTAATGGGTCTCTGATTACTCAAAATACCAAAAAGGCCAGGCATGAATACACCTATTAATATCTCTGTTTGGGGTGAGAAGTTATCAATGTATCCCTCTCACCCCTTGACCGCTCAGATTAGCGAAGCACTAGGGGGATAAAGACGCGATTCGTTGAGAAAGTAGCCTGAATGGTGGTATTACCGGACATGGTAAGAGTAACCGGGTTACTCAAACCCGATAGCCCCCCACTCCAACCCACAAAAGTCCAAGTGGATTGCGGATTGGCCGTTAACGTCACCGCTTCCCCATAGGTATAAGTCGCTTTGTCCGGGCTCTTGGTTACCGTGCCACCGCCAATAACATTTACCGTCAAGGTGTACTGATCTTGGGTAAAAGTTGCCCCAACGGTGGTGTTGCCGGTAATGGTAACTGTGGTGGAACCGGCCGAACCGCTTGCCCCACCGCTCCATCCGCTAAAACTCCACCCTGCTTGAGGCAATGCCGTAAGAGTCACTTCATCCCCGTAAACATAAGTCGCCTTGTCTGGGTTCTTGGTTACCGTGCCATTTCCTATTACATTTACTGTAAGGGTATAAGGGATAGAGCTGAAATTAGCCGAAATCACCTTTGGCCCATTCATTACAACCGACCCAGATGGATTCGTGCCATTTAAATCACCGCTCCAATTTGCAAACGTATGGCCTGGGTTAGCATTTGCTACCAGCCCTACGGTTTGTCCACAATTGTATTCCCCTAAATCCGGCGCTTTGATAACGGTACCCCCACCAGTTGGATTGACGTTGATTGTCAAGGTATTTCTCAGAGCGTCTTCATCTGATATTGGGCTGGCCAAATTCTGGAAATAGTCAATCTTGGCCGCAAATTCTGGAGAATTACTCCCATAGGCATTTCCTGCATATAACCCCACCCGTGCTGCCTGCACCAAAAATGGCACGTTGACCACTGTTTGCCAATCAGGATCAGAAGGCCCCTTTATCGAAATTATCCAACGGCTGCCATACCGTTCCATGCGTAAATAGAGCGGTGTTGGGTTCCCTTCAATAACCGGGGCATCAAACCAAACCAACTTCCCTTCTTCGCTTCCTGAACGAACATTGAGAGCACCTTCGTAGGTCGCGACGTATAATCTCGTGCCATTTCCCTGACTGTAAAAATCAGCCCGAATCCAGCGCTTAGCCGGGCTAGCATTCTCTTCTACCATCATTCCTTGGAAGGGCCTTATGTTTGAAGACGAAGATTGGACTGAACTATCAAATTTGGCTTCGAAGATAAAATCAGTATCGTTGATCATCTGCACGATGCGCATGGTTTTATTTCCACCGCTATCATCGCGTGCATTCATGTCATGCTCAACACTTGCGGGCAACGATAGGAACAGGTGAGCATCATTAGTATAGGGTTCCCCAATACCCTGGTTACCATCTCCCACAGGATTAATCAACGTCCACCGTGTTGTATCCAAAGAACACATGTTGAAATCGTCAGACTGAGCACTAGAAGCCGGTAGATCAAGTTCCAATGGAGTCACCGTAACATCGCTAAAGGTAGCATCCACATGATGGGCCAATAACACCACTGAACCCGAGATGGGATCCCCCACCTTTCCCTCTCCTACTAGACTCCAACTTGATGGTTCGGGATTTTCAGCCCTCCAGACTTTCAGCGAATATTTGGGACGACCATCATTCAATGTTTCAACTCGCATTTTATATGTGAAAGTTATAGTGCTTCCTAGGCTAAAGGGCGTCTCGTTTGGAATCAAGGGGTTGTTAATGAGTAACTGCAAATTTACATCTGATAAATCATCTGGGTCCTGCCACCGCAACCACCCAATCGCACCATAGGGCAAGTACCCACATTTGGGTGCAACAAGCCCGCCCTCTGGATAGCAATGACTCCCCACATCAGAATAGGGCTCATCGGTGTGGCCCGTCCAGCGTAAAAGTAACCCCACCCCAGGGCCATTACTTGGTTCGTTAAATCCCTGGGCATCGTCTACATCGTTTATAGTCACATCCACCCGAACTTCATAATCCCGCCATCCCATATCTCCAATGGCAATCATTCGGTCATAGCCTACCTGGTTTGTTCTAACGCTACCCGCCGCAAAATCCCATTTTCCGGTTAATACTTGCGCTTGTTTTTGCCATGTGCCGCTATCTACTCCCCACGTCGTCGTCGTTGGCAACGGCCACTTTTTATTGTGTGTGTAGTTAATAAGCACAGTCCTTTCGGTTGTATTTTCAGAATTATCTATTGCTCTAAGTACCAACGTATTTATCCCCTCCCTGAGTTCTCCGTCGAATAACTCAACAGCAAAATCACCCGCGCCATACAATAAGCGAGGGCCATGAGGGGAGACGGGAAACGGTCCCAATTGGAGCAACTCGAAAGCCCCATTATTTAGAGAAAATGCTAAACTTTTCACCCCATCTGAATCGCTAACGTTTCCCAGGATATAAATCTGTCGCCCCGGCAAACCCGGGTCACCAAAATACTGAACATCACCGTACCAGACATCTATATTGGGTCCCTCCGCCTCAGCAGTAACTTGAGATTGGGGTGAAAACCAAAAAAGGCTAAATAAAAGGCTTACTAGTAATAGCATCTTTCCTGCTTTTGCCATCGCTTGCGCCTTCTTATTCATTTTTTCCTCCTGAAAAATCGTATTGGGACCCAACCTGCCTGGGCTGAGAAGTCACGTTACTAAAAAGATTTCCTATGTGATGCAACTCGTCTCCAATGCCAAATCCAACGCAATAGTAAATAGATAGGTCGCGGAAATACTCGAACGCTATTCCACATCCAAGAACGGGCCTCTAGTGCTAACAACTTACGTCGCCACATTCCCCACTGAACTACTCCGCTTGTCCCCCTAATTCGCGTTTCCAACGGCAACGGCAATTGCCACAAAGAACGCATAAACTCGCCCCATAATCGCCATTGCACGTAACGACGCGATTTTTTCACGGCAGGATCAAACCAGGCGGCCCTTTCTGTAGGCTTCAACGCTCGTACACTAGAACCCGGGTGATCGCGACGATAAAAAAGCACCTGGGAAATTTCCACCATCTTTCCCAATAAAGCCAACTCCCCCAATAATGTAATGTCCGACGACGTAAACCGATCAATGAGACGTGTTCTACGCAATGGCTCCAAACGAATCAGCCCAAATACCGCGTTACATTTATCCTTACGACGGAAACGATCCAGAAAGCGGCAAAATCGCTCTGCCGGATCACTCTGGGTCAAATTCAACTCGTCTTCATAAAGGCCTAAAGGCTGCCCGTTCTCATCAACAATTTGGGTAAGGGGATAGGCCAGAACTACAGTATGATCAGATCGAAGAGGGGCCAGGCAGGACTCGAGGAACGTAGGCGCAATCCAATCATCCGCTGCCGCCCACTTAAAAAATTGCCCTTGCGCTAATGCCACCGTCTGGTTGTAATTGAACGCTGCGCCACGATTTTCCGGATTGCGTACATAACGTATCCGCTGATCACGTTCCATGTAGGCTTGGCATATCTCGCCAGTTCGATCCAAGGATGCATTGTCGCTAATAATCAATTCAAAGTTACCCCAGGTCTGATCAAGGATAGACTCTATGGCTTGCTCTAAATAGGCTTCGCCATTGAAGACCGGCAGGCCGATCGAAACTAACGGCGTCAATGTGCTCATCGAAAGGGGCCTGTTTGGAAACTTGAACGACCATTCCAAGGGTTGGGATCTGTCAATCGGGTTTCCCATTGAAGATAGGGGCGAATGATCCCCGGAAAATGCCCCACAAACCCCATACGACTGCTTGGCCCTAACCCTGGGCGTTCAGTCACTTGAAAAGCCACCGCATCCGGTTCATAGAGATGTAGGATTTCCGGATCCTCAGTACGAATGGAAGGTCCTACGATCATTGTCCCTTCGGCTAAGAAATTACCTGGTATCCAGGCCAAACTACGGTAGCGCCCTGGTTGCCGTGGTTTACCATCCCACTCGGTATCGGTATCGAGTGAAGCAAATAGCCATTGACCTTCATCGTTGTGCAAACTAAACCCGGCATGCAAGGTGTAACCCCCTTCCAGAACAACGTATTCCATTTCAATCCCCACCGGCTCTCGTATGTCAAATGTATCGGTTACCTCACCCCGGTTATTTCGAATACGAATCGCCAATAAACGCACTACCTCATCGCCTGGTGCACTATAAAAATCAGGCCATTCACGAGAGGGGGTCGTACCTAATGCTTCGGTCAAATATTCGCTCACGAGTTGATGGGCCGGACCTTCACGGTAAATTTGACCATCTTGCAACCAAATGGCCCGTTCGCAAAGGCGTACAATTGAGGGCATATGATGAGAGACAAATAAAATTGTTCGACCAGCACGCCCCACTTCTTCCATCTTATCCAGGCACTTTTTTTGGAACGCTGCATCGCCAACTGCCAAAACCTCATCCACCAATAAAATTTCGGGATCTAAATGCGCTGCTACGGCGAACGCCAGACGCATTGCCATACCACTCGAATAATACTTAACTGGCGTGTCAATGAAGCGCTCAACCTCAGAGAAAGCCACAATCTCATCAAACTTTTGATCAATTTCGGCTTTTTTCATTCCCAAAATTGCACCGTTGAGATACACATTTTCTCGGCCGGTAAGTTCCTTATGGAAACCGGTACCCACTTCCAACAACGAGCCAATACGACCCCATAAATCCACACGCCCCTCCGTTGGAACTGTAATACGGGTCAGAATTTTGAGCAGGGTACTCTTGCCGGCTCCATTACGACCGATAATACCGACCACTTCACCTTGACGAACCTCAAAGGAAACACCCCGCAGCGCCCAAATATGAAACGCCTCTTCATTCCGCCGAATCCCATTTGAGTCTTTTGAAAAACGCAACCAGCGCAGTGGTTGGGCTGCAAAACGCGAAATTTGGTCGCGCAACGTCTGATATGAAGCCTGAGCCCCTTGACCAATGCGATAAAGTTTTCCCAGGTTTTCCACCTGAATCGAAATATGCCGTTGACGTCCTGAGGTCATATCAGATCCGCAAAGGTGTCTTCAGTGCGACGAAAATATATGACGCCACTGACTAATAAGACGATCGAAACAATCGCCGAGACCAGGATCATCAACCCCGGCGGTTTATCTCCCAGCAACGCCCAACGGAATCCCTCAACGACGCCTACCATAGGATTCAATCCATAAAAGGTGCGCCAGGGCTCGCCTAAGAGACTGCTGGGGTAAACTACTGGGGTCGCGAAAAGCCAAAACTGGGTCAAAAAAGGGATTAAATAGCGCACATCACGATATTTGACATTTAGCGCTGCTAACCATAGCCCCACCCCTAGCGCGGTCGTCAGTGCCAACAACAAGAACAATGGCAAGAGGATGGTGTAAATTGTAGGCGCATAACCATAAAAAATCATCATTCCGATCAAAACCAGAAAGGCAAACGCAAAATCTACTAGACCTGAAAGCACACTCGATACCGGAACAATTAGGCGCGGAAAGTACACCTTAGTGATTAATCCCCCACTGCCCACCAGGCTATTGGCGGCTAAAGAAAGTGCCCCCGAAAAATATGTCCAGGGGAGCAAGGCTGTGTAACTGAAAATCGGATAAGGATAACCATTTGAGGCCATTTGGGCCATCCGCCCAAAAAAGATTGAAAACACCACCATAGTAAAGAAAGGCTGAACGATAGCCCATGCCGCGCCTAAAAGCGTTTGCTTATAGCGCACCTTGATATCTCGCCAGACCAGAAAATACAGCAATTCCCGATAGCGCCAGAATTCCTTAAGATTAAGTGGAACACGCCCATGATAAGGTTCTATATGAACATGTTCAATCTCCCCATTTTCTAATGAGGGGGGTGATTCTGGTAACCGTATTGAGGCAGTTTTCATTGGGGTTCTAATTTGGGCTCCCAAAATGAGGATCGAAAATACACAGGGGGAAGGAATTTGGCATGCTCCGCCCTTTCGACATTGAAGAAACGCTCGAAAGGGAGAAGTTTTTGTTTTTTCGCCTAGATTGCTTGATATAAACAATAACCAAGCGTTCTAAACTGGCTAAAAGGAGCGCGCGACCCAAAAATAGCAAAAGATACAACCTCATCATAAAGAATTAATTCCTTCTGGTTACTTAGGATTTAGAAAGAAATCTTTTGAATTTTTAAAGAAAGGCTTAAAAGAAGCGCCGGTAATATCCGGCGCTTCGCGACTACTGCATTAATATTGGCAATGTTAATGACTAACTAATGGTAAGAAAAGAAAATATTGACAGCCACTAACCTCAAAGGGAAAACCGCTTTCCAGAGTATAACCTTCGCCACGGAGCGGGAAAGAGTTAACCATTTCACCAGTGGTAAACATTATCCTCAAATCACCGCTCGTCAGAGTTCCACTTCCACTAACCCATTGAGATATCAGGGACCATGATTGGGCATCGGATCTCACCTCACTAACAATTAACCCCAAACCCAAGCAGGCCAAGACCAAGCCCAAAAGGATGTAGTGCGTTTTCATCCTTCCCTCCTAACGTCCGGTAACAATGAAATTAAACCCACAAAAACCAGTAATTAGGCTATTTCCATTGGAAAGATAAACATCAAATTCAGGATGGTTATCATCGTTGACCGTAACTTGGCTCACATTGGCTATTAAAGCCATTGTGGGGTCATAAATTGGCGTAACCGTAACGGCAAAAACCGAATCCGATGTTGCGTTTACGTCCAAAATGACGTGGTAATAAAAATTGGAATCATCACGGGAAACCGACTGTATCCCAAAATCGCCGGTTAAATCTATTCCCATATCACCGTCCCAAACCTGTCCCCATGCCACAATACCATTGTCTCGATAACGTTCGCCAATTTCAATGGTTTTATTCTCACCAGCATCCTGATTAAATTGCACAATGGGGTTGTACTCACTATCGCTACGCAACGTGATGGCCGGTTTTTCATTTACAATCAAATCCCAGGGTTGGTTATCAGTGCTCCCCAAATGGACCTGGCCTGAACCAATAGCATTTCCTCCCAAACCCCAATAGCGCGCATCCAATTCTCCCGGGTTCAATTCGAAAGTTGTTCCATTTAGAATCAATCCACTGCCTGCTGTATAAGTCGTATTGTCGTCACCATCTTGCAACCCACTGGGCACTCCACTAATCCCACTCCATGGCACCGATTCTGCGTGATCGGCAGAGGTTGCACTCTCTGCCCTCACGGCGATATCGGCCTGCCAGGCATAAGGCACACGGGTCAATGCCTGGCGAGGGGATAGGATTGTAAAATCACTTTCATCCTCGCTCTCCGCTGGTCGTACTGCGACTTCGAGATATCCGGGCTCACCGCTCATTACGCTTGAGGAAAAAGTAAGCGCGATGTTAAATTGCCCCTGGTTTATAGCCACATTTTCACGAAGTAACTCTGCTTTTAAGACCCCATTCTCTTCGGCATCATAAAGGCGAAAGCGCAGATCATAATAACCTTGCGCCGGTTGTCCTCCCTCTTGTAACCGCCCTTGATAAGTGAATGTCACCGGGGGCGGTTCTTGAAACGCTCCGCGCGCCGAAGCACGCACGAAAAAACCCCCTAAAAAAGCGAGCACCATCAATACGGGCACAAGCCCCCACCAGAAACGCTTGCCGTTCATGAGAACCTCCTCAGAGTTGTGATGGGTAATTCCACTGAACAACAGAAAGCAACCTTTCCCCCTTAGGTGCTCGCTATTGTAACAGCCAAGATAGAATAAAGAAAGAGAATCTCCTCGATAAGCATATAGTAAACAAATCATACTGTCAAACAAATTTTCGGGCGAATATTACGCCGACCCTATTGATTGCAAGTAGGCTATAATTGGCGCAGTTCGCACAGGAGAACAGAACATGACAACTTACCGCTCCCTCGAATGGCGTGACAATTCCCTCGTTTTACTCGATCAGCGGGTTCTACCTCATAATGTTAGGTACCTCACCTTAACTCGCGTTGAGGAGGTTGCCGAGGCAATTCGCAACATGACCGTGCGAGGCGCTCCTGCGATTGGGTCTGCCGCAGCCTATGGCATGGCTCTGGCTGCTTTACAAAATCGTGTTTTATCCACGCAAAAATTGCGTCATTTTCTGGAGCAGGCCGCAGACCTCTTGAAAGCCTCCCGTCCTACCGCCGTAAATCTGGCCTGGGCAGTGGACCGCATTCTAGACCGAATAAAGATCAATCCAACTGCTGATACAGAGGAAATTTTTCAAATTGTCCTGCGGGAAGCTCACCGGATTGCAGAAGAAGATGTTCGCACAAACCGCCAAATCGGCCTTAATGCCTTGCCTCTTTTGCCCCATAAAGTGACCTTTATTCACCACTGCAATACCGGAGCCCTCGCAACGGTGGATTACGGCACGGCTTTAGGGATAATCCGCACGGCCCATGAACACGGGCACGAAGTCTTCGTTTACGTTGATGAGACACGCCCCCGCTTACAAGGCGCACGTTTGACAGCATGGGAATTACAACAATTAGGAATTCCATTTCAAATCATCGTAGATGGCGCCTCGGGTTTTATCATGCGCACCCGAAAGGTAGACGCGGTGGTTGTTGGTTGTGATCGAGTTGCCCGAAACGGCGATACTGCGAATAAGATTGGCACTTATAACCTGGCAATCGCTGCCCACGCTCATGGAATACCGTTTTATGTCGCTGCACCTACCTCAACCATTGATCTTTCCCTTCCCAATGGTGAGGCTATCCCTATTGAAGAACGCACCGAAGACGAGATTACCACAATTGAAGGCTTCCGCATTGCTCCCGAGAACGCATCGGCTTACAACCCCGCATTTGACGTGACTCCTGCCAGCTACATCACCGCAATTATTACAGAAGCAGGCGTCGCCTATCCGCCTTATGATGAAAGTCTACCTTCTCTGGTTGAATTAGCCCAACAATGGCGAACAACCATTACTGAGCAAGACTAGAGAAAAATCATCATGGTATATACCTTATAAATTTACGCCCCAAGCATACGTCTGGGGCGTAAAATTTTAATCCATGATTTACCTTCCAATTTTTCCACTCAAGACCGTATTATTTCCCGGCACCCCTTTACCTCTTCACATATTCGAACCGCGTTATCGAAGAATGATGAACGAGGTGATACATACCAGCGGTTTGTTCGGGGTTGCACTCATAAAGCGAGGCGTTGAGGCTATGGGTCCGCTGCCTGAACCCCACAACATAGGATGTGCTGCCACGATCGCAAATATTGAACACCTTCCTGACGGGCGTATGAACTTATTAGCTATAGGTGAAGAAAGGTTCCGTATCTTAAAGTTAGATCAAAGTGGACCCTTCCTAAACGCCTGGGTTGAAATGATGCCAATAGAAGATCCTCAAACCCTAAGTGTATCTCGCGGCATCCGGGGTTTATTGCCTTGGATTGAGGCATATTTGAAAACACTCACGTATACGGTTGGCGAAAGAATAGAATTTAAACCTCTCAGCCTCCCCACCGATCCCTTGCCCTTACTTTATTTTGCCGCATCGTTACTCCATATTCCATTGATTGAAAAACAAGACTTGCTCGAATCCGAGAGTAGCGCTCATCTCCTAAAAAAGGTGACCCGGTTGTATCGGCGGGAAGTCGTACTATTACGGCATCTGGTCACTTTGGCTGAACACCAGACCGAACACGTGTCACGACTAAACTAGTTTGATGATACAATCTCTAGCATCTTTTAGCACATTTCCGATCTTGGTACAGGGCAACCGTGACGTCTCAATGGAAATTACCCTTTGGTAAAACCGAATTGACCCTAACGTTACCCCCAGGTCAATCGGTTGATTTGATTCTTCCTCGGTCACAAAAACCACATCCGGCTCCGGAACAAGCCGTTATTGAAGCCTTGTCCAATCCAATTGGTCATCCCCCGTTAGAATCTATTCCCCGTCCTGCGTCAGTAGCGATTGCCATCAATGATCCAACTCGACCACTTCCTCTCAACATCCTCCTCCCACCTCTCTTAGGGCATCTCAACCGGATTGGGATTAATCCCGATCAAATCACCATTCTTATTGCGACTGGCACCCATAAACCTGTAGACGCTACTACGTTGAAGGAATTTATCCCTGCCGAAATCCTAAAAAACTATCGTATTTTCAACCATAATGCTACCGATATTAACGCCTTGGTTTACTTGGGCCGCACCAGCCGCGGCACGCCCGTTTATGTGAACCGTTTATTTTATATGGCGGAATTACGCATTGTGTTAGGTAATATTGAGCCGCATCACTTTATGGGTTATTCCGGCGGCGCCAAAACCGCTGCCATCGGCCTAGCGGGATATGAAACGATTACCTATAATCACCAAATGCTCACCTATCCCAACACCCAAGCAGGCATCTTTGGCGAGAACCCAATGCGCCAGGATGTCGAAGAAATCGGTCGCATGATGGGTATCCATCTTGCTTTAAACACCATTCTAAATGAAGAAAAGCAAATCGTGCACGTCCTGGCTGGCGAGCCCTATCGCGTCATGTTAACTGCAATACCTCTAGTCCAAGATGTTTACATGGTCAACACTGCCACAGATTATGACCTGGTAATTGCCTCCGCGGGCGGTTATCCTAAAGATATTAACCTTTACCAGGCCCAAAAAGCGCTTACCCATTCAACCATGTTCGCCCGCCCGGGTGGCGTGATTATCCTTTGCGCTGCTTGCCCAGAAGGTAGTGGTCACCCGGAATTTGAGGCCTTTTTAGATGGGGTATCGAATTATCAAGAGGCCTTGGCGAAATTTGAACGGATGGGTTTTCGACTAGGGCCCCATAAGGCCTTCCAAATTGCCCGTCAGGTGGCACGCAATCCCATCATCTTGGTTTCCCAAATGCCTCAAAACTTAGTTGAAAAATGCCTACTTTTGTACGCCCCCGATTTACCAACGGCTCTGAATATTGCCTATAATAAAATAGAGCATTCACCCAGGGTGGCCATTTTGCCCTATGCAACGCACACCTTACCTTTGAAAGATTCATTGCGGAATGAAACTCCATAACTCATCACCCTGGATCATCAACCCTCACCTCAATGGAAAGTCATTTTTCTGGCCGGGTGGCGAGACAGGCGTTTTACTGATTCATGGGTTTACCGCCACAACGGTTGAGGTCCAACCCCTGGCTCGCTTCCTAAACCAAAACGGCCTCACCGTTGCTGCGCCATTATTACCGGGTCATGGAACAAATCCCATTGAGACCAATCGTACCCATTGGAAAGATTGGTTCGATAGCGCCGCCACGACTCTCCAATCTCTGCGTAAAGCCTGTCGAATTGTGTTTGTTGGCGGTGAATCAATGGGTGGCTTACTTGCCTTGTTACTTGCCTATCAATTCCCAAATATTCAGGGTGTTTTGCTTTATGCACCAGCCTATCGCGTTCCGGGCCTTTGGCGCGCGCTGGTTATCATTATTTGTGCAGATTTTTCCCAAAACGTACACCAAGGATCAAAATGAAGAACCCTACCCTTGGCAAGGATATGGAGTGGTCCCCTTGCGAGCAGCAAGCCAGTTACTGAAATTGCAACAATTAGCCCGCAAGCATGCGCCTGCTATCACTCAGCCTGTTCTTATTTTTCAAGGGCGACAGGATAAAACCATAGATCCGATGGGCGCCGAACACCTATTTCAAGCCCTGGGTTCTGCTCAAAAACACTTAGTGTGGTTAGAAAACTCACGGCATTGTGTCATGATTGATCACGACTTTGAACAGGTGGCAAATCTGTCTCTGGAATTTATTCACCAGCACAGCGCCTAAACCAATTTTTTACGCACCTGAGCGCTCAAAAAGTCTAACGCCCATACGACAATGATGATCGCAAGTAAGGCGGTCCCCGCCTTGCTATATTCAAAGGCATTGGTACGCTTTGAAAGATAATCGCCAATGCCACCGCCGCCTACAAATCCGATAATGGTAGAAATACGCACATTGATATCCCAGTGATAAATTGTGAAGGAAAGAAAATCGGGCAAGATTTGAGGGACGACACCATACCAGATCACCTGAGCCTTATTTGCACCTGTTGCCGTAATCGCCTCAATTGGTCCAGGGTCAATACTTTCAATCGATTCTGAAAACATCTTGCCCAACGATGCCGTGGTCACGATGACAAGGGCTAAAATACCAGCAAAGGGGCTTCCAAAGCCTACAATGAGCGCGAAAATGGTCGCCATAACCAAGGGCTCATAGGATCGGATAAGATTAAGCAAGGTACGCACTAAATAATAAATCAGACTACCAACTCGTCCACGGCGCGTTATATTTGAAGCAGCCAGAAAACTAAGTGGAATAGCCAGAACGGTTCCCAAGGTCGTCGCTAACAGAGCCATGAAAATAGTAACAAACATGGCATCTACAACATCCTTAAGTGCTTGGGAAGGCACAAGACGCCCACCCGGCAACACCACCTCAGCCTCAAGCGCAGCGGGTTTACCTTCTTTTGTCGCCACAATCGGGCGCACCTGAACCTTGGTCTCAAAATTCCCTTCTGTATCCGTGGTCAAACGTTGAATTCCCAGGGTATTTCCATCAGGCAAGCGCCACCGCAGGGTAACTTGGACTTCTTTGCCCAGTTCTTTTCCGCGCACTACCACGGTTTCTCGTTCTTCCGCACACCGTGGTTCCACCTCTAATCGCGGACCCGAAGATACGAACTCTCCTTCCGGTGCGCTTCCACAAGGTACTGGCAAGGCAACACCATAAGTTGTCACTTCCGATTCTCGGGTAAAAAGGTCGGGCCTGAGCAATTGACTTAAAACTTGTCTGGCTTTAGGGGCTGCCGTTACCAACTTGACGAAATCAGGTTGAGTCACCTCAACGCTTGCATAAAGCGCAAGGCCAATCATTATGGCTACGAATCCTTGAATAAATAGACGGATTAATGGTGACAGGTTTCTAGTATCATTCATCTTAGATTAACCGCTCGCGAAGTTTGGCGCTAAAGAAATCTAAGACCATCACCACCGCAGCGATGGCAATAAACGACGCGCTCACCGCCCTAAAATCCCCAATGAGGATCCATTGGTAAAGGAAAAATCCAATACCACCTCCCCCCACAAAACCTATAATCGTCGAAGACCGGACATTGATATCCCAGCGATAAATGGTAAGCGCCGTAAAGGGAGGGATTATCTGGGGAATAACAGCATAACGAATGACCTGTAAGGGATTTGCCCCTGTGGCACGAATCGCTTCTATGGGGCCCGGATCTATCGCCTCGATCACTTCCGAATATAATTTTCCCAGTGCGGCAGTGGTATGAAGCGCCAAGGCAAGCATCCCCGGGAATGGTCCTAACCCAACAATAATCACAAAGATAATGGCTAAGATCAGCGATTCTATTGAGCGAACAACATTTAAGACAGTGCGTACAATAACATAAATCCCCATCAAAACAGGATGTCCGCTCATTAAATTACGCGCAGCAAGAAACCCAAAGGGAATTGCCAGAATTGCCCCTAAGACGGTTGAAAGCAACGCTAAAGCCAAAGTTTCATATATGCCTCGAATGACATACTGACCATTCGTTGAAAGTGTCATTCCCCCTATCGGCCGGGTTTGAGTGAGATAAACCCGGTGAGGTAAAGGCAAAGTTGGATCAGGAGCAGCCGCCAGCGCACTTCCGGGCACCTGAATAACCGCACTTAGATGACCGGTTTCATCACTCTGTACAACCAGCATCTGGTTGTTGCCTGGTCCGAGCAACTTCACATCACCAATTGGAGTCATCCAGGTGATTTCAGTGGGAGCATTTGGCCACAATCCTTCTGCAGTTACAATCAACGTTTCATTCAAATTTCCGCAATCAGGTTGGACGCGAACGGTAATATCTCCCACCGTCTTTTCAGCTTTCGGGGGATTGGGTGAACAGGGCACCAGTACTTCAACCCATCCTTCGTGCTTTTCCTTGCGCTCGGTTAAAAAGTCCGGCTGGAGCATGGGCCGGATAATGGACTGAGCCCGTTCAGCATTAGCCAATAATGCCAAAGGATTGACCTGGGTAACTTGCCAACCTATACCGTAAGCCATTGCCAACCAAAACAAAACCGCCAGGGAAACTGGCGCCCCACGGGGCAATGTTATGGCGTCCCAGATGTTCCATCCCCATAAAAGCACGATCAGGATAAACCACTCGTTTTTTCCATACCAAAGAACAGTCACCAACGCAGTCGCAATGGCCAAGAAAATGCTTAATCCTCGCTTCCAATCTTTTTGTAAGGCTTGCCCTAAACCCGGAAGCAATAAGGACAGCAGTGCCGCCACGACTTTATTTAACCGTCGTTCTACCTTGTCCATAGAGCCCTTCAAGATTATGGTTACAAACTGGCAGCCCGTACTTCCTGGGCTTCTTCACCGTAAATCTCCTTAAAACGAGCCCGGTCAATCTCACTAGGCAGTCCATCGAATACCTTTACCCCATCTTTTAACCCTATAACGCGGGTTGCATACCGATGGACCAGATCTAAAAAATGCAGGCTACAGATGACAGTAACCCCCTCTTTATTTAACTGCTCCAGATATTGCAAAATACTATGGGCTAAGACAGGATCCAAACTGGCAACTGGCTCGTCGGCAAGCAATAGTCGCGGATCCTGCATTAGCGCTCGAGCGATTCCTACCCGTTGTTGCTGTCCACCAGACAAAGTATCAGCCCTTTGGTGAGCCTTATCCGCAATTCCAACACGTTCCAAGGCCTGAAAGGCTTTCTGGCGATCTTCAAATGGCCATATCCCCAAGAGGGATAACCACGGATTGGCATACCCCAAACGTCCACTTAACACATTCGTCAGCACACTGGATCGTTTAACCAGGTTGAACTGCTGAAAGATCATTCCAATTTGGCGTCGGATTCGGCGCATTTCACTGGGTGAGGCGCTGGTAATATCAACCCCGTCCCAATATATTTTTCCAGAAGTTGGTTCGATTAACCGGTTAATGCAGCGAAGAAGAGTGGATTTACCTGAGCCCGATAAACCGATGACTACCAAGAATTCACCATCGGGCACCTCAAAACTTACATCCCGTAACGCCACAGTGCCGTTAGGATAAACCTTAGTCAAGTGCTCAACACGCAACACGGATTTACCTCTCAGATAAAAATCACGTTGGGGGTGGGAGAAAATGATCTCCCACCCCCAAACCAAGTCTTGACTGGCTTATTTCACCAGGCTGGTGATATCTACTCCAGAGGCCTCAAGGTAAACGCGGAATTCATCATAGAAGGTGTCGTCCACAACCTTAAGCCCCTCGATTTGGTATACTGCCTTCAAAGCAGCTTTGCCTTCCTCAGTTTCTGCAATTTTCAAGAATGCCTCGTTCAATTTGGCGCGCATTTCCTCCGGGACAGTGGCAGCGTAAGACACATTATCATTTGGGATGATCGGGTCTGTGCGCCAAATGACCACAATTTTATCCATAACATCAGGGATATCCTTCTGCAAGGCAGAGGAAGTACGAGCGTCAATGAAGGTTGCACCAAAATCGCAGATGCCCTTGGCATAAAGCGCGCGCACAACCGTTGGATGGCCCTGAACAAAGGCCGCCGCCTGGGTCTTAATCCCATATTTGTTCAGATAACCAACCGGGATTACATACCCTGAGGATGAAAGTGGATCAGTCCAGCAGGGTTTCTTGCCTTCAAATTGAGCCAATGCTGTCGCCGCATCAGCCGTATTTTGGTTGGTCTGGGGATCGAAGTAGGGGGTAAATCCACTATCTACGTGAGCAATGAATTGAGAGCCGTAGTGGTCAGCACCAAAGCGAAGAGTGATCAATCCCACATCTGCATAACCCTTCTGGTGCGCAACAACGTATGCAAATGGGGGCAGCCAACCAATGTGCGCGTTACCTGCGCCCATGGCTTCCACCAGTGCACCATATGAATTCGGAACCGTGGTCTTGATGGTATAGCCAGTCAAATCCGATAGCTGTTTAGCAATGGCTTCACCACTGGCGATCAACTCTTGGGCTGTTGCTGAAGGGGCCAAAGCCATAATAAGTGGATTTTCGGGGCTTCCTAACGGTACCGCCGTAGGTTCAGGGGTGGGAGTGGGTTGAGGTGGCGTCGTGGGCTGTTCGACCTGTGCCGGTGGCTGTGTTGGTTCGGGTGTTGGAGTTGCTGCCGGTTGGCAGGCTGCTAATACCATAGCCAGGGCCACCATTGCCACTAGGGCAATATACGATACATGGATTCTCTTCATAAAAACCTCCTTTTGGGGAATACAGGGGTTTAAAAGAAAGCGGGCAGTTTTCTCGGAACGTGGACTTTAATCAGGGAATAGCATCAAAAGCACCTTATCCCAAAACTGCCCAATCTAAAAAAAGTTTACCATAATACCCTCAATCAGTAATGGCCTTTTGGTTATGAGTTGGTTAACATTTTTAGGGTGATATTTGGCACAAAAATCAGAGACCCGTTATAACAGGTCTCTGATTTTTAAAACCAAGAAATTTGATTCTCTACTCCATTGGCGTTAATTGAAGGTAATCCTCAAGCGAGCCTCCATCTAAACAGCACTGAATAATTTGGCGCCCCAGGGGATCCAAATCAGGTCGCAAGAAATCCTGCAAACAACGGTGGAAGAAATTCACAAGCATCTTCGCACCTTGATCATACCCTTCAGGACCAACTTCGGGCTGAGTATCTACCTGCAAAAACCAGCGTGGTATCTGCTGACCTTCAACGTGGAGGGTATGCATTGCATAGCCTAAAAGGGGACAGCGCGCTGGGCGAATCTGGTCACTGCGAAAACGGGCGCTCCCACGACGTGCCAAATACTCACGGGCAATCCATTGGGGCATAAACCCAACCCGCCAAGCTCCAACATGTTGATTGGGAATAAGTACATGGCGTGTACGCGGGTACTTGAGAATTTGCTCCAGAAGCAAATTTGCTTGCGCTACTTTACGTCCCGGCGCAAACGGCCAATAGGAACCCACTCCCTCACTACTCATCCCTTGGGTATCCACGATACTGGGATTCTCATGGCCACGTGGTGCTACTAAACGCCATAACCACGCTAAGGCTGGTGGAAGTAAATGGAACAGACCAATAATTCCATAACTAGGTCGCTCGCGCGTGCAAGGGGGAGTGCGGACTCCAAATGAACGCACATCAACCGCAACGACGTCATTGACCACATTAGGAATAATCTCGCGTGGAACCACTACACGCGGGTTAGGGCAGGGTTTTCCTGGGGCATCCTGAATATGTTCCCAAATTAATGCACGACTACCGGGAACTGCATCAATATTCAAGAATAGGAGCGGTTTGCTGGGCTGCGCCGTTAAGCGTTCGAGATAAGGATCCACACCGTAACGATCAATATGGTTGACGCGTACAAACCAAGCACGCTCCGCATCCACCAAACGCAATTTCCCGTTCGGCTGCTGAATTGAAGGATGACAAAGCGCCATGTCATCATTGACAGGATTGAGCTCACAGGTGCGGGGGATCTGTAAATAGCGCCGCTCACCCGTGACCAAATTTTCGCCCAACAACAGACGTCCGTCCGGCTCGCGATGGACTTGTTCAAGCATCTCGCTCTTGCCACCACCACTGGCACCTTCATGCATAATCGTGAGAACGTTATCATAGGGAGTAACCACTTGCACGGTGGAACAGTGAGGCGCAACCCAACCCTCACGTTCACCGGTTTCAATCAAGACTCCATAAATGCCCTTCTTTGCGCTCGGTCCCGGATAAAGGTTGAATGAGAAGATCTCATAAACCTTATCTCCACGATAGTGCACTACCACCTGCCTCCCCCCAAAGTAGATATGACGAAACGTTGGAACTCCCCAAACCACGACCCGGGGCTTAAACCCATCCGGTAATTGTTCAGGAGGGATAATCCCTTGCAACATCGCCAGCGCCAAGGCAAAGAAACCCGCGTTTGCCGGAACGATAGCAAGGGCATCCGGCCCCATACCTGGACGCCCAGCAATAAAACCAAATACAGCCAATTCCTGAGTTTTTAGCCAGGCCAATGCCTCCAGTCGAATGGGGGCAAAGTCACGCCCGAAACGCTCTCGAAAACGGGGCTGATCTGTTGGGCGATCATCACCTACAACCAATGAATCGGGGTCCCGGCGACGCATGTAGGGCTCAGTGTAATTTACCACCACCCCATTGCGCACTCGGGCTACTGTGGCTTCAATGACGCGCCCCTTACTGGGTACATCATAAACCACTTCATAATAGTTGCTTTCTGGACCACCGCAGGCCAGGTCAATTAACATTTCCACAGAGGTAGCCACGATAACCTTTGGTGCCGCAGCCAATACTTCAGCTACTTCTGTGGGTGGATTAAACACGTGCCAGGTAACCCCTTCCGCAGCCAACTCGCTTTCCTTTCTATTCCATAATTGATCGCTCATCATGCTTGCCTCCTCATGGTAATAACCCTTTTTGTACAATCAACTCAGCATTATAAATTGAGGCTCCCGCTGCGCCTCGGATTGTATTATGGGATAAAACCACCATTTTCAAATCCAGCACCTCATCCGCACGAACTCGCCCTACTATGGTGCTCATACCTCGTCCTATCATTCGATCCAAACGAGGTTGTGGACGATCATTTTCACGCCGCACCATGATTGGAGGCCTGGGAGAGGAAGGCAAATTAGCAAGCCAGTCAGGCAAAGCAAACGCCTCTAGAACCTGAATGGCTTCTTCAGGCGAGGGTCGTGTCTCACACTCTACGTTCAGACATACCATATGTCCATCCAATACCGCTACACGATTAGTCTGTGCCGAAATAGTAAGAGGATGATATTCAATATGCCCATTCTTTAGAGTGCCTAACATCTTGCGCGGTTCTAAGGATACCTTCTCCTCCTCGCCGCGTATGAAAGGGATCACGTTATCTACAATATCTAAGGAGGCCACACCTGGATAACCCGCGCCGGAGAGCGCTTGTAAGGAAACCGCTATCGCTCGCTTGACTCCAAAGACTTGATCCAGAGCCTTTAACACAATGGTCATCCCAGTGCTGGTACAGTTCGGATTGGTTACGATTGCCCCTCGCCAACCTCGGCGTTGCCTTTGTTGGTGAATCAATTCCACATGTTCGGCGTTGACCTCAGGTAAAAGTAACGGTATATCTTCATCCATACGATGGGCAGAGGCATTTGAACACACCACACATCCTTTTTCCGCTAGCGCGGGTTCCAGATCCTGTGCCACTTCCGCCGGTAGGGCCGAAAAAACAATCGGCTCATTAACAGCCTCCAAAACTGTAGGTTGTAAGATCATATCTCTTGCCCATTCGGGCATCGGACTATCTAAAAGCCAGCGGCAACCCTCCACATAAGTTTTACCAACTGAACGGTCAGAAGCGCACAATGTCGTAACTTTGAACCAAGGATGATGATCAAGCAACTGAACAAATCGCTGCCCAACAGCCCCCGTTGCACCCAGAATGGCAACTGGAATCGGTTCCATAACTCCACTCCTTAGATCTTTATTAATTCATGCAAGGCGAGCAGCCCTAACTTTAAATCCTCAGCCTTCACCACCAGACTTATGGAAACCTCAGAAGAGCCTTGAGCAATGGCAATTACGTTTATTCCCTTTGCTCCTAGTGCGCCAAATACACGCCCCGCTACCCCGGGCGTATGTTGCATACCGCTTCCAACAACGGTAAGAATGACTACTTCATCCGATGCCCAAACGCGATCAATATCGCGGCGCTTAATCTCTTGGGCAAATTCCTGTTCCAACGCCGCCACAATTTTATCGGCCGTATCGGCAGGCACGGCAAAGCAGATAGACTGTTCCGAAGACGCCTGGCTGATTAAGGGAACACTAGTGCCTGTGCGTGCGACAGCGGTAAATGTGCGGGCCGCTACACCTGGAACTCCTAGCATGCCGCGTCCTTCCACGGTGATTAGACGCTGATGACGGACCGCAGTGACTGCTTTGATGACTCCATCGAGTATCGTCGGTTCATCTCCCACAATCTCGCTTCCGGGGTGGGAAGGATTAAACGTGTTCAAGACACGCAATCGAATCCCTGCCTCGATAATTGGGCGAATCGTCTTGGGATGCAAAACCTTCGCCCCAAAATAAGCCAACTCGGCCACCTCCCGATAAGTGAGGCGGGGTATGGTTTGGGCCTCAGGGATCAATCGTGGGTCGGCTGTCATCACACCATTAACGTCCGTCCAAATCCAGACCTCATCTGCCTGTAATGCAGCAGCCAGTATCGCTGCCGAATAATCACTCCCGCCTCGTCCGAGGGTTGTAGGAATTCCTTCCGGAGTCGCGCCTATATATCCGGTAACTACTGGCACAACCCCATTCATTAAGCGAGGGCGCAAAAAATCTTCCACCTTGGCTTGCGTGGCAGCGATGTCGGGATGGGCGGATTGGAACTGATTATCGGTTACGATGATGTCCGTTGCATCAATGGCTTCCGCCTGAATTCCGCTCGCCTTGAGCGCTGCGGCGAGAATACGAACACTCATCCGTTCCCCCATTCCAGCAACGGCATCTAAGGCGCGGGGCGAAGCCTCTCCCAACACAGCAATGGCCTGCCATAAAGAGGCCAACCGCTGTAAAAGCTGATCAATCTCTCCCATAACTGCCTGTTGCATTTTCTGATCCGACACAAAAGCGGTTAGTAATTGCTGGTGGCGTTCACGTAAATACTGCAAGGTGGTTTCAACCTCACTATCATCACCTTGAGCCACTTTATAGGCTTGAGAAAGAAGCGTTTCAGTGACCCCGCTTAGGGCCGAAGCGACCACCACCACGGCGGACCAGGCAGCTCGGGCTTCACGGACAATATCAAGAACATGCTGAACTGCCGCTGCATCACCGACCGAGGTGCCCCCGAATTTCATTACTAATAAACTGCGGGAATGTGGATGCATTGACATTGCCGCTCCTTTACCTTTGGCGTCGAGAGGGGTTTTTAAATTGTGGGCAATTATACGCATTTCTTCTCTTTTTGGGTATAGGATAACGTAAAATCCCAATTCGATAACAAGTGGACATTTTTACGGACCATAATTTTTCAACAGAGGTGCTTGACAATTTATAGGCTCGAGACTATATTTGGCTTGTGTTTTCGAGAAGCCAAAAATGAACGAGTTTGCCGCTTTAGATTCCGATTACCACAGTAATATCCCACCCTGGGCCGAATGAGCGGTTGAAGTTCGGGTTAACCCAATTGATGGCTACCTCTTGCCCCGCACTTCAACCCCGGCGGGGCATTTTGTTGGAGGTGGCATGGTTACCCTTCGCGATTTACTTCTACCCAAACCTCGCGAGGAACGCCTTTTTACCCCGGGGGATTTTATTGTCTTCATTCTTATTGCGGTATTACTTTATGCTGGCGTGACCTTAGCGGTTAAGGCTCCACCAAGCGTAAAAGGCCCCGCGATCTCTCTTGCCCCATCGGCTTTGCCCTGGTACGCTTTACTTTCAGTTGGACGAATGGCAGCTGCTTATGCTCTTTCGTTAATCTTTACTCTTCTCTATGGGCGGGCTGCCGCTTATAGCCCACGGGCAGAACGGCTATTAATGCCACTTTTAGATGTTCTTCAAAGCGTTCCCATTCTTTCATTTCTGCCTGTGGTTCTGCTTAGTTTAAGCGCCATTCTACCCGAAACCACCGCCGCCGAACTCGCGTCAATCGTTTTGATATTCACAAGTCAAGCTTGGAACATGACGTTTGGTTGGTATCAGGCCCTTAAGACCATTCCCAAGGAATTAAATGAAGCCAGTAGAATTTTCCGCCTAAATACCTGGCTGCGTTTTCGTTTCCTGGAATTACCATTTGGAATGATCCCACTAATCTGGAATAGTATGATGAGTTGGGCTGGGGGATGGTTTTTCTTAATGGCCGCGGAGATTTTCACCGTAGGTGATCGTGACTTTCGCCTTCCCGGCTTGGGTGCCTATCTCCAGGAAGCAGCCAACCAGGGTAACTACCAGGCCATTTTTTGGGGATTACTGACCCTTATATTAACCATCGTCGCCCTGGATCAACTCATCTGGCGTCCGTTGCTTGCCTGGTCGGATCGGTTCAAATTGGAAATGGTAGAAAGTGATAACCCGCCCACATCATGGTTTTATGATCTACTCAACAACGCCCGTTTCATTGCCTGGTTGCGCGACCGAATAATTGCACCACTTAGTTCCCACCTCGATCATTGGGCAGTCAAACGCTTCCCCTTTCAAGAGCACGAATCAGGCCCCTCGCGCTTAACCTGGCGTGAGATTCTCGTGGGAATGATGGTGACGGGAGCACTGCTTTACGGCATTGGTCGTGCTATGCAAATGTTATTATCCCTTCCGGTGCATCAATGGTTAAGTATTGGTTTAAGCGTTAGCGCGACCCTTATTCGCGTCCTTGTTTCACTTCTCGTTGCCCTCGCCTGGACCATTCCGGTTGGGGTTGCGATCGGAACACAGCCTCGCTTGGCAGCCGTGTTGCAGCCCATCGTTCAAATTGCTGCTTCGGTGCCTGCCACCGCTATCTTTCCCGTTATTTTGCTTTTCTTCTTATCCCTACCAGGTGGACTCAATTTAGCCGCCGTTCTCCTGATGCTTATGGGCACCCAATGGTATTTGCTCTTCAATGTTATCGCCGGTGCTACTGCCATTCCTCAAGACTTGAAATACACATCGGCCTTATTGCGCCTAACCTCATGGCAACGCTGGCGAACATTAATCTTACCCGCCCTGTTTCCTTACCTTATCACCGGTGCCATTACGGCGAGTGGCGGCGCCTGGAATGCCAGTATCGTGGCTGAGTACGTCACATTTGGGGGAAGCACCCATTCGGTTCTTGGAATTGGGTCCTTGATAGCCCATGCCACAGCAAAAGGTGATTATGCATTATTGCTGGCGTCCACCTTAAGCATGGTGGCTACTGTTGTGTTGATCAACCGCTTGTGGTGGCGACGATTATATATGATCGCCGAAGAAAAGTATCGCATGGAGTAATATGATGACCGACCAAAAACCCCTGCTCCAATTGATCCATGTCCAACAACTTTACACTAGCGGCCAACGTCGCTTTGTGGCGGTTCAGGATGTTAATCTAGCCATCCATGAAGGCGAATTTGTTGCTCTTCTAGGCCCTTCCGGATGTGGTAAAAGCACCTTGCTTCGGATTATTACGGGTCTTCAAAAGCCTTCTGAGGGGCAAGTGCTCTATCGTGGAACACCTTTACAAGGGGTTAATCCTTACGCTACCATTGTGTTTCAAACGTTTGCTCTCTTTCCCTGGCTAACGGTTAAGGAAAATGTGGAACTAGCCCTGATAGCCCGTGGTGTACCCGCAGAAACACGCATCTCGCGCACCCTTGACCTGATTGACCGCGTTGGTCTGGATGGGTTTGAGACCGCATATCCCCGAGAATTGTCCGGTGGAATGCGCCAAAAAGTCGGTTTTGCCCGTGCTATGGCAGTAGAACCAGAACTTCTCTGCCTGGATGAACCCTTTTCTGCCCTCGATGTCTTGAGTGCTGAAAGTCTGCGCGGTGAACTACTAGAACTTTGGCTCAGCGGCAAAATCCCAACGCGCGCTATCCTCATGGTCACGCACAATATCGAGGAAGCCATTCTAATGGCAGATCGTTTGATTATTATGGATAAGGACCCCGGACGCATTGTAGCCGAAATGCCAATCACCTTGACACATCCTCGTCAGCGCAAATCCCTTGAATTCCAAGATTTGGTAGACCAGGTTTACGCTCTGCTCGCAGGTCAGACCCAACCCGAACCTATTGAGTTGGGTTCTGCACCCGGTGAGCCAGGTAAGACTCGCGCCTTACCAAGAATTACAATTAATGACCTGGCCGGATTCGTTGAATATCTAAATGAGCAACCCGGACACCGTGCGGATATTTATCAACTTCCTGAGGACTTGGGGATTGATTCAGACCATGTCCTGCGCTTGACCGAAACGACAGAGTTGCTAGGGTTTGCAACTATTGAGAAAGGGGATATCCAACTCACACCTCTCGGGGAAACTTTTGCCGAAGCCAGTATCTTGGCACGCAAAGAGATTTTCGCTACGCGGATACGCCGCCTGCCGTTGGTGCGGTGGCTACTCAATCTTCTGCGCCGCGCCGAAGAAAATCGGTTGGATTGGGATTTCGTGCTGGCCGCGCTCGAATTAGAATTTCCGCCAGATGAAGCCGAGCAGCAATTGGATATCCTAATTGATTGGGGGCGGTATGCCGAGATCCTATCCTATGATGATAATCAGGGTGTGATAATCCTCGAACCCGTGGCAACTCCTGAGCGAGCCATGTAATCCGTTTTAGTTACTTGAGGTAGTTGTGCTTTTTGTTTGCTCTCCAATGAGCATGGCAATTAGGTGCAATCCTTGATCCACAAACGCCTCGGCCGGAGGAAGAGGTCTCATACGGTTGCGTTGATAGGCTAATCCATATATAGCCCAACTGACTACCGTTGCAACCTGCTCCGGACTGGCCACCGATCTCAATGGCCAGGTGCCTCCGCCTAACCAATGCAATACTAGATCGAATATTTGGGTTCGAATCTGTTCCTCGATTAGAGCATTGAATTGTTGATCGGCATTAAAGCAATGCCGATTATGATTCTCTACAAACTCACACACAGTAAGCATTAATTGGCGCAAATTCTCAGTACTATAATGGCAAGCGTTCAACACTCGTCGTTCCAATTCCTCCTTGAAAGCCTCACGGACAGCAAAATTGAGTAAGTCATATTTATCTGTAAAGTGCGCATAAAACGTAGCACGGTTGATGCCGGCACGTTTTGTGATGTCCTGAACTGTTGTGGCATGAAACCCTTTTTCTGACAGCAACTCCATAAACGCCTGGCGGATCCAGTTGCGCGTTCGCTTAACACGTGGGTCTATTTTTTTAGTGGAGTCTGAGGGTAACGACATTTTTTATCTCCTGTTGATTTCCCAACACTTTGCTAATTTTGACGGTTGACTAAGATAAACAACACTTGTTTAATAAGCAACGGTTATTGCTTAGACTATATTATAACCACTTTAGATAGCGCCTATCAAAGGATAGCGTCTGTCAAAATTTTGAGATTTTCAAGGAGGTAGAGCGATGGAAGCAGTCTTTCTCATTGGTCGTCTAATTGTTGGCTTGTATTATTTGTTCAATGCTGCAAATCATTTTTTCCAAATGAAAGCACTTAGTGGCTATGCGCAATCCAAGGGGGTTCCCGCGCCTCAAGTTGCCGTATTAGGCTCAGGCGTCCTTTTGTTAATTGGTGGTTTAAGCATCCTCACCGGTTTCCAACCTACTTTAGGGGTTATTTCTCTGGTTGCATTTTTCCTGCCCGTCACATTTATCATGCACGCCTTCTGGAAAATTCAGGATCCCATGATGCGCACTATGGAAATGGTTAATTTCATGAAAAATCTTGCCCTCATGGGTTCAGCGCTGATGTATCTAGCCATCCCCCAACCCTGGCCATTTCGCCTTTTTTAGTTCAGCACTATAAATGAGTTCTATTGCCACCCTTATTCCTGGGGTGGCAATTTATTTTCTTGCCGTATAGCAACCTGAGAGAGTACTGGGGGATATAATAACCAAGATCTATTTGCTTAGAGAATTTACGCGATGCTTTTGCTAGCTAATAAATTCAGCCCCAACCAACATCAGTTATCCCACACTTCCATTGTGGCCGGAATTTATCAACCGCTACCGTGCCTAAGCGGCTTTACCGGCGCTTCAGGAAAATGATCAACGCAGCGGGGGAGGCCAGAATTATTACCATCTACATAGTAAAAAATGCCCCCATTAATAGGTGGTCACGATGCGGTTATGCCCCTCCAAGCGCCGCTCAATGATGGGACATATACCATTTTGATCCCCGTTGTCACGTCCATAAGGCACAAACTCAATAAACCGAGTAGACAAAAAATTCCCCATTTTCAGTTGGCACACATATCCGGAGGTGCCTCTACCTGCTCTGGCGTGATCACTTGCAAGGCACTGTAGGCATTGAGGCGCCCCAATAACCGCCAGCGGTTGGCAACGAACGGCAAATATAACTGCCACTGGCTACTATTAGGAATCATGGTCACCTCATTAAGGGTGATATTCCCATTGAGGGTAACCGGATCCGTAGTATACCGCAACGCCCACCACACCTCGGTGTTTTTCCAACTCGGATACCGACCCCAAATCAACCCGGCCACGCCTGCCACATGGGGTGCCGCCATAGATGTACCAGTCAGAGACATGTATCCTCCCCAAAGACCTGTGCTAAGGATATTATCCCCAGGCGCTAATAAGTCCAATGTCTCGTCACGTTGCGAGAAATCTGTCTCCATATCATATTGGTTAACTGCACCCACGGAAACCACACGCGGTGAACGAGCCGGATAAGCCATTGAGGTCTTGTAGCCATCATTCCCGCTTGCGGCAATAATCAATACTCCCTGTTCAAAAGCCGCATTGATCGCGTTCGCCAGTGTTTTAGAACAATTATTACCTCCCAGGCTTAAGTTAATAACCTGCGCCCCTTGTTGAACGGCATAGTCTATCCCCTTTACCAATATGTCATCTGTTCCCCCACCCCATTTATCAAGAATTTTGACTGGTAAAATCTTACACTCAGGACAGACCCCGGCCACACCTTTGCTATTATTCGTAGCCGCTGCCGCAATCCCTGCCACATGCGTACCGTGACCGTGATCATCCATAGCATCATTATCATTGTTTACAAAATCTTTATCAATTCCGGTTAAGACTTTCGCCTTTAAATCCGGATGGTTATAATCCACCCCGGTATCCAAAATGGCTATAATCACGCTGGGGCTTCCGCGAGAGAGTTCCCACGCCTTGGGAGCCTCAATTTTAGGCAGCGCCCACTGATATGACCAATACGGATCATTAGGGTAGTAATCTAGGGCTTGATAAATATGATTTGGTTCCGCATACTCAACAAAATCCTGGGCCTGGAAAACGCCCAGCGCCTCTTCTAAATCACTTCCCGGGGCCAACTTAATCACCAATACTCGTTCCAGTCCTCCAAACTCTCGTCTCTTAGCACCATTACCAGATTCTGACCCAAGCAAAGATTGCATACTGCGCACTTGCAGATTCCGGTTCACCCTATCTAATCCACTTATCCCGGTTGCAAATGCTGAAAGTTCATTAAGGCGTAGGTAGGGCATATAACCAGGTTTAATAGCCACTAACACTTCATCGGGTACAACATCCCGGTTTACCCGAACTCCGCCTGTTGTCACTTGACTGGCATGAACTAAGACAGGATATGGGATCAGGGCAAGTAGTAATGTGATAACAACGGCCGTGATTAAAGAACGACGAAACATAAACCCGTTTTATCCCTTTTACAAATAGAATCATTGGTGAATTTCAAGGGTGCAAGAATCGGGCCGCGGTTTATTCAAATCCCAATTCGCGCCGTACCATTTGCGCCCCAGCAACCATGGCCCTTAACTTAGCTCTGGCTGCCCAGCGCGCTGTCTGGCTAAAACCGCAATCTGGAACAATTATCAAAAAATCCGGAGATACATAAGGTAATAATAACCGTATGCGCTCAGCAACATCCTCAGGGGTCTCAACATAATAGTTTTTCACATCTACCACTCCCGCCGCGAGGAACTTCCCTGCCGCTGCCACCTCACGCGCAATCTCCGCCTCTGCCATTTCACGATTGGCAAACTCTAAGGCTAATTCATCCACATTGGCGTCTAAGATGGCTGGAAACAAAGGACGGTATCGTCTCTGCGCCACCGGGCGCCCCATAAAATTACCAAAACACAAATGTATTCCCTTGCGAACACTAATCCCTTCAAACACGCGCGACAACAAATCTAAAAACGTGCGTGGGTCACCAACATGAACCGCCATGCTGGGTTCATCTATCTGAATGAATTTTGCTCCTGCTTGAACCACCGCACGTAGTTCGGCGTTGATGATCTCTGCCAAAGCGTATGCAATTTCAACTCGATCCCGATATATTGCGCCTGGAAGTATCCGACCTGCAAGTGTAAACGGACCAGGACAGGTCACCTTGATAGGTTTCTGCGTGCGCTCACGTGCATAGACAAACTCTGCAACCAATCCCAACCCATTAGGAGCAGTTATGGGTGCCACAGCCTCATACCGTTCACGTTGATCGTGTCCAGGAACGCCCAAACGTCGCTCAGGTGGTAGTTCGCGTAAACCCTGCAATCGCCCATAAAACCCGGCAGTGAAAAATCCCAATCGCCGCATTTCACCATCACTGACAATATCTATACCCGCCTCTTCTTGCTCGTGTAATGCCCAGTCCACTGCATCATTGAGCGTTTCTTCAACGTCTCTCGCACCAAACTCACCACGGCGGATAGCCTCCACAGCCCATACATACCAAGAAGGCCACGCATAGCTACCAATCACGCTAGTTGTTAATGGCTTCGAGATAAGCACTTAATCATCTCCTTCTTTACGGATTCCATACCAGCACTTGATTTTTACCTGCTTGTTTCGCTTTGTTCAGAGCCAGGTCAGCAAATTGTACCAATTGCTCCACTGACTTAAATGACCAATTCAATACAGCAACACCTTGGCTAACAGAAAGGGGGATCTCCTTGCCGCTAACGGCTAAGGGATTATGAACAATGGCTTCTCTCAACCGTTCTGCAATTTGTACAGCCTGTTCTTGGTTGGCTTCAGGAAGTAAGGCAATAAATTCATCACCGCCAAAACGTCCAATGACATCCATTTGCCGCAACAATTTCAGGCACGTTTGAGCCACCCTTTGGAGTACCATATCACCAACCAAGTGGCCATAAGTATCATTAATGGGCTTTAAATTATCTACGTCCATTAGAATAATGGCCATTGGCCGCTGATAACGACGGCTGCGTTCGAACTCCAACCGAGCAATTTCAAAAAAGTGACGACGGGTAAAAAGTCCAGTTAGTGTGTCTCGGGTTGCCAAGCGCTGGGCTTGCTCAAAGCGACGAATATTCTGGATCGCAATCCCAACTTGCCGTCCTACCATTTCGGCCAGAATCCGATCCCGCTCTGAAAAATCACGCAGTGGAGAAAGTTTAAACAGGTTTAATACACCAAGTACTTCATCACCAGCGATAAGGGGCACCCCTAAATAACCATGAGCGCCCATATGTACCCATTCATCCAAGGCTTGTGGATGTTCAGCGTACTCCCGAAGCACTAGTGGCGTCTTGTTTATCAGCACCTCCCACACTACGCCCTGACCCTTGGTAAGTCGGGTTTGAAAAATAGGCCGTGGTAGGTTGTATGTGCTGGCGATGAGAACAACCTCATCTTCAGGGTTATATAAGCCCACAGTTCCCATATCCGCTGACACCAATTGCGTCGTCAGCCTTAACACCGATTGCAACATACTCCCCAAATCTGAGGTACTGTTGATCTCGCGAGAGATCTCATTTAGTCGCTGTTCACTTACGAGCGCATGAGCGACTTCGTCAAAAAGTCGCGCATTTTGAAGCACCCGGCCAATGGCGCGCGCATAGGCAAGGGCTATATCAAGAGATTCCTCCTCAAAACCGCGAGGCTCATTCCGTCCCAACGATAAGAAACCAACTACTTGTTCCCCAAAACAGACAGGAATCCCCATCCAAGAGCGAATTCGCGTGCCTTGTTCAAAGGAAACCCAAGTGGGTTCATTCAACGTATCCTGAATTAGAACAGGTTTTCCTTCACTAAGAAGTGGGGTTAAAAAGGGAACTCGATCTACAGTTATAGGGGGAATTGGTGGTGTCCGTTGAAGTTTTGTGGCCGCGCGTGCCAGGTCTAGAACGCGTAAAACGACCAGATTATCCCTCTCCAACCATACAATACTCCCCCGATCAAACTGAATAATCTTGTATAAGAGGCTTAATGCCCGATCCAGCGCTATTTCCCAATCCATGATTGAACTAAGAGTCAGCGTTGCCTCAAAAAGAAGCATTGCCTTTTCATGAGCCTCTGCCTGGTGCTTGAATAGGTTTGAAAGAGCGTTGCGGGCATCTTGATTCAATAGAATTGCTCCCAATTGTCCGGCAATCGCACGCGCATAATAAATCTCTTCTTCCGACCACGTCTTTTCACTGGCACAGGCGTCAATTTGTAGGATTCCCCACCAAGCCCCGCGAACAAAAACGGGTATAACCATTAGTGAGCGAATGTGAAGGGCACGGAGAATGGCACTCTGGCGTGCTGGAAGGTCGCGCACATGAGCTTGCACAACTCCCCCATTCTTCAAATTGTTTTCCCACAAATCAAGTCCCCAACCTGTCAGTGACCCTGTCTTTCCCCTTATCTCCGGCTTAGGCTCACTAGCGTTCTCCTGGATTTGCCACCCGTATTGCCATCGAACTAGCAGACGTCCTTCTCGCGAGAACAGCGAAAAGAACGAGACTCGATCTGCGTCCAGACGTTCTCCCATTTGCCTCAACACTTCGTTGACGTTCTCATTTCCAGGTTCCACTAACCACGAAGGTAAATCCATTGAAGGGAGACCTTGAGTGCTCATTGGATAAGTTACTTGCTGGGTTTCTAATTCTTGAACGCAACGAAGTTCAAGCAAATAGGCTTGGGTTCCCCACCAAGTGATAGGATGCACTCGAATCTCATAGGGCATAGCATCCAGTTTCAAGTGGCACATATTGGCTGATAATGTTTCTTCTTTCACAAGCACCTTTAAGTACTTTCCCACGGGCGATTGTTGAGGGTATAAAAATCGCTCTATCAAAGGTGTCGCAAACGCAATTTGCCAATCCGGCTTGATGACCATCACCGGTTTAGACCAACCACCCCCCTCACTATAGAGCCATGCCTCTAAATAACTTTGTCTGATTTCCTGAAGCAATTCTTCTATAGTAGTAGACTCTATTGACATAGCACCCCCCTTTTAATACCACTCCCTGCCGGATCAACCTTCATTCTTCCCCCGGGCGTGCAAACCAATAACCAACACCCCACTTGTTCCGTATGTACCGAGGACGCCCTGGATCATCCTCGATTTTTTCACGCAAATAACGAATATAGAGGGAAAGGGTAGGTATCGCGTCAATGTATCCCTCACCCCAGACCTTTCGTAATATCTCCTCATGGGTTAGGACTTTCCCCTGGTCGCGGACCAGGCAGGCCAGCAAACGAAACTCCGTCGGGGTTAATCGTATGGGCTGCCCTCGACGGTATACCGCTTGTAGATTTAGATCAATGCGCAGATTTCCGTCATCAAAAATTTCGGATAATTGGGCGCTTTCGCCCCGATTGCGCCGTTTAAGTAATGCCAGAATCCGGGCCTCGAGTTCCCGTAGGCTGAAAGGTTTACGCATATAATCATCAGCGCCTACATCAAAGCCTCGCAAAACATCCGTATCGCGACTTTTTGCGGTTAAGAATAATATGGGTACATCGGTTAAGGCACGTAAACGCCGACAGACCTCATACCCATCCACGCGTGGCATCATAATGTCCAAGATAATAACATCTGGGTGAACCTGATAAGCCAATCGTAACGCTTCTTCCCCATCCTCAGCGCAATAAACAGCGAAGCCTTTTCGTTCTAAATTAAGCCGTACTAATTCGTTTAAGGTCGGATCATCATCAACCACCAATATCTTAGGATTCATGGCCCACCTCCTCAGCTAACGGGAGGGTAAACGTAAAACGGCTTCCTTTACCGAGTTCACTCTCTACCCATATTTTACCCCCCATTGCCTCTACCAATATCTTGGCAATATAGAGCCCCACACCATGACCGTATACCGTTTGAGCATCGCCTGCATCCGCACGGTAGAATCGGTCGAATAAGTAAGGTTGATCCTCGGGCGCGATACCTCGTCCTTGATCAATAACCGTAATCTGCGCTGATCTATCCACACTCTGATCAAAGACAACCCAAATGGGATTCTCAGATGGAGAATACTTAATCGCATTCTCAACAAGATTGTTCAATACCGAGTAAAACGCACGTTCATCGGCTAACACCCACACTGGTGACGAACTCCCTAAAACTTGTATCTCCCGTTCTGGATTTATCATACGCCAATGTCCCACAACCTCTGAAATCAAGAAATCGGCCGGCATTGGGCGTAGTTCAACCTCAATTTCATGCGTCTCCATGGCATAAATATCCAGAATACGATCCAAAAAATCGGCCAAACGATCGCTTTCCGAAATTAATAGGTGTAAATACCCCTCATACTCCTTAATTTTTCCCTCGTTATGTGCACCCGAAAGAATAAGTTCCGCTGCAGATCGAATTTTAGTTAACGGCGTGCGCATTTCATGGGAAAAGGCAGAGATTAGTTCATCCTGCAGACGGGTCAACATTTCCTTTTCAGTGACATCCCGCATCAAAATAACTGCCCCCTGCTCATCGGCTTGTAGCAATGGCGCTAAACTAAGTGAAACGACTCGACGTGTACCATTTCCCTGACGAATGACAACACCCTCTATAACTAAGGGGTGACGCTCAATCAGGACATGCTGTAATGCGGTATAAATGCGCTTCTCAACTTCCTCTCCATCGAAAATGACTCCAATAGGCTGGCCTATCAGAGAGTCTGCATCTAATCCCGCTTGTTCTCTGGCTGCTGCATTTGCAGACAATACAATCCCACGATCATTAACAGCCAGCAATCCTTCCTTCATCCCCTCTACAATCAGACTCAAACGATGTTTGTCTTTCTCGATAGTATGGAACAAATAGGCATTTTCTAGTGAAGTCGCAGCATGATCGGCTAGGAGTGATACCACCCATCGAGATGTCTGATCAAACGCTCTTTCTTCCTCTGACTCTAGCACAATGATCCCCCAAAATCTTTCTCCAGTACGAATTGGGATGACCAATTGTGACCTCGATGAAGGGAAAAAGTATAATGGTTGTGATGATTTTGCCCGTTGTCTAGTTTCGCGATCCGAGGAATACATATCATAAACCTGCTTAAAACGCTCACTCATCTCGGAAAAATTCACGGCAGAAGCACCTGAATGCATCGAAACTTCGTTTCCATCTAAAACAATCAGCCCAGCTTTTGCTTGAATCAAGGACATGGCAGTTTCCAACGTGAAATCCACAATTTCTTGGGGATCTAACATTTCATTGAGCCTCTGCGAGGCTTTTTGGATCATTCCCAACTGACGAACACGCTGCTCTAAGGCTTGATCTGTAATCGTGTGTAAGCCCGCCTGTTCCAGAGCCTGCTCTCCTAATTCCATAAGCGTTTGGAGACGAAAAATATCGGTACTGTCAAAGAAACCATGGCCTTTCTTGTTGAATAGAACAAACATCCCAATCAACTCACCTGTTGATCGGACCAGCGGAATGGCCAATATAGAATGCAATAAATATCTTTGGCCTTGCTCCAGGAAGCCCTTATGAAAATCCAATCCATTCAAAAATAGCGGACGTCTTTGTTCCACCAACCACTGGGCTAAAGAATTCTCGTAGGTTGTAGAAGTCAATGGTTCTCGGCGCCAATAACCACTTTCCGCAAATCCTATTGCTTCCCATTCTTGGGAAACTGGGTCCCTGATCAAAAAACCACCACCTTCTGAAGGCAACTGTCTCAGCACATACCGATAAAGCAACGTCAATACATCTTGCATATTCAGCGTACGCCCCATCAATCTCAGGCTCGCTTCAAAAGCACTTTGCAGTTCAGCCCGCCTTCGCAGGCTTTTTGTCATATCCCCAATAATCATTGCCAAAAAAACGAGTGCAACCGTCACCCCTCCCATTTCAAACACAGGCCGCCACCCCCAAGCAGAGTCATACAACATAATCATGTGCACGACGAAAACTACGCTGTAGAAAAGAGCAATGACCAAAGCCGGCAATGTTCCCAGGAAAGCCGCAGCCAATAAAACCGGAATAAGGCTGAGGTATATTAAAGGATTAGGGTAACCGGCTCTAAAGGCGGGTCCACTCTGGAATAGTACCAATATAACCAAGCAGGTTGCAAGAAGAGTGATCCCTTTTCCCAATTGATTATCCCTAAAGCGGGAGCTGGTTTGATCCCAGGTGACAATTTTGCGTTTCATATCCGCAATACCCAAACTAAAGAAAAAGTAAGGCCGAAATTAGCTGCAATTCCAAACAATGTAGAATGTTCATGCAGCCGAACATAAGTATTCAGACATGCTATTACTATCCGATACCCCAACACGACCATTCCAATTGGCCATGACCAAATAACCAATCCAAAGGGCAACCAGACTAATGCACTAAAAATAGCATTTGCGGTTAGAATTTTCCATTCGGGGAATTCCAATCGATCTTGCAACAATTGGGTTACACGTCCCCTCAGGGCAATCTCTTCAGCGGGCGCTAACAGCGCGCCTGCCACTGCCCCCCACCAATAGACTTTTCCTAAACCATCATTCTGTGAAAGGAGATCCATAAGCGAAAAATAATGATTAGACAAATAGGCTAAATGGACACCTAAGGTGATTCCCGCAATTCCACCGCCTAATAAATAGAGCCCCCAGTTATATGATCGTAATCCTAGCCCCCGCAACGCGGACGGCACCCCTCTTATAGAGAGAAAATATACCGATAAAGGAAGCACAGACAAGCCTGCAATGATTAACCAAAACCGACCGGACAAGACAAAACCATCCCTTAAGGGATAACTGAGACCCGCTGAAATGCCCATCAGTGTAGTGATTAGAATAACCAGCGTTAAGAGTAGCTCCGGATTTTGGTGTCCTTCTTTGATTAATTCCTCCATCCCAAAGCAGAACAAAAATGGTGCAAAAACGAACATTCCCCAGATGATTCGCCAATGGACATCAAGGCCACCCACCAAAGAAATGAGGCCCCCAATATTCCCTATGATAAGGGCTACCACAAGCAATCGAATTTTTTCGCGGGCAGAACGATGTTGGGAATTTTTAATCTGCTCCCATTTGGGGTTAACTTTAGCAAATAGAACATCAATCACTTAAAGACCCGCCCTTTCTCCCAATCCAACCCTTCACCTTGCTTTCAGACCTAGCCAAGTCCTAGAAAAAAATTTACTGTCTATGTCAAAATTATACCAGAGCGGTTTTGCATTTTCGAGAAGAAGGCGATAGAATAAGTGATGAACGGGTAACACCACCACAGCATCTGTCACAAAAATCATTGATTTAGGCAATCTAGCAATGGCAACGCATCATCTTGATTTGGGGGCTCTTGCACAGGCTTTACCCATACCCGCTTCAATTGAGGATCGGCAGGGTTATGTTTTGGGGTGGAATGCTAGAGCCGAGAATTTACTGGGGTGGCCAGCAGAAGAAATATTAAAGCAACCCGCCCCCTATTGGGGCGATGAATTCATGACACGAGAAACATTATGGAATTCTAACCCACCGGCTCAGTTTCCCATTCGAATCGCGTTAAAAACCCAAAGTGGGGTAGCAAAACTAGTCCATCTCCGCGCCGCGGTCTTATCGTTGCTTCCACAGGATGATGTCCTGCTTTTAACCTTTGAACCCATTCCGGAAAATAGCTCCTTATCCGATTCTTTAACAACAAGTCAAGCCACATTAAGCACTCTTCTTGCCAACCTACCTGGCGCGGCCTATCGTTGCCGCAACGATTCCCAATGGAGCATGGAATTTATCAGTCGGGGTTGTTATGCCCTTACCGGTTACCCACCAGAGGATTTTATCCAAAACCAGAAAAGATCCTTCGCAGACATTATCCTCCCCGAAGATCGCCAGCAAGTTTGGGAACAAGTGCAAGCAGCGATTGATCAGCATCAACCCTACCAACTGATCTATCGCATCCGCAATGCGGATGGTCAGATACGTTGGGTCTGGGAGCAAGGACGAGGCATATATGATCCCAACGGACATCTCGAAGCCCTTGAAGGTTATATCAGCGATATCACGGACTTAAAGCAACGAGAAGAAGAACTTGAAATCATTACAAGCCTTAGCCATGCACTGAGGAGCGCACGCTCTCAATATGAGGTGTATCCCATTATCCTCGCCCGTCTTAACCGCCTTTTGAATGCTGAAGGGATAGCATTAACTATTTACAACTCCGAGGCTAACGAGATCATCATCGAAAAAGCGTTAGGATGTTTTGAGTCCTTAACAGGAAAGCGTCTCTCTCCCGAGTATGGGATCCTTCGTAAAGTGGTGTCGAATGGGCAAATGCAATTCATTGAACAAGTAACCTCATCTATTGATCCCGAACTGGCCCTTCCTGGTACAGTTCATTCACTTTTAGCGATCCCATTGATAGATCATGAGCAAACGTTAGGAGCAACGATCATCGCACGTAATCGCTCTTTTACCTTGAGTGAAGTGCGTCTAGTCAATGCCATAGCCGATATCACAGCGGTGACATTACGTCGGGTTATGCTCGCTGAGCAAACCGAAAAACGTCTCAACCAAATGAGTGCGCTTCGCACCATTGAAACTGCCATCAACGCTAATCTTGACTTGCGCTTCACCCTAAATATCTTGCTCGACCAGGTAATCCATCGTCTTAACCTAGACGCCGCCGATGTGTGGCTCTATCACGAACAAAGTGGCCGTTTAAGTTATGGTGGGGGGTATGGCTTTCGCGGACTAAATATACGTACCGCTCCTCTTCAGTTAGAGTATTCTCTTCCTGGGCTGGTGGCTAAAAACGGTTCCCCACTCTTCATACCTGACTTACGAAAAAGCAACATTTCTATCCGCCACACAGTGCCGTTGGAAGAAGAAGGCTTTATTGCTTACTATGGCTTGCCGCTCATTTCACGCCGTCGTCTACATGGCGTTCTCGAACTTTTTCACCGTAAACCCCTGAAACTAAGCAACGATCAAAAAGAATTTCTTGAATCCCTGGTATCCACTACAGCAATTGCCATTGATAACGCTCGCCTTATCGAAGATCTAAAACGCACAAATGCTGAATTGGTCCAAGCCTATGATGAAACTATCTTAGGCTGGTCACTCGCTCTTGAGATGCGCGACTCGAGCACCGAGAACCATACTCGACGTGTTACAGAAATGACAGTACGCCTTGCTCAGGCCATGGGAATCACTGGTGAAGACCTAACACAAATTCGTCGCGGTGCAATTCTTCACGATATTGGAAAAATGGCTATACCTGATCACATACTACGCAAGACTGGCTCGCTTACCGAAGAAGAAGCCGCTATCATGCGCTTGCACCCTCTTTTTGCCCGCCAAATGCTCGAGTCTATTGCATTTTTACGCCCTGCCCTGGCCATCCCCACCTACCATCACGAACGATGGGATGGAACGGGTTATCCCTTCGGGCTTAAAGGTGAAGAAATCCCTCTTCCGGCACGGATTTTTGCCGTTGTGGACGTCTGGGATGCTCTTCGGCATGATCGCCCCTATCGAACGGCCTGGCCCGAAGAAAAAGTGCGCGCCTACCTGCGAGAGGAAGCCGGTAGTCATTTTGATCCTAAAGTGGTTGAAAGCTTCTTGCAGTTACTCGATAATCTCAAGGGTGAAGATTTATAAAAAGATGCCCTCCCCACTTAGCCGCGCGGACGCATTCCTAAATTGGCAGTAATTTCTGAAAGAAATAAAGCCCCTGGCAGACTGGCTAGCATATAAAGCAAACGCATGAGTGTTGCCAAAACCAGCGCGGCCTTTGGCTCCACTCCCCCAAAATGGGTGAACAGAAAGGTAAGGGAAAACTCTTGAATTCCTAGCCCATTGATGGATATAGGGATCAGTGTAACAAAATAGGCCAGACTCCACAAAGTCCCTACTTGAAAAAACGATATGGTCTGTTGCATGCTCCCCAAAAGCACCCATGCCGCTAGAAATGTAAATACCATATGACCATAGGTCGCTAAAAGAGCCAACACAATGCCATAAGGGCGTTTCAACCAAATACCGATAGTTTCAATTACACCTTTCACAAAGCGACGGCTTCGATCAACAACATTTGACCAAGTTCTCACCATTACTGGTAGAGCCCACCACGTCATAAAAAAGCGTTCAATCGTTGGCCAGATCATTGGAATTCCCCAAGGTAACAACGTTGCCATTCCGATAGAACCAACAACGCGATCCATCAGTAGTGAGGCCACCCCTGTGCTGGCTTTCATCTCATGCTGAAGAACACCGATTAGCCGCACAGCATCACCCCCCACCGTGGTGGGCAAGAAATTTGACGCAAATAGCCCCATAAAAACCAAGCGCAGTGCTCGCCGGAGGGTCATGCGTACTCCCGCCGCGCGCAAGAGAGCTAACCATCGAAGTGTCACCATGAACCGCGAAAGAAAGGTGAAGACCAAAGCTAAGAGGAAAACACCTAACGGAACCGATTTAAGCATACGGAGAAATTCATCTAACCCATAAGAGAATAGTAGATAGATTGTCAATGCTATCCCCAGGAGCGTGCCAATCAACCGCCATAGAGAGAGGCGCTTGGGTGCATTTGTGAGTTGAGAATTCTTTTCATCCATTGGCAAGGTGAATTTTATGCATAATTCTTCACCCTGACCAGGGCGGAAATTCCTCCAATATCCGTGTCAAGCCAAAAGATAATGTTACCGAACGGCTATTGTTCTGCCAAAAGATAATGTTACCCAAGCGGCCACTCCTTTCAGGGAAGGTGGGATGGAAAAGCTGAATGTCAAAGAACAATCTGGCCAGTTGGCCTTCGGGGGTGCCACACAAGCGCTGATAGCCAACGACCAGCCGATCAGACATGTGAATGCTCTGGCTGTTGTAAGGTCAGGCGGACATCCTCCACCTGACCCTCTGGAGCACAGGGCAGGTGGGCGAGGCGGTCAACCAGCGCCTGGATCTCTTCACGCAAGCGCATGGGATTGGTTTGCTCACGCAGGGCCAGGCAGGCCGCCTGTTTCTCCGGGGAGAGTGCACCGGCCTGGATGAGCCGTTCGAGAGGCGGGATGGCAGGAGCGTACATACGTTTGACTTTGGCAGGCGTTTGTTCGGAGCGGATGCGTTTTTCTTGCAGGCGCAGGACGGGCTGGAAGAAGTTATGGTATAGCCAGAGTTTGTCATAGAGTTGGTTGAGCAAATGGGTCTGTTCCACCGTGTCCAGCCGACCATAGCCGACATAGGCGCGCACCAGCGAGAAGTTGTTTTCTTCCACAAAGCGATTGTCGTTCTTGTGAAAGGGACGGCTGCGCGAAACGTCTGCTTTCACTTTGTCCTTCCAGTAACGCAGGAGATGGGCGTTCAGGAACTCGCTGCCGTTATCCGGGTGCAATTCGCGGATTGCGAAGGGTAAACGCTGGCGAATGCGCTCAAAGCCGTCCTGCATGACCAGCCAGGAGCGTCCCAGCACTGCCACACACTCACTCCAGCCACTGGCCACGTCCACCAGTTGCAGGGTGTGGACGTATTGTCCCTGGGAGCTTAAGCCGCAGTGGTGCACCAGGTCGACTTCCAGGTGCCCGGGCTGACGTTCCTCCCAGGCAATGCGCCGCATCGGGATGAACGACTTCACGCTGGAAGTCGGGGCCGGGCGTCCCACCCGATGCGCCAGGCGCTGGGCAGCCCGTTGCGAAGCCGGCAAGCGCCGCCGCACACTGGAAATGCTGATCTTTCCCAGCAATTCCAGCGTTGTCTCGCTCAGGAGCAATTCACCGTGCGCTTGCAAGTGCCTGGCCATCCAGACCAGGTTCGGTTGCAGACGTTCGGCACAGGGATAATCCAGACTGCGAGCGATCACCGCAATCGCCGCATCTACCTCCGGCCCATACCTCTTGCCGCGCTCCCGCTTACGCCGCTTGCGTCCTAGCTCCCCATTCAGCAAACGGATCAGCGATTTGCGGTGCAGGCCGGTCACGGCCTGGGCTTCATCCAGCAGACGGCTGCGCTCTTTGCGCCCTTCCGCCCGCCAGTACCGCAGCCGTATCTTGTGTAAGTACTTGCGACGCTCATCTACGGTCATTGGATCGGTTTCGGCCATCTCGTTCACTCCGGTAACATTTTCTTTTGAGTGAACGATCATACCTCGGTAACATTTTATTTGATAGAATGCGATATCTACCTCTTCCACCTCAACCGGAGTATAATCCGTGCGAGCACCAGCGACCACGCTGGCAATTGTTGTGAATCGGAGGCCAATGCGAATGGAGCAACGACACGTCAACTTAATTCTCATCGCTATTCTCCTCATTGCTGCCATCTGGATAGACCTTCCCCAAAACCCCGGTATCAAGATAGGTAATTTTGAAAAACGATTTGAAACCGTCTTGGGACTTGACTTGCGTGGTGGTATGCAGGTCATCCTCAGCGTTCCTCCGGAGATAGCCGTAACTCAACAGAACCTCCAGGATGCCGCTATTATTTTGGAAAACCGGAGTAATGCACTGGGAGTTAGTGAGGTGGTTTTTCAGACCGCAGGCGAACGAATCATCGTGGGAGAGTTCCCCGGAGCGACCAATGCTGAGGATGTCATTAACAAAATTCGCCAGGTCGGTCAACTGGAATTTGTAGACTTTGGCGACACTCCCGTGCCAGAAGGCACCATCATCGAGACCGATTTCGGTATAACAACCAACACGAGTACCGAGACCCCTGCTCCCACGATAACCCCTACAATTGGTGAAACGCCTACACCGGAAACCACTCCTGAAAGTTCACCCACTCCAACTGCTACACCAACCACCCGCTATCACACTGTGCTTACCGGACGTGATTTGAAATCCGTGGGCGTAAGCCGCGATACTTTAGGACGCTATGTTGTGGATATCGAATTCACCGACGAAGGGGCGCGTATTTTCAAGGAATGGACAACCCAAAATGTCGGTAAGTACTTGGGAATTGTATTGGATAAACGCGTCATTTCCTCCCCGGTAATTCGCGAACCCATAACCGAAGGCCGAGGCCAAATTGAAGGTAACTTCACCAGCGAGAGTGCCAATGCCTTGGCTGTTCAGTTACGCTATGGCGCCCTTCCTATCCCGCTAAATATCGAGCAAATTCGCGTTGTCGGTCCGACCCTGGGGCAGGATTCCTTGCAGAAGAGCTTACTGGCGGGAATCATTGGCTTCATAATTGTGATGCTATTTATGGGTATTTATTATCGTTTACCGGGAATAGTTGCTAATCTCGCCCTATTGACATATGCTGCGATTACCTTTGCCGTCTTCAAGACCATTCCGGTAACCTTAACTTTACCGGGTATTGCCGGATTCCTGCTCAGCACGGGTAGCGCCTTGGATGCCAACATCCTCATCTTTGAACGCCTCAAAGAAGAGTTGCGAAACGGTCGCAACCTGCGCCAAGCTCTTGATTTGGGTTGGAAACGTGCGTGGTCGTCTATTCGCGACTCCAACATCTCGGCGCTGATCACCAGTGCCATTCTCTTCTGGTTTGGCTCAACCTTTGGTGCCAGTTTTGTTAAGGGTTTTGCGCTAACCTTAGCCCTTGGTGTTATGGTTAGCCTCTTCACGGCTATTGTTGTCACCCGGGCACTACTTGAAACAACTGTCTTCGATCTCTTCAAGAACGTGGATAAAAAACCAGGCTGGTTTGGCCTCTAGAAGGAGCCCCCATGTTAGATATCCTTGGAAAACGCTATCTTTTCTTTGCCCTCTCCCTCCTGGTCATTGTCCCAGGGTTAATCATCCTCGCTGTTAATGGTCTCCCTTTAGCCATTGACTTCAAGGGTGGGTCCATATTGGAATTGCGATTTCCCAGCGGTAATTTGCCAGACACCGAATCGGTGGTCAATCTCTACACCGAACTCGGATTCAAAGAAGTACAAGTTCAAACAGCCCTCAGCCCTAGTGGCCAACGTGATCTTCTAGTTATTCGTTCTCCTTTCATAGACGATGAGACTAAAATCAAAATTGTTCAAACCATGCAAGAACGGTTTAACGCCCCGGATATCGTCGTCAACCGGTTTGATAGTGTGGGTCCGGTGATCGCCCAACAAGTGACCGAACGAGCAGCGCTGGCTGTAGCCGTAGCGGCCTTGGCTGTTGTCTTGTACATCACCTATGCATTCCGCGGTATCCCCCATGCTTTCCGTTATGGGGTATGTGCTATTATCGCCATGATTCACGACATCCTGGTCGTGTTCAGTTTGGTTGGAATCGGCAGCATCCTCTTCGGTTGGCAAATGGACTCGCTTTTCTTAACGGCGTTGCTTACCGTAGTTGGATTCTCAACCCAGGATAAGATCGTGGTGTTTGACCGCATTCGCGAGAACAGCAGTATTTACCGCAAATTGCCTTTTGAGAAACTGGCCAATCACTCGATCATTCAGACCCTCCAACGATCCATTAACACCCAATTGATGACGGTTGAATTTATGCTGCTCTCGTTGGCGCTCTTTGGAGGTGTTACCTTGCGCGAATTTGCAGTCATTTTGTTGGTTGGGTTATTCAGCGGTACGTATTCCTCGATCTTTGTTGCTGCTCCTATCCTGGTGGTATGGGAGAATCAAGAGTGGAAGACGTGGTTTAAGCGGCAGGCTACTGCCTAACCACTTCACCTTATCAACGAAAGCCGGCGGCTAAGGTTTTGGTCGCCGGCTTTTTGTTGCCGAATGGTGTCAATTATCAACAAAAGTCAAGAAATCTGGCGAATGACGACACGCTACAAGACGGCTACAATTATATTGGCGTTGGGAAACGGCCAATTTATCCATCCAAAGATAACTCTTGAGAGGAGAGGATTTTCCATGCGCAAAGAGGTGGTTTTGATCACTGGTGCCAATGGCGAGATGGGCCATGGCCTTATTCAACATCTTGGACAGCAAGGCACTTTCGACATTATCGCCCTGGATGTTCAACCCCTGGATGATCATCTTAAGCCTTACTGTTTGCGTGCAATTCAAGGGGATATCTTAGACACGATGCTTCTTGGCCGTTTGGTGGCTGAGTTTGAAATACGCACCATTTATCATCTAGCCTCCATCCTTTCTACGAAAGCCGAATACAACCCTGAAGCAGCTCATCGAGTAAATGTCGAGGGGACTTTGAACCTGCTGCGGCTAGCGGTGGAGCAGTCTCAATGGCAAGGCAAGCCGGTAAAATTCCTTTATCCTAGTTCCATCGCTGTCTACGGTCTCCCTGATCTCGAGACTAAACGCTGTGCTGGAAAAGTAAAGGAATACAACTGGCTTGAACCCACCACCATGTATGGCTGCAATAAACTTTATTGCGAACACCTCGGGCGGTACTATGCTCGTTACTACCGTCAATTAGCAGCGGATTATGGGCAAAGTAGCGTGGATTTCCGCAGTATTCGCTTCCCGGGGTTAATCAGCGCTGTTACTCTCCCGACCGGAGGCACGAGCGATTATGGCCCCGAAATGCTCCATCATGCCGCTCAGGGTCTCCCTTATAAGTGCTTTGTGCGCCCTGATACACGCCTGCCCTTTATGGCAATGCCCGATGCCATTAAGGCTTTGCTTCAGCTAGAGGCCGCTCCGCGCAGTGCCCTCAGCCAATACGTCTATAACGTCACTAGTTTTAGCATTAGCGCTGAAGAGTTTTATCAGATTGTCAAAAAAGCCTTCCCAGAAGCCGAGATCACTTTCGACCCCCATCCCAACCGTCAGAAAATCGTTGATTCCTGGCCGGAAGATGTAGATGATTCCGCAGCCCGCCAAGATTGGGGCTGGCAACCCGACTATGATTTGGAACGCGCCTTTTCAGAGTATTTGATACCAGCAGTACGCCAGCGGTACGAAGTGGCACGCCAAGTCAGATAAACCCATCTATTCCTGGACATACAGGCTTACTTTTGGTCGGACTGTGGATTTTACCGTTGTTAACACCTCAATCATGTGATCGGAGGTAAAACAATGGTCGAATCAACTCATGAGGCCAACCTTCAGAGCCAAACCCTTACTTTTAAGGCTGAGACGAAACAACTGCTTGATATCTTGATTCATTCACTTTACACGGAACGTGAAGTTTTCTTGCGCGAACTAATTTCCAACGCCGCCGATGCCCTAACACGGATGCAATTCATCCTCCTGACCGAGCGCGAGGTAGTTGACCCCGAGGTCGAATTAAAAATCACCCTCATCCCAGAGCCTGAGAAAAGGATTCTGCGCATTATTGATACTGGCATTGGCATGACCGCCGAGGAGATGATCGAAAATCTGGGAACAATCGCCCACTCAGGAGCGCGGGCCTTTATCCAGGCTGTTAAGGAGACGCAGGCTAATCCTAATGATATCATTGGTCAATTCGGAGTTGGTTTTTATTCAGCCTTTATGGTTGCCGATCAGATAGAAGTGATTTCACGTTCTTACCAACCTAATGCTTCAGCAGCCCGTTGGTATTCAAGAGGACAAGAGACATTCCAAGTTGAACCCGCCGAGAAAACCAATCGCGGAACAGAGGTAATCCTTTACCTGAAGGAAGACGCGAATGAATTTACCCAGAGCGTTCGCTTGCGCGAAATCATCAAAAAGCACTCCGAATACATTCCCTATCCAATATATCTTGGGGATGACCAACAACCCGTCAACCGTCAAAGTGCTCTTTGGCGTCAACCCGCAAAAGAGATCAAGCCTGAAGACTACGAGTCCTTTTATAAACAACTTACGCTGGATTTCCAACCGCCGCTTTTCCATTTGCACTTGGTCATTGATGCACCGGTCCAAGTTTACGCCCTTCTGTATATTCCAGCCTCACCTGAGCGCGGCTTGTTAAGCGCCCGCCAAGAGGAAGGCTTGAAATTATATGCCCGCAAGGTGTTGATTCAAGAGTACAATCGCGATCTACTTCCCTCGTTTTTCCGTTTTGTGGATGGTGTAGTTGACTCCGAGGATTTACCACTCAATGTGTCTCGCGAGTCAGTGCAAGCCACACGTCTCTTAGCCCAATTGAAACGCATCCTTACTACCCGCCTTATCGAAGCCCTGAAAAACTGGGCCAAGGAAAAACCGGCGGATTACATCACTTTTTGGCAACGTTTCGGTCGTTACATCCGCGAAGGTATTGCAACCGATGAGGAATTCGGTGAATTGCTCACCCCATTGCTCCGCTTCCCCACACTCTACAAGCCAGATCAGTGGCTTTCTTTAGATGACTACATCCTCACCATGCCCGCCCGCCAGAATAAAATCTATTACCTGATCAGTGATTCGGTCGGAAGTGCGCTCAACAGTCCTCACCTCGAGATTTATCGCCGCCACCATTACGATGTGCTGTTGTTGACCGACCCAATGGATCCTTTTATGATGCTTCACCTTAAGAAATACCAAAACCTTGAAATTGCCAACGCAGCCACCGAAGAACTATCACCACCGGATACAACTTCTGAAGCACAAGAAACTGAAAAAAAACCACTTTCCACTGAAGATGAAGCGCGCTTGATTTCGCGAATAAAATCTATCCTTGGTGACCGGGTTGCCGATGTCCGCACAACCCAACGCTTGGACGAATCACCCGCACGTTTGGTTGGGAGGCAGGGTGATCCACCTCAAGAACTCCAACGCCTCTATCGCCTGCTGAATGCCGATCAGTCCATCCCTCAATTGGTCTTAGAGATCAATCCTTTTCATCCGCTCATCCACTATCTAAATACTCTCCCAGAGACCGATCCACTATTCCGGTTAAGTGTGGAACAAATTTACGAGGGTATGCTACTGCTGGAAGGTCTCCATCCTAATCCTAATGACATGGTCAAACGCCAATATGAGATCCTTCTTCACGCTCTCAAAGCAAAACACCAGCAGGAGTAATTCAGATGACAAAACCACTGGTTTTTATTACCCGACAAATCGCTACTGATGCCACCGCGCGCTTGCAGGAAGTGGCTGATGTGGAAGTATGGCCCCAGGAAGACCCTCCCCCATTAAGTGTGCTGTTAGATAAGATTTCTCATGTCGATGGGATTATCACCATGCTTACCGATCCGATTAACGCCGAAGTTATCAAAGCCGCCTCGCCTAAATTAAAGGTCATCAGTCAAATGGCGGTTGGCTTTGACAACATAGATGTCGCAAGAGCAACAGAACGAAAAATCCCCGTGGGTCATACCCCAGGTGTACTCACCGAAACGACCGCCGACTTCGCCTGGGCGCTTATCCTCGCTGCCGCTCGCCGTGTTGTCGAAGCAGACCGCCAGGTTCGAAAGGGCATTTGGAAACCTTGGGGTCCTGACGTACTTACTGGCTTTGATGTCTATGGCGCTACCTTAGGAATCATTGGCTTTGGGCGCATTGGTCAGGCCGTTGCGCGGCGTGCCAAAGGATTTAATATGCGCATCATATATCATAGTAGACAACGCAAACCAGACGCCGAGCAAGAACTTGGTGCCAGTTATGTCTCTCTCGAAGATATCTTCCGCTTTTCTGACATCCTCAGCCTGCACTTGAACTATACACCTGCGGCATACCATTTGGTAAATCGTGAACGATTATCCCTAATGAAACCATCAGCAATCTTGGTCAACACCTCACGCGGTGCCGTTGTGGATTCAGAGGCACTGGTGTGGGCATTACAAAACAAAGTCATTGCCGCCGCGGCGTTAGACGTATTTGACCCTGAACCAATACCCCCCAACCACCCATTACTGTTCATGGAAAACGTCGTCCTCACCCCGCACATCGCCAGCGCAAGCCGCGAAACGCGACGCCGTATGGCTTTCATGGCAGTGGATAATGTTGTTGCGGCACTAGCAGGTAAACCCATCCCCTATTGCGTTAACCCCGAGGTTTATCAATGATTTATCCCTCATTTGTGATTAATGACCCACCAAATCGGTACATTTGTTCAGACCAAATGCGGTTAAAATTCGGCATGTTTACGACTTCAGAAATGGGAGGACTATCGTGACCCAAGACGTCTTAACCAGTTTAATACGTCCGCGCAGTGTGGCGGTTATCGGCGCTTCTACGCAACCCGGAAAGATTGGTTACACCGTTGTTAAAAATCTGATTGAGGGGGGGTTTTCTGGGCGCATTTATCCCGTCAACCCTAACGCCTCAGAACTCCTTGGACTTAAGGTCTATCCCAATGTTACCGCAATTCCCGACTCCGTAGATGCCGCCATTATCACCATTCCGGCCAAGGCCGTACTTCCTGCGATTGAAGAATGTGGGCAAAAAGGGGTCAAAGGGTTGATCATTATCACGTCGGGTTTCAGCGAGGTTGGCCAAAAAGACCTGGAACAAGCCCTTGTCGAGACAGCCCACCGCTATGGAATGCGCATACTGGGGCCCAATATTGTAGGCGTTCTCAGTAACACCGACCGTTTCAACGGCTCTTTTGCCCCCTTCCTTCCACTCCCTGGCAAAGCCTCTTTAGTCTCCCAGAGTGGGGCATTACTAATCGCAATTGACGCCGCGACGTTTATTCGCCGCGTTGGGTTCGATAAATTGATCTCAATCGGAAACATGTCGGATGTTGATTTTTCCGACTTGATCACCTGGCTGGACCAGGACGAGAACACCTCTTGTATTTCCCTATATATTGAAGGTTTCAAAGAAGGACGTCGTTTTATTGAAGCCGCCCGAAATGCTCGTAAGCCAATTATCGCTCTGAAAGCAGGTGTGTCTGCACATGGCGCCGCTGCTGCGGCTTCTCACACCGGCTCCTTGGCTGGCGCGGCTCGGGTCTACGGCGCCGCCTTCCAGCAGGCTGGTGTTGTCCAGGCCAGCGACTTGGATAATCTCTTTGATCGCACACTTGCCCTCTCTCTACAGCCTCCAATGCGTGGCGATCATCTTTTGATTATCACCAACGGCGGTGGGGTTGGCGTTCTAGCCACCGACGCCGCTGAAAAATACGGCTTACCTTTACAATTTGCACCTGCGGATCTTCAGAATGAATTGCGCCAATACATGCCCGAATTTGGTTCGCCCAAGAATCCAGTAGATCTTACCGGAATGGCCGGCGCTGATTGGTATTTCGATGCCATTCGCCACGCTCTACCTCATTCCTGGGTGGATGGTTTGGCCGTTCTCTACTGCGAAACCGCGATGACCGATCCCCAAGAGATTGCCGAAAGTATCCGCCGAGCGGTGGACGAAAGCGGCGTTACCGACAAACCCGTCGCTGTCTCATTTGTTGGTGGGGAACGTTCCGAAGATGCCATGCGCTGGTTGGTTGAACACGGCATTCCTGCCTATGGGGCCCCGGATATTGCCGTAAATGCCTTAGCCGCACTACGGGAATTCGCGCGTATGAAGGAAACACTAAGCGAAAACTTCGCTACATGCGATGCCAACAACCCAGAGCGCGCCCGCCAGATCATTGCCCATGCACGAGCCGAAGGACGTGATGTGCTCACTGAAATCGAGGCGAAAGAAGTATTTGCAGCCTACAATCTCCCGGTAGCAGAAACCCGCCTGGCAACCAGCGAGCAGGAAGCCGTACAGATTGCTCATGAAATCGGCTACCCGGTGGTAATGAAGATCGTTTCACCCGACATTATCCATAAATCGGATGCTGGCGGAGTAAAGGTCAACATCAAAGACGATGCAGGGGTGCGTGAGGCTTATCGCACCATTTTGAACAACGCCAAATCCTACAAGCCCGATGCGCGCATTCATGGGATTGCAGTACAGGAAATGGCTCCCTGGGGTACCGAAGTGATTTTGGGTTCGGTAAACGATCCTACCTTCGGCCCCACGGTTATGTTTGGTTTGGGTGGGATCTTTGTCGAGGTGCTCAAAGATGTAACTTTTCGCGTTGCACCAGTTTCAGCAACCCAGGCTCAACGCATGTTGGATGAAATCCGTGGCGCCCCGGTTCTAGCAGGGGTTCGTGGTGAAGGGCCGCGTGACCGCCAGGCTTTGGCCGAAACCATTTGCCGTTATGCGACCATGATTCTTGACCTCGCTGACGAGGTAAGTGAATCAGACGCCAACCCCGTACTGGTTTATGAGATTGGTAAGGGGGTTAAAGTCGTAGATGCGCGGATAATTCTCAAGAAAAAACCGTTGAAGTAAAAGTTGCATTAGAAAAGGCGAGGCCGGTGAGTTAACCGGCCTCGCTGTTCTTCTGCCTTTTCTCAACCTCAATACGCACCAATTCGCGACGCAAAACCTTACCCACAGCCGTGCGTGGCAAAATATCCACAAATTCAATCTCCTCCGGCACCTTATATCGTACAAGATGGCCCGAACACCAACGTTTTAAATCCTCAGCCTTCAAACTTATTCCGGGGTTTAGTACAACCCAAGCCTTAACCATTTCTCCTTTCTGAGGATGAGGCACACCCGCGACAGCAACCTCTTTTACCCCGGGGTGAGTTGAGAGTACCTCCTCAATTTCACGCGGCCAGACCTGAAATCCCCCCACTTTAATCAAATCTTTCTTTCGGTCTACCAAGTAGAAATAGCCCTCGGTGTCCATGTAGGCAATATCACCGGTGTACAACCAACCTTCACGTAGGGTAAGTGCAGTCTCTTCGGGTCGTTGATGATAACCTGCCATGACCTGTGGCCCACGGATGATCAACTCACCTGGTTCCCCCACCGGACATGGTGTGATCCCATCTTCCACATTGACAATTCGGCAGTCCACATCCGGGAGAGGCAGACCAATAGAACCAATTCGATTCTCGCCTTGCATTGGATTACAATGCGTGGCAGTTGGTGCCTCGGACAATCCATAACCCTCCATTACTCTTCCGCCTGTTAACCTTTCAAACTCCAACTTGGTCTCACGGAGCAGCGGTGCAGAGCCCGAAATACACGCCTTCACTGAAGTGAGGTTTACCTTACCTGCCAACACTTGGGGATGGCGATTGATGGCCTGATACAAGGATGGTACACCGGGGAAGAGTGTCGCGCGATACTTTTGGATGTTATAAATAACGGTCTCGGTATCTCGTGCATCCGGAACCAACACCAGGCTTGCGCTCAAGGCGATTCCCACACTCATCGCAATCACCATGCCATAAACGTGAAATAGTGGGATGGCGGCTAGGACTACCTCTTCCCCCTCGCGCAACCCTACCAGCCAATGCCGAAACTGTAATGTGTTGGCGACCAAATTGCGATGTAACCCAATAGCAGCCTTGGGAATTCCGGTAGTACCTCCGCTATATTGAAAAACCGCGGCATCCTCCGGGTTCAACAACGGCAAGGGAACTTCATTGCTTGGATGAACACCAAGAAGTTCAGAAAGATGTAGTTCACGCTGTCCTTCAATCGCCGCTTGGTTGCTTTTCAGAGGTTGTGCCCATCTCTCCAAAAGGTCTAAGTCTTCATCATCGGTTAAAATCCAGCATTCCAATGGCGTGTAATCCGCTAGGGCTGTAAATACCCCGGCCAGTTGCCGCAACCCCACCACCATTCGAACTCCCGCATCAGTTATCGGGTAGGCCAGTTCACGTTCTCGATATGCCGGGTTTAATGCCACCACAATACCACCGGCCCTAAGAACGGCATAGAAGGTAATCACAAATTGGGGTGAATTGGGTAACACAACCCCAACCCGATCCCCCTTCCGTAGCCCTAAGGCGCACAGCCATCGCGATAAATGGGTGCTTAGCGCGTCCACCTGAGCATAAGAAAGGGTTCGGTCGCGATAGATGGTGCAAGCCCGCGAAGGAAACTGCTGAGCCGCTTGGCTTAAAAACCACGGTAAAGCAACTTGAGGATAATGGATCGTATGAGGTACGCCTGGATCGTAGTAATTTAACCAGGGTCTTTCCATAGTAAATCTAACCCTTCTTTTCTGTGCCTTGGAATTGGAGCGCGGAACCACGCTCCTCTGAGTAAATTTGCCACGCCGTCTTATCTTCAACCAAGACTAAGATTTCATTTACAGTCCCTTCATTGACCTCAAGCCAATGAATCCGGGGATCATCTTCACGAAACCAGGTGGCTTGTCGGCGTACGAAATCACGTGTTCGCCTTTTCATCAGGGTGATTGCTTCATCCAAGGTTATTTCACCTCGCAAGTAGCGAATAATTTCATGGTACCCAATGGCAGTAAGCGGCGGCAATTCAGGCGAATAACCCTTAGCCAGTAATGCCTTAACTTCCTCAACCAATCCTTCATGAATCATTTTCTCTATCCGTTCGTCTATCCTTTTATAGAGTTCCGTGCGCGGACGCTTTAACCCCACGATCAGCAAGGAATAGGGCACCTTTCCACGCCGCCGTTGTTCTGAAAAACGCTTTCCTGTTCCCAAGATAACCTCGAGGGCACGGATTATGCGTCGGATGTTACGTGGATCAATGGCTTGAGCAGCAGCCGGGTCAAGGAGCCTTAATTTCCGGTGCAATTCCTCAGCACCGATCTCTTTTGCCCATCGCTCCAAGGTCTCCCGTAAACGGTGATCGGGCGCCTGAGGGGGAATCTCCCAACCCTCAATGATCGCTCGCACATACTGACCGGTGCCACCTACCAAAAGGGGTAATTTACCGCGCTGATGAATCTCCTCAATAATTCGAGCGGCCTCTCGCTGGTATAACGCCAAACTCCACACCTCGTCTGGTTCGGCAACATCAATCAAATGATGAATAACGCGCTGGCGTTCCTCAGATGAAGGTTTAGCCGTGCCAATATCCATACCTCGATAGAAGAGACGCGAGTCCGCCGAAACAATCTCTGCATCTAAGCGCTCGGCAACCTGGATAGAAATCTCCGTTTTGCCCACCGCGGTCGGCCCAACAATAACAACAAGCGGTCGGGGAATTTCACACCACGACATTTTCAATCCAAACTAGTTCTGGGGATCCTTTTTCCCGAGAATGCCGAATTGCAATGACATCCACGCGCCAGTTTCCCTCAAAATCCGGGTGTTGTTGCAGATAATACAACGCAGCATTAAGCAGATGTGCTCGCTTTTGTCTCGTCAAGGCTAGTTCCGGCCATCCAAAGGCATCCGAAGATCGAGTTTTGACTTCCACAAAAACTAAGTCATCGGCTCGTTTTACAATCAGATCAATTTCCCCGTAAGGTGTGTGAAAATTCCGTTCTACCATCACAAACCCACGAGCCACTAAATAATCTATTGCCTGTTGTTCGCCCCAGGCGCCTAAAGCCCGATTATGGGATATCATTTGCAATCTCGTCCATGATTTTACCCCAGCCAATTCGGGATTTCAAAATCACTTCTGGTTTCCGCCGTACCATAATTCTATGCTAAACTCAGATAGTAAACGACGTATGCGCGCAATTCAGCCTTTCCTGCTATCGCTTCTTCTATTGATGTTAGCAGCGTGTGCAAAACCAGGATCCCCTTGCAACGATCCTGCGGGCTGTTACGTGATTTATCCTGGCGAAACCATCCTTTTTGGCGTTATCGCACCATTGAGTGGTGACCAATCGTGTTCTGAAGTTCGCACCACACTGGAAAATCTCCAGAAAAGCATAACTGGGAAAAAGATCAAAGGACATCCGATAGATCTTAGCATATGGGATACTTATAGTACTGATAAAGCCATCGAAAATGGTTTGGTGGCATCCTTTTCACAGCCCACGTTAATCGCTTCGCTGGTATTAATGTGTGATTCCTCTTCTCGTAGTGAAACTTTGAGGGCCTGGTTAGATAACAATTTTTTGATTTTGACCGATCCGTCTCAACTCATCGAAAGCATCAACCAATTAGATCAATTTGCGGTTGAACGCGAAAATATCCTTTTTATTCCCCGCAGTGCTTGGATGGTGGGTATAATCGAGAAACAACTGAAGTCAACGGAAGGTTATGACGAACGCTGAAGTAATTGCCATTGGTACCGAGTTGCTCTTAGGCGAGATACGGGATTCCAATATCCAGTTCATCGCACGCATCTTGCGAAATTTAGGTATTGACATGTTCCGAGCCACCTTGGTGGGAGATAATGTTACCCGTATTGCCAATGCAGTAGGCGAAGCTCTGCAACGAGCGGATATTGTAATCACTAGCGGTGGTCTAGGGCCCACCGTTGACGACCCCACGCGTGAAGCTATAGCCATGGCCTTGGGAGTGCCGCTGGAATTTAGACCTGAACTCTGGCAACAAATCACAGAACGCTATCATCGCTTTGGTCGCCAACCCGGAGAAAACGCCCGTCGCCAGGCATATATTCCCCAAGGAGCAGTTCCCATTGAAAACCCGGTTGGAACTGCACCCGGCTTTTATTGTGAAATTGGTTCACGTGTTGTCATCAGTCTACCTGGCGTTCCAAAAGAACTCGAATATCTCATGAATAATAAAGTAGCCCCTTACTTAAAAGAGCATTATGGTCAACAGGGAATCATCAAAACGCTTGTGCTCCGAACCGCCGGAATTCCCGAATCTCAGATTGATGAATGGTTGGCTGATTTTGAGCGCTTGATCAATCCCACCGTTGGGCTTGCCGCCCACCCCGGAATGGTGGATATTCGACTGACCGTCAAAGCCGCTACCGAAGCCGAAGCCGACCAAATGCTCGAGAACCTCGCGGCCCAAATCCGTACCCTCTTAGGGGACTCCATCTATGGGACGAACGAACAAACACTGGTTCAGACCGTTGCTGATTTACTAAATAAAAAACGCTGGTCACTACACGTACTTACCTGTGGCTTTGACAGTAACTCGCTGACCGATATGTTGATCAACGGCCACTTTGAAAATATTGCAATATTCAATGTTCAAGCCCCCTGTCTTGAGTTAAAACCCACAATCGAGGTAGAACTCTCCCAATTTGATCATCTGGCTGATGTGTTCTTAGTTGCAAATATGCAAGAGAATGGGCCTGTCGCCGAATTGTTACTACAAACCAGAACCCCAACCATTATGATTTCGGATAAGCGTTATTTTGGTGGTCCCCCTGCCAACCGCTCAATTTGGGCAATTAATACAGCCTTTGATTTCATCCGTCGCGTGCTGATCACCAACCCGATTTAAATTCATACCCATACAGGAGAGCAATTATCTATGCCTGCCGCCGATTTGATCCTCAAAAATGCCGTAATTCTTACTATGGATGAAGCCTTCCACATTTACGAACCCGGCGCCATCGTCATCCGGGGTGACACCATTGTGGCTGTAGGTTCAGAAAATGAGATTTTGAATCAATATACCACGCTCCAAATGATAGATTGCCAGGGTAAAGTCCTGATGCCCGGCTTGATCAACGCCCACACCCATGTACCAATGACGCTGCTTCGTGGCCTAGCTGACGATTTACGCCTGGACGTCTGGCTGCTGGGCTATATGATGCCCGTTGAGCGTGAATTTGTTTCGCCTGATTTTGTTCGCCTGGGCACTCAAATCGCCTGTGCCGAAATGATTCGTAGTGGTGTTACGACCTTTGCCGATATGTATTACTTTGAGGATGACGTCGCGAGGACGACCGCAGAAATCGGTATGCGTGCCGTTTGTGCCGAAACCGTCTTAAAGTTTCCCACCCCCGATGCTCAATCCTTTGAAGAGGCCCTGACGTACACCCGTGATTTTATTCAGCGCTGGAAAGGGCACCCCCTCATTACGCCAGCCGTTGGACCTCATGCCCCTTATACCTGCACCGCGGAAATGTTGCAAGCCGCTGCCGAACTGGCTTTGGAATTCGATGTCCCTCTCCATATCCATATTTCGGAAACCCAACAAGAAGTTGAAACCATGCGCCTCGAGCAGGGAATGCCAGTGGTGCCTTATATCAAGAAGCAAAATGTGCTTCAAGCAAAGGTGATTGCGGCCCATTGCGTTCATATCGATGAAGGGGAGATTCGTACCCTGGTGCATCACAACACTGGTGTAGCACACAACCCCTCTTCCAATTTGAAACTGGCTTCCGGAATCGCGCCGGTGAAGCGTATGCTGGAATTGGGCGTTAATGTGGGAATCGGCACGGATGGACCCGCTTCGAATAACGACCTTGACATGTTTGAGGAAATTCGGTTAGCCTCATTCCTGGCAAAAGGCGCCAGTAGTGATCCAACAGCACTGCCTGCCCGCCAAACTTTAGCCATGGCAACCCGGCTAGGAGCAAAAGCATTACATATCGGCGATCAGGTTGGCTCCCTCGAACCCGGCAAACGTGCCGATTTAATCCTCGTGGATTTACGCGCAATTCATAATTCACCTCGCTTTCACCGCGACTCTCAGGGAATCTACGCCCAAATCGTCTATGCGGCAAAATCCACTGATGTTACCGATGTGATGGTCAACGGGCGCTGGCTCATGCGCGATCGTGAATTACTACGCATCAACGAAGCCGATTTAATCCGCGCCAGCCAGGATTATGCCCGACGAATTGATTACTTCCTCATTCAACGTGAACAATCCCTGCTCTCCAAACTGCTTGCTTTGGGTGAAGAGACCGCTGAGGAAGAATCCTTTGAAGTGCAAGCTAAGGTTGTCGTTGATGATCCGGCATTAATCCGCCAGATTATTGAAAGTCATCCCGATATTGAAATCCTTCGTCAACGCCATTATCAAGAATATGATACCTACTTCCTGTTTGCTCCCCCGGAAAACAGCCGCCTGCGCTTCCGCGAAGATCACTTTGTCGAACCCGATGGACGAGTGTCTCGAGTTCGCACACGATTGACCCTGATCGGTCCTAGCCGCGAAGGGCAATTTGCGAAACAAGTTTTGCTTTCCCGCAGCCGTTACCTGGCCACAGCCACTCACAGCCTGCGCTTTTATCGCGAATACTTCAAACCCCAGCAAATGATTGAAATTGAGAAAGAACGCTATCGCTATCTGGTGCGTTTTCAGGGCACAGAATTCTTTGTCAATGTAGATAGTGTGACCCATCCCCCTCTGGGCCACTTCCTAGAGGTCAAAAGCCGTACTTGGAGTCGCAAAGACGCCGAACAAAAATCCCAGCGTGTGGTAGACTTGATCCAGTTACTGGGTGCCTCGCCGGAAAAGACCATCTCTCAGGATTACATCGAGATGATATTGCAAGACACCCCTTCAACTCACACCTAACAAAAGCGCGATGCTAGAAAAGGCTTCGTCTCGTCTTGTCCGGGTGCTTTTCCTCGCCGCAGAAGCCGCACCATTAATCAAGGTCGGCGGGCTCGCTGACGTAGCCGGCTCGCTCCCACGCGCTCTGCGGCGCTTAACGTCTTCCTCATGCGACGTTCGATTAGTGCTTCCCATGCATGCGGGCATCGGTCAAAAACTGGACTCCGTTCAAAAATTCACCGAGTTCGAGATTGAAACGGCCAATGGTAGAGCATTACCCGCCACCATATTCCAAAGTGAATTTCAAGGCGTTCCTCTCTACTTGATCAGCGGTTCACCAATTCCGCCGGATGCTCCCATTTACACTGGTAGTACAACCGATGGGGAGAAATACGTTTTCTTTTCCCTTGCCGCTCTCGCTCTGACTCAATACCTTGTCACGGCGTGGGGCGAAACCATTCTTCATGCGAATGACTGGCATACGGCTTTAGCGGTATACATGCTGCGAATGCAGCAAATCACGCACCCCAGCCTTAGAAAAGTGCGGTCTTTGCTGACCATTCACAACTTGCCATACATGGGACAAGAAGCTCGCCCTGTGCTTGATTATTATTTAATCCCACCTGCTCAGTCTACTGCGTTACCGGAATGGGCGCAGAACCTTCCGCTTCCCATGGGGCTCTGGGCAGCTGACCACATCAATGCTGTTTCTCCAACCTACGCCCAAGAGATCCTTACGCCCGAATTCGGTTGTGGGCTGGAGATATTCCTTCAAGGACGCAAGGACCACCTGAGTGGGATCCTAAATGGTTTGGATGAAGAAGAATGGAATCCGGCCAAAGATTTCACCCTTGCCGTTCCCTATGACTGGCAGCATTTGGTAGAACGACAACACAATAAAGAAGTCTTGTTGCGTGAAGTGCAATTGGATACTGAGCCTCACGTTCCATTACTCATCATTGTCAGTCGTCTGGATCGCCAAAAAGGAATTGACATCGCCTTGGAAGGCTTGGCCTTGTTGCCCGACCAACCATGGAATTTGATCATCCTGGGGCACGGGGATGCCAATTTGGAAAAAATGTGTACCGACTTTTTTCAAACCTATCCTGATAGGGTCCGCTTCTTCCCACGCTTGGATGTGACATTAGCCCGCAAACTCTATGCAGCGGGTGACATTTTGCTGATGCCATCGCGCTATGAGCCCTGTGGGTTAACACAAATGATTGCTATGCGTTATGGATGCATTCCAGTTGCCCGTGCTACCGGAGGCCTAAGAGACACCATTGAAGATGACCCCACCCTACAGCGCTCAACGGGTTTTCTTTTCACAGATCCTACCCCTCAGGCTTTTGCTCAAAAACTGCGTGAAGCACTAATTTGTTATCACAACCCCAATCTTTGGGTGGAAATTCAAAAACGGGCAATGCAGAAGGATTTCTCCTGGCGGCGGTCCGCACAGGCGTATTTTGAGCTTTATCAGAAATTACTCGATACATAACCCATTTCAGCACATGGAGGATCACCAATGGAATTTTCCCGTGCCTCAGGTATTCTTTTGCACCCAACCAGCCTGCCGGGTCCATATGGAATCGGCGACCTCGGCCCAGAAGCCTACCAGTGGATTGATTTTCTTGCCGAATCACAGTGCACACTCTGGCAGGTGCTCCCTCTGGGACCAACCGGTTACGGAGATTCACCCTATCAATGTTTTTCCGCCTTTGCCGGAAATCCATATCTTGTCAGCCCGTTTCTTCTATATGAAGAAGGACTACTCCAAACAAACGACTTGAGCCAGCGACCGGCATTTCCAGAAAACGCTGTGGACTACGGTGCAGTAATCCCCTGGAAGTTGGGACTGCTCGACCGTGCTTTTCAAGAATATGAAAAGAACCCCGCTCCATGGGCGGAAGAGTTCGAGAGGTTCAAAAATGAACAGGCCTATTGGTTAGATGATTTTGCGCTCTTCATGGCTTTGAAAACTGCGCACCAAGGCGCTCCTTGGAATAAATGGGATCCCGCATTTCGTCAACGTCATCCTCAGGCTTTGGCGGAATTCAAGGAAAAAAACTCCAGGCGTATTGATAGTTTTAAGTTTTCTCAATTTTTATTCTTCCGGCAATGGAATGCTCTCCGTGACTACGCCCACAGTAAGGGAATCCAGATCATTGGAGATATTCCAATTTTTGTCTCGTACGATAGCAGTGATGTGTGGGCAAATCCCAATCTGTTTTACCTGGATACAGCCGGAAACCCAACCGTTGTCGCTGGCGTTCCACCGGACTATTTCTCTCCTACCGGCCAATTATGGGGTAATCCACTTTATCGCTGGGATTACCACGCCCAAGAGGGATATTCCTGGTGGATTGAACGCGTTCGTTCTACGCTTCAACTTGTGGACATCATCCGTTTGGATCACTTCCGTGGGTTTGCAGCGTACTGGGAAGTTCCCGCCGGTAACCCTACAGCAGAGAAAGGACAATGGGTATCTGGTCCTGGTCTGCACTTCTTTGAAGCCGTGCAGAAAGCACTCGGCGACTTACCCTTTATTGCCGAAGATCTGGGGGTTATCACCCCAGACGTTGTCGCGTTACGGGAGCGCTTTGGCTTTCCAGGTATGAAAATCCTCCAGTTTGGTTTTGAGGGAGGGCCCGAGGATCCTTTCTTGCCTCATAACTATGAGAAAAACTGTGTGGCTTATACCGGAACTCACGATAACGATACCGCTCGTGGATGGTACAACCGCGTTGACGAAAAAGCCCGTGATTACGCCCGCCGTTATCTGGCTTGTTCCGATCACGACATCGCTTGGTACATGATACGAGCCATTTGGTCTTCCGTTGCCATTATGGCTCTTGCCCCAATGCAGGATGTGCTTAACTTGGGGAACGAAGCACGCATGAACTACCCAGGGCGCCCCTATGGGAATTGGACCTGGCGTATGAAAAGTAATGACCTCAATCCTGCATTATCAGAACGCTTAGCGGAGATTAATTACATTTTCCGCCGTGATTCTTCCGAAAACTCGCTTCAACCGTCAGGTGAGGTAGATCTTCAAACCAATTAATTTGGCGTGGAAAGGGTAGAACGGGAGGCGAGGTAAATTCCCGCAAGAATAATCCCGCCTCCCACAATTTCCCCCCAGGTAGGCAATTCTGCCAGAAATAACGAGGCTAAAATCATTGTTCCCACTGGCTCACCTAGTAAACCAAGGGTTACGAAAGAAGCCGGCAGAAAGCGCAGGGCCCAATTAAAGGCTGAATGTCCCAGAATCTGTGGTCCGATCGCCAACGCTACTAAAATGATCAGGGCCCGCCCCGAATAAGGCCATAGGCGTTGGTGGGCGATCCCGACAAAGCCCAGTAAACACACTGCTGCCACACCATACACGATCGTAATATATGGCAATAGTGAGATTCGGGGACGAAAATACCGGCCTACCAACATATAACCTGAAGCAAAAAGAGCCCCGGATAGGGCGAGGAGATTACCCACCAAGTAGTCTCGTTTTTGGATCGAATCTCCCATCAGGCAGGAAATACTCATCCCCTCAAAGGCGCAATTTCCTTGCAGGCCGATCCAAATGCTGCCCACCATTGCCATAATCAACCCTAACCAGACAGATGAACCGGGTTTCTCATGCAAAACTAAAGGGGACAGAAGTGCCACCCAAAGCGGCGTCGTGGTTACTAGCACCACCGAACTGGCAACAGTGGTGTGTTCTAAAGAGGTGATCCACGCCGCAAAATGACAGGCCAGAAAAAAACCACCCAGAACGAGCCACACCCAATCTTTGCCCTTGAGGTTAGCGGTGTATTTACGTTTCCACCCCAGGGGGAATAAAAGCAGTGTTGCAATACCTAAACGATAGGCGGCAATAACTAATGAGGGCACCTCGCGCTGGGCGAAACGGATCAGAATGGATGCGGTGGATATTGCCAAGATGCCAAGAAGAAGAACAAAAAAAGGGATTATTTTCCGAGAGCGCTTTTCCAACCCAAAGGCCTCAAAAGGATAAAACTCCTTCAAATTTTTTGAAATATTCCATTTTTAAAAATGCTCCCAAGGACGGTTTTCCTCCTCAGGAGCAATCTTGATCGTTCTCTCATGATTAAAGATTGGCCGTGAGCACTTCTTGGATGTGCGGCATAGCCCAATCAATAATATCCCGGCTAATGATCAGGGGCGGTGCGAAGCGAATGACGTGCTCATGAGTGTCCTTAACCAGGATACCCCGTTCGCGTAACGCTTCACAATATCGCCGCACGTTGCCCAATTCATGCTTCAGTTCTACCCCGATCAAAAGTCCCTTACCACGAACCTCTTTGATGTTCCGTTGAGGGATTTCCGCCAGTCGTTCCAAGAAATACTCCCCCATTTGCGCCGCATTTTCAATTAAGCCTTCTTCTACAATCACGCGTAAAGCAGCGCGGGCAATCGCTGCCGCCAACGGATTCCCGCCAAACGTAGAACCATGCTCTCCCGGTTGAATTAAACCCATTATATCGCGATCAGCAAGCACGGCTGAAATGGGGTAAAAACCGCCTGAGAGTGCCTTGCCCACAATCATCATATCAGGACGCACCCCCTCATGATCACAGGCGAACAACTTACCGGTTCGCCCCAAGCCTGTTTGAATTTCATCGGCAATGAAAAGCACATTATGAGAACGACAAATGCGGCTAACGTCTTTCAAGTAGCCTGCAGGTGGAATTCTAACTCCACCCTCTCCCTGAATAGGCTCTAGCAATACCGCCGCGGTATTTGGTGTTATTGCCCGTTCAATAGCGTTGGCATCACCAAAAGGTACGATCACGAAACCCGGGGTAAAGGGACCAAAGTCCTTTTTGTACAGTGGTTCAGTCGAGAAGGAAATAACCGAAATGGTGCGCCCATGAAAGTTGCCCTCAGCCACAATAATCTCGGCCTCATAACGTGGCACCCCTTTAACCTGGTACGCCCATTTTCGGGCAACTTTGATCGCCGTCTCGACCGCTTCTGCACCGCTATTCATGGGTAACACCATCTCGTAGCCGGTTAACTCAGTAATCTCTTTGTAAAATAGGGGTAATTGATCATTTCGGAACGCCCGCGAGGTGAGGGTGATCTTTTTAGCCTGTTCAATCATCGCTTCAAGAATGCGCGGATGCACGTGCCCCTGGTTGAGCGCAGAATAGGCACTCAAGCAATCCAAATAGCGCTTTCCTTCCACGTCATACACCCATACTCCTTCACCTCGTGTGAGCACCACGTCCAGGGGATGGTAATTGTGAGCACCATGCAGTTCTTCTAACTCGATTAATTCCTGAGTTTTTGTCAGCATATTTTTATCCCTTAAAACTCCAATTTCAACTTGCTAGTAACTTCACCAAGATCGCCTTTTGAGCGTGTAAACGGTTATGCGCCTGAGGGAAAATGCGCGAGTGCGGTCCATCTGCTACTTCGTCCGTTAATTCCTGCCCGCGATGGGCCGGCAAGCAGTGCATCACAATGACATCGGGCCGTGCTTCGGCAACCAAAGCTGCATTGACCTGGTAAGGAGGGAATACAGCCTCACGCTTTTTGGCTTCGGCCTCTTGTCCCATGCTGGTCCAGGTATCGGTATAGATGACGTGAGCATCGCGCACGGCTTCGTGAGGATCTCGCAAGAAGCGTAAGCGGCTCCCGCTGGTTGAAGCGAAGAAACGAGCCAGTTCAACCGCCTGGGGTGGTAAATCATAACCTTCAGGACAGGCTATGGTGAAATTCGCCCCCAATTTGGTGCAAATATGCATTAACGAAACGGCTACATTGTTTCCATCACCCACAAAAGTGACATTAAGTCCTTTCAAACTGCCAAACTCTTCCTGGATGGTCAACGCGTCGGCCATGGCCTGGCAGGGATGGTTGTAATCACTCAGCCCATTGATAACAGGCACGGTTGACCATTTAGCCAATTCCAGCACATGGTCATGAGCAAATACTCGTGCCATTATGGCATCCACATATCCTGAGAGCACGCGCGCGACATCGGCTATTGATTCACGCTGGCCCAACCCGATTTCATTGGGAGAGAGATAAAGCGCATCACCTCCCAAATGACGCATAGCCATATCAAAACTTACCCGTGTCCGTAGACTCGGTTTTTGAAAAATCATTCCTAAGACTTTACCTTTGAGCAAAGGCGGATTACCACCCGCTTGCCATTCTTTTTTGAGTTGCACGGCCAAATCCAGCATGGCTTGCAACTCGGTAGCAGAATAATCCGAAACGTGAATGAAATCTCGCTTCATGGTTCACTCCGAGCATTATGGGATTGATGAGGTTATGTCCAAAGTATATCATGGGCGACAATGACTACTCCAGGGTTATAGATCAAGTAAAAAATTGAGACCCCTTATGGACACTGAATAACTCCCTGAGCCCAAAAACACCCTCCACAAGTAGGGAAGGTATTACGCAAACAATCTTCTTCATTAGCCTCAGATAAATCACACCCTCCGCAAAATGTGCAGGGAGAGAAGGAAAAAGCATGTACGCGTTCACGAAATGCCACGTAGTCTGGAGATTCCCAAATTTCCTTCAAAGGCAAGGAGTTCAAATTTCCTACGTGATAAGCCCGCACTGATTTGGATTTTCCATGAAGATAGGTGGTGTGCGAGCGTAAGAGCACTAAGCATGGGCTAACACATCCATCCCAGCCGATCACAACTGCACCACGCTCGATAAATGGGCAATGGTCGCAGGTCTGGTTTAGATTTATGCCACCAAACTCGAGATTCCAAAGGCCGCTGAGCGCCAGTTGCAGTCCTTTTTGAGTTTCTTCCATCGTTTCAAAATCCATTTTAGGAAATCGCAATACCGGTATCCACGGAGACTTAAAAAAGGCGATATTTTTAGGCGAATGAACGTATAATCGTTCTTCATCCATATCGGCCGAATAAGGGTACACGTTGCTAACGATGAAGTAAATCGCTCCTAATTTACGTCCCAATTCCAAGACCCCCGGCAACTCGTGGATATTACTCTTCATCGCTACGAATACGAGACCTATCTGTGGTCTGGGTTTATGACTGGGCGGCCGCAACGCTTTAAAATTTTGGATATTTTCAATCACTTGCTCCCAAACCGCTCCGCTTCGAATCGCCCGATATTGCTCGGGATCTTCTGCATCTAGTGAAAACCACAGGATATCTAATCCTGCCTCGATCAACTTTTTTGAACGTTCACGTGAGAGCAATGTGCCATTCGTGATAATCTCAACACTTGCTCCAACCTGCTTCAACCGATGCACCCACTCGACGACCTTTGGATGAAAAAGGGGTTCTCCCAATCCACTCAAACAAACGGATGGCTTAGGTTCAATGTCCCGCAAGGCCGTTTCTAGTTGAGCAAAGGTCTCTTCGCTCATGAATCCAACCGGTTCATGCCAGGTACGTCTTATGCACATCGCACATGAGAGGTTACACTGATTGGTGACCTCTAAGTAAATTCGGTTTAATTGCCAAACAGAACGATTTAAGCGAAGCGCATCTTGTTCTTCCGAAACAACAAACTTCGCTCCGGGTTTCAATCCATACACCCGCGCAAGTTCATCGGGTATGACCAAGCGTCCCTCATTATCCACATAACCCCATTTGGCCATTTGATACCACCCTTTCCGAGGGAAAAAACACATTCAATCCTTCTAATCATCTTATCGAATCCATTATGGATCGAATAAGTGCCAAACATCATCCCGAATTCTGCCAACCTTCCACACTCCGTTCCAAATTTTAATGTTATCCTTAAATCAACTAAGGAGGTTTCATGGAACGTAGAGCAAAAATTGTAGGCACAATTGGTCCCGCATCTGAAAGCGAAGATATCCTACGCCGCCTCGTCGAAGCGGGCTTGGATGTCGCTAGACTTAATTTCTCCCACGGCACTCACGAGGAACACGCCGTCCGAATTGCTACTATTCGTAGAATTTCTCAAGAGTTAGACAAACCGATCGCCATTCTACAGGATCTCCAAGGCCCAAAAATGCGGGTGGGTGATTTGCCTAAAGAAGGCATTCCTCTTAAAGAGGGCGAACGAATATTGCTGGCCCCGAGCGAACAACTACGGGATTTTGCCTATCGTTATAGTGAACATACGCTTATCCCTATGGAAGTGCCCAACCTTGCCCAAGCGGTGAAAAAAGGTAACCGTATTTTGCTGGATGACGGCCACCTCGAATTGGAGGTCCTAGACGTTAAAGATGGCATCATTGAGGCTGAAGTTGTTCTGGGAGGGATCCTATATTCCCATAAAGGTGTAAATCTGCCTGGTGTATCATTGGGGATTCCTTGCTTTACCGAAAAAGACCGCGCGGACTTAGAATTTGGTCTCCAAGCAGGGGTTGACGCAGTGGCCATCAGTTTTGTTCACACCGCGGAAGACGTTGAAACCGTGCGTGAAGCCATTCGTCAGATGGCGCCCGATAAAGCCGATACACCTATTATTGCCAAACTCGAGCGGCCCCAAGCTATTGAAAACTTGCATGAGATTATTCACGCAGCCGATGGGGTCATGGTTGCACGGGGGGATTTGGGCGTGGAAACCTCGCCTTCTAGCGTTCCGATTGTCCAGAAACGCATTATTGATATGGCCAATCGTCATGCCAAATATGTGATCACTGCCACTCAAATGCTTGACTCCATGATCAATAATCCACGCCCCACGCGTGCTGAAGCCTCAGATGTGGCGAATGCCATCTTTGATGGGACGGATGCCGTGATGTTATCAGGTGAGACAGCCAGTGGTAAATACCCGGTTGAAAGTGTCAAAATGATGGACAGCATTATCCGTGAAGCCGAGGCGAACGCCAAAACCTGGGGACATTACACCACGAGCCCTACCGATGCCAGTGAAGAAGATGCCTTTGCCATCACTCGCGCCGCACGGGAACTGGCTCACGACCGTAAAGCCGCCGGGATCGCGGTATTCACCCAAACCGGGAAAACCGCCCTTTTGATGTCAAAATCTCGTCCCGAGGTACCCATCCTAGCATTTACACCTGAAGAACGGACCTATCGCCGTTTAGGGATGTACTGGGGCGTTACCCCCTTCTTGGTTCCCTTCGCTTCAACCGTAGAGGGGATGATCCTTAGTCTCGAAGCCGCCATTCTTTCTGCTACCACCATTCGACCGGGTCAACAAGTTGTAGTTATCACCGGCTTTCCGGTTGGCTTACGTCGCCCTCCTAATTTCGCGCTACTCTATACCATTGGGGAATGGGGCGCAATTCGTTCTCATCCTCGAGTATAATTTTCTAACCTTTGAATAAATGAAAGGAATTATCACATATGGTTATCATTGTTGCTGATACCACCTCAACAATCCCTACTGAAGAAGCCAAGCAACTAGGCATTCCTTATATTCCTCAGATCATCGTCATCGGTAACGAAACCTACCGTGATGATTATGAAATGGATTCCAAAACTTTCTTGCAACGGCTGAAAACCTCTCCAGTACTCCCAAAAACGGCAGCCCCACCCCCAGCCCTGTATTACCCCATTTATCAGGAATACGCTAAACCCGGTAATACAGTTATTGTGCTCGCCCCATCAGCGGAGGTAAGCGGTACCTATCGTAGCGCTGAGGTTGCTGCGCAAGATTTTCCCCATGCCGACATCCGCATTGTGGATACTCGAACCATTGGTGCAGGCCTTGGCACCTTAGTGCGCTTAGCCCATCAATGGGCTCAATCGGGCATGGATGCTGATACCATTGTACAGAAGGTCAAAGAGTGGGCAGCTCGAGAGCGGGTCTACTTTGTCGTAGATACGTTGGAATACCTGCATAAAGGGGGCCGCATCGGAGGGGCGCAAATGCTGGTGGGAAGCCTGCTTCAGATCAAGCCAATTCTCCAATTTAAGAATGGTCGCACCGAGCCGGTCGAATCCCAGCGGACTAAGCGCCGCGCAATTGAGCGGTTAAAAGAACTGGTTTACGCAGACTGTCCACACAATGATGAGGCATACCTAGCAATCATGCATGGTGATGCCTTGGAAGAGGCTCAAAGGCTGGCCGAGGAGTTTAAGAGACATCTTGGATTGAGCCGAGTCGCCATTTGCGATCTTCCACCCGCGATCTTGGTTCATGCGGGGCCCGGTGTCCTGGCCGTGAGTTACTTCACTCAGGGATAAGTCACAACGCGTCTTCTAAAATCGCCGTAAGTTCATCCGATGTCAGTGGGATCGGGTTTCCTTTCATACTACTGGCGCGGAGACTTCGCTCCACCACCACCGGGATATCTTGCCTTGTCATTCCATACGTGCCCAGACCAGGGATTCCGAATTGGCTGACCATCTGCTCTAACCATGCTACCCCATCTTCAGGTTGAGCATCTGGGCGTTGAGTTAACCAACCCGCGATTTCACGATAGCGCTCAAGCGCAGGGTTTTCAGGCTGGCGACTCCGCAAGGCTTTGAGGTTTGTTCGCACCACTAATGGTAGCAAGCGAGCACAAATTGCCCCATGGGGTGCCTTAAACATTCCACCAATGGGAGCTGCCAGGCCATGCACTGCCCCTAAACCAGCATTGGCCAAGGCTAATCCACCCAACAGACTTACCCATGCCATTGTTTTGCGCGCCTCTTGATCCGCACCATCCTTGAAGGCAGCGGGTAACGCTTTACTTACTCGTTGTAAACCTTCTCGGCAAAACATATCCGTCATCACATTGGCACGCACAGAAACATAGGGTTCTAAAACTTGGGTCAAAGCATCCATGCCAGTATAAGCCGTAATGGAGGGGGGTACAGAACGAGTCAAAGCAGGATCCACTAAAGCCACGGCAGGCAACATAAGAGGGCTACGTAAACTCACCTTGATCGCAACATCAGGAATCCCTAAAACGGCGTTACGCGTAACCTCAGAGCCAGTTCCAGCGGTGGTTGGAATCGCAAGACATGGTGCCGCCGGTACTTCTAAAGTTTTACCTGCGCCGATTACTTCTAAATAATCTTCCAATTGTCCCGGGTTAGTCAACATTGCCGAAACCGCTTTGGCCGTATCAATAACGCTACCGCCACCAAAACCGATCACACAATTACAACCACCCTCTATAGCCTGGGCGACGGCTTGCTTGACCAAATCAACCGTGGGTTCACCATCAACAATAAATTCGTGAAATAAGACCTGGTTTTCACGAAGAAGGTCTCTCAATCTATCCTGATCTGGGTGATATTTGCCCCGGACTAAAAACGCAACGTTCCCCAGCATGCTGGCAATACGACCGCTTTCTTCAAAGACACCCCATCCAAAGCGAATACGATGCGCTGTGGCAAACTCAAAGGCCATCATTGCCATTCCTCATCGCTTGGGAAAAGGTTAAGGTAACGAACCCCTTGACGAGGTTCTACCATCATATCTGCCACAGTGTCGCGCCATTTTTGATAATGGGCGGTTTCTCGATGTTTAGCCTGGTCTTCAGGTTGACGATAGACTTCAACTAGAACAAAACGGGTGGGGTCTTCTACTTGCTGCAGGACATCAAATCGCACAATCCCCGGCTCTTGTACACTGTGACGGGCATTTTCTAACGTCGCTTGAATGAAATCATCAACGTTTGTTTCCTTAACGTGCACATGGACGAAAACAATATGCATGGCTAACCTCCGACTCTGCTGTGAAAATAACATTATCATTATTTTATCTCAGAGTCCTATTGAGGGTCTGATAAAATTTTGGCAGGTAAATGATGAGGCGCTCTAATGGAACATATTGAGATCGTCTACGTTGATGAGGACATATTGGTCATTAATAAACCCGCTGGCATCCTGACCATCCCAGATGGTTATGATCCCGATAAACCTTTTCTAACTCGCCTCCTCAGAGAAGAATTTGGACAGCTGTGGACCGTTCATCGCTTGGATCGGGATACAAGCGGCGTATTGCTCTTTGCGCGCACCCCACAGGCACATCGTGCTCTTAATGACCAATTCGAGCAACGACAAGTGCGAAAAATTTACCATCTTGTCACCTTTGGTCGCTTGCCACATGAAGAAATCGAGGTCAACTACCCGCTTATGGTAAATGGTGACCGACGGCATCGCACAGTCGTAGACCTCTCTCGTGGTAAGCCAGCCCGTACGATTTTTCGCCATTTATGCTCTCTGGGAAGGGAATTTTCATTGGTTGAAGCGCAGCCCTTGAGTGGCTACACGCACCAAATTCGCGCCCATCTTACGAGCATTGGTCTTCAAATCCTTGGAGACAAACTTTATAAACCCCATCCCATATCGGAAAGATATCCCACATTTCTTTTACCCACTGACACCCCTGATTTTGAGCGGGTTGCCCTTCATGCGTATGCGATGACCTTTTTCCACCCTTCCCAATCCTCCAGAGAGATTACTGTGGTTGCATCGTATCCTACTGACTTCTCAACCCTGATCGAGATCCTTAGATGTAAATAAAGCAACATCCCGGCCATTGTCAACCGGGATGTTGCTATTCATCCTCTCGCGGTAATTTACTTAGATGTCCTATTCTAGTTCAGGGACAGGGCGCTTACTTTGGTAAATGGCCCAGACCATTCCAGCAAACAAAATCACAATGGCTACCCAGATGATCGGATCGCCGAGCCGCGCCCGCACAATCAACGGCGCCGCCAAGAGGCTGACCAGATTGACCACCTTAATCATCGGGTTAAGCGCTGGACCAGCCGTATCCTTTAGAGGATCACCAACGGTATCACCGACCACACCGGCCTTATGCCGTTCTGAACCCTTGCCAGTATTTTGCTCTAAATTGCGGGGTTCGTCCTCAATAGACTTCTTGGCGTTATCCCAAGCGCCGCCAGCATTGGCCATAAAGACTGCCAGTAACTGACCACTGAGGATGACACCCGCCAGATATCCACCGAGGGATTCGACTTGCAAGATCAAGCCCACGAGCAACGGCATCGCAATAGCGATAACAGCCAATGGGATGAGTTCCTTCTGTGCCGACCGTGTCGAAATTGATACCACGCGTGCATAATCGGGTTTCCGTGTCCCTTCCATGATGCCAGGAATCTTAAATTGATTACGCACCTCTTCCACAATTTGTCCTGCTGCGCGCGAAACCGCGCGAATGGACAAAGAACTGAAGAGCCAAGGAAGAGCCCCACCCAAAAGGAAACCGATGAACACGGTGGTATCCGAAACCCGGATGGACTCCAAAGCACCGGGCATGACTCGATTGACATCGGTGATATAAGAGGCGAAGAGACTGACCGCCGCAATTACTGCCGAAGCGATTGCAATCCCCTTGGTTATGGCCTTAGTCGTGTTACCCACAGCGTCCAAATCGGCCATAATTTGCCGCGCCTTAAGTGTGACCTCATCGGTCATGTCGTGCCAGGCCATCTCGGCAATCCCATTGGCATTATCGGAGATTGGGCCATAAGAATCCATGGCGACGTTGTTACCGGTATGGCTGAGCATACCAATGCCGATCATCGAGACTGCATACAAGACAAACTGTGGACCATCTGCCTGGTAAATGAGTAGCGCACCAACAAACGAAATCGCAATCACCACCAGCGCCCAGACACTTGATTCCATCCCAACGGCTAAACCGGAGAGAATTGTGGTGGCAGGGCCGGTCTTGGTTGCTTTGACAATTTCTTGCACTGGTGCTCGCTTCGTTGACGTAAAGTAGGAAGTCAACGGATTGAATGCTACCGCTAACCCCACCCCTAACGTGGTCAGCAATCCCAAGCGCCAGTCATGGGCATAGAAAATAGCCAGCAGGAACGAGAAAAGGATGGTGTTGACGCTGGAGACCTCGTAGGAACGGAACATCGCCTCTTCAGCATCGTGAGCACGCAAAAACTTGAGCGGGAAACGCTCCCAAATTGGCACCGTGAAGGTACCAATGATCGAACTAATGACTCCAATGGCGCGAATGAGCAATGGATAGACAATCCATTTAATTTCACCCGTGGTTTCAAATAACGCCAACCCCAGGATCAACGCCGATACAATGGTTACCTCATAGGATTCGAAGATATCTGCCGCCATTCCGGCACAATCTCCCACGTTATCCCCCACCAGATCGGCAACCACTGCAGCATTGCGCGGATCATCTTCGGGAATATCCTTCTCAACCTTTCCGACCAAGTCGGCTCCAACATCTGCGGCTTTGGTGTATATACCGCCTCCTACGCGCATAAAGAGCGCCAATAGCGTTCCACCGAAGCCAAAGCCCAACAAAGCATCCGGTGCGGCGCGGCCAAAGACGATAAAAATGAGCGTTCCCCCCATGAGGCCCAGGCCGTCCGTAAGCATTCCGGTAATGGTCCCGGCGTAGTAAGCGACCGTCAGAGCCTCATTAAAACTACGTCGCGCTGCAGAAGCCGCACGCACACTGGCCTGAATCGCCATGCGCATTCCCAATTGCCCAACGAGAAGAGAAAATGTAGCCCCCATAATAAAGGCTACCGTTCGGCCAACGGCAACAATTAGGACCACATTGCGCTCGCCCAAGTAGCCAAACTCACGGGTGGCCTCAGGGGTTGGTTCCACAATGGCCACACTCAAGAACAAGGCAATGGTCAAAAGCGCAATTGCGGGCAGTATTGTCCGCAGTTGACGATTGAGGTAGCCTTCAGCCCCTTGTCGAATGGCTTCCCAAACCTCCTGCATTTGGGGCGTTCCTTTATCGTAACGAACAACCTTGGAACGCAGGAACCAAGCATAAAGTAAACTAATGACAGCGACAACCAATACTCCAAGCACGCCCAGTTGTTCAAATGGTGTCGTCAATCCGTGCCTGGAAAGACCCAGTATATCCATACCAGCCTCCAAAAAATGATTGGGTTTCGGTTAAGCAAAAATCGGTTGAGTTAGTGTGCCCCCCGATTTTCGCCTTGCGCCAGAGTTTATTGTATTCACCCGACCCTCCCTGTCAAATCACGGATGATCATATCTTACTGCACCGTGGTTTCAACGCTAACTGGATTGCTTAACTCACCAATGCCCTCGATGGTGATGCTAACAAGGTCGTTTGGATAAATTGGTGATACACCTGCCGGTGTACCAGTAAGAATAACATCGCCGGGCTCCAAAGTCATAATTGAGGAAATAAAAGCAATCAACTGGGCTACCGAGAAAACCATATCACGAGTCGAGCCAAATTGACGGACCTCACCATTCACTCGACAGATAATAGGCAAATCTCTTATATCCAGATTTGTTTCTACCCATGGTCCTAAGGGACAAAAAGTATCAAAACCTTTAGCGCGTGTCCATTGTCCATCACGGCGCTGCAAATCACGCGCAGTTACATCGTTTCCAATAGTATAGCCGAACACATACTTATCCGCCTCATCCGTACTGATCCACCTTCCCCGCCGTCCAATAACGACCGCAAGTTCCGCTTCATGTTCAACTTGTTGAGACTGGGGTGGCAAGACAATGTAATCTCCTGGACCTATCACCGAAGAGGGAGGCTTGAGGAATAATAAGGGTACCTCAGGTACTTCAACACCGTGCTCTTGAGCATGTTCAACGTAATTTCGCCCTACGCAAATAATCTTGCTGGGTTGAACTGGCGCCAATAGTTTAACGGCGGTAATCGGCAACCGTGCTTCCAGGCGCCGATATTCACTGAAAGGATCCCCTTCAATTGGTCCCACAAAATCTCCGTACACCCATCCATAATGAATTTCCCCCTCGTGAAGATAACGCACCAGACGCATCCATGACCTCCGTAATGAAGCGGTTGCCAGACTTGACAACATATTATATAATAAAATTGCCAAGGGGATGAACGGCTTCGACGGAAGAGGCTGATCCCGAACGGCGAGCCGAGAGGCGCCGACCTCGTAAAATCAGCGCAAAAAATAAGTGCCAACCGCACGAATTACGCTGCTCTGCCCCTGGCTGCGTAAGCCAATAAGGGCGAGCACCCTGGCCTCCTAAGTGTGAGGCCACGTCTGCCTACCCCGCTGCCTGGCCGGTGGTAGAGCGGGCGTGAGAAAGCCAGGCTGCCGCACAGCAAGCCGCGGGCTGTGCGAAAGATAAAGCGGCTAGCGTGGCTCCCGTTCTGTTGGTCGTCGGGAGTAGCGCGAAAAGCAAAGACCAACTACGCTCGTAGATGTTCGAGGGTCGAATCTTTCGGACGCGGGTTCGATTCCCGCCATCTCCACTCCCAAAAGCGAGCCAGCAATGTATGCGCGGCTCGCTTTTATATCTCAACCACCAGGCCTTTCAGATAGAGACCTTCCGGAAAGTTAAGAGCCACCGGATGATCCGAGGCCTGATACAGGCGCATAAGAATACGCCCCTCAACCCCTGCGTCTAGTGCGGCATCGGCGACGATTTTCTGAAATAATTCCGGAGTCACGCCCCCCGAGCAAGAAAATGTGACTAAAAGTCCGCCAGGCCGGAGAAGCCGGAACGCCAACCAGTTGATGTCTTTATACCCTCGCGCCGCCCGGGCAATTTGTGCCGTCGCGGGTGCAAATTTCGGCGGATCAAGGATGATCAAATCAAATTTGCGCCCCACATCCCGAAAATGCCGCAACACCTGGAATACATCCCCCTCTACCCATTCATGTTGTTCAGGATCGAAACCGTTCAACTTCAAGTTCTCTTGAGCCAGCCGTAACGCTTCACCTGATACATCAATCGAACAAACCGATTTGGCACCCCCAGCCAGGGTATAGACCGAAAAAGCCCCTGTATAGCAGAAAGCATTCAATACCTCTTTTCCTGCCGCTAGGTGGCCAACTATGCGTCGGTTCTCACGCTGATCGAGATAAAAACCGGTTTTCTGCCCATGCTGGATATCCACCCAGAAACGATGCCCATTCTCTTGAATTTCGACCACGGGTGGGGGCAAAGTTTCCCCACAGGGGCCAACTCGTGAGGTTAGGCCTTCCAGCGATCGAACTTCAACATCCGAACGCTCGTAGATATGATCAAACCCGGTTGACTGGCGCAAACTCTTGAAAATGACATCGCGCCAGACCTCCATGGTCACAGTCAGGATTTGTACGACCAACCAATCTCTGTAACGATCCACTATCAGTCCGGGTAAACCATCCGATTCGGCGTGGATCAATCGGTAAGCGGTAGTAGATGAATCATTTTGAAGATGCCACCGCCGCGAAATGGCTTTTGCAATCCGTCCCTCAAAAAACTCGGGCCTAATCGCTTCGTTTACATCCCAACTCCAAATACGCGCCCGGATTGAGGAACGTGGGCTGTAGCCAGCCCATGCCAGCCACTGCCCTTGGGAGGAATAAATAGCGACCGTCTCACCAGGCTCTGGCTTACCTTCAACCTTCTCAATAGCCCCCGAGTAAATCCAGGGGTGCTTTTGAAGCACAGACTTCTCTCGCCCCGGCTTTAGGATAAGTCGTTTGATACCCACTTATTGGCTCCGAGCAGATGAATGTTCAACCATAGCGATTAATTCCTCTTCAGTGAGGATGGGCACACCAAGAGCCCGGGCGCGTTCGAGTTTTGACCCTGGATTCTCTCCCACGATCAAATAACTGGTGTTCCGTGATACGCTTTCGCTCACCTTGCCGCCGTGGGATTGAATATACTCCTTAACTTCCTCGCGTGAAAAACGTTTGAGTGTGCCTGTCACGACGAAGGTCAAACCGGCCAAAGGAAGCGGAACCTCGGGAGCAACTTGTTTCTTCTCAACCGGCCAAACGCCAGCGGCTTTTAGTTTTTCCAGAACCTTGCGGTTAGTTGGGCGCGAAAACCAATCCACAATACTTTGGGCAATATTTGGGCCAATCCCCTCAATTTGCTGTAACTCCTCTTCAGTTGCTTGAGACAAAGCATCCAGGTCGGGATAAATCCCCGCCAACGTAGCCGCCATTACCTCACCAACTCCGTGGATTCCTAAAGCATTTATCAAGCGCGCCAAAGGGCGACTCTTTGAGGCTTCAATTGCCCGTAGAATATTATCTGCCTTTTTGTCTGCAAAGCCCTCAAGGGTCAACAAATCAGCCTTTGTTAAATAATATAAATCCGCAACATCGTGAACCAGTCCTTTTTTAACCAATTGCTCCACGATTTTAATGCCCAAGCCGGTGATATCCATCGCCGAACGCGATACAAAATGCTCAACATTCCGAATGATTTGAGCCGGGCAGGCGGCGTTAACGCAATACCATGCCACTTCACCTTCGTAATGTTGAACCGGCTGTCCACAAGCCGGGCATGTCTGAGGGGGCTCAAAAATGCGTTCTTGCCCGGTGCGTGCCTCAACGATAGGCCCTACAACATAGGGGATCACATCGCCGGCGCGTTTCACCAACACCCGATCCCCTATGCGGATATCCTTTTCAGCAATGTAATCAAAGTTATGTAGTGTGGCTTGCTTAACGATAACCCCACCAATCTCAACCGGTTCTAAGACTGCTGTGGGCGTTAGCACTCCCGTTCGCCCTACACTGACTTCAATATCGCGCAGAATTGTGCTCACTTCACGCGCTGGGAACTTAAAAGCCAGCATACCCCGCGGATCCTTGCCTACCACCCCAAGAGAATCTTGTAAACGTAAATCATTGATTTTGATCACAATCCCATCCGCCTCAAACGGCAACGTATCACGTTTATCCAGCCAGCGTGCACACGCATCAAGCACCGCCTCGAGGTCGGCACAATACTCCGCATCTTTTGTTACTGGAAATCCTAATTCCTTGAGATACTGCAAAGTCTCCCATTGAGTCGTTGGGACTGAATCGCTGGCATCAACAATCGCATAGGTTAACAGCGTCAAAGGTCGAGAGGCCGTAAGCGAGGGATCTAACTGGCGCAAAGACCCGGCGGCTGTATTACGCGGATTAAGATAGGGTTTTTCACCGGCCTCAATCAACCGCCGATTGAGTTCCTCAAAGTCCTTAATGGTGATAAAGGCTTCACCTCGCACCACTAAGCGTTCTGGCGGCTTTGGCGCTGACTCTTGAACGGGAATCCGCAAGGGCAAGGCACGTACTGTGCGCAAATTCGCCGTAATGTCCTCACCCACCTCTCCATCGCCCCGCGTTGCCCCCAAGACAAACTGGCCATTATGATAATGAAGCACCACGGTTAGACCGTCAATTTTAGGTTCGACCACGAAATCAGCCTGGCGTACGCGTTCATCCAGGCGCACCAAGCGTTCATACCAAGCCCGCACATCGTCTAACGTAAAAGCATTGGCTAGGCTGAGAATAGGGCGAGGATGGCGCACCTTGTTGAAACGCTCTAACGGTGGACCACCAGAACGCTGACTAGGCGAGTCCGGAGTCACCCAATCGGGATGGGCTGCTTCAATTTCGCGTAAGCGCGCCATCAACCGGTCGAATTCATAATCGCTGATTAAGGGGGAGTCCAGAACATGGTAACGATAGTTATGGTAATTAATCTCGCGCTTCAAGCGCTCATATTCATCGCGCAGTGCTTCCAGAGATGTCGTTTCCATAGCCATCTGCCCTCCTCTTTTCAATTATAGCAGGCCGATTAGACTCCGCCCTCCAAAGGTCCTCATTGGCGAGGATGAGTGTGACAATTCTGCTAACCAATGTGAGGTTAATCCAATTGTGCCCGACCAAGAAGCATGCTAAACTAATCCTTAGAGTTTAGATTCGAGGAGAGAATGCGATGAGCGCTGGAAAGATTATCGCTTACATCGTAGCCGCCATCTTGATCTTCTTTGGGGTGCTTTTTATCTGGGGGGCAACCGGGGATCAAGGTGACCTGATGTGGATTCCGGTGGGACTGATCACCATTGCTCTAGGATTAGTGCTGATTTTTTGGGCTGCGCGGCGCCCCAAGCAAGATGTACTCCCACAGGTAACTCTCAAGGTGGATCTTCCTGGTAATATCAATCTGGATACGCTTAAGTGTAAATCCTGCGGTGGTGCGTTGAAAGCCGAAAACATTAAAATGGTAGCCGGGGCCCCTGTGGTAACCTGTCCTTATTGTGGCACGACCTACCAATTGACCGAAGAGCCAAAGTGGTAAGTTATTCACTCCAGTAAATTATCCAATTGAGGAAAACAATGAAACGGTGGGGCTTTCCAATTTTTATTCTCTTTTGGCTGATAGGTCTATTGGGATTTCAATCCCCAATCGCCTTAGCACAAAGTTATGCTTTTGAAGTCCCGCGTCAAGAGGTCGACCTTTACGTTAACCCAAATGGAACAATCACCATCTATTACGAAATTGAATTTCGCAACCAGCCCGGAGCCAGTCCCATTGATGTCGTGGACATCGGCCTTCCCAATGAAAATTACCGCCTTTCAAAGGTAAAAGCCGAAATTGACGGTGTTCCTCTTACGGACATCGAACCCTCTCCTTATGTGCAACCGGGGATTGCCATTACATTAGGTAACCATACCATTTCACCGGGATCCACAGGAACGCTTAAGGTAACCATCCCAGATATTGAGGGAGCAATTGGCAAATCAACCCTGGAACTATCCGAACCTTACGCCAGTATTGTCTTCAGCCCCTCATGGTTTGATAAAGCCTTCGTCCGAGGAAAAACCGACTACACAATGACTATCATCCTGCCACCCGGTCTAACAACAGAAGAGCCGCGATATCACAAACCCAGTGGCAATTGGCCGGGTAGTGACGAACCTTACACCAACCTTGATGCTCAAGGGCGTGTTTATTATTCCTGGCGCTCAACCGAAGCTAATGTCTATACGCAATACACCTTTGGCGCCAGCTTTCCTGCGCGGCTGATTCCTGCCGCCGCCATCGTTGCCACTGAGGTTCCCAATTCACGATCGTTCCAAATTAGTGAGGATTTAATCGGCCTTCTCTGTTGTCTGGGTTTTATGGGCTTCTTTGTGGCAATTGCCTATGTGGGTTATCGCTCGAGCCAAAAACGACGTTTGCAATACCTGCCTCCCAAGATTGCAATTGAAGGCCATGGGATCAAACGCGGCCTAACAGCAGTCGAAGCCGCAATTTTAATGGAACAACCAGTGGACAAAATTCTCACCATGATTTTGTTCTCCGTTCTCAAAAAAGGGGCTGCAACGGTCATTAAACAGGAGCCACTTGAACTCGAGATTTCTCAACCCCTGCCCGAAGGTTTACAGCCCTATGAGATTGAATTCCTTGAGGCCATGCGACTTAAAGATGCCAAGGAACGACAGAAGGGCTTACAAGAGTTGATGGTCAACCTCATCAATACAGTTTCGGAGAAAATGCGCGGCTTCAGCCGCAAGGAAACCATTGCTTATTACGAAAGTATCGTTAAAAAAGCCTGGGATCAAGTCAAAGCTGCCGAAACTCCAGAAGTCCGTGCACTAACCTATGACGAAGTGATGGATTGGACCATGTTGGACCGGCGCTGGGAAGACCAAACCCGCGAGGTCTTCGCCCCTGGACCAGTCTTTGTGCCGACCTGGTGGGGACGATATGACCCGGTCTTCCGCCGCTCTACGCCAGCGGCCCCCGTTTCTACGCCTAGCGGTGGTTCAAAAACAACCATTAATCTTCCCAAACTACCAGGTTCTGATTTTGCAGCCTCGATGGTGCGTGGGGTTGAAACTTTCTCAGCCAGCGTTATCGGCAATGTGACCGAGTTTACTGGCAAGATTACCGCCCGCACCAATCCTCCCCCACCCCCAACCTCTTCCTCAATGGCGCGTCGGGGTGGAGGAGGTGGCTCGTGTGCTTGCGCATGTGCGTGCGCTTGTGCGGGTTGTGCCTGCGCGTGTGCAGGCGGTGGGCGATAAGGGTGAGAAATAACCATGGGGTGGTGGAACGCACTCTTCCCTATGCAAAAAGCCCTTAATTTGCCCTTGCCGGGGATCTATCACTTTTTGCACCAATCCTCTGAGAACAAAGTGCGCGTTCATTTACGTATTGAACCCAGCGGGCAAGGTAGTCTTTTGATAAACGCCAGCCGGATTTATCATCTCAATGCAACCGCAGCGTTAATGGCTTTTTTTATCTTGTCGGGTTATCCTGAGAATGTGATCATTAAAACCCTGGTCGCCCATTTTAGAACCCAAGCCACTCAAATTAAGGCAGATCTCGACAATTTCCGTTTGCACCTTAACGCACTCATTGAACCCGAAAACGTGTGCCCCATATGCGACCTGGATTTAGAAACACTCCCACCGTTTTCTTCCCGTTCTATCGCCCCTTACCGAATGGACCTAGCGCTCACCTATCGCTGTAATAATGATTGTGCCCATTGCTACAACGCCAGACCCCGGAATTATCCAGAACTAGAAACCGAAACCTGGAAACAGGTGATAGATCGCCTATGGGAGATAGGAATCCCCCATATCGTTTTTACCGGCGGCGAGCCTACTTTGCACCAAGATCTACCTGTGCTGATCGCCCATGCTGAAAGTAGAGGACAAATCACAGGTTTGAATACTAACGGACGACGACTGCATGATCCCCGCTACCTTGACACTTTATATGAAGCCGGTTTGGATCATGTACAAATTACCCTCGAATCTCACGATCCAACCATTCACGACCGCATTGTGGGTCGCCCTGGGGCCTGGGCACAAACCGTCCAAGGCATTTGTAATGCCCTGAGAACCCCCCTTTTTGTCATGACCAACACTACCTTGCTTTCTTCAAACGCCCCCTACCTTGCTCAAACCCTGGACTTTTTGGCCGAATTAGGGGTACCCACGGTGGGCATTAACGGCCTAATCCACTCCGGAGGAGGTGCCAAGGTTAATACCGGCATTCCCGAAACACAATTGCAAGATTTGCTTGCCTTGGCCCGCGAAAAAACCGCTCAGCACGGCCAGCGTTTAATTTGGTATACCCCCACTCGTTACTGTCATTTTGACCCTGTGTTGAATGGCTTAGGGCTTAAAGGATGCACAGCGGCTTGGTATAACATGTGTATTGAGCCAAATGGCTTCGTTTTGCCTTGTCAGTCTTACTACCATCCCTTAGGGCATATTCTAAATACCCCATGGGAAAGCATATGGAATCACGATCTGGCGGTTGCTCTGCGTGAACGCCATTATGTACCTGACGCGTGTGAGAAATGTGCATTGCTCCAGGAATGCGGGGGTGGGTGCCCACTAACCTATGCCTTCAATCAGGTTGTTTCACCCAATCCAAACCTCTAAAACTCCATTGGTGGAGGCAGATATGAAATTCAGATGGCGTGAATGGATTGACCAATTATTTCCACCTCCATTTAACCCGCTTCCACCCGGTGTTTATCACTGGCAATCGCCACCCGACGCACCTCAACCGCACCGAATGCACCTGCGAATCGAACCAAATGGAGAAGGCATCCTGATTTTGGATGCCTCAACCGTCTTACATCTAAACCAGACAGCCACCGAATTTGCCTATCATCGTATCAAAGGCACGCCAATTGAAGAAGTGAGCCGAGAAATTTCAAAACGATACCGCGTATCGAAAGCTCAGGTTCAGGCAGATTACACGGCATTTTTAGAACGGTTGGAAACACTACTCACCACCCCTGATTTGGACCCCGAAATTTATCTGGATATGGAACGACATACCCCTTATCAGGAATTCCTAAGCGCTCCTCTACGCTTAGATTGCGCTTTAACATATCGAACCGAGGATGAATCTATTCGCCACGTCGCCCCGGTCGAACATGTGCGACGCGAACTGATCTACGAAGAATGGCAGCAATGCTTGCGCAAAGCCTGGGAGGCAGGTATCCCGCACGTCATCTTTACCGGCGGTGAACCAACATTACGGCCAGATTTGATTGATCTAATTGCTTTTGTAGAATCCCTGGGAATGGTCAGTGGTTTGCTCACCACTGGCCTACGGTTGGTTGAAAAAGAGTACCTCAACCGCATTTTAGCCAGCGGCTTAGACCATGTCATGATCGTCCTTGATCCCATGAACGAAATCTCGTGGGAAGCCATTCGTGATGTCCTGGCCGCTGATCTCGCTCTTACAGTGCACTTAACCATTACCCCGGAAAATAAAACCCAAGTCCAGAACCTCATCGAACGCCTTGCACACATGAAAGTTACCCGAATTAGCCTATCGGCCAGTCATCCTCACTTTGGTGAAACCTTACAACAAGCCAGAGACCTCGTAGCCCGTTTGGGCCTGCATCTAGTATGGGATCTACCCGTCCCCTATTCACACTTAAACCCCGTTTCGCTAGAGATAAACGTATCACCTGAGTCCCCTCCCCAGGGGGCTGGTATTGTATGGCTCTATGTAGAACCAGACGGTGATGTATTACCATTCCAAGGGGCAACAGAGATCCTGGGAAATTTACTTACTGATCCCTGGGAAATGATTTGGAAACATGCCAAACAACGTTGATCTATTGTTCTGGCATCAACGATTCCTCACCCAAGCGGGGTGGAGTGCTCAAATTCGACAACACCTCCTGAAAGAAATTGGAAACCACTCGATTAGACGAATTCTCGAAGTGGGTTGCGGCACTGGAGCAGTTCTCTCAGATTCTATTTGGGAGCCTTATCTCCGTTACGGTCTGGATATACAATTTTCCTTTCTATCACATGCCAAACACCTGCTTCCCTCTAGCCATTTGTGCCAAGGTGATGGCTATAATCTACCCTTTGCAGCGAACACATTCGATCTTTGCTATACGCACTATTTTTTCTTGTGGGTTAACCCAGCGCACGTAATGAGAGAACTTATGCGTGTTACTCGACCAGGTGGTTTTATTGCAGCCCTGGCCGAACCGGATTATGGTGGACGCATTGACTATCCTTCTCCTCTGGAAAAACTAGGTCAATTACAAATTACCGCTATTCAAAAAGCAGGCGGCGATCCCTTTATAGGGCGAAAACTGGCTTCATTGTTCTCTAATAGCGGGCTTATTAACCTACATATAGGTGTCTTTGGGGCATATTGGAAATACCCTCCCGATCTCGAGATCACCTCCAGTGAGTGGTTAGGATTGAGATTAGATTTACAATCCATTCTACCCGCTGAAGATATAGACCACTGGCAAGCGCTTGACCTCAACGCCTGGGAAAAAGGTGAACGTGTCCTTTTCGTGCCTACCTTTTTTGCTTATGCCCAGAAACCTTAAATTTTCATAATTTCTCGTTTTTTCCCCTTGACAAGATATAAAATCCTCTGTAACATTTTGCCATTATTTATAAAGCTTTGAAGCACCTGACAAGTGAATAACGGGGAAATAGCGACTGAACCTTTCAGGACTTTACTGAAAGGCGACGAGGTGGAGGTTCCTCTCCGCGAGGAGAGCGCTAACCCTGCGGGGGGTGAAATGCAGGGGAAAATCGGATAGATCAGCGGATGCCTCTGAAGCCCGACCACAGGCTTCTTTCTCCCTTCGGAAACAGGTGTGGGTTCAAACCCGAGACAATCTCTCGCCCAAAACCCCACCAGTGGTAGTCAATTCGGGTTTTCACCTGTAATTGGCTTGATACTCACAGAAGGGCACCCATTCACCGCATTAATGGGCATGCCAGGCATGTCCATAAACTTTTTAAGCCAAGGAGGATAGTGCTATGGATACCAAAGAGATACTTACCCGGGTTAGAGAAGATAATGTCAGGTTCATTTCTCTCCAATTTGTGGACGTGGTTGGAACTGTTAAGAGCGTAGACATCCCCGTTGAACAATTAGAAGGAGCGCTTGAAAACGGGGTCTGGTTCGATGGCTCTTCAGTCGAGGGTTTCGCCCGAATTCAAGAAAGCGACATGCACTTACATGTTGATCCAGATACCTACGCCGTTCTACCTTGGACACCCACCGATATGCGTCGCGCACGTTTCTTCTGTGATATTTATCAACCCGATGGCACACCCTTCCCTGGCGATCCACGTGGTACGTTAAAGCGCATCTTGGCAAAATTACGTGAAGAGCGTGGATGGGTGTACAACGTTGGTCCTGAACCGGAATTTTTCCTTTTTCGTCGCAATGGTCCCGAAACCATTCGTCCGGTCCCACATGACGTTGTTGGGTATTTTGATTTTTCCTCCGATGATGAGGCTGTGCGAGTACGCACCGAACTGATGGCGGCCCTGAAAAGCATGGGGTTAGAAGTTGAAGTTGGACATCATGAGGTGGCTTTAGGACAGCATGAGATTGATTTTCGCTTTGCGGATGCGCTACGCACCGCTGACAATGTTCTCACCCTCAAATACACTGTCAAGGCGATTGCCGCCCAACATGGATTAATCGCTTCGTTCATGCCCAAACCTATTTTTGGGATTAACGGCTCAGGGATGCACTGCCACCAATCACTGTTCGACTTGCAGGGAAATAATCTCTTCTTTGATCCCAACGATGAATTTCATCTCTCATCGGTGGCCTATGGTTTTATCGCCGGGCAACTTGCCCATGCGCGCGCTTTAGCGGCTATTGTTGCCCCCACGGTTAATTCCTATAAGCGACTAGTTCCTGGTTATGAGGCACCGGTCTATATTTGCTGGGCACAAATCAATCGTTCCGCGCTCATTCGGATTCCTCGCTATACCGCCGGACAGCACAAAGCCACTCGGGCCGAGTTGCGTTTCCCTGATCCCTCGGCTAATCCTTATCTGGCATTCACCGCCATGCTCGTCGCAGGGCTGGATGGCATAGATAGCCAAACTCCCTGTCCCCCCCCTCTCAACAACGTCAATGTCTACGAATTAAATCACGAAGAAAGGGAAGAAATGGGAATCCGCGAACTGCCTGGCTCTCTCTATGAAGCCCTCCAGGAACTTGATCGGGATGAGGTTATTAAAGGTGCCTTTGACCCCATATTGTATCAGGCATATCGCCGCGCCAAGTTAACCGAGTGGGACGAATTCCGTATCCAGGTGACCGACTGGGAACTGGCACGCTTCCTGGAAACCGTATAAGATCTTAAATTCGATACCATCAAAAAATTGAGGGTGCGAAGGTCATGCGCACCCTCAACTATTTTCTTTTACTTACTTCCCCCAGGTATTAACTTCTAGAAGACTCGGCAGGTTGCTCTTGAAGCGAAGGTTCTTTTACCTCATCTGCCCGCCGAAACGTGGGTTTCGTATCGCCTTCCTGATAATCCACGATAATCTTATCCCCAACCCGGAACTGGCCGGAGAGGATGCTCACTGAAAGCGGACTCTCGATGTATTTCTGAATCGCTCGCCTCAAAGGTCGAGCCCCAAAACTTGGATCGTACCCAATCTCTGCCAACCAACGCCGTGCTGCTGGAGTGAGTTCAACATCCAACCCGTGTTCTAATAACCGCTGACGCACCTCTTTCATCTGAAGATCCACAATCTTATACATGTGCTCCTGTGTCAGCGGCGAGAACATGATGATCTCATCAATTCGGTTGAGAAACTCGGGCCGGAAGGTGCTCTTGAGCGCTTTCTGAATTTTTTCCTGATTCAACCGATCTTCATCATTGTGACTTTCGGGCAAAAAGCCCAGTGTGCCACCCCGCCGCACAAATTCAGTGCCGAGATTGCTGGTCATTATGAGCACGGTGTTGCGGAAATCAACCACGTGGCCCTGCCCATCTGTCAGGCGACCCTCGTCCAAAATCTGCAGCAGAGCATTCCACACTTCAGGATGAGCCTTCTCAATTTCATCGAAGAGTATCACCCGGTAAGGTCGCCGTCGCACGGCTTCGGTTAACTGGCCACCTTCCTCATAGCCGACATAGCCCGGTGGAGCACCGAAAAGGCGCGATACGGTATGCTGTTCTCGATATTCACTCATATCCAGGCGTACCAGGGCATCTTCATCGCCAAACAGAAACTCAGCTAATGCCTTGGCCAATTCGGTTTTCCCAACGCCGGAAGGGCCAATGAAGATGAAAGACCCAATCGGACGACGGGGATCTTTAAGCCCGGCCCGGGCACGGCGGATGGCATCGGCAATGGCTTTGATCGCTTCTTCCTGTCCAATAACCCGTTCGGACAGCCGTTCCTCCATGTGCACCAACCGATCCGCTTCCGATTCCATCATTTGGCTGACCGGGATTCCCGTCCACTGAGCCACAACCTCGGCAATATCGTTCACATCCACCACTTCATCCAGCTTGTGTTCGGCTTCCCATTGATCTCGCAACATTTCAAACTGTTCCTGCAGGCGTAACCGTTCCGCCTTCTTGCGCGCCGCACGTTCATAATCTCGCTCTAGCCCAGCCTGTTCCTCCTCAGCCTGAAGACGGTCAATTTCGGATTTCATTTTCTTCAACTCCGGAGGAAGCGAATACAAGGCCACTCGCAATTTTGCGGCGGCTTCATCAATAAGATCAATGGCCTTGTCTGGCAAATGGCGTTCGGTCACATATTGAGCCGAAAGACGCGCGGCCGCTACCAAAGCCTCATCGGAAAAACGCACCTTATGATGTGCCTCATACCGATCACGCAAGCCGCGTAACATCTCAATCGTTTCCTCAATCGAGGGTTCGTCCACATAGACGGGAGCAAAACGACGCTCTAGCGCTGCATCTTTCTCAATATACTTGTGGTACTCATCCAGAGTGGTCGCCCCAATGCATTGCAGTTCTCCCCGTGCTAATGCCGGCTTGAGCATGTTCGAGGCATCCATAGCGCCCTGAGCCGCTCCGGCCCCAACTACGGTGTGGAGTTCATCAATAAATAGAATAATCTCGCCCTCGGAACGTTGAACTTCTTCGATTGCGGCCTTTAAACGTTCCTCGAATTCGCCACGGAAGCGGCTTCCGGCAATCATTGCCCCCAGATCGAGTTGCACTACCCGCTTACCCATTAAGATTTCCGGCACATCGTTTGCCGCAATTTTCTGGGCTAGACCTTCCACAATGGCCGTTTTACCCACACCGGCTTCACCGATCAAAACCGGATTGTTTTTGGTACGGCGGGAGAGAATCTGCATCACCCGTAAGATTTCCTGGTCACGCCCGATCACCGGATCCAGTTTACCCTCGCGTGCTAATGCGGTCAAATCCCGCGAGTACTTCTCCAATGTTCGATAACGCGTCTCGGCCTGCGGATCTGTCACCCGCTGTCCCCCGCGAATCTGCATGATGGCATCTAAGACACGCTCGCGGGTAATTCCAGCCCCCTCCAGCAAACGCGCCGCGGGTGTATTGCGTTCACTCAGGATGGCCAAAAAGATGTGCTCCGTAGAGATATACTCATCTTTAAGCCGATTGGCCTCTTCGTTGGCCTGGTCAATTATGCGTTTCACCCGAGGCGTGATAAAAATTTGGCCCGCTCCACCCCCAAAAATGCTGGCTTTAGGGCTGGTGCGTAAGATATAATCCAGGCGGTCTGCCAGCATGCTGGCATCCACCTTAAGAATTTCTAAAATTTGTGGGATCACACCCTGCGGCTGTTCAATCAGCGCTAACAGAATGTGCTCGGTGTCAATCTGGTTATGGCCATAGCGCTGAATAATCTCAGCCGCGCGCTGCGCCGCTTCTTGGGCTCGTTCGGTAAATCGGTCAAATCGCATCATAGGCGTAACATCCTTCTAATAGCCAGAGTAAAATTGTCCTGAGAGGATTATAGCACCTCTCGATTAACAAAATAGAAGCCTTGCATAAGAAATTTATATACGAAACAAACGATAAACGAGGGGGTTGACTGGAGCAGGAGTAAAATACCCTTATGATCGGAAGCATGAACAACGAGAGAACTCACCTTCGCCCTCTGCGCTTACCCCAGGATACTCAAGCCGTTGCTGATTTAATTGAGATCTGCTTTGCCGATACCATGGACCCCGATGGCTGGGAATATTTGAGGCGCATGCGTGCTTGGGGAGCCCTACCCAATGGAAGCCCCGGTCCTTCCATGAGTGGTTTTGTTTGGGAAGAGGATGGGCGTATTGTAGGCAATTTGGAGATCATTCTTCCCAAGACAACTTCACGTTATCCGCTTATCGTCAATGTTGCTGTTCACCCCAACTACCGACGTCGCGGCATTGCCCGCCGTCTGACGGAAAAGGCCATCCACTATTTAAAATCCTGGAACTATCCTGCCGTTTGGCTACAAGTTCGCGCCGATAATCTTGCAGCGCTACGCCTTTATGAAAGATTGGGCTTTCAAGAGCGTGCTCGGCGCACTACATGGGTCACTAATCCCTCGACCATATCGCAAACAAACTTTTCTTTCTCATCCATTAGACCACGCCGTGCCCATGAGTGGCCTTTGCATTCTACGTGGTTAAACCACATTTATCCCGAACAGGTCGCATGGAATCTACCGTTGGATTTTGAGCGCTTTCGACCCCGCTTTCTCAATGCCTTGCGCAATCTACTAGGGGAATTACCTTTATGGCATTTTACAGCGTTCGAGCAGCAGGAGTATCTTGGATTCTGCACCTGGGAAGCCACATCTCATTACGCCGATTGGTTATGGATTGCCCCTAACCCTCAAAAAACACCCCAAGCGCTATGTGTATTGCTTCCTTCAATGCGCCAGAAATTTGGTCGGCGGCGTCCTCTATCCATTAATTTTCCGGCGGGTGAATTTGATGAAACTTTTTTAGACTGCGGATTTTACCCCCAACAAACACTCATTTGGATGGAATTACCCTTATAATCACCCCAGAAAACTTTTTTGGAGGAAATGGCAATGAAACGTTTCATTGTTCGCTTGCTGGTGACCGCCTTAGCCTTTTATGTCGCCGTCGCCCTGCTCAGCCCCCAATATATCCAGCCCTCATCCGATAACTGGTTGAGCTTTATTTGGTTAGCATTGATCTTTGGTATTATCAATGCCGTCGTCCGTCCCATCCTGGTGGTTTTAGGTTGCCCTTTTATCATCCTGACCTTAGGGCTTGGAATTCTGGTGATCAATACGGCTTTGTTCGCCCTAGCCGGCTGGGTTGGGAACCAATTTGGAGTTGGCTTTACGGTCAGTGGGTTTTGGGGCGCCTTCCTCGGCTCGTTGATCGTCAGCCTTATTCTCTTTGTTAGTCAGTTCTTTATCGAGGACATGCGCAAAAAGTAAACCCTCTAGAAGGGGGTTCACAACTGTTCATTTATCCAGCACATCAGCCAGGCATTGGATGGTTGCGGTTTCTGGATCAGAATGGGATACTGGTTTTTCTTTTTCATTTATCGTTAGAGCCGCATCCCACGTCCAGGTATAAAGATCCGACAAGACGCGATAAGCAGTCAGGTCAAGGTGTAAAGGGGTCACAGACACGTAACCCTCTGTCAAAGCCCCTACGTCCGTCCCTGGTTCTGGCACACCTGTTGGAATATCCCCGCCAATCCAATAATACGGCTTACCGCGCGGATCAATCCGTTCATCCAAACGATTATGATAAACGCGCAATCCCTGCCGGGTCACTCGAATACCCCGAATTTTGTCAACAGGTAGGGCCGGGACATTTACGTTCAATAAGATGTCTGATGAAATACCATATTTGAGGACTTGAGCCACAATCTTAAAGGCAAATTGAGCCGCCGGTTGGTAGTCTACGGTAGTCCTGCCATTTTCATAAACCTCTAGCGAAAATGCCACCGCCGGCACTCCAGCAATAACCGCTTCCATGGCAGCGGTTACTGTGCCGGAGTAAGTAACATCATGTCCAAGATTGGCGCCCTGATTGATTCCCGATACGACCAAGTCTATGGGTTTTTTGAAGAACCCCAGAAGTGCTAAGGACACGCAGTCAGAGGGTGCACCATCGCTGGCGTAGGCCAAAGCACCATCTATCAACCGGTACTCTCTAACCCGCAAAGGGCGATCAAGAGTCTTTACATGTCCTCCCCCTGACCAATTGCGTTCTGGTGCTAAAACACTTACCTCCCCTAGAGGTTGCATAGCCTGAACAAGAGCCAATAACCCTGGCGCAAACACACCGTCGTCATTGGTTACTAATATATGGGGACGTTTTCGACTTTGCTCACTCATCTTATATTTACCTCTTTACTCAATAGCATACCCTTAAAGCCTTAACGCCCCTTTGAGGGGGTGTTAAGGCTAAATAAACGAATAGATAAAATTTGATCAAAAAGTTAGGTGGTCAAACTCACAAGGTTTGATCAGGGCAACACAAAACGTAAAAGCACATGGTTCCCGGCATCGCTGACCCAAACTCGCCCCTGGGAATCCACTGCTATTCCGGAAGGTAGACCAAAACCATCCGTGCCCGTGCTGTAGTCCCCCCATCCCCGCACAAAATTGCCCTGTGCATCAAATTCGAGCACTCGATAACCCTCAGGGTCCGTTACAAACACATGCCCTAAGGGAGATATTGAAATAAAAGGTTTATTGTCGAGCGATTGACCATACCACCCCGAAATCTCCCATTCGCGAACCGGGATAAAGAGGTTATTTGAAAAATCAGGCGTAATGACTTGGACGCGTTGATTCCAGGTATCTGCTATGTAAATGTTTCCTTCCGTATCCACGTCAATACCTACCGGTTCATCAAACTTGCCGGCTTCTACCCCTGCACCGCCAAATTGGGCAATATACTGTCCCTCTGACGTGAAGATGACAACTCGCTTATTTCCTGTATCTGTTACGTAGACTCGTCCTTGTGCATCCACAGCCACATCCCGTGGCCCCCAGAAAGCATCAGGACGCTCAGCCTGGCCAAAATAACCCCACATAGTTACGAATTGACCGTCCGAGGTGAACTTTTGAATGCGGTGATTCCAGGTATCAGCAACGTAAACGCTCCCGTCCGGTCCAACAGCTACACCCCAAGGCTCATTGAACGTGCCACCCGGTGCTTCTCCGGTAGAACTATCCGCAAAACTTCCCCAAACCTGCAAAACCTCACCTCTCGCGCTAAGATGCTGAATGCGATGGTTACGCGAATCGGCGACATAAATTGAACCATCTGGTGCAATGGCAATGCCTCTCGGATTCTGGAACTGCCCAGGCTGATTTCCTGCCAAACCTACTTGTCCTATTACCAGGTCTGGCGTAAGTTGCACCATTCCCTTTTGATAGGGGTCCACCTCGACCGTAGGAACCTGCTCTGGCAGTACCCCATAATTCCACATCTGAGCCACAACATCCTTGCGGACATAAAATCGCAATTTAGCGCTTGGTTCCCATTTCTCCAATGTCAGGTTCTGATTTCCGGTTAATTGCGCGTAAGCCGTATAATCCCGGTTTAGCCAGATCTGGAAAACTGCAGCGCGCATCTTGGGATCGCGGATAGCCCCCCAAATACGATCCCAAGTTAGGTTGTAGTAATCCTGCATGGGCCACCACAGGCGCATATACTCAAACTGAACAAATTCACCTTTGGTAATCGCATCCAACTTGCTCCAATTGGCACTGTTACCTGCGATGATGATTGGCACATCGCGCAAATCCCGCGTGGGGTTATCTGCAAAATAGCGTTTGTTGGGATAATCCCGGAAATACCACCAGTAGGGATAAAGGGCATCATTATCATAAGCGACCTGAATATCCAATCCACGCGTAAGACGACGTGAGATTTCTTCTACCTGCGCCAGGATCTCTTTAGGTCCGCTGGCTGCATGAGCATAAACCAGAAATTCTTTTGCCGTATCATAGTTGATATAAGCTGCCGTTGCCGCGGTTCGAAAGGTAAGCACCCCTAAGAAACCAAAGGTATAAAAGACAATTAACTTGATCCAATCAACCTTGCGCCAACCGCGGAAAACGTAAAATATTCCCCATCCACTTAGTAAAGCCGTCACACTTGCAAATAAAAATGTCGTTGTCACCTGAAGGTATTCCAACGTATAACCGCTAAAAGGCACCACCGGTCCGAGCCATGCCATAAGTGCCCCGACAATTGCGCTAAGAAAAACTGGTATTAGTAATAAGCCCACCCATGCGCTACTCTGCTTCAAAAGTGACCAAGGTATACGATCTACTAACGCCCCTAATCCCCATCCTGCACTTAGTAACAAGGGCAGAGCAATATGAACGGTCAGCCAAGGCATCTTTTCGCCCGCCAGAGAATAAGCCCCTAGACTGGTTATTCCCCAAAAGACCAACAAACCAAGAACAGGTAGTCTTTCCTCGACGGGTGGTTTTGTAAATTCAACCTTTTCAACATCTTCAGAAACCTTGGGAACCTGATTTACATCTAAAGTTAATTGCGGATTTTCAGTAAAAGGTACTTCAATTGTTATAGGGGAGTCCCCTGGCAACTGGCTGAAACGGTGATACCGCCAACCGAAGTAAATCGCAAGCAGTGTTCCCAGTGCCGCGACATATTCATACATGGGAATTTGCAAAAAGGCGTAATAATACCACGGTTGTGTACCCCGATTTACTCCCTGTTGCTCTAACCAGTATCCAAGTGAACCCACAATTCCTGTAAAGAATCCAAATCCATTGGTAAACACCGTGGTGTAGAGCACAGTAAATATGCCATAAAATAGAACGAAATTCGTTAACCAAAGCCGCGGTTTCCACACCAGGCCTATGCTCAAAGCGACCAAGGTTAAAATCAGTAACACAATGCCACTACGCAGAATCCCTACCGATGAGTAATCCAGGGGATTCCAATTTTGCCCTAAAAGTACCCCAAAAATCTTGACCGGAAAGGCCGTCAATTGAGGCAAAATCAACGTACCGATCAAGAGAAGCATATCCAGGCTTCGTTCTTGCTTCAAAAATTCCCATCCCACCTCGCGCAGCAAAATAACTCCGGCCATACCCCCTAAAACCACCGCCACTACCGCTAAACCGGCTTCGATGATCTGAAGCGGGTTTACCCCACCCGCCTCTGCTGGCACACCAGAACGATTCGCAATGGCATTCCACCCGGCTAAAACGATTGCCAGAACGAGGACAAACAAAGCCCCGGCTAGAGCCAAATTAAACAAAAAGTGTTTGCGTGCTTCCGGCCAGGGGAAGCGTACACTTCTTAACATGAATAGGATTGCCAAGAAGAGAAGCAATTGGGCGGTATAAATAAAGGCTGTTTCTTTGGTCGCAAACTGTAACGCAGTTACTACAGTTAAAATGTATAGCCAACGTCTTTCCCCGGCTTCCAGGTATTTTAAAACCGCAAGTAAGGTGACACCCCCCCAAAAGGCAACAAACGCCTCATTGCGCGTGTAACGGCCATAAAAAAGCATATAAGGGGAGATCAGAAAGAGAACCCCTGCAATGATGGCACCATTTCGTCCGAGATAACGTCGGAACCCCAATATCACCGTCATAATGGTTGCCACGCTAAAAAGGGCCGCCGGTATACGGGACGTAAAATCATTATCTCCAAACAAGAAATAGGAAAGAGCAACGACATGAAACTGAAAAGGCCCATGGGTAATCGGATCATGCCGATACCCCCTCCCCATGTAGAGTTCCCAAGAAGGGACAACGTGATTAACCTCATCATGACTCATCACCCGGTCACCCAGATGGTAAAAACGTGTGAAGAGAGCCAAACCCAGAATTACAATTATTAGAAGCGTCTCCCAACGGATTTTGGGGAAGGCTTTCCATACCGGCCGGTCTAACCAGTGAACATTGTCAGTAGGTTGAGCGTTCATCTTTGTGCGATCCTCAGATTGCAGGTTTGAGGTAGAATTCCAAAGTAGGTCTACATATGGCTGCCCAAACTAGCGAAATTATACTCTCATCTACTTCCTAAATCCCACCTATCCCGATGACCACTCACTTTCTATTCACGCCTTTTCTACCTGACGCCTATTGGGTTATCCCTGATAAGTTTCTCGCCGGTGAATATCCGGGTGACCTAGATCTCAATCGCGCGCAGCAACGCCTAATTGCCTTGTTGGATATAGGGATTCGGGAATTCATAGACCTGACCTGGGAGGGTGAGCTCGAGCCTTATCATAATCTGCTTTATCAAGAAGCCAAGAAGAGAAACTTTGAAGTAGGCTACACTCGCTATCCAATCCCTGACCTCGGTATACCTACCCGAGTTACAATGCGAGCAATTCTTGATCATATAGACCATGTGATCTCAAACGGAAAAAGGCTATACGTACACTGCTGGGGCGGGGTTGGTCGCACCGGAACCGTGGTGGGCTGTTACCTGGTACGCCATGGCCTTAGCGGACCTGCAGCCCTCGAACGTTTGCAAATCCTTCGCCGAGAAACCGCAAAGTGGTGGCGTTCTTCACCAGAAACTGATGAGCAACGGGCGATGATACTCTCATGGCAAATTGGGGAATAAATAGGAAAACGCTCATGATCTCCATTCTCCCATTCCAACCAGAAGATTGCGAAGAAGCTATCGCATTGTGGAAAACGAGTCCTGGGGTTGGCTTAAGTCATACCGACACCCCCCAATCCTTAGCCCATTTTCTAGAACGCAATCCAGGCCTGAATTGGATTGCGAAAGACAAAAGTAAAGTTGTAGGTACATTGCTATGTGGTTTCGATGGACGGCGCGCTTATTTGTATCATGTAGCGGTCCATCCCGAATATCGCCGTCAAGGCATTGGCTCAGCCTTAGTAACCCGTTGTCTAGATGCCCTAAAAAATATGGGGGTCGAGAAAGCCCATCTTTTCGTCTATACGGACAACACTGATGGGATTGCATTCTGGACATCCCTCGGCTGGTATCCCCGCAATGAACTTCTCATCATGTCTTACAATCTCTAAACCTGACATTCAACAATCCACTCCATTGCAACCCCAAAAAGGTTGAATAGGTTAATCTCGTTTGAGAACCAACCCATTCACCTAGTGGTTCCTCACCTCAAGCACCCAAAAACAAATCCCCTGCCGGGTGATTCAAGCAGGGGCTACGTCATATTGGTTCATACCTTTTCAGTCGGGGCGCCCGGATTTGAACCGGGGACCTCTGCGACCCGAACGCAGCGCTCTAGCCGGGCTGAGCCACGCCCCGTGGATTGATTATGATTATACCGCAAATACTCTAAACCGCAACCTTTTTCCCTCGTTTTTGGGTAAATAGATTCACCACTAATCGAACATAAGTGCTATAATGTAAGCAACCCTGTTTAGGCGAGTACGCTTATAATTATTCCATCCATTGTGAGAGGAGATATATTGATATGCCGCGCAAACCTGTTCCCCCCGCTCAGCCCCTTCCCAGTCACTCTGACTCCAATCCGGGTATGGACGAGGCTAAACGTGCCGTTTTGGATAAGGCATTGAGCGAGATTATTAAGCGCTATGGAGACGGCGCTATTATGCGCATGGGTGAAGCCCAGCACTTAACCGTGGAAGTCATCCCAACGGGCTCCCTGTCACTTGATATCGCATTGGGTGTGGGAGGAATCCCACGCGGGCGGATCACTGAAATCTTTGGCCCTGAAGCCTCGGGAAAGACGACCTTATGCCTGCATCTGGTCGCCGAAACCCAACGTATGGGCGGCACAGCGGCTTACATTGACATGGAACATGCGCTAGATCCCAGTTATGCCGCACGGGTGGGTGTCAATATTGAGGATCTGCTCATTTCACAGCCCGATACTGGCGAGCAGGCATTGGAAATTGCTGAAACACTGGTGCGCTCCGGTGCAGTAGACCTGGTCGTCATTGACTCAGTAGCCGCTTTGGTTCCCCGCTCCGAAATTGAAGGGGATATGGGCGATGCGACCATGGGAATGCAAGCCCGCCTTATGTCCCAGGCACTGCGTAAACTTTCTGGCGCCATTAACCAAACAAAAACGGCGGTGGTGTTTACCAATCAGTTGCGCCAAAAAATCGGCGTTATGTTCGGCAATCCTGAAACCACTCCTGGAGGGTTAGCCCTGAAATTCTATGCGTCAGTGCGCTTAGATATCCGCCGCATCCAATCCATTAAAGTTGGCGCCGAGGTAATCGGCAACCGTGTCCGCGCTCGTGTCGTTAAAAACAAAGTGGCGCCACCTTTCCGAACCGCCGAGTTCGACATCATGTACAACGAGGGTATCTCCAAGTTTGGTGATATTCTTGATTTGGCTACTGAATACGGCATTATCCAGAAACGCGGTGCCTTTTATTCCTACGGCGACATGCGCATCGGTCAAGGACGTGAGAACGCCAAAGAATTCTTACGCCAAAATAGCGAATTATGCCAAGAGATCGAGATCGCCATCCGTCAACGGGCTCTGAGCGGTGAGATTCCACTATCTTTGGCAGGCGGGGCCGAGGAAGCTGACCTTGAGGAATTGTGAACACTAACAGTCATCCGAGACGGTTTCGATGCCCAACCTCCACCGGCTCTACCTGTTGTTAGCCCTCCTGGGCGGGATTCTAACAGGTTGCAAAAACCTTGCACCGCAACGTTCCGTCGTTGATTATTCTCTCTCAACCCCATTCATTCCGCCCATCATTCCGACCAATCCAGCCCAATTGAACAATCCCGCTATCGAGCCAACACCAACAAGTCAATGCGAAAACAATCTCTCATTTATCAGCGATCTTACCATCCCTGATGGATCACAAGTCCCAGCCAATGCCATCATTGATAAAAGATGGGAAGTCATCAATAGCGGGACCTGTGATTGGGATCACCGCTACCATTTGCGTCTAATTGCTGGCTCCCTTCTAGGCGCGAACGCTTCTGAACAACCGCTTTTTCCCGCCCGCAGTGGTGGCCGTGCCGTATTGCGGATTTTCTTTCAGGCCCCATCCGAAGAAGGACGCTATCGTAGTGCCTGGCAGGCGTTTGATCCTAACGACCTTCCTTTCGGTGATCCTATTTTCATTGACATTGAGGTCGTTTCCGCACCTCCAACACCATAATAAAAAGCCTCTGCACTTAAATTACATAAGTGCAGAGGCTTTTTTTCGTTTCAGAGGATTGAATTAGGTTCCTTCCTCCCATGAACTCAAATAGGCTATTTGTTGTGGTGTCAATGTATCAATTTCAACTCCCATAGCCGCCAGTTTTAGTCGAGCGATTTCACGATCAATTTCTTCAGGCACGCTATACACTTTTCGTTCCATTTTTGCTGCGTTCTTAACCAGATACTCCAGGCTCAGCGCTTGATTCGCAAAGGACATGTCCATCACACTAGCCGGATGGCCCTCTGCTGCTGCCAGATTTATTAAGCGCCCTTCACCCAGCAAAAAGATCGAACGCCCATCCTTTAATTCATATTGCTCGACAAATGGACGCACAAGCCGTTTATTAACTGCCATTTCCTCAAGCGCAGGAATATTGATCTCCACATTGAAGTGACCCGAATTCGCCAATACAGCGCCATCTTTCATCACTTCGAGATGATGCCGATCAATGACGTTAATGTCCCCGGTTACAGTACAAAAGATATCGCCAATCTTGGCAGCCTCAATCATTGGCATCACCCGGTAACCATCCATAACGGCTTCTAGGGCTTTGAGCGGATCCACCTCAGTTACGATCACATTGGCACCCATACCGCGCGCTCGCATAGCCAAGCCGCGACCACACCAACCGTAACCAGCAACCACGAAGTTCTTTCCAGCCAAAAGGATATTTGTTGCCCGGATAATCCCATCAATCGTAGATTGCCCCGTGCCATAGCGGTTATCAAATAAATGCTTGGTCAAAGCATCATTGACCGCAATAATGGGATAAGCCAATGCCCCATCCGCCGCCATTGCGCGCAATCGAATGACACCGGTTGTGGTTTCCTCGGTTCCACCGATAATGTTGTCCAGCAAATCCCGCCGCTCTTTATGCAATGTGCTTACGAGATCAGCCCCATCGTCCATGGTTAGGTGAGGTTTGTGATCCAGCGCCGCATGAATGTGTTTGTAATACACAACATTGTCCTCGCCCTTAATAGCAAAGACGGGAATTTCGTAATGGGTGACCAAGCAGGCCGCAACATCATCTTGAGTTGAGAGGGGATTCGAAGCCGTAAGGACAATATCCGCCCCTCCAACCTGAAGGGTATGCATAAGGTTGGCCGTTTCTGTGGTGACGTGAAGACAGGCTGAGATGCGTAATCCTTTGAGAGGTTGTTCCTTTGCAAACCGCTCACGGATTGAGGCCAATACCGGCATTTCGCGGGCCGCCCATTCAATGCGCCGACGTCCCCCCTCAGCAAGTTTCAAATCCTTAACATCGTATTTGATCATGTATTCCTCCGCGTCATATTAATAGAATCTTCAAGCAGGATGACCAACGCATCATTATCCCCAAAGTTTTGGCGAAAGCGCTGGACAAATTCCTCACGGGTAAAGGCGTGGCTTTGAGGACCTTTTCGTTCCAGGCAGTATGCCGCTGCCAGAGCCCCCATTTGCCCACACGTCATCCAATCCAACCCAAGTTGAAAGCCACGAATAAATCCGGCGCGAAAGGCATCCCCCACACCGGTTGGATCCGCAATGTGAGTGGGTTTAACCGCTTGAATCCGAAATTCCTTACCCTCAGCATAAATAACAGCGCCCTTTGCCCCCAAGGTTACCACGACTAAAGGAACGCTCGCGCAAATGGCCGCGGCGGTTAATCCGGTGTGTTTTTGGAGCAGTTCAAACTCATACTCATTGACAAAGAGTCCAAAGGCTCCTTCCACACCGCGGCGTAATTCTTCGCCACTGACGCGCACAACCTGTTGGCTGGGATCATAGAAATACCGCACTCCCAACGCCTTACATTCCTCAACATAGCGATCCATAGCTACCGGATCGTTAGGCGAGATAATCACCAAATCCGGAATCCCTTCTCTGAATTCCATAAGGCTGAAATCACGCGCATAGGTCATTGCACCCGGGTAAAATGAACAGATCTGATTGTTGTCCAAATCGGTATTGGCAAAAAATGAGGCGGTAAATACCCCGGGGACAACCCGAATATAACGCGTATCCACACCAACGCTCTCCAAAAACTGACGATACTCCTCAAAATCCTCCCCTACAGTACCGAAAACAATGGGACGATCCCCCAACAGAGCCATGGTGTAGGCGATATTCGTAGCTACACCCCCCCGTTGGCGTACCATCGAATCTACCAGAAAAGAAAGACTAATGGAATCCAACCGATCAGGCACAATGTGTTCGCGGAAATGGCCCGGAAACGTCATTAGATAATCGTAGGCGATTGAACCAGTGCAAATGGTTTTCATCTTCTCACGGTTAGGCGAAAAAATTTTGATTGCCCACTGTCTTAGGCGTGGCAATTATACCCCATTTAGGTTCATAGTATTATGAATGCCACTGTTATAGAACAGGCTTATGGAATGAGGGTTTGCGGATCAGCGGATAGGGAGTAAAATCCAAACACCTAATAAATCCTCACCGGGGAGAGGAACGATGATCACCATTTATCGCAGCCGAGAAGGTGTTCTTGAAACTGTTCCCGACATTGTTAGCGGATGTTGGATAAACGTAATTGATCCCACCAGTGATGAGATTGAAAGACTGGTTTGTGAAGGGATTCCCCAGGATTTTCTCACTTATCCACTTGATTTAGATGAACGCTCTCGCACCGAACGGGAAGACGATGGCAAGATGCTCATCCTGCTTCGTATTCCTTATTTCCAAAGCCAAATGGTGGATGTGCCCTATATTACAATCCCACTGGGAATCATTCTTACCGACCAATTTATTGTTACCGTATGCCGATACCCCAATGAGGTGATCAATGAATTCACCTCAAGTCGCATTCGCCATCTTTCCACTGCTAAACGGATCCGCTTTGTGTTGCGCATTTTGCTAAGCACCGCCAATCTCTACCTTGCTTACTTGCGCGAGATAAACCGCACCGTTGAAGCGGTCGAAGACCAATTACAACTATCTATGCAAAATCGCGAAGTAATGGAACTCTTAAAATATCAAAAAAGCCTGGTTTACTTCACCACCGCCCTAAAATCCAATGAACTTTTACTCGAACGCCTACAACGAGCGCAATTGTTTCGCATGTACCCCGATGACGAAGATTTGCTTGAAGATGTCATCACTGAAAACCAGCAAGCCATCGAAATGGCGAACATCTCCAGCAGCATTCTCACCAGTATGATGGATGCCTTTGCTTCGATTATCTCGAATAACCTCAATGTTGTAATGAAATTCCTCACTTCAGTGACAATTCTACTCAATCTTCCAGTTATTGTTACTGGGTTTTACGGTATGAATGTAGATCTCCCCCTTCAAGAGTATGCATTCGCCTGGCAAGTCATTTTAGTTATCTGCGTTGCCATGATCGCAATCACAGCAATTTATTTCTCCCGCAGGCGCTGGTTTTAGAAGTTACTCCGATAAATCTTTTCCAGGTGAATTCTGACTGATTACTGGTGAATTCTGACTGATTACTTGTGTGAAATTATTCGGCATGTTGATTCGAAAGCAAAGCATCTTTCAAAAAAATAAACCCCTGATCGGGAACCTAATATCCTTATGTTTACCCAGTGAAGAAAGTGGTGTTGAAGCCATTTCGAACCCACTTTAAGTCCGCGGAAGGGTTCGGTTTTAGTGCGCCTGCCTGGAAATAGATTTTATTGCGGGTGCGAACCCTACATGCCTTGGAGACCTTAAAGAAATTTTCTAAAAGGATGAAACCAACACCTCAGGGGATGCTGAAGGCAACCGCCTTACTTATTCATCCCAGGTAGATAGATATTAGCCACCGCATAATTGAGAAGGAAAAAGCAGGTGAAAACTTTGTGGGCGGAACGGGACTCGAACCCATGACCTCCTCCTTGTAAGGGAGGCGCTCTAACCTACTGAGCTATCCGCCCAATAGCGCTTCCAATTATAACTCAATTTCAAGGATCAAGCCTGCTACCCATCGCTTAGATCCGCCACGTAATCGCCCACCAAGTTCTCAAAGTGAGCCTGCAAGGGACGCAGAAAGTTTTCTTCCCACCATTTCAACACATTTTGAACCTCACTCAAATCCACGCCATGATGCCAAACTCGAAACAGGCTACCGGTGCAGGTGGGTTCAATGCGGATTTCGACCTGCGAGGCATGTGAAGAGGTTTTGCCACGAATCTGCCAGGTCATCTCCAAATGGTTATAAGGAACTAAACGACGGAATATTCCTGTGACCTCTCCGCCGAGCAGCCACAAATTCCCTCCAACTTGAGGGACGATGCGCGCTGGTTGACGGGTAATTTTGGCGAACTCAAAACCATCTAACCAAGCCCGAAACACTCGTTCCGGATACACTGGCACTTCAACCGCTAACTCAATGGTTGCAAACATTGTACACCGTCCTTTATGACCTTTAACTATTTGTCTCCTAAAACTATGGATTAGCCAAAGGAAGCGAAAAGAAGAAAGTACTTCCTCGGTTAACCTCGCTCTCAGCCCAAATCCTTCCGCCATGAGCCTCAACGGTATGACGCGCGATTGAAAGGCCCAAACCCGTTCCACCTCCCGAACGTGACTGATCGGCTTTGTAGAAACGCTCAAAGATGCGGGGTAAAGCCTCAGGACTAATCCCTACACCAGTATCTTTTACGTAAAAAACAACCTCACCATCTCGACGCTGAGCCCCAAGTTCAATCCGGCCACCAGGTGGTGTGAATTTAATGGCATTGTGGAGCAAATTAATCAATACTTGTTCAATTCGTTCCCGATCTGCCAACACCATTGGTAATTCGGGATTTGTTAGTACTTCTAAGGTTAACCCTACCCGTTCGGCTTGTAAGCGCATGCGAGATGCTGCATTTTCCAATAGGACCGATGGAGAAATCGGTTGCCGATTAAGCGGCACTTTACCCGATTCAATGCGTGAAAGTTCCAGCAACTCCCGTACCAATTGGGTCATATTATCAATTTCCTTATCCATTTGCTCTAGGAAACGCCGCGCCATGAGAGGATCTTCCAATGCCCCTTCTTGCAACGTCTCGGTGAGTGCTTTCAATGTTGCCAGTGGAGTACGTAATTCGTGGGAAACATTGCTGATAAAATCTCTACGCACCGTTTCTAATCGCCTCACTCGGGTTAAATCCTGAATAACCAAAAGCACGTTACCTTTTAGTGTTCCCCCGAGTGGTGTTGCTATCGCCTGGACAAACGAACGATTGGGTGTCATTTCCAAGGTCAAATTGTACTGGCGATCGTTGTTGAGAGATTTTTGCCACAGATCCACTAATTGATGGTGGCGCACGACCTCAATCAACGATTTTCCTACCGATCCTCCCGGACGGCCCTCAAAAAGCCGTTCTGCAGCCGGATTCATTAAGCGCACCTTGCCCTCGGCATCAACAATCACGACCCCATCTGTCATATATTCCAAAACTGCGTCAAACTGAACTCGTTCCGTGGCCAAAGCCTCAATCTGAGAACGCAATTCGTTGGCCATAGTCGAAAATGCTTGAGCCAATAAGCCAATCTCGTCCTTTCGGCTCTGAATCGAATCTAGGGAGGTTTCGTTGCCTTGCCAATTGCGAATGCGTTCCGTGAGATATTGCAGTGGTCCGGTAACCCATCTCGAGACGAGAAGCGTTACCCCTAGCGCAGTGATCACCATTACCCCACCCAGTAGGACCATTAAATATGTGATTGATTTAAGGGCTTGATCTGCCTCATCCAAAAAAATGGCTACACGCAAATACTCGATCGTTAAGGCATTCGCACCGTTCCGCAATGGAATGGTGACTATTCCTAACCATCCCAGTGAACTGTTGACAAACTTAACCCCCGCTTCATCTGAAATAGCGCCAGATTGGACAATAGCACGCACACGATCAACCCTTGGAAAGGTCCATGATTCCCCCCATCCTTCCACCTTTATGACGCCATTTGGATCGCAAATAGCCCCCCATGCCTCCATAGAACGGGAGAATTCCAATAGAGCGGATTGAGTCTTTTCCTGATTCCCTTCTCGTCGCAGATCCTCTAACTGACGAGCGAATATCTGCGCTTGGGATAGCAAATATCTTTCGTGCTGCTGTAACAACAGATGTTCAAATGATAATCGTACGGTTATCCCCCCAACCGCTGCCACTAAGATTGCCCAAGCCATAACAGGCAGCGTAATTCGCCAAATCAATGATGGACGCATCTAACCCTCAAAACGATATCCTGCTCCTCGTACCGTTACAATTCGGCGCGGGTTGGCGGGGTCAGGTTCGATCTTTTCCCGCAACCATCGAATATGAACATCCACGGTGCGAGAATCTCCAATGTATTCCCATCCCCAAACTCGCTCAAGAATCTGCTCTCGAGTAAGTACCTGCCCCCGGTGCTGGGCTAAATAAAGCAAAAGATCATACTCTTTGGGCTTCAGCGGGAGCGGATGACCATCTAACAGGGCTTCACGGCGCGCATTATTAATCACCAGATTTCCATGTTGGATAACTGGTTGTGGAGATTCAACTTGACCATGTCCCACACCAATCTCTTCCCGCACCATTCGTACGCGACGCAAAAGAGCCTTTACCCGCGCTAGTAATTCGCGCATTGAAAAGGGTTTAGTTAAGTAATCATCAGCGCCCACTTCCAGACCAACCACCCGGTCAATCTCATCATCCCGTGCCGTCAACATGAGCACCGGTGTGGTCATCTCCTGGCGCAAAATGCGACAAACCTCAAACCCGTCCATTCCCGGTAACATAATATCCAGGATGATAAGATCAGGGCGAATACGGCGCGCAACATTCAAAGCAGCCTGTCCATCACCCGCCAATTCGACATCATAGCCTTGACGACGCAGGTTATAGGCAAGTGCCTCCTGTAACGTTGTCTCATCCTCAACAATCAAAATTTTCTCACCCATCCTTCGCCACCTCCTCAAAAATTTTCATCATTCGCCATGCCATTTGATCGCGGCGAAAATTCTCTTCGATACAATGGCGTCCTGCCATACCCATTCGCTTAGTTAATTCCCTATTCTCAGCCAAATATAAAATGGCTTTCGCCAGAGCCTGCGCATCGCCCGGCGGAACAGCGATACCCGCACCCGCTTCTTCCACAACCTGGCGAACAACGCCATCAATTGCTAGGACCACCGCTCGTCCCGCTGCCATGTAATCAAACACCTTATTGGGATAAGTAGTTTTATAAACCTCTAACGGCTTAAGAATAGCAACGCAGACATCGGCTGCTGCTAATACTTCAGGCATCTCACGTTTGGAAAAGGGAGGGAGAAATAACACGTTTTTCAGGCCTTTCGCCTCAGTCTCGCGCATCAGGGCTGATTTCTCCTTCCCGTCACCCACAAACACAAATCGAATCTGAGGATGATCACGCAGAAAGTCAGCTGCGTCCAACACTACCCCCAGATCGTTTGAAAGCCCATGAGCCCCAGCATAGAGAACCACAAAGGACTGGTCTAGGCCATAACGGCGACGAAAACTTTCACCGCTAAGGGTTGGATCGAACATTTGAGGGTCTGCACCATTGGGCACCAATTCAACCCACTTAGCCCCGCGAGTTTGAACATGAGAGATAAATCCGGGTGAATTTACCACCACTCGTTTAGCCCGACGATAGAGAAACCGTTCCAATCCCTCGGAGGCTTTAATAAGCACGGGATTGCGCAGAACCCCCACCGCGACAGCAAACTCGGGCCACAAATCCCGCACCTCAAAAATGAAAGGCACTCGTTTAAAAAATGCCAATAGCCAAGCTGTCGCGGCTTGAAAAATAGGGGGAGAAGTTCCCCACACCACATTTACGTCAGGTACACCTAACCCAACCCAAAACGATGAGATCATAAAACTCATGAACGCCAATGTGCGATGAAAGAAACTGCGGTGAAACGCCGGATAGGTATAACATCGCAAAATGGTTAAGCCGGGTTCAATTTCCCTTCGACTAACCCAGCGCCTTTCGGAAGGATTAGGCTTTCCACTTAGATAGTTAACCGGGCTGGCAATCACAGTAACCCGATGTCCTCGGGCAACCAAATAACGCGCCATCTCCTCGTGGCGAGTCCCACCCGGTTCATTCAAAGAAGCATAGGCTTGATGGATTAATAAAATATGCATCAGACCTTATTTTAACAATTTCCCGCTCTCTCAACCACAATTGAGGTCACAATCTTGCATGGCACTGCGTCTTTCCAGGTCAGCAAAAGCGATAAAGCAGGAACACGATGATAATAAGTGGGAGAATACCAGCCTAAGCACTCAAAATTACCCGCCGGGCCAAAAATGGCTTTTCCTTGGCGTATAAGCCGAACGGTTATGGGGACAAAGGTTACGTTGTCCCCGTCAAAATTCCAGCACAGCCTCATCTCTAATCCGAATTGGGAATATTTGATCTTCAATTGTGTAATATCAATTTCCCATTCCCCATCACGTATCAGCCAGTGTAATTCAAATTGATGTTGTTGCTGTGCTGATCCCCTTCTATTCACCGGTAAGATCTCATCTGTAACCTCCCATTGTCCTTCTCCCAACCACACCAATGAACGACGGTGCACCACGCCAAATCTTGTATACCCATCATGAAAAGCCGTCCAACGCTGCTCCGGAACGGAAAGGTGTCCGAGAAATCGCACTTTCCCGCCCTTGCTCCAAAGAAACTTGCTCAAGTGTTGTAGTTGATCTTGACCATCAACCACTAACGTATTATGGACCAGCGTCCTTGCCAGACCGTTATTCCAGGGAGAGGGAAGGTTGTAGGCATAGGTTCCTGCATCAAGTAGCAAGTTAATCCCATGAGACCACAAATCCACGTGGAGAAAATCAGCATGAGCGATGCGTCCCTTGCATGAACCTCCATACATCATAGCCCAAGATGATTGCCCCGATGGTTTAACAATCCCCGGTGATAAGGTGATACGGGGGAAGTCTTGAGAAGGGCCTTCTTTTACCCCTAACCACAAACTGAGTTCATCCCATGGACCAGAGGGCAAGGGACGCCCTTGTCCAAAACATTGACCTGCAGCCTGCAATGTGGGGCGATAATCTATAAAACTACGACTGCCAAAAGGCAAGATATTACTCCCATCATTATGCCCGTAGTTTGGCACTCCTCCAGACCGTGCATCCATCCGTTCCCAAAGCCAATGCACTGCCATTTTCAACCGTTCCCGTGTTAGATCAGGTAGGTCACATCCCTCAATTGCGGAGGCACGGACGAAAAGTAAAGCAAGTTGAAGCATCAAGCGATGGTAGTTATGGCTATTTTGGACATAACAGCCCGATGAAGTTATTTGATGCTGAAAAGCCCAATTCAGCCAGCGCCAGCCAATATCTCGCCACCGTTTAGATTCTGGCCACTCGGGCAACAAAACACCTACCAGATACAACCCCAAGGCTTCGCTTATCAAATGATTATTGTTCTGGGCACGAGCGTAGATAAACGTTGGTGGAATGCGTCGGGCATGGGTAAGAATGGAGGAGATGAGAAAGCGCCGATCCTCGTTTAACCAAGAGGATGAAGATTGGAATACCTGCAGGACAAACAATAAGGCAGGGATGCGTAAAGCCACTTCTTGACCCGAAGCCCAGTTTGGTCCATATCCCGGTGGGTTAGCCTGTAAAAAGCGCTTAAGATGGCTCAAACAGGTTTGGGCATACCGCTCTTCCCGGCTCAAGATGTAAGCCCGTCCCAGGGTAAAGACCCATCCCAACCGTGCTGGTTCCCATACCATTTTGATATCCTCACCCGCCAAATTGTCCCGATAAACATCCCAAGGCTTCAGTGGGCAGGGAGGATCTAAAACCAAAGGTGCAGGGTCACCGCCAAAGGGGCGAAACATTCCCTGGCAAATCTCGTCCGCTAATGCTAAAACCCTGTCAGTTTCTTCAGCGCCTAAAAGGTTTTTCAAGTGGTCTGGAGAGGGAATAACAAATAACTCCCCCCTTAATTCTGGAACCTTATCAGGATCAACCCCAAGATTTTGAGTGACTCGTCGCCACCACCCTACCTTCAACCCTAACCGATAGATGAGAAAAAGGGCAACCTGACCAGCCCCTACGGTCATGAGTGTTTTCCAGACCTTTTCCCACGGGTTCACGGATCACTAACCCAAGTTCCTTATCCCTAAATTTCAGTTCGGCGGCGAGTTCTTAGCGCCTCCCGGGCAGCCAAAGTGGCCTTTGTAACTCCAAGGATCTGGTCGTATGGAATAGGGGGTTGGCCTGTGGTCGTAATCGCCTGCATAAAGGCCCCCCATAAGCCACGATGTCCCTTATCCTGGCGCATCGGTTGTCGGAATACCTGGCGACGACCCTCCACCACTATTTCCAATGTTCGAAAATCATCCAAAATGGCAATCTTCCCTTCACAAAAGACCTCGATTCGTTCTTTGGGATACGATTTGTGTCCATTAGCAAGATAAGATACAAGACCCACCGAACCATCCGCAAACTCATACATGAGCGTAAAATTATCTTCACGATAGACGCCGTTATCGGGCAATGATACGGCTTCAACGCTTGTGGGCGAATTCCCAATAAGATAAATCAGGAAGTCAACGAAATGGCATCCTTCACCAATGAGACGCCCACCTCCCTGGTGAAGATCGTGCAACCAGTGATTAGGTGGTAAATACCCGGCGTTAACGCGGTAGTAAACATGCATCGGTTGACCACGGTTGGCGAGGAATGCCTTTAGGCGTTCCGCCAAGGGCGCAAAGCGGCGATTGAAGCCTACAGTTAACAAGGGCAAATCCTCTGAACAAAGCAACGCCTCCAGCCGCTCTACCTCTTCCCAGGTTATGGCCAGAGGTTTCTCACAAAAAGTATGCTTTCCGTGGGTTAATGCCTGTTCAACCTGACGCGCGTGATGATTATGGCGGGTTAGAATGGCAACTGTATTGATGGTTGCATCCTGCCAAATCTCGTTCTCATCCGAACTTGCAAAGGCAAAACCAAATTTCTCGGCAGCATGTCGCGCATGCAAACCGCTCATCGAAACAATCCCTACCTTTTCAACCTCATTGAAAGATCGAATCATCGGGAGAAACACCGCCGTGGCGTAATTCCCCGCCCCCAGTACCCCTAATCTAACCTTTGAAACCAAAGGTTCCTTCGGTGGTCTCAAATTAATCCGTTTGGTTGAGGGTAAGAATTGTTCCGATTGTGGGTAAGTAATCAGTACACCCAGACTCGGGTCTGCCCCTTTCGTAGTAATTAGCGTATATGCTTGGTCAGCGGCATCTATCGGGAAGCGGTGTGTGATTAGCGATTTCACATCTAAGAGGCCTGCACCGATCAAATTAGCCACAGCCTCAAGGTTGCGCCCCTCGGTCCAACGCACATAGCCCAGTGGATAATCCTGACCTTTTTCCTCATAGGCGGGATCATAACGCCCAGGTCCATAGGATCGTGATACAACAAACGATAATTCTTTCTCATAGTAGAGTTTACGCGGTAATTCCAAACCCACCGCACCCACGGCTACCACCCGTCCCCGATCCCGTGCTAAATGTCCTGCTAATTCAACCGGATCATTGGATGGGGTATCGGCACAAATAATAACTGCATCAAATCCCCGACCTTGCGTCAAGGCACGACCGGTTGACTCAGCGTCAGTGCGGGGCACGGCCATTAAGCCAAGCATGCGCCCCTTCTCCACACGCCAGGGATCCACATCAATCCCTAGCCCCTGGCATCCACTGGCTTTGGCTATCTGTAATGTCAACAAACCCAAAACCCCCAATCCAATAACTGCCACTGTCTCACCGAGTTGGGTATCTGCCAGGCGGAAACCGTGCAATGCAATCGCCCCTAGAGTCACAAAAGCACCACTTTCAAAATCAACACCCTCTGGGAGACGCGTGACCAGTAAACGAGGCACCACCACATATTCTGCATGCACGGCATATCCACCACCCGCACATGCCACGGGGTCGCCCGGATGAAGATCACGAACGCCTTCCCCTACTTCCACCACGATTCCCGCCGATGAATACCCCAGGGCGATGGGTTGGTCCAAACGATTTAATGCCGTCTCCAATGCCGTGACCACACCTTCACGACGTACCTTCTCCCACACCTGACGCATCAAGTCCGGTCGGGCGCGTGCTTTTCCCAGCAGGCTCTTCTCAGCAAATGAAACTAGCATTCGCTCCGTGCCTACCGAAACCAGCGATGCAAAATTGCGCACCAACACCATCCCCGGGCCAGGTGTAGGCACCGGTACATCCGCTACGATTGTGCGCCCATCCCGCAGGTTCTTCAATACTTGTTTCATGGGTTATTTGGCGTAATCTACCGCTCGGGTTTCGCGGATCACGGTGACTTTTATTTGTCCCGGGTACTGCATGGTTTCTTCGATCTTCTTGGCCACATCTCGCGCTAAACGCAATGCCGCCAAATCGTCAATTTCTTCAGGGCGCACGATGATGCGAATTTCCCGACCGGCCTGAATGGCATAACTCTGGCTAACTCCTTTGAAGGAATTAGCAATTTCTTCAAGTGCACGCAGGCGCTTGATGTATTGCTCAAGATCCTCGCGCCGTGCACCCGGACGAGCCCCTGAGATCGCATCCGCTGCTTCCACAATGACCGCTTCAATGCTCTCTTGCTCCACCTCGTGGTGATGAGATGCAATAATGTTCACAACTTTGGATGGCACACCATAACGGCGGGCAAATTCGGCACCGATCATCGCATGGGTGCCATCGGTATTATGATCCATCGCCTTGCCCAGGTCATGAAGCAGACCACCCATACGAGCGGCTTCTACGTCCGCGCCTAGTTCCGCCGCCAGGACAGCCGCCAATTTGGCAACTTCAACAGCGTGCGCCAATTGATTCTGCCCATACGACGTGCGATATTTGAGACGCCCTAACACTTTGATAATCTCAGGATGCAATCCGGTGACTCCGGCATCGTAAGCAGCCTGTTCGCCCGCTTCAACTATGGCTTTCTCAACCTCGCGCTGTTCTTCGCTCAATATTTTCTCAATTTGAGCCGGGTGAATACGACCGTCACTGATCAAGCGCTCTAATGAGCGTCGTGCAATTTCACGTCGGATGGGATCAAAACAGGAAATCGTCACCGTCTCCGGCGTGTCATCAACGATGACATCTACCCCTGCCGCCTGCTCAAAAGCGCGGATATTCCGACCGTTCCTACCCACAATGCGTCCTTTCATTTCTTCGTTGGGCAGCGAGATCACCGAAGTGGTAACACTGGAAACGTGATCTGATGCCACGCGTTGGATGGCCTCAGCGATTAATTCACGAGCACGTTTCTCACCTTCTGCGCGGGCTTCGGATTCAATCTGCCGGATCACACGCGCCATATCCGCTCGCGCTTCCTTCTCAACCTCTGCCAACAGCAAACTACGCGCTTCTTCCACCGTCATCTGAGCAACGCGTTGGAGTTCTGCCATTTGTTGCTCATACAAGCGCTCAATCTCATTAGCCCGTTTATCCAGGGAGGATTGGCGTTTATTGAGCGCTTGCTCACGCTGTTCCAAGCGCTCAATGCGATTATCCAATTCAAGGCGGCGCTTTTGTAAGCGGTCCTCTTCTCGGGCAATCTCCGAACGCCGACGATTGACCTCGGCTTCGGTTTCTTGGAGGATCTTAAGCGCTTTGTCACGCGCCTCAATCTCGATTAACTTGGCTTGTTCTGTGGCACTGGCGATAATGCTGTCAGCAATCTCTTTCTGCTCGCGTTGAATTCGAGCCACCAAAGAACGCCGTAAGAAGTAAATGACCACCCCCACTAAAATCGCATCCCCAAGTAAAAGCAACAACGTCATTAACCAGAAATTTCCATTTGCACCCATCTTTAAACCTCATTCATGTCATAGTGTCGTGGGTGGCCTGAATCTCATCCCAGATGCGCCGCACGGTTGTCACAACCGTTCCATAGGCAAAGCCCCGCCGCTGTAAGAAGCCAGCCAGTCGCCGCTGGAACGTTGCAAAATCCAAGTTTTTCAAGCGTCGTGCGTAACGCAAACCAGCCCGAAAGGCCAGTTCAGTATCCTCGAGATCAGCCACCGCTTGTTGAATATTTTCTTCTGATATTCCCTTCTGGCGAAGTTCAAAAGCAATTAGGCGTCGGCTGCGCGGACGGCTCAGACTCCGACTTTCCGCCCATGAGCGGGCAAAACGATCATCACGCACCAGCCCTTCTTCAGTTAGACGTTGAAGAGTGGCATCAATGACCGAGGCATCGAATCCTTTGCCCTCAAGTTTATTCCGCAACTCGGCCTCGGACCGAGGGCGGAAGTTTAAATAACGAAGTGCTGCCTGATAGGCCGCCTCACGCGTTTCTTCGGCCTGGAGACTGGCGATCTTCTCATCGCTTAGGGTTTGACCAACCTGCAGCCAGGCTGCGACAATGCGTGATAGGCCAAAGGCAAATGATCCGTCGAGGTAGACATTAACCCGATTCGGGTTACGTTTTTGAACGCGCAGCGCCGTGATTTTGTGCTCCATTTTGTCAAATTTCAATGCGCTGCTTCGCCCGTCTTTTCGGCTCGCTCACGTCCCTCTTACGGGATGACCAGAATGGAATGAATGGGCAAAAGAACGGGGTATCGCGATGATCAATCACCCGGTCCACAACACTTGATAACCCCAGCCAATCCAGGAATCCTTTTCTCTGAATCAGTCTTCAGGCTACCCATCCGTCGTGATTTTCTGGTCGGTGAGCATTTTTCTATAGTCATAATAATCAATATCCCAATACTCAACTGTGTTGCCTTTCGCGGCACACAGAGCCATCTTGACTAGGCATAGCAGCGAAGGAAATATCAGAATTTGTTAATCAATTATACACGATCCTTTAACAAACAATAGAAGTAATTTGGTAACAGTTATTTCCCTATTTAGGCCAATTCATCAAAATTCAGCAAAGTCAACACATCTTTAAGCGCTGCATCAAACACGTCCTGGAGGATTGTTTCTTCAACCTGATAATCCCCTCCAAATACACCATCACCAAATATGGCCCGTGTTTCCTCGGCATTAAGCAACCCTTGGTAGCCCTGCACATGTTTCTCGCCTTGGGGCAGCTCCGTTACCCGGGTAAACGGGAACGCCTCTGCCCATCCCGCATGATAAATCTTAATCCCATAGCGGGCTGCCACAGCCTCAACACTGTGAGATTGCCACCAGGCGTACCACGCAACTTTCATGCCTGGTTTACGATTCGCCAGTTCAACCAGCACGTTCTGGGCAGCGATGTTCCCTCCATGGCCGTTCAGCACCAGAAAACGCCGAAACCCCTGTTCATATAAACTGGTTACCACATCTTCAACCACTCGGATAAACGTCTCAGTGCGCAGGGAAATCGTACCTGGATAGGTCAGAAAATACGGTGATACACCAAAATTCAACGGGGGTGATACCAACACCCCACTCTGGCGACTGGCGGCATCGGCCAATGCCAATGGAATTTTCACATCGGTCAAAAGGCTTAGATAGCCATGTTGTTCACAAGCCCCTAAGACCACCATAATTCGATTATCCCGTTCTAAGTAGCGTTCAATATCCATCCAGTTAAGTTCTTCAAAGCGCATGGAGATCCTCCCTTACGAAAGATAAATAAAAAGGGCGCTGCCTATATCTATTGAGCAGCACCCCATCAGGCTTAAACCACAATGCTGACCAATCGCCGTGGCACGTAGATGATTTGCTGTGGTGGTTTTCCACCCAAATAACGCTGGACGACTTCACTTTGCAAGGCCAGTGCTTTTACTTCTTCATCACTGATTTCTGCATTCACTGTTAAACGATCGCGTACTTTTCCGTTTATCTGGACCACAATGGTGATCATTTCTTCTTTAGCCGCCTCTTCATCTACCTGTGGCCATGCTTGGGCATGGATCGAGTAGGGCTTACCCAGTAATGCCCAGATTTCCTCGCTGATGTGTGGGCATACCGGCGCCAGCATGCGCAGATAAATATCCACTGCCTCATCCCAGGCCATACTGCCCCAGGCACCATTTTGTTTGGCTTTGCTCATCTCATTCAGCAATTCCATGAGTGAGGACACAATGGTATTGAACTCAAACTCGCGAAAGTCACGCGTCACCGAGCGCAAAGTCTGATGAACTTTGCGACGCAACTGGCGCAAGGTTGCCTCATCGGCTTGATTCTGTTCATTAACCGGCTCTAAGATCACTGACCATACACGCCTCAACCAACGATGCACGCCTTCAATACCACCACTGTTCCACGGCCCACCCTGATCCCACCGGGCAAAGAACATCAAGTATGCGCGTACCGTATCCGCCCCATAGCGCGCTACCAAATCATCCGGGGCAATCACATTTCCACGGCTCTTGGACATTTTCTCTGAATCTTCGCCCAAGACCATTCCTTGATTGCGCAGTTGCAACATGGGTTCATTGCCTTTTGTAATCCCAATGTCCCGGCATGCTTTATGGAAAAAGCGTGTGTAAATCAAGTGCATCGTTGCATGCTCAATGCCCCCAGTATAGGTATCCACCGGCATCCAGTAATCATACTCGCGAGGATCAAAGGGCCATTGATCATAATGAGGGCTCAAATAACGCAGGTGATACCATGACGAACACATAAACGTATCCATAGTGTCCGTCTCTCGCTCGGCTGGCCCTCCACAGGTCGGACACGTGGTGAATCGCCAGGTGGGATGTAACTTTAGCGGGCTCTCACCTGTGGGCCGCCATTCCACATCGTCTGGCAACAGCACTGGCAATTGATCTTCAGGAACGGGCACAGTACCGCATTTCGGGCAATAAATAATAGGAATAGGCGCGCCCCAATAACGCTGCCGCGAAATCAGCCAGTCACGGAGTTTGTAGGAAACTTCAGCCCGCCCTAATCCATGGGCTTCTAGGTATTCAATAACCTTGCGAATGCCCGGATCATTATGTCCTTTACCATTGACATAAGTGCCGTTCAACGGCCCGCTATTAATCATGTATCCTGGCCCGGTGTAGGCTTGCTCCATCGTGTCACCATCCAACACCATCCCTTCGGGTTGAATAACGGGAATAATGCGCAAGCCATATTTACGAGCAAAGGCGAAGTCACGTTCGTCGTGGGCCGGAACCGCCATAATGGCACCGGTGCCATAACTCATCAGTACGTAATCCGCAATCCAAATTGGGATACGCTCACCATTAACCGGGTTGATGGCATACCCACCAGTAAACACCCCCGTTTTTTCTCGATCGGCGGCTTCACGTTGAATATCCGATTGGCGGAGAGCTTGGTAAATGTAGGCTTCAACTGCCGCTTTCTGTTCGAGGGTGGTCACCTTCTCGACCAACGGGTGCTCTGGAGCGAGTACCATAAACGTCGCTCCCCATAGCGTATCCGGGCGCGTGGTGAAGACCTCGATAGGATCCCCTTGTTCAGTTCGAAATGTTACCGCCGCTCCCTCAGAACGCCCGATCCAATTAATTTGCAGTGTACGCACCCGCTCTGGCCAGTCAATTCCCTCGAATGAGAGCAACTCTTCGGCATACTTTGTCAGGCGGAAGAACCACTGCTCCAGGTTTTTCTTGATCACTGGTGTGCCACAACGTTCACAAACACGATCCTCGCCTACGACTTGCTCTCGGGCCAAAGTTGTATTGCAAGATGGACACCAATCTACCATTCCGCCTTTGCGGTAAGCCAAACCATTTTTGTAGAATTGCACAAAGAACCATTGTGTCCAACGATAATACTCAGGATCCGAACTTATGGCTTCACGCCGCCAGTCAAACATCGCCCCCATACTCTTGAGTTGCTTGCGCATTCGTTCAATGTTGCGGTAAGTCCATTCTTTAGGATGAATGTTATGTTTGATCGCGGCGTTTTCTGCGGGCAAGCCGAAGGCATCAAACCCCATCGGGAAAAGCACGTTGTAACCTTGCATACGCATAAAACGCGCCCGCGCATCTGAGGGCGTCATGGCATACCAGTGACCAATATGCAAATCCCCTGAGGGATACGGCAACATGGTCAATGCGTAATGTTTGGGGCGGCTGTAATCAATATCGGCATGATATAAACCATCCGCCTCCCATTTTTCTTGCCATTTGCGTTCAATTTCAGTTGGGTTATACGTTGGAACCGAGATATTCATCCTCGATCTCTCCTGAATTAGCAATCTTGGTTCAAAATAAAACAACCTTCGCCACGACAGGGACGAAGGTTGTTCTCCGCGGTACCACCCCGATTGCCCGAGCCGATCTACAGCGCTCGGACCACTCTTTGATGCGCTAACGGGCATCACCCGTCCCTGGCTACTCTTGTTCACCCGGGCGACTTGCCTCGAACATCGAGGCGGCAGGCGAGTTCGATCTTGTTGGCCCTCCGCAAAGGCCTTGCCGGGTTTCCACCCTCCCCGACTCTCTGGCGGATGATCTACTACTCCTGCCCTGGTCTTACAAAGTGAGCCGGGAGATGGCTCCTGGCTCACATCTCGTGTGGACCCAGGGGGATTCGAACCCCCGACCTTCTCAATGCCATTGAGACGCGCTCCCAACTGCGCTATGGGCCCATATGCCTTTTTAAGGTTCGGCTTGCGCCTGGTGGACCTGAGGGGATTCGAACCCCTGACCTCTTCAGTGCGATTGAAGCGCGCTCCCAACTGCGCTACAGGCCCTCATCAAGGGTAATCAAATTCTAATCGGAAGGCTTTATGCTGTCAAGGAACCGCGTTCTATCAAATAAAATGTTACCGAGATATGATCGTTCACTCAAAAGAAAATGTTACCGGAGTGAACGAGATGGCCGAAACCGATCCAATGACCGTAGATGAGCGTCGCAAGTACTTACACAAGATACGGCTGCGGTACTGGCGGGCGGAAGGGCGCAAAGAGCGCAGCCGTCTGCTGGATGAAGCCCAGGCCGTGACCGGGCTGCACCGCAAATCGCTGATCCGTTTGCTGAATGGGGAGCTAGGACGCAAGCGGCGTAAGCGGGAGCGCGGCAAGAGGTATGGGCCGGAGGTAGATGCGGCGATTGCGGTGATCGCTCGCAGTCTGGATTATCCCTGTGCCGAACGTCTGCAACCGAACCTGGTCTGGATGGCCAGGCACTTGCAAGCGCACGGTGAATTGCTCCTGAGCGAGACAACGCTGGAATTGCTGGGAAAGATCAGCATTTCCAGTGTGCGGCGGCGCTTGCCGGCTTCGCAACGGGCTGCCCAGCGCCTGGCGCATCGGGTGGGACGCCCGGCCCCGACTTCCAGCGTGAGGTCGTTCATCCCGATGCGGCGCATTGCCTGGGAGGAACGTCAGCCCGGGCACCTGGAAGTCGACCTGGTGCACCACTGCGGCTTAAGCTCCCAGGGACAATACGTCCACACCCTGCAACTGGTGGACGTGGCCAGTGGCTGGAGTGAGTGTGTGGCAGTGCTGGGACGCTCCTGGCTGGTCATGCAAGACGGCTTTGAGCGCATTCGCCAGCGTTTACCCTTCGCAATCCGCGAATTGCACCCGGATAACGGCAGCGAGTTCCTGAACGCCCATCTCCTGCGTTACTGGAAGGACAAAGTGAAAGCAGACGTTTCGCGCAGCCGTCCCTTTCACAAGAACGACAATCGCTTTGTGGAAGAAAACAACTTCTCGCTGGTGCGCGCCTATGTCGGCTATGGTCGGCTGGACACGGTGGAACAGACCCATTTGCTCAACCAACTCTATGACAAACTCTGGCTATACCATAACTTCTTCCAGCCCGTCCTGCGCCTGCAAGAAAAACGTATCCGCTCCGAACAGACGCCTGCCAAAGTCAAACGCATGTACGCCCCTGCCATCCCGCCTCTCGAACGGCTCATCCAGGCCGGTGCACTCTCCCCGGAGAAACAGGCGGCCTGCCTGGCCCTGCGTGAGCAAACCAATCCCATGCGCTTGCGTGAAGAGATCCAGGCGCTGGTTGACCGCCTCGCCCACCTGCCCTGTGCTCCAGAGGGTCAGGTGGAGGATGTCCGCCTGACCTTACAACAGCCAGAGCATTCACATGTCTGATCGGCTGGTCGTTGGCTATCAGCGCTTGTGTGGCACCCCCGAAGGCCAACTGGCCAGATTGTTCTTTGACATTCAGCTTTTCCATCCCACCTTCCCTGAAAGGAGTGGCCGCTTGGGTAACATTATCTTTTGGCAGAACAATAGCCGTTCGGTAACATTATCTTTTGGCTTGACACGGGAACGCATTTCTTCGCAAACTTATTGTTTCCCATCTCCCAATCTAAGAGTAGTCCATCTAGAGATTGGCACAGTTCTTGCATTTATATATGGCAATCCCCTTAGACTCTGCGAGTACCATGAGACGATCTGAAACGCACCAATTCCAATCCTCAAACCCCCTACTCTCCCCTAGTCGTTTGGGGTTTCATTATTTTCCCGATACACTGCATTATACTGCCCACGATCTTCAAACTTGGTTGCCACTGCTCATGCGCCTCAAGGTGGGCTGGCTGGTGTTGGAGTCCTCACCCGCACGAGCCATTCCGGAAGAATTTATCCGTGGCCTGATTCATCAGGGTATTACTCCCCTGATCCAATTCCCATTCTCGCCATCTGCCCCACCCGCCTTCAAAGAAGTTGCTCCTATCATGGAAGCCTATATCAAATGGGGTTGTCGCTACATTCAAATTTTTGATCGCCCTAATCTCAAATCCACCTGGGGGATGTCTTACTGGACCCACCCTGACTTGACCGAAGCATTTGTAGATGCCTTTTTGCCCTGGGCACAGTGGATTGTGAAATGTGGAGGCAACCCGATCCTTGCTCCCCTTTATCCTGGAGGCGATTACTGGGATACAGCCTTCCTCCAAAATGTCCTTGTCATTCTAGAACGCCGACATCAATATGACATTGCGGATAATTTACATCTCTCTGCCTATGCCTGGACCCACAATCATCCCCTTGAGTGGGGACAAGGAGGACCATTAGCCTGGCCCGAAGCCCGCCCCTATGATCAAAACGCTCAAACACAAGATCATCGAGGGTTTCGTATTTTTGAATGGTATGAAGCCATTGCACAAGCCGTCTTAGAACGTTCACTGCCCATCCACATTTATCAGGTGGGGCTACCCGGTGACCCTCTAGACTTGATCCACCGCCCCAATTCATGTCATCCAACCGAATTTCCTGCCACACGAGAGGTGTTTTTCTCTCTTTCCTCGATCTCGTCGCCTGTACCCAATGACTACCCTCCCTATTTAGCTTCCTGCAACTTCTGGTTGCTAGCCGCAGCGGCGGACAGTCCATTTGAAGCCCAGGCTTGGTTTCAAGAGGGAAAACCGCTCACCCCAACACTAACCCAATGGTTAGAACCCGCTTTGGTGCACTCGAGTTTAAAAGGCTCACCAGAAATTTCAGACGTGCTGGAGCGCATGGGGCGCCCTATTCGGCATTACATCCTTTTGCCCCCCACTTGGCATATTCACCCAGAAACTATTTCTTTTCTACTTACTCAGATTCCAGCTGGAGATCAACCCACTTTTGGTACGTCGTTGACTGAAGCCATGTTTGCCCAGTGCGTTACCGTGGTAGATCCCGAACAACACCCCCCTGAAATTTTCATCCAATTAAAAGCCAATGGATGTGAGGTTCAAAGTGTCCAATTGGCTCCCAGTTCCCAATTTTCAGAATAGTGAGGTGCGCCATGAACTTGCGTTTGTTTGAAACACCCTCCCCTAAAACGACCGAAATAAACGCCCCCAAACCCGTCTTAAAAGTCATTGGGTTGGGCGGAGCAGGATGTAATGCGGTTAATCGCATGATTGAGTTAGGAATTAGCGGCGTCGAGTTTATTGCCGCGAATACTGACGCCCAAATTCTGCAACAATCACTGGCGCCGGTCAAAATTCAACTTGGGCCCCGTCTTACGCGTGGCTTGGGAGCGGGAGGAAATCCCAGCGTTGGCGAAGCCGCGGCAGAGGAAAGTTACCGCGAATTGAATGATGCCCTTTGCGGCGCCGATATGGTATTTCTCACTGCTGGCATGGGCGGCGGAACAGGTACCGGGGCTATTCCCATCGCCGCTCGGGTTGCCCGTTCGTTAGGGGCTGTCACCGTTGCCGTGGTTACGTTGCCTTTCATGTGGGAAGTGGGCCGTCGCCAAACGAACGCTTCAGAAGGGTTAGCGCGCCTTCGCCCCTATACCGACACCCTGATCACCATACCCAACGACCGCTTGCTGGCCATTGCCCCCGAGAACCTCCCCCTAGAACTGGCCTTCCGATTAGCGGATGATGTCTTACGTCAAGGTATCCAAGGCATCTCGGAATTAATCACCGAACCGGGCTTGATCAACATTGACTTTGCTCATATCCGCCAGGTCATGCAATCAGGAGGTGGTTCCGTACTTTCAATTGGTTTTGGTCAAGGTGAAGGGAAAGCCCAAAAAGCCATTGAACAGGCATTGCATCATCCCTTGTTGGATTCGATCAACCTTGAAAATGCCTCTGCGGTTATTGTCAATTTCACAGCCGGCCCTGATTTGACCTTCATGGAAGTCGTAGAGGCTCTTAATGACCTTCAAGCCCGCACCAATAATCGCATTGAAATTATCCCCGGAGTAGTTACGAATCCCGCCATGGAGGATCGGGTTCAGGTCATTATGGTAATTACCGGCCTTGGAGCAACACCTGTCGAAATGCCCAAAAAAGAGAGAATCTCAACCCCGAAAACTGCAGAAGCAATAACTGCCTCTACGACGGCAATTCCTGTTTCTGTATCCCAAGTAGATGACGATATTTCGCCCGTAAATAACCTTGACATCCCGGCTTTCCTGCGTCGGCGTGCACGCTAAGGGTTGCTTATGGACGCACAAACTCTACATAAGGTCTGTCGTCAGATTTACAATCGTTTTCCTCAAGTAGAGGGGCAAAAACCCAAAATCAAGCCCCAAACCGAGGAGATTTTCCTTCTAATATTTGAAAGCCGCGCCACCTCTGCTGACGGCAAATCTCACCATCAAATTGTGCGGGCTACGGTTACCAAGAACGGAAAAATCCTTAAAACCAGTCTTTCACGCTAGTTAAGGAGGGCATCCATGTTTCACTCATTTCTCCAACGCATTGAAATTGCATGGTGGGATTTTTTCATCGCAAGCCTTACTCACATCACGCCTCTTCAACAAATACTGCGCTATCTATATCGCTTATGGAAACGCTACTCATTGGACATGTATCTGAAGTTTCTGCTCCTTGCGGCTGTTGGAGGTTTCTTGACCGGTATGATCATAGCCCAATTCACAGTACGATGACGGGAGTCCTATGAAACATTGGATGGTCTTGGCTGTAATCATTGGCCTTGGATTAGGACTGCTACTAACACAGCCTGGATCTGCCGCGCCAGGCACACCGGGTTCATCTGATCTTGCTATTGGAGTGCACTTCTACCCCGGTGGACCGCTATCAGACATTGCGCTTCAAAACCTCGCGGATTTGAAACCCAATTGGGTTAGCGTTTCTCTATCCTGGCAAGAACTTCAGCCCACCCCTGATACACGTCTGAACTTTAACCAACTTACCCCCCTTATGCAACTAGCCACGCGCGAAAACATACCCGTGATGGTCAGCCTGACCCAGGCGCCATCCTGGGCGTTATCGCCCTCTGGACCTGACCCGGTGTTGACAGCTCAATTTATCCTTTCGCTTGCCCAGCGTTACCCTGGTGCCCTTCGCGCAGTGGAACTTTTCCCGGCTGCCAATACTCCAGAGGGTTGGGGAAGCACCCCCAATCCAGACCATTACGCCTCTCTATATCGTGAGGTCAAACGCCGGGTTCAAGAACAAGTTCCATCTCTTTACCTGGTGGCTGGTGGTTTACAACCCCCCACACCGAATCAAATTTCCACGGGGGCATTGGATGATCTTTACTTTCTAGAAGGACTTTACCAACAGGGCATGGCTCAGGACATGCCCATCTTAAGCCTACACCTCAGCCCATTAAGCGGCGACCCTTTAAAGCCCCCTTCATCAAAGGCTCCATGGGGTTTACGTCATTATGAGTCCATACGCCAAATGATGCTTTCTTCTCACCACGAGAATGGTGTAATTTGGATCACGCGTTTGAGCGTTCCCGATGGTAAAATAAATCCCGAGGACAAGGTTTATCTAGCAACTGAGCAAGAGATCAAGTGGTTGCGTCAGGCGCTGGCGCAAATTCGTTCTCAATTGTATATTGGCAATGTCTTTATTTATGACCTTAACCCATCTCAAACTGGCTTAGAGACCAGAAGTCTAATTCTTGGAAAAAGTGAACGGCACCCACTTTACCCTCTTATCAAATGGGTGCTCCAACAAAACAGCCCTGTCGGAGCACAACTCGGCCGTCCTAAGGACCAAGCCCTAATAAAAAATCGCGACCGACCTTGAAAAATGGGCAAACGAATTGGCATGCTGATTTTTCTCGTTTTTTTCATCTGTGCATTTTTAGGTTACCTGACTAATCGCTACATTACTAATGCTTCTAATAAGTCCCAATTAACCGCCACTCCGTTACCGACACTTCCTAACCAACGCAATCTTCTGATCCTTGTCATCAACGATTTTGCCCTTTCTAGCCCAGAGGTAAAAGACCTCTGGGCTCTCATCATTTACTACCCGCAACGCAAACTGATCTTTCAACCCTTATCACCTACACCACTACCCGATCATAAATTTCCCAAGTTCACCCAAATTTGGGATGTAGAGAACAAGCTATCCCCCCTTTTTATGGATCAAGCCACACGGGTTTACCAGATACCCTGGCAGGACTATTTGGTTTTAGACAGTACCGCGTTGAGGCAATTAAGCCAATGGTCATTAAACTCTGATCAAGGAACAGACACTGGCCAAGAACTTGCCGCCAGAGATGTATTCACCCAGATATGTCAGCGCATCCAAGGCTCGGGAGAGGCCTTATCGAACCTCATCGAGCAACAAATTCACCTTCCCGATCATTTCCATTCTAGCCTCTCACTTGAAACAGCGTTAGAAATTCGCCATAGACTTGATTTAGAAAACAATAACCCGCTAGAATGCGTGGTCTTCCAGCCTTGATAAACCACTTCTAAACACGGTTTTAATAATCCTCTTATATAACCGTGCTATATTAGGCGCTGGTTTAACCAAACCCGCGTGATCTTTTCGTTGAAAGGAAAACAAAACCCTTACTCAACCTCATACTCTAATCTTTCATGGAGGCGAGATCCGATGAAACGCCATATCGTGAACCTCTTCCTTGCTCTCGGGTTAGCCCTCTTGAGTACAGTCTCCGTCGTTTTTCCTGCCTTAGCCCAAGACCTTTCTCCCAATAGCAACTCATCTAACTTAACCCTCTATACGTCCTATCCAAGCATTGTAGTTGGACCAGGAGAAACCGTCTCGGTTGATGTTCATGTCCGTGTTGCCTCCCAACCCGAGGTAGTGCATCTTGAGGTTACCGAAGTACCCGAAGGTTGGACAGCAACGCTCCGTGGGGGTGGCAAAACCGTGCAAGCCGTCTATGTTCAAGCCGATAGCGAGGTAAACCTAGATTTACGTTTAGACCAGCCGAAAACCATAACAGCGGGTACTTATCGGGTTGTAGTCACGGCTCGTACAGCCAATGCCAGCGCCCAACTCCCTATCGAAATTACGATCAAGGAGAAGCAACCCTCACGTCTAACATTTGACGTTGACCTGCCCGTATTGCGCGGTTCACCTAGCACCACCTTCCGTTATAGTGTCACTCTCAAAAATGAGGGAGATGACGAAATCACCGTGAACCTAAGCGCTAACGCCCCACGTGGCTTTCAGGTCAATTTCCGCTATGGTGGACAGGATGTTACCTCGTTACCTTTAGGCGCAAAAGAGAGCAAATCCATTACCGTTGAGGCTCAACCCCTGGTAGATATTACTGCCGGAAGTTACCCCATTACGATCATAGCCCAGGGTAATGATGTTCAGGCTTCGCTTGATCTCACCGCCGAGGTGACCGGGCAACCTTCTTTGAGCATCACCACCCCCGATGGTCGTCTTTCGGGTCAGGTTTACACCGGACGCGAAACATCCATTAAATTGGTGGTTCAGAACACGGGAAGTGCCCCCGCCCAAGGGGTAAAGCTATCTGCCAGTGCCCCCAGCGGCTGGACGGTCACCTTTGATCCTGAAGTAGTGGAGGAAATCGCTGCTAATGGACAGGCCGAGGTCACTATTAAGGTAAAACCCGCCGATAACGCAATCGCAGGCGATTATATGCTCACCCTGCGGGCCACCCCTTCACAGGGAGCTTCCAAGTCGGTAGACTTTCGAATTACCGTGCTGACTTCTACCTTGTGGGGCATTACCGGTGTTATCCTAATTGCGGTTGCTGTTGGTGTTGTGATGCTAGCCGTTACCCGCTTTGGTCGTCGGTGATCTCACAGGAGGCTCGGATATGAGCGAGGTCATCGTAACCAAGGACTTAACCAAGAAATATGGCGACTTTGTTGCTGTTGACCATTTGAATCTAACTGTTCGGAAAGGCGAGGTGTTTGGTCTTCTCGGCCCCAACGGTGCCGGGAAGACCACCACCATTCTAATGATCTTGGGGCTGACTGAACCAACCTCGGGAAGCATCCGAGTGTTAGGTTATGACCCCACTCGCCAGCCGCTAACCGTCAAGGCACATGTAGGGTATCTCCCCGATCAGGTTGGGTTTTATGACGAACTTACAGCGTATGAGAACCTGATTTATATTGCCAAACTCAACGGCTTATCCCGCGAGGAAGCCAACCGAAGGATAGAAGAAGCATTAAGGAAAGTTAATCTAAGCGAGATGCGGGATAAGCCCGTCGCCACATTCTCTCGCGGGATGCGCCAGCGATTAGGGGTAGCCGAAATTTTGATCAAACAACCTCAGATCATCATTATGGACGAGCCAACCCAAGGACTAGATCCTGAAGGGGCACGAGAATTTCTGGACATCATCCGCAATTTACGTTCAGAAGGCATTACCATTTTGCTTTCTTCACATCTTCTACATCAAGTTCAGGCGGTTTGTGATCGGGTTGGCCTTTTCCACCGAGGCAAAATGATGCTGGTCGGCACCGTGGATGAACTGGGACGCAAAGTGCTTGGAAAAGCCTTCCGCATCTACTTGGAAACACCCGACATAACGCCCGCTATCCTTGAAGCCCTAAAACAGATCCCTGGTTCCGTTAATGTGCGCCCTCTTAATGCAACCATGCTTGAGATTGAAGCGACCTCAGATATCCGTCATGAAGCAGCCAAAGCGCTCATCGCTGCTGGTGGTCAATTACGGGGTTTAAGCATGGAAGCCCAGAGCCTCGATGAGATCTACGCTCAGTACTTCCAGGAGGTGGAACATGTCCGTGCTTGAACGAGTTGAAGCGCAATCCATGCGTGAAGGTTCTCCCTGGACGGGTCTTTGGGCCGTGGTCGCCAAGGAAATGGCTGACCATTTGACCAGTGCCCGTATGCGCATTCTAGAACTCTTGATTCTGCTCACAGCAGGTGGCACCGTTTATGTGGCTATGCAACAGATTCGCGCTTCAATTGGCAGCGACCGCTTTATTTATTTGAAACTGTTCACCCTCTCTCAGGACCCGCTTCCCTCGTTGATCGGCTTTCTGGGTTTCCTGGTTCCCCTGATTGCTATTGCCTTAGGTTTTGATGCGGTTAATGGTGAATTTAACCGCAAGACCCTATCTCGAATTCTATCCCAACCGATTTATCGCGATGCGTTACTATTCGGTAAATTTCTAGCAGGGCTTTTCACTCTTAGTTTGGTCTTTTCAGCCATTTGGCTGCTTATTTTTGGCATGGGGCTCATTGGGCTGGGAGTGGCTCCCAATGGTGAAGAGGTCGGGCGTTTGCTGTGGTTCTTAGTGGCTACCATTTTCTATGGTGGCATCTGGTTAGTTCTCGCCCAAATGTTCTCGGTCGTATTTCGCCAACCGGCAACCGCTGCTCTTGCGGCCATTGCCACTTGGTTATTTTTCACCGTCTTCTGGAACATCCTGGCCAGTCTAATCGCCCAATCCCTACGCCCTGTACAGTATGGATTGCTTCAAGAAGCCTTGGCTCAAGCCGAGCTAGAACTTGCCCTTACGCGTATCTCTCCTAACACCCTATATGCAGAGATTGCCATTGCACTGTTGAATCCAACTGTACGCTCTTTGGGTTTCGTACTGCCATTCCAACTTGAAGGCGCAATTCTTGGATCACCCCTGCCTCTACACCAAAGTGTGCTGCTCATCTGGCCGCACTTAACCGGCCTGATCGCAGCGACTCTCCTCTTGTTTGCCCTCGCTTATGTTCTATTCCAGCGCCAAGAAATTCGGGCCTAGACTTTGAATAAACCAGGAGGGGCAGATTTTTCCCCTCCTGGTAATAACGGGTGGTTCGCGACAAAAACTTGCCTGCTGCCCTCCCCTTGCAGTAGAATAATCATAAGGGGATTATGTTTGGCCCCTGTAGCTCAAAGGACAGAGCAGCGGACTTCTAATCCGTTGGTTGTGCGTTCGAGTCGCACCAGGGGCATTGACCGAAACCAATCTTTTTAGAGGTGTTTATGAACAATCAACATTGGCCAGAAAGAAAAGGGGTTTTCCAAATCGCCGGTCAGGATGTAACCCTTATTGGTAACGAAGTCCGAATTGGTGACCAAGCCCCTGAATTCATTGCCCAAACCCAGGATTGGCAATCCATTCCGATTTTAGCCTCAACCAAAGGCAAAGTGCGTATTCTGGCAGCTGTACCTTCGCTCAACACTACAGTTTGCGACCGAGAGGCTCGCCGTTTCAATGAAGAAGCCTCGGCCTTAAGTGAAGACATCGTTATTATTGTTATTAGCATGGATCTCCCTTATGCCCAAAAACAATGGTGTGGTGCTGCTGGCGTAGATCGGGTGCTGGTGGTATCCGACCATATGGATGCCGACTTCGGCAAGAAATACGGCTGTTTAATCAAAGAACGACGCATCCTGCGGCGCTCTGTTTTTGTCGTGGATCGAAAAGACAAAATCACCTACGCGGCTTACATGCCAGAACAGGGTCAGGAACCGGATTATCTCGCCGTCATCCAAGCCGCCAAAAATGCGCTAATGGCACAATAGGAGTATGATGCAAGAAAGGATGTGCCCATGATCCCAATCGTATTTCGCTCAGGTTCGCATAAATCCTCTACCGAAAGCGAGACCCTCTTGCTTATTACACGGGGAGTATCCTACCACTTCACCGTTCACTCCCGCGTTTGGCGTCCCCCTACCGACATTTACGAAACGGAAGATAAAATCATCGTGTTGGTCGAAATAGCCGGGATGCATGAAAAAGATTTTATCGTCTCCCTGGATCGCAACCGGCTGAGTATTTCGGGGGTACGTTCTCAACCCTTGGATGAACGTCGAGCTGTGCATCAAATGGAAATTCCTTTTGGCGAATTTGCCCTCGAACTCGACATTTCTGTCCCTATTGACCTTGATAAGGTAACAGCCACCTATGAAAATGGCTTCCTACGGGTCGAGTTACCTAAGCGTCAACCCAAATCCATCGAGATTTCAACGGAGGGGTAAATTATTATGGGAGCCTATCGCTGGCCTGTTCTCAAGCCGTGGGAATTTCCACTTGATACCAATGCTGAAGAAGAACTCCAGGAGGTTCTTTTACCCCCTGAAGAGGTCAATCCTATCAATGAAGCCCCCCAAAATCCGGCTGAACCCCAATCCCAAAGCAGTAACGAAGGATTGATCAAACTCCCTGAAATTCTGCCCATTCTTCCTTTACGCGGCCTTGTCGTTTATCCTCAAACCATGGTGCCGCTGACCATAGGGCAACCGCGTAGCATTCGTTTGGTGGATGATGTGGTTGCAGGCGAACGACTTTTTGGTCTGGTGGCATCTAAAGTGTTTGAAATTGAAACCCCTGGTCCGGAACATCTCTTTCGCGTTGGTACTGCCGCAGTTATTCATCGCATGTTCCGGGCGCCTGATGGCACTATCCGCCTCTTAGTACAAGGGCTTGTCCGTTTTCGCATTATTGAGTTCACTGCAACCGAACCTTACCTGATGGCCAGGGTTGAGGTCCTTCCTGAGATCCTGGAAACAGGACTTCAAGTGGAGGCGCTGGAACGCAACGTCCGCGAGCAATTCATCCACATGGCCGAATTGATTCCATCTATGCCGCGGGAATTGGTTGCCACCATTGCGGCTATACCTGATCCCTTACAACTGGTCTACAACATCGCCAACATCCAGCGCATGGACATCAACGATGCTCAGGAGATCCTAGAACTCAATCGCATTAGCGAAAAACTTCAAAAGCTGGTAACCATCCTGGCCCGTGAAATTGAGGTTCTTGAATTAAGCCAAAAAATTCAGAAAGAAGCCCGCTCCGAAATAGACAAGGTCCAGCGAGAATACTTTTTACGCGAGCAGCTCAAAGCCATTCAACGCGAATTAGGCGAGGGAGACGAGCAAGCCGCAGAGATCGAGGAATTCCGCAAACGCATTGAAGCCGCCAAAATGCCCGAAGAGGCTGAAAAACAAGCCCGTCGCGAATTGGATCGTTTGGCCAAACTCCCTACAGCCGCCGCCGAATACGGCGTCATTCGCACCTATTTGGATTGGTTAGTCTCGCTCCCTTGGTCCATTACCACACCGGATAACCTGGATATTCAAAACGCCCGGCGCGTTTTAGACGAAGATCACTACGGCCTTGAGGATATCAAAGAACGTATCTTAGAATTTCTGGCCGTGCGCAAATTGCGGCAGGAACGCAAAGAACTTTTACAAACCCAAACCACTAGCGACCGTATTCGACGCGAGCGGGAAGGTGTCATTCTTTGCTTCGTTGGACCGCCTGGTGTAGGGAAAACGTCTCTTGGACAATCTATTGCACGCGCACTAGGGCGAAAATTTGTGCGCATATCCTTGGGTGGGATGCGCGATGAGGCTGAAATCCGCGGCCATCGTCGCACTTACATTGGAGCAATGCCCGGACGGATAATTCAAGCCTTACGCCGCGTGGAATCGCGCAACCCCGTCTTCATGCTGGATGAAATAGATAAACTTGGGGTCGATTTCCGTGGTGATCCGGCGTCGGCACTACTTGAAGTTCTTGACCCTGAACAAAACGCAGAGTTCCGTGACAATTACATTGAGGTCGCCTTTGACCTTTCCCAAGTCATGTTCATCACTACAGCCAATACCCTTGAGACCATTCCAGCCCCCTTGCTGGATCGTATGGAGGTGATCCAGTTATCAGGATACACTGAGAACGAAAAATTAAAGATTGCCCGGTATTACTTAATCCCACGCCAGATTCGTGAAAATGGCTTAAAGACTGAGGAAGTTGAATTCACCGATGAAGCCATTTTAAATATAATCCGCCATTACACCCGTGAAGCCGGGGTTCGCAATTTAGAGCGAGAAATCGGGGGCGTCTGCCGCAAAGTTGCCGTACAAATTACTGAAGGCAAAGCCACCCAGGTCCACGTGGATGTTGAAAAGGTGCGCGAGTACTTGGGACGCCCCAAGTACCTGGCTACACAGGAAATTATTCGCCGCACGGAGATTCCCGGCGTCGCTATCGGCTTGGCCTGGACCCCGGTCGGTGGCGAGATTCTGTTTGTGGAAGCCACCCGTATGCCGGGCAATAAGGGCTTTATTACGACTGGATCGGTCGGTAAAGTGATGCAAGAATCCGCTCAAGCAGCGCTTTCTTACGTACGTGCCCACGCGGTTGAGTTAGGCATTGACCCCGAGATTTTCGAGAAGTCTGACATCCACCTGCACGTCCCCGCCGGAGCACAACCCAAAGATGGGCCATCGGCAGGTGTCACCATTGCTACCGCACTGGTCTCCCTGCTCACCGGTCGGTTAGTCCGTCATGATGTAGGAATGACAGGCGAAATCACCTTGCGCGGCCAGGTACTGCCAGTAGGTGGGATTAAAGAGAAAGTTTTAGCTGCCCATCGCGCCGGGCTTAAAACAGTGATTCTCCCCAAGGATAACGAAGGCGATCTGGAAGACCTGAGCGACGAGATACGCCAAGCCATTAACTTCGTCCTCGTCGAAACTGTGGATGAGGTGCTTCAGAATGCCCTCGAACAACCTGTCTCCGAACCAGCATCATCACCTGCCCCTTAAGAGGGTGTATGATCAAAATTTTCCTCATCGAAGACCATGCGCATACTCAACAGTTGTTGAGAACACTGTTGGAACTAGAAGGGTATCAGGTTATCACCCCTTCATTACCCGACCCACAAAAGATTGTGGGGCTCATACATGAGCAACATCCTGCAATCGTCATTCTCGATGCGCATCTGCGTGAATTCAGCGGTTTTGAAATCCTTGCTTCCTTGCGTAAATCTTCTCTCGAGTTCCAACCCAAAGTGATATTGACCTCAGGTGAAGACCTAGGCGTGGAGTCGTACAGGGCAGGTGCAGATGCCTTTCTGCTAAAACCCTTTGCTCCTGAAAAATTGCTCAACCTTATCAAAAGTCTGGCTATTCCACAAGGCTCGTAACCCATGACGTCTTTACGTGTGGCAATTCTAACCGTATCGGACCGGTCCTTCCGTGGCGAACGACCCGACAGTTCAGGTCCTCTGCTTGAGAAATTTCTCACTGAACAGGGGTGGAAAGTTGTGGCAACGGCAATCGTTCCCGATGAGGAAGAGATGATTCGCCAACAACTCCTCCAATGGTGTGAGGAGGATATCACAGATCTTATTTTGACAACGGGTGGCACTGGGGTAAGTCCTCGAGATATCACCCCCGAAGCCACCCAAAGTATTATCGAGCGCCCACTTCCAGGAATACCAGAAGCCATGCGTGCTGCTAGCCTTAAAATCACTCCACACGCCATGCTTTCACGCGCCACTGCCGGGCTTCGAAAACGTACCCTAATCATTAACCTTCCCGGGAGCCCCAAAGGGGCTATTGAAAATCTCCAAATCATCCTCCCGGCTCTTCCCCACGCTGTTGCTCTTTTGCGCGAAAGTCCCGAAGCCGAAAAGGGACATCACCTTCAAACATAAACATTGGATGATGGAGGTTGACAATTATGGCCGAACACACAACTGAAAATCGCGCCGGTCACCTGCGCACCACGGTTCATCTGGAATATGGGGAAGTGGTAGCGCTTTGCCGCTGCTTTAAATCCAAACAATTCCCCTTTTGCGATGGAACCCATAAAACCTTAGACAGCGAAGTGGGCCCGGTTGTTGTACATGCGCCCAAAGAGCCTCAGGCTGATGAAGGGAACAATTAGGATACCATCCTGTTCCCCAAATTACCTGGTAACGTTTGAGTTTCCAGTGCAGTGCGAAGATCTTCATCGCGGCGAAGGGTAAACACAGGTACCCCTAATGCTTGGATTTGCTCCCGTGTAACGGCCACATCACCTCTTCCGCCAAATGAACTTCGATCTACTAAAACCAAAATGGGATTAAGGTCGCGTCGAAGTAGTTCCTCAACTGCTAAAACCACCTCCTGACCGCTGACTGCGGTCACCAGAATAACCGTTGTTCCACGTACCAAATAACCAGCCTGACTTTGAACTAACCCTAAGAGGGGAAGATGACCATTGGGTTGGACAAAGGCCAAGATTTCTAAAAATTTATCCAGTTGCCGTTCGCCGCGTTCTGCCGGCAAAATGCTTAAATTGGGACCAACACAAGCAAAGCCCAACGCGCGGCCGTGGCGTAAATAATATCGGCCGATAGACGCCGCCGCCGAAATAGCATACTCAAAGGTGCTCGGCGGTAAGATCGGAGCTGATTTCTGCATCCAGATCCAAACAGGCTGTCCGTGAGCAGCCACCGTATCTTCTTGTGAGACATGAGCGCTCATGTGCGCATCTAAAAACAGCCAAACATCCGCATAAGGATCCTGCTCAAATTCCTTAACCATGAACCGGTCATGCCGGGCCGTGCTTCGCCAGTGGATACGGTTAAGGGGATCGCCCGGAAAATACTCCCGTACCCCTGCTGCATAGGGGGTCACCTCTGTGCTACGCCGATGAAGGGCTCTTCCGCCGGGCAGCCGGCCAAGCGGCGCCGGGAAAGAATGTATATCTACCATGTAAGGGAGAACCAACAAGGTTTTCGAGGCTGGCACTTCTCGTCGCACTGCAAACAGGCCAAACGGATCCCCAGAGACCAAAATCGTTGGCCCCAAAGGGAAAGCCCCTCGTCGATGCAATATCGTGCGAGTCACGAAGAACCGCTCTTCGCCTCGGCCAATTTCTGAAAGAACGCGTGAGAAGTGTTTCTCAGGTAAAGGGGAAAGATCTCGAACCTCTAACCAAATTATGTTGAGATATCCTGTATTCCGAATCTCAAAGCGCTCTTCGAATATCTGACCAACTTGATAACGAAACCCGCGAGCTTGCCGTTCAACCTGTACATGGCGTAGAATTTGCGACGTCCATAGCCATGAGAACACTATGAGCAATGCGATGCCATAGGCCAAACGAAGGTAAACACGTGTAGTCGCCCCTCCCCCTAGGAAAAGGGCAACGACAACGAAGGCTAATGCTCCAATAAAAAATAACGAAGTTCGGCGGATAATCATTCGCTTTGTAGTTTCTGTACCACACTTCCCCCCGGCACCGGAAGGGTCATCAAGATTTCGCGCAAGATTTGCTCTGCCGTTAGATCTTTCAATCGCGCCGCTGGCTGGATAATAATTCTATGGGCCAGGACATGCTCGGCTAGCACCTTGATGTCATCTGGAAGAACATAATCGCGTCCTTTGATCGCCGCACGTGCCTGTCCGGCGCGATATAACCCCAAACTCCCACGTGGACTGGCACCGAGATAAACATCGCTATGATCACGCGTTGCACGCACCAATTCTACGATGTACCGTTCCACTGCTGGAGAAACATAGACGGTCTTAATGGCTTCTTGAGCTTCCAGCACCTCTTCTGCGGTGGCAACTGGTTGTAAGTCCAACAACGGGTGTCGCAGTTGTTGCAATTCTAATATGCGGATTTCATCGGCAAGTTCCGGATATCCTATACGTATCCTCATCAAGAAACGATCCAACTGCGCCTCGGGTAGCGGAAAAGTGCCCTCATATTCAATCGGGTTTTGCGTCCCCAACACAATAAATGGTTGAGGGAGGGGGTGAGTAATACCATCTACGGTGATTTGGCGCTCTTCCATTGCTTCTAGCAAAGCCGATTGTGTCTTTGGCGTCGCCCGATTGATTTCGTCGGCCAATACTACCTGCGCCACAATTGGTCCAGGGCGAAACTCAAACTCTCGTGTTGCCTGATTGAAAATTGATACTCCAGTAACATCACTGGGCAGCATATCTGGGGTGAATTGAATGCGGCTGAATGCACATCCAAGCGATTTGGCCAGACTGCGTGCCAGAATCGTCTTTCCTACCCCCGGAACATCATCAATCAGCAGGTGTCCTTGACAAAGCAGTCCGATGACGACTAGTTCCAGCGTTTGACGTTTTCCAACAATAACCTTTTCAAGGTTTGCCAATAATTTATCAGCGAATTGCTGGACTTTTACTGCAACCATGTCCATAATTTAGGTCTCCCTTCTCTCTCACCGCTTAATCCATTCTACCCAAGCAATTCCTAGCCAGGCTAACCATGCCAAAAAGCTGACTATCGCACCAATAGAAATAGAGACCGGCTTATAAACAAACTGAACCATGTGTTTTCCTGCCGTAAGAAACACGGCTCGTAAACATCCATCTACCTGCAGCAACGGTTGCAAATGCCCATCCACTATAACCTTCCAACCAGGATACCATAAATCAGTCATCCGCAACCAGCCCGAACCGGTGGTTTCCACCTCTAAAACAACCCTGTTGAAATTCTCACTCACCGACAAAATACTGGCGGTTGACAAAGGCATTTCTACTCTCTCTGTTTCACCCTGAGTCCCTATAAGAATCAAGCACCGCGATTCAGAGTTTATCACATCTCCTAATCTCATCAACGCCAAAGACAATGAGGGTTCAACTTCAAGGCACGTAAACCATTGCCAACGCTCTTTCGGATTAAGAAGATGATATGTTATTCCCAGAGAAGATGGGAAATCATGATATTCAACCACCGCCACATTGAGATTTTCTAGCCAAGCCGCTTTTAGGGATTCGGGTTGGGATTCAACAAAAGTGATTAGCCTGTTATAACAACCGGGCTGAAGAGGATCAAAGTTATTTAGGGACGGCACTGACGCTAGCAAATTAAGATTGGGCAACAACGAAGCCCGTAACGCCCCAACGTACTCTCCACTCTTTTGATAACGGTCAAATCGAAAAAAGCGTTTGAATTTGAGTTCATATTCATCTGGAGGTGGCAAATAAAGACGCCCTTGTTGAATCACTGGTTGTAATTCATGAGGAAGATCCACCGGGCGATAAATTTCCATGCTTGCAACAGGGATCAATCCTCTAGAGGACACGAGAATATCTACCACCACCCATATCAAAAATAACCATCCCCAACTCAATCGAAGCCTCGTGGATGATGACTCTGCTGGAGTGAGAAGCAATACCACCACAGCCCCTAAGGTAATCCAACCGAACTGAAACGTAGCATTCGCAAAGGATGATTTTAGATCCGAGAGTAGATGAGACGCCCACCACGCCGAGAGCATAACTGCCAGCGAACCAGCAACGCTTAATCGCAGTCCATACACCACCCGCCCTTCAGGCTTCCGCCAAGTCTCGATCCCTAAGCCGCTCAAAACAGCAAGGCCAAAAACCGTCCATATCAACCAGCGTGAAGGCGCTTGGAACATATCAAATGTGGGTACATACCGATATAACCAGCTGTAAAGGGGGGTGTTTTTACCTAGGGCTAAAAGAATGCCCACAGCAACAATTCCCCATAGAAAAACAATCAGCCTTTCAGACGTCGAAACTTCTCCTTTCCTCCAAACTCGAAAGGCCTTTTTTAAAGTGGCCAAAGCCATAATCAAAGGAAGGATGCCAATATATACCGCGTCCTCCCAATAATTAGCGTAACCCCAGTAACCATCTAAACCCGGGTTTCCAAATAGATTTGGAGTTAAAAAGCCAGTTAATCGCCATGGCCATAAGGAATAGGTCATAGCCTGTTCATAATCCACCTGAGTTGCCCGTTGAGAGTTTAATAAATATTCGGCAGTCGGTAATAACTGAACCAGCGATAATCCTACCGCCCATAAAAGTGCTACAAATCCCCCGGCAAACGGACCAATTTTCTTATCTCTCATCCACAGCCATCGAATCAACCCCCACGCCATAGCCAATAGCCAAGTGTACCAGGTCAATTGAGCATGACCAGCCAGCAACTGTATGGCTAATACCAAAGCCAGCGATAGAACTTTTGCCCTGATTGGTTTTTCCTCGGAAGAGGTCATGAACATCTCATCAACATTATTCACCACCCATGGCAGCCATGCCCCGGTCCAAATCATGCTAAAGAAATTAATCCGCGCGATGAAATACTGGCTATAACTAAAGGCAACCCCAGCCACGACTTGACCTAATACACCACATCCCAGTCGTTTCATTAACCGTCCCATCCCCCATCCTGCCCATGTTAGATGTAATGCAGTGAGAAGTGTAAATCCCCAGGCCAATAACGGAGCGCCCCCCAACCAATAAAAAAGCCCTAAAACCCAGGAAGGCGGATAAAACCAGGCTAATTGATAATTAGCCAGAAGCGGTGCCCCCATGCCATTCAATGGGTTCCAAAGCGGAAAAAGTTCGCCTCTAAAGACCTGTTCATATGCCAGAGCGCGCCAGGGGATAAACTGCAGGACTGGCAGTCCCCAATACAGCACTTTTCCCTGGAGCAACGCCCCTCCAACTAGAGGTAACGGGAGTAACAAGAAAATGATCAAATAAGAGGGTTTGGGAATTCTCATCGTGTTACATTGACTATACGAATTTTTTAATGATGAGCCTTTATCACTTATTGATTCTAAGGTGTTCTACTCTTGCCCCACGCATAAAGATATGCTTCACGACGGGAGTCATTAGAACCACACCCCAGGCAAAAACCGCAAGCGCTATTCCTAAAATCGGGAGCCGAGGTTTATACCTAAGAGAAATCACATGGTCTCCCACGGGAACCTCAATTGCTCGAAAAAGCCCCTGAAGGGATTGCACCATTCTCGGCTGGCCATCCAGAGAGGCCTCCCAACCAGGATATGCCACCTCGGCTAAAATCAACCATCCTGGCCCTTGTGCCCTGATCTTCCATTCATTGGGTGATCGTCGAATGATCTCAGCCTCCCCCTCAATCCGAGGCGGCCAGAAAAGACCAGACTGAATCCATGCGCGTGGGAAAGCACGACGGTTCAAATAAATGAGTTGACCATCAATTTGGGTAATCAATTCCAGTCCAGTTACCTGTAAGGGAAAAGCCGAAACCACATACTTAACATTCCACCATCCCAACCAATCCGCACGGGGAAAGTAAAAACGATTGTCTATCTGAGGGTCACCGCTTACAAATGGGGGCAAAGTAACCGAGTAACCCTCCTGCGGAACGCCAGTAGCCATGCTCATGTACCTTACATAGGTTTTCAACTGTAAGGGATGAACCCCATCTGCCAATTCCAGTTGGTTTCGTACGGCAATATACTGCGGCAATGAAAAAGAGGGTGAATAGATACGGAAAATCCCATTGTCCTGACGGAAAAAGGTGACCAAATTCGATGTCTTCTCCCTAATTTCATCTTCAGGGTGAAAAACGATCCAAGTCCTGTTGACGATTTCCAAATCTACAAGTAACAATAAAGCCAATATTGTCCATCCTATGTCCCTCTTTAACCGCTGACGTTCCCACAGGGCAACAGTTAGTACCAACACGGCTAACAGGACTATTCCAAAGAGCAATAAAAGAGGCATCTCCCCAAAGAGAAGACGCCACCCCAGAGTCAAAAATACAATAAATCCCAGTAAACCGCTCAACCAAAGGATAATATCAGGACGTAGCACGCGGGGTGACGCCATGAGCCAATTCACCCCAGCCGCAGTAGAAAGCGAAGCCACAAAACCGACTATGAACCAGAAGCGTGCGGGAACCCGGAGCAAATTTGTCACGGGTAGATGCATGATTAGATCCACCCCTGGAAAATAAGCCCCGAGCGCCGCAAGCATGGCCAATCCCCCCAAAATGAGCCAACCTCTGAGTGAGTGTCTTAAGGTGGGCACTGCAATTACTAACACCAACATGCTAATTGGGACTATCCCCAAATACGTCACCCATTCATGCGCCCGCCCAAAGCCGGGAAATAGCAGCCCAATTAAATAATGAGGGGGTAATGAATACGTCAACGCCTCAGAGGGGTTTAATTCATTTCGCGTGGTTAAAGGTAACCATTCTAGCAAAGGCAAAAGCAAAGGTGCCGCAACCATGAAACCCCATATCAATTGGATAATAAAAGTTCCAATCTGGGGGATGTTCTTTCTTTGTAATAATTTTAGCCCCCCTAAGACTGCATACCCCAACCACAACCCGGATAACACAACTCCCCACCGCAAGTCGGCCAGCCATCCCAAACCTAAAACCAATCCCGGGAAAAAGAATGCTGGCCATACCTGTTTCGCATAAAACTGACGTAACTTTTCTGCCACTAAAACCCAGGGCGTCCATGAAAAAGCGTAGATTAAAGTGTAATGCCCTGCTCCCCAGTGAGCAAAAACTTTGGGAAGCAACATCAAGGTCCACCCCCCTAACAGCGAGGCATACCGGTTATACCCTTCCAGCCTTAACCAGCGATACATGCCCAGTCCTAGAAAGAGAAGGTGGAGAACAAGAGTGATGTTAAAACTCCATGGAGAGGGGAACAACAGACTCAACCAAGCGGGGGGGTACCAAAGACTGCTAAGGGGATCCGCTACCAAGGGATATCCGCCCAAAAACGCGTTTGACCATAGAGGGATCTCACCCCATTTGCGCAACGAATTCGCAATCTCCCAAGCGCCAGGATAATGTGCAATTAGCGCATCTGTATAGGTCGACTCTGGAGGAAAAGGCCATTTCCCCAGTTGAGGTAACCAAGGAAGAAGCGGGATCAATAATATTCCACCGATTAGCAGTCCGCGTCTAATTCTTGCTCTCATGGTTTAGTCGGCACCGCATACACATAAATCTCACCAAACTGAGCCACAATAGGCACCGAAGAGAGGGCGTTTAGTTTGGCCATATCACGCTCCCGCGTTCCCCAAAAAATGTAATCCACTCCACGTTCCTGTAGGTGCTGAATGAAATCCGAGTCTGAACCTGTGGTCTTAAGTGTAGCAACCACCCAACTCCCCACTACTTTGGCATCCACCGTCTCAAAAGGATGGCCATATACGACACGTCTTCCGGTAAAAGCCGGAATGATTAACCCTGTTTCGGGGGCAGCAAAGACAAGCGCCTCTGGAGGCGTGTGAGTTTCAATCCACCTTAGAGCACGATATTCATTCTTATCCAGCGTCAATAAAGGATGGGCATTAGCAACTGCCATAAGCCCTGAAACAATAATGATTACCGTCGTCGGTAAAGAGAGTGCAAATACCGCCCTTCCCAGTATTTTTCCTACCCTCTTGTTCCATTGCTCAAGCCACACACTCCCACGCCCCGCAAGAATCACAATTGGAATGTAGAACCCGACCAAAAGGCGTCGCTGCAGCGCCCATGGGCTGTACGCCATGAGCCAACCGGCAGCAAACCACACCAACAGGAAAGGAAGGTTTACTTGGGATTCAAGTTTTGACTTAACGGCCCCTAATATTGCTAACACAAGAGCCGGAGAAAAGGCAATGAGGTAATCCCATAGAGGGGGAGAGGGGGTAAGGTTTTGAGCATTCCATCCTCGCAGCCATGGATCCTGCAATACCGTTATATATTGATATAAGAGAAGTATTCCACCACCTAAACAAAAACCAAGTAAGGTACTTACCCTAATACGTTGACGGCGCAACCACAACCACATACTATAGCCAGCGCTCACAACACCGCCGACAACAACCCCAAAAGGCAAAATAACCCCCAAACTCGCCCCCAATAATAGGGACACAATAAACCCCCATCTACCTGAGGATTGGAGAAAGACCGAAAAATAAAACAAAAGCAATCCTAGCCCCAAAGGGAAATGGGGATTCGCAAACATAGAGAGAAACGGAAAAGCCTCAGCCAGCCAAAAATCCGGCGTGAAACCTCCCCACAAGGTCGCTAACCATCCCAACCCTGTTCCTAATAAAATCCAGTAATACACCCAACTTATTCTGGTTGTGTCTTGTAAAACTACGTTTAGGAATTGCCACAATGCCAGCATGAGAACACATGCTGATAACAAACGGGCACCGTGAAACACCCCAATCAGAGGAAGATTCAGCAGCCTGGCTAAATGCCCTAATGCAATGTAGAAGACAAAAAGATATCCTGAAGGGGTCGCTTCAGCAGTATACGGCAGACGGAATAACCATTCCCCCTGAAATCCTTGGTACATCTTGGCTAAATAGGAATAACCATCAATAGGATTAAACAAAAAGCCTGTAAAAATACATTCTTCGGATGAAATGAGGGCTGCTAAAATATAAGGCAGTCCGGTCAAACCCCAAACAAGTAAACTGCCTATCCATGGGAAACGACGTACGCCCATGTTATGAAGTATACTAAAATGAACTTGGCGAGGCAAACGCTTCATCATGATCACCCTAAAGGTTCGGAAAATGTCCTATGAGCCAAGCGTTCCACCTTCTCCAACTGCAGAAAATTGACTCGCAACTTGACCAGATCGAAACCCGGGCTCAGGAAATAAATGCCCTATTATCCAACCATTCTGAAGTTGAGGCAGCCCAACGCCTTCTTCAGGAAGCTGAGGCTGTCTTCAAACAAAAACAACAGATGCTCAGAAAAATTGAACAAGAAGCACAGTCCAAACGGATAAAATTGGAACAAAGCGAAGAAAACCTTTATTCAGGAAGGGTCAAAATCCCCAAAGAATTACGTGATCTAGAAAATGAGGTACAAGCCCTAAAACGTGCTCTGAGCGCCCTCGAAGACCGCCAACTGGAGGCCATGATCGAACTCGAACAAGCCGAAGCCGAATATCGCCAGGCTGAACTCCAGTTGCAGCATGCTCTTGCCACAGAAACCGAACAACATGCCAGTCTGCGCGGTGAATTGGAAAACCTTCTTCGTAATCGCGAACGGCTGCGGCGTGAACGTGAGGTGATTCTCAACCAAATTGAACCCAACAACCAAGCCATCTATCAGCAATTGCGCGAACGTAAGCGTGGAATCGCTGTCGCGACCGTAGAAGATGATTCCTGTTCTGCCTGCGGTTCTACCCTAACACCTGCCGAACGACAAGCGGCACGATTTCCCCATCAACTGGTGTTTTGCAGTTCATGTGGACGAATCCTTTACGCGGGGTAGGCTATGCGCAGCTTTTTAGGATTACAACTCGACCGTCTCTCGTTTTGGATCGGATTCTTAACTGGAACGCTGTTCTGGTTCGTCCTCTCACGGTTAGGAAAAGAATGGCCTAATCTGCGCGAAGGATTAAAACAGTGGTTTAAACATTTCAAACAGCGCCAACTTGCTGGTACCGAATTCGCGATTCGCCAAGATGCCTTGCGCCGTGCCCAACGCAACCACCTCGCCGCCAACTTATTCGCATTGGACGAGGTCATTATCCCGCCGCGATTACTGGCTCCACCCCAACCGCCCACGGGTGAATCCGACACCAGATTACCCCGCATCCACGAGCAACTGTTTCCCCCCTTACCTCAATGGCCTGAATTCATTTCACGTTTCGGGGCTACCACATTATCTCTCATTCAAGCACTCAGTCAATGGCAGCGAATTGCTATTGTGGGAAAACCCGGGAGCGGCAAGACTGTTGCATTAGCCCATCTTGCTTCAATTTTGGCGCGCCGTGAAGATCTCCCGAGTTTTGCCACCAACCTTACCCCAATTTTTCTACATTATCTTGATATAGAGCCTTTTATATCCCCAACCGTAGACCCCTTAGACCCCATCTATCGGGCTTTGACTCGCTTCTTACCTCTGACCTCACAACCCCGTCTGCTCAGTTTTTTGAAAAGCGCCTTCATGGACGGAGATGCGGTGCTCCTTCTTGATGGTCTAGATGAACTCCCTCCAGAGATGCTTAATACTGCGACCTCTTACCTCCAATCTCTGCTTACCAATTACCCATATACCCGACTTTTGCTGAGTGCTTCTGATTTATATCTGGATGGTCTAATTGAGCTCGGGATAGAGCCTTTGCCCCTAGCCGCCTGGACGCATGATCAAGTAGAAGCGTTTGTAAACCGCTGGAGCCGGTTGTGGAATCAGCATATCGGTATCCCCACCTCACAGAAAACAAATATTGTCCCTCTAGATGATCTTCTGGTTCGAGGTTGGGTAGACACGACCCCCACCTATTCTCCATTAGAGTGGACGCTTTTCATCTGGGCGCTTCTAGCCGGCAACCTATCGAGCACAGTTCCAGATGCGATTGACGCCTACATCAACCGCCTTTGTGGCCCCAGCCTCCCAGTCACCTCATTGAGCACAATTGCGCATACTTTTATCGAGAGCCGTAAACCCGCTCTCACTCCGCGCGAAATTGAACAGGCGGTTTCCGAACTGCAAATCCCAAGCGTGGCTTCTTCATCCAATGATCAAGAGCAAATCGTCAAGAGCCCGACTTCCACATCCACGGTCAGATCCGCTCGCCCCGGCAATCGAATCCTGCTGGCACTTTTGGATGCAGGGCTTCTCCGCGAACACAGCAATGAACGGCTCGCCTTTTCTCATCCTTATATCATGGCATTCTTGGCTGCACGTCACCTTGTGGTGCTACCGGAAACACCCGGGCTACCTCTTTGGAGCGCTGAAGATACGCTGATTTATCATTTCGCTGCTCTTCATCCCGAGACGCCTTGGTTCGAGAAATGGATAAACGGGGATTCAGCCTACACCTTGTACCGTGCTTTTTACTGGGCACGCTTAACCCCACGCAATGCCCCTATTCGCTCATTTCTGATGAAGCGCATCCTTCCTACTTTGCAAAGCGAACCAGAAAATCCCGAAGTGGGCTTTGAGGGATTGGCTGCCTGTGCTACTACAAATGATCCATCCTTGACCCTCTTATTCCGCCAATGGCTGAAAGCCCACACATCCGCTCATCGTCTTTACGCTGCTTTAGGGTGTGGTTTTTTACGGGATACAGGGGCGTTGAAGGATCTCATAGTCTTATTGAATGATCCTGAAGATATGGTCCGGGTGGGGGCTTGTTTTGCGTTGGCTCAATACCGGGACCCTTTGGCTGAAGAAGCCGTGTTACGCGCCCTTACCTTCGGAGATGAAGCCCTCCGTCTCGCCGCGGCTGAAGCATTAGCCAACATTATCCCTAGCGGTGAAGAACATCTTAAAGAAGCCTTATCTGCTGAAGATCTGCTCACGCGGCGGGCAGCCGTTATTGGTATTGCAAATTTACCAGCTCCCTGGGTCGCGGAAGAATTGGAACGTATTGCCGTAGAAGACAGCCAGTGGGTTGTACGAAATGCTGCCACCCAGGCTTTAGAAAGCCTTCACCAAGCCCATTTATATTTGCATCCATCTACAATCCCACCCCATGACGCACCATGGCTGATTGCATTTGCCGCTAAATTAGGACAAGGCATTACGCCCGGAGAACCTGTAGATTCGCTACTTCAGCAAGCCCTAATTCAGGGCAATGATAATGAAAAACTTTCTGCGATGGCCATGATTCGCGCCCAACCCCGTTTAATTTACGTCCAACCTTTAAAAACTCTTTTACACCACGATAATCCCGAAGTGCGCCATACGGCAAACTATACCTTGTGGGTGCTTTCCCTTTCCGAACCTAAAGCAGAGATCACAAACTAGGTTTTTGCAGTGCCCTCCTTAGCGCCTGATCTACCTTTTCAGGTTCCTTACCAAAGACGGCAACGAGTTTTTGCTCACTTTCAAAGCCAGCGACAATTTCCAACTCAGCCCGCTTTACCCCCAAAACACTGCTCAAGAACGCCAACAGAGCCTCATTCAATTGATCGGACCGAGTGGCTGAAGCGTGTAAGGCGACAACCACGACCCCCTCATCGGTGATATGTTCAACGCAATCCCGACCTGCACCACCTTTTACCCATAAAGTAAGCGCAGCCCCACGTTTGGGCTGAGAAAAGCGAGGTTTTTCCTTCTTTCCCATCGGGCATCACCTGAGCATATTACTTAGCACGCCAACGAGTATCCACTCAACTACTTGGATAAGAATGACGAGAATTATTGGACTAAAATCAATCATCTGGACTGGTGGAACAATACGACGGATTGGTGTCAATAAGGGTTCTACAATGCGATCAAGTGCAGAACGGATTGGATGGAAAGGGGAGAGAAAATAAGAAAGCACAACATCCACAATTACCACAATCACCAGAAGTGTGGAAAGGGCTTGGATCAATTGTATTAGCAACCAAATCATCATTTAATCCTCTCGCAATATTTTTATTCAGGCCGTGGGCCTAGTATTGCCTGTCCAATTCGCACCATTGTTGCCCCTTCTTCAATCGCCAACGGAAAATCTGCACTGGTTCCCATGGATATCTCATTCCAGGACACACTTGGAAACGCCCGCGCCAGAAAATCGCGCAGTCGTCGTGAATGGGCAAAATATCGCCGTGTCTGATCGGCATTATCAGTCAACGGGGGCATGGTCATGATACCTCGGACCTCAAGATGAGGACATGTAACCAAAATCTGTTCAATCTCTGGTAATAACTCTGGCCAAGAATCAGGATTTTCAGCTCGCCACCCTGATTTGCTCTCTTCTCCCCCAACATTAAATTCAAGCAAAACCGGTAATCGTCGCCCCTGTTCAGTCAACACTCGCTCTAATTTCTGAGCCAGGCGAAGGCTATCCAGCGCCTGAAACCAATCAAAATATTGAGCAACAAGTTTGGCTTTCCGGCTCTGCAAATGACCGATCATATGCCACTTAAGAAAATAACCCTGAAGAGCCTCTATTTTTGGAAGGGCTTCTTCTGGATAATTCTCACCCAAATCCTTTGCCCCGGCTTCCACCACTGCACGGATAACTTCAACCGGCTGACCTTTGGTAACAACGATTAAACGGATTTGTGTGGGATCACGGCCACTTCGATTTGCAGCTTGGTGAATTTGCTCTAAAACCCTGAAATAGTTCTCACGAATAACACCGGCCTCCAAGGTCATCCTCAATGCCTCCATCAGGAATTTAACGCAATCAATGCACCAAAGCGACCAGTTCGGCCCGCTTCACCGCGATGGGAGTACCAATGATGGGTATCACATGCTGTGCATAAACCTGCTATTTCCACCTGAGCGACTCCGGCTTTACTCAGCCACAGTGTATTTGCCTGCCACAAGTCGAAATACGTTCGCCCATTTCGCTGAATTAGCAAGGCTTCCGAGTCTTCTTGAAAGGTCTGCTTAACACCTTCAATAACCTCGGGCCCAACCACATAGTGATCTGGCCCGATAGAAGGACCGATAGCAGCCAGGATATTTGACGGAACGCTACCGTATTTCGTCCGCATAACCTCAATTGCTTTGTATGTAACCGCCGCAAGTGTGCCTTTCCACCCCGCGTGCACTAATCCTACGACGTTATTTTCGGGATCGTACAAAAAGATTGGGACGCAATCGGCAAAACGCATAAATAAAGTCACGTTGGGGTTCTGGGTCAAAATCGCATCCGCTCGGGAATGCGGTGTATCCAAGGGACGCGGTTGATCCGTGCAAACGACAATATCGCTATGTACTTGCCATACATCAAAAATCGTCTCGACCTTACGATTGACGACTTCAAAGATGCGCCGCCGGTTTTCGATGATATTTTCACGGGTATCTCCAAGATTCCCCCCCAAGTTAAGGCTGGCCCACGGTACCGGGCTAACACCTCCCAGGCGGGTAAAAACCCCATGAACAACCGCGGGCGGAAAAATATCAAATTGATAATAGACCAGACCATTTTGACGAACAAAGCCCATCGTCTTATCCACCCAATATAGAAATAGACTCTTATGTGGAAATGGACTCGTGCTGCATTGTTTGAGCCACAAGCCTCTTCTTGCCTTGCAGAATGGCATGCGTTTCTCGCATGTTCTCCTCAATAATAGGATAAAGATACCACATCGTCATCCAGCCAAATAGAAACCCGGTGATCGTGCGCAACAACGGTGTGCTCTCACGCACGAGCGACCACTGGGAGAGATAGGGAATCAAACCCGGTAATTGTGAAACCCCATCCAGTGCAATTGGCACTAAACCGAACAGGACCCAAAGATACCAGGGAAGGCGCCTCCATCGTCTCCCGGTGAGCCCAAATACCAGACCAAAGAGCAGCATCGAACCGTAAATCGCCACATCACGCTGACAAAGTGCCACTTTGAAGCCTAATGGAGCCACCCCGTACCCTAAAGATTCACCTCCCGTAAGAGCCCGTGCCCGCCTCAAATCCAAACTACTGATCCCTGTAATCGCTTCATATGAAACCATATTGTCCAAATGTGCTGCTTCACGCGGATAATAGGGTTGCAAACCGAAAAAGAACCAAGAACGAAACGCCAGTTGATGGCACAAGGGACTGTAAACCGTATAAATCGCATTGGCTAAACGGTTCCAACCTAACCTAAGAGACAGAGGAGCAAGAAACGGGATACCGACATAAAGAAGCAAAAAGAAATTGAAAACAGCGAGGTAATGGTGACTCAACCAGAGCGAGAGGGCATCTGCAGCACTCCATCGGGTTGACATGTTCACCTGGTTTTGTCTATCCCCCACTCCCAGTTGTTGCAGTTGAGATTGGCGATCACGGGCTGCACCAAGTGCAATTTCAAGAGATTGGCGATCAATCGGGGGACGCAATCGGTAAGGGCCAATTTCTACAATTGGGTAAATTTCACCCATCAGGGAGCGTAAACCCTCGCTATTATCCACATTAATAACCGTAATTTGCAGGTCAAATGTCTCCCTAAGATCTTCCAAAACCCTTTGTACCTCATCACACATGGGACATGACGACGTGCGATACACAGTAACAGTAATCATGGTTCTACCCCTAACATCTGTAAGTAAGAGCTTAGTGCATCCGAGGTTAGTTCCCCCAAATGATAAGCCACCAGTTTTCCTTCTGAACTCACAAAGAAGGTAGTTGGAAAACCCGCGATTTGATAGCGTTCGGTGACCTCACCCTTGGAATCCAAGAGAATAGGAAAGGTCACCTCTATGGTGTGGGTAAAAGATAAGACGTGTGAAGACGACTCAGCGTAATTAATCCCTACTACGAAAATTCTATCCCCTAAATCTTCATACACCTGCTGAAGCAAGGGCATTTCCTCGCGGCAAGGATCGCACCAAGAAGCCCAAAAGTTCAAAATTAGCGGATGTCCTCTAAAATCTATAAGGCTTGTAGCCTTACCATCCAAGGAGGATAATTTAAAATCCGGAACGGAGTAACCCACCTCGATTCTGTCAGATGCGAACGAATAGACCGGGCGCCCAAAAATCTCCCCACCCACCAACGCTCCTAAGGCCAACCCTATTACCAACCCCAACCATAACCGTGAAGACACAAGGCGGTTCACAATTCACAACCCTAAATCAACAAAAAAGCCAAATTGCGCCAGTTGGTTAAAAATTCCCAAGAAAAGCAAAACTCCCACGCCAATCATAATTACCCCCATCGCGATCTCAACGTAATGCATCACCTTTCGGTAACGGCGGAGGATGGTAACCACCCACCCAATCCCCAACGCTGCCACTAGAAATGGAATAGCCAATCCCAATGAATACATCGCTAACAGGAACAATCCATTTACTACCGACCCCTGATTAATTGCCAGGGTCAATATCATCCCTAGAACAGGGCCGATGCAAGGTGACCAACCGGCAGAAAACGAAATCCCCAGAAAAATGGAAGAAAGTAGACTCCGTCGCTGATCAAGTGGTGTTCGCGGTCGAAGGTCATACTCGAGCCATTGGATACGTAACAACCCCGTCATATGTAGTCCCAGCAATATCACAATGATCCCACCTAAACGAGCAATCCATACCCGTAAGTCATATAACAAACTTCCTACTGCAGAAAGGGCTAAACCCAGGGTAAGAAACACTAAACTAAACCCAAAAACAAAGGCTACACCGTGTAAAAACGTTTCCAAGCGATTGGGCACCCCCTCTTGTTGAATCCTCGCAACCGATCGCCCGCTGAGATAGCCCACATATGCTGGGATAAGACCAAACACACAGGGAGATAGGAAAGAAGCCAATCCAGCCAAAAACGCTAATCCTGCACTCACCTCTGTCATCGAACACCTCAAAACCGGTTGATTTTTAAGCCTCAATAACCTCAACAATCGTCCCCCCAGGCATACTGACGGTTACATCGCCAGGGTCATACGGGACAATCGGTTTTGTCCAGCGAAAGACAAATTTAGCATCCTCCGGGGCGCAGTTTACACATCCGTGAGAGCGCGGGGTGCCAAAATCATTGTGCCAGAATGTGGAATGAATAGCTACACCTTCACCGGTAAACAGCGTTGTCCATGCCACACCCGGCAGATCATACCCGGTGCCAGTTTGCCCTCCACTCATATGAATCGAGATGGCTTTACGCCAAATAGGATGCGGCCCCAACGGCGTACCCCATTTCTCAACCAGATTTCCTGCCGCATCCCACTTAGCGCCGGAAGAAATTTGACACGCATACACCTCAGTTTTTCCCTCATAACAATAAAGCATTTGACGCGTTGGCGTTACATCCACCACAACGCGTTTATCCTCAACTTCCGGACTAATTGGGGTTAGTTCCTCAACCGTCAAGGGGCGGAACGCTTCCGCTGCAGCCCAGAAAACATCACCAGGGCCATAGCGTTCATTAATGCGATAGAGGACTTGACCTTGGGAATTCGTCGTCATGCCATCTACCCATAGGATTTGGCTGTAATACAAGCGCGGAATAAGCCCATGCTCAACCACATACTTTAACCATGGGGATGCAGGTTCGCGATTCTCGAGGAAAATCTGAACATGAGGAACGGTAACCTCAACCCACATCCCCTTGCCCAGACTGGTTTGAGGCAATTCATTTACCGGTGTGTTCGGTAAATTTCGCACCGGCTGAACGCTAGGTGCATAGATATACCCATCTGGCGTTTCAACCCAACGGCGACTTTGACGCCCTGCCGGGACCTCTCCCACCACTTCGCGCAACCATACAACAACCGCATCTTCATATAGCACACCTACAGAAGGGCTATCTGCTGAAGGTCGGGCGCGAATATCTACTTTCCCAACGCAAATCCGCCCTAAGCGTTCTGCATCCGGCCAATCTGCAGCCAACTGCTGCCACTCTATCCACGGCCGAAATGCCAGCGATCCCAGGGTCAGCACCCCTAACTTCAAGAAATCCCGTCGTGAGATTGGCTGATACCAGAAATTCATGCCCATAAAGATACCCCGGCTTAGAGGTTTTGTCAAATTTCCAGGGTTAAAACGCGGTTAGAACTGCGCAAAAATGCCTTCTTCAACCAGTAGTCGCACCTTTTCAATTTCTGGCCCCCACCAGGCATCCCCAGCCTGATAAGGCACGTATTTGCGCAGAAGGCTATACGCCTCTTGGGTTCCTTGACCCAACCGGGCATCGGGGTATTGACGCAGGCGAAGGTCGAGCGCCCTGGCCGCAGTATAGAGTTCAATGGCAATCACGTGAGCGGTATTGAGAACGATTTGCCGCGCATGTCGAGCAGCTGTGGTCGCATTCGCATTATGATCTTCCTGTTCGCCTGAGGTTGGGAGTGAGTGCACACTATCCGGATGGGCCAGGGTCTGATTCTCCAACACTAACGAGGCGGCTGTATATTGAGGCATCATCAACCCGGAATTCAACCCCGCTGCGTCTGGAAAGTCCACCAGCATGGGTGGAAGACCGCCGTTGAGTTTTCCATCGGTCAACCGGAAGATACGACGTTCAGAAATCGCCGCAACTTCCGCCATAGCGACACCCAAAAAATCCATCGCCATACCCACCGGTTCCCCATGAAAGTTACCTCCTGAGAGCACGGCTCCACCCTCAAAAAGAAGCGGGTTATCTGTTGCAGCATTTATCTCACGTTCGATAATTTGAGTCACAAAATCAAACGTATCCCATGCCATCCCCTGCACTTGAGGAGCACAGCGTAGTGAATAGGCATCCTGAACCCGTTGCGCACGACCTAGCAGCGTAGATCCGGCGGTCAGATGGCATATGTGCTCGGCTACTTTCTCCTGCCCTGGATGTCCACGTACTGCATGAATCCGGACATCAAACGCTTCAATACAACCCATAATCGCTTCCAGGCTCATGGCCAAAGCCACCTCAGCCGTTCGTAAAAGGTTTTGGGTATCATAAAGGGCTAAAGCCGCAATTGCCGCCGAAAAAGTGGCCCCGTTATTGATGGCTAATCCTTCCTTTGCTCCTAAAACTAAGCGCTTCAGTCCTGCCGCTTCCATTGCGTCTTTTCCCCGCAGGATTTCACCTTTGAAACGAGCCCACCCTGAATCTTCCGCACGATCTTCGGGATCGGTAGTAAACACCAGTGCCAAATGAGAGAGTAGAGCAAGATCGCCTGAGGATCCCAATGATCCTTGTTCGGGCACAACAGGAACAACATCCCGATTAAGCATCTCAAGTAGAGTGTCAACCACTTCAACACGAACCCCTGAGTGGCCACGGGCTAAAGTATTTGCTCGGATCAGCATCGCCGCACGCACAATATCATCCGGAAACGGAGTTCCAGTTGCAACGGCGTGACTGAGAATTAAGTTTCGGCTCAAACGATCGCTGGCTTCAGGTTTAATGCGCTGTTCGGCAAAGATTCCAAAACCCGTGTTGATACCATAAACCGGTTTGTCTTCCCGTAAGATCTGCTCCAGCCAACCGCGAGACCGCAAAATGGCCTCCTTCCCTGCCGTTGAAAGTGAAACCGGCTCTTTTCGACGCGCAACGGCTACCACATCCGAGATTGTCAAATGATGACCATCAATTTCGATCATGCTAACCTCAACTCAAAAGAAGGTGTCCCGCCAAAATTGCGGCTGCCGGCACTGTGAGATTATCAATGTCCGGAAAGGGTAAAGATTCAATCGCCGCTGCCACGGAGGCAATGGCCAACAAAGGACCAAACAGATCCGATGCGGAGGAATCAATCGCCCCCACTAGGATGAAAACTCCCCAAACAAAAGCCGCTATACCCCAACCGCCAACTAACATCGCCAATGAACCTGCCACCGTCTTCGACCGCGACCAGGGTAACGAGGAACTGGGCAAGCGCTTGCCGACAAGGTCGGCTAACCCATCTCCACCACAAAGAAGCATAAGGGCAACTATGCCAATAGGTGTATCATACCAGTACAAGATTGTTACTAGAACAAACACGATTCCATAAAAGAGCGGACCACGTAAAATTTCGCGCGCCAACCCGTGCCGGGTCATGGCGACTACTGCCGCTTCATCCTTTAGCAACCCTAGTCCTACCAATAGAAACTGAACCGTAATTCCCAAAGGGATCAGTGCGGCCCAAAAGCGCGACGAATAGGACTCCGGAAACAAAAGCCAGCACAAAACAAAAATTGGCCCGGTACCGATATGAATGATTTTACGACTCACCGGGCCGCTCACCCAACCCCATGCTGCCATAAAGTTATTCAATCTTAACCAAGCCAATGCCAATAAAAGTGTGATTAGGAAGGCCGAAAAACTGCTATGGAGCATAATCATCAATGGGAGAATTATTAAAATCGGTAGCGACGACTCTCTTCTCGAGCCAGTTCGCGTTCTTCATCACGCTTAGCTATATCATGGCGTTTATCATAAAGTTTCTTGCCTTTGGCAATAGCGATTTCCACCTTAGCCAATCCGTCCTTAAGATACATTTGAACTGGGATGATGGTCACTCCCTTTTGACGAACGGCATTCCAGAGTTCCAGGATTTCGCGCCGGTGGAGAAGCAACCGCCGCGGTCGTTTGGGGTCATGATTGAACCGACTGGCTTTGTCGTAAGGGGCAATGTGAGCGTTGACCAACCAGGCTTCGCGCCCATCTACCTGCACATAGGAATCGGTCAGGTTGACCTGCCCGGCTCGCACAGACTTGATCTCGCTACCCTGTAAGGCAATTCCTGCCTCGTAACGTTCCAACAGGAAGTACTCAAATTTTGCTTTGCGGTTGGTCGCTACAATCTTGATACTCATACCTGCATTTTAACACATCTAGCCCCAGCGAATGATCACCCACCCCATCAAAAAACGCACTCCGGCCAAGATCAAGAGCGCCAGAGGTAATCCCAACCATAGACCGACTAACGGGCCCACCAGAGATCCGACCAATACACCAGCATTAGCAACCACATTAAACCAGGCCAGCGAAGGCCCTCGCGCTTCTTCCGGTACACGATCGAGCAGATAGTTAAACAAAGCTCCACCCGCCAATGACCAAGCAGCCCCCCCAATGAAGTTAGCCAATAGATAAACTGCCGGTGAATGTGCAATACTCAGTAATGCCGGGAACCCACTCAGGAGCATCAAACCAAACCCAGTAGTGCCACGGTTGCCCATAACCCGGGTAATTCGCACGAGTTGGGTCGAACCCACAAACACACTGAAGAAAAAAAGCGCATTCCCCAGACTAATAAATTGGTCCGAAATTCCCAGCACCTTGACAGTATAGATTGGAAAGAGCGGAACAGGTAAATACTGGGCCAGGTGAAATCCCAACATAATCAACAAGATGTGACGAAATGGGGTGTGAAGAATCTCAAAATGGAATACCCGCTTGTAATCAGCAATGATCCCCAAAAAAGTGGCCACCAATGGACGGGGGTTCTCTCTCGGCACTTTATGGTTTTCCTTCGTTCCCACGCGCACAAAATACAAATGCACGGTGCTCATTGCCGCTCCAATGACCCCGATCAGAAAAACCCACACGTACCCCGTCGGAAAGGGGGAAATATTCAAAATGTAACCACAAATCAGCGAGGAAACAATGGTAGCGATGGCAAATGCCGCATTTCGCATCCCCGCCACCCATGCCCGCCAATTTGCTGGAACGGTTTCTGCAAACAAGGCATTGAAACTAACTGAAAGTGCAGCACCAGGTATGTAAAAGAGAAAGATCAGTCCGATTAATACAGAAGGTTGGATTGAGGTTGATGCCCAGAGCGGCAGGAAGACAAGGATCAAATATAACAAGCGATGTATAACCGCCGTTCGAACAACCATTGGATGCACAAAACGTTGTTCAAGTAATGCACCTGCTGGCAGGGCGAAAAGTAGACTCATTAGGGCTGGTGCCGCGTTGATCCATCCAATTTGCTCTGCCGTAGCCCCAACCCGAGCGGCATAAATGGTGAGAAAAGAAAGGGAACTCCCGTTTAGAACCCCATACCAGGCAATATCGGCAATCAGATGACTAAAATTGCCCCGATATTCTGCGGGGAGCACTCCCAAATTCAACCAGCGAAACATGGACAGACGACCCCTCATGACCTTACCCGCTTCCATTGAAAATCAACCGTTCAATTCTACTCGCTCTTTGGGGACTTTACCCTCTCTCAAGCACCTTTCATATCTCTTAACCGTTGGGATTATAATGACCTTAGCATACAAAGACGGTCAAAAAGCATAGGGAGGTAATTGCGATGAGCGAAATTGCATTGGCGTTAGGGGGCGGAGGGGTTAAAGGAATTGCCCATTTGGGAGTCATCCATCGTTTAGAGCAAGAAGGGATCAAAATCAAGGCCATTGCCGGGACCAGTGCTGGGGGAGTCGTGGGTGCTTTGTACGCCGCTGGTTATTCTGTCAGCCAACTGACCGAAGCTCTTGCCGACTTAAACCGCATTAATTACTTTGCACGTCGTCCTAAAGACGGCCCATCATTGTTGGGTTTAGGTCAGGTTGCTCCATTTTTGGAGCGTTTTCTGGCCGGTTTAACCTTCGAGCGCTTACTTATCCCCTTCGCCTGCACGGCGGTTGATCTGCATACGAAGCAAGAATACGTGCTAAACCGAGGTTCGGTTCTAGACGCCGTATTAGCCACAATTGCCATTCCCGGTATCTTCCCCCCTCAGAAAATCGGACCGGCCGAATTAGTAGATGGAGGCGTGCTTGACCCAGTCCCGGTAGCTGTAGCCCGTTGGCTAGCCCCCAAACTTCCAATCATCGCCGTATGTCTTTCACCGGTACCAGAAAAATGGCAGGAATTACCCGATTTCACCCCTATCCCCACCCCTCCGCTCCCTCCTCCTCTTTTGAGCCAAATATCTAACTTGCGTCTCAGTCAAGCATTTCGCATTTATATTCAAGCCATAGATATTACTTCACGCATGTTAGCAGAACTTCGTATGCAAGTTGAAAAGCCCGATGTGATCTTACGTCCTGATGTCAACCAATTTGGGATTCTGGATAAAGTGGAGCCAGGTGTTTTACTTAAGGCCGGTGAAGAAGCCGTAGAAAATTCACTAGATGCCATTCATCATGCGCTTTCCTGGCCCCATGGCCTACTGCGTCGCTTCCAAAGCCCACCCCCACCTGAGATCATTCATCCCCTGGAAGAGTAATGCTCAAATGCGAGATCTAAGACACTACGCCCGGCAAACAACATTTCGCTTGATCCTTGGCGGGCTGTTCATCTTGTTTATTATCGGCTTGGGTCTAATTGCCTGGCGGTATGGACTTCCTGCAGCCGGTTTTGGCTTGTTATGCCTTTTAGTTGCATTGATGCCGATAGGAATGATCCTACTAACTCTTGCAATCTGGGATTGGATTGTAAAACATGGTCGCTCTTGAAAACGCTCGTCTCTATCAGTTTGAAGATCGAATCCTCAAAGTCTTTCCACCCCAGTCCGATGATCACCCAGCCCCGCCCTTGTTGGCTCTCCACGGTTGGACAGGGGATGAGCATTCCATGGACATTTTCATCCGTCGCCTACCTGCCACTCGCTGGATATTAGCACCTCGCGCTCCATTCCCGGCAGAACCTGGAGGATACGCCTGGGTTCCACCCACCCCTGAAAGACCTGCCTCCTGGGAGGTATTTGCACAATCTGCCTTAAAATTAAGAGATGATCTGGAAAACTGGTGGGAGTATTTTTCTTTCCCCAAAGCACCGTTCGACATTATGGGGTTCAGTCAAGGGGCAGCAATGGCTCTTACGTTCACCATTTTGTTTCCAAAGCAGGTCAATCGGCTGATCCTACTTTCCGGCTTCCTACCTCGAGGCGGGACAAACGCCCTCCGCCCGGGCTTGCTCTCCGGAAAACCCATTTTTCTTGCCCACGGTTACAATGATGACATCGTCCCTTTCGAGCGAGCCCAAGAATGCTTGAAATGGCTCGAAATCGCCGGAGCCGATATCCAGGCTTGCTTAGACCATGTTGGACACCGCGTCAGCGCCAATTGCCTGCAAGCCATGCGCGAATTTCTTGATGCTAGTACCCCTTCTAGAATAACCTGAGAGTTCCTAACGCCCTTGTAAAAAGGCGAAAATTCCCAGCAAAATTCCCACCGAGAGCAAAATCACAATGACCAAACCTGCCGGAATCCCTACTGCGCTACCCGAAGCACCGGCATCGGTAAAGGTTGGCACCACCAGCGAGGGGGCTGGGGTAAACGTTGGCAGACGGGTCGGTTGGGGTGTAAACACAAACTGGGCCGCCAGGGTAGGATCAATGGTTGGTGTAATCTGCGGGGTCACTGTGGGAGGCGGTTCAACTACCGGCAATTCAAACCCTGGTGTCACATCCACACGCGGGGCATAGACCCATCCCACGCCTCCCGGAACCCCTGGATATTCGATCATAATCCATTCTCCGCCCGGCGAACGTCCTTTGGCGGGTACCTTTTGCCCCAATAATAGAACCCCGATCCGTGGGTAAACACCTCCTGGGCCTGAACGCACATTGACAAAATCTTCACCTAAACCGGGTTTGACCGTAACCATGGGGCCGCTCGGCGTGCTGGTTACGGTCGGAATATCTACAGTAGGAATTTGTGCCTGTACGCTCAAACCGGAAAAAGCGGGTTGAAAAAACATCACCCCTGCGATAATCAGGGTTATCAGTGCCCAAAAATGTTTTACTCTCATGCAATTCCTCTTTAAACCTGACTCCAAATTGATCTGTGTCCGATTATAATCAATTCAATCATGGAACAGCGGGTTTACTATGGAGAAATTACCCCTCAAGACATCGCCGAAGCCTTGAGAATACGCTTTGATCGAGGCGGTTATCGTGTGTACCAGATTGGCGATGGCCCCAAAATCGCATTGCAAATCACCACCCGCGAAGACTCGCGATCGGGAGGCCAAACGGCTATCGGTGTTACCCTTGAAAGGATCGCCAAGGGTGTGATCGTTCAGGTGGGTAAACAAGCCATATGGGATGTGGCGGCCAGTTTGGGGGTTACGGTACTCAGCCTGCTGCGCAATCCCTGGCGATTGCTAGAACGCATTGATGATTTGGCTCAAGACATTGAATCTTTGCAATTAACGCAAGAAATCTGGGAAACGATTGAAGCCACCGCACATTTTCATCGTGCCAGCGAGCAGATCAGCCAAGCCCTTAGCCGCCTTGTCTGCGAATACTGTCGAACGCCTAATCCACCCGAAAACACTCATTGCGTAGCCTGTGGTGCTCCTTTACCAGCGACCTTCTCACCCCCATGATTCAATTGTGAGGCTGGCTACTCTCTCCCCCAGGCCGCTGTATGCCCTCAACGTCGAGCACATTCTGAATTATGCAATTTAGACCAAATTACGCCATGCTCGACCATCTTGACGGATAAAATCATCCGCCCCCGGAGGCCCCCATGTTCCCGACTCATAAACCGGGAGATTGCGCACCGGGTATTCCTGCCATGCTTTTAGAATCTCCGAAGTAAATGCCCATTGGGCTAGCACTTCATCGGAACGGGTGAATAATGTTGCATCACCCAGAAGAGCATCTAAAAGCAATCGCTCGTAGGCTTCGGGGGGATGCACTCCAAACGTTTCTTGATAACTGAACTCCAATTTAACCGGTGTGATTTGGTTGACCGGCCCAGGTGCCTTTGCACCGAACTCCAGCGCAATACCCTCATTGGGTTGAAGGCGCAGCACCAGTGCATTCGGGGCCTCGCCAGCAACATTATGCCAGTTAAACAGCGAAAGCGGCATTTGGCGGAACTGGATCACAATTTCCGTGCACCGCACCGGAAGGCGTTTACCTGAACGCAGATAAAACGGTACACCCGCCCAGCGCCAATTATCAACAAAAAGACGTACCGCTAAATACGTTTCCGTGATCGAATTCGCAGGCACCCCTGGTTCATCTTTGTAGCCCGGCACACGCTGACCCTCAATAAACCCAGAGACATACTGAGCCCGGAATGTATTCGCCAACGCCTCTTTTCCACGCAAGGGGCGCAAGGCTTTCAGCACCTTGACCTTTTCATCCCGCACCGCGTCGGCATTGAATGCCCAGGGGGCTTCCATGGCCGTTAGGGTCAACAACTGCAATAAATGATTTTGAAACATATCACGGATTACACCAGCACGATCATAGTAACCCGCACGGGTACCTATACCATCTGTTTCGGCAACGGTGATTTGGACATGATCCACGTACTTGTGATTCCATAGAGGCTCAAAAATAGCGTTGGCAAAGCGCAACACCAGGATATTTTGGACGGTTTCTTTTCCCAAATAATGGTCAATCCGATAGACTTGTTTTTCGGAGAAAACGTTATGTACCTCCGCCTCCAACGCCTGTGCCGACTCAAGATCATTGCCGTAAGGCTTTTCAATGACAATGCGTGTCCAACCATTACCCCGTTTGTTCAAACGTGCTTCACCGATACGCCGCACAATCGTCACATATTCTTCGGGGGGAGTAGCCAAATAATATAAAACATGATCTATTCGTAATGATTTGAGAAGCGCTGCCAAACGGTGATACCCTTCGAGATCTTCGAATGTCGAGCGGATATAATAAGCATTTGCCATTAGACGTTCTAGCGCTGGCTGGCTAATCGGCTGGGTACGCGCATAGGACACAACCGCCTCACGCAGTGTTTCACGCAAAAACTCATCCGACCAATCCCGGCGGGCAAAACCAAGGATGTATAGCGGCTGAGGTAAACGGCCACTTAAAGCCAGTTCATAAAGCGCCGGGATTAACTTCCGTCGGGTTAGGTCGCCAGTTACCCCAAAAACGACAAAGGCAATGGCTCCGCTAGTAGGCTCTTCATTGCGTGCAGGTTTCATTATTACCTCCAAAACATTGCATGTCTCATCCTCAGAAAATAATCGGGCTATTATAATGAGATTAACTATATAAACCCAAATTATAGTGCAAAGATTGACAATGTCGAGCCACATTCACCACTCTATTACCGATATTCCCGGAATTCTAGTAGGACATGCCCATGACAAAGAAGCACTGACCGGCTGCACCGTCATTCTCTGTCCCAAAGGGGCAACTGCAGGGGTTGACCAACGCGGCGGCGCGCCAGGCACACGTGAAACAGATTTACTCCACCCGGTGCATTTGGTCGAAAAAGTGCACGCCATAGTGTTGGCGGGAGGTTCAGCATTTGGCTTAGACGCCGCCAGTGGCGTGATGCGCTACTTGGAAGAACGCCAAATCGGTTTCGATGTCGGTGTAACCCGCGTCCCTATTGTCCCCGCCGCCATTCTTTTTGACTTAGATGTGGGTAACCCCAAAGTCCGCCCGGATGCAGCCATGGGATACCAAGCCTGCTTGAATGCTACGACACCAAATACAGCCCAAGGGAACGTAGGGGCCGGTATGGGCGCCACCGTTGGAAAAATTTTGGGTATTCGGCAAGCCATGAAATCCGGCTTGGGTACAGCCAGCGTCGAGATAGGACGCGGCGTTATCGTCGGAGCTATCGTTGCCGTTAACGCTTTGGGCGACGTGATCAACCCCGCAAACGGTCAAATTCTTGCTGGTGCCCGCCCACTTTATATCGGCCCAAAACGCATTGGTGAAACCGAAACATTTGCCAATACGCTACATGTGATGCGCAGCCTGGTTGGTCGAACTGCATTTCAGTTTGCCACGCGTCAAAACACCGTCATCGGGGTCGTTGCCACGAATGCGCGCTTGAATAAAGAGCAGGTTACTCGAGTGGCCCAAATGGCTCAGGATGGACTTGCCCAAACCATTCGGCCCGCCCATACCATGTTTGATGGGGATACGATTTTTGCCCTTGCCACCGGGGAGCGTAATGCCGATGTTAATATTATAGGTGCCTTCGCAGCCCAAGTTGTGGCCGAAGCCATCCTAAACGCAGTACGATATGCCGAGCCCGCCGCAGGATTACCCTCCGCAGCATCACTCCAAGCATAGGAGAGCGTCCTATGGAAATTTATCAGCCTCACCCTGAACTTCACCCGCTAATTGCTCAGCGTCGTTCCTCACGACTGATGGACTCACAGCGTCCAATCGAACCCTGGAAGGTTCAATTAATGCTGGAAGCTGCACGGTCTGCTCCTTCTAGCAACAATTTGCAACCCTGGCGCTACCTCATCTTTGATGAACGCAATCCAGAAGCACTCAATAAAGCACGCGAATGCCTAACCCCCGGAAATCAGAAATGGGCTAATCACGCCCCCTTATTAATCCTCGCAGTTGCTGAGGAAATCCGACCTGATGGGCGCCCCAACCCGAAAGCCCTCCACGACTTAGGCATGGCTAACGAAAATCTTATCCTCCAGGCTATTGCCCTAGGTTTGAACATTCGACCCATGGGAGGTTTTGACGCCGAAAAAGCGCGTAATTACTTCAACATTCCCCCCGGTTATACCCCGGTGGTAATGTTGGCCGTGGGATATCCGGCCGAAGATACGGATGGGTTCCCTGCGGATATCCTGGAAAAGGAACATTCTCCCCGCCTGCGTCTGCCGCTTTCCTCTATTGCATTCCTCACCTCATGGGACAACCCGTATCCGACCTCAGTATTTACCGCCACAACGCATCCCATTCCTCCAACTTCTCCATCCAATTGAAGGGTTTACCATATGGCAATCTACACCGCGCTCATTTCTCCGCAGGATGTTCTATCCAACCTACACCGCCAAGATTGGGTTATTGTAGATTGTCGCTTTGACCTGATGCAACCAGATTGGGGATTTCTTTCTTATCAGGAAGGTCATATCCCCGGGGCGGTTTATGCCGATTTGGATCGTGACCTTTCAGGACCTCGCACTCCCCTGACCGGACGCCATCCGCTACCGGATCCGGATGTATTTTGCCGACGGCTCAGCCAGTGGGGAATTGATCCTACCAAACAAGTCGTGGTCTATGATACGGTTGGCGGGGCTTTTGCCGCTCGGTTGTGGTGGTTATTGCGATTCTTCTATCACGAGGCAGTAGCCATCCTGGATGGTGGTTTCGATCATTGGGTACGTCAAGGGTTCCCGGTTGAAAAAGGCGTACACACCAACTCACCGTCCATTTTCCGTGCTCAACCGAAGCCGTCCTTTTTTGTCACTACTGCCGAGATTGAACAACACCTCCAACAACCTCGCTTTTTACTCATTGATGCGCGAGCCCCCGAACGTTATCGCGGTGAAACTGAACCCATTGATCCAGTTGCCGGTCACATCCCCGGTGCCGTTAACCGCTTTCACCAAAACAACCTGAACCCAGATGGCACCTTCAAATCTCCTGTGACACTACGAGAAGAATTCACTGCACTGCTTGGCAGCACACCCCCTGAGCAGGTAGTCGTTTACTGCGGTTCTGGGGTAACCTCATGCCACCACATACTGGCAATGGAAATTGCAGGGCTGCATGGGGCTCGCCTGTACGTCGGTTCGTGGAGCGAATGGATTCGCGACCCCAACCGTCCTATCGCTTTTGGAACAGAATAAGCCCCGGAATGGACGGGGCTTATTCGCAAATACTAGAACGGTTACACCGGTCACACGCCAAACCCACGATTCAACCGTTCCAGAGTCTCCTTTGGTGGACGCAAGCGATCTTGGCTCAAGCGGTTAAGCGGTTCTTCCGGTAAATCATAAGCATCAAACATAGTGGGTGCATCAGGATTCACATAAATAATCCCGGTGATCAACCAATTGTTCTGTTTTGCCTCCTCTAGAACCCGCAAGGCTTCAAACAGATTGGTGGGATCATAATCATGATCCAATTTCTTTAAGATAACAATTGAACCATCATGGAGTTGAACCTCACGAACGGTTCCTTCCTCAAAATCTTCAATATAAATTTCATCGCGCGGTGGAACAAAGGTAATATCATGCAACGGCATTTCGTGATCTTTGCCCCACGCGTATGAGTGAAGTGAATCTTCCTGGTTATGGAAGGTAACGCAAGGACTGATAATGTCAATAACGGCTATACCGCGATGGCTAAACGCCGCTTTGAGAATCTCCTTAACCTGTTTAGGGTCACCCGCAAAAGAACGTGCAACAAAAGTCGCATTAGCAACCAGCGCTTCCAGGCAAATATCTATCGGCATATAAGGGTTCGTTCCCTGGCGTTTGAGGGTTAAGCCCTTCTCGGCAGTAGCCGAAAACTGCCCTTTGGTCAACCCGTAGACACCGTTATTTTCGACAATGTAAACCATGGGGAGATTGCGACGCACTAAATGTTTGAATTGCCCCATACCAATGCTGGCGGTATCACCATCGCCACTTACCCCAATTCCCTTCAACGTGGTATCGGCAAAAAGTGCGCCTAACGCTAAAGAAGGCATTCGTCCATGCAAACCATTAAAACCGAAGGACCGGTTCAAGAAATAAGTAGGGCTTTTGCTCGAGCAACCAATACCACTAAACTTCACCACCTTTTCCGGTACAACGTCCAGTTCAAACATGGTGCTGATAATTTGGTTAGCAATGGCATTATGCCCACATCCCTGACACAAGGTGCTGGGCAATCCACGATAATCCGAACGGCTTAGTCCAACTCGATTGACCTGAACTTTTGGTGAAGATACCTCTTGAGTGATCATTGCAAACCCTCCATCACCGCAATCCGTTCCGTTACCCACCGCGCCGTTAGAGGTAGGCCATCAACATGGGCCACCGGGCGCAACTTTGTGGCATATTCAGGATAATTCATCGCCAGCAATTGGCGCATTTGTCCATCGCGGTTTAGTTCAACGACATAAATGTGCGAATGGTCTCGTAAGAACTCAGCCGTTTCATCGGTAAAGGGCAAGGCGCGCAAACGCAGAAAGTCCGTAGCCAACCCTTTTTCAGCGAGTAAATCACGCGCCTCTTGAATAGCCGGTTCCGTCGAACCATAGGCGATGATTCCGATTTCGGCACCCGGATAAGTGTGAAGCACCGGTTTCGGCACTAAATTTCGCGCGTTTTCCATCTTTCGCGCAATCCGGTTCAGAACACGTTCCCACACCTCGGGCTCTTCGCTGTAGCGCGCAAACTCATCGTGGCCAGTGCCACGGGCAAAGTAAGCACTGCGAGGATGAGTATTGCCCGGTAAGGTACGATACGGGATTCCATCTCCATCTACATCCAGGTACCGTCCCCATTGCCCCTGGTGTTCGTTTAAGAACCGCTCCAGATCCTCCTCCCATAGCACCTTGCCGCGATCCATCGGCAAATTCGGGTACTCAAAAGGTTGACCAATATGCATGTTCATGCCCAGGTCCAGATCCGAAAGCACCAGTACCGGCGTCTGCAAACGTTCGGCGATATCGAAAGCCCGCCATCCCATTTCAAAGCATTCATTAACATTACCGGGCAACAAAATCACGTATTGTGTGTCCCCGTGACCGAGAAAATAGGCAAAGGTTAAATCACCCTGCGCGGTGCGTGTGGGGAGACCAGTACTCGGGCCAACCCGTTGGATATCCCAAATCACCACTGGAACTTCAGCGTAGTAGGCCAATCCCAGGTATTCTGCCATCAGACTGAAGCCGGGCCCCGAAGTTGAAGCCATTGCTCGTAACCCCGCCCACCCGGCTCCGATGGCCATCCCTGCTGCCGCCAATTCGTCCTCGGCTTGAATGATGGCAAACGTATGCTTACCCGAGACCGGATCTTTGCGCAACTCGGGAGCATACTCACCTAACGCTTCGGCAAAAGATGAAGCCGGGGTGATCGGATACCAAGCAGCCAATTGAAAACCACCGTAAATTGCCCCTAAAGCCCCAGCAGTATTCCCGTCAATCAGGATCCGATCCTCCGGTGCAGGCATAGGTTCCACGCGATAGGGATCGCGTTTTTCCAGGTTACCTGCGGCCCAATCTGCCGCCGCCTTGATGATCGCCCAATTCGAATCAATGGCCTTCTGTTTACCTTTGAAGTGGACCGCTAGTGCTCGTTGAATGGCCCCCAAATCAATATTCAGCATTTGGGCCACTACACCCACGTATACCATGTTGGCGACATAGTCGCGCATATTCGCCGGTACATCCGCCTGGCGCACAATTTGTTTGACCGGCATTGGGTAAACCACGATATCCTCACGGGGTATGGCCATTTTGATGCTATCGTCGTAAAAAAGAACCCCGCCGGGTACGAGGTAATTCAGGTCTTGCAAAAAGGTGGCGGGGTTCATGGCGACAATCACATCGTCCGTCTCTATCCGTCCTAGATACCCCTTACGGCTGAGGCGGATGGAATACCAAGTTGGCAAGCCCTGAATGTTGGAAGGGAAGATATTCTTTCCCGAAACTGGAATGCCCATCGTGAACAGGGCACGTAGCAAAATCCCGTTCGCCGTTGCGCTTCCCGAGCCATTAATCGTGGCTACTGTGATACAAAAATCATTGATGATGGTAGATCGGGCCTCGTGCTCTTTTAAGGGGGAAGAAATTTGAGGGGAAGTCATAGGTTACCTCGTCCGAAGAAACCTCACTCAAAGCGTTGGAATGGCATGGGTTTGCTCCGCTGATGGATCAAACCCATATGCTCAATTAATGCCTCATAGCCTGCCTGATAGTTACGCTGGCACACACTCTCCACCATCTTTCGGTGGTAATTCCAAACCCGTTCTAGATATGCCAAATCGGCATACAGATCCAAACCTGAAGCCTCGTAGAGTTCCCAGTAGGCCTCCAAGATGCCCTCAACAAACGGATTATTCAGTCGGCGATAAATGGTAAGGTGTAACTCGCGATGTTCCGGGTGCGGAATCTGGATGGGATTGGCTTGGAGTTTTTGGAATGCTCGCTCGATCAAACGAGAGAGATTTTCACAATCCTCCTCATTAAGACGGCTGGTGGCTTCAAACCAATAAGCGGCTTCGATATGGTTGCGCAAATCGGAAAAAGCACTAAAATACTCGGGATTAAGGGCAAGAGCGTAAGCCAGGCTCTGAACAACGGTCGGTCGAAACGAGTAGGGCAAACGACGAATGCCGGTGCGTGGCTTCACCTCTACCAAACCCAAAGCCCGTGCCACTTCTAGTTGTTCCCTCAAGACCGAGATACTAATGCCGAGATGAGCGCTTAATTCGGTTAAGGAGGGTAAGTGCTCATTTTCTTGACAGGCTTCAGTAGCCAGGTAACGCAGAAACTCCGAGAGGTGATGGTTTGTTACACGTTCTAGAAGCACCGCACACCTCAATCATTCTGATTAATCTGATTATTCATCATAATCAGTATAACACGTTCAAAATATCGGCGTCAAGCCGTTCAGCGGGTGATTCCTTGACAACTCGCCCCAAATCTTTATACTTACCCCCAATGCAGACCTAAAAGGAGACCCAACCATGAAGTACGATTATCAGGAAACATCCCGTGATCTATTAACCCGGATTGATATCCACACCCGCTACGGCAGTCGTGACATTGACCAGTGGATGCTCGAAGTGTTGCCGCTGAAAAAGGGTGACCGCATCCTCGATGTAGGCTGTGGCGCCGGTAAACAGTGTTTTGTTTTTTACAGACATTTGGAAGGTAACGCCGAAATTATCGGTGGTGATGTCAACGAGGAACTTCTCACCCAAGCCCGCCAGGAGAATCAGAAACGCGGGACAACTATTCAGTTCTCATACTTGGACTTCAACCGTCATTTCCCTTACCCGGATAACAACTTTGACGTGCTCTCATGCTGTTTCGCCATTTATTACGCCGAGGACATTCCTTTCACAATTTCCGAAATGCACCGCGTCCTAAAACCTGGTGGTCATCTCTTCACCACCGGGCCTATGCCCAACAACAAACAACTTTTCTATGACATTATTAAAGAGGCCACCCAGAAGCCTATTCCTCCTATGCCCGGTAGTTCCCGCTATGCCTCAGAGATTTACTCCACCATACAGCGTCAGTTCTCTAAAGTTGAACTTTTTATCTTCGAGAATCCTTTGACCTTTGAAACCGTTGAGCCTTTCCTTGAATATACACGGGCTTCGCTTTCCGAGGATCGCCGCCTATGGAAAGGGCTTTTTGAGGGCAAAGATGATTTTCAGCGTGTTATGGACCAGATCGCCCAGGTTGCTTCTCGCCGCTTAGAGCAAGAGGGCAAATTGGTCATGACCAAAGTTGTAGGTGGAATTCTTGCCACAAAGTAGCGCCTATGGGACAAGACATGTATTTCTACGGTCGCCGGGTGTGCTTCATTGGTGCACACCCTGATGATATTGAACTGGGCTGTGGTGCCTTAATTGCCCACATTGTGAATCAAACCGAGATCCTGTGTGTAACACTCTCGGATAATCAAAAAAATCCCGAACTCAAGAATCTGGTTGAGGAGCACTACCGAAGTATGGCTGTGCTTGGGGTGCCTAAGGATCGTGTCATCCTGGGCCAATTTGAAACCCGACGGTTTCCTCACGCGCGACAGGAGATTTTGGAATATCTGATCCAAATCAACCGAACATTTCAACCCGATCTGGTTTTTGTGCACACCAAAGCCGATATCCATCAAGACCACGCCACCGTAACCGAGGAAGCCTTACGAGCCTTTCGAGGCACAACTGTGCTGGGCTTCGATGTTATTCGCTCTAGTTACGGATTCTTCCCCAGTTTCTTGGTCGAGGTTACCGAGGAAGACGTCGAAAAGAAAATCGCGGCTTTGGCAGAGTATAAGACTTACTCGAATCGCTACTACTTTGATCCCAAAATCACGCGGGCTACCCTCATTCGCAACGGTGCTATCTGTGAACGCCCATATGCGGAAGGATTTGACATCCTGCGTATTGTGGGCGCATTTCGCTGTAGCGACTCATAATGGCTTGCATGGGAAATTTCCCACTGATAAAAAGCGATTGCCATTGGGCAATCGCTTTTTATCATAAAGTCCATTTCAGTGTTCTTTCAGGCTCGTTTAATCCCGATGAAAACGTCATTGCCCTCGATGCGAACGGGATAAACCGGAATATCCACCACTGCGGGCAAAGTAAGCGCTTTACCCGTTCGCAAGTCAAACCGGGCACCGTGGCGGGGGCAGATAATTTGATAACCATCAATCTCACCATCGCCAAGTGGGCCTTCATCATGCGTACACACATCGCCAACAGCGAAAAATGTACCGGCTAAATTAATAATGACAATCGGTTCATTATTGATCTCAAGAAATAAGCGCTCTCCCACCGGAATCTCATCCCGTGTGGCCACTTTTAGAAAAACATAGTCCTCATTACTCATTGCTTTCTATAGCTCCTCATCACCAATTTTTATCCCAGATTGACCCAAACCATATACACCGGCTTTCAATACTTTAAGTGGCAATAGAGCACACTTAATTCGAACCGGACCCAATTCTTCAAACCCCAAGAGATTTAATACATCCTGGCGTCCTAAACCTTTAATATCGTCGAGGTGCTTACCAATGATCGCTTCCATAAGTAAATCTGCCGCAGCCTGCGAAATCGCACAACCGTGACCACTAAAAGCCGCTTCGGTAATCGTGCCATCCTCCGCTACACGCAAATCAATGCGGATGTGATCCCCACAGAGAGGATTTTCATCCTCATAAGAAATATCATGCGGATCTAATTGGCCTCGATGATGAGGCATTTTATACCGTTCGATAATCAGTTCACGATAAAGGTCATCCATGAAAATTCTAGATGCCTGCCTTTCAGCCAAAAATAGTTTGTACCTTTTGCAACGCCTCGACCAAACGATCCACTTCGTCAAAGGTGTTATAAAGATAAAACGAAGCCCGTGTTGTTGCCGCAACCCCTAATTTTTCATGTAGCGGCATCGCACAGTGATGTCCAGCCCTCACGGCAATCCCCTCCCGATCAAGAATTTGGGCTACATCATGGGGATGCACACCTTCAATAGAAAAGGACACCACCCCCCCTCTATGTTCAGCAGGTGGGCCAAAAACCTTCAATCCCGGAATAGTCGCAAGACGCTCTAGTGCATAAGCAACCAGCTCATGCTCATAAGCGGCAATGGCTTCCATGCCCACATTTTCCAGGTAATCAATTGCGGCTGCAAAGCCAACCGCCTCTGCAATCGCAGGTGTTCCGGCCTCAAATTTATAGGGAATTTCGTTTGGGACAAATGACCTCAACTGAACTTTCTTGATCATGTCCCCGCCCCCTAAAAACGGAGGCATATGTTCAAGCAAATCTTCTCGAGCATACAGAACTCCAATACCGGTAGGGCCCAACATCTTGTGCGCCGAGAAGGCTAAGAAATCAACTCCTAACGCCTGCACATCTACGCGCAAGTGGGGTACAGATTGAGCCCCATCTAAAAGCACCATTGCTCCTGCCTGATGCGCTAGTTCTATCATTTGGGTAACCGGATTTATGGTACCCAACACGTTTGACATATGTGTAAAGGCCACTAACCGAGGACGCTGTTCCAATAACTGCTGATAGGCTATTAAGTCGAGGTAACCATCATCCGTTACCGGCACAAACTCTAAACGGAGACCCTTTTCAGCCCCCAGGATTTGCCAAGGGACAAGATTGGAATGATGCTCCATCTCGGTAAGTACAATGAGATCGCCAGGGTGTAATTGGCTTCGTCCCCACGAATAGGCAACCAGGTTGATTGCTTCGGTGGTATTGCGGGTAAAAACAATTTCCCGCGTCTTGCGGGCATTAATAAAACGGGCTACGCGCTGGCGGGCCGCTTCATACAGCGCGGTAGCCTCCTCGCCTAAGGTATGCACTCCACGATGAATGTTGGCATTCGACCAACGATAATATTTATCCATGGCTTCAATCACGGCCAGCGGCTTTTGAGCCGTCGCCGTGGAGTCGAGATAAACCAATTTAACCCCCGGACGAACTTCCCGTTGGAGTATCGGGAAATCCGCCCGAATCTTTTCAACACTAATAACCTTTAAATGGTTAGCACGCATGTAAATATCACGCTCCATAACTACCTCGCCGGATTCATCCCTTAGGCTAATTCGAGCCCACTGGTTCGACCCGAGACGAGGAACGTTTTTGGGGTACACGGATATGCGGCGAATTGACTGGGAACCATAAAATATGATCAGGCACCATCCAACCGTCGGTCAGGTAGACGTTGGTGCGGAACTGCACCGCAACCATTTTCGAGTCCACCTGCACCACAATTCCCTTCACCCAGCCGCGTACCCGCTGACCGTTTTTCTCGTGATCGCAATAGACTTCCACCACATCGCCTACATCAAAGCCCTTTTCCGGCTCAGGTGGACGCATATAAGGTACACCTGCCATATCCACCTCCAATACGCATGATCTTGGAACAAACATCATATAATTTTAGCACATCTATAGTTAGAATCGAACGTGCCCTATCGAGTAACCCTATAATAAATGGTGTAAATCCCCCGGATTGTTCTGAAATCATTGCCAGAGCAACCCAGGGGAAAGGTCAAGGATGTTCAGCCTTTAAAGTTTAACATCTTTCGTTGAATCGCCTCTTGGAAGCGCGCCCGTACACCCTCAAACGGAATGCGCTGCATGATCGGGTCAAAGAATCCCTCAACGATTAACCGCTTTGCCTCCACATCAGGGATACCGCGGGTACGCAGATAAAAAATCTGCTCAGGATCAATTTTGCCCACTGTGGCCCCGTGTGTGCAGCGCACATCGTCTGCCAATATCTCCAGGCCGGGAATGGAGTCCGCCCGCGCCTGACGACTGAGCACTAGATTACGGTTGGCCTGGTAACCATCGGTTTTGAAGGCCCCTGGTGCAACGTAGATCATCCCTTGCCAAACGACCCGACTTCGATCCAGCAACGCCCCTTTGAATAACAAATCGCTGGTTGTATGGGGTGCCAGATGGTTCTGCTGGGAGTCATAATCGAGGTGCTGATCGCCATCGGTGAAGTAAAATCCCGACATACGACCACTGCTTCCTTCACCCACCAGATCCAACTCGGCAAAATTCTTGGTCAAATGCCCTCCCATGGCACCGAAGACCCAGTCCACATTACCTTGGCGGCCAACGCGGACCCGCTCGTGGGTAAAGTTCCAGACATGCTCACCCCAGGATTGCAATTCAACGAATCGCAGGGACGCGCCTTCCCCCACAAACACTTCAACTAACCCGGCGTGAAGCGTTTGCCCACCGGTTTCGGTTGGTGAAGCATATTCGTGAACATACGTCACCGAAGCGCCTTCTTCTAACCATACGACTACGTGGGATATATGGGCTAAACCTATTCCCGGCCCCCACAGCAAACTGTGAAGTGGTTGTTCAATAACAACCCCCTTCGGTACATAGAGGAACACTCCGGTCTGCGCCAGTGCAGATGCCAACGCTGCAAACTTACCTTCTTCCGGGGAAACGATTTTCCCTAATCGGGTTTCTAATAGTTCTGCGTAATTCTGTTCCGCTGTGCGCAAATCGGTGAAAACCACACCTTGAGCACGAAGGTTTTCATCCAGAGTAGTTCGCGCTCCACCGGGCAATAGAATTACCTGACCGGCATGAGCCTCCCCTGCCAAAGGGCTTAGCAAACTCTCATCTAGTGGAGCAAGATCTAGATAGGCATCCGTTTCAGGTAGACGAAAAAGATCGGCCTGAAGCCCGCTGATATCGGTACGTCGCCAAGCCTCATCCTTGGGATCAGGCATGGGCAAATTTTCAAAGAGATTCCAAGCCCGCTCACGAAAAGCTTGAATACCCGAACTCAGGCCGTCCACCCGAATCATGGACCGTTGAAAGGAAAAGGTCTTAACCGGCGCTTGTGATTCGCGCCGCCGACCTCGAATGACAATCTCAGGGGTTTCCTTCGTCATAGCCTCCACATCCTCTTCTATCCAATATCTTCGATGTACAATGATTAACCAATCGAGCCTTCCATCTGCAATTGGATAAGCCGATTCATTTCAACTGCGTATTCCATAGGCAGTTCTTTGACCAACGGCTCGATAAACCCAGAAACCACCATGGTTGTCGCCTCTTCTTCGCTCAGACCGCGGCTCATCAGGTAGAATAGTTGTTCCTCGCCCACTTTTGAGACCGAAGCCTCATGACCGATGGTTACGTCCTCTTCGTCAATCTCAATATACGGATAGGTATCTGATCGCGACTTCGGATCTAACAACAAAGCATCACAGACAACATTCGAACGGGCATCGTAGGCGCCTTTGTGCACCTTCAAGAGGCCGCGATAGGACGCCCGTCCGCCGCCCTTACTGATGGACTTTGAGGTGATCTTGCTACTGGTGTGCGGCGCGAAATGAATCACCTTACCGCCCGCATCTTGCCACTGACCAGGCCCAGCAAATGCCATAGAAAGGATTTCACCATGGGCTCCCGGACCCATCAAATAGCACGATGGGTATTTCATGGTGATTTTTGAGCCCAAGTTGCAGTCCACCCACTCCATGGTCCCCTCTTCTTCCACAATAGCCCGCTGAGTGACCAGGTTATACACATTGGTAGACCAATTTTGGATGGTGGTGTAACGCACTCGAGCCCCTTTCTTGACCACAATTTCGATCACACCGCTGTGGAACGAATCGGTTGAGTAGATAGGCGCCGTGCATCCCTCAACATAGTGCACCTGCGCACCTTCGTCTGCAATGATCAGAGTACGTTCGAATTGGCCAATGTTGGCCACATTCAAGCGAAAGTAGGCTTGCAAGGGCAGATCAACCTTGACACCCTTGGGCACATAGACGAACGACCCCCCTGACCACACCGCGCTATTAAGCGCCGCGAATTTGTTATCCTCAATCGGGATCACTTTACCGAAATATTCACGGAACAGATCGGGGTAATGACGCAAGCCATCCTCAATGCTAACAAAGATCACCCCTTGCTTGGCCAGGTGTTCCTGGATGCTGTGATAGACCATCTCGGACTCATATTGAGCGCCCAAGCCAGCCAGAAACCGCCGTTCCGCCTCAGGAATACCTAATCGCTCAAAGGTTTCTTTGATCGGGTCAGGGATGTCATCCCAAGAACGCCCCTCTTTATCCGTGGGCTTGACATAATAGTAAATATCATCCAGGTTAAGCCCAGAAAGGTCAGCCCCCCACATAGGCATAGGGCGCTTGCGGAAATGCTCCAGAGCCCGTAAACGGAACTCAAGCATCCATTGGGGCTCACCCTTCATCCAGGAAATCTGCTTTACAACCTCCTCATCAAGCCCTTTGCGAACCTTGAACACCGACACATCTGGAGCGGCGAAACCATAACGGTACTCACCTAATTGCTCCAGGAATTCTTCCTGCTGAGGTTTTGCTACCATTTTGCCCTCCGCTCAAACTCACCACTAATCATCGGGGTTACGCCAGAACCGAATCGCCTTCCAATTTCTCGCGCACCCAACTGTAACCTTTTTCCTCAAGGTGCAAGGCTAAGTCAGGGCCACCGGTTTCAACAATCCGGCCATCCATCATCACATGAACCACATCCGGTTTGATGTAATTCAAGATGCGTTGGTAATGAGTGATGACCAACACTCCCAGATTGGGCCCCCTCAAGGCATTGACACCCTGGGCAACGATGCGCAGCGCGTCAATATCAAGCCCCGAGTCTGTCTCGTCCAGAATAGCAATCTCGGGTTGCAAGACCGCCATCTGTAAAATTTCAGCACGCTTCTTTTCACCGCCGGAGAAACCATCATTCAAATATCGTCCCCCAAAGGACGGATCCATATTGAGCAAAGCCATCTTCTCTTTCAGCAATTTACGGAATTCGGTAATTGGGATACCTTTATCTTCCGGGTTGTGGGCGCGGCGTTGGGCATTGAGCGCGGTTCGCAGGAAATTAGCCACAGTTACCCCCGGAATGGACACCGGATATTGAAAAGCCAAGAAGATACCCAAATGAGCTCGTTCATCCGGTTCCAGTTCTAAAATATTCTGACCTTTAAACCATACTTCGCCCTCAACAACCTCGTAGCCCGGGTGCCCCATCAGGGTATAAGCCAGAGTAGATTTCCCGGTACCATTGGGTCCCATAATCGCATGCACCTCACCCTTGGGTAAGGTCAGGTTAACTCCCTTTAGAATCTCCTTACCCTCCACACGCACTTTTAGGTTGCGAATCACTAATGCGTCGGTCATGAATTTCGTTACCTCCTAGGAAATATACCTCTTTGGATCAAGTTGAGCGCATTATAGCATGTTTTTGTGATCTGGTCAATATTTATGATAATATTCTAATATATTGACAATTTGATTGACCTTTGTTATACTTTCATCAGAAATCATGGGCCTTCATACTTGTGGCTTCTAACGGGAATAATTAATGAACACAAAAAGCACCCGCGAACGCATCCTACAAACGTTACTTGCTAACCCTCGCTGTACCATTAACGAACTGGCTCAGGCGGTTGGGATCAGCCCAATATCGGTTCGCCACCATTTGAACTCATTACTTGCCGAGGGTTTGGTAGCCAGCGAGGAGGAACGGCATGGTGTCGGGCGTCCGCGATTGGTTTACTACCTGACCGAGGCGGGTTTGGAACGCTTTCCCACCCGTTACGTTCGTTTGACAACACGGCTCTTAAACCAACTAAAAGGCACCCTTTCCCCACAGGTTATGAGCGAAATATTTGCCCAAATCGGTGAGGAAATCGCCACAGGCTACCAAGCCGTTGTAGAAAAGATGAGCACTGAAGAACGATTAGAATTTTTGCGTAAAATCCTCGCCGAGGAAGGTTTTTTAGTTGAGTGGGAAAAAGATGGTGATACGTATCGTATCCGAGAGGTTAACTGCCCCTATTACTACTTAAGTCAGCAATATCCTGAAGTCTGCTCGGTTGACCAATCCTTAATCTCAACGTTGCTGGCTCACCCTGCTGACAAAGTCACGTGTATCGTTCAAAAAGACCAACGTTGTGTCTACATCATAAAATCGGAGAAAGAACATGGAAAATCCCTCTCAACCCGGAACGAATCGTCCCGTGTGGGACGCTGAAGCCACCCATCCTGAAGCCTGCAATAAATTACGTGATGCACTGCGCGAGATTATTGACCCCGAAATCGGTCTAAATGTTATTCAATTGGGGTTGATTCGTAATGTTCGGATCGAACCCGACCAAGTGATGATTCGCATGATCTTAACGACACCCTTCTGCCCCTATGGCCCCGCTTTGATCGAAATGACTCGCCAAAAAGCCGAAGAAGCATTAGGGCTTCCCACCTTCATTGAACTCGGCATGGAAATGTGGGACTTCTCCATGATGGAAGAAGGGATTGACTTAGGGTGGGGTCTTTATTGATCCTGGCCACGCTGTTGCTTAAGATATGCCATCCCCTTGGCAAAAAGAGATGGCAATTTCATGGCTAATGTGCTGTTCCCCCTAAAATCAAGGCGCCCCATCATATAAGCACTTAAGGGATTCAGCCGACCATGCAGCATTTCCAACAGGTCGCGGGCTTCTGCTGTAAAAACAAGGTCCGCACCTGCAACCTGTCCTTCGTTCACTTCACATTGGCCTTCCTGAATGCGAATAACCCAATCGCCGGGCTCGTCACCAGTAACATGCAACTGAACAACAGCGCGAACATCCTGGGCGTTTTCCGGGGAGAAAGCTCGAGGGAGATTCAGCATTATATCGCGAATTGTAATCTCATCCATAGGCCCTCCTTTTGTTTCACGTTCTCACCACTATTCGGATTATAGCCCCATCTATACGGTACTCCGGTGCGTAACCCATTTGCCTGAGTGCGCTTTCAATATTTTCACCATAAACAAAATGGCTATTCATTCCCATCACGCGCTCAAAAAGAGCAATGAGTTTAACCAAGGGGTGATGATAATTCGGCTCTTCAATCATCAGCACGCCGCCAAAGGCCAATATACGCAACAGCTCCTCCAGGGCTCTTCTTTGGTCCGCGAGATGATGAAAGGTATCTACCATCAAAATTCGGTCAAAGGTATGGGCTTGAAAGGGTAGAAATTCAGCTTGGGCCCGCACTGGTAAAAGAGCGGGTTTAAGCCTCGCCTGACGTAACATTCCCATAGATAAATCCAAAACTATAACCCTTCGAGCAACAGCCACCAATGAGGAAGTAACCCGCCCCGTTCCCCCTCCCACATCCAACAACCAACCCGATGTAGGCAATTGTAAAAGACGTTCAATCTCTTCCCGAGGGGGTGGCTTGAAGATTTTTTCATACCATGGCGCTAGCCATTCAAAATGGACATTTTCCCTCATGCCTCTTTATTGTACTTGCAAATGAATATTTTTTAACCGCTTGACGAAATAGAACGTATATTCTATAATTGCAAAAAACAGGATCATTTGGAGGTGAGTAAAGATGACCCTCTTGACTCACACGATTAACACTTGGTTCGAAAGCCTTCCCACCGTATTTCACCGCCACCGAGGGATTTTCTTTGGGGTTTTGCTGTTGGTGGCGCTGATAGGTTTTGAACTATTTAACTACAGCACTACTTTTGTAGCGTTGCATGATCTCTTAGGTGACCTTTCTTTTGGGCCACTTTCCTGGGCAATGATCCTCGCCGTCGCTTTCTGCAGCATTGACTTCGCCGGCATCGCCCGTTTGTTTCTCCCAGATGACGACGTTGCTCAGAATCGGGGTATCTGGTTCCTCTTCGGTGCTTGGCTACTGGCGGCAACCATGAATGCCGTTCTAACTTGGTGGAGCGTCTCACTGGCTTTGGTTGAACATACTCCCCGTGCTAGTGCATTCATTAACGCTGATCTGCTGATCCAGGTGGTGCCGTTGTTTATTGCCATCTTGGTTTGGGTAACCCGGATCCTCCTCATTGGCACACTCACGCTCGCTGGCCAGCGTCTCTTGGCAAGTCAACCGTCATTCCCCAAGCCAATACACCCCCAGGTAGGTTCTCGTGCACATGAGCGCATGCCCAATGCAAACACTCAACGTACTGCGGTACCAATAACCTCAAGCGCATCTTTTCGATATAAGCCCCCGGTTCAGGCCACACCGTCACACCGCGAACCTGTTTATGTGGATGAAGATGCTCAGGTTGAGTCTACCTCCTCAACCGGTGCTCGTTTTCTGTGATTTTGGCGGGCCAGCACAGCCTCCAAAGCCTGGTTTACATCGGGAAAGACCTGCGCCCCTTGCTCCACCAAGGCTTGAATTTTAGCGGGCTGGCGTGAGATCCCCCAGGCGTGAAGATCAACCCAACAACCCAACTTGCCTAAAAATTGGGTTGATCGCCGGCTTGCCTGGATGCCAATAGGCGAATCCTCAAAAACATGCACCGTTAAACCAGAAGGTAACTGTGGAAACCGCGAGCGATATTTATCTACCAGCAGGTCCAGATAACTATTAGTGCCCCAGGACGGCTTGGCATAAACTTGGTATGCCCATAATAGCCCTATTAACGCATCACCACTTAGAGCCGCCATGATAGCCGCCAGGGCCTGGAAGGGCGAGGGCTTAAGCAATTGCTCCGCGTGGATTTCCAAATGCTCAGCAATGTAGGTCAGCGCACCATGGCCAACCACCGGTATCCCGTCCAGTTCGATTAATCCCACTGCGATTTCAGCCTCAGGACTATACCCCACTAGGCGGTTTGGGGAAGGTAAAGGAGAGCGGGAGGGTCGTGCAGTAATTACTGCACCCCAACTATTACCTCTCTTAAATACCTCAGTCAGAAGACCCTTCTCCACTAACGGACGATCCCAAGTTGCCAGGTAGGAATGCGTCATAAAAGGCGCTGCCATCTGATATGTGGACTCAAAAATCTCACTTCCTAAGACGCGTACCTGAAAATCTCGATTAGGGAGATGCCGTAAAATATCGCGGGTTGACGAGAACAACGTATCCAATAACGGGTGTCGGGATAAGCGCGGAAATCTCTCTTTCATCCACTCTTCTTCTTTTTTCAACCCCAAACCTTCAACTAATGGATAACCCGAAACCCGTTGCTTGCCCAATTCCATAAAAGCCCAATTGTATCTAGGCCGAGGTACTTCATTACGAGAGGCTTGGCTCATCACAGATATAGCCTGGTTCAAATCTTCAGGAAGCATGATCTCAGGATGACTATTCCACCAGGACTCAATAGTCAACGCCAATGAAAAAGGGATCATATCCCATTCACTGGTAACACCTTGCGCTTCTAATAACGCAATGTCCTCTTCATTTGGCGCAACATCGTGCGTTATCCCCATGCGGCCAGCCCAATCATTGATCGTATCTCTCAAAGCACGGCGGTAGCCCCCGGGTTGAATCAAAACCCCATCCAGGTCAAAAAGATAGATAGATAATTCCTCGTTCATCACAACTCTCCTCAACCCATTTTCCAACATAGACTATAATTAGCCCGAAATCCTCAGGGAGGGTGTTTTTATATGGTGGATATTGTAACCGACAGTTGTGCTGATCTGAGCCCCGAATTAATTTCTAGGTTTAATATCCGGGTGCTTCCCCTGCAAGTCTTTATAGATAACCGTACCATACCTGATGGCTCAATTTCTCCACAAGAACTCTTTAATCTGGTATCGAAAACCGGAGAACTCCCAAAAACCTCTGCCCCTTCGATTAAGGAATTTTTGGAATTTTTTGAGCCCGCAGATGAGATTATTTATATTGGGATTTCCTCAAAACTCTCAGCGACACTACCCAATGGGATTTTAGCCGCTCACCAACTACCTCAAAAACGCATTCACATAATTGACTCCAAAAATCTTTCAACCGGTATTGGGCTACTGGTTCTTAAAGCGGCGGAACTGCGCAATCAGGGCTGGACAGCCGACGATATAGTCCGAGAGATTCAGGCTACGGTGCCTCGCGTCCATACCTCCTTTGTCATAGAGACCATGGAATACCTCTACAAAGGCGGACGCTGTACAGCCTTGCAGGCCATTGTAGGCAGTGTATTGAAGATTCGCCCCATTATCGAGGTACGCCCTGATGGCACCCTTGGCGTCAAGGCTAAAATCCGCGGAACGCGTCGGAAAGCCTTAGATTCCATGCTTGAAGATTTTCGCTCTCACCTGCCTTACCTAGATTCTCATCGCGTGTTTGTAACTCATACCGGGTGTGATGAGGATGCCAATTACCTGGCCAAGGCAGTTCAGTCTATGGCCCCAATTGAAGAAATCTGTATCACCCAAGCCGGAGCGACCATTTCCAGTCATTGTGGTCCCGATACTATCGGTATTCTTTTCATTGCCGACCCTCACTTAACAACCGAGGCGTAGGAAACCCCTACGCCTCCTTATCGTTTGTGTCAATTGGGCAACGACTCAAATTAACCCAACCATTTTTCCAACTCTGTAGAAAATTTCTAAAACCCGGTCCAACTGCTCATCCGTGTGTGTCGCCATATAACTGGTGCGCAATAACTGCATTCCTGGTGGAACCGCCGGACTGATGACCGGATTGACAAAGACTCCATTTTCAAATAGCAAACGCCACGTGAGAAACGTTTTTTCATCATCCCCTATAATAATAGGAACGATTGGGGATTGAGAATTACCGATATTGAATCCCATTTCGCGGAACGCATTCCGCATGCGTTCACCAATTTTATTGACTCGCTCAATCCGCTCGGGCTCTTCACGCATAATGCGTAAAGCCGTTAAGGCCGCTATCGCATTAGAGGCCGGAATGCTGGCGCTAAATATGAGTGCGCGCGCATGGTGCTTGACATAGTGAATGACCTGCTCATCACCCGCCACAAAGCCCCCCAATGAAGCAAAGGACTTACTGAAAGTTGACATGATCAAATCCACTTCATCGGTTACTCCAAAGTGTGCCGCTGTACCACGTCCGCCGCCCAAAACTCCCATGCCATGGGCATCATCCACCATAACTCGCGCACCATACTTGCGTGCAACTGCCACAATATCAGGCAAGGGAGCTATGTCTCCTCCCATGCTGAACAAGCCATCAACTACGATTAATTTACCGCTTTCTTCGGGAAGGGAGCGAAGAACGCGCTCTAAATGCTCAACATCATTATGGCGGAAGCGTTCAATTTTCCCAAATCCCAAACGCGCGCCATCAACGATACTGGCATGGTCATCTTTATCCAGAATCACCACATCATTGCGGCCAACCAAAGCGCTGATTGTGCCCAGGTTGGTTTGCATACCGGTAGAAAATACCAATGCGGCTTCTTTTCCCACCCAATCGGCTAACTCACGCTCAAGTTGTTCATGCAATGCCAAGGTGCCGTTGAGAAAACGCGATCCGGTGCAACTGGTGCCAAACCGTTCAATCGCCTCACATGCTGCTTTTTTCACCCGCGGGTCAGTTGTTAACCCCAGATAGTTATTTGACCCACACATGATCAGACGTTTACCTTCAAAGACGACTTCTGTCCCCTCATTTTCCGCCATTGGGATGAAATAAGGATAAATCCCCTGCTCAATGGCTTGCTTTGCAATCGTAAAGTCGTAACATTTGGCAAAAATATCCATGGATCCCTCACACTTTCTGCTTTGATTTTTATGATAAGATTGAAACAAGCCCTACCCTGAAAGGCAACTCGAATGCTCTCGTGCCTGGCTGGACAAGAGCTCCCCGCTGTTATACCAATAGTCCAACCTTTGGGGTTTATCCCTTCTCCCCATCCTTTACGGCAGGCAATTCTCTCATCCAATCTCTTTAGATGAGGTGATCTATGCCCCTTTTCGGTGGTATCGAAGCCGGTGGCACCAAATTCATTTGTGCAGTAGGTTCCGGCCCCGACGAACTCCTAGCACAAGCGCGCTTCCCCACCACAACCCCCGAAGAAACGCTCACCCGCGCTGCTGAATTCTTCAACCAATTTATGGTTCAAACCCAAACCCGTCTCCATGGCATTGGAATTGCCAGTTTTGGCCCCTTAGACCTTGATCCCCACTCACCCACGTATGGATTTATTACCTCCACGCCTAAACCTGGCTGGCAAAATGTCGCTATCCGAGATGTACTCCTTGCCCGTACCGGATGTCCGGTGGTCATTGATACCGACGTAAACGGCGCCGCATTAGCCGAAGGTATCTGGGGAAGTGCTACAGGACTTTCAGATTACGTTTATATTACCGTTGGCACTGGAATTGGGGGTGGTCTGATCGTTCAGGGACGTCCGTTTCACGGCCTATTACACCCTGAAATGGGGCACATACCCCTCCCTCACGATTTAACGAAAGATCCCTTTCCCGGCATTTGCCCTTTTCACGGCGATTGCTTTGAGGGTTTAGCCAGCGGCCCAGCCCTGCAAGCGCGCTTGGGACAAAATCCAGAAACCGTGCCCTCTAATCATCCCATTTGGGATCTGGAAGCAAACTATATTGCTTTGGCTTTACAAACCATTATTTGTGTCGTTTCTCCCCAACGGATAATCTTGGGGGGTGGGGTTATGCAGCAAACCCACCTCTTCCCCAGGATTCGAGACCTCACTCGCACCTTGTTAAATGGCTATATCCAGGCCAGGGCGCTCCTTGAAGAGACGGATTCTTACATCGTCCCCCCCAAATTGGGCAGTTTAACGGGCGTTCTAGGTGCGATTGCCTTAGCACAACAAGCGTCGGAAAACTAACCTTCCCAATCTGTGCTTCTCATCGAGGCGATAATGAATAAACCTGTACTCACCTTCTTTTGTGAACTTGAAAATAATCCTCTACAAAAATTGTTTGAAACTTCTGAACTCATACCCGAACTAAAGACTCTAAACGCTCACGTCAGTCTTGGCATCCTCGACCTGAGCCCTGAGCGTGCGGATATTGTCAGACGCTTAAACAGGGAAAATATTCCGGTTCATGCATGGCTCTTGCTTCCTAAAGATCAGGGGTATTGGTTTAATTTAGATAATGTTGACCAAGCCTACCAACGTTACGAGCAATTCCAGGCCTGGAGCCGGGAATACGATTTGCAGTGGGAAGCGATTGGATTGGATATCGAACCCGATTACCGCGTCATCGAATATCTTCGGCATGGTACCTGGTACGGGGCATGGTACCTCGCTCGGCAAGCCTTCAATCGTCGGCGCGGCAGTTACGGGCGCCAAGCCTACCAACTGCTCGTTAACCGCATCCACCGTGATGGTTACCAAGTGGAATCGTATCAAATTCCCCTGATTGTTGATGAACGTCGTGCCCACTCGTCGCTAATTCAACGTTTATTGGGGATCGTGGATTTAACCGTTGACCGTGAAGTCCTTATGCTTTATTCCAGTTTCGTTCGGCCTATGGGAGATGGTTATTTATGGAGTTATGCCTTTGACGCTCAAGCCATTGGGGTTGGCAGTACTGGTGGGGGAGTAGATTTAGAAGGTGTAGCCAATACTAGGCCCCTCAGTTGGGCAGAGTTACAACGTGATCTCTTACTGGCTTATCAACACACGAATTACATTTACATCTTCAGCCTTGAAGGCTGCGTGCACCAGGGGTTTCTTCCCTTGATTCGCGAAATGGACTGGCAACAAAAGCCTGCGCTTCCGCTACGAGCCGCTGAAAAAATCGAGCACTGGCGGCGGTGGGGACGACGAGCCCTTTGGGGGCTTTCGCACCCCTGGGTGTTTTTTATCGCGGTGTTTATTCTTCAGGCATTGCTTTCAAGAAGCCGCCGGAAATAGCCCCGAACCCGTGGGCTCTCCTCGTAGTAATCGCTTTAACTCACACGATTGTTTATCTCATAAGATATTCTCAATGAATGGGGTCTTAGAATGAAGATAGAGCACACGGCGTCCACGCGACTTTAATGCCTCAAAGTCACCCATCGCCTGGGCCCGTTCTAACGTCCCAAAGCGTAGTGATTGGCCAGGAATGTCCAAATCAGTTTCGGGCTCACGTGTGATTTGAATAAATAGTCCCCGGTTCGGTCCACCCTTATGCAATTGCCCCGTTGAGTGTAAGAATCGCGGTCCAAAGCCCAGAGTTGTGGCACAGTGTGTCATTTCAAGGATTCTCCGCCGTAGAGCCTGTAATCGCTCCAGCATCTGAGCATTGCGGGGCAAGTAGGCATTGATTGCGATGTAATCCCCCGGCTCTGCTCGGGAGATCCATTGTTCGATTAACTCTGCTAGCTCCGAACCCTCTATCCCCGTATCCTGAGAGGTAAAGACTGCAACACGTTCATCTTCCCAACACGGCGATTCGGAAGGCAACTTCCCTTGGTTTTGAAAAGCAGCCAGCAAGGCTCGTGCGCGGATTTTACTATCTTCAACATCCGGTTGGTCAAAGGCATTTATGCGTAAAAATGCACAGGCAATGGCGATCGCTACTTCCCACCGATACATTTCGGCACCAAGATCATATACATCTTCCAAGCGCAGAGTGATCACTGGATGACCAGCGGCTAATAAAGCGCTTGCTCTTTCTTCCTTTGCCCCACTAAGGTGAAAATACACAAACAGCCGATCTTGGCCATAATCTTTAGGGTCTATCTCCGGCTCAAGATCCACCGGAATAATTCCCCGCCCTTCTTTGCCGCTCGATTCGGCTACCAATTGCTCCAACCACGCTCCTAAGGGCAATAATTCAGGATCGGCAAGGAAGGTCAATTTATCCCGCCCTTGAGCGGCTGCCACACCCAATAGAACCCCCAACACCAAACCCGGATTGCGACCGGCGGGTTGGGTGGGTAAAGATTGCGCGAACATGCGGTCAGCCCGGGATAATAGGGTTTCGATATTCATTCCCAACAAAGTTGCCGGAAACAAGCCAAACACCGTCAACGCCGAATAACGGCCCCCTACATGGGGATCGCCATAAATGACTTCGCGAAAGCCACGCTCTTCGGCCAATTTGGCCAGCGGAGTCCCTGGGTCGGTAATAGCCACAAAATGACGTCCAGGGTTTGGTTCGCCTTGGGTTTTCACCCAGGTCCAGAAGTAATCCATCAAAGCGTGGACTTCAACCGTTGTTCCGGATTTGCTGGAAACGATGAACAGAGTTTCTTTCCATTCAAGATCACGTGCTACCGCAGAAATCTGATCAGGATCCGTACTATCGAGAACGGTAAGGCTCAAACCCGGCCATTGACCAAGTTGTCCTACCCCAAAAATCGAGGCAAACACCTCAGGGGCTAAGGATGATCCCCCCATCCCCAATAATACCGCTTGCCGATAGCCCTCTTGAGCGATTTGTTGAGCCAGGTTGAACCATGCAGAAACCAAAGGACGACTCTTTTGCGGGGCAATCAGCCACCCCAATCGTTGACGAATCTCGGCCTGCCCAGCAGCATTCTCAGTCCACAAACTGGCATCAGCCTCAAACAAGCGTTGGACGTAGCGCTCATGATCGGCCCGCTCAATTTGAGCCGGTAAGAGATGTGCCAACGGCCCTAATTCGGCAACCGCCACCGAGCGCCGTTCTTCAATAGTCTTCAACAAAGCATCAAAGGCATCGGCAAACGCCTTCACCCCTTCTTCTTCAAGTTCTTGGGTGACGCGTGCCATGGAAATGCCCAGGCGCTCAAGTGCTGAAATGACCTCTTTCTCAGCATTGACATCGGCACTCAGGGTCAAGGTCGCCTTCCCATGATCAGCGAACGCTGCCAGGGTTTGAGGGGGTACCGTGTTGACCGTTTGTGGCCCAATCAAGGCTTCTACATAGAGCACATCGCTATACGCAGGATTTTTAGTGCTCGTCGAAGCCCACAACGGGCGCTGCACTCGGGCACCGTGTTGCGCAAGAGCATGAAATCGCTCACTCTTAAATGCGTCTAAGAATTGAGCATAAGCCAGACGCGCATTTGCAATAGCCGCCTTACCTAATAACGAACGAGCCTGTTCAGCATCGGGGCCCTCTTGTCGAATAATTTCTTCCAATAACCTATCAACCTTCGTATCCACACGCGAGACAAAGAACGAGGCTACTGAGGCAATGCGGTCAATCGGCAATCCGGTTTCCAAACGGTCTTCCAATCCGCTCAAATACGCGTCAATGACCTGCGCATAGCGCTCCAGCGAGAAAATCAACGTCACATTGACGTTAATTCCTTCATATATCGCTCGACGGATGGCCGGTACTCCGGGCGCGGTGGCAGGAATCTTGATCATCAAGTTAGGTCGGGATACTAACGTCCAAAGGCGCTTTGCCTCTGCCACAGTACCTTCAGTATCATAGGCTAATGTGGGAGCAACTTCCAGACTGACATAGCCATCTTCGCCCTGGGTAGCCTCATAAACGGGCAGGAACAAGTCGGCCGCCTTCTGGATGTCTTCCACCGTCAGTTGATCATAAATTTGTAGCGCCGACCATCCTGCCCAAGCCATCGGCTGAATGGCGGAATCATAATCGTGGGAACGCGCAATTGCTTGATGAAAGATAGTCGGATTCGAGGTAACCCCTCGGATCAGCCCCTCAGCAATCATTCTGGCCAATTCACCGTTTTCCAGAAGCCGCCGCTGAATATTGTCATACCAAAGCGATTGACCCAACGCATGTAACTTTTGAATAGCCTCGTTGCCCATCTTTACCTCTCCCCAAACAACTTAACGACGTTTTGCCTCTTCCTCTAAGGCTTGTACCTTTTCAAAGCGACGTTGGTAGCGATCTTCACCCAAGAATTTGGCATTTAAAAAGGCGCGCACAATTTCCTTGGCTAACTCGGGACCAATAATCCGCCCACCTAGGCACAGCGCATTCATATTGTCATGTTCTACCCCTTGATGGGCAGAATAGGTATCATGGCAGACTCCGGCATAGACGCCGCGCATTTTATTCGCCGCAATGTTGACTCCAATGCCCGAAGCGCAGATCAGAATGGCTCTTTCTACCTCCCCGCGTTGAAGCGCCCGACCTGCTTTTTCTGCAAAATCCGGATAGTCCACTCGTTCCTCGCTGAAAACCCCAAAATCCACCACCTCATGCCCCAAGGAACGCACAGCCTCGATGACATGCGCTTTGAGAGGAAAACCTCCGTGATCACACGCAATGGCTACACGCATTTTAGCCTCCACTCCCTATTCACCAACGCCCAACAATCCATGGGCTTCACGCACAATTTCGCTTACCGTCAAACCAAACTGCTCATAGATTATTTTGTACGGTGCCGATGCCCCAAACCGGTTGATCCCCAGGATTCGTCCTTTGCTCCCTACCCAGCGCTCCCAACCCAAAGGGCGGGCCGCCTCCACGGCCAAGCGCCGCTCAACGGAGGGCGGCAACACCTCGTCCTGATAACCTGGTTCCTGCGCTTCAAATAACTCCCAACTCGGGAAGGACACCAAGCGGACATTATATCCCTCCGCCGCCAGGGCATATCCCGCTTCAACAATAAGGCTTACCTCCGAGCCGCTCGCCATGAGAATGATCTGCGGGCGCCCGCCCCCCAGATCAGCCAACACATACGCCCCACGGCGCAACCCACTGGCCGGGGCGAATACCGAACGATCCAACACCGGAATGGCCTGCCGGCTCAATACCAGTGCCGTTGGCCCATCCCGACGCTCAATCGCTACCTTCCACGCTTCACGCACCTCATTGGCATCAGCAGGGCGAATGACGACCAGATTGGGGATCGCCCGCAGAGAGGGTAACTGTTCAATGGGTTGATGGGTCGGCCCATCTTCACCCAAACCGATCGAATCGTGGGTAAAGATCCAGATGCTCCCGAGGTGTGAAAGGGCCGAAAGGCGGATCGCTGGTCGCATATAATCCGAAAAGACCAGGAAGGTCGCACCGAACGGGATAACGCCCCGATAGTAGGCCATTCCATTGACCACCGCCCCCATACCATGCTCACGTACCCCAAAATGGAGATAGCGCCCCAGCGGATTATCCGCCTGAAAGGCCGTGGTGCAGTTCATCCAGGTGTTGTTCGAAGGCGTCAGGTCAGCCGATCCACCCATCAATTCCGGCAGCCGTGTGGCCAAGACATTCAAGACTTTCCCCGAAGCTGCCCGTGTCGCCATCCCCTTCGAATCCGGGGCAAATTCCGGCAAGTCTTTGTCCCAATCGGTTGGTAAACGCCCCTGCATGCGCCGCTCAAACTCAGCCGCCAGGTCTGGATACGCCTGGCGATAGGCTTCAAACTGCTCTTGCCATGCCTTTTCGGCCATTTCTCCCTGTTCCACAGCTTGCCGGTAAAAAGCCAACACATCCTCGGGAATATAGAACATCGGCTCCAAGGGCCACCCCAGGCGTTCTTTAGCACTACGTAATTCTTCTTCACCCGGCGGTTCCCCATGGGCTTTGGCCGTACCCTGGCGCGTGGGTAAGCCGTACCCAATTTGGGTGCGGCAGATAATCAACGAGGGCCGCGGATCGGCTTTCGCCTCACGGATGGCGGCGTCAAGGGCAGCGACATTATTGCCATCCGCCACGTGTAACACTTGCCAGCCGTAGGCTTCAAATCGGCGCGCACGGTCTTCGGTAAAGGTCAGATCCGTTGAACCGTCAATCGAGATGCGGTTGTCATCATAAAGATAAATCAACTTGCCCAGCCGCAGGTGACCTGCTAGCGATGCGGCTTCGGACGCTACTCCTTCCATCAAGTCCCCATCCGTGACCAGGGCGTAGATATAGTGATCCACAATGTTAAACCCAGGGCGGTTGAATTCCGCTGCCAGATGGGCTTCAGCAATTGCCATACCGACCCCATTGGCAAAGCCCTGCCCTAAGGGACCGGTGGTCGTCTCTACGCCCGGGGTCAAGCCGTATTCGGGATGACCTGGGGTCTTACTCCCCCACTGACGAAAGCGCTTGAGTTCTTCTAAAGGCAGGTCGTAACCCGTCAAATGAAGCAAGGAATACAGCAAGGCACAGCCGTGTCCACCCGAAAGGATAAAGCGATCTCGATTCGGCCAATGGGGATTGCGCGGGCTATGCCTGAGGTGGCGCGTCCAGATAGTATAGGCAATCGCTGCAGCCCCCATCGGCAGACCCGGATGCCCTGAATTCGCGTTCTGCACTGCATCCGCCGAAAGAAAGCGCAGGGTATTAATTGCACGTGATTCAAATTCAGGTGTGACAATCATGGGATGTGCTCCTTGGGATGATGACAAGATAAGAGGCAACTCCTAATTGCCAAAATTCTACCATCAATCACACACCATCCTCAAAAAAAATAAAGGGCTTACACGTCTGTGCAAGCCCTTTATTTTCATCTGGATTTTCATATTATGTGCACACGCCGCAATCGTAGGCTATTGGTCACCACAAAAACACTGCTGAATGCCATGGCCAAAGCCGCCAGGATCGGATTTAGATAGCCCATCGCCGCCGCGGGAATGAGAATCACATTGTAGAAAAAGGCCCAAAAGAGGTTTTGGCGAATCGTGCGCAGTGTTTTTCGAGAAAGGAGAATCGCCCTTGCTACGCCGCGTAAATCACTCCCGATCAACGTGACCGGTGCCGTTGCCATGGCGATATCCGTGCCTGTGCCAATCGCAATCCCCACATCAGCCTGTGCCAAAGCAGGTGCGTCATTAATTCCATCCCCCACCATGGCCACAATATGCCCTTGTTGCTGTAATGATTTAACCGCATCGGCCTTGTGTTGGGGTAAAACCTCGGCGATAACTTCTTCGATACCCACCTGTGCCGCAATCGCCAAGGCTGTTGGACGCTGATCCCCCGTTAACATTATCACTCGTAAACCCAGATCACGCAGCGCACGCACTCCGTCGTAAGCCCCTTCCTGTAAGGTATCGGCAATCCCAATTACACCGCTGAGAACGCCATCCACGGCGACCAATACAGGCGTTTGAGCCTCTGCCTTAATTTTTTCCACAACCGACTCGAGCCCATCAAGAGAAAGCCCGCGCCGCTGAAACATTCCCGGACTTCCTATCATTACTCGGTGACCTTGGATTTCCGCTTCGACACCTTGCCCAATATCTGCCGTAAAACTAGCTGGACTTTCCAGTCGCAAACCACGCGCATTCGCTTCGGCTAAAATGGCTTCACCCAATGGGTGACCACTGACCTGTTCCACGCTGGCTGCTAACTGAAGAAGACGGTTTTCATCTTTACCTAAAGGGCTTTCTGGAGCAAGAAAAATTTGGGTAACCTGAGGTTGCCCTCGGGTTAGCGTTCCCGTCTTATCCAGAACGACCACATCAACCTGCCCGGCTCGCTCCAAGGCTTCGCTGTTGCGAAATAATATGCCCAGTTCTGCCCCTTTGCCAGTGCCAACCATGACCGCTGTAGGTGTCGCCAACCCCAGAGCACATGGGCAGGCGATCACCAATACCGCCACCATGTGGATCAAAGCGCGTGCAAATGTTGCATTTGGATCACCCGGAATGGGTACAAAGAAATACCAGATGCCAAATGTTATCACTGCGATCAAGATAACGAGAGGGACAAATACCGCCGCGATACGATCTGCCAAACGCTGGATGGGGGCTTTACTCGCTTGGGCTTCTTGCACCAAACGCACAATTTGGGCCAGAACGGTATCTTTTCCGATCCGTGTAGCCTCAAATCGCAGGAAACCTTGTTTATTGAGCGTCCCTCCAATCACGTTGTCCCCCGGTTTTTTTACCACTGGTAAAGACTCCCCCGTCAACATAGATTCATCTACCGTTGAATGTCCTTCGATAACCACCCCGTCCACCGGAATACGTTCACCTGGCCGCACCAGCACAATGTCGCCAATTTGAACCTCTTCAATAGGAATCTCGAGTTCATGTCCTTCCCGGAGGACGCGCGCCGTCCGGGATTGCAATCCCATTAATTTGCGAATAGCTTCCCCGGTCAACCCACGGGCGCGGGCTTCCAAATACTTGCCCAGCCGCACCAAAGTGATAATCACGGCCGCGGTTTCAAAATATACATGTCCTTTGAGCCATCCAAATACTACTGCCACCGAATAGAGATAAGCCACCGAGGACCCCATTGCGATTAAGACGTCCATATTGGCAGCCCCATTTCGCAAGGCTTTATACCCATTCCGATAATACTGCCAGCCCACATAAAATTGAACCGGGGTCGCCAGCGCCCATAGAAGCCAATCCAGTCTCGGAGAATGGGCCCACGTCAGCGGCAACATTCCCAAATCACGCCCCATGGCCAACAGGAAAAGGGGTAGAGTAAACGCCACCCCAATAACCAGCAAACGCTTTTGGTGCGCAACTTCCCTTCGGCGGGCTTCAGCCTCAGCGTCCTGAAACTCCCCCGTAGTTTCAACTATGTCGAAACCCGCCTGACGAATGATGTGGCGAATTTCCTGCTGACTGATCAAGGTGGGTATATAACGGATAATCACCTGCCGTGCCGGGTAAAGCACATGAACTTCGCGTACCCCAACCAATTGTGCTAAGGTGCGTTCCATACGGCGGGCATCGTTATCATCGCTCAATCCTTCAATCGGCCATTGAACGTCTGCAGTCGCAACACCATAACCAGCCCGTTCCACGCGTGCAACCAAATCCTCCCAGCGGGTTAGGGTTGGATCAAAGATCACAGTAGCGCGCTCCGAAGCAAGGTTGACAGCGACGTGGTTTACTCCTTTTTCTTTCTTCAAATTGCGTTCGATGGTGGCGACACAATTGGCACACGTCATTCCAGTGATGGGTAACACCACCTGTTGTGTTTTTTCCATAACAGCCTCCAGTAAGCAACCTCAGGGCGCTTTTCACGCCCCGAGGTTGTAAAGCCTCAAATCCTAAATCCTTTGGGGAGGATAATTTATCTCCTCGAGCAGTTTAGCAATGCTCTCCGGGGATGCCGGAGCTTCGTACTTGACGCGAACCTTTTTGCTCGTCACATCAGCCTCAACCCCTTGAACGCCATTCAATTCCTGCAATTCCATTTTGATGGTGTGAACACAGTGAGCACAGTGGATTGCTGGAACAAAAAATTCAACTTCTGCCATGAGATTTACCTCCGTTGGGAAAGATTAGTAGCGTTAAAGACCTCAACAATCTCTTTCAGGACGCGCTCCCGCTCCTGAGGATCTTCGCCCTGAATGGCCAAAGTAACACAGGAATGAAGGTGATCTTCCAAAATCATCGCGCTCACCTTATCTAAAGCAGCCTGCACCGCCTGAATTTGACGAATGATATCAATGCAATAAACACCTTCTTCCACCATGCGCTGAATTCCACGCAGGTGACCCTCGGCAGTTTTTAACCGGGTGATAACATCTGGGTTGCGTATCATAATTTACTCCCACCCCTCCCCGGTGGGAGGGGGTAATCATATTTTACCATATTACTCCAAATTTTCAAGACCCCAAGTCCGCAACCTCGTATCACCCCTTCAATTCTCGTTTGCAAACACATTAACCAATGCCGAACCTTCGCCTTGACAACCCCATAATTTACCCATAGCATTATGGTATGTTAGTTTGTCTACAAAAGCGGTGGAGATTTATTAGTGTTATTACTGCGCTTTTAAGCCTGCTGTGGCTGGGCTTCTCAACCTACTGGTTTCCTCCTCATAACGACCGGTACATGGCGCCCAAAACCGGATTTATTGCCCCCCATTTCGAACTCACCACACTCAACGGAGAGACTCTTGATCTTGCCCAAATCCAAGCCCAGGTTGTTATCCTCAATTTTTGGGCCACCTGGTGCCCGCCCTGCCGCGCCGAAATGCCCACATTCGAGCGCCTTAGTCATGAATTTGAACCAGACCAGGTACTCTTTATCGGCGTTAATGCGACTTTCCAAGACAATCTCTCCAACATCCATCAATTTATGAGAGAGAACAACATTACTTTCCCCGTTGTGCTCGATTTTGATGGAAAGGTGAGCCGCGCTTACCAAATTCAAGCCTTTCCCACAACGTTCTTATTAGCGCGTGACAAGAGCATTCGCAGTATGATGATCGGTGGTCCTGTTTTAGCCGCCTGGCTGCGCTCCGAAATTGAGCAAATCCTGCACCATTAGTATTGATTTACCTCAATGTTCCCAGTCCTCCATGTCGGTCCCCTTTCAATCAATACGTCTATTCTGATCCTTCTTGCTGGTCTGTGGATAGCGCTTTGGGTGGGAGTAAAGCAAAACCCAACCTTCGCGCACTCTTCCTCTCCTTACGAAACCTTGGTGTTAATAGCAATACTCGCGGGCATTATCGGTGCTCGTTTGGGTTATGCGGCTCAACACATCTCTGCTTTCATCAACAATCCCATTGCCCTAATAACTCCGTCCCCAATTATGCTAGATCCTCCTGCAGGGATTTTGGTCGCCTTCCTGGCGGGGCTGGTTTACGGCTACCGCCACAGCCTGAAATTCTGGAATACACTCGATCAACTAACGGCTCCGGCCGCAGTTTTTGTCAGCACCATTCATCTCGCCAACTTGGCTTCAGGCAACGCCTATGGGGCCCCCACCCAACTACCTTGGTGTGTTCATCTTTGGAGTGAGTGTCGTCATCCTACTCAAGTCTATGCCTTTATTCTGGCTTTGGGAATTGTAATTTTTATTTTGTACACAGCGCGCTACAACTTCCCCGCAGGGTTTCAATTCTGGGTTTTTATTGGGTTGAGCGCCTTAGCCCGGTTGATTATCGAACCATTTCGAGGCGACTCGGTGATTTTATTTGGAATCTTCCGTCAGGCTCAAATCATCGCTTGGTTGGTCCTGCTCATTAGCCTGTTTCAGATCTCCAAACGGATTAAACCCATTCCTAAGGAGTAATCCATGCACCTTTTGGGTAAAACTTTCCTGGTCACGGGGGCGGCGCGTCGTTTAGGACGGGTCTTTGCCTTGGCTATCGCCAAAGAAGGAGGGAACATTATTATCCATCATGGACATTCTCCCGCCGAAGCACACGAGGTGGCTGAATTCGCCCAACAAATGGGGGTTAAAGCCTGGGTGCTTGAGAGTGATCTTTCCAATCCCGCCAACGCAGAATCGCTCCTCGACCAAGCCTGGAGATTGGCACCTCTCGACGGACTGGTGAATAATGCTGCCATTTTTGAACCTCGCGATCTCTGGGAGACGGACCTGGAAACTTGGCAACGCCACCTGAATATCAACCTAACCGCCCCCTTTCTTCTCAGCCGTCATTTTGCGATGCTTCTCCCCACACCCCAAAGTGGCCGCATTATCAATATCCTCGATTGGCGTGCTTTGAGACCGGGAAGTGACCATTTTGCCTATACCATCAGCAAGGCAGCACTGGCGGCGCTAACGCGTAGTTTGGCATTGGCTTTAGCCCCGCGCATCGTGGTCAATGGAATAGCCTTGGGAGCCATCCTCCCCCCTAGCGATGGTCATGTAGAGGAAGATTTGCTTCACTCTGTCCCCGCGCAACGCTGGGCTTCCATAGAGGAAGTAGAGCAAACACTCATTTTTCTCCTAAGCGCACCAATGTATATCACTGGCGAGATTATTCACCTTGATGGTGGGCGTCATCTTGTCTAAGGAGAGGGTCTATGGACATTACTTTCATCCAAGACTTGTTAGTCCGCGGTGTCATAGGTATTAGTGACCGTGAGCGCTCGCAACCTCAAGACATCCTCATAAACCTGGTACTATTTGGGGATGTTAGTAAAGCCGCCCAAACAGACCGCATTGAAGACTGCATCAACTATCGAACCATTGCCAAGAAAATCACGGCTTACGTTGAGCGCGCCGAGCGCTACACCGTTGAAGCCCTCGCTGCCGATATTGCACGTTTATCCTTGGAAGAACCCAATGTTATAGGCGTGCGGGTGAGGGTCGAAAAACCAGGCGCCGTCCGTTTTGCCCGGTCCGTGGGGGTAGAAATCGAGCGTTTTCGGGATTCAAAAACTACCCCAGCCATGCATCAGGCTTATATCCTCTTAGGCAGCAACATCGAGCCTGAGGTCAATATCGCTGCAGCCATTCACCGTCTGAAGGAATCCTGTGTCATTAACGCCATTTCCAGTATTTGGGAGACCGAGGCCGTGGGCTCGCCCGGTCCGCGCTTTTTAAATGCTGTCGTTTGGCTCTCAACCCCCCTCGATTTGGAAGCCTTAAAAAAGCAAATCCTGGCGCCCATTGAACAAGCCTTGGGACGGGTTCGAACACCCGATAAGAACGCTCCCCGCACCATAGATTTAGATGTGCTTATCTTTGATGATCGAGTCCTGGATAGCAATATTTGGCAACGCGATTTTATCGCGCTGCCACTGGCAGAATTACGTCCAGATCTCAGCCATTCCACCAACAGCGAAAGCCTGGCTGAAATCGCCCAACGGCTCCGTTCAACCTCCTCTGCTTTTGTACGTAGCGATTTGCAACATCTGAGTCGCCTGCGTTAAATATGCAGGGGCTCGGCACTGCGCGAGATATTATCCAAAAACTCCATCCGCGTTGCCATGCTCGTGCGAAATGCGCCCAGCATGGTTGAAGTCGTCATTCGCGAGTTGTGCTTCTTGACGCCCCGAATCATCGCGCACATATGAATAGCCTCGACCACCACCGCGACCCCCATAGGATGCAAAACCTCATTTAGGAAGTCCGCAATTTGGCGCGTCATGCGCTCCTGAACCTGTAACCGCCGAGCAAACATGTCCACAACTCGCGGAATCTTGGAAAGACCGATCACCTTGCCCTTGGGGATATACGCCACATGAGCGCGGCCGATAAAAGGCAACATGTGATGCTCGCATAAACTATAAAACTCTATATCTCGTACCACGACCATTTCGTCATAATTGACATCAAAGATGGCATCATTAATCAGTTCAACCGGATCTATACGGTAACCGGCGAGTAATTCCTCATACATTTTTGCTACTCGTTCAGGGGTCCGTAGCAAGCCTTGGCGATTTGGATCTTCACCAAAAGCGATTAACATCCGGCGCACACTTTCTTGAATGGATTGAGTATCAATTCCATCACCATCTAAAAGATCGGCCGCGGCATAGACATTAGCGTTCATCATAAATTTTCCTCCTCAACTTACATTTTACGATCTAAAAAGTATTATTGCTGACGACTCAGCAAGGAATGTGTCAACTCCCTTAGGGCAACCATAACCTCGTTCTCTAACTCGGTTCTTTCCAGCCATTCCAAAGCCTCACGAGTGAGTCTATCGGCTTCGAGTTCCGTTTGATGTTGAACACCTTCTTCAATCAGCCATTGAGCCAGTACAGAGGCTTCATGTGGTTGAATTTGTCCTTCTCGCCAGCGCTGAGCAAAGCGCCCATTGCGAGCCAAACCCAACACAACCGGAAGGGTCTTTTTCCCGCTCACCAGATCGCTCTCAGTGGACTTTCCGGTCAGTGCCGCACTGCCCCAAATTCCCAGCCAATCATCCACAACCTGGAAACACAAGCCCAAAGCATTTCCATAACTTGCAAAGGCGTGTTGCACGGATTCTTCCGCACCCCCAATGAGCGCGCCCAAATGGGCACATGTTTGGATTAACGCCGCCGTCTTTCCAGCAATCATAGTCCAATAGTGTTCAAATGAGATTTCGCGATCCTGCTCAAAGGCAATATCAAGATGCTGCCCCCCGGTTAGTCGCAAGCAGGTTTCAATAAACAGGGCTTGGGAACGAAAATACGCGTTTGGGCTCAGAGTTTGTTGTAATCTGGATAAAGCCATGAAGGCGGCTGCAAACATGGCATCACCGGCATTGATGGCTTGCGCCTCACCCCATCGGGCCCAAACTGTCGGGCGACCACGCCGCATGGGACTTCGATCTTCAATATCATCATGGATGAGGGAAAAGTTATGTAGCAGTTCAACCGCTGCCGCCGCTGGTAGAGCCTTTCCCCAATCCCCACCCACCGCCTCGGTTACCAGGAGCAACAACATGGGACGAAGGCGTTTTCCCTGTGCCGCCTGACCCGCACCTTCTCCTTCCCATCCCATGTGATAGCGTAATATCGCCGCCATACCAGGATAGTCTTTTAGGATTGGATAATCCAGAATCTCTTGTAACAAAGCCTCTAACTGGGGACGATAGCGTGAGAAGAAAGGCGTAAATGTGCTCATCATGAAAACCCCTTTTTGATCAGAGGTGTAGAACGAAGGGCTGAAATCGTGCCCGCCCCAACCCCAAACATCGCGATACGTAATGCCAGTAGAATTTCTTCCACCAAGCCCATTAACTCATCCAAGGAATGCGCTGCTGCCCTTAGGAAAGGGCCCGCCATGCCAACCAGAGAAGCGCCTAATGCAATACATTTTGCCACATCGAGTCCGTGACGAATGCCACCTGAAGCGATCAAAGGAAGTTCGGGCACAACATTGCGCACCGTGGTCAAAGCCTGCGCTGTGGGTATGCCCCAATCACGAAACAAGGCTGCCACCCGTGCACGTCGCTCGTCCGACATGCGATACATCTCAACCTGCGACCACGAGGTTCCCCCAGCCCCTGCAACATCAATCGCCGCCACACCAACATCAGCCAGGCGCCGAGCTACCCGGCCAGAGATACCCCATCCCACCTCTTTCACTACCACTGGTACCCCTACTTCCTTACAGACGATCTCTATCTTTCTTAACAGGCCGCTAAATCGCGTATTGCCCTCCGGCTGGAGTGCCTCCTGAAGCGGATTAAGGTGCAAAATCAAGGCATCCGCCTCAATCATCTCAACCGCTCTGCGGCAATCCTCGGAGGTGAAACCATAATTAAGTTGCACCGCACCCAAATTGGCAAACAAGAGAATGGAAGGCGCAACACGCCGAACCCGGAAAGTCTCGACACTCTCAGGATGCTGAAACGCTGTTCTTTGGGAGCCTACACCCATCGCCAAACCAAAATGTTCCGCTACCTCAGCCAAGCGCAAATTGATCACCTCGGCTTCGGAGGTGCCTCCAGTCATGGAAGAGATTAAGAGCGGTGCCCCCAGAGGTTTCCCAAAAAATTCGCTTCTTAAGTCTATAGTTTCAAAATCCAGTTCGGGCAAGGCCATATGCTCAAACGTATAGGCATCCAAACCATTGTTCAAGCCCGATTGGACGTCCTTTTCAAGGTTGATCCGTATATGGTCAGTTTTTCGGGGCTGTAATTCAGGATCATGTCCCTGCATATTCACCTACCAGAGCGTGTGTGTTTGAGTATACCAAAGGAAAGGGGTTAGGGAACACATCCTGCTTAGGCAAAGATTGTACATCCAGACCAAGTTCTCCCTCCCTTTTTATTGGGGTAGGAGGTAGGGACAATTATCTTGACACCTTCTAATCCCGAATTACAATTACTGCAACCTTAGAGACCCGGGAGGTTGCAATGAGCGATGTATTTGAAGAGGTCAAAGCGGTGATCGCTGATGTGTTGAAAATTGATCCCAGCGAAATCACCCCCGAGACGCGCATCATCGAAGACCTCAAAGCCGATTCTATGGACCAATTCTTCCTAATTGATGGTCTCAGCCAAAAGTTCGATTTGGCCATCTCGGATGAAGACGCACGACAAATCAAGACCGTGGCCGATGCCGTGCGTTATATCGAGACTCACAAAAAGCAATAAGTAAAATGGCACGGAAGCAGAATCATTTCTTCCGTGCCTAGCATCCTTCATCTCAGAGATCACATTATTTTCCTAAATAAGGCGCAACCAAATCGGCCACCTGTTCGGGATGTTGGGCAATACGTACCCCCGCTGCCTCTAATGCAGCGATTTTTCGATCTGCTGTACCTGATCCTCCTTCGATAATCGCTCCTGCATGTCCCATGCGCTTACCGGGCGGGGCAGTGCGACCAGCAACAAACCCTATCACAGGCTTAGTAACATGGCGGGCAATATACTCCGCAGCGCGTTCCTCATCGTTGCCCCCAATTTCCCCAATTAACACTATCGCTTCCGTGTAAGGGTCGGCTTCAAACAATGACAAAATATCAATAAAATCCGTCCCACGCACAGGATCACCGCCGATACCCACACACGTGCTCACCCCCACACCTTTCATTTTCAAAGCGTAGAGCACTTCGTAGGTCAATGTACCCGAACGCGAAACCACCCCTACGCTTCCCGGTAATGCAATATTTCCGGGGATAATCCCCACTTTGGATTCACCCGGAGTCAGTGCACCAGGGCAATTCGGTCCAATCAAACGCACCTGTTTTTGCTCCAAATAGCGTGTTACACGCATCATATCTTGGATTGGAATACCCTCGGTAATACAGAAAATAAGGCCGATCCCAGCATCGGCTGCCTCAAAAATGGCATCCGGCGCAAAGCGAGCCGGTACAAAGATCACGCTCACATCGGCTCCTGTTGCCTCTACGGCGACTTTGACCGAGTCAAATACGGGAATCTTGCCATCTAACACCCACTCCCCACCTTTACCCGGCGTAACTCCTGCCACCACATTTGTTCCATAAGAAAACATTTGCTGAGTATGAAAGGACCCCTCATGCCCTGTAATGCCTTGGACCAAAACCCGAGATTTTCGGTTAATCAAGATGCTCATAGATCAAATCTCCTTTGCTAACGGCTACGGCTTTTTGGGCGGCTTCCACCAAAGTTTCCGCAGTGATCATACGGGCATCTGCAAGCATCCTGCGCCCTTCTTCTGCATTGGTACCGACTAAACGTATCACCATGGGGACTCTTGGCTTGACCTCTGATAAAGCACTCAGGATACCTCGTGCTACTTCGTCGCAACGGGTAATTCCTCCGAATATATTGATAAGCACTACCTTAACCTTTGGATCTGAAAGGATAATCCGCAATGCCGCTGCCACTTTATCCGCACCGGCCCCTCCGCCTATATCCAAAAAATTGGCCGGCTCTCCCCCATGTAGTTTGATAATATCCATGGTTGCCATGGCTAGGCCGGCACCATTGACCATGCACCCAATCTCTCCTTCGAGTTTGATATAAGAAAGGCCGTATTTACGGGCTTCAACTTCTGCCGGCGCCTCTACATCAGGGTCACGCATCTCAGCCAAGTCGGGATGGCGGAAAAGCGCATTATCATCAATGCTCATCTTCCCATCTAAGGCTAACATGCGCTTATCTGCAGTAATGACCAGAGGATTGATTTCCACCAGGGTTGCATCATGAGCGGTATACACTCGCCATAAACCTTCCGCAATTCCGCTAAAGGTCTTCCAATACTCCCGTGGTAGATCCATGGCTACGGCAATGTCGCGAGATTGGTAATCGCGTAATCCGATTAAAGGGTCAATGTGCACCTTAATTATTTTTTCTGGAGAACGGCGGGCAATTTCTTCGATGTCCACCCCTCCCTCCGCCGAAGCCATCATGACCGGGCATCGCCGTGTTCGGTCGTTCGTGATTCCTAGATAAAGTTCACGTTCGATACTTACCGCCTCATCAACCAATACTTTGCGCACTGGTAAACCCTTGATCTCCATCCCCAAAATCAGCGTTGCCAGTTCCTCCGCTTCTTCAGGGGATCGTGCCAACCGAATTCCACCTGCTTTGCCTCGTCCTCCCACCAATACCTGGGATTTAATGACTACCTTTCCACCCAATTCTTCAGCAATGTGCTTGGCCTCAGTTGAGTTCAGCGCGACTTTACCCTTGGGAATAGGAATGCCAAAGCGTGCAAAGATTTGCTTGGATTGATACTCGTGTAGATTCATAGATCCATTGACCCCATTAAGCATGAATTGACGAGACCATTATATCCTCATCTTTCCTAAATGCTAATTAGCCCGGCAAAAGACTGCATCGCCGGGCTAGGTCTTATAAACTCAGAAGGCAACCAATCACCCTTTGAGAAAATCTTCCAAGGCTTGGCGGCTGATCCGATAGGCATTACCGATCTTTTTCGCTTTTAGTTCTCCCGATTGAATCGCAGCCAAAACATCCTCTTCCGAGACGCGCAGGATCGTTGCCGCCTCTGCCGGGGTCATCACTTCGGGGATCCCGGTAGCCTTCTCTCCCTCTCCACTGCTTTTTCCGGCGCCCTGAAGGGATTGTGAAATCACATTACCCAAACCCACACCGGCTCCAATCCCGGCTGTTAACCCCGCGCCACCGCTTGGATTTTGTGCGGCATCCCGCAGGGCATCTGCGGCTTGTAATTGCGTGTAAGTTTGCAGGTCCAATACCCCCATTGCTCGTAATTCTTCGGCCGACTTTTCAGAGGGTTTCAGATTAGCAATATAAAATGTCTTGAGGGTTAGACCCAGGGCAGAAAAATCATCTTGAGCCTTGGCCCTAACGCCAGCACCAATCTCCTCGGTTAACCCGATTAGATCGGTAACTGGACGTTTAGCCGCAGTTTCACCCAGCAAATCCTGCAATTTAGAGAGAAGGATCGCACGCAAACGATCCTCAATATCGGACATGCGATAAACTTTTTGTGCCCCTACGACTTGGGTTACAAACTGCTGGGCATCTCTTACCTGGAATGAGTAGGTACCAAACCCCTGGAGAAGCGCCACCCCCAACCCCATACCTGGATTGCGCACCAGAATCGGTTGGGGTGTGCCCCACTTTCGATCCACAAATTCACGCATGGAGACAAAATAGACCTCAGCGGTAAACGGGGTGCGGTTATTAAACGCCTTCCCCAGGAAATCAATTAGCAAAGGGATGTTAGCGGTGGTTATCGTATGCCGCCCCGGACCGAAGGAATCCAAAGCCCGTCCATCACGGAAGAACACTGCGCGTTGCGATTCGCGCACAATGACCTGTGATCCTATGCGCAGATCGGCCACTCCTTCTTCTGGAAAGCGATGCACGATTTCGTCTACCATTTCGCTGGGATATTCAACGACATCAAATATTCTTGCCATCTGATTTCTCCTTCTTACGTTCTTTTAAGCAATTGGACGAACCTACTGGGTGGATTCCGCTGTTGCAGGGGAAATCCCCATCAAAACTTCGGTCCGTTTCTCAAAAGCATCCAGACACGATTGTGCCACGGAGATAAGATGACGCACGGCCGCCCCCATTCCCTCGCCGCCAATGGAAGCCTCGACATGATCAAGTGCACGCGCGACTTCGTCCTCCAAGTTCACCAACGCCAAATCATAGGCGTATACCCGTTCCAAGTCCTCGGGGCGAATGCGCACCGCATCAAAGAACCCGGTATAGCCATAGGCCGCTGTTTTGAGCCGATCAATGAATTGGCGAAGTTTCAATGAGGCCTGCTCAATATCGTCCACCAGTTCCAATTCGCCCTCCCCTAACAACGCCCGCTGAACAGCAGAAACCCGTTGCCACAGCGCTTCGAAGCGGTTTGCAAGGGCTTCGCGCAGCATCTTATCAGCCACTCTGCGTTGAGCCCGTTCCACATAACCGGAAAAACCCGGAACACGGCTCAACAATTGGTTGAAAATGTTTTGATCGCCCTTAACGCGATCATAAATATCGCTCATCTTGTCTCCTTTCCCTTGGTGTTACTCATGGGACTTCATCATCATTTTGATTATAGGTCTAAAAGGTGAGAGAGACAATTGCTTTTAATAAAGCAAATTGAACTTTTCATAATTATGCTCTAAAAATTTGCATTACAGGTGACCTTATTTATAATATCAACATGTTCTTATCCCCACTTTTCGCGAAAGGAGGTGAATCGCGATGTTGTTTGCACCTAAAGAGAAGGGCTAGGGTCTGGTCGAATATGCATTGATCCTTGTTCTGGTTGCAGTCGTTGTTATTGTCGTCCTCGCTCTCCTCGGCCCCGCCATCGGCAACGTCTTCAGCCGAATTATGCAGAGCATCTAAAAACCAACAAGTTTCAGAAGGATCTCTACATAATAACAGGCACAAGAAAAACAACTGGGCGGACCTATAGAGGGATATATTCTGGAGACAATTTTGTAAGCATTCTGTAATGTCAACCCCATTGTTTTTAGGGAGCAAACTTATATAATATAGTCAAGACCATTCATAAACCGAAAGGAGGTGAATCGCGATGTTGTTTGCACCTAAAGAGAAGGGCCAGGGTCTGGTCGAATATGCATTGATCCTTGTTCTGGTTGCAGTCGTTGTTATTGTCGTCCTTGCCCTCCTCGGCCCCGCCATCGGCAACGTCTTCAGCCGAATTATGCAGAGCATCTAAATACACCGCCGCTCATTGCACGAACACGAAATAGACCCTGCTTGGCAGGGTCTATTTCGTGAATAACGACAATAAACTAACAATTTTGAAGAGATACTTTTCTACTCATTTTGCCTTATAATAATGTTATCTATGCATCATTGGTATCTTCTCAGCCCCTCACTTTTCAAGAATTGGGAGGTTATAAAAGATGGCCGGTCGAAGTAGGCGAGGTGGTCTCTTAATTATTGTAGTGGCACTCATCCTTCTTTTATTGGTCGGAGCCGCATACCTGTGGCTTCAAATGCAAGGTGGCTTGCCGGGGCAGGCTCAACCCTTACCTACTCAAGCCCCCCAAGACCTTGTAGATATTGTTGTGACCACACAATTCATTGCCCGAGGATCAGAGATCGTCGAAGGCGCAGTAACGACAATCCCTTATCCACGTGATAAACTTGTTGCCGGCACTTTCATCACCGATCTTCAATCCGTTTATGGTAAACGCGCTAAATATGACTTAGAACGAGGCATCCCCCTTACCCCAGGTGTCCTCTTGGAACCCGGCGCCGGCTCAGTGGTCTCGTTTGATATTCCCAAAGAATACGTTGCACTATCCGTACCCATCTCAAGCCTCACATCCGTTTCTTACGCCCTTCAACCCGGCGACCACGTTATGGTCATTGGGTGTATGTTGCTAGTAGATGTGGATCAACAATTTCAATCTAAACTCCCCAACAAGCTTCCTCAGGTCATTAAGCCGGGGTTGGTTAATGAACCCGAGTCGTTAACCCCTGGCTTCCTAGACAGTTCTACTTTAACCGACCAAGGACGCGCCGAATTTGATCCCACCCTTAATCAACCACTCTATGCCGTTCCATCTGAACCACAGCGCCCCCGCTTAGTCTGCCAAACCATAATTCAAGATGCTGTTGTGCTAAGGATGGGAATGTTTTCTCAAGAGACCTCAAGCGTCGCCCAGCAACCTGCTCCAACCCCTCAACCTGGAGAAACCACTTCAACGACAACTACCACAACAACTCCCAGTGTTGTGACTCTCGTCGTCAGCCCCGAGGATGCTGTGATTTTGAATTTTATGATGTTAGAAGGGATCAAGATCAATCTGGCCCTCCGCAACCCAACCGACACCAAGCCGATTGTCACCGATGCAGTAACCCTTCAATATCTGATGGACCAGAAAAATATCCCCCTGCCGGCCAAATTGCCTTACGCGGTTGAACCACGGGTGGACCACTTAGAATTTCCTCAATTGCAAAGCCAGGCCACACCCACGCCAATGCCATAAAGCGACTCTAAATTGGCGCTCTATTAGGAGCATTCATGGCAAGCACTGATAAGATCAAGGTTGTTATCGTTGACGACATCCTAGAAACAAGGGAAACGATTCGGCGCGCGCTTCAGCTCGAACCCAGTGTCGAAATCGTCGGAGTGGCTAGAAATGGTCAAGAAGCTATCGAGTTGATTCATGAAAGCCGCCCCGATGTAGTGATTATGGACATCAACATGCCAGACATGGACGGCATTACAGCCACAGAAGCCATTCGCCGAAAAGTTCCATATACCCAAGTTGTGATTCTCTCGGTGCAAAATGACCCCGGATATATGCGGCGCGCCATGCTGGCCGGTGCGCGCGATTTCCTCTCTAAACCACCAGATATTGACGAGTTAATAGCGGCGGTAAAACGCGCCGGGGCCATGGCGCTGGAAGAAAAACGTAGCACTATCTTAACCGGAACAGAAAGTGGAACAAGTAGCAGTGGGCTTGGCGGTACTTCAAAGGGGAAAATCATCGCCATCTACGGACCAAAAGGAGGGACCGGTAAAACGATCCTTGCGACGAACCTCGCAATTGCCTTGCAGATTCAAGGCCATAAGTCCATATTAGTAGATGGAGACCTTCAATTTGGAGATATTGCCGTTATTCTTAATGAGCGGGGCAAGAACAGCGTCGTAGATCTAGCCATTCGCGCCAATGAACTAGATGCTGAGGTCGTTGAAGGCGTTGTTGTTACCCATCGTGAGACCAAGCTCCCTATTTTGGTGGCCCCTTCCAAACCAGAAATGGCCCTCCAGGTAAATGGAGAGCAATTTGCCACACTGCTTCAATTCTTGACCACCCTTTATCGCTTTGTGATAGTAGATACATCCTCCTACCTTAGCGACACAACCCAGGCAATTCTAGATACCGCTGATTACATCGTGCTGGTTACGACTCAAGAATTGCCCTCACTTAAGAACGTTAGTCTGTTCCTCACTTTAGCGGACGCTTCAAACATTCAGCGAGACCGCATTATCCTAATTCTCAACCGATACGACAAACGGATCAATCTCGACGCCGAAAGAATTAATAACAGCCTCAAACACCCCGTAGAGGTTGTCATCCCCCTTGATGAACGTACCGTTATTCAATCCATCCTGAAAGGACGACCCTTCATATTAGAAGACCGGTCAAGTGCTCTCTCAAAAGCCATCCTAAGTTTAGCCGAGCTCATTCCACGCAAAATTGCACAGCACGAGACATCCCAAGAGCGTGAAACTGTTGGTAAAAAATGGGGAGTATAAGCCATGTCTCTATTAAAGCGTTTATCTGGTGAAGTCTCAACGCCCAATAATCACCAAGATGGTGGAGCGGGGATGTTACGTTCCCCCTCTACCCCTGTCAAACGAGTCCCTACTCCCGTACAACCCACGGGAACCGATACCTATCAAGACTTAAAAAGCCGGGTTCAGGCTAAACTTCTCTCCACGCTTGATCCTTCTATGGACGTTACCAAAGTCGCTGAGGTGCGGCGGACAATTCAGGAATTATTCGAACAAATTCTGAATGAAGAAAATATTGTCCTCTCACGCCCAGAGCGCGCTAGAATGTACGAACAGATTGTTGCGGAGATATTGGGATTTGGCCCGCTTCAACCCCTCCTTGAGGATGATACTATTACAGAAATCATGGTAAACGGGGCGCGTAACATCTATGTTGAGCGACGTGGGAAGATCCAGCGTGTTCCACTTTCTTTTGAGGATAACGATCATGTGATGCGCATTATTGAACGTATCGTTGCACCACTCGGGCGGCGGGTGGATGAATCCTCACCCTACGTAGATGCCCGCCTTCCCGATGGCTCGCGCGTCAACATCGTTATTCCCCCCATCTCTCTGGTTGGGCCAGTTATAACCATCCGCAAGTTTGCCCGCAATCCTATCACCGTTGATCAACTTATTCAATTCGGCTCTATAACTCCCGAGGCGATCCAATTTTTAGATGCATGTGTCAAAGCGCGAATTAATATCGTGATCTCAGGAGGTACCGGTTCCGGTAAAACCACTCTACTCAATGTTCTCTCTGGCTTTATTCCCCCCGATGAACGGATTATCACCATTGAGAACGCAGCCGAATTGCAATTGCGCCAGGAGCATGTTGTTACTCTTGAGTCGAGACCGCCCAATATCGAAGGACGTGGTGAGATCACCATCCGGCAATTGGTGATTAACGCTCTCCGTATGCGACCTGATCGCATTATCGTAGGTGAAATTCGCGATGAAGCCGCCTTGGATATGTTGCAAGCAATGAACACCGGTCATGATGGCTCTATGACCACCTGTCACTCCAACAGCCCACGTGATACCTTGGCGCGCATTGAAACGATGACCATGATGGCCGGTATGGATCTCCCCAGTCGAGCTATTCGTGAGCAAATTGCGTCAGCAATTGATTTGGTTATCCATCAAGAACGCATGCGTGATGGTACACGCAAAGTGGTAAGCATCTCCGAAATTACGGGTATGGAAGGCGAAGTGATCACCATGACTGATCTCTTTGTCTTTGAGCAAACCGGTTACGAAAACGGCAAAGTTATAGGACGTTTACGCCCAACCGGCTTACGTCCAAAGTTTATGGAAAAGATTGAATCTGCCGGGATCCACCTGCCACCCTCGATTTTTGGAATGATGGAAAGGCGCCGGTAGAAATGATCATTCGGTTTTAGGATAAGGAACTATGATCGAGCCACTTGTAGTTTTGATGATCGGGGGAGGGCTAGCATTTCTCCTCTTGCTCATAGGAATTGTCGTTTCAATCACCAGTGAACGTGCACTGGTTGAGCAGCGCTTAGGGCGTTATGTGGAACTTCAACGCGTCCAACCTCTGAGCGAGAAAGAAAGAGCACGCCCTTTGGTTGATTGGCTAAATCGCCAAGTTGAACGCACATCCTATGGAGACCGTCTTTCACGCGAACTGGCTCGCGCAGATCTCAAACTTAAATCGGGGGAATATATCCTGATCATCATAGTCTGCACTGCTCTTGTGGGGTTAATTTTCTGGAATATCGGTGATCGCTCGATTGTTATGGCGATTCTTGGCACCATAATTGGTAGTCAGATTCCTCGGTTCTATGTTAAGACACAACAGCGTAAGCGACTGATCAAATTCAACGAACAACTTCCGGATATGTTAAATCTCATGGTAAATGGTTTACGCGCAGGTTTTTCCACCCTTCAAGCCATGGAGTCAGTTAGTCGTGAAATGCCCAGCCCTATTTCAGACGAGTTTCGACGTGTCGTCCAAGAGATTCAGTTAGGCGTTCCGATGGATCGCGCATTGAATAACCTGCTTCAACGCATTCCTAGCGACGATTTAGATCTAGTCATCACAGCCATGAACGTTCAGCGAGAAGTTGGAGGTAATCTAGCCGAAATCTTAGACTCTATTTCATTCACTATTCGCGAACGTGTTCGCATAAAAGGTGAGATCCGAGTTTTAACCACTCAGGTAATGTATTCGGGGCGATTTCTTGCATTGCTACCCATTATTCTGATCGCCGTTCTTTATTTGATAAATCGCCCTTATATTATGGAATTCTTTAAAGCCGAAAATTTCCCTTGTGGATTGATCGCACTTGGAGTAGCCCTTTTTCTGATCGTTACAGGTTATTTCGTAATGAACAAATTAGGGAACATCGAGGTGTAATCGATCTCGGAGGTGAGGTATGGGTTTGGTAATTGCTCTGTTTGTGTTTATTATCGTTGGTGTCATCATCTTAACGGTCATTGGGTTACGCAACCCCGAATTAGCCAGCGAACGCGCTCTCCAGGCCCGCCTCGAAGAGTTCAGCCGCACCGGAGAACCAGTAGATTTACGCAAACTAGAACTCTCTCAACCTTTCACAGAACGCGTTATCTTCCCTCTTGCGCGAAAATTAGGCGAGTTTGCATCTCGCTTTACGCCCGCTAATATTATTCAAAATTACAATAAGCGTCTAGAATTGGCTGGCGTTACCGGCTTTTGGGATGGTGGTCTCATCCTAGTATCACAAGGGCTGCTTGCCGTTGTGTTCGGCGGTTTGATATTTCTTCTCTTCACCCTCGGACCCAACCGCCAACCGCTTGGAACTGCTCTCCTTTTCTCTTTTGTCTTTGCCCTATTGGGTTTTGTTTTCCCTATCATGCTGCTCTCCAGCCGTATCTCTCGCCGGCAACGTGAGATTCGCAAAGCTATGCCTGACGCATTAGACCTCTTGACTATCTGTGTAGAAGCCGGATTAGGATTCGATGCTGCTATGCAAAAAGTAAGCGAAAAATGGCAAAGCGAACTCTCACTAGCGTTTGCCCGCGCCATTCAGGAAATTCAATTAGGAAAAACACGCCGAGAAGCTCTGCGTACCATGGCTGAGCGTATCGGAATTCCCGAGATGACTTCGTTCGTTGCCGCCGTGATACAAAGTGAAATGTTAGGTGTAAGTCTGGCAAAAGTTCTACGCATTCAGTCCGAGCAAATGCGAATCCGACGCCGACAACGCGCAGAGGAAGAAGCACACAAAGCCCCATTGAAAATGCTTATTCCAATGGCTCTATTAATCTTTCCGTCACTAATGATCGTGCTGCTTACCCCAGCGGCTCTGCGTTTAATGCATTCCGCTTTGGCTGGCATCTTCCGCTAAACGAATCAATTTTGAGAATAGAAAGCCTATCGTTTCCTATAACTTTTACCCTATCCCACGCGTTTTGGAGCGTAATAGATTGGGTTTTCCCACCCGTGTGTGTGGGGTGCGGTACCGCAGGATATCGTCTTTGTCCAAACTGCCGCGAACAAATTAAATCCATTGATCTTAATCAGATTTGTTCTCGGTGCGGTATCCCTTATTTTCCCACTGATCCGCTTTCAGATACGTTATGCCCTGCATGTCAGGAGACCTCAGTGCCAATTCCCCCAATCCGCTCATGGGCGATATATCAGGGGCCATTACGTAAAGCGATCCATGGGCTAAAATACCATCGCAACTTAGCCCTAGGTGATTACTTTGCTCCAGCATTGATTCAGGTACTCGCGGCACAAAATTGGAATATTGATCTCATAATTCCCGTGCCCCTCAGCCCCAATCGCCGACGTCAGCGTGGCTATAACCAGGCTGAAATTCTGGCCTTCCCATTAGCACTGGCTATTCATAAACCCTTAATTTCACACGCACTTATTAAAAACCGCGAAACGCCCTCTCAAGTAGGGCGTTCCGCAAATGAACGCCAGGAGAACGTCAAAAATGCCTTCTTCGCCCATCCCCGATTTGTATCCGGTCGCAGCATTCTATTGGTTGACGATGTTGTCACCACTGGCGCAACAATGAGCGCATGTGCCGAAGCCTTGCTCAACGCGGGTGCCCATTCTGTTTATGGCCTTACTTTAGCACGAGCCTTATCGCATTCAGATGACCAACTTTAAGATATACTTGAATTAGGCCCCGAAAATACTGCGGGCGCAAAAACTTTGGAGGACGACTTATGAGCATGAATATTGAAATATTTACCCGCAATTTGGACTTGAACGACCGTATTAAAGAGTATGTTCATAAAAAGGTTTCCAAACTCGAGCGTTTGATTAATGAAGCTGAAGAAACGCGCGTGGATCTGGCTTATGTCAAATCGGCTCGCAATGCCGCAGATCGTCAGGTTGCTCAAATCACTTTACGCGGCCCGGGATTCATCCTGCGGGTTGAAGAACGTTCTGATGATCTTTTTGCTGCCATCGATGAGGCTATTGATAAAATGCAACGCCAAATCTCCCGCTATAAAGGAAAGCACTATCGTGGACGCGGAGATGGTACACCCGCCTCAGCAGTAGCCGCAGTAGTATCACCCGCCGAGGCACAAGAGACTGAAGAAGAGGAAATGCCGATCATTGCTCGTCGCAAAACGTTTACGTTGGCTCCTATGGACGAAATGGAAGCCATTGAACAGATGAAACTCTTGGGACACGAGAACTTCTTTGTGTTTTATAATGCCAACACCAATGCTATCAACGTCCTTTATCGCAGAAGGGATGGCACATACGGGCTTATTGAGCCCAAAATAGGTTAAAATCACAAGCGTATCCCCCTCAATATTGAGGGGGAATTTTTTGCCACGCGTCAGAGTTTGACTTGCCAAGCCGTAACCCATGCGCTATAATCCGCCCTGCAACTCTAACAGGCAAAGAAGGAGTTTTTATCATGATTGACGTTAGTGATCTCCGGAAAGGCGTAACCTTTGAACTTGATGGCAATCTGTATAAGGTGCTGGAATATCATCATCATAAACCCGGGCGAGGAAATGCCATTATCCGCATTAAGGCACGTAACCTCCGCTCTGGGGCTACCATAGAGAAAACCTTTGTGTCCGGCGAACGGGTGCAGGATATTCGCCTGGATTATCATACGGCGCAATACCTATACAATGATGGGGACACGTACTATTTTATGGACACCGAAACTTTCGAGCAATACCCTATCCGCGCCGAGATTCTGGGCGAATCGGCTGGCTTTCTAAAAGAAAATCTGGAAGTGAAATTAACTTTCTACAATAATGAACCTTTAGACATTGAACTTCCTACTACCGTAGATCTTGAAGTCGTCCAGGCCGAGGTTGCCGTCAAGGGAGATACGGCCACAGGTGTGACCAAAACCGTGACCGTTGAAACTGGAATGCAGATCCAGGTTCCGGCATTTGTTGAAGTCGGTGATATCATCCGCGTGGATACCCGAACCGGGGAGTATGTAACGCGCGTCCAAGCCTAAACCAAGTGTTATTGCCCAACCATGTGATTCTCATGCGCACCCCAGCCGGAACCGAATGCCCATTCTTTTATGGGAACTATTTTCGAGGTCGAACCCAGGAAGAATGTCGCCTTATCGGTCCGGCTCGTCCACCTAATCATTGGACTCCTGCTTTATGCTCTACGTGTCCTGTTCCTCGAATCGTTCAGGCAAATGCTTGCCCCTATCTTATTCTTCAGGCACGCGTAGAGCGTCAGTGGCTGGGGTTGCGAAAACATGTTAAGGTAACTGCCTTCTGTCAGAAAGTTCAACATGGGGTTGCTCAACCCGAAATTGGTTGCGGCGAGTGCCACCCCTTACCTCCATCTTTCTTGAGCGCCACCGATGACTCTAACCATATTGATTGACCTTGATGATACCTTACTAATTAACAATGCCAATTTATTTCAAGAGATTTACTTGAAGGCTCTGGCTGAACATCTCAAGTCATATGTTCCGCCAGAGAAATTGATATCTCAACTCTTATCCGCAACCCGTGCCATGTATAAAAAGAAAACCCCGCAGGGCACATTAAAAGAGACCTTCGATGCCCATTTCTATCCCGCCCTTGGGGTTTCCCCTTCTTTATTACAACCACTTATAGATGAATTCTATATACAAATTTTTCCAACTCTAAGTTGTTACACTCAACCACGCCTCGAAGCCATTGACTTAATTCAAACGGCTTTATCTCATGGTCATCGGGTAGTTATTGCAACCAATCCCCTATTCCCTCGGGTTGCAATTTTAGAAAGGTTACGATGGGCAAACCTACCACCCGACACCTATCCCTTTACGTTGATACCAGATTATGAAACGTTTCACTTCTGCAAGCCCCATCCCGCCTTTCTAGCCGAGATACTAGCGACATTACGCTGGCCCGAGGATCCTGCGGTAATGATCGGCAACAGTTTAGATGAAGACATCCTCCCTGCAGAGGCTCTTGGTTTACCTACCTACTGGGTCAACGAGACCTTTCAGTCCCCTACCGACCAAAGGCATCCTCTAAGTTCCCAAGGCCCCCTTTCTGGGGTTGGGGCTTGGTTAAGCACGATTGAAAACAATACTGGTGGTATCGAGTTAAAAACACCTGCCGCAATTCTAGCCGTTCTGGCTGTCACACCAGCCGCTATAGAAAACCTGACCCGTGACTTACCCCCTGTCCTCTGGATGGTTCGTCCTGCCCCGCAGGAATGGGCAGTGAATGAAATTATTTGTCATCTACGGGATGTAGATGCCGAAGTCAATTTACCCCGCCTATCGGCCATTTTATCCAGTGACAATCCTTTTATCGCCGGAATAGACACCGACAATTGGGCGGAAGCACGCAACTACCACGCTCAGGATGGCACCGAGGCTCTCCGTTCCTTTATGGCTACACGAATGCTCATTCTTAACCAATTAGAGCCCCTAACACCAAACGATTGGCAACGGACAGCCCGTCACGCTATCTTTGGTCACACCTCCCTGCAAGAGCTCATGGGCTTTGTCGCAACCCATGACCAAACACACATTCGTCAAATCGGAAACACCATTGATCAAGTGCGCATGAGCCCTTCGGACTAACGCTCTGTCCCAGTCTCAGCACTGGCTCCAGAAGACGTAGGGGATGTTTCAACGCGAAACACATCCAAAATGCGGCGCACAATCTCGTAGACCACATTCTGCTTAAAGCCAGATATCCACGCTAGAACGTAGATCACAAAGGCCGAACGAATATTTAAACCGGGTTCAACCCCCGCAGTAAGCGAGAAAAAGCCGGCCTGAATGACCAGAAAGATAAATCCACCTAACATTACCCCCAGTACCGGATTGGTGAGATACCACAATGCGTATTGAGGATCAAAATCCTGCTCTTTCGCGATATGCTTCCACAACGCATAGAGGGCTCCAACCACCCCACCTAGCCCTCCCCAAATTAGACTGCTCAACAAATGAACCAGGTTAACTTCAGTGATCGGGCTAGAATTGCGAATTATTTCATAAGTAGGTACTGTGTTGATCTGGATCAGTATCCAGATAAGAATAATGAACCAAATCACCTCATAGAAAAACAGAGGTATTCCAACCCTTCGCGAGGCTCTGGCCATCCGCTCACGAAAGGCTAAATGATACTCCACTTCGCTTAAAAGACGTTCCGCTTCTTCATAGTAGGAACTTCCCTGGCTAACCAGATTTTGGGCCTGTTCTAACAAATTGAGATAAGCCATTGCTTTTCCGGCATTGTTGAGTTCGGTTTTGATTTTGAGTCGCACTTTCTCTACCCGTTGGCTAAAAATATGTGGAAATGCTGCTTGCCTTTCAGATTCCTCAGCGGTTGACGATTCCCCGAGCGAGGAATGAGGTGCTGGCGTTGCAGGCGGATTAGAATTAGCAGCCTCTGAAGCCACAGAGCCGATCGGATTTTCTTCCGAGGTTACTGGATCCATGACGGCACCAGAAACAATATTAACAATACCCTCTGCCGCAGCTGTGTTTGATTTTGCCTCTTGATCGGACATCTCTTCCTCCTTATTCTGAGGATATTTTGAGTATATCCACGCCAAATTGGGCTGTCAAACGAGGAAAGGATTAAGAAGGCTGTACGAGCCACCAAGCAGTTTTTATTTATCCTGGTATCTTGGTGTTTAGATTGGTATAATTCCTCCCTAGAGAAAGCAAGGAGAAAATTTACAGGTTAATAACTGACGGAGGTCAGTGTGAATTCACGCAACCAATCTTACATCATCTACCTGCTGCTGTTCGTAGCCATCATTGTCATGGTGGTCTACAATTTCAGCCAGCGGGGAAGTACGTCAGAGGTTTCAATCAATCAACTGGCTGAAGATATCAAACAAGGGCGCGTCAGTAAAATCGAAGAGAATGAAAATCGTCTGCGCGTTGTATACAAGGACCTGACAGAAGCAATCTCTACGAAGGAAGCTGATGCCACCCTGGTTGAGCAATTGCTCAATTTGGGTGTGACCCAAGAGCAACTTCATCCGAACAATATTAGCATCATCATCAAACCCCCAAGCCCCTGGTTAGGTGTAATTACAGCCTTGGGGTACATATTGCCTTTCCTCATTCTCATCGGGGCGTTCTTCTTTATCTTTCGCCAAGCCCAAGGCACTAACAACGCAGCCATGTCATTTGGAAAATCGCGGGCGCGAATGTTCACCGGGGACCATCCGACGGTAACCTTTGCCGATGTGGCTGGCGTAGACGAAGCCAAAGAAGAACTCAGAGAAGTCGTGGAATTCCTGCGCGAGCCGCAAAAATTTATCGCTCTGGGTGCGCGTATCCCCAAGGGTGTGCTTCTGGTTGGTCCCCCAGGCACGGGAAAAACATTGCTGGCAAAAGCCGTTTCGGGAGAAGCCGGTGTACCTTTCTTCTCAATTTCCGGTTCTGAGTTTGTGGAAATGTTCGTAGGTGTTGGTGCCAGCCGGGTACGCGACCTCTTTGACCAGGCCAAGCGACACTCGCCCTGCATTGTTTTCGTAGACGAAATAGACGCGGTTGGACGTCAGCGTGGTGCCGGACTGGGCGGTAGTCATGATGAACGGGAGCAGACTTTGAACCAATTGCTGGTCGAAATGGATGGCTTTGACACCGACACAAACATTATTATCATGGCCGCCACAAACCGTCCAGATATCCTGGATCCCGCTCTGCTACGCCCAGGGCGTTTTGATCGCCGGGTCGTTCTGGATCGTCCCGATGTCCGAGGACGCGAAGCAATATTACGCGTCCATGTGAAAGGGAAACCCTTAGATAGCGATGTAGATCTTTCCATACTGGCACGCGCCACCCCTGGTTTTGTCGGTGCTGATCTCGAAAATCTCGTTAACGAAGCCGCCATCCTCGCCGCGCGTCGCAACCGCAAAAGCATTTCCATGGCCGAGTTTGAGGAAGCGATTGAACGCGTTATCGCCGGGCCAGAGCGCAAGAGCCGCCTGATTAGCCAGGAAGAAAAACGCATTATTGCCTATCATGAAGCCGGGCACGCTGTAGTGATGAACGCCCTTCCCGAGGCCGACCCAGTGCAAAAGGTCTCGATTATCGCGCGCGGTATGGCTGCAGGTTATACCCTCTCGTTACCCCAGGAGGATCGCACCCTCATGCCGCGCAAGAAACTTATTGCTGAGATGGTAGGGCTACTGGGAGGACGTGCTGCTGAGGAATTAGTCTTTGACGACATCACATCAGGTGCCGGCAACGATCTGGAACGCGTTACCCAACTGGCACGAACTATGGTTACTCGCTTAGGCATGAGCGAAGAACTCGGGCCAATGGTTTACGGCCAGAAAGAAGAATTGATCTTCCTTGGGCGTGAAATTGCTGAACAACGAGATTACTCTGAAGCCGTGGCCGAACAGATTGACCGCGAAGTTCGTCGCCTTGTCAATGAAGCCTATCAAAAGGCACGCCAGTTGCTGATTCAATATCGCGACAAACTGGATGCTGTGGCTCAGCGCTTGTTAGAGGTTGAAACGCTCTCCCGAGAAGAATTTGAAGCCATCTTTCCACCACCGGTGCCGAAGCATAGCGGTATTCCCAGCATGGTTTCTAATAACTGAGTTAAAGCCCCCTGACATTGAAAGAGCGCCCTGAAAGGCGCTCTTTTTTCTTCTCATTCCCTTTCTTTTGTAAATGACTTCAATTTTAGTTTTTCCCAGGCACCACTCCAGGGAGTCCCCAAACGATGTCGCGCGGGAACTTCGACATGAGACACTTTTCCTGCAATATCTCCGACCAATTGAGCAACCAAGTCCCAATCCTCCTCGGTGATAGCCTTCCTTAAGTTCTGGCTTATTGTTTGAGTCCATTCCCAATCGAGTCTAAAACGATCCGCCTTTAACCAGTACCCCCGTTTTTCCCACGCTTTTACGGTATCATCGATATTTTGGGTAATATCTTCTAGCGCAAGTACGAGAAAGGCAACCAGATCGCGCGTTTGGGCATCAATCACCCCTCTGTGCATCAATTCGCGCACGGCTAACGCCAACGCTCTCATCAATGTCTGGCGTTGCTTTCCTACGCCCTCGGTTTGGATAACGCGGCTCAAAGGTCCTCCTATGCGGATACAGGATTTAATTGCCCAAATTATAGCCTATATTGGTTGGCATTATTAAACAAACGGCTGTAATCAAACCGTCCCATGCTTATTTGTCCAGGAGGGATCCTTCATCCCACGGTCATTGACGTTAAGGATAGTTCTGCTTATAATTCCGCCTGCTAGGGGAAGTGCTGGAATTGGCAGACAGGCGTGACTTAGGATCACGTCAACTGGTCAAGCAACCACTCTTCCGCAAATATGGCGGTACAACGAATAGCCACCCACACAGATACGGCATTTTGGAGGGTGGCTTATGTCTTCTTCAAAAATACGGCACATTACCCGCAATCATGTTTTTACCTTCGGTTTGGATCACCTCAGCACCGCCGTTGAAGCCTTCATCATAGATAGGCAATCCAGCGGACTATCTCCCAATACCATCCAGTTTTATCGAAACTGCCTCAGGCGATTTATTCAGTTTTGCGATAGCCAGGCAATCACCCAAATTGACCAGGTCGCACCGGATACCATCCGGGCTTATCTTTTGTGGCTGGAACAGAACGGCCACAATCCCAGCGGTCGCCACGCACATTATCGCACTTTGCGGGCCTTCATGTTTTGGCTTGAGTCTGAATTAGGCGAAGATACTTACCGCGCCCCCATCCGCAAGGTCAAACCGCCTAAAGTGCCAAAAGAGATTATCGAAGGTGTCAGCCTGGATGACGTTCAGCGGATGATTGACGCATGCAAGGGCAACCGCTTTACCGATTTACGGGATAAAGCCCTTCTGCTTTTCTTGCTGGATACCGGAACACGCGCCAGCGAAGCCCTTGCCATTGACCTTGCCGATGTGGACTTTGCCACCGGCGGCGTCCTGATCCGCAAAGGCAAAGGGAATAAATCCCGCATGGTCTACTTTGGCAGGAATACCCGCCGCGCCATCACCGCTTACCTCAAAAGCCGTGAAGATGATCATCCTGCCCTGTGGGTCAACGAGAAAGGCGAACGCCTTACCCGCTACGGGCTGGATAAAACCTTACGCTTGCGTGCCAAACAAGCCGGTATCACCAACCCACCCAGTGCGCATGATTTTCGCCGGGCTTTTGCCCTGAATATGCTACGATCGGGGTGCGACGTGTTCACCCTTCAGCGGCTCATGGGACACAGTGATCTAACCGTCTTGCGCCGGTATCTTGCACAGAACGAAAACGACTTACAGCAAGCCCATCAGCGGTTTAGCCCTGTAGAAAATTTGACCAGGAAAGGATAAAACAGCCTGAATTTTCCCTACATAAAGCCTAGAAAGCCCGTTCTGCTTGCAGTGGTTTGCCAAAGAACGGGCTTTCCTGGCTACGGGCAAATCTCAGGCTTTGGCTGCTCAGTATGGCAGACATGGCCACTAAACTAAAAAACTGACGTTTTCCTAAACCTAGTCCGAAGGCGGCATCTCGGCCTGCGCAGCCTCAACCTTGCGTTCAAGTTCCGCCAGGCGGGCTTCAAGTTCAACCGCATTCCGAAAACGCAAGACGGCATCCAGTACCGTTTTAGCAGCCGCAAGCCGTGCGCCTGGCAGGCGGCGGTCGCTGACCAGGTCGGATAACGCATCGAGTGCGCCACTCTGCATACTGAGCAGCCTCCGCATGGCGTTTGCAAGCAGTTCGGCTTCCGCATCCGCAAGGGCAGCCTTAAAAGCGTCCTGCTTCGCCCAGCGGTAGAATGTGGCGCGGTTTATCCCTAACTGCCTGGTAGCGGCCGTCACCGACTGGCCAGCAAGTAAGGCCTCAATCAAGCGTCTTTGTTTAGCCGTAATCGTCGCCTTTTGACGCATTGTGTCTCATCCGCCAAAGTTTAAAACGTCCCGCAGGGCCTCATGAGAAAAGGGTATTTTCCCATCAAGCACCATGCGCAGATAGCCGATGACGAAAATCATCATGAAAATCTCGGCGTCCGAAGCGTCCGCCAGGTGGGGGGCCTCTCGGTATTGCTCAAACCACTGTCTTTGCTCTGGCGGCATGGCCTCAAGTGCCTGCTCGATTGGCAAGTTCCAAAGGTTCATTGCGTCACCTTATGGGTGGAGCGGCATCAGGCGGTCAGCCATCCGCCGCTCCGCCGTTACCAGTTCAAGTGCAGGGTCTGGTCGTCCCAGCCAGGCAGGGCAGCAACCTTGAAGGACTTCATTTGTGCCGCCCGACGGCCCATGTCAATCGCCGCCTGGACACGGGGGTAATTCTCCTCAAGGACAGCAAGGGCCTTACGCGCCTCTCTCTGCTCAGGCGTCAACAACGGTACTTCGGCCTGGTCAAGCCAATCGAAGACTTGCGGCGCATTCACACGACGGGCAGCCAGGTAATCGGGCAGTTCCTCGCGCAACAGCGCAAGGGTGAAGCGGTCACCGTTTCGCGCGGTCTGGTCAATCAAGTCTTCGATACCACGCAAGAGAGAGGAAGGCTCAGAGAAAGCGTCCAGTTTGCGCCGAATGCGCCCCCAAGCCCGTTGTGCCTTGAGTTCGTTCAGAACGGCAGTTTGCGGGTCGGGTTGTGCGCCGTTCAGAATTTTCTCGGCCTGCTTCTGAATGCGCTCGGCCTCACTTTCCGCTACTTGCTGAAGCCGGTCGAGTTCGGCGATGACTTTGCCAATCAATTGGTCATGCGCCTGGTTTTTGCCTTCACGGGTCAAGGCCGAGTTCAACTCAATCTCCGTGTATGTCGGATACACGCCGAACAGCAGGTTGCCCACCTGCTCAGGAATGCCTTGCAAAGTGCTAAAGTCAAAAGTAGCCATTTTAGCCCTCCAAATATAGAAAAATTGTTCAGAACGGGTGTTCTATACCCATTATAGCACGTTTTGGTCGTCAGCCGTTTTTGGACGGGTCACCTCCGTATACGGCCCAATTTTCGCCAGAAGTTCAAGGCAATCGCCTTCGCTCAGGCCAGGTACAGCCGCCTGAAGCCGCCGCACCTGGTCAAGGATAACGCTCTGGTCAACGGCATCTAGCCGATAAAATGCTCGATACAGCGGATGAAGACGCTCAACTTGACGCCGGTCTAGCTCAATCGCAGGCAGCAATATCAAAGGTGGGCAGTAGTCACCGGCCATTTGTTCGCTCCCTTACCAGCCGTAAGAGTTCATCAGCCACCGCTGGAACATCCGCCAGCGGCACAGCGGGCAGCGTGATCCCATCCCGGCCAAACATATAAAACTTGCCGTGCTTCAGATACCTGCACCCAATGGCCCGCAAAGCCTCCTGTTCGGCATCGGAAAAATACCTGCCGGCCGGAAAGGTGTCAAAGTGGATACGAGCATATTTCCGCCGCGCCGTAACCCGCAAGTAGGGCATCCGGTTTGCCTTGCAATATTGGTAAAAAGCGTTCAAAACCGGCAAAGGCGTGCCTTCCCGCGCAACGATGTAGCCAGTTTCGCAGGCTTGCTCAAAGATTTGTTTGTATTTGCCGCGTAGTGTGGTCATTCCTAACCTCCGATCTTGACTTGGTGACGAAGGGTGACGAGAAAATGGCGTTTTTTGATTTTTCCCCCTTAAGTGGTCACTTAAGAAAGAAAACTTGAAAAGTGGCCTTTTCTCGTCACCTCTCGTAACCGTTATACTCCGATCCCTTTGAAAAACTTTCCGTTCTTTCTCACTTCGCGTTCAAAACCATGTGCCACCATGAGTTTTGAGAATAACTGAATGGACTTCACCGCCTGCGGGACGCCGTTCAAACGGCAGTGCTGCTCATAGGCGGCGAATAGGTCGCTTGCCTTTGTCTCAAGTCGCGGGTCGAGTTTACAGGTCGCCAGAAAATCGGCCAGTGGGTCGCTGTCCGCGCGCCAGGCTTCGGCGGCTTGAACGCACTGCGGCGGCGGGTTCAGTCCTTCCCGCTGGTAAGCCAGACAGCCTTCCAATGCCCAATTCAGGATACCGGGCAGTTCGGCTTGAAGTTTTGCCCTCAGGTTCTTGTCTTGATTTTGTCCCTCAAAGCGCGCAAGGAATGGGATCAGCACCACCCGCCGCCAGAACGCAGGTGAAACGTCCCGCACCTTTGGCAGGTCGTTCGCCGCCAGCCACAATTTAAACTGCGGCATATAGGTTCTCTCGTGTTCGTGCTTTCGCGATCCCGTTACCGGGTCTTGACCGGTAACCAGTTTCAAAACCGCCTCATTCAGTGTGCCAACCGTTGAAGTTTCTACAGCAACCACCAGCCGCGCGCCCTCCAACGCCATCAGGCTTTCCTGGTGGCCGCCTTTGTTCGGGTCAGTGGTAAAGGTTGAAAAACTTGTGCTTTTGGCATAGTCACCCAACAAGGCGCGCAGGGTATCAAGCAACGTAGATTTCCCGTTCAGCCCCCGCGCCCCGTGACAGAAGAAAAACACCTGTTCACGGGTAAGGCCGGTTAGGGTATAACCAACCGCCCGTTGGATGAAGGTAATCATTTCCTGGTCATCCAGGAAGACTTCCATCAAAAACTGCTCCCAACGCGGCGCTTTGGCTTGCGGGTCGTAATGCGTCCCGGCGCATTGGGTCAGGTAATCCTCCGGCTGACCTTCCCGAAAGTCCCCCGTTTCCAGGTCAATCACGCCATTTTTTACGGCCAGCAGTAAAGGTTTTTGATCAAATTCCCTGCCGCTTTTGGCCAGGTTCGGGCGGCTCTTGGCAATCTCCAGCATCGAACGCAGGCGGTAGCCGTTTTCTGAATTCAGTAAAAACGTCATCGTTTTCTTCCGCAAGTCGGCATCTTGAATGCCAAACGCCTGTGCCTGCCGCTCACGGATGGCTTCCAGCGCCAAACGCTCAACCGCACCATCGTCATCTGTCACCCACACCGGCGAACGAAAGACATACCAGCGGCGGGTATCATGCCGGTAGCAGATTTGTTTTTCGTATCGGTCGGCAAAAAATTCACCATTGCCGGCATCGGTCAAGGCATAGCCTGGCTGATAGCGGCATACCGATTGAGCAATCCGGGTGACTTCGGCATCATCCAGCGGCGGCTGGCACTGTGCCTGATTAAGTACCCTCAATGCTGCCAAAATCGCGGGTTCATCCATCCCCGCCCGGCGCATCCGCCCGGCCTCACTGGTCAGCCAGGTGTTCCGTTGCCCTTGTAACACCTTTCCGCCCTGTGCCTGCTGCCCCTGTGGCTTGTGTCCGTTCGGCGTGCTTTGCCCGGCGGTAAGCAGGTTCAGCAACCATCCGGGCAGGTCGGCGGGTTCGTCATTTTCCGGGTCGCTGGACGCCTCCCAAAGGTAGGCATTCCCACTTATGTGAGTTGCCGGCGGCGCAACCACAAAACCGCCGTCGGCGCGAATGTCCAAACCGGGACCAAGCGCACCGTTGGAAGATTTTAGGTATTGAACACCCGCCGGGTATTTGAAGTACAAGTGCCGCCCACCGCCGCCGGTCAAGACTTCAAGGGTGGCAGGTAACCGCCCGAATTTGGCTTCAAGGTCAAGCAAGGTTGCGTCCCCGTCATGACGCGGGTCAACATCCAGCACCACCAGCCCACTTTCGCGCCCGGTCGCAATGCCCACGTTGGCTTCAGGTTGCATCGTCCACCAGGCCGCGATTTGGTCAAGATCAATGGTGGCATCCTTGAAGCCACGCGGGACAAGCGCGCCGATCGGGTGCTTGCCAGGTGATTGACAATTAGGGTTGCCACAGGTACAGCGCCCATTTTGCACCGAATGCACCGGAAAAACGCGCCATCCGCGCAAGGAATACGTCACAAGTTCAGATATCGAGATTGTTTTCATCGTCGCCTTCCCAAAGTTCTAATTGCACCGCATTTGCCAAACCGATAATCTTCACCGCCCGGCGGACGGTTCGCGCTTTCCATTGCTTCACCGCTTCCGGCGCAGGGTCAAGCCAGTAGCCGCTTCCCCCCTTCGCCGTGCTTGATAAAATCGGGTATCCTGCCCGGCGTAGGGCTTCAATCCTTGCGCGAAGTTCCCGCTCCGTACAGCCCCGCGCTGCGGCAAGGTTGCTCATGCTGATCCGCTGGCCAGAGGGCAATTGACGCAAAATGTTCATAAGTGTATAATCAAGGAAGCGAACGCTGCCCCGCGTTCCATGCCCGCCGCCACTAACGGCGGGTTTTGTTTTGTCAATTGGTTTTGCCATGTTCCACCTTAGCCCCGCTTGCGTTTTCTTTGGTTTTCTCTTTGCTTTTTTGAAACGACTTTGAAAGTTCCCGGCGAATGACCGCCGAAGGCGTTAGGAATTCGGTTTCAGCCCGGCGCTGGACTTCTTCCCAAAGCCAGCCAGGAAGCCGAATTGCAAAAATTTTTTGGGACATAGGTCACCTCCTAAAACGGTAATTATTTGATTTACCGTTACTATAATACGATATATTACAACGATTGACAACAATAAAAAAATCTGTTATCATTTTTTTGCCGTTACATAAACCTTAAAAAATTGGAGATTTCCCATGCAAGGACATGCTCAACTGGTTTATCCCCGTTCCTGGACACGCGGCAAGCCCACATTGAAAGGTGATTACATCACCATCAGCCAGCCTGAAGAGTATCAGCCTTACGAATGTGCCAATCTGGTATTTGACTTTTCCGGCTTACGGACGCCAAAGGACGTTACCGCTTTTGTCGGCCAGTACGGACTTTTGAAACGTACTGAAGGGCTTGAAAAAGTCACGGACATTTTGGCGGAAGCGGCGGCAGTAAGGCTTTTGTTCCAAATGGTGATTGCCATCCGCAGGGGAGATATTCATTTTTTGCGTGATATTTGGGATATTTCGGATTTTGCTAAATTGTTTGAAGCCGTACCAAAGAATGATGATGAGTTATTGGCTCAAGCCTCCGTGCTTGTAGCATGGACTATCAACGAAAAACTTGCGGACATTCCTCACGGTCTTATCTCTGAAGCGGCATTCGAAGCGGACGGCGTCAGCGGTTCGCCGGGTAATTTCCTTTGGGTCGTTTATCCCGATAACTTGCTTCAATATATTTACTATCAACTAGCACAAACCATAAACCTGAAAACCCCGCTTGCTTCATGCACCGAATGCGGAAGGATTTTCAAGGTCGAGCATGGCAATCAGGAATATTGCTCCAGCCGTTGCTCCAACCGGGCAAGAATAAGACGCTTCCGAGAAAAACGGCAGCCAGCCAAAAACAGCCGCAATGAGTAGTATCCGATCAAAACACCCAAAACTTACCCTTGTCACATTGTGACAACCCGCTATAATTGTGCTAGCGTCAACGGGTTATTTACACCCAATCTTAAAAAAAACAACCGCAAAAATGGGCTTTTACGGCACATGATTAGCCCATTTTGCGGGTGGCGGGTGGCAAAAATGCACCGCCATATATGGCTTACAATGGGCAAAATCGCCCACTAAGCCAAAATGCGGGGAAGTGCTGGAATTGGCAGACAGGCGTGACTTAGGATCACGTGCCGCAAGGCGTGCGGGTTCGAGTCCCGCCTTCCCCACTAATGCGAAAAACTCTTGAGTGAAAGGATAACTTAGGTGGTGACCATCATCGAAAAAACACTGCGTGAAGATCATCAGGCTTACATCGTAGCCGAATTCGAGCCCGAGGTTTGGGAAAACTATAAACGAAAAGCCACAAAAAAATTGGGTGAAAGGGTTCGCATCCCCGGATTTCGACCGGGTAAAGCCCCATTAGAGATGGTACGCAGGGTGGTCGGCAACGAGGCGGTTGAAGAACTTGCTATTGAATTGCTTGTTGACGAAGAGTATGGCAATGTCCTCACTGCAGCCGAAGTATCACCCGGTGCACCGGGTCGCCTAGAAGACATTATAAGTCGCGATCCCTTACGCTTGGCTTTCACGGTACCCCTAGAGCCAGTGGTTGAACTGGGTGATTACCGCAGCATTCGAATTGAATCTGAAACCCCAACAGTCTCTGAGGAAGAGATTGAAGACTACATCGAAAACGTATTATTGGCTAATTCGATAGCCGAACCCGTAGAACGGCCAGTTCAAGAAGGTGATGTGGTTTACGTCAAGTACCAATGGGCGATCCTCGAAAGTGACAACCAATCGGCTGAATTCTCGGCTCCCGAGTCTGCCGAGTATATTGTGGGCCGAAAGACTGAAACAGAACGTCCTTTCCCTGGTTTTTCCCAACACCTCATTGGTTTGACCGCCGATCAGGAAGTCACTATTGTTCACGACTACCCTGCCGATTGGGAAGATGAAACCCTGCGTGGAAAAAAGGTGGCTTACAAAATTACCGTGCAAAGTGTGAAAGAATTACACATCCCCGAGCTTACCGATGATTTTGTGAAGTCCACCTTCACCGATCTCAACTCAGTGGATGAATTCCGAGCCCGCGTCCGCACCGTGCTCGAGTCCAATCAACGCGCACGGGCAGATGCCGACCTGGCTGAGAAGATGCTGGCGCGCATTCACGAACGAGCCACCTTCAAGTACCCCCCTCAACTCATTGACGAAGAGATCCAGCGCCAGCTAGCCCGATGGGAAAGCGAATTGCAGAAATACGGCCTTAACCTCGATTCCTATCTCCGAATCACAAACAAAGACGCTCAAACGTTCGTCAACGAAACCGTACGCCCTGAAGCGATTAAAGCCTTAGAGCGCCGGCTGTTAATTGACAAACTTATCGCCCAAGAAAATATTCAACTCTCGCAAGAATCCTACCAACGAGCGCTCGAAAGCCTGGCCGGAGAACTCTCCCAACTCCCCAAACGAGAGCAAAAGCGGCTAGATAATCGCCGTATCTCGGCAGAACTGGAGCGTCGTCTCACCAATGAGTTGGTTGGAGAACTGATTGAGCGCCTCAAAGCGATTGCAAATGGGCAACTCGACCAAATCTCAGCCCAAGCCGAAAATGAAGGCCTCCCAAGCGCTGAAACTGTTTCTGAGAAGGTTGAGCCACCCACTCCTGAATCATCACCAGAGAGAGAAGATACTACAGAGGCTGTCCAAGTTGAGCCAAATACAGTAGAATCTAATCCAGAGACGTCCGAAGCGTCTGAAACCTAGAAGATTAGGAAAGTGAAGGGATTTTATGAGTTTGAATAACTTTGACTTAATCATTCCAATGGTCATCGAATCCTCGGCGCGGGGTGAGCGTGCCTATGATATCTATTCGCTCCTGCTCAAAGAGCGGATTATCTTTGTGGGTACCCCGATTGATGACCAGGTCGCCAATCTGATCGTTGCCCAATTGCTTTATCTGAGTCGAGAAGATCCTGAAAAGGGCATCCAGATGTATATTAATTCCCCCGGTGGACAGATCTACGCTGGCTTGGCCATCTATGATACTATGAAGATGATTCCCAACAAAATCAGCACGGTGGCGGTCGGAGTAACTGCATCTTTTGGCACCGTGCTCCTTGCAGCGGGTACCAAGGGTCAGCGCTACGCCCTGCCTCATGCCACGATTCACATGCATCAGCCGTTAGGTGGTGCACAAGGGCAGGCATCGGATATCGAAATCCAGGCGCGAGAGATCCTTCGCCTCAAATCTCAACTTAACCAGATTCTGGCAGAGTGCACCGGACAGCCGCTAGAAGTTATCGAGCGGGATACCGAGCGCGATTTCTACCTGGATGCTTATCAGGCTGTCGAATACGGCATTGTAGATCAGGTGCTGACACCTCCGGAAAAGTAAGGCATTACAGACCTGCTCTGCCGTTATCTTTACACCTATGTAGCCCACTGCGAGCCGGATAGCCCTTGCTGTCCGGCTTGCTCTATCGGAGAGAACGATGATCCAAAACCTCACACCCCCGGTACGCGCTTTGATCCTCGACATGGATGGTGTCCTCTGGCGAGGCGATCAACCCATTGGGAATCTGCCGGCCATTTTCGAGGCCATCCAAACACAAGGCTTGCGCGTGGCCTTAGCCACCAATAACGCTACCCGTACGGCTGAGCAATACGCCCAAAAGCTCCTAAAATTTGGAGTCACATTTGATCCTCACTTTATCGTTACGTCTGCCGATGCCACAGCATATTACTTACATCAGCAATTCCCACACGGCGGCCCGGTTTACATAATTGGCGAAGAAGGACTTCGAAAGGCACTCGCTGAATACGGTTTTTATCCGGTTGAGGATGGGCAAGTCCTCGCTGTGGTCGCTGGCCTGGATCGCCAACTCACCTATGAAAAACTGCGCAAAGCCACTCTTCTCATTCGCCAAGGAATTCCTTTTATTGGCACCAATCCTGATCGCACCTATCCAAGCCCAGAAGGATTGGTGCCCGGTGCAGGCACCGTATTGGCTGCCCTAGAGGCTGCCAGTGATGTGCAACCCACCATTATTGGCAAACCTTTTCCTTTTTTGTTCCAAGTAGCTCTGGAACGTTTGAATTGCGATTCCCATGAAACGCTGGTTGTTGGGGACCGATTAGATACCGATATTCAGGGGGCTCAACAGGCAGGTCTGCGAGCGGCTTTAGTGTTAAGTGGGGTTACTACTGCCGAGGAAGCCAGTCGCTGGTCACCTCCGCCTGTTCTTGTCGCACCCACTCTTGCCCATCTATTAGGTATAAAAGCAAAATGATAGCCAAAGATCTAAACCCTCCAAGCCGGTTTATTCTCGACCTCTCGTTCTCAGAATTGGACCTTGTCCTTCGAGAATGGGGTGAACCTCCCTACCGTGCCGAGCAAATCTGGCGGGGCATTTATCAACAACTATGGACCTCGCCAGATCAATTTACCACCTTACCCAAAAGTCTGCGCCAGAAGTTGGGTGAAGCATTTACATTCAGGTACCTTAAGCCGGTAACTTCATTGCGCTCTAGCGACGGCAATACCACCAAGACCCTGTTCCAATTACCTGATGGATTGGCTATTGAAGCCGTTCTTATGCGGTATGAACGTCGCAATACGCTCTGCATCTCCACCCAAGTGGGCTGTGCGATGGGCTGTGTTTTCTGTGCTACCGGACAAATGGGTTTTAAGCGCCATCTCTCACCCGGGGAAATTGTGGAACAAGTTCTGTATTATGCCCGCCTACTGCGCCAGGAAAACGAAGAGGTCACCAATATTGTTGTCATGGGCATGGGAGAGCCTTTTCACAATTACGATGCTACGATGAAAGCGATAGATATTCTTAACCATCCTTTGGGCATGAACCTAGGCGCCAGACGTTTCACCATTTCCACAGTTGGCTTAGTTCCGGCCATTCGGCGTTTTGCCGCTGAAAAACGGCAAGTCAACCTTGCCATCAGCCTGCATGCCACCCGAGATGAATTACGAAATAGCCTGCTCCCCATCAACCGTAAATATCCCATTCAAGATCTCTTAGCAGCCTGTCGCGATTATGTGGCACAAACGGGACGGCGCATTACCTTTGAATGGGCGCTTATTCAGGGCGTGAACGATTCGGTAGAAACGGCACGAGAATTGGCAACATTGCTCAAAGGGTTACTGTGCCATGTCAATGTCATTCCCCTGAATCCAACCCACCGCTACTCCGGGACAGGAAGCACTCGCGAGCGTGCTAATGCATTTAAGGCAGAGTTGGAACGGCATGGTATTCCCTGCACCGTGCGTATTCGCCGCGGCATAGATATCCAAGCCGGATGCGGACAATTGGCCACATTACACAATTCGAACTCATAGGAGTGATATAATCTACGCGCTATGATTGACCTGATCAATAAATGGAAACAAGGACTTGAACGCACACGCAAAGCCACCTTTGGTCGTCTGGCAGCCCTTTTGGGTGTCAGTGAAATTGACGATAGCACTTGGGAAGATCTTGAGGCACTTCTTCTTCAATCTGATCTAGGAGTAGAAACGACCCAAGAAATTTTGCAGTCTTTACGTCAGCGCGTGCAGCGGGAAGGATTAACCAAGGCGGGCGAACTCAAACAAGCCTTGCGTGAGGAATTGCTTAAACGTTTAGATACTCCCCCTATCCTGGACCTTGACTCGCATCAACCTGCAGTTATCCTTGTCGTAGGGGTCAATGGCTCCGGCAAGACCACTACCATTGCTAAATTGGCTCAATGGTTCAGAAACCAAAACAAGAAAGTTCTTTTGGTTGCGGCTGATACATTTCGTGCTGCCGCTGTAGATCAGTTACAAGTTTGGGCAGAACGCCTCAATCTCCCGATTGTAGCCGGCCAACCCAATGCCGATCCAGGTGCCGTCACGTTCGATGGTATTCAGGCTGCCCTGGCACGAAAAACGGATATCGTCTTAATAGATACAGCCGGACGTCTGCACACCCGATATAATCTTATGGAGGAACTCAAAAAGGTCCACCGCGTGGCGGGCAAGGCTCTCCCCGGAGCGCCGCATGCAGTATGGTTAGTTTTAGATGCCACTACCGGGCAAAACGCTCTTCAGCAGGCGCGCGCTTTTAAAGAGGCGGTTAATGTGAACGGGATTATTCTGGCTAAACTCGATTCCTCCGCCCGTGGGGGAATGGCTTTTGCCATCCAAAGCGTTCTGGGTATCCCCATCCTTTTTGTCGGGCTAGGAGAAACCCCAAGCGATTTGGAAATTTTTGACCCGGAAGCCTTTGTCCAAGGAATTTTAGAAGGTTAGTTTAGGGAGGGTTTTATGCAGGATTTGATTGAACGTCTCGAGAACATAAAACGACATATCCACGATTTACAGGTGCATCTTTGACTTGGATAAAAAACGTGCCGACCTCGAAGCCCTGCAAAAAATAAGCGAGGACCCCAAGCTTTGGGACGACCCAAGCCATGCACAACAAGTCATGAAACGCCTGGCGGAGGTTAAAGAAGAACTCGAGTCCTGGGATCGTCTAACCTTGCGGGTTCAAGACCTTTTAGACTTGGCACAACTTGAGGACGAATCCCTCCGCACCGAAATTGAGCAAGAGGTCGAAGATATTGAGCATGACCTCGAACAGCGCGAACTGGATATTTTACTCTCGGGTCCTTACGATCGTGGCAATGCCATTTTAGCCATTCATGCTGGTGCTGGCGGCGTGGATGCCCAAGATTGGGCTGCCATGCTGCAGCGTATGTATCTGCGATGGGCAGAACGTCATGGCTACGAGGTTGAGATTCTGGATTATTCCGAGGGAGAAGAAGCCGGTATTAAAAGTGTCACCATGGTTATCGCCGGACGAAATGCCTATGGGTACTTAAAAGCCGAAAAAGGAGTTCACCGTCTGGTAAGACTCTCGCCGTTTGATGCCGCTCACCGCCGCCACACCTCATTTGCTCTGGTTGAAGTCCTACCGGAGATTGCCTCAGACAGTGAGGAAATCGTCATTAACCCCAATGACCTACGTATCGATATTTTCCGCTCGTCCAGCGCTGGCGGACAGAATGTTCAGAAAAACGCCACAGCCGTCCGAATTACTCACCTGCCAACCGGCATTGTGGTATCGTGTCAGAATGAACGTTCCCAATTACAAAACCGCGAGAATGCAATGCGCGTCTTGCGCGCTCGATTAGCGGCGTTAAAACAAGAGGAACAAGAGCGTAAATTGGCGGAACTGAAAGGCGAGTACAAAAAAGCCGAATGGGGTAATCAAATTCGTTCCTACGTTCTCCATCCGTATCAAATGGTTAAGGATCATCGTACAGATTATGAAGTGGGTAACACGCAAGCCGTGTTGGATGGTGACCTTGATGGCTTAATTGAAGCCTACTTACGCCAAAGTGCACGGTCGCGTTACGTTTCTACCACGCAGTGAACTAAATCGGGCGCCTGGAAAACGGCGCCCGATTTTGCTAATCTAACACTTTAGCCAGTTCAAACAAGCGCAGGTCAATTGGCTTTTTATTATTGACCACCTCTTCGAGTGGGGTTGTTGTCACTTCGCCGCGAATTAATCCCACCAATACTCCCGTCTCACCTCGTTCAATGGCTTCGGTGGCTGCAGCCCCCAAGCGGCTGGCGAGTATGCGATCATAGGCGCTTGGATTGCCTCCGCGTTGCACATGGCCAAGAATGGTCACCCGCAAGTCAAAACCCAAGCGCTCATGATGTTGCTTGAAGTATTCGGCCAAACCTTCCGCGTTGTAACGCGCACCTTCGGCCACCACAACCAACGCATGCGCTTTACCACGTTCATAAGCGCGAATCAGGCGCTGAGCAATTTCCTCTGGATCCACTTCCACCTCGGGTATCACCACCGCTTCAGCGCCTCCGGCAATGGCCGACATCAGCGCCAGATAGCCGCAGTCTCTTCCCATCACTTCAACCAGAAACGCCCGCTGATGCGAAGATGCGGTTGTCTTTAATCGGTCAATGGCTTCCAGAGCAATGTTGAGGGCGGTATCCACTCCAATGGTAATATCTGAACCATAGAGATCATTATCAATGGTCGAGGCTACCCCTACCACCGGAAATCCCAAACTGTGCAGCGCATACGATCCGGTTTGAGAGCCGTTACCACCAATGACAACCAGCGCTTCAATGCCATGTTGATTTAGCGTCCGGATCGCTTTAAGTTGTCCCGCTTTGGTCTTAAATTCCAGTGACCGCGCACTGCCAAGGATGGTGCCCCCGCGTTGGATAATTCCACCCACATCTCGCGCAGTTAGCGGGATCACCTTACCGTCAATTAGACCTTGGTAACCCAACTGTACCCCATAGACTTCCCAACCGCGGTATATCCCAGTTCGCACTACCGCTCGGATCGCCGCATTCATCCCCGGCGCATCCCCCCCACTTGTCAGTACTGCAATCCGTTTCATAAGTCCCTCCGAAAAAAAAATCACATAACGGCGTAGATTTTAACACACAAAAATCTCAAGTCAGTCTAAAGATAACGCTCAGGTCTGAACAAATTATATGTCTTACGGATGACTCTCTTGCTTTTGATCTTGTATGGAGTATACTATCACGCAGATCAAAAATCGAATTGGTACGAAAATTTAGACCTTACTTTTAGAACAGGCGATTAAAGGTATGATCGGTAGAACAATGGGTGCGGAAGAATTAGATATGAAAATTGAGTCCCTGATGGAACGACTGCCACAGAGTTACACGTTAGTGGAACGTGAACTCATAATGCGGGCCTATCGCTTCGCCGAAGAAGCCCATCGGGGCCAAAAGCGCGCCTCAGGGGAACCCTATATCACGCACTGTGTAGAAGTTGCCGCCATCTTGGCCGAATTACAGGTACCGCCGGTCATGATCATAGCCGCACTGCTCCATGATACGGTTGAAGATACCCATGTCACACTTGAAGACCTCCGGCGAGAATTCGGTGATGAAGTCGCGCACCTGGTAGATGGTGTAACCAAACTCTCTAATCTTCCTCGCATCTCACCCGATGAGAAACCCACCCGCGATGGTGAAACCACGGCGGATATCAGCACTTACCCCCGCCCTAAGAAGAGCGATTTGACGAACGAGACGCTGCGCAAAGTTTTTCTGGCAATGGGGGACGATATTCGCATTGTGCTGATAAAACTGGCAGATCGTCTGCATAACATGCGCACCCTGGGCTACTTACCAGAGGAGGAACGTCGCCGCATTGCGCAACAGACGCTGGATATCTTTGCTCCGCTCGCCAACCGCCTGGGGATTTGGCAGATCAAATGGGAACTGGAGGATCTGGCGTTTCGCTATGTCAATCCAGAAAAATATCGCGAGATCGCTGAAAAACTGGCCGAGCGGCGCGAGGATCGCGAACGCGAGATCCAGCAGATTATCGTTCGCCTGAAAAAGGTGCTTGAGGAAAACGGAATAAAAGCCGAAGTCACCGGGCGTCCCAAACACATTTATTCGATCTACCGCAAGATGGTAGATCGTGGCAAAACCTTTGACATGGTGCGCGACTTGCGTGGGGTGCGCTTGCTGGTCGAAGATAAAGCCACTTGCTACGCCGCCCTGGGCGTTATCCATGGACACTGGCGCCCCATTCCCCAAGAGTTTGATGACTACATCGCCGCCCCTAAAGATAACTTCTACCAATCTCTCCACACCGCGGTCATCTATGATGATGGTAAACCGCTTGAAGTCCAGATTCGCACCTACGAAATGCATCAGAACGCGGAGTATGGTATTGCTGCCCACTGGCGCTATAAAGAACGTAGTCCTCGCGATGAACTTTACGAGCAGCGCATTAACTGGCTACGCAAGACTCTGAGCGAGTGGCGCCAGGAAGTCATGGATGCCCAAGAATTTGTGGATGGGCTTAAGAGCGATATCTTCCAGGATCGGGTATACGTATTCACGCCGCGGGGCGATATTGTGGACTTACCGGCTGGTTCTACACCCATTGACTTCGCTTACTACATTCACACCGAAATCGGCCACCGCTGCCGTGGAGCAAAGGTCAACGGGAAGCTGGTCTCGTTGGATTACACCCTAAAAACTGGTGATCAAGTCGAAATCCTTACCGCCAAACAGGGAGGCCCCAGCCGCGACTGGTTGAACCCCGCTCTGGGGTTAGTCAAAACCCAGCGGGCTATCTCCAAAATCCGCGCCTGGTTCAAGCACCAAGATCGTGAGCAGAACATCCACCAGGGGCGGGCAATGCTGGAGAAAGAACTCACCCGCTTGGGCATCAAAGACGTAGACATTGAAAATCTAGCCCAATCGTTTGACTTCCGCAATGCAGATGATCTTTATGTAGCCATCGGGTGTGGCGATATTCCCCTGGGACGAGTGATTAACCGCATTAGCGATATTGCCCCTAAAAAAGACCCTCTGCTGGTTCAGGTACCCAGCCGTGAACCCAAGCCTTCCGATGGCGGAGCCGAAATCTCGGTCTTGGGCGTAAAGGGACTACTGATTAACTTTGCTCGCTGTTGCAAGCCCCTGCCCGGCGATGAAATCATGGGTTATATTACCCGCGGGCGGGGTGTTACAGTGCATCGTCGTGATTGTCCGAACTTCCTACGCATACAGGAACGGGAGCGAATTGTTAAGGTAACTTGGGGCGAGACGCAACGCACCTACCCGGTGACGATCGAAATTAAGGCCTATGATCGCCAGGGGCTACTCAGCGACATTTCCAAGATTTTTGGCGACGAGAAGGCCAATGTCTTGAACCTAAGCACCCGCGTCACCCACAATCTTGCATCTATTCGCGCCATCATCGAAATTAGAGACATTGTTCATCTAAGTCGTGTTCTCAATCGTATTGAGAATCTTCCCAATATCATGGAAGCGCGCCGCCTGATCGAATAGTATACCTATCCAATTCTGGAGGATTAAGGCGTGAGCACCTTATTATCGGTAGATGAGGTTCGTCATTACATCCTATCACAACTCAGTCCTCTCCCTGTCGAAACCATATCCTTGGAGCAAGCCTTTCGGCGAGTATTGGCAACGCCCATTCTTGCACCCTCTGACCTTCCTCCCTTTACTAACAGTAGTGTAGATGGCTTTGCCGTTCGAGCCTTGGATGTCAAAGGGGCTTCTCAATTACATCCGATTGAATTGAAGGTGTTCGCTGATATCCCTGCCGGGTTCTCGCCCCACTTTACACTTCCGCCGGGGCATGCCGCCCGCATCATGACGGGCGCCCCTTTGCCAAATGGCGCCGACGCCGTGGTGCCAATAGAGAACACCAATCTGTCATTCCATGACAAAGCCACCCAGCCCCCCTATTCCGTGCAAGTCTTTAACCCAGTGAACCCCGGTGATAACGTTCGTCCTCGCGGGCAGGATATTCTTCGTGGTCACCCTGTCTTTGAACCTGGGCATCGTTTACGCCCCCAGGATATCGGTCTTCTGGCAGCATTGGGAATCTCCCACATTGAGGTCTATCGCCAGCCACGGCTTGGCATTTTTTCCACCGGTGACGAACTCATTCCCCTTGGCACAGCACCTATCCCGGGAAAAATTTACGACTCTAATCGCCTGATGTTAAAAATGCTGATTGAGCAAGCGGGTGGTGAGGTCATAGACTTAGGCATCGTCACCGATACACTAGACAACGTCCGTTCAGCCCTGGATACCGCACGTCGCAACAATGTTGATCTTGTTCTTACCTCAGGCGGGGTCAGCGTTGGGGTATTTGATGTCGTGCGTCACCTAATCGAGCAGGAAGGCGAACGCCATCTCTGGCGAGTGAACATGCGCCCCGGGAAACCCATTCTGTTTGGGCGATATCATGAGATGCCTATCCTTTCTCTGCCCGGTAATCCGGTATCTGCCTTCGTTGGGTTTTGGGTGTTTGTTCGCCCTGCTATATATCGCCTAGCAGGGCTTCCATTCGTTCCGCCTCTTCGTCTCAAAGCAATTCTCGAACACCCAATCGAGTCCGACGGGCGCGAGAGTTATCTGCGAGCGATTGTAAGTTATACGAATGGGCAGCGTTTGGCTCGCCTCACTGGACACCAGGGATCCGGGAACTTGTTTGGATTGAGCCAAGCAAATGCTTTACTTATCGTCCCGGCAGGTGTAAAATCCTTGCCCACGGGCCACGAGGTAGATATCTGGCCTTTGGATGATTCTTTGATATAGAGGGGCAACCTTGAAGCGTTCAGGCCTTTTTATCCTTGTTCTCGCCCTTATCGGATTAATAGACTCACTTTACCTTACCTGGATCAAGATTAGCCATACTGAGGCCTTATGTCTGCCAGGAATCGGGAATTGTGACATCGTCAATAACAGTCGCTACGCCGAGATCATGGGCATCCCTGTCGCTGCGCTAGGTGTTGCAGCTTACTTGACCATTTTATTGGTACTTGGGATTGGATGGCGGTATCCTTCGGGAAAGGAACTTGCCAATCTGGCGTTATTCGGTTTAACTTTAGCCGGAACAGGTTATTCAGGTTACTTGACTTACCTGGAATTTGCGATTATAAAAGCGATTTGCCCGTTCTGCCTGCTTTCGGCAATCGTTATGGGGTTATTATTCATCATCGCAACTACCCGACTGTTCAAGGCATAAAGGGCAACACTATAGAGGAGGAAAAAATACATGCCCAAGATTCGCTGCCATTACATTGATTGCGCATTCCTGGATGATGGATACTGCAGCGCGGCACTCATTGAACTTGATCCAGACTCGGGATGCATGACTTACTCTCCCACTACCGAAACTCCGGTAGAGGAAGAATGGGAAGAGGAAGAACTCGAGGAAGAATGGGAAGACCTGGAAGATTTAGAAGAAGAGGAAGAAGAGTGGCTGGATGATGAAGAGGAAGAGTACTAAACCACTCCTGACATCTTCCAAGTAAAATACCCCTTCCCTCCCAAGCCCCGGGATCCATGCCGGGGTTTTTGGTGTATAAAAGTGTAGCCACTCTATGGATAACGAGATCCGCAAGCACTTTCGCTTCAATTTTTGGGTCAACCTGCTCGATGGGGGCTTTTTTGGCTTTGCCTTCGGCTTTGCCTCCCTCTCCACAGTGCTGCCCCTTTACATTGCCACAATGAGTGATTCGGCGCTCCTGGTTGGCTTAGTACCTGCAATTCACACCGTAGGTTGGCAGTTACCTCAACTCTTTACGGCTCAGAAAGTGCGGGCTCTAAATCGCTTTAAGCCCTGGGTACTCTTCATGACCGTGCATGAGAGGATACCCTTTCTCTTCTTGAGTCTGATTGCCTGGTTCAGCCCGCTATTGGGGAAGAACACCGCCCTTTGGCTTTCCTTCCTAGCCCTTACCTGGCAAGGCTTAGGAGGAGGATTCACCGCCAATGCCTGGCAAAACATGATCGGGAAAATTATCCCACCTGAATATCGGGCTACGTTCTTTGGCCTCCAGTCAGCTGCTGCCAACCTCTTGGGGAGCGCTGGCGCCGCCATTGCCGGTTTAATCCTGGAACGCTTGATGTTTCCAGGGAACTTCGCCTTGTGCTTTCTTTTGGCTTCGATAATGATGGGACTTTCATTTTTCTTCATCAGCCTAACGCGCGAACCCCCTCATACCATCGAAGCCCCTATACAGGACTCCAAGACCTTTTGGTCTGAGGTACGTTCTATCCTTAGGCAGGATAAGTCCTTTACCTGGTTTCTGGTGGGACGAATCATCTTTCAGTTTTCGATGATGGCGTTCGCCTTTTATATTGTTTATGCCGTCCAGGAACGTGGTCTCGGAAAATTTGAAGCCGGTATCATGACCAGCGTTTTGTTTGTCACCCAGGTCATTGCCAATCCCCTTTTGGGATGGTTGGCAGACCGATGGAAGCGTCAGCCGGTTCTGGAACTTGGTGCCCTCGCGGTTGTTCTAAGCGCCCTTTTGGCCTGGCTGGCGCCATCTTTGACCTGGTTCTATTTCGTAATGATCCTAACCGGTATCGCAAACACCGTTTTCTGGGCCATTGGTTTAGCCATTACGCTGGAATTTGGGCCGGAGGATCAACGTCCCACGTATGTTGGACTCGCCAACACCCTGATTGCCCCGGCAGCAGCACTATCACCACTTGTAGGGGGATGGTTAGCCGATCAATTCGGCTATTTGGCTACCTTTGCCGCATCTGCCTTCTTGGGTTTCGGGGCTCTGATCGTGCTCCACTTCTTTGTCCGCTCCCCAGAACGCGAACGTCAAGCCTCTGTATCTGCCACCTCAGGGTAGCCAAGTAGGAAATGCAGCCTCATTGGCGATGACTCTAACCTGGTCGTCATCCCGCCACCACACGACAATTTGGGGCTGGGCATCGGAAGAGGTTAGATCAATTTGTTGATAAACTAGCGCACGCCCTGCAGGTTCCCATTGATATGCGGCAGCGTTGATCATCGCCTCAGCCATGATCGGCACCCCCTCTGCTATCGTATCGAGTGATTCAACGGGGAATAACCATAGTTGCTTGTTCACCGGGCCGTTGAGGATGCGCATCCCAACCACAAGCCACTGTCCATCTGGTGATTCGGCAGGAATGCTGACATCCAAGGTTTGAGGTACATTAGCAAATAGGCGGCGTGTAGACCGATTTTCTAAATCGGCCACATAAGCCTCGTGATATGGAATTAATCCAGTATTATTTTCAACAGTAAAAAACAAACGTTGGCTATTCCAAGACCACCGCGGCTGTTGGCTCACGTTCGTGGGGATGAGCGCATTTTCCCGTCCTTCTTGCCCAACAATCCGAATACCTTGCGCTTGTTCATCATAAACGGCCAGATAATTTCCATCGGGAGACCATGTGGGTTGGGTCGGCACAACATTGGGAGCATCCAGCACTTGAATTAAGCGGCGATCATCAAAGTCGTAACTCCACAATACTGAGCGTTTTTCGCCCCCGGCTAGAGTCATGCGTATAAATGTTACCCATCTGCCATCTGGAGACCAAACAGGATAACGGCAACTATCCCGCCCACAAGATGAGAGAATGCGCTGATCTTGTCCCCCACGACTGACAATGCCGATATCCGTCCCACCCTGAGCATTGCGCATACTGAACGCAATATATTTACCGTCGCGGGAAACGGCAAATTCCAACACTTGTCCCCCCGTATGTGTCAATTGTTTAACATCGCCCCCATCAAGGGTAACGCTATAAATTTCAGGGGACTCGTTGGGAGCCCCCAAATAAAGTAGGCGCGGTGCGCGAACATTTATGGTGAAACGGACTTCCTGGATCGGCGACCCTCTTTGGTCTTTCTTCCAACCCGCTTGTAGGCTCAGAGTATACACCCGGTCGGGCTGCAATCCGGTCTGTGGCCAAAACCATAACTGCCGTCCATGCCACTCAAAACGCCCATTAACCGAAGGCTCAAGGTACCAGGCCGCCTCCACTTTGGATCTCTCTACGGATCCGGGAAACTCCAAAATAATGGGGCCCATTTCCCCAATACTTCCATCATCAGGCAAGCGAAGAGAAGGAAGAAAATCCGCACTGGCCCTGTAAAGCCCAAAACTGATCCATCCTCCTATAAGAATGGTCAAAGTCACCCAAAACCAGCGAACCTGTTTCAACATTGTAGCGTGTAACCCTATCTCAAGTCCTAAAAATGTTGTGGGGCAAATAGCCCAATTCTATCAGGCCAGCCCCAACGTGATTTGCCCAAAAGGCTTCTTCTAGGCCATTATTGGCACCTTATTCAATTGAGGGCGTGTCAAGCGCCTATGACGACAGTTACATAGGACAATCTACCCACACCAAGACTCCAATTACTTTTTAAGGCGAAGGCGTAGCAGAAGGCGTCACAGTTGAGGTGGGAGATGTAATACCCGACGGGGTGTTGGTAGGAGCGCGGGTTGGCGTAGGCGTAACAATATTTACGGGGATGATTAACTTCTGCCCCACAAATATCTTATTTTTATCCTCGAGTTTATTTTCCCGCATAATCGCATCCACAGTGCTGTTAAAGCGGGCTGCAATGAGGTCCAGTGTATCATTGGCTACCACATAATACTCAATCCGTGTTCCTCGGGGCAAATTGGTTGGCAATGGCGTGGCCGTGGGTAAAGTTTGACCAGGAATCGGGATCAGGATTTTATCCCCTACCCGAATTGGGCACTGATCGAGGGGGAAGTTGTTAATCGCCAACAGTACCAACAAATCAACATTGTACTTAATGGCTAAATCGTAGCAGGTATCCCCTTCCTGCACTGTGTACTCAAAAGGCGCATTGGGAGTTGGAGTTTCGGTAGGTAATGGGGTTTCAGTAACTGTGGGGGTGTTGGAAGGTGTAGGTGTGGGTTGGGTCGGACTTGGTGTTGCCGTTGCAGTCGCCGACGGGGTCGGCGAGGCGAACAGCGCCAATAGACTACCGCGGTTGGGACCCGTCAGCGAGACAACGAGAATGATCACCCCAACAACGACCAGAAGGATTGCCAGTCCCCAAATGATAAACGGCATCATTTGCTGACGACGGCGATAAGCCTCGATGACGTTTTGGGGAGATTGTTTTCCAGCCATGATTTTTTTCCTTTTCCTCGTGCTAGGTTATGGATGAAACACCCGTGTTAGAGAGATAGTAAAACCCATTTTGTCAACTGACTTGATTCTACCAAAAAACCCAAGGCTCACATCTCCTCAATCAAAACCAGGTCACTGGATTGCCCATGTTATAATCTCTGTAAGAAATTTACCCAGACAAAATTTGGAGGCCTCGCGATGGAAATTGAGCACATTACTTACAGACGTTGTGATCTCGTCAAGGTTAAAGGTCGCTTAGATAGTGCCAGCGCACCCGAATTCGACGAGAAACTCAAACAAATAACCAATTCGGGGCGTTATCGTATCGTTATTGACATGGGAGACCTCCAATTCATCTCCAGTGCCGGGCTTCGTGCCCTGATCAGCGCCCAAAAGGTTTGTCGTCGTTATAATCGGGGTGAAGTTGTATTGACCAACGTACCAGAAAACATCAAGGCCGCGCTCGATTTAGCTGGATTTACCACGCTATTCAAGATCTACCCCGACGTAGTGTCGGCCGTAGCCAATGTTTAAGTCTCATGCCGATGCGCTAATGCCTAAATTCACTTTTCCAGGGCGTTATGAAAGCCTCGCCCAAATCGCCTCTCTGATTCGCCAAGCAACTCAAGAATTGGGGCTAAGTTCTTTAGACTCATATACGGTCGAAATGGCCGTTGATGAAGCCTGCACGAATATCATCGAACACGCTTATGGTGGTGAAGGACAAGGTGAAATTGAATTGGAATATCGAATTGAAGCCGATGCCCTTATCATAACGCTGCGGGATCATGGCAAGCCCTTCAATCCCCAAAAAATTCGCCCTCCCAATAAGAAGGCTCCATTGAAACGTCGCCGCAACCATGGTTTAGGACTTTACTTCATCTACCAATGGATGGATGACGTTCGCTTTGAATTCGGTGAGGGCACCAATACCCTCACCATGGTTAAACGAAAGAAATAGAAGTCCTTGGGGCATCCTATGGCCAAGCCCGAGAGAGCATTAACCTTCGAAGAGGTCATCCGCCTCGGGGAAAATCTTTTGGGACTTCCTAACACCCTTGCCCAAATTGAAACCATTGGCCGGTATCTTCAAGATAAAATTGGAGGACGATGTGCTTTTTGGTTTGCCCAACCACAGTATCCCCTGCCTGGGGAACCCGAAATTCCGCTTCTGAGTGATCCAAGCACACCTCCTCTAATCCAACACTGTGCTCAATTACGGCTTCCAATACTCGCCGCCGACTTTGAGACGACCACACCAACCTCTGAGCCCCACGCCATTGCGCTTCCACTGAGCCTACGAGGTACCCTTTTAGGGGTTCTGTCTGTAATCCGTGAATATCCCTTCCAGCAAAACGAAATCCGGTTCCTGGAATTTCTCTCTGCACACCTTGCGCTGGTCTTTCAGGCCTTCCGCCAAGAGCGCATTAAGATCTGGCGTACCGAGCAACTGAGCCTGGTGCGAGCGATTACTGCTCAGATCACACGCTTTACCGATGTAATGTCCTTATGCCAACAAATCGCTCACCAAATCCAAGAAACGTTCGATTTTTACTATGTAGGCCTCTTTGAGATGGATGAGGTTCAAGGAGCATTGCGTTTCTGTGCGAGCGCCGGCAAAGATACCCCAAAATATCATCAAGACTACGACACCATTCACCTCGGCCAGGGCATTGTGGGGACCGTGGCTCAAACCGGCCAGGAAATAGTGGCCCGAAATGTCCAATTGGAACCCCGCTATCGTTTTAGCCCGGCTCTACCTCAAACACTCTCCGAAGCGGCTTTCCCTATTAAGCATGGTGACCATCTACTCGGAGTTTTAGATCTACAAAGTGAGCGTCCTAATGCATTTCACGAATATGACTTGGTATTATTCCGATCCCTTGCCGATACTATCGCAATTGCGTTCGAAAGCATCAAGCTTTACCAAACCCTGGCCCATCGTGCCGACCGCATTTCCGCCCTGCTTGAAATCAGCCATGCACTCACATCCATCCTGGATCTGGACCGTCTTTTAGGGGAAGTCGTTGAAGCAATTCAGCGCTGGTTCGGTTACCCATATGTCCATTTATTTAGCGTCCATCAAGGGCGACGAAAGATTTTTTATGAAGCTGGTAGCGGAGCACGCAGTAAGGCTTTTGAAGAGCACCAGGTAAGTTATGATCTGGATGACCCAACTGGTATCATTCCCTGGGTAGCCCGTGAGGGGAAACTTTACCTAGCAAACGATGTTGAGTCAGATCCCTTGTTCCGTCCCTCACCGCTCCCCCCCGAAACAACACAATCTGAACTGGCCATTCCCCTGGCTTATGGGGGCGAAGTACTTGGGGTATTAGACCTCCAATCCGATCACCGCAACGCCTTTGACCCTGAGGACCTCCCTTACCTCGAGGCACTGGGCGCCAGCATAGCGATCGCAATGCGCAACGCCATGTTATACCGCACCGAATCATGGCGGCGCCAGGTTGCTGACTCCTTCCGTGATATCGCGGGGTTGATTTCCGAGAACATCAATTTAGATGAATTGCTCGAGCGCATTCTGGCTGAATTAGAGCGTAACTTACCTTGTGAAGCAGCAGCCATTTGGCTATTAGAAGAACCTTACCGGCCAGAAGCCCTAAATCCACCCGCCATCCGATTGGCTGCGGTTCATGGTATTCCATCTCAGCAACTTGAACGGATCACCGCTCAAGAAGAGATGCAGATTTGGCTGAGAAGCGCCTTGTCCCAAACTGAGCCGAAAATTCGCCGCCCACTTGATCCCTACGATCCCTTAGGGTTGGCCTTAAAGTTCCCCTCCGATTATTCCGCTATACTTGCTCCGTTAAGGGCAGGAGGCCAACCTCTGGGACTACTCCTTCTTGGTCATCATACAGCGGGTCGCTATGGGAGCGAGGCGCTTCTTATCGCCGCCACATTGGCAAGTTATGCCGCGGTGGCTATACAAAACAATCGCCTGTTCACCTCGGCTCAAGAACAGGCCTGGATCTCCACCATCCTGCTTCAGGTGGCCGAAACCAGCCAGGCCCTACGTTCGGCGGAAGAGTTGGCTGAGACCTTAACGCGCTTGATTCCACTGTTGGTTGGTGTTAAACAGTGTGCTATTTTTTTGTGGGATGAAGCACGCCGCGCCTTTCTCTTGATCGCAGAGCATGGCCTTTCCTCATCATCATATTTCCAAGTTCCATTTGACAGCCGGATTCCGGCTGTGGCGCGCTTACTTGAAACTCACAGCCCGATTTTTATCCAGGACCCAGCCAAAGAATTGGCCTTTTTAGGCATTGACTTGGAAACCGGCCAAGGAACTTATTTGGTGTTGCCCCTTCTCAGTCGGGAAGAGATCCTTGGTGCTCTGCTCATCGGTTACTACCCCGAGCGTGTCTCTAATGACTACCGCATAGATCCCCAATTATTTGCCATTCTTCAAGGTATTGCTCAACAAGCCGCTATGGCGTTAGAAAACATTCGCCTCCTCGAAGCCCGTCAGGAGGAAGCCTACGTTACTGCTGCCCTTTTACAAGTGGCCCAGGCTATTGTAAGTCAGTCCAACCTGGAAGACATATTGGATACCACGGTTCACCTCATCCCCATCCTGGTTGGAACCGAGGCCTGTGCCATCTATCTGTGGGACGCAGAGCATAAGGAATATCACCTTGTTAAGGCCTTTGATCAAAATCATCATCATTTGAGCGAAGTAGAAGGCACACGGTATGCCCAGGGAGAAGCCCCGCTATTGGATTTTCTCCTCCAGTATGATACATTGGTGGTCTGCCCACTTCACCACAACGATTTACCCATCGCTGACTGGGCGAAGCATCCCCTTGTGGCCGATGAAGAAACGGAAACCAACGCTTCTTTTAGGCTACTAGGCATTCCTCTTTCCATGAAGGGGGAACGGTATGGGGCAATTCTTGTCCGGGATGCCCTCCACCCAACAAGATCCCAAGAGCGCCGTTTGGAGATTATCACGGGCATAGCTCAACAAGTGGCTCTGGCTATTCAAAATGAGCATCTGAATCGCGAAATGCTAAAGCGGGAACGCTTAGAACGCGAAGTTCAAGTTGCCCGTCAGATTCAGAAAACGTTTCTTCCAACCCGACTTCCAACCCACCCCGAGTGGGATGTCCATGTTTATTGGGAAACAGCCCGTCAGGTTGGTGGAGATTTTTACGATATTATTCGCCTCCCCCAGCACCGTTGGGGATTAGTCGTTGGCGATGTGTCCGATAAAGGGGTGCCAGCAGCATTGTATATGACGGTTGCAAGGACTCTTATTCGCGCCTTCGCTCTTTCGGGTCAACCATCACCGGCAAGAGTTCTGCAGAGAGTCAACCGTTCCTTGTTCTTTGATTCGCCTGATGGCCTATATGTTACCGCAATATATGCTATCCTCCACCTTGAAGATGGCAGAGTTGAGTTTGCAAACGCAGGACATAACTGGCCGCTCATTATCCGCGCAAACGGCGATGTTGAAGCCCTCGCGTCAAGTGGAACAGCGCTTGGCATTTTGTCACAAATACGCTTAGAAAATCAGACGGCTTTCCTTTTACCAGGTGATTTCCTATTGTTATATACCGATGGCATAACTGAGATGTTTTCAGAAAAAGGGGAAGTGTACGGCGAAACGCGGTTTATATACACTGTAAAAAACGCCCCCCGTTCCAGCGCCGAGGCACTTATCGAGCACATAAACACCGCGATTGAAGACTTCAGAGGATCTCTTCCTCCATCCGATGATTCAACGTTGTTAGTAATCCATCGGAAGAGCGGTGCTGGAGTCTAACCTCAACGACCGAAAAATAGCGCCCACCACACTTCCCAGGGAGGCACGGGCGATGGAGTCGGGGTTGGGTTGCTGCCCGCGGACTCCGGAGCGGTACGAAGCGGGACAAGAATGATCGGATTCTCGCCGGGCTTGACCATATTGGCCTGGTTTCGTGCATAGGCTTCTACGGCGGCTTCTGAGGTTGCATATGCCTTTTGAGTCCCAAGCGCCTCAATAGTTTGTTGCAATGCGGTAACTTCTGCCTGGATCTGATCCCGTTTTTGAGTAAGGCGGTTTAGTTGAACCAAGCGTTGATTTAAGTCAACTAAGAAAAGGAAGAGAAGAACGAGAATGCCTAAAATAAGAAATTGGCGTGGTTTCCAATAAGATGATTTCATATTTTATATCATAGCCCAAAGGGGAGACCATCACAAGATAAAACAGCCCACTTTTTATGGGCTGTTTGGGAGTGCCGAAGGAGGGATTTGAACCCTCACGGGCGTAATGCCCACTACGCCCTGAACGTAGCGCGTCTGCCAGTTCCGCCACTTCGGCTCTTTGGCGTTTCCGACAAAATTTTAAGGCAGCCCCTGAAATTTGTCAACCCAAAGTTAACTGACCTTGTCTGCTTTCCCAATTACACAACCCAACTCACACCATCCTGAGCCTACCATAGTAAAATAACATTAGTCTTACAATTGGCAAAAATATTGCATCATCTTTCACCTAGAAAAAGGTCTCACTCTCAGCCCAATGAACTCGCTTAATCAGTTGCTCTCACTCATTATCACACCGCCTGGCAATCTCCTCTTCCACCTTGTTCTGGCTTTTTCCGTTCTGTTCGCCTTTCAGAGCGTTGTCTCCTGGCCACTTGAACTGATCCCTGCTGCGCGTCGGAGCCTTAACCACGGGCTAATCATCATCCTCGCCGGTCAAATTGTTCTTTTTGTTAGTGCTGCATTAGCCTGGCAAAACTTAATTCCAATTCGTTTTATCCTTCCCTCCCTAGAACGAACGGTTTTAGCCATCACGTTACTCTGGCTAGGGCGGCTTTGGCTTTTTCCATTGCCTAACCTTCGTGCAAATCGGCTCTCCTTAGCGCTCACGATACTCCTCCTGCTCCTTTTCTTGATCGAGACCTTACTCACCCAATCCTTAAAAGTATCATCGGCTTACACCATTTCCCGATTTGATCAAATTTGGACCGGCCTCATCGTTACACTTGCTGGTATGAGCCTTATTGTCGCTTTTATACGCCCCAACGACAACCCTGCAAGTGAGGGATTCGCCTTTATGGGGCTTATTCTGCTTGGAGGACTTCTTTTCTTTGCACTTGATCCACGTCAGTCAGATGCACCGGCTTATTTACGCTTGGCTCAGTTGTGCGCATTCCCGCTTTTACCCGCTCTGATCCAGCGTATCATGCGGTTAAATGCCTCCTCTTTTTCTGCTGAAACACCCAACCAAACCGCTACTCCCCCGACCTCAGCACCCAAACCCTCCATCCAAAGCATCTTTTATTGGGGTGATGTGGCTTGCAAAATCGGGAAGAACAACCTTCTCCAGGAATTGTCCCGTGCAATTGCTCACACCTTCCAAGCGGATCTTTCCCTCCTCTTGCGTCAGGACATGGAAAATCCCGGACGCTTGAGGTTAGAGGCAGGCTACGATTTAGTACGAGATGAGCCTATAGGGCAAAATTACGCTCCGGCTGCGCGCTTCCCCAAATTATCCAATGCCCTAAACCTCAAGAAACCCTTACTGATTCCAAGCGATTCCTCCTGGGATGAGGACCAAGCCCTAGCCACCCTACTTGGTTTGGAGCATATTGGCTCGATGCTCGCCGTTCCTTTCCAATTCACCGGCTCGGACAATGGATTGGTGGTTTTGCTTACCCCTTATTCTAACCACACTTGGACACCCGAGGAATTGACTCGCTTACAATTGCTGAGCCAAAAAATTACTGCCATTCTCAACCTGGACTCAGAATATCGTTATCTAAAAGATAACGCCGCCCTCATCGAACAACAGTTGCAAGCGCTCCAAGATAAATTGGATCGCCTTCAGAAGGAAAACGAAGCCCTTCGTAAATCTTTTGATGTGACACAGGCTTCTTTAGCCGTTCCCGCAAATGACTTAGAGGTGCTTCTTAATTTACAACGTACATCTCAAGACACCATTGAAGCCCTCCAAGCCGAAAATCGCGCGCTCAAAGAAATGCTTGCCGAGAGCCAGCAAAAAGTCCCTTCTAGCATTGAAATTGAGCACCTCGAAAACGAGCTCCGCTCTACGCTCGAAGAAGTTGCCCGCCTGCAAAACGCTCTGGCAGAAGCCAACATTCAAATCCTTAAACTCCAGCAAAGCGCCAAACAACCTTATGGATTGCCTTCTGCACAGCAAGAAGTACTGATCTCTTTGATCCAAGAAATGCGACAACCGCTTTCTTCTATTCTTGGCTATGTGGATCTCCTGATGGGAGAAACTATTGGTATCTTAAGCGCTCTTCAACGCAAATTTCTTGAGCGCACCCGCGTCGCCACAATTAAAAGTCGGGATTTACTCGAACAACTCCTAGAGGTTATTTCCTCCCTTACTCAACACTCTATTGAAGTTATGAGTGCAACAACTGAAGTTGGCCCGATCATTGATCAAGTCCTTAATGACCTTGCGCCCCAATTCCAGCAATATGAAATCAGTATTCGCCTGGATCTCCCATCAGAATTACCCAAAGTACGTCTAAACCCGGATAACCTTTATCAGATCCTTATTCAACTTTTACAACAAATAACAAAGAATATGTCCGCTGAAAGTGAGCTCACTGTGCGTGCCCTAACTGATATGGGATCTAATGCATCACCCTTCCTTGTTTTCCAGATTTCAATTGCTTCCTGGGAAAATGAAAAGAACTTATCGCGTCGGATATTGTATGGCATCTCTTCCATTGAGGAACCACAGGCGCAAATCGGTAAAGAAGAACTAAATCTTGGTCTCGTCAAAGCCCTCATTGAAGCCAACGGTGGCAGAGTGTATGTTGACAACGATACGTTTACCCATGCCACAGTTGTAAATATCCTTTTACCTGTTGCAACAACTTATACGGCAGATAAGATCTCATGAGAAAATGGTCAATGCTTTGGCCGGGACTGGGATGGGGTATCCTTTCCACGCTCCTCGTGATTGGGGCATTCTTCCTCGCGAGTAGCGATTTGAAAACAACTATTTCAAACCCACCTACTGTATTACCAACCCCCAATTTGACCCCAATCCTCCTCCCCATTGGCACGAATCTCCCGATTGCCACGACTACCGACACCCCATACACCGAGCTAACTTGCCCCATTCCAGGCAATTGGGTGCCGCACTTAGTACAACCCGGAGAAACGCTGCAGGACCTCGCCCTTCAAGCAGGGATCTCCATTGAGCAACTAACAACGAGTAATTGCCTGATCAGCCAAAGTCTTCTGCCAGGCACCGTTCTATACCTACCTCCTCCTATGATTACGCCCTCAGCCTCAAACCTGATTAGTGCAACTACTACGGAATGCACGGCGCCTCCTGGCTGGATTTTTTACCGGGTTCAGCGTGGAGACACCTTAACGCGCATAAGTGGGTTATATGGAATCAGTGTATGGTGGCTAAAACAAGCCAATTGCCTAGAAACCGATGTAATTATTACCGGTCAATACTTGCGAGTACCCAACGTTGCCACACGTACGTTCACACCGACAACGTCGCCTCAACCCGAGGTCACATTCCCAAGCAGCACCCCCATGCCCCCTACAGCGACTTTTACCGTAGTAATACCAACGGCTACTCTGACCCCATCCTCTTCGCCGGTCCCAACAGAATCGCTCACACCCACCCCAACAGCATCTATTACCCCTTCATCTACTTCTACAGAGACACCTACATCTACTCCTACAGAGACACCTACTCCAACAGAAACCACGATGGTAATTGGTGGCACCGAATGGGGTGAAACTTTTAAGTTGCCACAAACGTCTTATAATAAACCCAACCACCTATAAGCGTTCAGATTATGAAAAGACTCTTGCTACTTCTCGCCCTACCTTTGATAATTTTCACATTAATTTTGGCTTGTAATTTGCCCGCCCAAATTACCGGTCAAAGTGGTGCGATTCCTATTGCACAGCAATGGGTTACGGTTGCTCCTGATGCCACAGCCACCCCGACCCCATTCCTTCCCCAAACCATTACCCCCGAAGTAATGAACACGCCGGAGTTATCCCAACCCACCCAAGAGCCGACCGCAACGAGCATTCCCTGGGAGATTACCCCCGCCGAAGGACAGGTCAATATTCTTGTGTTAGGCTCAGATTGGCGCCCTGGAGCCGGATACCGCACTGACGTTATTCTTCTAGTCTCGCTCAACCCTAAATTAGGAACGGCCAGCCTGGTCTCGTTCCCCCGTGATCTCTATGTGGATATTCCGGGACGAGGTAAAAACCGCATCAACACCGCCCACCCAGCTGGTGGGTTCCCGCTGACCGTAGCTACTTTCCAGCAGAACTTTGGGATCACGATTGACTATTACATACTCACCAATTTTCAGGGGTTTGTAAACATCGTTGATAGTTTAGGTGGCATTGATGTCTACGCCGCCAAGAATCTCACGGATCAGTGCAAACTTCCTCAGGCTCAAAACGGCTATTGTTCCGTTGGTCCGGGTTTGATTCACATGGACGGACAAACTGCCCTGTGGTATGTCCGTTCGCGTTATAGCACCAGTGACTTTGACCGCACACGTCGCGAGCAGGAAGTCCTAATTGCATTGTTCAATAAGTTGATGAGCCTAAATGCGATTGCCCGTGCCCCAGAACTCTACGAATATTACCGCTCAAGTGTAGAGACCAATCTTCCTCTTGATGTCGCCCTCTCATTAGCGCCCCTCGCTCCTCAATTGCTGGCCGACCCCTCCCGCATCCAGCGTTACACCATCGGTCCTGGCCTTGTTACGCCAACCACAACCGAAAGTGGCGCCTATGTACTTATTCCTAATGTCGAAGCTATCCGCGAAATATTACGCCAAGCCCTGAACGCTCAATAACCCTATCACCTAAACAAAAAAATTGACCAGACCCTCATTTTCGGAAGGTCTGGTCAATTTTGTCAAAGACTCCTATAATTAATTCACCTATGCGAAAACCTGGAGACCTTTCATGAATGAACATTTTGAAATCCCTCCTCACATCACGGCTCAGACCCCTATAATCCCGATTATCCGTGCTTGGGAAATATATCTTCAGGATCAGGGTAAATCCCCATACACGATCAAATCTTTTATCAGTGACCTCTCATTGCTAGCAAGTTATCTTCCTCCGGATCGCGCAGTTGGGGAAGTCACCACCCGGGAATTAAACAATTTCTTAAGTTGGTTACAATACGGGCGCGGTGTCCCTTGCAGCCCGAAAAGCCTTGCCCGCCGGATCACCGCCATCAAGGCCTTTTTCCGCTGGCTCTATCAAAATGGGCGAATTGCTACCGACCCGGCTGAAAAAGTCATCCAATATTCTGCCATTAGCCCCCTACCCCAAGTACTTACCCTCGAGGAAGAGCAAAAGATTTTGGAGGTTGCCGAGTCTTACCGGCACGCCCGCAAACCTGATGCACGTCCTTTTACCCTGGTGAGTTTGCTCCTCCAAACCGGTATTAAGAAAGGGGAATGCCTCAATATTCATCTAAATCACATTGATACCTCTAATCCTGAGGCTCCTTTCCTCTTCGTCCGCTATAGCCATCCTCGTAACCGCTATAAAGAACGCAAACTCTCTCTCACCCCGAGCTGGATTGAGGCCTATCACGAATATCTGGAACAATACCAACCCAGAGAAACATTATTTCCTTGGTCTGCGCGGCGCTTGGAGTACTTGCTTGAAGACCTAGGTGAAGAGGCCGGTCTTACCAAGCACCTTTCTTTCGACATGTGTCGCTGGACATGTGCGCTTCGAGACTGGCTTTCAGGCATGGATCGTGAGCAGATTCGCCAAAAATTAGGGGTCTCAAAGATTCAATGGCGGGAAATCGGAATGAAGTTACAGCGGTTGGCAAATGAAGTTACTCAACAGCAATGATCACTAGAAGACTTGTTCTGACGATACATTCTCAATTTCAACACTTCACGGGTGAACGGTGTAAGCCGATGGGGATGAGCAATGCGGAAACCCGGAACCCATACCAGCGAATCTCCTGAGAAGACGAGCGGCCAACGATCGCGCACCCAGCGTGGCAAATGAACGTTAACCATAAAATCCGAGAGGCGCATCGGCCCTGACATGCCATATGGCCAAAAGCGATCACCTGGTTTTCTTGTCCTTAATAGAAGCGGTGGGCGTAGAGTGGCATAGTCTAGATAGGCTGTAAAAGGGTCTTGTCCACCTGATACAGTGATTTCCTGGGATTGAGCCAAAGAGGTCTCCAAGATCCATCCTTCATTTAGAATTAAACTCCCTGGGACATCAATCTCGATTAATGCCCCAGGTGAAACTAATGGCCACTGAGGTATGACCGGCCAGTTTCCACGCGGAAAGAAATAAATCAAAGAATGGTCAAGAACTACCTGAACGCCACCTTCCATTTCAACCTGCCCTGGCTGTCCATCTTGAATAAACCGCATCACCCGAGTAATCGAAACGAAATTACTCCCATATAGGTCGCGTGAGAACCGACCAGCCGCTTCTTTAATTAGATTGGCCCGCACGCCTTCAGCCTCGGCACAAAACTCAGCCCGTTTGAAAGTTAAATAATCCGGCCTTTCTTCCCCCAGGCACCGCTGCCAGGCATTTTGTACCACGTGATCTACAATTTGATAATCAGCCTGCAAACTGAAAGACATCTGCCACAAATGACGCCGAATTTGGGGATTATAGGTGTCTAAGATCGGAAGAAGTTCATGACGTACCCGATTGCGCAGGAACCGTGGATCACGATTCGTTGTATCCTGACGAAAGGCAATCTTGTTTTGTGCCAGATACACCTCGATATCCCTCCGCCACACCCCCAAAAGTGGACGTACAAGCGGGATACTGGCTGAAAATTCTGCTATGATCATGCGGAAACGCATACCACATAGTCCCTTAAGCCCGCTTCCTCGCAAAAGGTGTAACAGAACGGTTTCCACCTGATCATCCGCGGTATGCCCAACCGCCACTGCCTGGCACTTATTTGCCTCCGCTGCCTCGAAGAGAAAGTGATACCGCATTTGTCGAGCAGCGGCCTCGAGTGAAAGTCCGGATTGCTTCGCATACGTTTCAACGTCACCCTGCCCTAGAATGAAGCGACAATTAAGACGACTTGCCTGTTCCTTCACCCACTCGGCATCTGCCCGGGAATCTGGACGCAAGCCATGATCAAAGTGAGCAATCACAACCGGAAACCCCAATTCTAGCAAGCGATGCCACAAAAAGACACTGTCTGGACCTCCTGAAACGCCTACTAAAATTGGCGAATTTTTATTCAGCCCACAAATCTCACACAGTAAGGACTCGTCTACTAACCGCATCCTTTGTCCTCTCTCCTAAAAGTGGATTATAAATCCTTCTTACCGACCTCATGTTTCGGCTGGTGTTGAGTTTTACAAAGCCTTCGGACTTGTCTCGCTTTTAAGATTATGCTAGACTGCAAGGGAACGATGAATCTGGGAGTGACTTCCACATGGCAGAAAAAATCTTAGTCATTGATGATGATCTGGAAACCTTACGGCTGGTTGGGTTGATGCTGCAAAAGCAAGGTTATCATATTCTCACCGCCGCCTCAGGAGAAGAAGGGATACAGGTTGCCTTGCGCGAACAACCTGATCTTATTCTTCTTGACGTGATGATGCCAGGCCTGGATGGCTTTGAAGTTACTCGCCGACTGCGTCAAAATCCGGAAACCAGTTCAATTCCCATCCTAATCTTCACCGCAAAATCTCAAGTAGAAGACAAGGTTGAGGGTTACGAGGCGGGCGCCGATGATTATCTCACTAAACCGATTCACCCGGCCGAGTTGATTGCTCATATCAAAGCCCTACTCGGGCGAAGTCGGGCCCGCCGGGAAGCCGCTCTACCCCGAGGATACGTCCTTGGCCTTACCGCGGCTAAGGGGGGTATAGGACTTTCAACCCTAGCCCTAAATCTGGGGTTGGCATGCTACCAACGTAGTAAAAGTGAAGTCGTACTGGCTGAACTTCGCCTTGGCGAAGGAATATGGGCTGAAATGCTAAGTCTCCATGATGATCAAGCCCTGAAAGCACTGCTCAGTCTTCCTCTTCACGAAATCACGCGTGCTACGGTGGATAATCAACTCCTGCGCACAACATTGGGGGTGCGATTATTATTGTCCCCACGCCAGGTAGAAGGTTACACCCCTCTCTTCTCCGGAATGGGCGAAAAATTGGTTGCCATTACTCGTCACCTGGCCACATTAGCATCACTGATCATCCTAGATATTGGTACCCCGTTTCTCCCCGGTTATATAGATATCCTCAACCAATGTGACGAGGTCATGGTCGTTACCGAATCTCAACCTTTTACCCTAAGACTCACCCGCCGTTTGATCACCGATCTTGAAAGATATGGCTTTGGAAAATCTAAAATCATGTCTATTGTGCTCAATAACCGCATGCGGGCTGATCTTCAATACACAATCACTCAAGTACAGGACACTCTGGAACACGCTGTGAGTGCAACGATATCCCCGGTACCTGAACTAGCCTATCATGCGGCTTTGCGCTCAGTGCCTCTTTTACACATACAACCTGAAGGGCTTTACGCCCAACAAATTATGCAGCTGGCATCCCAGTATGTTGAACGCACACGGGTCTAACCGTTATGTCTGACCCACAACTGGAAAAATCCATCCATACGTTAGCCGAATGGATACGCAACGGACGCCATGTGGTGGCTCTAACCGGTGCCGGTATCTCCACCCCCTCCGGAATCCCCGATTTCCGTTCCCCTCAAACCGGCCTTTGGAAACGTGACAATCCTTTAGAGGTCGCCTCCTGGCGCGCATTTCGCCATCACCCCCACCGTTTTTTTGAGTGGCTGCGACCACTTGCCGAAAAATCATGGTACGCCCAACCAAACGCGGCTCACAAAGCGCTGGCTGAACTTCAGAAAGCAGGCTACTTAAAAGCCATTATCACCCAGAATATTGATAATCTGCATCAGCGCGCCGGCGCTACTCAAGTCATTGAACTTCATGGCTCATTACGCACCCTCTCGTGCCTGAACTGCCAACGCCAGTATAAAGCGGAGAATTTCATTGAACCCTTTCTCACGCAAGGTATTCCACCTCGCTGTCCCAATTGTCGCGCTTTTCTTAAGCCCAATATTGTGCTCTTTGAAGAGATGCTTCCTGTCGAAGCCTGGGAAGAGGCACAACAACATTGTGAAAACGCCGATCTTTTACTGGTGATCGGCAGCTCACTTGAAGTAATCCCCGCTGCTCAACTGCCAATCTTTACCCTCGAGAAGGGCGGTAAGGTGGCGATTATTACTCTCTCCCCCACCTATCTGGATCACGAAGCGACCCTCGTCCTTCACCGTGATGTTCTGGAAGTCATTCCACCAATCGCAACTCTCATATTGGGTAACTCTGTCTAAGCCAAATCCTCGAATATCTCCATAGGCGCTACTCCAACCCCCACAATGCCTTCCCCCCCATGAGCACCTAGCACCGGCCCAATCGTAGCCGGTGGTAAGAAGTGACACTTAAACAACGACTTGAGGCGTTCGGTCAGAATTGTCACACCTTCCAAATTTTGGCTATGCGCAATTTGAATTCTCAAGGGGCTTCCGGGAGAAAATCGCTTGGCAATGTAGTCGGCTTGCGCCAAGATCGCTCGCCGCAGTGAAAATTCCTTACCCAATTCGATAATAGTCCCCGCTTTCAAATCAAACGCCATGATAGGTTTAATATTCATTAGAGAACCTACTAATCCCTTGAGGTGCCCTACCCTGCCTCCTGCAACAATATACTTGAGCGTTGGTAGCATAAAGATACCGAACATTTTGTCTCGGATTCGGTTCAATAGTTGAAGAATACGCTCCAATGACCAACCAGCCTGAACTGCTTTGGCTGCCATCTCTGCACACCACCCCACAATGACCGAAACGCCACCGGTATCAAAAAAAGTGACCCTCGCTTCAGGCACCATCGCGGCAGCCGTGCGGGCCGCGCTGAGCGTACCACTGAGTGCAGAGGATAAATGAATTGAAAGGATCTCCGGATCTTGTTTTGCCAGTTCACGGTAAACCGAAACAAACTCACCCACCGAGGGTTGAGATGTTCGAGGCATTTCTCCCCCACGCAAACGAAGATAAAAATTCTCATGGCTGATATCCACACCACTCCGATAGGTGGTTTCCCCAAATATCACATATAACGGCACCACATGAATTTTCAATCCCTCTAATTGCTCGGGGGCAAAATCTGCAGCGCTGTCTGTGACTACCAGCATAGATCTCCGATACTCCTCTTTGGCATTGGTTAACGACTTCCCCGTCGTCCGAACTGACGTTCCAACACTTCCACAGAGAGATGGATCATCGTGGGCCGCCCATGTGGGCAAGTCCGTGGTGATTCGCACGCCTCCAAATCTCTCAGTAAGGCTTCCTGTTCCTCACGCGAGAGCACTTGTCCGCCTTTGACCGCGGCCCGTTTGCAAATCCGTGCAATCAGTCTTGCTTCCGTTTCTTTTTCTAACAGGGATTCGTCTTCCTCAAAGGAATCCAAGAGGGACTGCAATATCACAACCGGATCACTATTTCTTAAAATAGCCGGAACAGATCGTATCAAGAAGGTATCCCCTCCAAAAGGCTCGACCTCAAAACCCCATTGTCGCAACATCGGTACATAGTGTTGAAATTCATCTACTCTAACCCCCGGTACCCGAATGGGTTGCGGATTCAATAAAGGCTGAACCGCCAACCCCTGTTCTCGTTCACGCCACATTCGCTCAAACAGCACCCGTTCGTGGGCAGCATGCTGATCAATCAGATAGAGCCCATCTGGACCTTCGGCTACCAAATACGTTGCCCCTACTTGTCCAACTAAACGTAGCAAAGGAATGCGAGACTCAGGTAATAGGGTCTGTTTGAGTGGCGGAGATGCGGGGAACGAAGTATTAGGTTCCGAGGGTGAAGGAACTTCTTGAGCGTTGTTTGGTGCAGTTCCACCTTTCAGATCAGCAGCCATTTGCCAGGCAGGATCTATCATCTGATGAGACGTTCCTGACGACCAAACGGAAGGTGCAATATGGATGCCGACAGGCTGAGCGAGCAATGCCCGCCGCACTGCACGCTGAACGGCTGAAAAGACTCGTTCGGGCTGACGAAATCGTACCTCGGCTTTAGTTGGATGAACGTTGACGTCCACCGTCTCAGGATCCAACCAGATGAACAACATCGAGATAGGGTAGCGTCCCACCATCAGCATGGTATGATAGGCTTGAAGTAACGCAGAGGTAAGCGCAACATCTTGAATCCACCGTCCATTGACAAAAAAGGTGATATCTCTGCGATTAGAACGGGTAAGCGCGATCGGGCTGGTGAACCCCTGGATGGATAAATCAGGCTCTTCTAATATGACCTCGAGCATCTGGCGCGCCACATCTACCCCATAATACGTGGCTAAAATTTCGCGCCGATCCCCGTGCCCATAAGTCTGTAAAAATACTTTGCCATCGTGGACTAAACGAAACCGCACCTCGGGGTAAGCAACGGCATATCGGCTGATCAGTGCGTTGATCAAATTCCGTTCCGTTGAATCCTGTTTGAGGAACTTAAGCCGCGCCGGAACGTTATAGAACAAATCCTCCACCCGCACAACCGTTCCTGGTGGCACACCCGCTGGCTCATAGGTTTCAACTTTCCCCCCTTGCACAACAATTTTTCCACCATGTTCGGCATGAGGGGGGCAAGAGATCAACGTCAACCGCGAGACGGCTGCAATGGAAGCCAAAGCCTCCCCGCGAAATCCAAGGGTGCGAATATTGAACAAATCTTCTGCTGTTTTCAATTTGCTGGTCGCAAAGCGCGCAATAGCCAGGGGCAACTCTTCGTAAGAAATGCCACATCCATTATCCGCAACCTCGATTAGGCGCTTCCCCGCCTCGCCGGTTTCAATGATGATCTCGGTTGCCTTTGCGTCTAGGGCGTTTTCAACCAATTCCTTAATGACCGAAACCGGTCGTTCAACAACTTCACCCGCCGCAATTTTTGCGGCCACCTCTTCAGACAAAACTTGTATCGGCATCGTTCACCTGGACTACCAATGATCACCGGGTTGATCTAATTATATCTATGAAATTCTCCCTTCCCCATCAAGAGAAAACACAAGGTATCCTCCAAATAAAAGTTTACCTCTTCTCATCCCTTCACAAACTCGTTATACTGCAAAGCATGAAGCCAAGAATTTTGATTTTCGATCTTGATGACACGTTATATCCGGCTTCCTCAGGGGTATGGGAAGCCATTGGCAAACGAATTGATCTGTTCATTCACCAAAAACTAGCGCTTCCCTACGAAGACGTTGAACCCTTTAGGAAGACTTTATTCCGCACCTATGGGACAACGCTGCGCGGCCTTTATCTGCAATATCACATAGATTCAGCCGAATATTTAGCATTTGTCCATGACATTCCTCTGGAACACTATCTCCAACCCAATCCCGAATTAAGAACGTTGCTCAAAGTGCTGCCTTACTCTAAAGTCATCTTCACTAATTCCGATAAAAATCACGCCAACCGTGTCCTGCAAAGGTTGGATCTGGAGGGTTGCTTTACCCAAATCATTGACATTTGGGATATGTTACCCTCTTGCAAGCCGTTTCCGGAAGCCTTTCAGACCCTATTGCAAAAACTTCACAATCCCGACCCTAGCGCTTGTCTTTTCATTGACGATTTGCCTGCAAACCTGCATACTGCGCGGCGCTTAGGTTTCTGGACCGTCCATGTGAGCGAAAACGGTCACCCTCACCAAGGCCATTTTCATATTCGACGTATTGAAGACCTCCCTTATGTGCTCGCTCAAGGAAGTTTGTTTGAAGATGAGTGGGAATAAAAGATGAACAATGACTCGCCTGGGGCCTGGTTGATCATCCTTTTACTCTGCGCGTTCACACTGGCTACAAACCTTACCTTGGTTTCTTTGTGGCGACAGCGCCATAATCCTCCGCACCACGGCAGACCCAGGGTACACTCCAGGTTTTCCTTAGGTGAGCTTCGCCACAATGAGGAGGCGGAGTGGGAACAACTTGCGCAGGCTGTACGTAAACTGCCACTTGCAGATACCACATCACCTTCACACCATCACGAGGTAAATTCTCAACTATAAAAAACCTGATTATTGGAGCACATCTCATGTCTTCCAAACCGGTACGCATCGCCTTACTTGTACTACTCGCCCTAAGTTTTTCTCTAGGATGTTTCGGTTCTGGTTTGGTTGTAGGTTTGAGGGCACCGGCGACCACTTCGGCCTTCATAAATCGTGTTTTAGAGCAACTCCCACTAATCCCCACCCCCGCAGCCACTCCTGGTACTTCCTTGGAAACGCTATTTAAACCATTTTGGCAAGCGTGGGATCTGGTTCACGAGCAGTACGTTGATCAGCCCGTTGACGACGAAGCCCTCATGCGTGGCGCGATCCGCGGCATGCTCGAAGCCCTCAACGATCCTCATACCGGTTACATGGATCCCTTTGAATTCCAGCAAGCCAATGCACCACTAGAAGGAGAATATGAAGGGATAGGGGCGTGGGTAGATACCAGTGGTGAGTTTTTAACGATTATCAGCCCCATGCCCGATTCACCAGCCGAAAAAGCGGGACTCAAAGCCGGAGATAAAATCATTGCCGTTGATGGCGAAGATATGACCGGCGTTGACCCAAGCCTGGTTCTACGCCGAGTTCTAGGCCCAGCCGGCTCAACAGTTACCCTCACTATTCAACGCGAGGGGGAGCCATCGCCATTTGAAGTGCGAATTGTGCGCCAGAAGATTACTATTCCCTCTGTGGAAGGCAAAATGCTGGATCAGCACATTGCCTATGTCCGTCTCTTTACCTTCGGTGAAAAAACCGCCTCTGATCTCAGGCGCACCCTGACCGATTTGTTGGATCAGAAACCAGTAGGAATCATTCTGGATCTAAGAAATAACGGCGGTGGTTACCTGAACGCAGCCATAGACGTCAGTTCAGAATTCATTAAAGATGGGGTGATCATGTATGAGGTTTACGGGGATGGGCGAAAAATCTCCTATCGCGCCAAAGGAAATGGTATTGCCACAGATATTCCCCTGGTGGTAGTGGTAAATGAAGGAACGGCATCGGCCTCTGAAATTACCGCCGGAGCAATCCAGGATTATCAACAAGGAAAATTAGTCGGAACAAAAACGTTCGGTAAAGGCTCAGTGCAATCATGGACTCCTCTGGTCAATAATGAGGGTGCAGTCCGCATTACGATTGCTCGCTGGTTAACTCCTCAGGAACGCCAGATTAACGGCGTTGGGCTCACTCCGGATGTCGAGGTGCCCCTAACCGAAGAGGATCTCAAAGCCGGGCGAGACCCACAACTTGATCGGGCTATTCAATTGTTGCTCCAGGAATAAAGCGATGAAGCGTCCGTTTTCCCTTCTGCTCTTGATTGGAATGCTCCTATTGGCCACCTTGTGTGGAGCGATCGGGGGTGGGCTGACAGCTTATTATCTGCTTCAAAATCAAAAGACAACCTCGATGCCGCCCCTCACAATAACCTCGCCCGTTCCAACAACCGAAGCCACACCTGTTGCGCATCTTTTCGTTCAAACTACCCAGATTGAAACCACCATCACCCAGGTAGTAGAAAAAGTCAGCCCTGCCGTGGTAACCGTGGTCGCAAAGATGCCTGATCAGATGGGATTCTTCGGGGTCATTCCTGGCGGAACCTCTAGTGGTAGTGGTTTTATTATCTCCCGCGAAGGATACGTTATTACCAACAACCACGTTGTTGAAGGCGCCGAGTCGGTAAAGGTGCTTTTGCTTTCAGGAGAAGAGCGCCCTGCCCAGGTGGTCGGAACGGATCGCTTTTCCGATTTAGCGGTTTTGAAGATAGAAGGTGATGTACCCGCCATAGTCACATTGGGCAACTCAGATGCCCTGCGCCCCGGCGAAACCGTCATCGCGATTGGATCACCTTTGGGGGATTTTAAAAATTCGGTCACTGTCGGTGTAATCAGCGCCACCGGACGTACCATTGACACGGGTGAGGGGTATTATTTGGAAGGTTTACTCCAAACCGATGCGGCTATCAATCAAGGTAACTCGGGTGGGCCTTTGGTCAACCTGGCAGGAGAAGTTGTTGGGGTAAACACGCTTATTGTACGCACCTCAAGCACCGGTGTCACTGTAGAGGGTTTGGGATTCGCCATCCCCTCAAACACGGTTCATGCCGTGGCCACACAAATTATCGAAAAGGGTTATGTGTCGCGCCCATACCTTGGAGTACGCTGGCAACCCATCAATCCCACTTTGGCCCAACAGTACAATTTGCCTGTAGAGTGGGGAATCTATGTGGCTGAAGTAATCGAGGGGAGTCCCGCAGAGGCTGCTGGCATCCGCCCCGGTGACATTATTACCCGTATTGGGAATTTACCCATTGATGCCAATCATCCCTTCATCAATGTGCTATTCAATTTCAAACCGGGCGACGAAGTGACCGTTGAGTTGGTTCGGCGCTCGCGCGTTCTTCAGGTCACACTCACATTAGGGGAATCGCGCTAATCTAAAATTACCTAATTTTAGATATTGTGCCAAATTTCACTCTCTGGCGATCGTGTCAAGCCAAAAGATAATGTTACCGAACGGCTATTGTTCTGCCAAAAGATAATGTTACCCAAGCGGCCACTCCTTTCAGGGAAGGTGGGATGGAAAAGCTGAATGTCAAAGAACAATCTGGCCAGTTGGCCTTCGGGGGTGCCACACAAGCGCTGATAGCCAACGACCAGCCGATCAGACATGTGAATGCTCTGGCTGTTGTAAGGTCAGGCGGACATCCTCCACCTGACCCTCTGGAGCACAGGGCAGGTGGGCGAGGCGGTCAACCAGCGCCTGGATCTCTTCACGCAAGCGCATGGGATTGGTTTGCTCACGCAGGGCCAGGCAGGCCGCCTGTTTCTCCGGGGAGAGTGCACCGGCCTGGATGAGCCGTTCGAGAGGCGGGATGGCAGGAGCGTACATGCGTTTGACTTTGGCAGGCGTTTGTTCGGAGCGGATGCGTTTTTCTTGCAGGCGCAGGACGGGCTGGAAGAAGTTATGGTATAGCCAGAGTTTGTCATAGAGTTGGTTGAGCAAATGGGTCTGTTCCACCGTGTCCAGCCGACCATAGCCGACATAGGCGCGCACCAGCGAGAAGTTGTTTTCTTCCACAAAGCGATTGTCGTTCTTGTGAAAGGGACGGCTGCGCGAAACGTCTGCTTTCACTCTGTCCTTCCAGTACCGCAGGAGATGGGCGTTCAGGAACTCGCTGCCGTTATCCGGGTGCAATTCGCGGATTGCGAAGGGTAAACGCTGGCGAATGCGCTCAAAGCCGTCCTGCATGACCAGCCAGGAGCGTCCCAGCACTGCCACACACTCACTCCAGCCACTGGCCACGTCCACCAGTTGCAGGGTGTGGACGTATTGTCCCTGGGAGCTTAAGCCGCAGTGGTGCACCAGGTCGACTTCCAGGTGCCCGGGCTGACGTTCCTCCCAGGCAATGCGCCGCATCGGGATGAACGACTTCACGCTGGAAGTCGGGGCCGGGCGTCCCACCCGATGCGCCAGGCGCTGGGCAGCCCGTTGCGAAGCCGGCAAGCGCCGCCGCACACTGGAAATGCTGATCTTTCCCAGCAATTCCAGCGTTGTCTCGCTCAGGAGCAATTCACCGTGCGCTTGCAAGTGCCTGGCCATCCAGACCAGGTTCGGTTGCAGACGTTCGGCACAGGGATAATCCAGACTGCGAGCGATCACCGCAATCGCCGCATCTACCTCCGGCCCATACCTCTTGCCGCGCTCCCGCTTACGCCGCTTGCGTCCTAGCTCCCCATTCAGCAAACGGATCAGCGATTTGCGGTGCAGCCCGGTCACGGCCTGGGCTTCATCCAGCAGACGGCTGCGCTCTTTGCGCCCTTCCGCCCGCCAGTACCGCAGCCGTATCTTGTGTAAGTACTTGCGACGCTCATCTACGGTCATTGGATCGGTTTCGGCCATCTCGTTCACTCCGGTAACATTTTCTTTTGAGTGAACGATCATACCTCGGTAACATTTTATTTGATAGAACGCGGCGATTTGACAGTTGGTACCAGCGGGGGTATAATCCCCTTTCGCTGATTGAGATTGGAAACGGGAGTGTGATCTAATGGAAAATATGGTTATCGCGGAGGCGAACCACATCGAAATCAAACCAAAAATGAAATTTACCGGTAAGGTGATCAAATTAAACCTCGCTGGTGCTGTTATAGATTTAGGTGTGGCCAAAGGGGTCTTACACATCTCACAGATCCCCTCTCCCACGCCTGGTCAGCCCATAAAGCATATTCGCGAAGTGCTCCAAGAGGGGCAAACCCTAGATGTTTGGGTGCGCCGGGTCAAAGGGGACCGCATAGAACTTACCCTTAAGAAACCCCTTGACCTTGAATGGAAGGATATAAAGCCCGACATGGTGGTTAAGGGCAAAGTGGTTCGTATTGAACCCTTTGGCGCATTTGTAGATATCGGTGCCGAGCGTCCGGGGCTAATCCACATTAGTGAACTCTCCCATGGCTATGTTAAAACCCCTACTGAAGTTGTTCAGGAAGGGGATGAGGTCGAGGTCAAAATCATTGAAGTGATTCGCAAAAAGAAACAAATTAAATTAAGTCTGAAGGCCCTTCAACCCGAGCCAATTCAGGAACCACGCCCTCAGCCAGCCGAAGAAAAGAAACACACTCCCGTAGAAAAGAGAGAGCCACAAACCCACGAGCCAGCAGCCAGCAAAGAAAAATCGCGTGAAAAAGGGCGCGAAAAACGGCGCAAGCGAGCGCGAGGAAGCACAGATGAAAACATCTTCAATTTGGATGAACTGATCAGTACGGTAGAGGAATCGCAACCAACTGAGGCCGAGCCCACCGTGATGGAATTGGCATTACGAGAGGCCATGGAGCGCGCCAAACAACGAAAAGAAGCCGCAAAAGCCAAAAAGGCTAAAACCTTGTCTGCCGAACAAGAAGCTATCCTCAGCCGTACACTTGAACATCGTTCTAACATCAGCCAATCCTAAGCAAAGATACGGTAAAAAGGGCGGGATTTGTCCCGCCTTTTTTGCTTAATTCACAAAAAATTCGCTCCTTAAAAAAGCCGGCCATCTCTTTTTTGTTGTGGTAAACTTAGCACCAATGAATGTGCTTGACCACTATAACAGGAACCTCTGGTATTATTCTCGCAATAATCAAGCCAGAGAGCACTTCCCAAACCCAATCGAGGGAGGAGTCGGATCAACGACCCTCCCTCTCCACTTATTAACTTATCCCATCTGGTGATTTCTTTGGGAGGATGAAATCCGTGCCAACAAAATATATCTTTTTCACCGGAGGCGTCGTCTCATCTGTTGGTAAAGGGGTAACCGCAGCGGCTATCGGGCGAACTTTGAAGGAACGGGGATTCGCCGTGACCGCTCAAAAGTTGGATCCCTACCTAAATGTTGATCCGGGTACCATGAGCCCATATCAACACGGGGAGGTCTATGTCTTGGACGATGGCGCAGAAACCGACCTCGACCTTGGACATTACGAACGCTTTATGGACGTTCGCCTCAACCGTGTCTGCAATACCACCACCGGACAAATTTACGCTGAAATCATTAGCAAGGAACGTCGGGGTGACTTTCTCGGCGGTACGATTCAAGTGATCCCTCATATTACGAACGAAATAAAACGACGCATTACGCTAGTTGCCAAAACTACCAATGCAGAAATCGTTTTGGTTGAAGTGGGTGGCACGGTCGGCGATATTGAGAGCCAACCCTTTTTAGAATCTCTGCGCCAGTTAAGACGAGAGTTGGGACGCGAAAATACCATGTATATTCACGTGACATGGCTCCCATACATTGGCGCCACGGGTGAACTTAAGACCAAGCCCACTCAACACTCTGTGAGCGAGCTACGCTCAATCGGGATCAATCCCGATATGATCATTGCTCGTTCTGACTATCCGGTTGATCGCAGCCTTTTAGACAAGATCTCATTATATTGTGACGTTGATCGCCGGGCCGTGGTGCCAATGACGACGACCCCTGTGCTTTACGAGGTACCTCTACTGCTGGAAGAAGCCGGAGTTGCTGACTTCATCCTTGAACGACTGGGCTTAGAGGGGCGCCGCCAGCCCGATTGGAATTTGTGGCGACGCCTTGTGGCTCAGGTACGCCGCGAAAAGCCAAAGGTAAAAATTGCCCTCGTAGGAAAATATGTAGAATTACACGATGCCTACATGAGCGTCCGCGAAGCCCTAAAACACGCTGCTCTTCATCTTGGTGTCGAGGTAGAAATTTTATGGATCCATGCCACTGATCTTGAACGGGGACGTTCATTGGAAATTCTCGAAGAGGCTCATGGTATCCTGGTGCCTGGCGGGTTCGGGTCTCGTGGAATCGAGGGCAAGATCCTGGCAGCCCGCTATGCTCGCACCCACAAGGTACCTTACCTTGGCCTCTGCTTAGGCATGCAATTAATGGTCGTTGAATTCGCCCGTTATGTCTTCAACGATGAACGCGCCAATTCAACTGAGTTTGATCGAACCACACCTTACCCCGTGATTGATTTACTCCCCGAGCAGCAACAAATCACTGAAATGGGCGGCACAATGCGATTGGGGCTTTATCCTTGTCAACTTAAGCCAGGTACCAAAGCCGCCCAAGCCTACCAAGAAACGCTGGTCCAGGAGCGCCATCGGCATCGCTTTGAATTCAACAACGCCTACCGTGAGATATTTGAGAACGCTGGAATGGTTTTTTCTGGACTTTCTCCGGATGGCCGCCTGGTAGAAATTGCCGAACTGGCTGATCATCCATTTATGCTTGGAACTCAATTTCATCCTGAATTCCTATCCCGTCCCACCCGTCCACACCCTCTTTTCAAGGCATTCGTTAAGGCTGCCTGCGAATACGCCGGGGTAACCGTACAACCCTTTGAAATGGAAGCCATCTAACGAATTGTGACAAATATCACAACATGATCTAAAATATTTGAGTTATACTAACTTTGACTAATGAAAAGCAAGTTTGTTTTCAATTCTTACTCTGAGGAGGACTCTATGGACACGACAATTGAATCCATTACCGCATTAGAAATCCTTGATTCACGTGGCAATCCCACGGTTGAAGTCGAAGTTGTGCTAGCCGATGGTAGTTGGGGACGCGCTGCTGTCCCATCGGGCGCTTCAACCGGTGTCCACGAAGCCCTTGAACTCCGCGACGGTGATAAGGCACGCTACTTGGGCAAGGGCGTGCGCAAAGCTGTTGATAACGTCAATAATGAGATTGCGGAAGCCCTGGTTGGTTGGGACGCCGTAGAGCAAAAGGCAATTGATCAACTACTCATCGAGCTGGATGGCACCCCCAACAAGTCTAAACTAGGCGCCAATGCAATCTTGGGTGTAAGTTTGGCAGTGGCAAAAGCTGCCGCCAATGCTCTGGGCTTACCCTTGTACCGTTATATCGGTGGCGTGTACGCCCACGTGTTGCCCGTTCCGCTGATGAACATTCTCAACGGTGGTGTTCATACCGGATGGCAATCCACTGATGCCCAAGAATTCATGATCGCCCCGTTGGGTGCTCCTACCTTTTCTGAAGCATTGCGTTGGGGTGCCGAGGTCTATCACGCGCTGAAAAGCGTCTTGAAAGCAAAAGGGTATGCAACACTCGTCGGTGACGAAGGGGGGTATGCCCCTGCGCTTAAGGCTAATGCAGAAGCGGTTGAGGTAATTTTGGAAGCCATTGAGAAAGCAGGCTACAAACCTGGTGAGCAAATCGCCATCGCGCTCGATCCTGCCGCCTCGGAGCTCTACGACCCTGAGACCAAACGTTACAACATGCGTCGCGAAGGCAAGCAAATGACAAACGAAGAACTGATTGCCTTCTGGAAGTCCTGGATTGATCAATATCCTATTGTCTCCCTCGAAGATGGGCTGGCCGAAGATGACTGGGAGGGCTGGAAGATGCTCACTGCCGAACTCGGTCACCGTATCCAACTCGTAGGTGATGACCTGCTGGTGACCAATCCTGAACGCGTACGCCGAGCGATTCAAGAGAAAGCCTGTAACGCCCTCCTGGTCAAACTCAATCAGATTGGCACCCTGACTGAAACGATCGAGGCAGTCGAACTCTGTCATCGAGCAGGTTGGCGTGCCGTCACCTCGCACCGTTCAGGCGAAACCGAGGATACCACCATTGCCGACCTGGTCGTGGCCTTAAACATGGGGCAAATTAAGACCGGCGCTCCTGCGCGCACCGACCGCGTCGCCAAGTACAACCAGTTGCTGCGCATCGAGGCCGAACTCGGCGATACGGCTGTTTACGCCGGTTGGAATGCCCTCAAGCGCGCCTAAACAATTGGGATGGTTTCAGGTAAAGAAAGCCGCTCTTGACACAAGAGCGGCTTTTATCATCTTGGGTCTCGCAGTTAAGCGATATCTAGGAAACCCGAATAATTTGAATGATAGGCTTCTAACATCTTAGCCGCTACCACATCTGGCTCGACTGCGTTCGGTGGTATTTTGAACGGTACTTTCTGCCACAGGGGAGTGTTAACCGCCATCGGTCTTACCACCACTACCGGCCGCTTAAGTTCTTTACGCGCAACCTCCGCTAGTGCCTCCAATCCCGCCTTTGCCGCGGCATAAGCCGAAAGTCCTGGTAATCGTATTCGTTCACTTATTGCACCTAAAAAATAAACAGGAGCCTCAGGACGAAGTAACGGACTACTATAATGTAAGGCCAAATAAACACCAGTAAGGTTTGCATTGAGGATCTGCTGCCATTGTTCCAAACTCATTTGTATCAATGGCGCGACCATAATGTCACCAGCGGCATAGATCCACCAATCAACCTGCAAACCCTCCTGGAACATTTGGGTTGTAATAGACTGCAATGAAGTCGGAAAACTGAAATCCACCTCATAGACATGCGAAGTAAGCCCCACTAGACTTTTTGTTCTGCGAGCGACAGCCACCACCTGCCAACCATTAGCGGTCAATAGGCTAACTAAAGCCAATCCTATGCCACCGCTCGCGCCCCAAACCAAAGCTGTTTTTGTCATCGCCCAACCTCACCAGGAATCCAACACCGCCAAAATTTGAGCATTCGAGGGAATATCCGCCATATGTTGAGCATAATGGATAAACCGGATTTTACCCTCTTCATCAACTACAAAAACCGCTGGCATGCGTCCCAACTTTAGAATATTAACTTCCTGTTGGTAAAGATCGCTCACCTTGGAGCCAATATCCGCCAATCCAATAAACGGCATGTTTTGTTCTTCCCAGAAGCGCTTAAAGGCCCGTGGTCCATCGGGGCCAATAATGAGAACAGCCACATTACGTTTTGCAAATGATTCTTCATCCTGACGCAACTGCGCCATATGCCTGAGGCAGTAGGGTCACATAAAACCACGATTGAAGACAAGTACCACCCGCCGGCCTCGAAAGTCAGATAACTTTACCTGATGACCCTGAGTATCCATTAATTCAAAATCTGGGGCTTCATCCCCAACCCTCAATTGTTTACCCATGCCTTCACCTCTTTGTCTTTGGTATTTCTTTCCTCGCTTATCACAAAAGGTAGAACCGCGTGCAAGAACTCCGCCGGGCATTCCTCTTGCGGGACGTGTCCGCAATCAGGAATAACTACCAAGCGCGCATTTGGTAGCTCCTGAGCCAAACGAATGCTTTCTTCGGTGGGAACGATGCGATCATCATCACCGGTGATGACCAAAACGGGGTGACTAACCTCACTGAGATGTTTAGCCAGGTCAGAAGCTTGACTGGCTTTGGTTAATTCCCACAACGCGCGATCCCAATTTTTAGTTTGGAGTGGCTTACGATAACCCGCAATGATCTCATCCGTGATTTTACTTGGATCATGCCATGCTGAACGCAGGAAGGCTAATCCCTGTTCCCCAGCGAGTGAACGAACGAACCAGGGCCCAAGGCGATTCATTTGAGGGGTATCCAAAAGCGGACGGATCCAAGCCGGTGCGCCACCACCTCGATAGATAGCTGCATCTACCAAAACCAAACCCTCGACCCTTTGAGGGTATTTTAGTGCTGTGTAGAACGCAACTGTTCCGCCGGCCGAATTACCAATCAAAAAAGCGCGCGGGATATCCAGAGCATCCATGAGCCCAATTACCAAATCGGCTTGGAAATCCAAGGTATAAGGATTTTTGCCCTCCCAGGTCTGCGGAAGAGGACGTTCCGTCAAGCCAAAGCCGGGGCGATCAAAAGCAATAGCCGTGCCATGAGCACCTAACGGCTTGATCACCTCACGCCACGAAAATGTGCTGGCCCCGAAGCCATGCAATAGAATCATGGCCGGATTCCCTTTTCCATAACGTTGATAATGAACCTTGAGGCCGTGAATCTCAATAAATTGGCTATCCGGCCATGCCAAGGATTCTTCATCTACTCCCTCAGGCAAGGGAGGAATAGGAATGAGAAGTGGAACGATGACAATTACCGCCATAAGTCCAGAAAATATCACGATCAAAAGACGAAAAATCTTCATTGTTCACCCATTCCTTCAACAGCACGTAAGAAGCGGATTATGGCCTCTACGGTTTGTTGTCGCTGGACTGTGCGAGAAATCGTAGCCTGACCATCTCCGGGTTGATCCCCATACCAACCAAAGCCACTATGGTTGCCACCCTGGATCACAACCCATTGGGTGGTTTCAGGAAGCAAAGGCCGTGAATCAGCAATCTTCTGAGGATTAGCCAATCCATCGGCCGTGGCAGAGATAGACAGAACTGGAATTTGAAAAGAATGCAGTGACGCATTGTTCGCCGGATAAGCAGCCACCAGGATTAACCCTTGCGCCTCGTGAGGATGCCGAGAAACGAAAGTCGCTGCCATGGCTCCTCCCAACGAGTGTCCTCCTATCACCCAGGTGGAAATTTGAGGGTATGCCGCAATCACTTTTTGAGCCTCCTCCGGTGATAAGACGGCCAAATTAAGTGGCATGGGAGAAATAATTGTTAGATAGCCGTGCTCGGCGACTGCCCGCATTAATGGTGCATAACTACGGTAATCCACCCGGCCCCCAGGATAAAAGATCACCCCCAGACGAGGTGAGTTAGCACGAGGCACAAAAGCCAACCACTGACTCTGTTCAACCTCAATTCGGGTATCCGATATAAGAGCAGCCTGCACTTCAGGCATTGGGCCCAAAGGAGTAAGCGCCCAGGCTAGAAAGCCCCCCAGTCCAATGAATAATAAAGCCAGGATACCTGCCAGGAAAATTCGAAACCTGCGTGACATCTTCAGACTCTAAGTAACCTTTCACTTATTGAATTGTAATGACCCCCTTTATTTCCCACAAGCATACATGCGCTAAAAGACTATACAAACCTATTCTCCCAACAGTCCGCGCACCCGTTGCCAAATAGCATCAAACATTTCAACCGTCAGCCGTCCGGTTTGAGTGTTCTGGCGGCTGGGGTGATAGGAGGCCAGAATCCAAGGACGCTTCTGATCCGGTGGTAAAAAAGCCCCATGCTCAAAGGGCAGAGCAATCTCCGGACAGCCTGAAATGCGAAGCAGCTGTAATACCCCCTTTAAAGCAATGTGTCCTAATGCCACTATCCCCTCTAGATGAGCGAGATGACGAAACTCCCACACGAGAAAGGGAAAGCAATTGATCAATTCTTCATGAGTCGGGCGATTCTGGGGCGGCGCACAACGGCAAACCGCCGAAACATAGACCTCTCTTAAAATCAGACCATCATCACGATGGCGGGCGATAGGTTGGTTGGTGAATCCTGCCCGATACAAGGCTGAATATAGAAAATCACCCGAACTATCTCCAGTGAACATTCGCCCCGTTCGGTTGGCACCATGAGCCCCTGGTGCCAGTCCAACAATCCACACCCGGGCATTGCGATCACCAAAACCTGGCACGGGTCGCCCCCAATAATCCCAATCCCGATAGGACTTACGCTTTTCCTGAGCTACTCGCTCCCGCCAAGCCACCAATCGCTCACAACGTCGACACTGGACCAGCACCCTTTCAAACGTCTCCCAATCAACAATGTCCGTTAGGGTCATCATGATTTCCTAAAATCCTCTAATTTACCTCTTGCATTTTGGGACAAGTGCGATATACTCTGCCCAGCCATAAACCCAAATATTTCTAGTCGAGGGAGAACCATGACCACTAACAAGCATTATAACCAGGAAAGCGCAGAAGACGACAAGCCTCCTGATATTCGTCCGCGCCCAGTGCGTCCGTGGCGGGTAGCGGTCATCGCGAATATCAAGGGGGAAACGCCGATACCCGAGGATGCGCCACCTGACGCCGGCGCGGAGTTCGACAGCCCCAGAACGATCCAGGCCATCCGAGAGGCCATCGAATCTGACGGACATACCACCGTCTTTTTGCAAGCCGATAGCAACCTACCACAAGCCCTTCACGAATATTGCCCGGATATTTGCTTTAATATCGCAGAAGGACTTGGAGGTGACGGTCGGGAAGCCCAAGTGCCTGCACTCTTGGAAATGCTCAAAATTCCCTATACCGCCTCCCGGGTCGTAACCAGTGCGATTTCGCTTGAGAAAACACTGACAAAGCGCATCTGGCGCGACCACCATCTACCCACAGCAGCCTTCCAGGAGTTTGAGACCCCTGATGATCCTATCTCGCCCGACCTGCACTACCCACTTTTCGTCAAGCCAGTTCGGGAAGGTACCGGTATGGGTACCGATGAACATTCGGTGGTCTTCGATGAACTCCAACTCCGGCAACGTGTCAGGTGGGTTATTGAGACTTATCACCAGCCCGCTCTGGTGGAGACGTATCTCTCCGGACGCGAGTTTACCGTTGCCGTCATGGGTGGTCCCCATGCCCGCCAATACAGCCGCCACCCCGAATGGTACGCAGAAGATGGCTTTCATCGCTTCCCGATTATGGAAATCTACCATCAGACCTCGGTAACACCGGGAATCTACGGCCATGAAGCCAAACAACGATACCCTGGTGAAGAGGGAGCACCGCTGTATCTCTGTCCCGCGGCTATAGATGAAGCCCTAGCAGAACAACTAAATGATTTGGCCATTCGTGCCCATAAGGCTATTGGCGCCCTTGATATCTCACGGGTAGATATTCGCCTTGGCTCGGATGGCAAACCTTACCTAATGGAGATCAACACTCTGCCCGGTCTCTCACCTGGATATAGTGATTTGTGCATGATTGCAGCCGCTGAAGGGATAACCTACCGGGATTTAATTTTGGAAATCCTCTACCTTGGAGCAGCCCGCTATGGGCTTCTAAACGCTCAACCTCCACGCCTGGTACAATTCAAACAACGGGTACCCATTCACGCCACCACGATCACTGCAAGCCTGATCAAATAAAGTATCCCTTTCGAGTGAAAAAGAGAGGTGCAACCACGATAAGGGTTGCACCTCAATCGTCTTAAGAACCCAGAATTCCACAAAAAGAAATCAATATTGGCCAAGTATTCAGAAGAATCCCTCCCCAAATACCCCCTATAAATATTCCAATCAAAACATCTAAAACATAATGCACCCCTAGCACCAAGCGTGACAGGCTGACCCAAATTGCCCAGACGAGTAATCCCAAGAAGATCTCAGGGCGCCCAAGATGAAGAGCAAACATAGTGATAAAAACACCACGCGCCGCATGACCAGAGGGAAAGGAATGTTCATCTGTGAGTGCGTAAATCCAATCATTCGCGGGCTGTGGACGCTCACGCCGGATTAATACCTTGAGCACAAACACCAATGACGCTAGCAAAAACGTGGCACCAAATCCTATCCCCGCCCAACACCGTTGTGACGGCACCAGAACCCCTACCAAGAGAAAAATGCCCAACCAAACCCAAGAATCCGCCGAATGCGAGATGAACCGGGCAAACTTTTGCAAGCCATGTCGGTTAGCCCATTGAGTTAAGGCACAAGAGAGCAAAACGTCCAGTTCCAGAATGCGCTGGATCGGCTTCATGCTAACATTAAATTCATGCTATGGTTGAGCAATGGTATGATTATTCCACAATCCAAACGCATAGACAAGGGTGTACCTTTTTATCACCTTACCAATCTGTCAGGTGCAAGAATGATGCAATCCCTTATAATCAAAATGTAAATTTTTCCAACGGCTTCGATTTCTCTCCCAGGATAAACACCTATGAAGCATGTCTCTAATCACTGCCGACGATCAGGATCGTGGAAATTCCTCTCCTTTATAGCGGTTTCATTATTTACATTTCTACTAACCGCATGCCAAAATGGAACTTTTCAGATTGTTCAAGGTGCAGCTCCTCCCGAACTTTTACGAACCTATACCAACGATTGTTCTTACGGCGGGTTGATTAAATCCATTGAGGCCCTAGATCTCTCTACCGTGCGTATCACCTTGTGTCGCCCCGACGCCGCCCTCCCAGCCAAACTGGCTTATCCGGTTTTTGCTATTCAGGATAGCGACTATTTGAACCATTACAAAGGAAATTCACTTGAATTAAGTCGAGTTCCCAATGCCAGCGGTCCCTACCGCCTCTTACGCTATGATCCCGGGCAGCAAATCATTTTGGAACGTAATCCTGATTATTGGGGTGTACCGCCTAAAAGTCAAAAGATTACCATCAATTGGTACGAATCCGTGATATCACGGATCGTTTTACTGCGCAATGGGCAAACCGATGCTATTGACAGCCTAGGCGCCAATTTTCTACCTACCCTCGAAACCTTCACGGATATATCTCCGATCTACCAATCGGCCCTAAACGTCACTTACCTGGGATTTAATAATCGTATGCCACCTTTCAACGATGTGCGAGTGCGCACCGGAATCGCCCTTAGCCTGAATCGCCCCCGCCTGCTTGCCTATGGTTTAGCCTCAGATTCAATACTAGCCAATCAATTCCTCCCTCCCGCCATGAACCTTGGATACACGCCTGGTTTGAATTGGCTGGATTACAGCCCCAAGGAAGCCCAAGACTGGCTAAAGCAAGCCAACTTTGATTGGAATCAAGAACTGGTTTTGGTTTACCCCTCAAACCCATCTTTGGATGCCCCTTATGTAGAAATGCTGGCCCAACAGATAAAGTTACAACTCAACTCATTAGGGCTAAAAGTCAAACTTTTAGCACTCGATTCAGCAGCCTATAGCCAGGTGTTGCGTAATGGAAACGCTCCCCTCTTTTTAGCCACCTGGAGCGCCACTTATGCCGACCCCGATGATTTTTTCTCCCGTGTCTTTATTCATGAGGCAACTTCCCTGGGAGATCCTTATCCCGAACTGACCGGGTTAATCCAACAAGCAGCACAAACATCTGATCCTCAAGAACGCCAGAAGTTGTATGATCAAATAAACGAAACGATTATCAAATTAGTCCCGGCGATACCTATTGCTCATACCAACGGGATTTTTGCCTTCCGGAATACTATTCAAGGACAACGCATTGGACCGATTAACGAAAATTATGAGGAAATGCGGTCCGTTAACGGCCAGATCCGAATCACCCAGACACGCGAACCGGCCTCATTATGGCCCGCAGATGAAAGTGATCCCAACACTCTCCGGGTTACGCGCTTGCTTTACAGCAATCTAGTGGAGTATGAACCAGGTGGTACCAATATCCGCCCCGGATTAGCCGAAGCCTGGGAGGCCAACCCCGAAGCCACCGAGTGGACTTTTTACCTCCGTTCAGGTGTTCGCTTTGTGGACGGTTCAACGCTAGATGCCAATGATGTTGTCGCTACGCTTAGTGCCATGTGGGAGGAAAGTAACCCCAATCATGTAGGGCGTAGTGGACGGTTTGAAATATTCCAGCGCTTTTTTGGTGCCTTCATTCCTCAAGCACAACACTAATTAGAGGACATTAAGACCTTCTAAACACTAAGCCTTGGGAGAGCAGGCGAGAGCATCCACCGCCCTCTCCAAGGCTTCTAATTCACGCCACAAGTGCTCAATTTCGGCACCATGCTTTTCTGGTAAGGACAAGGCAGTTTCATGACTTACCTCAACGGGATTCGCAATGTCAGGATCCAGCAAACTGATCAGCCACTGTTCGAACTCTTCTTCGCTTAGAGCCCCTCGCGCCTTAAGCCGTTCAAGTCGGAGGCGTATGTGGCGGTTAACAAATTCCTGAGGCGCCAAGAAAGCCTGTAAACTTTCACCAAGGTCTTCTAACCGCGCCTCCCCGATGCGGATCAAACGTGTCAGCAATGCTCTAGGAATCAATCCTCCCAATCGCCGTTCCTGATCCACAATAACTTGCGCTAGAGTCATTGTGGTTAAATCCTGGCCACTTTCATGATCCACAACCCTAACAGCGTCTCCATTGGCAATATAACCAGCAATATCCTCAAGCGTCACATAACAACGATTGACAGTATCGTAAAGTTTACGGTTGTTGTAGCGCTTGATCTGTATCTCTCCCATGTTGCTTGTTTATCCCTGCTGCTTACGTAATTCTTCGATGCGCTTCTGTAATTCGGTAATCTTTGCATTTAAGGCTTCAATATCTGCCTTGGTTACAGGGCTGGTCGCACCCGTCTCCGCCTGTTTCGCCTTGCGCTCCCGTTCCAAGCGTTCGCGTTCCTCCAAAACCTCCTGGATTAGGCGACGAGCATCACGCTCCACAAGTTCCCCCTTCTCAACCAATCGGTTGATGAATTGAATAATCTCATCTTTTGCCAGAGCCGCAGCGCCAATGCTGGCCAGCAAGATTTTACGGGAAAGTTCATACCACGTCGGTGTGCTCTCACGTTCGGTCTCAGACTGGGTTTCCGCTCTTGTCCGTGCCATAAATCACCTCCGTTTTTGCGTATAACGCAATGCGTTATTGATAATATAACGCATTGCGTCATAACTGTCAAGCCTTGAAATTTGACGAATCACCAACCTTCTGGTAAAATCCGCCTGCACCGGGTGTTGTACCCTTCACCGCGGGCTGCCATTCAGGCATACAAATCCATTTACAGAAAGGGCTCGAAAACATGAAGGTATTGTTGATCAAGGATGTTTACAAATTAGGTCGTGCAGGTGACGTTAAAAAAGTAGCCGACGGCTACGCCAGAAACTACCTAATCCCGCAAGGGCTGGCAGTCCTGGCCACACCGGGCGCGCTCAAACGAGCCGAGACCATCCGGGCTCAGGCAGCAGCGCGACGCGAGGCGTTGAATAACGAATTGAGCGGTGTCGCCCAGCGTATCAATGGCTTAGTGCTGACATTTGCCGCCCGCGCTAGTGAAACTGGCAAATTATACGGTTCAGTCACGCCTCAGATGATCGCTGAAGCCATCAATCAAAAGTTGGGCACCCAGATTAATCGCCACCAGGTAGAAACCGAACCCATCCGCACCCTGGGCGAACATTTTGCCCGTGTGCGCCTCACGGTAGACCTTTTGCCCGAGGTGCGCATCATCGTCCATCGTGAAGGTGAGGTTGTCGCCCTCGAATCAGAAACCACTACCGAAGAAAGTGCTCCTCAAACAGCTGATCAAACCGCTGCTTAATTCTCATGAGTTGTAGTAACACACCTAACCGGCCAGAACCAGCTCTGTGCTGTCAGGCCGGTCTTTTTTTGGACTTGAAGAACAGGATTCTATGACCGATTCGGTTGGGTCACTTCTAAAAAAGGCGCGGACTGAGCGCAACATCTCGCTGGAACAAGTATCTCAGGCAACCCACATTCGTTTGGCTTATTTAGAGGCCTTGGAGAGCGATCATCTAGATCGTCTCCCATCCCTGGTCCAAGCCCGGGGCTTTTTGCGCCTTTATGCCAATTATTTAAAGATCCCCGTACAACCCCTGCTCGACCTTTGGGAAGGAAAAACCGAAACCCCTGCGTCTAATTCGAACTCTTCTCTGTATCCGCTTGAATCCGAGCAAGTTTTACCCTCGATTACTATTGTAGAAACCTCCCAACCGGAAGCACCGCCTCTTTCAACCCCCACTTCAGAACCTAACCAAATAAAGACGGAGAATCTTCAACCAGAATCATTATCCCAACAAATCTTTCGCGAGATCGGGCGCGCTTTGCAAGACCAACGGGAGCGTTTAGGCCTAACCCTCGAAGAAGTTGCCTCCGCCACGCATATTCGCTCCCGCCACCTCGCCGCACTTGAAAGCGGCCAAATGGACCAATTACCCTCACTGGTCCACGCCAGGGGTTTGCTTCAAAATTATGCCAACTTTCTGGGCGTGAACGAGGATCAGATCCTTTTGCGTTTCGCCGAGGCTTTGCAAGTGCGGCGTTTGGAGCGAACCGGAAAACATCCTCAAGAACCGATTACTCATGAAAATCCACACGCTGAGACTAAACCCCGCGAAGGAGATCTTCCTTGGCGACGCATTCTCTCCCCTGACTTAATCATGGGATTGTTCTTCATTCTCTCATTGCTTGGGTTTACAATTTGGGGAGCCTTGCGCATCTCCGCCGCTCAAAAAGCCCGCACCCAGTCCACCCCACCGGCCATTGCCGAGGTTTTAGCCCAAGTACCAACTACCCTGGCTCAATCACCCTCCCCAAGCCCGACCACAGAGATTACGGCGGTCGTTCCTGAAAATACCGAAGCCCTGGTTGCAGTCGAAACCACCCCTACCAATGCCCTACCTACCGCCATTAGCAACGCGCCACTTCAACTCAACGTGATCGCCCAACTGCGGGTCTGGATGCGAGTGGTTGCCGATGACAAAATCGTATTCGAGGGGCGTACGATCCCTGGGCAAGCCTACGCTTTTGGCGCCAAACAGCGTATCGAATTTAATTGTGGTAACGGCGCCGGCGTTCGACTTGTTTTCAATCAATCCGACCTTGGAAACCCAGGTGCCATGGGAGAGCCAATACGCTGGATTTTCACCGCAGAGGGGCTTGTAACCCCTACCCCACAAATTACAGCCTCACCAACTTTTACTCCTTCACCGACGTCCACTCCTACACCCACACCCCTTCAACCAACGCCTTCCATTACTCCTTTGATCCCATGAGCGAAAAAACGTTTTATCTAGTATCCCTAGGTTGCGCCAAAAATACCGTGGACTCGCACTCCATGGCCGCACTGCTCCAGCGCGCTGGTTATGAAGCCGTGGACAATCCCCGCCAAGCCCAATTCCTCATTGTGAATACTTGTGGATTCATCCAGCCCGCCCGAGAGGAATCTATTAAAACTCTTACCATGCTAGCCCGAAAAAAGCGTAAGGGACAATACCTCATTGCGACGGGGTGCCTGACTCAGCGCTACCGCGAACAAGTTGCCCGCGATGTGCCCGGTCTTGATGGCATGCTCGGCACACGGCGCTGGATGGATATTTTAGACCTGGTCGAACGCTTAAATGCCCATCCTCCACAACCGCTTTACCATTTACCTGACACCCCTACTGTAGGTCGTGACGAACGTGGCGTATTACGAGCCGCGATACAAGGCACCAGCGCTTATCTTAAAATCGCCGATGGTTGTCGGCGTCCATGCGCCTTTTGTGCTATACCGTTGATCAAAGGCACCTTGGTTAGTCGCCCGATGGACGTGATCCTCGAAGAAGCGCGTCAACTTCAGGCCGCCGGGGTCAAAGAACTGATTTTAATCGCTCAAGACACCACCGATTACGGCCACGACCTAGGATTACAAGACGGGCTAGCGTTACTGCTCGAAAATTTGGTCAAAACCGTACCCGACATTCCCTGGATCCGCCTTCTCTACACCTACCCTGGCGCAATCTCCGACCGGTTGATTGAATTGATGGCGTCCCAGCCCCAAATCGTACATTACCTGGATATCCCTCTTCAACACGCCCATCCGGATATCTTACGCAAAATGCGCCGTCCAGCGAATATTGATTGGGTTTATCGCACCTTAGAAAAAATGCGCCGCGCTATGCCTGACCTGGCCATTCGTAGCACCTTTATTGTTGGTTACCCTGGAGAGACCGAGGCCGAATTTCAGACCTTGCTCGATTTCCTGGCCGAGGTGCGGTTGGATCGAGTCGGTGCCTTCACATTCTCGTTTGAACCCGGTACAGCCAGTGAGCCCTTAGGCGACCCTGTTCCCCCTGAGGTCAAACAAGCGCGTTATAACCGGCTGATGGAACTTCAATCACAGATTTCTCTTAGTATTCATCAATCTCTGATCGGCAAGCACTTGGAAGTGCTGATAGAGGGCGCCAACCAAGACCTTTCCGTTGGACGGTCGTATCGTGACGCGCCCGAAGTTGACGGGCTGGTGTTGATCCCCGGACAGTTCAAACCCGGCGAAATGATAAGGGTTACAGTAGATAGCGCATTGCCCAATGACTTGATTGCACATCCTGCTTCCTAGCCTCTCAAACGAGTTATGCGTGCCCACTCACGTTGGATCCTTGTTCTGGCGCTTGGCACCGCGTTACTAGCAGGTGGTCTAACCTTGGCGGTAACCACCAATACTTTTGAGGGCGTTCCCCATCTTGAAGATGAATATGCGTACTTGTGGGAAGCGCAGGTCATGGCACGAGGTGAAATCAAAGTACCTTCGCCTTCATACCCGCGCTGTTTTTTGGTCCCCTTTGTAGTAGATTACAATGGATTCCGTTTTGGCAAGTATCCACCCGGGTGGCCTGCCGCGCTTTCCCTTGCCCTGCGCTTAGGGTCCTTAACCACGCTGAATGTATTCTTGGCTATGGCCTGCACGTGGTTAACCTTTCGGCTGGTGAGTAAAATTACGACCCCGATAGAAGGGTTGCTAGCAGCATTGCTAACAGCCACGTCCCCCTTTTTCCTGATGAATGCTGGCTCCCTGCTCTCACATACTTTTTCTTTCTTCCTCACCTTAACCTTTGTCTCTGCCTGGTTGGATGCAACCGTCCCATCCTCTCGCTCAGCGATTTTAACCGTCCCCCTGGCCGGGCTCAGTTTGGGACTGCTTGCCCTGACCCGTCCGTTAACCGCTTTAGGTATTGCCGTGCCATTCATTGCCCACGGTTTATGGCTCCTCATTCGGGGAAAGGGAGTACTACGCCGACGTGTCCTGATCATTGGCGCTACAGCCGGGGGAATTGCCTCGCTCTTATTCCTATGGCAATACGCCCTTACAGGCAACCCCTGGCTGAATCCCTACACCCTGTGGTGGCCCTATGATCGGGTTGGTTTTGGCCCCGGAATCGGCTTACACCCTGATGGTCATCAAATCTACTACGCTTGGGTTAACACAAAATTTAGTCTGCGCGCCGGCAGCAGCGATCTTTTCGGCTGGGGACGGCTCTCGTGGCTTTTTATGCCAATCGGTGCATTCGCTTTACGCAAGAATCGTTCCGCTTGGTTGCTTATCGCCCTCGGAATAAGCCTAATTTTGGCTTATGGTTTTTACTGGATTGGTGCCTGGGTGTTAGGGCCGCGTTATTACTATGAAGGCATGATCGGTGCCACTCTGCTTACGTCGGCTGGAATCACTGCTTTGGCTGGTAAACTTCCCAGCCTATTACAACCCTTGCGAACACGTGTGCTGGGATACTTGCGGTTTAGCACTGTCACAGCCCTGGTCATGGGATTAATCCTTGCAAACTTATGGTTTTACCTCCCCCAGAGATTGGGGCAATTACACGGACTCTACGGTGCCTCGCGATCACAACTCGCCCCATTTGAATCCCCCTCCGCTCAAGCCCTCACACCGGCGCTGGTGATCGTCCACATTCGCGAATCTTGGCGTGAATACGGGACACTTCTGACCCTAAGCAGCCCCTTTATGGACAGCCCTTTCCTTTTCACCATTAGTCGCGGCGAAGAAACCGATAACGCCTTAGCACACGAATTTTCCGCGCGAAAAATCTGGCACTATTACCCAGACGCCCCCTATGCTTTTTACACCGCCCCCCGTCCTTCCGATTTTCCTTAGATCTTCAAGATACCCTCGCCCAGGCGGTGAGCAATAACACCAGGACCGAGAACGCTAAATTAAGCCGCCAAAGCCGGGTCTGGCGACGGTATAATTGCTCTCTACTCGCCTCATCCACTATTCTCCCCATGGAAAGCAAATAATTCAATCGTTTCCATTGGGGCATCACTCCCCAGGTCATCCCTATGCTCACGAAAACCATGCCCGCCACGGCGATGTGTTTCAGGAAAATTGCCACTGCCCAGGTATTCTCAATTACCAGAAAGCCCTGATAGGCCGGATGAGCGCTCATTTGAAACAATCCGGTAGCAGTCAAGATCGCTATGGCAACCCATCCAATGCTTTGCAAACGCTGTAATAACCGCTCATAAAACGAAAAGTAAGCGGTTTCTGTGAGCATAGACCGCGACAAAGGCACAACAATAAGATTAATCGCCACTATTCCCCCGATCCAAACCACCGTCGCCACCATATGCAACCAATAGGTGAAGGTCAAAGCCCAGGAGGGAATTTCTGCACTCATGATGTGGGAGTTGTTTCAGGGGTAGGTGTATCCGAAGGAACCGGTAAAGTCGCGGTTCCAGGTGTAGGGGTTTCGGTTGGAGTCGGTTCCACACCGGGGGGATTGGCACACCAATTTCTCACTGCCTCAAGCGTGGGCTGCACCTGAGGGTCGGGCGCAATGGCGAGGGCGTTCTCATAGTGTAGTTGCGCCTCGCAGTATTGACCTTGGGCTGCCAACTGATCCGCATATTTTATCGAAGCAATCCTAAAACGCTCTGTAGCTGTCATGCCCGAACCATCGCGTAAATTAGGCAAAGCGGGATAAATTTGAGAGAAATAATTTACCACCCGCGCCCAATCCACCCCCCAAAAACTTGCAGCGGAGAGATACTGCCGCGCCCAAATGCGATAGTTTTGAGCATCTACATCCAGCGGCGCAAATCGTTCTGCCAGGGTGAGATTATAAATTCCCACCTCTAATAATCCGTCTTCTAAAATATTCTTCACCCCCAAATTGCGCAAGGCTAGATAATACATGCCGTCTACATCTACCGCTCGATAGGTGAGATTCAATTTGCGCAGCACTTCGATCGTGTCAATCGCCGTTTGCCAGTCCTTGTTTAAGAGGGCTTGTTGAATTTGAGCAAATAGTTCTTCTTCCTTACGCGTATCCGGCGTGGGTTCTTGAGTGGGAGTGGGGGTAGCGGTAGGGGTCATTTGCAAGGTCAGTCCCATCATCGCCTGAGCCAGGCCTTCCATCGCGCCTGGAAAATCTGGCTTGAGCGAGAGGACATATTCAAAGCGTTTACGTGCTGAATCAAAACGACCAGCCGCCAGATCTGCCACACCCAATTGATATTGTGTAGCAGCGACAACGGCTTTCTGATTTTCCTCTTCTGCCAACCGGTCTTGTAAACTGGCCTGGTAGCCCAACCATCCGCCTAGCAGGCCAGATACAACAATTACTCCCAATGTCAGTAAAACCCAGACCCACCATCGGGTTCTACGCTGGCTTATTGGTTCTTCTGCCACTTCATTTACTTCACGTGCGTTTTTATTAATGTTCTCGTCACTGTGCGCTGTCATCATGGCCTATATTATACCGTAGGGTTAAACTGCGCTCACAAGTGAATTAACAACCGCAATTCTTGCCATATCCAGGGCGAAGCCAATATCCCTCCCACTCCCATTAGAGCTATCGCCCCCCACAGAGAATTCCCTACCTGAACCAAACTTTGTCCAAAAAGAACAGCACCCCCACCAACAAACGCTGCTATAACCGCTCTCAGAACCACTGGCGTAACCATGATGCGATGATTTAAGGTCCGGGTCAACCACAGGGTCAGGATGAGCGCCTCTATCGAAAAGGCCAGCGCATCAGCAAGACTGATCCCCGGTGCCCCTAACCAGCGATAGAATTGCGTCCCAGCCAGGACGTAGACACCCAAGGTAATTCCTGCCCCAGCCAATGGAACCCATGCATTTTGCCGTGCATAGAAAGCCCGCACCATAATTTCTACGATGCATTGCCCCAATAACCCCAGCAAGTAGGCTTGCGAAACTCGCCATAGCAAGTCCGTACCTTCTTTACCAAAGCCAAACACCATCTCTAAAACAGGGCGCATTCCCAAGCCCAAGACTACCGTTAAAGGGAGGGTCAATGCCACTAAAACCCGCACTGCTCTCTGGATGCTATCGCGGAAACGCTCGCTCTGATCTCGTGCCATCTGTTCAGAGAGGGCGGGCAAAAGGGCGGTACCCAAAGCCGTCCCGATCAATGTTTCTGGCACTTGAAAAATCATCCAACCATATGTGAGGGCAGTAACTGCACCTGTCGCTAACCGAGACGCCAAATTATCGCGCACGATAAAGATCAATTGAATGCATAAGACCGTAAGTAAACGCGGTCCCATCAACCGTAGCACCTTGCGCACCTCGGGGCTCCCCAATCCCAATCCAGCCTGCCAGCGAAATTGGTATCGTATCAAACCTGGCACTTGAATACCTAAATGGAGCAAAGCCCCCAGGATCACACCATAAACCAAACCGTGTACCCCCAAGCCCAGAGCCGGAAGGGTCATCCCTCCCAGAGACATACCATGTTCCGGTGCTAATATCACAGCACCAAAAATTTGACCCAGATTATAAAAAAGTGGTGCCATCGCTGGTAGCAGGAAATGCTGGTGAGCCTGCAACGCGGCCATGACTAACCCACTCAGTGAGAAAATCACTGTAGCAATTAGATTGAGCCGCATCAGGGTAATTACAAGACGCTGTTGCTCCGCACCAAAACCAGGCGCAATACCCAGTTCCCAAGTGACCAAAGGGTGTGCAAAAACACCCACTAATACGCCCAGTAACCCGGTAACGATAAACGCCAAATTGGCAATACGGCTGAATAATTGCCAGGTTTGTCGTTCTCCGTGTTGAGTAAGGGTTTCGGTTAGCACAGGGATGAAAGCCATTGCCAGAGCCCCACCTGAGATTAAGGCAAATAACAAATCAGGCACATTATTAGCCACATTAAAGGCGTCCAAAGCTTCAGATAGGCCAAACTGGCGCGCAATCACCACCTGACGGATGAACGCGGCCACCTTATCTAAAGCGAAAAATCCGCCTACTAACAATGTATTCCGTGTGACCCGGCTTAAACGCATAAGCACGCCTCACCCCAGCGCAACATCCAGCATCATCATGAGCGCAAAGCCCAACATCACCCCAATGGTAACCACGTCAGAATGCCCTCCGGAATGGCCTTCAGGGATTAATTCCTCAACGCAGACGTAAATCATCGCTCCGGCAGCAAACGCTAAGGCATAAGGTAACAATGGACGCACCATAAACACTGCCAGTGCCCCGATGATACCCGCCAGAGGCTCCACAATGCCAGAAAGTTGTCCCAGGAAAAAACTTTTCCATCGCGATATACCTTCTCGCCGCAAGGGGGCTGAAACCGCCAACCCCTCGGGAAAATTTTGGAGCCCAATCCCAACCGCCAACGCCACAGCACCCGCCAAGGTTGCCTCTTGAATCCCCGCTGCGGCAGCGCCGAAGGCTACTCCTACAGCTAGTCCTTCGGGAAAATTGTGGAGAGTAATTGCCAACACCAACAATACGCTCCGCTGCCAGGACGTCTTCAGCCCCTCTGCGGAATTCATCGCCATGCCAATATGTAAATGGGGTAAAAGACGATCCACTAAATAAAGAAATGCCCCACCAAGAAGAAAACCGATCACCGCTGGTAACCAACCGGGCACTCCCATATCATGTGACATCTCAATCGCAGGCTTCAAGAGCGAGAAAAAACTTGCCGCAATCATTACCCCAGAGGCAAACCCTAACATTCCATCCAGCAGTCTACGATTTAACTCGCGTTTCAAGAAAACACCCGCAGCCCCTAAGGCGGTAATCCCCCAAGTGAACAGCGTTGCCAACAAGGCTTGCACGACAGGATTTAGGTCTTCCATGAAAGCCAGTGTCATCGCGTATTCCTCACTTTGTAGGATAACGTCACCAAATATAACATGTTTTCACATCTCTGACGAAGGCAACGGGTATAATCGAAATCATGCAGGAAGCGGGCATCCTTTATGTCGTAGCCACACCGTTGGGTCACCCCAAAGACATAACGCTGCGGGCGATCGAGATTCTTTCCCAGGCAGATGGCATTATTTGTGAGGACATTCGTAACGCCAGGCGATTGTTGCGTCAGTTGAATTTACCCGAAAAACCCCTCTACCCGCTCAATGAACATAACGAAGCCCAACAAACACCTGCCCTGGTGGATCAGTTAAAAAGCGGGAAACGCTTTGCACTTATTTCAGATTGCGGCACCCCAGTCTTTTCTGATCCTGGTGCGCTTTTAATTCATCAGACTGTTGCGTCCGGGGTTCGAGTTATCCCCGTCCCCGGTCCCTCATCGCTCATGGCAGCTTTATCCGTGCTCGATGTCCCCCTGGAGCAATTTGTGTTCGGGGGCTTCCTACCTCGCAAGCCTGAAGAACGTCGTCAGGCCTTAAAAAGACTCAAAACCATAGGCATGCCCATTATACTCATGGATACCCCTTACCGTCTGATTACCTTGTTACAAGAAATCGCACAGGTTTTCGGCGATCAAATACCCATCACCCTAGCCCTAGACCTTACCTTGCCTCAAGAAACCATTCTCCGCGGCTCGGTGAGCAGCGTCATCAACACCCTGAAAACTCGCAAGGCTGAATTCGTTCTTATCGTTCACGTCTCTAAAACAAAATGATCACGCCATTTGCGTGATCATCTGGTGCCCCCAGGGGGATTCGAACCCCCGTTTTAGCCTTGAAAGGGCTGCGTCCTAGTCCCCTAGACGATGGGGGCAGCGCGGACAAATTCTACCACAAGGATAGGCATTGGGTCAAGCCAAATGGGACGTAATATTCATCCTCTCTCTGCCGGCTGGATACAAACGGGGTCATCCACAGCAGGATTATTTACAGCACGCTCAACGGGATAGGCCATCATATTCTCCGCCGGATAGGGTTTTAAGAGCGCCTTTAAATCCGAGAGACCACGTGTCTCGAGCCATCCCCAGCATTGAGTGCGATCCAGAATAACCGGCATCCGAGAATGAATCTTTCCCACCAGTTCATTGGCTGGACAAGTGATAATCGTGCATGAGATAACTGTTTCACCGGCTTCATTCCACCATGTATCCCACAACCCTGCCAAGGCAAATGGTGAACCGTCTTTTAGACGAAAGAGATAAGGATTTGAGGGCGACCGTTTTCCCTCAGCAGATTGCCATTCATAGAAACCATCCGCCAGAATAAGGCAACGCCGGGAAGCAAAAGCAGATCGAAACGCTGGCTTCTCATCCAAGGTCTCGGCACGGGCATTAATCAGCCTATTCCCGATGGCAGGATCCTTTGCCCAGGAGGGGATCAATCCCCATCGAAACCACTCTGCTTGGCGCATTTCGCCGTCGCGTAACCCCAAAACCGGCTGGGTGGGTGCAATGTTGTAACGGGGTCGCCAATCCGTTGGGATCCCCTTTAGCCCAAAGGACAGCACCAATTGCTCAGCGTCCACCGTTAGTGTAAAACGACCGCACATTTCTCACCAACCTTTCTTAAGCCGTTAGTGACCTCAACGACGATTATAATATATCCAATCCCCTTTCCCGAGGCATGCCTATGACCCAGCCCCTCGTCGAATGCATCCCCAACTTCTCCGAAGCCCGCCGACCCGAAGTTGTCGAAGCCATTATCCAAGCCATCAATTCCGTCCCCAATGTATATATCCTAGACCGCCACTCCGATTTTGACCACAACCGCACTGTCATCACGTTTGTCGGCTCACCACAAGCCGTGGAAGAAGCTGCTTTCCGTGCTATCGCTCGCGCTGCCGAACTGATTGATCTTGACAAACATACCGGCGCTCATCCCCGAATCGGCGCGACCGACGTAGTCCCCTTTGTCCCGATCCAGGATATCACCATGCAGGAATGCGTCGAAATGGCACGCCGGCTCGGTAAACGGGTAGGAGAAGAGCTTCAGATTCCAGTTTACCTATACGAAGAAGCCGCTTCCCGACCTGAACGAGTTAATCTCGAAAATATCCGGCGCGGTCAATATGAGGCTCTGAAAGAGGAAATCGCTACCGACCCCGAACGAGAACCGGATTTTGGACCTCGCCGTGTGGGACCTGCCGGTGCTACGGTTATTGGTGCTCGTCATCCCCTGATTGCATTTAATGTCTATCTAAACACAAGTGATGTTTCTATTGCCCAAAAGATCGCCCGTGCGATTCGATTTTCAAATGGCGGTTTACGCTACGTCAAGGCAATGGGGGTAATGGTAGAGGGCAAAGCCCAGGTATCCATGAATCTTACCAACTTCCGTCAAACGCCGGTCTTCCGTGTTATGGAAATGATTCGTCGCGAGTGTGAACGTTATGGGGTAGCCGTACACCATAGTGAACTCGTCGGCCTTATCCCCCAGGAAGCGCTCAATGACTCCGCAATCTGGTATCTCCAATTAGACGGATTTGAACCGTCACAGATTTTAGAAAATCGCCTTAGCGAGGTCATGCGAACCCAAAGCAGCGAGACAGCACCGCCACAGGAAACCAGTTTTCTCGAAGCCCTAGCCGCACCTACCCCCACCCCCGGCGGCGGATCGGCTGCGGCATTTACTGGCGCGATGGCGGCCGCGTTGGTGGCCATGGTGGCACGCCTAACTCTCAGCAAGAAAAAATATGAGCACGTCAAGCCTCAAATGTGGCAAATTTTAGAAGAAGCCGAGGCTTTACGCCATACCCTCCTTGAAGCCGTCGAGGAAGATGCACAGGCTTTTGAAACCGTCATGGCAGCGCTAAAACTGCCTAAAGAAACGCCCGAGCAGGAATCTGCTCAGCAAGAAGCACTTCAGAAAGCCAATCTTCATGCTGCCGAAGTACCTCTAAAGGTAGCCCAGACCACTTTTTCAGTCATGGAACTAGCCTATCAGGTCGCTGCTTTGGGCAACCTTAATGCCATTACCGACGCCGCATCAGCCGCAACCCTCGCGCACAGTGCCATCACGTGCGCCGGGTACAATGTCCGCATTAACTTGAGTGGCCTAGATCTCTCGCTTTCACAACCTTTACTCGACCAAATTGGCGCGATAGAAAACCAAGCCGCAGAAAGCCTGAAGAAAGTCCGCGCTTTACTACGCGATCGCGGAGGGCTTCAAATCCCAGATTAAGGCACTTCCCCTCGACCACTCGGGGTTAAAAATCTATACGTGAGAGGAGTACACCGATGGGGCTTAAACCAGATCATTGGATTCGCAAGATGGCTCTCGAACATGGCATGATTGAGCCATTTGTGGATCACCAAGTGCGCTCAGGGGTCATTTCCTACGGCCTCTCTTCCTATGGGTATGACATTCGGGTGGCTGATGAGTTCAAAATTTTTACGAATGTCTTCAGTGCCATGGTGGATCCCAAGGACTTTGATCCCAAATCCATGGTGGACTTCAAAGGGGAGGTATGTGTCATCCCCCCGAACTCTTTTGCCTTGGGGCGAACTGTGGAATATTTTCGCATCCCACGGAATGTGCTCACTGTGTGTCTGGGGAAAAGCACCTATGCCCGGTGTGGCATTATCGTTAATGTGACCCCCTTTGAACCCGAATGGGAGGGATATGTCACCCTGGAAATTTCGAACACCACCCCCCTCCCGGCTAAAATTTATGCCAATGAAGGCATTGCCCAGGTGCTTTTCTTTGAGGCCGATGAAGTGTGCGAGGTTTCTTACGCGGATAAAAAAGGCAAGTACCAAAAACAGAGCGGAATTTACCTCCCCCGCTTATGACCTAAACTAAAGCAGGAGCATCTCATGCCGGGATTGTATCCAGGACGCTTGACCTGGGAGATTGTGCCGCGCGAGGGGTATTTTTCCCTTCGTACCCAGGATGAGCCCTTTTTTCAACTAAAAAACGTCAGACTAAAAATTTACTTCCAATGGAATGGGAAATCACACCTCTGGGCGCCTCAAAATTTTCGCTCTGTACCTACTCTCAACGACCCTCCTGATCTTCCAGGAGTAGACAGTGAAATTATAGAGACACTCGTCGCATCGTTTCCACCTGCGGGACTTCAAGCCATACTCGTGCTGGCTCAAGCCAATCATGGGTATTGGGCCCTTTGGCATCTCAGTTTACACAACCAAGGTCGTGAACCCATCTGGATAGACCAAATTAGATTGCTCGATTTGGGTAACGATAACCCCAAACGCCAATTTATTCTTGGTTCTTCCCCTCAAGATCTACGTTTCTATCTCAACGGCTGGCAATCCTGGTCATACACTGCGGCATTAAGTGCCACATCAACCATGCCGCGTTCACGCTTAGGGCCTTTCCAGAATCCCATGGTGGTCAATCCGGGCACACCCCTCTTTCGCCAATCCGGGCATTTTAGTAGCGATTTCTTTACCGTTTTATTCTCCCCTAAGGACAATCTGGGATTAGTGGCGGGGTTTCTTTCCCAACAACACCACTTTGGTAGTCTGGCTTTCTCAATCACCCCTCAACCACACTTGCAGGTTTGGGCAAACGGCGATCACACTCGCCTGGATCCCGGGAAAAGCATGGAAACCGATTGGTTTATGCTATATCCCTTTACCACCGACCACGAGTTACCCCTCTCCCCTTATCTCGAGGCCGTTGCCTCTTTTCATCAGATAGAGCAATTTCCATCCAGTCCGCGGGGTTGGTGCTCGTGGTATTATTACTACACGAAACTTTCAGCCGAGGACATTTTCCAAAATCTGAGACAGATTCAGGCTTGGCAGACCCAATTACCACTTGAACTGGTTCAGATTGATGACGGTTTTGAGACGCAGGTCGGGGACTGGACAACGTTCAAGGCCTCGTTTCCTCAAGGTGTCGCCCCACTGGCTCAAGAGATCAAAGGTGCGGGATTGAGACCCGGATTATGGCTGGCCCCGTTCATCGTCCATCCCAGATCACAACTGGCTCGTCAGCATCCAGAATGGCTTCTGCGTCGCTCATCAGGCCGCCCAGTGAATGCCGGCTTTGTTTGGAACACCTTTGCCACCGCACTCGATCTCACTGTTCCTGAAGCACTGGATTACGCCGCCCAAATTATAGATACTGCAGTTCACAAGTGGGGATTCCCCTACCTTAAACTCGATTTTCTCTACGCCGCCGCCCTACCCGGTCGCTATCGCAATCCCACCCTAACCCGCGCGCAGGTATTACGCCGCGGCATGGAGACCTTACGCCAAGCCGCTGGCGATGAGACGTTTCTCTTAGGCTGCGGAGCTCCATTGGGATCCGTACTTGGGCTTGTTAACGCCACGCGCATTGGTGCCGATATCAGCGGATCCTGGCAACCCGAGTATCTTGGACACCGATGGTTTTTCCGCGGCGAACCCCATATGCCCGCCGCGGTCAACGCCATCCGCAACACCCTTACCCGCGCTCCCCTGCACCGCCGTTGGTGGATCAATGACCCTGATTGCTTAATCCTTGGCCCAACTAAATTGAGCCTGGCGGAAGTACAAACTCTAGCCAGCGTGATAGCCCTCAGCGGCGGTTCATTCCTAATTTCAGATAACCTGACCACTCTTCCGCCTGAACGGCTCAAGATTGCCCAAGCGCTCTTGCCATTAATCGAAGCATCCCCTGAGGTAATAGACCTGCTAGAGAACGAATATCCTGCCCACCTCCGCCTGGATTTGAAAGGTGCCCTCGGTGAATGGCACCTATTGGCGTTCATCAATTGGGATGATCAACCCATCACACCTGAATTCACACACCAGCGTTATCACCTAGATCCCCAACAAACCTACCTGGTACATGATTTTTGGAACGACCGCCACTACGAATGGAAAGACAATTCTTCCCTTACGCTTCCCCTGCTCCCACCCCATGGCATTGCCCTCTTGGCTGCATATCCTTTTCGCTCCGAACAACCAGCCTGGGTTGGAAGTACACTTCACATTAGTCAGGGTCTTGAGGTCAAAACCTGGGAGGTGGAAACCTCTTTCCTAACCTGTCGTATTGATATCCACCACGAAGCCGAAGGCAACGCCTATTTTTACCTACCCTTGTCTCCTTGGCAAGTTCGATTAGATGAGACCCCTCTCCAGGGGCGGAAAATTTTGCCTCATATTTATGGTTTTCCAGTTCGCCTTTCTACTTCTGGCGTAACCCTGACAATGGCTTGGTAATCAGCCTCAAAAGGATTGCCCGGCTTATTCTATTGCCGGGCAATCACGACCTTCTCACCGGATCGAATGATTTATGACTCAGGCGGTTTAGCCTCGGATTTTGGCATCTGTTTTCGCGTCCGTCGCCAGCGGCGGAATCCCTGCCAGATCAACCATCCAACAATCGCAATCGGTAAAGCCACCGGCAGGCAGAAGAGCACGAGCCAGATGGCACCACTGACCAGCGCTTGATAAGCGCGAATTAAGGCGCGGATAGCGTCCCGTGCCACCCCCTCAGGCTTCCAGGTACCGATGGTGATCGGCGCAACGGCTTCCTTAGCGCGCAGGGTTACGGTGATCGCTGACATTGCCGCTGATTCCTCATAATACTTGATCTGGCCCTTCAGAACCTCAATTTGCTCATTAACCTGGCGCAGTTCATTATAGATCTGAAGTACTTCCTCGGGCTTGGTCGCCGTATCCATGATCTTTCGCAGTTGTTCTGCCGCATCTTCCAGGTTACGTAACCGTGATTGCAAATCGGTGTATTCTTTAGTGACATCCTGGCCATAAATGTTCTGAGAGAGAATATCGGTGTCGGGGTTTTCAACCAAGGCACGAATGCGCCCAAGCGCCTCATCCAGCCGTTCAGCAGGGACACGAATGGTAATGGTTCCCTCTTGCACCTGAGCCCCTTCTGGAGTTTGGGTCTGATACAAACTAGAACTGACCACAAACCCTTTCATTTCACTCGCCAGACGAATGATGGACTCCATTGCCTGGGCAGGATTTCCCACCACAATTGAGAGTTCTGCTGAGCGGATAACCATTCGGTCACCAGCCGGGCTTTCTGGAGCTACTTCTACCGCTCCCTGGTAAGCCATCTTATCCATTGCTAGCGGCGCCATTGTGGGCTGTGCTGCAATGCTCCCGGCGTTGGCCGCACCGCGCTCTCCTGGCGCGACACTTTCAAGTGGAGCAACACTCTTTGGAGCACACGCCAACAAAACAAACAGCCCTAAGATCAAGACAACCATTGGAATTGGGCGCATTTGTGCTTTCATCTCATCTTCTCCTCTTCCAAGTAGGGTGGCTACTTACTAGACGTTTTTTAGCGCCCAAAGTTCCCTACTTCAAACGCCTTCACTCAACCGGCGCGCATGATAGGTAGGTAATCCGGCTTTGATAATGCGCTCTTGAACCTGGTCAATCGGATACTCAACCCGATGGAATTCCCATGTTCCAATCTCGGGATCAAAAATGGCATATGCCGCACGAGGATCATGATCTCGTGGTTGCCCCACTGAACCGGGATTAGCAATCGCTGGCGTTTTCAAAGACACCGTTTCTCCATCTTTGGGTATTACCCATTCAATCCATTCACCATTGTAGTGAAAGATCACCGGAATGTGCGTATGCCCAACCAAGCAATACGTTGTATCAAAATGAGCGAAATTAGCTGCCACGACGCTCAAATCCAGTAAATACTCCCATAGCGGATTACGTGGGCTACCATGAACCAAGGTGCAAGGCTCCACCACAATGCGGTCCGGCAATTGCTCTAAAAATTGTCGCGTGTCCTCGCTCAGAGCTTGTTGTGTCCACTGCACCGAAATTAAGGCCTCGCGGTTAAAAAACGAAAGATCCAGTCTCCCCAACACCGCCGCATCATGGTTACCCAGTAAACACACTAGATGAGGTTGCTGTCGAACAAGATCTACACATTCGTTCGGATCTGGCCCGTAATCCACTAAATCCCCTAAACACCAAACCGCATCCACCGAACCGGCGTCCTTGAGCACGGCTTCCAAAGCAGGGAGGTTAGCATGAACGTCTGAAATAATTAATACTCGCATGGATGAACACCCCAATAATTTATGTAAGCATAGCCACCAGTTGCTGGATAATGGCTTCCGCTACGGCTTCCTTACTCATCAGTGGCAGTGCCTGTATGCGTCCATCAGCAAACAATAGAGTTACCCGATTTGTATCCACCTCAAAGCCAGCATCCGTAGCTGAAATATCGTTAGCCACAATCATATCTAAGCGCTTGCGTTGGAGTTTTTCCTGAGCATGAATTAAGAGATCATCACTTTCGGCAGCAAAGCCGATCACCCGCCGCGGGTAACCCAACTGAGCCCGCTGCTCGGCAACGGCCATTAGGATGTCGGGGGTTGCCTCCAATTCCAATGCGGGGATGCCGTCTTCCTTCTTTATCTTTTGTCCGTGGACAACTCGTGGGCGAAAATCAGCCACGGCGGCAGCCATTAGCAAGGCTTCGGCATCCTGGATTTCACGGAGTACCGCTTCCAGCATATCAGCAGCGGTTCGCACCATGATCACCCGAGCCCCATAAGGTGGTGTTAGTGCTGTTGAGGTTGTGATTAAAACAACCTCAGCCCCCACATCTAGCGCTGCCTGGGCAAGTGCGTACCCCTGTTTGCCCGAAGAACGATTGGTGATCACCCGCACCGCATCTATCGGTTCCTGGGTACCGCCAGCAGTGACAACCACCTTGCGACCTGCTAAAGGTCCTGAACGTCCTAACCGCCAACGGATAGCCGCCAGTACCTCGGCCGGCTCTACCATGCGCCCACGCCCAACCAGACCAGAGGCCAAACGTCCCTCTGCTGGCCCGATAAACATCACGCCACGTTGTTCCAAAATCCTAACAGCTTCCTGAGTGGCCGGATGCTGAAACATCCCGGCATCCATCGCTGGCGCTACTAGCAAAGGGCATTGAGAAGCAAGTACGGTCAACACCAAGAGATTGTCAGCAATACCGTACGCCAACTTGGAGAGAGTATTGGCTGTAGCCGGGGCAATCACAATTAGTTCAGCACCACGCCCCAATCCCACGTGGGTCACATGGCCTTCGCCTCCCCATAGATCATCATCGGTATAAGCCTTACGCGAGGTTAGGGACTGAAATGTCAGCGGCGTTATAAAATGTAGGGCTCCTGAGGTTAAGATAACATCCACCTGGGCGCCCCATTGAGTTAACCGAGATGCAATCTCTCCGGCTTTATATGCGGCAATAGAACCTGTTACCCCCAAAACAATGCGGCGATTAGATACGGGATTACTCATGGCGCGAGCGATTTCTCTCCCATAAGATACGCAACCCTTCCAGGGTTAACCAGGGAGCAAAATGATGAATCACATTGGTGTGGTTTGCGATCACTTCAGCCAACCCTCCTGTGGCGATAACCTTCATGTCCGGCCCCAATTCTCGCCGAAAACGCTCGACCATCCCCTCCACCAAAGCCACATAGCCATAGACTAATCCCGACTGGATCGCATGCACGGTGTTGCGCCCGACAACCGACGGCGGCGCCTGAATATCTACCCGCGGCAATTTGGCCGTCCGCATGAATAGCGCTTCTGCTGCAATCCCGATACCGGGTGCAATCGCCCCGCCCAGGTATTCACCTTCGGCGGTGATCGCATCAAAAGTCGTCGCCGTACCAAAGTCTACTACACAGGCCGGTCCACCATATAAGGCGCAAACTGCAACAGCGTCGGCAATACGATCCGCCCCAACAGCACGAGGGTCTTCATACAAGATTTTGATCCCCGTCTCAACGGTCTCATCAATCACCAATATATCCTCACTAAGGTAGTTGCGACAAGCCTGCAAGATTCGCGGGGTTAATGGCGGCACCACCGAAGCCACGCAAATGCCATCTAATTGTGCCGGTGAACACCCACCATGTTGTAAAAGCCCCAACATTTGAAGCCCATATTCGTCTGGCATACGTTCATGGTCTGTAGCCAGACGCCATCGTGCCCCTAATTTTGTGCCCTCAAAAAGACCAATGGTGAGATTAGTGTTGCCGACGTCAATGGTCAGGAGCATAAAAGGGATCAACCACCTTTCCGTACGTTTTCAATGATTTCGGCGGCATAGTCAAAACGATTGAACGCCGGCATCAGGTAAATGCCTTGCGCAAAAGATTTCGCCGCTAAGGCTAATTCTATCGCAATTTCTATCCCGACACGAGCGGCTTTCTCCCCTCCGTTTGCCACACGTTGTCGGATCGCATGCGGAATAGTGATACCTGGCACCTCATGATGTAGGAAGGCCGCATGTCGCTCACTCACCAGGGGCAGAATCCCGATTAAAACAGGTACATTCAGCCCGCCTAACACCTCATGAATATACCCCAGAAACGCGCGCGCAGCTTCAGGATCAAAAATGGGTTGGGTCATGATAAAGTCGGCTCCCGCACGCAGTTTTCGCCGCAGATTTTTTATTTCTGCCTCTGGGTCTGGAGGATTTAGATTGAGTGCACAGCCCACAAAGAACGATGTGGGTTGGCCGATATCCATGCCCGCATGATCAACACCGGTATTAAAACCTTGTTTGATCAACTTAATTAGCCCTGAGGGCACCAAATCGTAGTTATCCATGGCGTTGGGATAATCCCCAATCGCCGTTGGGTCACCCATGACTACAAACACATTACGTACCCCTAACGCATGGGCTGCCAACAGGTCCCCTTGAACACGGAGGAGATTCCGCCCACGGGTAGGAAAGTGCAAGACGGTTTCTACACCCACCTCTTCTTGAATAAGACGGCAAACAGCCCAAGGGCTCATCCGCATCCGCGCCATTGGGCTATCCGCTACATTGATGACATCCACACCGGCTTCATTCAACAACCGCACCCCAGCGAGCAATTTTTGTGTGGAAAGCCCGCGCGGAGGGTCCACCTCGGCAGCAATGACAAATTTTCCCTCTGCCAGACGTTGGGCCAACCGCGTTGGTTGTTGCACCCCTCCGATGCCTTCCTCGCGTTCGACAATGGTAATACTGAGACCGTTCTCGTAAGTGGTGAGATCTGTTTCCTGCAATTTCTTATTCATGGCTGCAATGTGCTCGGGCGTTGTTCCACAGCACCCACCCACTACCGCAGCCCCAGCCTTCCAAAAGGCTACTGCATAATCGCCGAAATAGTCGGGAGCCGCTGGGTACATGATGCGATCCCCCATGCGTTCCGGCCACCCCGCATTAGGTTTAACCCAATATCGTCCTTCGGGAACGGCAGAGCGCATCTGTTTGAGGATGCGAAGCAACTGATTGGGACCTCCCGAGCAATTGATCCCGATCACATCGGCGCCGGATTCGTGAATATATCGGGCGACTCGTATCGGGTCATCACCCAACAAGGTGCGATCATCGCGGGTAAAGGTGACCGAAGCCACCACCGGCACTTCAGGGTCAATCTCTCGCGCCGCCAGCACTGCTTCACGCACCTCATAAAGATCAGCCATAGTCTCAATAACGATAAAATCCACCCCTGCCGCAACCAGGGCTTCAATCTGCTCCCGAAATGCCGTCCGCGCTTGTTCGGGTTGCACCCGCCCGAATGGCGCTAAGCGTACCCCTAATGGCCCCACATCCCCGGCGATCAACACCTGATGTGAGGACGATGAAATCACCTGCCGCGCAATATCAACCGCCGCCTTATTTAGGCGTGAAACCTGGCCCTCTAAACCATGCTGGGCCAGTTTATAACGGTTGGCACCAAAGGTGTTGGTGAGAATAATCTGAGCACCTGCTTCCACATACTCGCGATGAATATCAGCTACCAAATTCGGCTTTTGTAGATTTAGCAGATCAAAGCATTCCTCAAATTTGACCCCTCGCTGATTGAGTAATGTTCCCATCGCCCCATCGGCTAGAATCGGGCGTCCTTGGGAAGAAAGCCATTCAAAAAACGCCTCTCGTCTCATCCGCAACCTACCCCTCTTGAGCCCGCATCAATTGCTCAATACGGCTCTCACCGATATTGAAATATTTAGCCTGAGGATGGTGGACAATAATGGCAGCCGTGGACTGCTCTGGCACCAGTTGATACGCCGCCGTTAGACTCATCCCTAGTTCTGTTTCTGCCGGAAGCAATTCAAACACTTTGCGATGATCGGCTAAATCGGGGATCGCCGGATATCCCCATGAATACCGCTTTCCTTGATCCGGAGCCAATCCTAACTCGCGCCGAATATGGCGATGGAGGTATTCCGCCGTTGCTTCTGCCATCTGCACAGCTAAGCCGTGAGTAAAATACGCCTCTGTATAAAGCCCCTGGGATTGCAGTCGTTCAACTCGCTCAGTAGCCATTTGTCCCACGGTAACGATTTGGAATGCAACAACGTCCATAATCCCAGAATCCACCGGCGCAAAATAATCCGCCAGGCAAAGAAATTCACCCATACTTTGGCGTGGGAAGGTGAAACGCATCATTTCTTCGGGCGAGCCGGCTTGCACGCTGGCCGGATCATAAATGATCAAATCGTTTCCATCCGCTTGAGCTGGCCAGTAGCCATAAATCCCCTGGGGTTTAAGCCAGCCTTCGACCAGAGCCTCGCGGCGCATTGCGTCTAATCTGGCTTCATAGTCCGCCAACAGGCGTTCCCAGGCTTCACCGTGGGTGTTCTTCGCTCCCCATGAAAGCCGGAACAATTCGTTTTTTGATAAGCATTGGAAGACGCTTTCCAAGGGCATTTGACGCACCACCCGTACACCCCAAGTGGGCGGGCGCGGAATGCGTTCAATCAGTGGCACATTCGAACGGCGCACACCAGCCCGTGCTGTGGATGGTACTTGCCGTCCCAGTTCCATCTCTGCCTCGGCGCGAATACGTGCAAGCAGACGCTGGCGCGCTTCGGGTTCCATTAGTGCATCCATGGTTTCCAGACCCTCAAAGGCATCTTTACAGTAAAAGACGCCCGGCTCATAAAACTCACCGCTCTCGGTCTGCAAGATGCGCCGTCCGAAGCGCGGGTTAATCGCCGCCCCGCCGATCAGCACCGGGAACTTCAAGCCGCGGCGATGAAGTTCATTGACGATCAAGGGCATCTGCCGACTGGTAGAAACCAACAAAGCACTTAGGCCAATAGCATCGGCTTGAACTTCTACGGCCTTAGAAATGATCGTTTCAGCCGGCACCTGTTTGCCCAGATCAATCACCTCATAGCCGTTATTGGATAAAATGGTCTTAACCAGGTTTTTACCGATATCATGGACATCACCGTAAACAGTCGCCAGAACCATGCGCCCCTTACTGACACCCTCTTTGCGTTCCAAATAACGCTCTAGATGAGAAACTGCTTTTTTCATCACCTCTGCTGACTGCAACACAAACGGCAGGATCAATTCGCCACTTCCAAATTTGTCCCCCACTTCTTTCATCGCGGGTAAAAGCACCTGATTCAAAATCTGCACAGCAACCTCATGCTGTGAGCGCGGCGCCTCTCGCTGAATGATCTCATCAATATCCTGTTCAACCCCCTCTTTTTGACGATGCAAAATACGCCAATGCAAGCGTTGCTCGGGAGTTTTCTCCCCTAGTGCACTTTGTTCGCTCTCGCGCTTTTCGGTCCCCTCGGCAGCAGTGCTCTCCATAAAGCTAATAAAACGCTGCAAGGCTTCCGGATGACGATTGAAGATCACATCCTCAGCCAGCCGGCGTTCTTCCTCCGGTATCTCAGCATAAGGCTTGATGTGAGCCGGATTGACAATTGCCATATCCAACCCAGCCTGCACGGCATGATAAAGCATCACGCTATTCAACACCGCGCGCGCTCGCGGCGCTAAGCCAAAGGACACATTACTGATCCCCAAGGATGTTAACACACCAGGAAGTTCGGCCTTGATGAGACGAATACCTTCAAGGGTTTCAATCGCCGAACGGGCAAACTCCGGATCCCCCGTTGCCAACGTGAAGGTCAGCGCATCAAACACCAAATCCTGCGGACGTAAGCCGTGCTCCTCAACGGCGATCTGGTAAATGCGCTTAGCCACGGCCAGTTTGTTTTCAGCGGTCTTTGCCATGCCGTTCTCATCTATGGTCAGGACGATCACGGCGGCATTATAGCGCTTGGCTAACTCAAAGACGCGATCTGCCTTTGCTCGCCCCCCTTCCAGATGCGTCGAGTTCAACATACACCGTCCGGGGGCGGTTTTAAGCGCCACTTCCATGACTTCAGGCTCGGTGGTATCAATCACCAACGGCACCCGCACAAGCGGAGCAAGGCGTTTGATCACCTTGCGCATCGTCTCTGCCTCATCGCCGCGCTCGGTAAGGGCAACACAAATGTCTAGCGCATGTGCCCCGCTGTTGACTTGCTGGCGCGCCAAAGTCAAAATTTCGTCATAACGCTCCTCAAGAATCAATTGCTTGAATTTCTGACTCCCCTGCGTGTTCAGGCGTTCCCCGATCAGAAAGGGTTTGGGCTCCTGGAGCATTGGCATTGCCTGGATCGCCGAGGCCAACTGAGGAATGTTCAAGATTGGGCGTGGAGGCGCCGGACGCCGTCCCAGACGCTCTATCAAACGCTTGAGGTGCGCGGGGGTCGTGCCGCAACAACCGCCGACAACGTTGATGTGATACTTTTCGACAAATTCGGCCAGTTCCTCGGCAAAATGCTCTGGCTCCAGCGGGTAAACCGCCTGGCCGTCCACATTAAGCGGCAAGCCCGCATTCGGGATACACGAAACCGGTAGGCTGGAATGTTCCCCCAAATAACGGATAGGCTCACGCATATAATCCGGCCCGGTGGAGCAATTGAGACCAATCACGTCCACCGCTAAACCTTCCAGAATTGCCAGTACAGCAGAGATATCTGTCCCTAACAACATGCGCCCGGTGGTATCTAACGTCACCTGGGCTTGAATCGGGAGATAAATGCCGGTTTCCTCAAACGCTTTCTGAATCCCCAAAATGGCCGCCTTAACCTCCAGAATGTCCTGAGAGGTCTCGATCAAAAGTACATCCACCCCGCCACGGATCAACCCAACAGCCTGCTCTCGAAACACATCCACCAATTCGTCAAAACTAATGTTGGAAAGTTCGGGGTCATCCATCGAGGGCAATTTTCCCGTCGGTCCCATCGAGCCGGCCACAAAGCGCGGATACCCCTCGGTACTATACTCATCAGCAAGCCGTCGGGCCAGTTGAGCCGCTCGTTGATTGATTTCGATCACTTTATCTTGCAATCCATATTCTGCCAGGGTTATCCGATTTGAACGGAACGTGCAGGTTTCAATGACGTCCACACCTACATCCAAAAATGACCTATGAACCTGCTCCACCGCTTGTGGGTAGGTAATCACCAGGTAATCGTTACACCCAAAATACCGTTCACCCCCAAAGTGCTCTGGGGTCAGGTTCATTTTTTGCAAATTGGTGCCCATAGCACCATCATAAATCAGCACCCGCTCGCCCAGAGCATCCAGATAACGCCGATTTGTGAACTTGCGATGTGTGTGTTGTTCGTTCATAGGAACTCCTCACGCTAATAAAAAAGCCTCTCTGGATAAGAGAGGCCTTGATGGCAAGAAACAGGCTCTCATCTTCCAGAGTTGCCGCGATCTCGCGGGCTCTGCCGGAATTGGCACCTGCTGAGATCTTCAGCGGTTGCCGAGGCTTCATCGGGCCGGTCCCTCCACCTCTCTGGATGAGCGCCAGAGAACGGCTCTGGCTATTTAATTGTTGCAGCGAATTCTACTACAAAACTCCTTATTTGCAAGGTCTAAACGTTAACTCGAAGTGCGTTATAATCTTTTCGGAGAAGGAGTTTAAGACGTGAATCGAAGTCAACAATTCCCCCCTTTCTCTGAGATTTTCGTACCTTTTCTTATCTTAGGCGCGTTAGGATTAGGTGGATTAACCCTGGTGATCACCCAAACGTTACCCACACTACTACCGCGGTGGTTATTCTTTTTCTTGAGCACTCTGGGGGTCACCGGAATTGCACTTCCCATCGTCTATTTTCTGAATTGGCGCTTTTCCTCAAGCAACTCACTACCCTCAACAGGTACTCTCGTCCGCGAGGCCCTGTGGATGGGCATTATCTTTGATTTACTCGCCTGGTTGCAATTGGAACGGGTTCTTACCCTCACGTTAGGCATGATCTTATTCTTAGGTGTTTTCATTCTTGAATTCTCGCTCCGCCTTATTGAACGCGCGCAATGGCGCCCTCATGATACCCCACATGACTCCTGACCCACGCCAAATTCCTTCTGTAGATCAATTGCTCCATTTATCTACAACCGCTTGGCTTATCGAATCGTTCGGTCGCACGATGACCTTAAAAGCCCTGCGGGAGACGCTAAACACCCTGCGTAATAATCTTATCCATGGGAAAATCGTTGATCTCACCCCTGAGTCCATCCTAACCCAGGCCCAGAACTTGCTCAATACCTGGTTTACCCTCTCGCTCAAGCCGGTGATCAATGCTACCGGAGTCATCCTGCACACAAATTTGGGACGTGCCCCTCTAAGTCCCAGCGCCCTGCAAGCCATCTCCCATATTGCACCGGGATACTGCAACCTGGAATTTGACCTCGAGACCGGACGCCGGGGATCGCGAAACCTCCATGCCACCCAATTGCTAATTCAACTGACCGGTGCAGAAGACGCTCTGGTGGTCAACAACAACGCGGCTGCCGTTTTGCTCGTGCTCAGCGCATTAGCAGCACGGCGGAATGTTCTCGTCGCCCGCTCCCAACTTATCGAAATTGGAGGTGGCTTTCGCATCCCCGAAATTCTACACCAATCCCGAGCGCGCTTGATTGAGGTCGGTACTACTAACCGCACTAGGATTGAGGACTTCGAAAGAGCGTTGCAAGAGAGTGGGGCCGCCTTAATCCTTAGGGCTCATCACTCCAACTTTCGAATCATCGGTTTCACCGAAGAACCCGACCTAACTGAGTTAGCGAATCTGGCCCACCGTTATCAGATCCCGCTTGTAGATGACCTGGGATCTGGCGCCTTGGTGGATACCGCCAAATATGATCTGACACATGAACCTATGGTTCAAGAATCCCTGGCTGCCAACGCCGATTTGGTGTGCTTTTCGGGTGATAAACTGCTTGGCGGGCCCCAAGCCGGGATCATCCTGGGACGCAAAGATTTGCTCGAAAAAATCAAACGCCATCCCCTCGCGCGCGCGGTACGGGCTGACAAGATCACACTGGTTGCTCTCTCTGCGACCCTGCTGCACTATTTAAAGGGTGATTGGGAGCAAGCCATCCCCGTCTGGCACATGATTGCCCAATCCGCCGAAACCCTTAAGGCCAGAGCCAATCGCTGGCAAGCCGCTCTACAGGTAGGGAGCGTAATTGAGAGTCGTTCTACGATTGGCGGGGGCAGTCTCCCCGGCGAAACCCTGCCCACATATGTGCTTGCGCTTGGAGTGAAGTCTCCTTCTCAGGCTCTCAAATGGCTACGCCATCGCCCTTATCCTATTGTCGCACGCATTGAAAATGACCATATCGTTTTAGACCCCCGCACAGTATTGGAAGAACAGGAAGACATTCTATTGCGTGAATTACGTCAATTGCTGACGCAGATAAAGCCATCGTTATAACCCAAACCTACAATCTCAGGAGACTACCATGAAGCGCGACCTCGATCAATTGATGCATGCCTACCAGGTAGATGCGCTGTGGATCATGGGGCCAACCACACACAACCCCGCCATGCGCTATTTCACCGGTGACGCCTCGCTCACCAGCACTGATCTGTTCAAGCGGCGCGACCAGCCGCCCTTGCTTTTCTATCGCTCAATGGAGCGTGATGAGGCGGCTAAGTCGGGTCTAACCACTCGTTGCTATGATGAGTATCCTTACAAGACATTCTATGAGCAGGCCAGTGGAGATGTTGCCCAGGCATCGGCTTTGCGTTTCCAAAAAATCTTAACCGACCTCGGCTTAGACCATGGTCGCATTGCCTTATATGGGAAGATTGAGTTCGGGCCGCAGTTCGATTTAACCCAACGCTTACAACAATTGTTGCCCGCGGTAGAATTCCTTGGCTTCTCTGAAGATCCCATTCTGCTTTCGGCCATGATGACGAAGGACGAAAATGAGATCAAGCGAATCGAGCGTATGGGCCAGATCACCACATGGGTCGTTGCCCAAACCGCCGATTTTCTTTCCCATCATCGCGCTAAAAACGGCGTTTTGATCAAACCGGACGGCAACCCATTGACCATCGGCGAGGTTAAGCGGAAGATCAATCTATGGTTGGCTGAACAGGGTGTGGACAACCCCGAAGGCACCATTTTTGCTATTGGACGCGACGCGGCAGTCCCTCACAGCACCGGTAACCCTGATGACGTGCTTCGCCTGGGCGAGACCATTGTCTTTGATATTTTCCCTTGTGAGGCTGGTGGCGGTTACTATTATGATTTCACTCGCACCTGGTGCTTGGGATACGCAACCGACGAAGCTCTGAAACTTTATGAGCAAGTACTCTCGGTATATCACCAGATTACTCAGGAACTGAAACCCAATACGTTCTTCAAGACCTATCATGATCGCACATGCGAATTGTTTGAAGCCATGGGGCACCCCACCGTGCGCACCGATCCGACCACCCAGAAAGGCTATGTCCACAGTCTCGGTCATGGGCTGGGATTACACGTGCATGAGTATCCGGTTAGTGGTGCTTATGCCAAAGAATCGCGCGATATTCTTGTCCCCGGGACGGTCTTCACCATTGAGCCGGGGCTATATTACCCAGAAAAGGAGATGGGAGTTCGCTTAGAAGATACCTACGCTGTACTACCTAACGGTGAAATCACCCGATTAGCCGAATATCCTCTTGACCTGGTCATTCCAATTCAAGAAGCGTGACGGGAAGAGAGCGAGTTCTTGGGGCGCTCAAGATAGCGGATCCTGGTCCTGAGCGCCCCTTTCCCTCTAAACCAGGACATCCACAACCAATGCCAAAAAGATTAATGCAAGGTACATGCTAGACATGCGATACATCTGGTAAGCCGGGCGATTGCCGGGCATGCGCAAAACCCGCCAAGCGGCGTAAATCAATCCTCCCCCTAGAACCAATGCAATCAACAAAAAAAGGTGACCAGTCAGGTTTAAAAGGGGCATCAACAACGTCAAGGCCACCAATTGTAAAGTGTAGATGAAAATCTGCCGTCGCGTTGTTTGCTCGCCCAGTACTACTGGTAACATCGGAATCCCAGCCCGGGCATAATCCTTCCGCCGCACCAGTGCCAATGCCCAGAAATGTGGCGGCGTCCAAAGGAAGATAATCGCGAACAAAAAAAGCGCCGGCACCTGAAGATCGTTCGCTACCGCAGCCCATCCTACTAGCGGTGGAATAGCGCCAGCCCCGCCACCGATCACAATATTCTGAGGTGTAGCAGGTTTCAACCAAAGGCTGTAAATCCCCACATAGTAGATCATCCCTGCCAACGCTAAAAGCGCGGTAAGCAGATTAACCATAATCGCTAACATAAAAAAGGCAACCCAACAGGCCGCTATCCCATAGGCCAGACCTTGGGCTGGGGTAATAATGCCGGCTGGTATTGGACGCTTGGCCGTTCGCTGCATCCGCTTATCGGCTTCGCGATCAATATATTGGTTGATGGCGCTCGCTCCCCCTGCCGCCAGCGCTCCCCCAAAAAGGGTCCAGAAGGTCAAACGAGCGTCCGGTATCCCTTTTGCAGCTAACACCATGCCCGTATACGTTGTGACCAAAAGAAGCGCCACAATTACCGGTTTGTTTAGGAGAAAATAAGCCTTCAAACGTGTCTGCCATGAGACTGTGGCTATGGATTGTCTTTCGGAATGAGGTGACCGTACCCACACCCTGAAAACCAATACGCTTAATGTCAGCCACAATGCCACAATATTGAAAGCGTGCAAAGCCACCAGATCCTGCCGGTAGCCGCGGTTGACCATGACACCCCCTAATCCGACCTGACCCAGAAAAAGGATCGCCAGGGCTGTGGCTGCCGGAAGGACTATGATGTCTTGCGAATAACCTCGCCAGGTTATGATGAGCATCCCGGTGACCCCACCTAAGGCGAGAAGACTTAGCAACCGATGCAAGAGTATATGCCACCCCCACTGACTGAACGCCCAGCCGCTAGAACAAAAAGGCCAACCACCACAGGCCGGGCTGTATGGATCTAATCCCTGTGCATAACCGCTGATAAGCAAAAGAAATGTGACCCACAGAAGTCCCATCCCCAGAAATCTCACATATTTGCGCTTTGAGGATCGAGCATCCGAAAGGACTTGGAATGAAGGAAGGACAGAAAGCCCTGCCACCGTAAATGCTGTTAGGGCAAGCAACCCCAATGAAAGATGAGTCAAATCAGAATAATCCCGAAGTTTATTTCCAAACCAGAACGTTTGTAAGCCTTGGAGCAGCAACGTGGTTATCCCAGTTATTAATCCCCACCGTTCAATCGGAGAAAGAGACCTCTCCCTAATTAATCGCCACAAACCCACACTAATTCCTAAAAGCCCGGCCACGAATGCGAGGCTTGGATGCATCGCCGCAATCCAGGGTAGCCAAGTCTCCGGACGCCCCAATACGAAAACGCACTTCGTAATCGGAGCGCAGAACTCGGAAGGATCCAAAAAGCGGACCACATAGCCGCTGTACACCGCCAAAAGCAGAAGAACGACCACACTGCCGTAAATTTGCTTCAAGGTTTTTTGTTTCATTCGTCCCCATCCTCCAATGGCTTTGCAGGATATCCGCCAGCCTTATGCAATTGCCGTTTAACGTAAAATGGATAACCAATCCCTAAAATTGCCGCAAACGTAAACCATTGAATGGCATAGCCCAAATGCGGGCCTTCACTAATTTCGACTTCTGGTAACGCCCGATAAGGTAGTCCTTGCCACGCCGGATCTGGCGCCTGCTGTATATAGATTGGCAACAGGGAAGCGCGGGTTTGCTGTTGAATGCGCGGAATATTGACCAGGTTCCACGCCTCTAAGCGGGTTTGTCCAGGCGTCAACGTAGGATCAGGTACACCGCCAAAATCTGGGTGTTCCTGACCGCGACGAATGATCCCCCTTACGGTCACCCTCCCCTGCTCCTGAAAGGCAAGGCGGGCCGGAAGTTGGGCTTCTTCAAAAGGTATCCAGCCGCGATCTACCAGCACCGCCCAGGTCGAGCCCCGAATTTGCAACGGCGTCAACACATGAAACCCCAATCGTCCCTCCCAAACCTGGTTACGCAGAAGTACCTCCTCCTCAAATAAATACGTCCCTTCGACAATCACCTCACGATATTCCATGGTCTCGAGATCGCTTAGAGGTACGTTCTCATTTAAGTTCAAGACTGGCATAGCCTGAGCCGCCAGAACGCGAGCGTTAAACGCTCGCCGCTGCGCCAAGCGATCTAACTGCCAGAAACCAAGGCGAACCATCACGGCCATCGCCGCCAGTACAAACAGCGTGGTCAAGACCCAATGTAAAAACCCTCGCGTGCGCATATTGCTCTCAAGACCGATGGTGGATTGACGAAGCAGTTGGACCGCTTTCCGGTAGGGGAACTGCCACCAATGAGTAGACCCACAACAACATCCACGTTGGGATCATCACTGCCAGGATTCCCTGCACACGGTCTATCGGACGGATGCGTGGACGCACATCCAACCCTAATACCTGTGAAGATTGAAACGTACATGCCATGCTATACGCATTAGGACGATCCAGATTAAGCGAGGCAGTGCTTCCGGGTGGAATCCACAGCGGCCCCAACTGATGACTAACCTCGTCTTCATTCCGCACCATCAAAACATCACCCGCGGTGAAAATCATGGAGGGGAGGGCCGGGCCTGGCCCCCCCATAGCAATTTGTCGCGCCGTACCGGCAGGAATGACAATTTCAATAACACGCGGTTCATTCTCGCTTTCTCCGCGCAACAACCAGTAGGCCCCCTCACCGACCAAAACACCTACCAGTAATCCCAACAGAAGAGTAACCCCAAGGCGAACAAGTACCGCTTTGGTTGTCGCGGTCATACGTTATTTCTCCCTCAAGATGAGACGCAAGTCATTTTCCAGATCTTCCACCGGAGTGCCAAAGGAATATGTCAAGCGTAAATTTCCCTTGCCATCTATCAGGTAAACCCGGGCCGAGTGATCCACTAAATAATCGCTTCCACGACTTTCACTGTCCCGCACCAACCGATAAACACCATAGGCATTCCATACTGGTTGCAGGTCGGCTTCAGTGCCTGAAAGCCCAATAAAAGACGGGTCAAATGCAGCAGCATAGGACTGAGCACGTTCCGGGGTGTCTCGCTGGGGATCAACCGAAATAAAGACCACCCTGACCCGCTCTGACTGCCGACCAAGGCGTTTCATAACCTGAGCAAGATCAGCTAACGTCGTTGGACAAACGTCAGGGCAATAGGTGTAACCAAAGAACAGCAAAACCACTTTTTCTTTTTGCGCACTTAAAGTAAAGGTTTTCCCATTCGCCTGAGTGAGAGAAAAATCAGGCGCAGGAATCGGGGGATCAAGCAATGATCCGCGGAACTGACCTTGGGGGCGGAGCAAAAGCCCCACAGCAACCAAGGCCACCGCTACAATGCCAATCCCTATCAAGAGACTATATTGGCGCATGCCCCACCTAGAGCGTTCCCATCAGGTAGAGAGCGGGATAAAAGAAAATCCAAACCACGTCGACAAAGTGCCAGTAGTTAGCGCACGCTTCTACCGCCCAGTGGCGTTCGGGAGAGTAATGCCCTTTTAAGCCATTTCGAAAAACAACGAACAGAAAGATGACGCCGGTCAAAACATGGAAAGCATGCATTCCGGTCATCATATAGAAGACTGCACCTTCGGCGCCATCTGCCGGCCCAAATGGAGCTAGACGCCATTCAAACCCAATTACACCTACTAAAAACGCTATTCCCAGCACCATAGTGATCAAGGTACTGGACAGGAAACCACGCCGATTTCCGGCCGCAATCATCGCTTCAGCCCGATTCATAAAGAAACTGCTGGTTAACAGCACCGAGGTCACGATTAAGCCCAATGTCTGATCCAGTTCGGGACGACGACCTCCCAGCAAATAGAACCGAGTAACGAGTAACGCGCCGAACATGAAAGCATCCGAAATGATAAACAGCCATAAACCGATGCGGTTAGTGGCAACACGTTGCCGATAAGCCTCAAGGCTCATTTCATGGGTGCTCATCAGTGCTCCTCCTGTGAGCGGAAAATGCGCATTAGATGCATGTAGAACTGAATCACCACCGCCGCTTTGAGCAGGGCAATAGCCCACAGAATAACGCTCGGTGCTTCGTGAATTCCAACATAATACTCAATACCGGTTAAGACGGCCAAAACGATGAACACCACCACACCGCGTCGTACTTCAGACATTGCCTTTGAAGATGTTTTCATCGTCAACCTCCTCAATCTCCTGCCGGTTGCGTCAAGGGTTCAACATAACGCGACCCCTTCAGACCATAGTCGTAAGGGTCGCCCACCACCCGGAACGGCTGAGGGTAATTGTGCATCGGTGCCGGCGAGGGTAATAACTGCCATTCCGGTGAACGCGATTGCCAAATATTTCCTACCGCTACTTCTCCGCGGCGCAGACTAATCACCAAGTTGATAAAGAAAATCAACACCGATAAGCCAATCAAAAAACCGGCAATTGTGATCACTAAATGTGCGGTATCAAACCCTTGTGCCGGGTCATAATCGGCAATGCGGCGGCGCATGCCCAACATACCCACCCACATTTGACCAAATGTCATAACCAGAAACGAAGGCGTCATCAACCAAAAATGCAGCCGCCCCAGTGTCTCGTTTAATTTGCGCCCACTCACCTTAGGGAACCAATAATAGATCGCTGCAAACAGAGGGAAGATATACCCTCCAAACATCGTGTCGTGAAAATGGCCGACCACGAAATAGGTGTCATGCAAGTGCAAATCGGTCGCGACTACCCCATTAGGCGGGCCACTCAATCCCCCCATGAGGAACACGACAATTGCACCCAGGACAAACAGCATTGGTACCGGCGTGCGAATCCGCCCCTGCCATAAGGTAGCCACCCAACTGAAAAACTTGATTCCGGTGGGTACGGCGACCAAAAGCGTACTGTACATAAACGGCACCCGCAGGTACTCTTCCATGCCAGAGGTGAACATATGGTGCCCCCATACCAGAAAGCCCACCAAGGCAATCCCTAACGAAGACATCGCCACCCAACGGTAACCGAAGAGCGGCTTACGCACAAAGACTGGCAGTAACTCGCTGATTACCCCCAGTCCCGGCAATACAAAGATATATACCGCTGGATGAGAGTAAAACCAGAAGAGGTGTTGGAACAAAATCGGATTTCCACCTTTGGCTGGTTCAAAGAATCCCATCCCAAACAAACGCTCAAACATCACCATCTGAAATGAAAGGCCAATCAACTGCGTCGCCGTCAGCGCGATAATTGATGTGGCCAGGGTCGCCCAGGCGAAAATAGGCATCCGAAAGAGAGACATCCCCGGCGCACGCAACCAGATGATCGTAGTAATCAGATTCAAAGCTCCCAAAATGGATGACCAACCGTTGAAGAACACGCCAACAAAAAACATCTGCATCCCCAACGGAGCCCGAATACTCAGCGGAGGGTAAGCTGTCCAACCAGTATCAAAACCCCCCAAGAAAATGGCACTCAGCAACGTAATAGATGCCGGAACCGCGATCCAAAAAGAGAAAGCATTCAGACGCGGAAAGGCCATATCCCTAGCCCCAATCAAGAGCGGTACTAAGAAGTTGGCCATGGCCGCGAAACCTAGTAAGATCGAGATGATCAGCACCATACCGTGCATCCCGATCAGGGTGTTGAAGAAATCCAGCGAGAGAAACTGCATCCCGGATTGAGCCAATTCGGTACGAAAGATCAGCGCAAATGTACCCCCAATCGCAAGTAATAGCAGAGAGAGCACACCATACTGAACTCCAATCACCTTATGATCCAAACTATAGCCCAGGTAACGTTGCCAGCCCGGAGTCTCTTCAATATCCTCGATATCAGGTGTTTCGCGTCCCAAAGCCCAGGCATACCAATCCCTAAAGGCGCCAAGTGCAATCATGAAGCCCAAAACGCCTCCAAATCCGCCTACTACCCAGGCCGGTTCAGCCTTCCACGGCAACCCTAATGCCATCCGCACGGCACTCAGTAATCCGATACCAAGAAGAAAGCCTATCACCTGACCAACTAACCCTCGAACGAGCCCAATTGCCCATAAACGTCTCATAATGACCTCCATCAAGTGTCGAAATCAGCGCAGTGTCTTGATATATTCAATAATGTCGTTGATCTGTTGTTCGGAAAGGAGTGACTGATAGTTGCCTGGCATGACATTTGCCGGGAATCCTTTAACAATTTGCGCATTGGGATTGACAATAGCAGTTTTCAGATAAGCCTCATCCACGGCAACCACGGAGCCATCCGCTAATTCATGATCGGTACGGCCAAAAAGTCCTTTCCAGGTAGGCCCAACCCCTGGTGATCCGTCCACCGAATGACATGAAAGACAGCCATTGGTTTGCGCCCACTTTGCCCCGCGTGTCGCCGGGTCGGTGCCAATAGCAGCCAATTGTTCACTGATCCAAGCCTCAAAATCCGCTTGGGAAACCACTACGACCGGGCTTTCCATGTAAGCGTGCGAGGTGCCACAAAGTTCTGCACAACGCACCTTGAACTCGCCGATCATCGTTGGGGTAACACGCAATTCCCGTTCAAGGTTCTCGCCAGGAAGCGCATCCTGCTTCACCCGAAATTCGGGTACCCAAAATGAGTGAATGACATCCAACGAGGTCAAACGTAAATGCGCCTGACGATTAACCGGTAAGTACAATGCATTGGAGACAATACCATATTGCGGATACTCAAAGCGCCAAAACCATTGGCCGGCCACCACTTTAACCTCAACAGCTTGCGGATCCACCCGTCGCGTTTCGGCCAATGCCAGAGAACCAAGATAAGAGAGGTAAATCACGATTCCAATCGGGATAATTGTCCACACCACTTCCAGGCCGGTAGAGCCCTTGATATAAGCCCCTTCCTCTTCACCCTCTTTACTCCGTTGGCGGAACACTACCAAACTGTAGCCCAGGAAAACCACAATCAGCGAAAAGAAGAAAGCAATGAGCATGAACTGCAAATTGAAGAGGCGATCAATTGGTTGAGCCTGGGCACTGGCCTGGAGAGGGAGAATGCGAATCGTGTTTAACAAGTAATTCACCACGAATGTAGATACAATGACCAAAAACCCGGCAATCGCGAAATGTTTCATCGTCGAAACGCGCTCCTTTCCTGAAGTTCGAGGCTGTGAGTCTAGACTACCTGGTAACGAAAGCCAATTTTCTGCCTGGGAAGGGGTAAGGATGCGGCGATCATAAACAACGACCGATCCGCTCTCGTGCAATGAAACCAACATCACCTGCATCGCCCGGTTGCCACTGATAAATAGATCCATAAAGCGTTTGCGGTCAAGCGAGCGGTCATCGTAGTCAAGGATAACTAGGTCAGGCAACCAAGACTCGAGAAGAAGCAGAGTTTCCTCCATTGTTGCCACAACCCGAATCTCAAATTGGCGACCCTTCCACTGTTGATGAATCAGGCGTTCTAACCCCCGCCCGAAGAGCGGATTGGCTGAAGCAATCAATACCCTGCGCACTCCATCTACCTGATGAAAACTCATTACTCCGAAGACCTCTAACCCGAACCTTTTGTACCTGCCCACATAATAAAATACACAATTTCACCCATTATTGTCGAGATTTGATAGACATTAAAGTGGGTTAAAAATATCCCCCTAAATGGGGGATATTCTTATCACCGCTTACGACTCAAATACGGGTTTTGATTTAGCCCTCGCGGCGGCGGATCAAACCCAACGCGATGGCTTTACTCACCGCCTCGGTGCGATTAGACGCCTCAAGTTTCTCTAAGATATGACGAACGTGAGTCTTTACCGTGTTATCCGAAATATACAGTTTGGCTGCTATCTGACCCGTCGTTTGACCATCTGCCAGGCATTCCAGCACTTCCAGTTCTCTATCGCTGAGGATCTGGCGATTCGCGATCTCGGATTGATAGGCGATTGCACGGAGCACCGGCGCAGTAACTTCAGGAGAAAGAGCACCTTCTCCCTGATAAACACGCAAAATCGCCTTACGCAATTCTTCCGGTTCCACATTCTTGAGCAAATATCCATCTGCACCACTGCGGATGGCTTGCATAAGGTCTTCCTCATGCTGTGAAACCGTTAGCATCAGGACTTTCGGCGAAGATGGAAATTTGCGAATCACCTCCAATGTGCGTAAGCCATCCATATGGGGCATATTAATATCCAGTAGAACGACATCTGGCATGGCGTGGCGAATAACTTCGAGCGCCTCCTGCCCATTGCCGGCTTCACCTACGACTTTCAGTTCCGGCATATCGCGTAAAAGCTCAATTAACCCACGCCGGAAAAGCGCATGATCATCCACAACTACAACACGAACTGCTCGCGTACTCATACCAGAGACTCCTCTACTCGAGATGGTACCTGTAAACGAATAACGGTGCCTTGATAAGGCCGACTGATAATCTGAAAATCAGCCCCAATCAATTCTGCCCGTTCGCGCATACCTCGCAACCCATGCTGTGAAAAATGAGGAACCTCATCCGGGGAAAACCCGATCCCATTATCTCCGATTTCTAAAATCCACTCATGATTCCAGGGGCTAAGCGAGATCCAAGCCCGCGAGGCATGAGCGTGCTTGCGAATATTATTCAAAGCCTCTTGAATGATTCGTAAGAGTTGCGCCTGGACTTCCAGCGGAAGTTCAGGGGACTCCTCGGGAAGATAACATTCAATTTGAAGATTAGAACGCTCGGCCATACTGATCGCCACTTGACGAATCCAAGCGTTCATATCATCTTGCGGGTTAAAGCGCAGGTTATCCATGACTTGTCGAGTCTCAAGATAAATCTCGGCTAGAGCTTGGTAATGCTGCTGAAGCACGGTTTCTAAGCGCGTAAAGTCTTCGCGATTCAATAGGTTGAGCATCTGCGCCGTATTTAGTTTGAGATAGGCCAAGGTTTGGGCTAAACCATCATGGATCTCTCGCGCCAGACGTGAACGCTCCATCATCACAACCCGAAACGCCAGATCGTAATGCAATCGCTCGTTCTCAATGATGCGAACCAAAGTGTCCAATAAGAGTTCCATCACCTGATTGATGGACGGATCCCAAGAAGGATCCTTAGCAGGGTAAAGTAGCAATGTTCCAATTCCTTTCCCCTCTGAGCCAACAAGTGGGAGCGCCCATCCAGAAGTTCCTTTTATATCGAAAGCTATTGGTTGAAGATAATTAGGTGCTTCCAAAGTATTACTATGTACTTGAGCATGGATTCGACTCATAACCTCGGGGACTGTAAATGGTAACTGTCCCACACTGAGAAAAACAGGAAATGTTGGCAGCCCGCCCTGGCCGAGGTGGAGGGCAACACCTTCACATTCCGCCGCCTGCATCACGCGCCATAAAATCGGCCTAAGCACACTCTCCAAATCGGGATGACCCACTCGGGAACCGAGAACCTGAGCATAGACAGCTGCTTCACGGGCTTTCAGGCGGCGCAACTCCAAACCAGTCATCACAATAGCAAAAAGGCCTTCCAGCCAATGTTTCAAACTCTCCGATACCTCAGAGATTGCTTCCGGCATATATAGGTTGACAACCGCTACCATCCGTCCATTTTGCTTCAAAGGAATACACTCAACCACCTTGGCTCCGGATACTCCCCCTTGGAGCAGGAAACACCCTTGTTCCAATCCTGCTCGATATACCTGACACTGTTTACAAGTGACACGGATCTGCCCCCGAGCCAGAGACTTTTCCCAGGTCTCCCGTTCTTGTTCCGTTTCTATTCCAACAGCATAAACACGCAGCGGGTGATTCCATTCATCCAGCGGAATAAACGTTGCGCCTCTAGCCCCACTGAGCGCAGTTGCCTGTTCTAATGCGTAACGAACAAAACGCTCTTCATCCTCCAAACTGAGCAGGTGATTTATATTCTGTAGAAAATTTTCAAACGTCTTTAATTGAACTTCATCATCCCTAGAACTCAAATTTGGACTCTTCTCGCGATGCCGCCAAAACCATAACGACACAACACCCAAACCCACCCCCAGCAACAAACCTACCGTTGGTACTTCAAGAAACCCCAACAAACTCAGAAGACTTAGGGCGATCAGAAACGCACCTAAGACAAACCAGCCAATCCATGTATTTTGGCGTAATCGGACTAATATAGTCCTCTTGCCTAGATTTGACATGCTTCTATTTTAACCCCACTTATAGTATTCTGACGATCCTTCATATAAAGTTAGCCCGGCATGATAGCATGCCGGGCTAACTCTCGTAAAGAACTCTTGTTTATTTGAAGGTCTTGATGTAAGTAATAACCTGCCAGATTTCGTCTTCGGTCAAGATGCCTTTCTGGGCCGGCATAGATGAATTAAAGGGCGCCATTGCGCCACCCTCTGAAATGCGCCAGAACATGTAATCATCCTTAGCCACCTTGACCAATTCGGCCAAATTGCCGGGATGTGGATCCAGAGCCTGCCCCGCAGGTCCATCCCCTAGCCCTTTCTCACCATGGCAAGAAGTACAGCGCTGCTCATAGATGGTCTTTCCCGCCGCCACTGCGTTAGCATCATTGGTAGTATAGGGGCTGGTTTTTCCGGCATACTCGGGCGGAGGCGTTGGACGACTCTCCTGTGCTTCCCCGCCACCCCCGCTGCTACCGCAAGCTGCCAATACAAGCGCACTGAACATCAACAGGATCACCACAAAAGCAATTTTTTTCATAGGTCCTCCTTTGGACAGGTGAACGATTTCACTTGCATATTGATTATATCCTTTGTTCAATTAAGAAAAAGATGAGAGAAAGGGTGAATTCTAGATCAACCTTAATCATGATTAAGACATTATTCGTGTCAAATTTGTGAATTCGTCACTACCTCAAACCCGCAAAACATACTATTTTGATAAAGATTTATGATAAATTCTACTTAGAGGATCGAACATGCTTAAAATTAGCCGACGTTTTGATTATGGTTTACAGGTCATGCTGGCATTGGTTTCAACGGCTGATCAGCCCGTTGCCACGGCTACCCTTTCTCGGCAATTAGATATTCCTCTTCCATTCTTGCACCAGATTATCCATACGTTGATGCAAAAGGGGCTCATTCGAACCACCCCCGGCCCGCGCGGCGGCATTCGCTTGAACCGAGACCCCGGCACAATCTCGGTGCGTGAAATTATGGAAGCCTTGGAAGGGCCTATTCGACTGTCCCCTTGCCTGGAAGACCCCTCGGCGTGTCCACGCCAAGACACCTGCGTGTTCATGCCAATTTGGGCAAGTCTACAAAAAACCATCAACGAAACTCTAGAAGGTCTAACTCTGGATAATCTCGCCGGACATACACCTCAGAGCCTCCTGGGTGAGATGCAAATCCTTAACGTCTCGGTCGGGACCTGTCAACCCACCACGGTCGTATAAATGGATTTGCAATGGCATGAAATTATGGCAGGCTCTAATCCTTAAGAGAGCCTGCCATATATTTTCCGGGTGATTTACCAATGCTCAGGCACGTAGAGCAGCGAGAACCTCGGCGCTGTGTCCTTCGGGCTTTACATTGGGAAAGATTTTCTTAATGAGACCGTTCTCATCAATCAGAAACGTGGTGCGAAGGACGCCTTCGTATTCTCGCCCCATAAACTTTTTCTTTCCCCAGACCCCGTACAAACGGGACACTTGGTGATCCTCGTCAGAAAGCAGTGTAAAGGGCAGGTTATATTTTTGCTTGAACCGGGCATGGGAAGCCGGCGAATCCGGGCTTACCCCTAGGATCACAACCCCTGCCTCGACATAGACCTGATAATCATCTCGAAAAGAACAGGCTTCCTTGGTGCACCCCGGGGTATCATCTTTTGGGTAGAAATAGAGCACCACCGGTTTCCCACGGAATTCATGGAGTGAACGTGGCGTTCCCGTCTCATCCGGTAATGTAAAATCGGGCGCGGGCATGTTCACATCTATAGTCATCAAACACCTCCATCAAGATTGTAGGCTGATTGAAGTAATCATATCAGCAGGTTTGCACAATGACACCCATTTGTCCAACGTCGTAACCGGGCAATTGGGCTACGGCATGGCGGAAACGTGAATCTGCCATTAAATCGAAAACAGCGCGAATACGCTCTTCCTCGGCATACTTGCACAGGATAATCAAATCATAGGCTTCTTGGAATAAGGGAATGAAATCTAAATCCAGCGCTTTTGCCGCTGCCGTTACCCCTAATCCACAATCTGCACGTCCCGAAGCCACGGCGGCAGCCACCGCCAGGTGAGTATATTCTTCTTGCTGGTAGCCCCTAATAACCTCGGGATTGATCCCAAGACGACCTAAATGATAGTCTAGTAACACACGCGTCCCTGCCCCGCGTTGCCGATTGACAAACGTCACATCGGGGCGCGTTAAGTCTTCTAAACCCCGGATGCCCTTGGGATTGCCCGATTGTACGATCAACCCCTGCTCGCGTTCCACCCACCGCACAATCATCACCTTCTCATTCGGTAAATATTGTTGCACATAACGTATGTTATAAATCCCCGTCTCTGGATCTAATAAATGAGAACCAGCCAGATGGGCTTCGCCGCGCCGCAAAGCCACCAACCCGCCCAGACTGCCCACATTGGCCGAGACCAGTCGCAACCCTCGCTCGGCTAAAAACTGGGCTAAGAGATCAAGCGACATATCATGAGAGCCGATCGCAAAAAGGGTGCGATTCAGATTACGGCTACTGGTGTATAACCGTACTCGCACTTTTTCTCCCGCCTCGATGCCTTGAACACCTGATGGTATCACCAGTATACCGTCGGCGCGTACCAATGAGGTGATAACACCAGCCCCTCGTGCTAACGGTGCCGCCACGACTCGTCCCCCAACCTCGCCAACAACCACGCGCACATAGTCCTCATCACCTGCCGGGGAGGTAATCTTTCGTGTCAATATGGCTTCAATCTCTTCAGGTTGGGCAGGGGAACGCCCCGTCCATAAAGCAAGCAGCGGTTCAATGAAGATTTCACCCGTCAGAGCCGCTGAGACCGGATAGCCAGGCACACCAAAAATTGGGACTTTATCTCCCGGTGGCGCGCCGGGGCGAGAGAGAATGCCGAAAATCACCGGATGACCGGGACGTACGGCTACACCATGGAAAAGCAATTCCCCCAACCGTTCAATTACCCGCGCCGAGAAATCCTCCGAACCCGCCGAAGAACCCGCATTGAGCAAAATCAAATCACTCTCACGAGCCGCTTCCTGCACTTGTTCCAGGATCAATTCCTCTTCATCCGGAGTGATCGGAAAACGAATTGGCTCCCCTCCCCAGGTGGTCACCTGAGCAGCCAAAACCAAGGAATTAAACTCAATAATGTCACCCGGCTTCACCGGCTGCCCAATCGGGATGAGTTCATCCCCGGTTGGAATAATCGCAACTCGTGGTTTGCGGGTAACGGTGACCTCTGTATGCCCACACGCAGCAATTGCCCCTAAATCTACCGCTCGTAAAACATGCCCGGCTGGAAGGACCAACTGAGTTGCTACAATATCCTCACCCATCGGGCGCACGTGGCTCCAGGGTGTCAGGGCAGCCCTAAGACGGATCATATAAGGATGACGTGGATCATCTGCCGGCTGCCCCGCGCTGTTTAAGGCTTCCACCTGCTCAATCGGTACCACCGCATTCGCCCATTGCGGTAAAACGTCTCCCGTATCCACATAAGCGGCTTGGGAACTAACCAGCAAGGTAATCGGTGCTGTTGGCATAGCCCCGGCAGTGTCTTCGGCACGAATGGCAAACCCATCCATGGCTGCGGAATGATAATGAGGTGAGGAAAGGCGCGCCCAAATGGGTTCAGCAGTTACTCGCCCTACCAGGGCTTCGGATATAGGCAAAGTTTCCTTCCCCAAGACCCCCCACAATCCTGCCGATTGGAGAGCCTCACGAATACGCCTTTGGGCTTCGGCTAATGGAATATCATGAAGATAGACTGCCATCGCAAAGTTCCTCATCTATAAAATACAAACTTATAACAACCACACCTCAGCGGTAGCACCCAACCCCAACCCAGTGGCATCCGCGGGGATACGCAGCACCCCATCTGCGCGCACGAGGGAGAAAATTAAGTTGCTTTTATAAAAAATGGGTTCGGCCAGATAACCTTCCTGAGTTTCCATCAACCGCACCGGGACATAATCCTCTCTCCCGGCTTGAGAGGGAAGGTTAATGGTCAACCGAGCCTGCACCCGAGCTCGCGGTCGTTGTAGTTTAACCCCCGACAATTTATCCAATACCGCCGGAAGAAATAAACTGGCCACGACTAAGGCACTAACCGGATTGCCAGACAGTCCCAGCACAGGCTTCCCGTTGCAGACGGCTAATATCGTGGGCTTTCCGGGCCGGATATTGATACCGTGGACTAAAACCCCCGGCGGCCCCATTTCATCCATCACCCGTGCGGTCAGGTCACGCGTACTAATAGAAGAGCCCGCGGAGATGATGACCATTTGACTTTCGCTGAGAGCACGGGTCAATACCTCCCGCAACGCTTCTTCGCGATCAGGGACGATACCATAGCGCTGGGGAATTCCTCCCAGCATGTCTACCAAGGCACCGATAGAATAGCTATTGATATCTCGTACCTGTGCCATACCCAGAGGTTGATCGGGCGGGATTACCTCATCGCCACTAGAAATAATTCCCACCCGAGGTCTCTTGGCTACGCGCAATTTTGTGATTCCCAACCCCATCAGGCCACCAATTTCCGCCGGGCGTAAACGCACCCCCGCCGGGATCACCTCGTCGCCTACCTGAACATCTTCGCCCACTTTGAGCACATTTTCCCCCACCGCCACTGCGCGCAAGACCTCGATCTCCCCCGGTAGTGTCACTTGGGTATGCTCAAGCATGACTACTGCATCCGCCCCTTCCGGCAACATTCCCCCGGTATAAATCAAGGCGGCTTGCCCAGGCTGTAGGATAAAATCAGGCGCCTTTCCCATCCCCACTTCACCCACCAGCCTCAGGTAGGCCGGCAGGCTATCGCTCGCCCCAAAGGTATCCGCCGCGCGCACCGCATACCCATCCACAGTGCTACGCGGAAAAGACGGCATCGGCTCTGGCGCACGAATGCCAGCGATAGTCACCCGACCCAAAGCCTCTATGGATGGAATGTCTTCTCCATCCGGTTCGGAGTCAGAAAGAGCGTTCAACCAGCGTTCCAGTGCAGCCTGAGGGGAAAGCAGGGTGAGAAACTCACGCATCGGTTACCCCATCCAAAGTGAAAAGGTCAATAAGTAAACCGTCAAGCCCACCGTCGCATAGGCGGTGAGTCGCAGTAAAGGCCAACGCGTCGGTGCTCCATTGCCAATCTGCCACATCTGCCATACCTGAAAGGCACCCAATGGCAAAGTCAGCATGGCAGGCCAAAGCACCGACCAGGAAAGGCCCATCAAGGCAGAGATTCCCAATAAGAGATAGGCTAACGGCACCAAGATATTATGCACCAACATACCTCGTTCCCATCCTAACCGCACCATCATAGTCGTATGGCCCTGCTTTAGATCGCGGTAATAGTGTTCCAGCGATAGTGCCATCATCATGGCTAGACACAATAGCGTTAGAGGGAAGGTAAGCAAACCCAGTAAATGCGCATCTATCTCGCCTGAAAGTAAGGCAAATGCAAACGCCGGGGTAAGATTGGCCAGAAAAAAAGCCATCAACAATTCCCCATACCCGCTGTATGCCAGACGTAAAGGGGGAACACCGTAAAAGAATGTTATCCCAAACGCCATCCCCAGAAGTAGCATGGCCGAGACATTAAGAGCTCCCCGCGTTAAGAGCAAAACGGTTATTGCCGCCCCGATACTGAGGGTCGTTAATCCAGTTTGCAAGAAAACCGACCGGGGCAATACAACCTCCCGCGGGGTCTTCTCTCGCTCTTCTTCACTTTCCTTTTCGTTTTCAGGTTTTCGAGATGAGAGTAACGACTCGTTCTCTCCGGCTCGATCATAAAATGCCTTCAATAAGGCACTGCTCATCTGCAGTAACGTGATGCAGGCCTGACCCAACCAATAATCTATCCCCGAAAAGGGCTGGTTACGAAAATCAACGATCCCGGCACCCAACGCAAAGAATAAAATCCCCGCCAGTAAGGTGAGAGGATTAACAACACGAATCCATTGCCATAACGGAGAAGCGAGGAATCTGCGCATGGGTGCCCTTTAAATCAAATGGTAGCCGCCATCTACATATAAGGTTTGGCCTGTGATTTGCGGATTCTCGATTAAAAACAATACAGCCTGCGCTACGGCCTCCGGACGAACAGGCTGACCCAAGGGTAAACGTTGCTTCAACCGATCCCATTCCTCACTGGACATCTCAACTCCAGGTGTAATCATTCCAGGTGCAACCGCATTGACCCTTATCGTTGGTGCCAGAGTTTTGGCCAGCAATCGAGTGAGGTGATCTAAAGCACCTTTGGAGAGCACATACGCCGCATATGTCGTCCACAAGCGTTGTGCGCCACAATCAGTAAGGTTAATAATAACCCCACCCGATGCTTGCATCAATGGAACTGCTGCGCGAGCACATAGCCATGCGCCGCGCAAGTTAAGCGAAAACACATCCTCCCAGATTTCGCAAGAGGTTTCTAATAGCGTTCCCCGCGAAATAAGGCCAGCGGCGTAAACCAAGACTTGCAACGGATATCCCCAAGACTGCACCCGTTCAAACAACAATCCAATTTGCTCTTCCTCTCTAAGGTCGGCCGAGACCAAAAAAACTGGCCGCCCCTGTTTCTCAATTTGGGTGGCCAACGCCGATGCGTTTTCCTGAGAACGAAAATAATGCAGCCCCATCGCATACCCATGTTCCGCCAATGTCTGCGCAATTGTCCTCCCCAGGGTTCCCGAAGCCCCTAAGATCAAGGCTAAAGGGTAAGACGATGGCACCGCCATATCGTTGCCTCAGCGGCGGAAGAAGTTAGAGACAAAAAACCATAAGTTAGCCGGTCGCTCAGCCAATCGGCGCATAAAATAGGGATACCAATGGGTACCAAAGGGCACATAAATGCGCACCGGGTAACCTGCGCGGACCAATTCCTGTTGCAAATCACGCCGAATGCCATAAAGCATTTGAAATTCCAAAGCGGTTTTAGGTAATCCCAGGCGTTCCGCGCGCTGTTGAGCATAGCGAATTCGTGCTTCATCATGGGTAGCCAGTGCTGGAATGGGAGGAATGCGCCCATCGGCACTGATTTGAGGAACACCTGCTTCCACAACACCCTGAAGTAACACATCGGTTAAACGATCGAAATTAGCATCCACATCCTGTTTACGTGGATAGGCAATTTCGGGAGGCTCTTTATAGGCCCCTTTGACCAAACGAATGGGAACCCGCCTTTCAACTAAGCGTCGGGTATCCCGTTCACTGCGATAAAGATAGGACTGAATGGCTACTCCCACATTGGTATATCCTTGATCATAGCACCAATGGATCAGGTCGAGTGTGGCATCCACCAAGGAAGAATCTTCCATATCAACGCGCACAAAATTCCCTAAAGACCTGGCGTGGGAAACAATACGCTCTAGGTTTTGACGGCAGAGAGCCCGATCAACCGTCAGACCGATGGCGCTCAACTTGACCGATACATTAGCGTGCAAATTCCTGCGGGCAATGTCCTCGAGGATGGCTAGCGTCGCTTCGGTCGCTCGGTGAGCCTCTTCGGCATCCGTTGTATGCTCTCCCAAGTAATCTACCGTTGCGTTGAGCCCTGCTGCATTGAGGTTCTGGATAACCTGCATGGCTTCTTCCAGGGTCTCCCCCGCAATAAAGCGAGAAGCAACCTTCCAAGCCACTTTCCAACGTGTCACCAGGCGTTTGGCCCATTCGGCTTTCGAAAGGGAAATCAACAATGCACGCAGCATACATTGATCCTCTTTTCTATTAGGAATTCATTTTGATGGTGAAGCAAATTTTGTTAAGCGTTGCCTTTATCATTGTATGACCAATTCTTATCGCTGCCCAGTGACAAAATTCCTCGGTTTTTGAACCGCCTGTTCAATTCTAATTTGATAAAATCTATATCAAAGACAGGGATAGAGCATGAGAAGCGGATTCAAACGCTATAAAACTATTTTTTTACCCGTAATTTTGGGACTCGTAATTCTGCTTGGGTCATTTCTACTTGCCCCTGAAGGTCTTATACAGAGGTCATTGAGATTTATTTTTAACCTAACCCTTTTAGGGATAGGAACAGCTCTTTGGCTGGCTTTCTTCTCTCAATTTATGCTCCCTGTCCGGGGTCTCCAAGACCGAATCAATGCCTTTCTGCACCTCATTTACTATGTTACTGGTACTCATGGTCCATTTGCATTTATTGAAAACGGCCAAAATCCTCGGCCGATTTCCAAAACGTCCGATGGCCCTGGATTGTTGGTATTGGATACGGCCAGTGCAGCACTTTTACGTACAAACCAGCGTTTTACTCGGGCAGTGGGTCCTGGCGTAGTTTTCACTCAACCTGGAGAACAAATTGCCGATGTGGTAGATTTGCGGCTCTGCAGTCAAATAATTGGCCCTAGACCTAATGAAGATCCTTTTGCCCCTCGTCGGCCAGAAGAAAGCCAGGCAGAATACGAAAGCCGTGTACGCCGCAGCAATGAAACGCGCGCCGTTACACGAGATAACTTCGAAATAATTCCCCAAATTGAGGTGATTTTCCGCCTCGATACTCGTCCGGGCTTGGGTAATTCTGAGTTTGGTTATGATCCTTCAGCGGTTGAGCGGGCTATCCTTGGGCAAGTTGTCAATGCCAACCTTCCTCTTGATACCCCCAACCGATTGATCCGCTGGGATCAACTTCCGGCCCAACTCGCAGCTGAGGTATGGCGTGACCTAGTTGCACGCTTAACCCTGGATGACCTTTTTCCCCTCACCCTCAAAAAACAACGGGTTCAGGGCTTAGCAAACGTGGTTCAAATAATCAATGAGCGTCTTACCCAACCGGAAGTATTGGATCTTGATATCACTGGTAATCAAAAAAACGGCAAAGCGCCCAGTCGAGAATATCAAATTCTCGTAAGTCGAGGGATCAAGGTGCTTTCGGTTAACTTATTTAACGTAAAATTGCGCCCTGAAACAGACCGCGAACTTGTCAACCGCTGGAACTCAGGATGGCTTACCTACGCCCGCCAGGAGCGCGAGCAAATTGACATCCTGCGTCGAACCCTGGTCGAAGAAGCCCGCCATCAGGCATGGAATATTTTTATCGAAACAGCAACCTGCGATTTTGGCGACGAGATATTACCATCTCTCCCCGATTCCTTATTCGCTTCGCCCCCCAGTTCCGATTACAATGCCACCCTTACCGAGACCATGCGTTCAACTTTACTCCGTCTCTTGCGTGGTCACCTTACCCTCCTGCATGAACGTCCAAACCTAAAGACGTTAACCTACGATGAGGAAAAGCAAATTACAGAATTGATCACGCTCCTTGAAGCCCGATACCTATGAGAATTAGCCCACCCATTCGCCGTTTTTTGCTCCTGATACCCATATGGCTCTGCTTTTGGTTAGGCGTTGCGTGGATTAATTTACCATCCTCTCCTTTGGGGATAGGACAAGATCCCTTGCACCAAACCGTGCGCCTTTTAGTGGCTTCCATGTTCGCACCTCATGTATTGGTCGTGGTCTTCCTGCCGTTCTGGCTAGGATTGGAATGGGCAGCCCATTACCAAAGCGAAATCTTTTCTCTGCCTCACCCAGGTATTAGTCGCAAATTTTTACTCTATACCAGCCTCGGTCTTGTGCCCCCACCATCTTTAAATATCAATAGTGAAGAACCCAGCACACATCACAGGCAAAACCCAATTCTGTTGATTGGAGGCCCCGGTGTAGTAACTTGTTCTGCCGAAATGGCTGCTGTCTTTGAACGTCCTGACGGCACACCTCGTTTTATCCTTCCGGGTATGAGGGCGAACATTGCACCTTTTGAACGCCTGCGTCAAACCTTTGATCTTAGAGATCATGAATGCCAATACGAAGACATTCAAGGCCGCAGCCGAGATGGGATCCGTATCTCACTCCAAGATGTGCGGGCGTTATTCAGTATTTGGCGCCGTTTTCCCCGCTCCTACAACCTTCAGAATCCTTATCCTACCTATCGCCAACACCTTTACTTTCTCACTTATCTGCAATTGCCCGGTTCATGGGTCAATTCAACGCGCCAGATGATTATGCGCCAGATCCAGAATCTGCTGCAGTCGCGACCCTTCGGGGAACTGTTTGCTGGGATTGGTCAACCCGAAATTCGTCAATTTGTTGACCTGCAAACCAAGATCACCCAAATTCAATGGGCTAATCCTTTAACCCGTCCCCTCCGTTTTATCTATAATGCTCAATTACCACCTCCCATCCCGATTCCCACTCGCATGACGCGTCCCGATCTCACGCGCTTTTTTGATGACTTTACGCATGAATTTCATCACCTGGGTCACAACCAGGGTGTGCAATTGGAATGGATTAACGTTGGAACCTGGAGTACCCCCGAGCCCATAATCTGGGAACAACATCTTGAAGCGCTAAAAATAACCCGAGAAAACTTGCGCCTGGGCAACCCTATGGCATTACACAAATGGCGTGAGCAGAATATCGATCAAGCGCTTGCCCAACACCTCCGCGAAACCCTCATTATGATTTCTGCGGTTTTAAATCAACCTACTGCTGAACCCGAGGAGCGCTTGTTTCAATTGTTGAGCCTCTATTATGGTCTCCTCAGAAATGCTGCTCAAGGCTATAATCAACCGTCAATGCCACCTAGGGTACGCAATGCTTTGGATGTGATCAAAAGGTGTTTGGATGCTTATATGAGACAACATGGACAGGTTCGACTCTTATCATGATCCTAACCGCATCTTCTGATAAACGCTTGCTTGTACTTGGTGCAGCCACCCTGGATACGGTTGGCCGCCCTTTTGAGAATTTACAACCCGGGACGTCGGTTCCCGGTCAAGTTCGGCCATCCTTTGGAGGAGTGGCCCGTAATGTCGCCGAAAATCTGGCCCGATTGGGCTTGCCGGTTAGTCTGATCAGCGCTGTTGGGGATGACCCTATTGGACGACAGCTATTAGAATACACCGCCAAGATAGGTGTGGACACCTCGGCTTGCCTCAGGGTAGGAGATTATGGAACAGCATCCTATATCGCCCTGCTTGGTAAAGAAGGTGACCTGCGGTACGGATTGGATGATATGCGCATCCTTTCCCGCCTGAGCGCAGAATATATAAAATCCCAGGCAGCCCTTTTCCAAAGCGCCAGTCTTATATTCGTAGACGCCAACCTTTCTACACCAGCATTACGAGCCGTCTTTCAATTGGCTCGACGAGCAAAATTACCCATCTTCGCAGATGCAACTTCAGTATCTCTCGCCCCGAAACTACTCCCATTTTTACCTCGCCTTACCTTCCTCACCGCCAACCGGTTAGAAGCCACTGCACTTCTACAAGGTGCTATTGAGGTTAATGACCGTTTCTCAGCCCTTGAGGCCGCGCGGACGTTCGTTCGTATGGGGGTACAAATTGCTATCATCGCCTTAGCCGAGTTTGGGGTATGCTATGCCACCTCTGAAACCAGTGGACACGTGCCGGCCATCCGTACACGTGTCATTGACCCAACCGGTGCCGGTGACGCCATGACCGCAGCCATCATCTTCGGACTGACCAACGGTATGGATATTGACGAAGCTGTCCGTCTGGGGGTTTCTGCGGCTAGTTTAACCCTCAGTCACCCGGGATCAGTCTCCCCTCAACTTTCACTTGAAAGTCTCTATGAAAGGTTAATCATCTAATTATGAAAAATTATCTCCGTATTCATCCTGAGATCCGCCACGCCCTCGAGTATGGACAACCTGTTGTCGCATTAGAGTCCGCCGTTATCACCCACGGGCTCCCCTATCCCGAAAACGTTCAACTTGCTGAGGAACTAGAACAAACCATTCGCAAGGAAGGGGCTATCCCGGCGACCATTGCGCTTTTGGATGGGTTCATTCGGGTTGGCTTAAGCGCCGAAGAACGGGAGCGCTTAGCCACCGCCACCCAAAAACGCAAGATCAGTATTCGCGACATCGGCATTGCCCTGACGCGCAAAGAAGCCGGCGGAACCACAGTTGCTACGACCCTCCATATCGCCCACCAGAGTGGCATCAAAGTCTTTGCCACTGGTGGCATCGGTGGTGTCCACCGTGAAGCCCCGTTTGATGTATCAGCCGATCTCCCCACCCTTGCCAAAACACCCCTGGTTGTTGTTTCAGCAGGGGCAAAGGCAATTTTAGATCTGCCAGCCACCCTTGAAGTATTAGAAACCATGGGGGTGCCGATCATCGGCTATCAAACAGATGAGTTCCCGGCATTCTATTCCCGTGAAAGCGGTTTACCCGTCAACGTGCGCGCGGAAGATCCAAAGGACATTGCCGCAATCGCTAAAGCCCAGTGGGAGTGTCAGTTGAACAACGCCATTCTTGTGGTCAATCCACCCCCACACGAAACCGCCCTTCCTCGAGCAGCCATCGAAGCAATCATCCAACGGGCTGTTCATGAGGCTTTAGACCAAGGCATCCGCGGTGCTGAAGTCACCCCCTTTTTGCTGGCACGGGTCAGTGAACTTAGCGGAGGCGAGAGCCTGAAAGCCAATTTGGCGCTGCTCAAGAATAATGCCCAATTGGCCGCCCAGATCGCACATCATCTTTATATACCGCGACCCCTCTATAGCGTCTAGATAAAAATACAACCAATCCACTACCTAAGGGCTCACAAACGTAGCCGTTGGCCAGCGGGTATCCGTCGGGCGTGGAGTTAAAGTTGGTCTGGGTGTGGAGGTTGGGGGAAGCGTTCGCGTTGCTGTCGGTGTCAGCGAAGGCCGTGGTGTTGGTGTAACAGTCGGGGTCGGCGAAGGCAATGGGGTTCGGGTTGAGGTCAGAGTAAGTGTTATCGTTGGCGTAGCGCTCACCGTTGGTGTGGGTGAACGAGTTGGCGTCGAGGTAGGTGGGTTTCCAATCACTGTAAAGCGACCCGAAGTCTTCCATTGCGAACCCACAAAAATCTGGACCTCATATTCACCAGCCTGCCAATCCTCCGGTTGCGGTGAGCAATCGGTGTAGCCGAAACCCCCGGTTCCACCATCCCAGGGTTTCGTCTCATAGCAGATTCGCTGCCCATCACTTAGACGATACCAAATAGCCGTCCACTGCGAACCCGGCACCATTTGATCATACGAAAAAGTGCCATAGAGCGTTTTAATGGGTTGTTGAAACTCCACCTGAGGATTGACCGGTTGAAAAGTATCATCCACCGCACGGGCAAACTGCAGCGGACTGAACACCGCGCCCGGATTCGGCGTAATGGTGTTCTGGATTTGAGTTGCAATATCTTCGGGCAAGAAGGGTGTTGGCGTAATCGAAGGAGTATCCGTAATTGTAGGGGTTAAGGTGATGGTTGGGGTCAGGGTAATCGTAGGTGTCAACGTAATCGTTGGGGTAAGCGTAACCGTGGGCGAGGGAGGAAATACGCGATAAAGGGTGGGCTCCGCGTATCGGTTGGTCAAGAAAGCCATGCCCCCTAAAGCCAAAGCCAGAAAGATGAGTCGCCACCCTCGCGCCACCCGCGCACGGCGAATGCGAAAATAGGTCAAACGGCGTGCGCCTTTGATTGTGCGTACCCCTAGCCAGAAACTTAAAATCAGACCCAACACCAACAGGACAAGGGCGGTTTGAACAGCAGAACGGATATCCAGGGACATAGGCAAATGATCTCCTAAAATGGCTTTTCGATTATAGCATGGGTTGAAAAGCATTCTTAAACCCCTAGCAGAACTGATAAACTTAATCTCAAGTTTATTGTGAAGTTTGCCGGGAAACCGTTAAAATTGAACCAATGGCACTGACTCCAGGCACGCTACTCAACCGACGCTACCGGATAACCTCAATCTTAGCCCAAGGGGGAATGGGGGCTATCTATCACGCTGTTGATGAGAACCTAGGAATTCAAGTAGCCGTTAAGGAAAATCTGTTCTTGGCTGAAGAATATGCGCGCCAATTCCAGCGCGAAGCCAATATTCTTGCCAGTTTGCGTCACCCTAATCTACCTCGCGTTATAGATTATTTTTCTATACCCAACCAGGGTCAATACCTGGTTATGGACTATATTGAGGGTGAGGATTTACGCCAACGTATCGAACGCTTGGGCACGTTGAGCGAAAACGAAGTTGTCCTGATCGGCATCGCCATTTGCAACGCTCTGGAGTACCTCCACTCCCGCAAGCCCCCCATCATCCACCGCGACATCAAGCCCGGAAATATAAAGATCACCCCCGAAGGAAAAGTGGTATTGGTGGATTTTGGCCTGGCCAAACTCATGCTCGAAGATCAGCGCACGACCACGGGCGCTCGTGCCATGACGCCGGGTTATTCACCTCCCGAACAATATGGGGTTGCTCCCACCGATGCTCGGACTGATATTTACTCTCTCGGGGCAACATTATATGCGGCTCTGACAGGTGTTATCCCCGAAGATGGCTTGGCCCGCCTCACTAGTCATGCCGAGTTGACCCCAATCCGCCAATTGGCACCCAAAGTGTCACGTCGCTTAGCCAACACGATAGAAAAAGCGCTGGCGGTAGAACCTGAAAATCGGTTTCAAACCGCGACAGAATTCAAGCGGGCCCTGATGGACGCCAGCAACCTACCCCCTCTCTTGGAAGAATTGACCGTCGTTCCCCCGCCTCAGGATGAGCCCGCTCTTCCCGTTGCGAGCCCTGCTCAGCAAGGGGAGAAGATCCTTACCCAACCTCTTCCCACCTCAAGCCCTATTTACCACTCAAAACCACGAACCGTTCTTCGAAAAAACCGTCGTCGTGTCTGGCGCGTGCTTGGAACAATCGGGATGGTTATCCTGATCACCTTTTTATTTGTCCTGGTCCCAGCGATTCCACAATGGGTACGAGGCCAAATTCTAGCACTTCCGAATGGGTTAACCTTCCTCACGCCACCCGCGCCAACTTACCCTCAGCCCACTCACCCGCTTGAACCATCACTGACCAGTGTCCTCTCCGTTGCTCAAGATATCCCCACCGCAACCACCACCCCTCCCTTCTTCACCCCTTCGCCTGAGGGTATCACGCCTTCTCCCACTTCATTTGGGGTCACCGAAACCCCCACTTCATCTCCAACTCCCTTCGGCGGGAGTGGCGAGATTGCGTTTGCATCAAACCGCACCGGTATCATGCAAATTTGGCTCATGAATGCCGATGGCACCAATCAGCGCCCCATCACCAGTCTACCCGATGGCGCTTGCCAACCCACATGGTCACCCGACGGTCAACGCTTGGCATTTATCTCACCTTGTCGCGAAAAACGCAATCTCTATGAGGGCACCAAAATTTATATTTTGGATCTTGCCAACGGTGGAACACCCGAACTGCTTCCCTTGCCTCCCAGCCCGGCCGCCGATTTTGATCCCGCCTGGTCCCCCGATGGTCGTAGAATTGCGTTCACTTCTTTACGAGGAGGCCAGCCGGATATTTACGTCTATAATCTTGAAAATGGCATCTTGCTCCGCCTCACTGATACACGCTATGTGGAGAAACAACCCGCCTGGTCCCCCACTGGCACTCAGATTGCATTCGTCCGCGAAGCACCCTATGGTCAAATCTGGCTTATGTCAGATACTGGTCAATACCCCCAACGGTTTACTATGAGTGGTGAATTCAATAATCTATGGCCTGCATGGAGTCTGGATGGAAGTGTGATCTTTTACAGCCAGATGAAACCCTCATCTAATGTGCCCTGGCTGATGAGCCTGCGCTATGAGGACCGCAATACCCCCAACGAGGCACGCATTCCCCCTAAAAATGAACCTGATGTCGGTCCGGTCTCAAAGGTTAGTTTGTCCCCCGATGGAATGTGGTTAGCGTTTGAATCCTGGCCCGATGGCACCAATCACGATATCTATCTTATGACCATCAATGGCGGCAACCGCATTCGCCTAACCACCGACAAAGACTTCGACTTTGGGGCTGCCTGGCGTCCTCCTCTCCGTCAACCATCTCCTTAAAACAACCTGATATTAAAGCAGGTAAGGCGCATAGCGTTCAGCAAATAGAGCCGGTACCCCTCCGGTATGCCAGAACAAAATACGGTCGTTCGATTTAAAGAAACCACGACGGATCAGATCAATCAAACCCGCGGCAGCGCGACCGGTATAGACGGGATCCAATAAAAGGCCTTCGTGGCGCGCAAAAAGATGAATAGCCTCAATTTCTCTTTCTCCCAGAACGCCATACCCTGCACCGATATATTCATCGTTGACGTCAATCTCATCAGCAGAAACGTGTATCGCTTTACCCAAGCGCTCCGCAGCCTGGGTTGCCAGTTCGGCCACCCGCGCCTTGACCCAATCCGCCGGATGATCAACACTAATTCCCAATATGCGTCCATGCCATCCGCTCAATCGTGCTCCCAACACTAAACCGGCCTGGGTCCCCGCAGAAGACGAAGCCAATACCATCCAATCGGCCTCTCCTCCCTGCTCGATAAACTCTTTGAAGGCATAGGCATAAGCCACCGCACCGGTCGCGGTTGAAGCCCCGAGAGGAATGAGAAAAGGCCGCTTTCCCTCTGACCAGGCTTTATGGAAAACATCTTGCAAAACCTCTTCATAGTCTTCACGCTTAGTCCACACAACCTCAGCCCCGAAAAGGCGGTCCAGCAAATAATTTCCACTTGGAGTCTGAGGCACATCCCCGAAAAGCACCAAGGTGCACTTTAAGCCAAACCGAGCCGCCAGCGCCGCAGTTTGGCGACAATGATTCGATTGCACCGCGCCTACCGTAATTAGCATTTGAGCGCCATGGGCTTGCGCTTCCGCCATTACAAATTCCAATTTTCGAGTCTTGTTTCCACCCAGCGCCAACCCGGTCTGATCATCTCGCTTAACCCAGAGTTGTGGACCACCTAGAACGGCACTCAGCCGAGGTAATGGCTCGATAGGTGTCGGTAAATGGGCAATACGAATTCGAGGGATCATACTGTCACCTCTCGACGAAGTCTGGCTTGGCTATGCCGCCGCATCCAAGCCAATAGACGAGGAATAACCCGCGTGTACAAAGTATACCAATTTTTGCGCACCGGCAGATCCCAGGCTCCAATCCAACGCACCACCTGTCCCCCTAATCCCTGCTTGAAACGAAACACGCCCCACATCGGGTCGTCTTCTCGGAACTCATCCGGTGCCCCCCATAAATCATAAATCTGGCATCCACGCAAGCGAGCCAGCCGCATGGCCTCCCATTGTAGAAGATAATTGGGCATTTTTTCGCGATGCAACTGACGCGACATACCATAAAAATACCAGGCACGCCCGGCAAACACGAACATCACTAAACCTGCTACCGGCGTTCTCTCAACCTCCGCAATCAGAGGCTCGGCCATACCCGCGCGCAAGAAAGTTCCCCACACATGATGATAGTAAGGCTCCGGGCGAATAACAAAGCCATCGCGCACCGAGGTCTCTGCATACATGCGATAAAGAAGTGGAAAATCCTCAGAAGCTGCCCGCCGCACGGTAACCCCCTTACGCTGAGCCAGGCGAATGTTGTAGCGGGTTTTCTGCTTCATCCGGCCTAACCAAACCTCTTCATCACCTTCGAGGGATAAGATAAATGTATTGCGAAACTGCACCTGTTCAGGAGATAAAAACCAGCCTCCGGTGTGTAAATCCTCCATCACATCACCCGCAATAGGATTCTCCCGTGCTTCGGGATCATCCGGTAAACCCCATCCCAACTCTACATCGGGATCTATTTTCAAGAATATTGCCCCTTCTGTTTGCGCCAAGCGTTTCAAATCATCCAGGACGCGCCGTCTTAAGTCACTATCCCCCCAATCCATTACCGGCCCGCGTGGTACATACATAACGCTGAATGAGGTCGGCATCTTCCCAATTTTTAATGAACGGCGTAAGACCAACGCCATTGCGCGTACCTGCCCATTGACTTCACGCCATACCAGCGGGTAGGGTTGCCACCCATAGGCTGACTTTACCTCTCCCCATTCCCAAGTCTGCAAGATATTTGCCCTTGGAAGTTGCATCAGCCCACGATTCCATTCTTCACCTTGCTGAATGCGCTCAACAATCATCATGCTGGTTCCCCACGGTGACGTAATCGCCTTATCCAGTGATAAATGCGATACAGGTTAGGCAGGAAAATCCGATCCCATGCCCCTACTGATCTTCGAATGACACCTCCAAACCCACGTTTAAAGCGGTAAACACCCCATAAACCTGTATTACGCTGAGCGAACTCGGCTTCAAGAATCGCCTCATCAACATCGGGAATTCCCCATAAATCATAGACACGACAACCCCGCCGCGCTGCCCAACGCATCGCTTCCCATTGTAATAAATACGTAGGCATTCGTTGTCGCTCCTGATCACTTGATGCCCCATAGAAGTACCAGGCCCGGTCTCCCCATGCAAATGCCATTAGTCCCGCCAATGGCTGGCCATCGTACTCCGCCATGAGAAGCACGCAATGACCCTCGGGCGCGAACCAGTGATAAACCCGTTCATAATACTCAGGCGCGTGGATACCAAACCCATCTCGTTGAGCAGTGACTTGCATCAGTTCATAAAAAACCCCCAGGTCCTGGGATTCACGGACGACAATCCCTTTTTTCTGGGCAAGGCGGATGTTATAGCGCGTCTTTTGCTTCATGCGCTCAAGCCAAGCCTCTTCATCCCCCTCTAAACTGACCTCAATGGTACGGCGAGGTTGGATGGGCTCCGAGGGCCTAAAACCGGGCAGTTCAACCTCAGGATCAAATGCCATCGGCTCCCAAGCATCTGGCTCCACTTTCAAGAAAATAGCCCGTGAATGGCGGCAAAACCTCTCAACCTCCGGCCACAGCGCCCGCCAATCCTCTCCCACCGGCCCTTTGGGAACATAGGCAATGCTAAACCCCAGAGGTAACTGCCGCAACAGTACCTGCGCACCTGCTTTTCCAGCCACCACCCAGGCCACCTTCCAGCCGAATTCGGCTTTGAACCTTCCCCACATTGAGGTTTGCAAAAGGTGGGCTTCAGGGTGATGTTGAATAAACCCATCCCATTCTGCGCGGTTCAACCAAGCCATCAGACCACCGAGGTCAGTTCTGGTGGAGGAGTGCTACGAATTGCAGAGCCAGGGATAACTTCATCTAACAAGGCGACAATCCGCTCGCGTTCCCCCTCCCGCGCCAGTTTTATTAACTCGGTTACTACCCGGTAAAGTGCTTCTCCCTCTAATACTTCCTGATGTTCAACTCGGAAGATATCCGGATGATCAGTTACTCGCAAAGAGACCCCTTCGTCCCATAAATCTTCGCTCAGTTTTTCCCCTGGCCGGATCCCGGTAAAAACGATCTCGATATCCCGCCCCGGCTCCAAACCCGAAAGGCGAATGAGGTCTTCGGCCAGGTCAAGAATCCTTATCTGCTGCCCCATATTGAGCAAATACGTATCTCCACCCCGCCCCATGCCAGCCACCTGCAAAACCAGATGGGCGGCTTCGGGAATGGTCATAAAATAGCGTTTCATATCCGGATGGGTAATTGTTATCGGTCCTCCCTGCGCAATCTGGCGCTTGAAGATCGGAACGACACTGCCACGGCTACCCAAAACATTTCCAAACCGTACCACCGAATAACGCCCACCCGAACGTTGCGCAGCGTTTAAGACAATCATTTCAGCCAGACGCTTTGTGGCCCCATAGACATTAACTGGGCGAATAGCTTTGTCTGTAGAGATAAATACGAACCGTTCCACCAGGTAGGTCAATGACACTTCAACCAGATTTAGCGTCCCTAAAACATTGTTGGTTATCGCTTCTTCAATATTGATCTCCATGAGTGGTACATGTTTATGTGCCGCAGTATGAAACACGACTTCTGGACGAAACTCATTAAAGACAACTTCTAACCGAGGCCGATCCCGAACATCCGCGATGATTGGTTGCAGATTGAGGGTAGGAAAACTCTCACGCAATTCGAGTAGAGTTTCAAAAATACTATTTTCTCCATGCCCAAGCAGGATCAACAATTTTGGCCCCCAACGGGCAATTTGCCGACACAATTCGCGTCCGATGGAACCACCCGCTCCCGTCACCAGGACCACACGGCCGCTCAGCGCCTCTCCCACAATCCCTTCATTCACCTGCAGAGGCTCGCGGCGCAGTAGATCGCTGATGTCCACCTCGCGCAGGCGACTCACACTTACCTTACCGCCTAAAAGTTCATAGATCCCCGGCATCGTGCGGAAAGGTACACCTTTTAGTCGCGCGATATCGGCAATTACCCGCACAACCCGCCCGGGTGCACTGGGAATGGCAATGACAACCTCATCTACATTTTGTCGTTCCAATACCTGAGCCAAATCACTTAAAGTACCAATAACAGGTACACCATGTATTTGCTGTTTTTGTTTGGCCGGGTTATCATCCAGGAAACCAATGGGTTGCAGATTGAGTTGGGGATTTTTTTGCATTTCACGGACAACCAATGCCCCTGCATCACCTGCGCCCACAATCAGCACACGTCGCGGTTGAGTAACCAAGATTGCTGCCGGTCCACGGCTCTCGGCCATCAACCGAAATGAGAAACGCAGGCCCCCTACAAGAATCAATGACAATAACCAATCAATAACCAAAACGGATCGAGGTAGCCCAACAAAAGCACCTAAAGAGAGTGCAACGACCATACCCCCAGCCAACAAAACGGAGGCTGCTGTAACAGCAGCCACAATAAGTTTCAATTCCTCAACACTGGCATAGATCCATATCCGCTGATATAGACCAAAGAGGTAATAAACCACGGGCTTGATAATAAAGGCTAGCCCGATCATCCACAACGCCGAGGGCAGGTAATCAAAAAACTGAGGCCCGAGTTCTAGTCGCAAGGCATAAGAACCCAGCACCGAAATAACAACAAGAATCAAATCCCCCACCAAAACATAGCGATTGCTCAGAGAGGGTTTATTTTTCACAACTTAGCGTCCTTTCAATCCGATTACCGTGCCAACAGTGCGGATTAAAATAAGCAGATCCAGGGTCAGACTGCGATGCTTGATGTAGTATAAATCATATTCAAGTTTTATGGCATTTGACCGCACGTCCTCGGCATAACCAAAGTTAACCTGCGCCCATCCGGTAATACCGGGTTTTACAAACAATCGGGCACGATAAAACGGAAGCGCTTTTTGATATTCTTGGACAATCTCCGGCCGTTCAGATCGTGGACCCACTAAACTCATTTCACCACGCAATACATTTATAAACTGGGGCAATTCATCCAAGTGGCTGCGGCGCAGGAATCGCCCAACTTTGGTGGTGCGTTGATCGTTCTCGGCTGTGGTTCGCGGAATGCCATCCTTTTCAGCATCTTGGACCATCGTCCGAAACTTTATAATCTTATAAGGGCGGCCATTCTTACCCAAACGGGTTTGGGTATAAAAGATGGGACGTCCCGACTCCAGATAAATGGCCAGCGCAATAAGAGGAAACAGCATTAACATGAGTAAAGTTCCGATAAGGCCGCCAAGGATATCTAGTAATCGTTTAGAGAGTTCAAAAAAGCCCCCCATGTGGGCTTGGTCAACAAATGAACGCAGCACCCAATCCGACTGGAGCAAAAAGATAGGAACACGACCTAGAAGCTCCTCATATAAGGTGGGCATGGTGGTTACTTCGATCCCTTGCTCTTCGGCTTCCAAAAGGGTGGCAAATAATTGGGGATTCATCTCACCCGAGATCGCAATCACCAAGTCGGTTACCTGATGCTCACGAATCAGGCGAAAGATATCATTTCCGCTCCCCAAAACACGGAATCCCGCGATCTCCGTACCGATTTTGTCTGGATCGTCATCCACCAATCCCACCAGATAGAACGGAGGGGGCCACATATCCCGAATGATCTGCGCCAGGTGAGATCCTGCTCTCCCTGCACCAATAATGAGCACCCGCCGCATAAATAGCGGAAGGGTAAACAATTTGATATAAATAAACCGCCAGAGCAAAGTCAGCACATAGGCGGAGGCAAAGAATGCTGCTACACCGCGGCGGGGGAGAGAATTGGGCTCTGAGAAGAAAAAGACGATCAAATAGAAAGCAAAGCCAGCAATAGCGGCAACCGTTACTTCACGATAGGCTTCAGATCGAATATTCACCCGGCTAGGGTTATACGATTCAACCAACATCAGCAACCACACAACCGGTAACAAATAGAACCAAAACGGAACGCGATAACGTAAAAAGTCGGTCGAAAAGGATAGGAACTCCCCCCCTGAAGCCCAGAAATATAATGCAAAAACCAAAGATCCCACGGCAATGAGCAGATCACCAATAAAAAGCGTTGAGCGCCGTTCTGAGGGGCGTAGACGCCATTTGGGTTGTATTGAAACCAAATCAGGCTCTGTGCTCATTGTTCAGGGTTCCCTTTTTCCTAACCAAGTTATCAGACTCCATAAAAACCCTGTCCCCCAGGCCCAATGCATTGTGGTAATGGCCAATGGAATTCCGATTAGCAAACGGGCATCCTTGTTCTTCCAGGCCGCTGGAATCGCCCCTATAAACAACATTACCAGGTAAATCATTAGAATTCCCAGCAAAAGATAGAGAGACCAAGACCAGAAAAGGCTCATTATCAACAACCCAGTAGTGCCCAGCACAAACACTGGAGGCAGAGCCTGGCGCCACCGCAACGTTTTAGGATAACGTCGCAGCATACGGAACTTCCAATACCCATAGCGCCAGTATTGACGGGCCAGCGCTCTCAGCGTCGGGCGCGCGATATACTCTGAACGGATCGCCGGATCGAGATAAACGCGTTTCCCTTCTTTGCGTAGCCGGGCATTAAACTCGTAATCCTCATTGGTTAGGAGTGTTTCGTCAAATCCTCCTACCTGATCGAACAACTCGCGCCGGAACGCGCCAAAAGGCACAGTATCTACAAGGCCCGGGGTTCTTCCATGACGATAGCGCGCATCCCCAACCCCTAAGGGATGCGCGGCAGCGATGGCGATGGCACGCGCAATCCAATGCGGCCGTGAAGGCCGAATAAGCCAGATGCCCCCCACATTATCACCCAGCCCTGCCTCCAGGTCGTTTACACAGCGATCTATGTAGTCCGCGGCGGGGATTGAGTGCGCGTCTAACCGCACAATGTAATCCCCTTGAGCCACCGTCAAACCAACATTCAAAGCAGCGGGAATGATTCGCTTAGGATTATCCACAATCTTGAGCCGCAACTGCGGGTGATTTTGGACAAATTGGTGGATTACCTCCCGCGTGCGGTCGGTAGACATACCATCAGCAATAATCACTTCCAGAAATTCCAGCGGATATGTTTGACGAATTAGCGCTTCTAAAAGATTTCCAATATGCGCTTCTTCGTTATAGCAAGGGACGATTACCGACACGGACTTCATTCAACCCGCGCCTCTATCCCTTATCTGAGAGATAGAACTTGCACGTTCTTGCTCTCAACCGTGACCTCATGCCCCGCTTTCGGGAAGTAAAGCAATGGCTTCAATTTCAACCGCCGCACCTCGGGGCAAAGCAGCGGCTTGAATCGCCGACCGTGCAGGGGGATTTTGGGCAAAAAATTCGTTATATACCTGATTCATGGTGGAAAATTCACCCATATCGCGTAGAAAAACCGTGGTCTTGACCACCGCATCCAAGCCACACCCAGCGGATTCTAAGATTGCTTTGAGATTGGACAACGCCTGGCGGGTTTCTGCTGCCACCCCCCCGCTGACCAAATCCCCGGTGACAGGATCAAGACCCAACTGACCCGAAACAAACAAAAACGGCCCCGCCTTAACAGCCACAGAATAAGGACCTATTGCCTTGGGTGCATTGCTGGCAACAACTGGTTGTTTACTCCAAGAACTCATACTTCACCTCATCAGTCACGAAGTGCCTGCATAATTCTACGCCACCAGGGGCAATTGGTAAAGGTTACGCATAAGTCGTCATACATCCAGTAGCCAGGCTAATAGTGCAATTCCTCCTGCCGCCCTGTAATCCGGCGCCGAAAGACCCAATAACTCCACCCCTGATAAACCAATACAAATGGCACCAATAGAAGGGCAACCATGGTCATAATGCGTAAGGTGGTGACCCCCGAAGCGCTGTTATAAATCGTGAGACTGAAATTAGGATCCAGGCTGGAAACAAGCACCCGCGGGTACAAGGTTATAAAAATCGTGCTGACCGCGAGGATAATAGTTATTGTGGTCATTGCAAATCCCCAACCGTCTTGCTTCTGATAAATAAACCATCCCGCTACCAATAACGACAAAACAGCCCCAATCGGCACCGGGCCGGGGTTGACACCCAATCGCTGATAAATATCCGTAAAGGCGTAAGTCGCTATAGCAAAACTCACCACAACTACTACAGTCGGCCACCACATCCTTCGTGCCGCTTGGCGTGCACGGTTAAGTATGGGCTCACCTGTTTTAAGGGCCAGAAACAAAGCCCCGTGTAAGGTAAACCCCAAAAACGAGACCAACCCACCTAATAAAGCATACGGATTAAGCAAATCGGCAAACTCGCCCACAAAATACTTCATTGCATTGATCGGAACACCACGTACAAAATTAGCCAATGCTATCCCCCACAGCAGTGCCGGTATAAAACTACCTATACAAATGGCCCAATCCCAAAAGCGCCGCCAGAGGGGATTTTCATCCTTACTTCGAAACTCCAAACCCACACCACGAACAATCAACCCTAATAAGAGCAAAAAGAGGGCCAGATAAAATCCGCTGAAAAGCGTAGCATACCAAAGAGGAAAAGCCGCAAACATTGCTCCCCCGGCGGTAATCAGCCAAACCTCATTTCCATCCCAATGTGGCCCAATTGCATTAATGATCATCCGTCGTTCGGTGTCATTCTTACCCAGGAAAGGCAAAAGAATTCCAACCCCTAGGTCAAAGCCATCCAACACAAAGTAGCCGATAAATAAAACTGCGATCAGGACAAACCATAGCGTGTTTAAGTCCATGCGCCACCTCCTTTCACCTTACTCCCAATAAACCTGTTCTTCAAGTGGATGACCAGTCGCCTTAGGCTCCGGACCCGCTTTGGCATATTTGGCAAGCAGGTAAATATCGGCCAGCATCAGTAAACCGTAAACCAGAGTAAAACCGATTAGGGTCGTCAACACCATACTACCACTCAGATTAGGGGATACTGCATCCGCTGTACGCATCTTTCCGTAAACAACCCAGGGTTGACGGCCCATCTCAGTCAGCAACCAACCGCTGATATTCGCCAAATATGGAAGGAACAACGCCAAGGGATAAACATTCAGGAGTTTGAATCTGGATTGCATCACCTCCCGGCGCATGACTCGCCAAAGCGCGTAAGCCGCCAGAAAGAACATCAGGAATCCGCTTCCTACCATAAGTCGAAACGACCAATAGGTCACCGTGATATCCGGAACATAATAACCCGGGCCAAAACGGGCTTGGTACTCTTGCTGAAGATCAATCACCCCTTTCACCTCGCCATCAAGGCGATTGTAAGCCAACAGACTGAGTACACGTGGTATCCGGATAGAAATAATCTCCCGCATGTTGGATTGATCCACCAGGCTCAAGAGCGAGAATGAAGCCGGGTTCTCGGTTCGAAGCAAGGCCTCTGCCGCTGCTATCTTCATGGGTTGAAACTCAACCATCCGCTGGGCTTGGGTATGCCCAATAAGAATCACCATGAAAATGGAAATAATCCCGAACACCGTGGCGATCTGGAACGAACGTCTAAATACTTCCTCATGACGCTTACGAAGTAAATGATAAGCGCTAATCCCAAGCACAAAAAATGCCGCTGTAGTAAAACCCGAGAACACAGTATGGGGGAATTGCCCCCACACATAGCGGTTAGTCAACAATGCGGCAAAATCCTTCAAAATCAACCGGTTACTTTGCTCTGCATAGCCTACCGGCGCCTGCATAAAAGAATTGGCCACCAAGATCCAAAAAGCCGAGAGATTCGATGCCAAAGCGACTAACCACATGGACAGAGCATGCATTCCCCTCGAAAGGCGATCCCAACCAAAAATCCACACGCCTAAAAAGGTGGACTCAATAAAGAAAGCCAATAGCGCCTCAATGGCTAATGGCGCCCCAAACACATCACCAACATAGCGGGCATATTCGGACCAGTTCATCCCGAATTGGAATTCCTGCACAATGCCGGTAACCACCCCCATTGCAAAATTGATGACAAATAACTTTCCCCAAAACTTCGTCATTCGCAAATAAAGATCATTTCCGGTACGTACATAAATAGTCTCCATAAGCGCAACTAAGACCGAAAGACCCAAGGTCAACGGAACAAAAAAGAAATGATAAACCGAAGTGATCGCAAACTGCCATTGTGAAAGTAAGAGGGCTTGATTGTCCATACTGTCTCCCTTACCAAAAGAGAATCATCGTTATAATCTTCAATTTTCATCGAACGAACAACTGATTTTTCGCTTAAAACTAACCGCTAATGTTCACTAATGAGTATCACCCCTTGAAATTAATTCTACCTTCGATCTTGCTAAGCAAGCACCAAGTTAATGGTTGACATTAGCGCAATCCTCAAGTATAAGGGCAGTTGCTATGCATAAAAATCGCATATTTCTTATAATCATTGAATTACTCCTTGGAATTGCGTTGGCCTGTAATCTTCCCCTCAGCGCCTTAGAATCCACACCCGGCATGCCTCAACAAGGAGCCTCGACTCAATCGGGGGCGATTTCAGGCAATCCAACTCCTATGCCAACATCAACATCCACCCCCACACCTTCCGAGCACCTCCGCAATGCGATGTCCTTAATGCTTCTAGGCGACTATACACAGGCACGGGAAGAATTTCGCCAGGTCGCCCTGAATACCGCTGATGTAGAAATACAAGCCCAAGCCCTCTTAGGAATAGGCCAAAGTTACTATCAAGAAAACAACTTGACTGAGGCAATAGAGACGTTCCGTACTATCATTGAAGAACACCCACCCTCAACAGTTCTCCCTGAAGCCTACTTCTGGTTAGGACGCGTTTACGATGCCCAGGGTGACTACACCAATGCTGCTGAAGCCTACACCCGTTTTTTGGAACGCAAGCCCGGAATCATTGATGACCTCGCCCAAACCTTACGCGGGGATGCCTTAATGAAGGCGGGGAACTATTCGGAAGCCATTCAAGCCTTTCAGGCGGCGATTCAGGCAACAACAGGGGATACCACAGCATTACAAATCAAGATCGGAGAAGCCTACGCTGCGGCTAACGATTATTCCAACGCCCTAACTCAATTCCTAAGCATATACGAAGGTTCTACCAACGATTACATTAAAGCCCAAATGAATCTGCGCATTGGGCAAATTTATCTCCAGCTCGGGTATCCCGAGCAGGCTTATGCACGGTTTCTTGATTCCGTTAATAACTTTCCCCGTTCTTATGATTCTTATTCAGGTTTAGTGGCATTAGTCAATGCAGGCCAGCCCGTAAGCGAACTCCAGCGTGGACTGGTGGATTACTACGCCGGACAATACGGTTACGCCGTTGAGGCCTTCACGCGCTACATAAACAGTACCCCTGACCATGACGGTAGGGCTCATTATTATCGTGCCCTCTCTTGGCGCGCACTGGGGAAGATCACAGAAGCCGTGCAAGAACTCCAAAATCTGATCCAGACCCATCCCAACGATCCGCTTTGGCCTAATGCCTGGCGCGAACTTGCCTATACGCAGTGGGCTTACCTGGAGAATTACGAAGCCGCTGCAAATACCCTAAAAGCCTACCTTCAACAAGTCCCCACAGCCGCCGATGCTATTGAGATCCGCTTTGAAACAGCCCGCATCCTGGAGCGTGGAGGCTACCTTACCGAAGCAGCAACGCTATGGGAAAACCTGATTAGCGACTACCCCTCCTCAGACCTTAGTTACCGCGCGCTCTACTTGGCAGGAATTACTTACTATCGGGCCCAAAAGTATGCTCAGGCACTTACAGCCCTTCAACGCTATTTAGTTTTAGGAGATACACCGGCTGACCGGGCAGCCGCCTGGCTCTGGATCGGAAAATGTCATATTGCAAACGGCAACCTAGAAGAAGCTCATAAGGCCTGGCAGGAAGCCGCGGCTATAGATGCGCTTGAATATTACGGCATTCGGGCCCAACAACTCCTTAACGATGCCCCTCCTTTTACCGGACCCACCCATTACGACCTCGGCTATGACCTAGAACAAGAACGTCCCCAGGCTGAGGCTTGGTTGCGCGAGAAGTTCGGGATTGCCCCTGAAATTGATCTAAAGGATCTGGGCGAATTGGCTAATTCGCCTCAATTCCAACGGGCTGATCTTCTCTGGCGACTCGGGTATTTCATTGAAGCCCGAAGCGAGTTCGAAGCGCTGCGGCAGTCGCTTGAAAATGATCCGGTCAATCTTTATCGTCTGATGAATCACACACTTGAACTAGGTGCTTTTCGCACGGCTATTTTTGCAGCCCGGCGTTTATTGGATCTAGCGAGCCTAACCCCAGCCCAAACCCTGGAAGCCCCCTCTTTTTTCAATCATATTCGTTTTGGTCTCTACTACAAACCCTTGATCATGGAAGCTGCGACTCGTGAGAACCTGCACCCCCTCTTGCTGTTCAGCCTTATTCGTCAAGAGTCGTTCTTCGAGAGTTTTATCCAATCCTCAGCCGGTGCCTACGGACTGATGCAACTGATGCCCGCCACCGCGGCTGATCTTGCCAATCGCTATGGTTGGCCATCGGATTTTCAGGAACAAGATTTACTCAACCCAGGAGTCAATATCCGCCTAGGGGCACGTTACCTGGCTTTGCAGCGTGATTATTTCAACGGCAACTGGTACGCTGCTTTGGCTGCCTATAATGCCGGCCCCGGCAACGCCAAAATTTGGCTTGACCTAGCTGGGGATGATCCCGATCTCTTCCTTGAAATCATTCGTTTCCCCGAAACGCAAAATTACATTCGTCAAGTAGCCGAGTTCCTCGAACTTTACACTCGGATCTATGAGCGTAAACCCTGAAAAACAAGGCGAAGGCTTAAGCAAGCCTTCGCCCAACCTTATTTTGCCCAAAACTAGCGCATTTTATTCAAAGCACTAAACGGTATGGATGCTCCAAAAAGTCAGCCAAGAGTTGCATAAAGCGCGCGGCTTCTGCGCCATCCGTTACGCGATGATCGGCTGAGAGCGTCGCCTTCATGCGCAGTCCGATTCCTAACGCGCCATTTTGCACCACGGGCACCTCTCGCACTGCCCCAACGGCTAAGATGGCTGCCTCGGGTGGATTTATGATCGCCATAAAGTGTTCCACCCCAAACATACCCAAATTGCTGATCGAAAACGTAGAACCTTCGATATCTTCGGGGCGCACCTTGCCCTGGCGCGCCCGGGCACTCAGGTCTTTCATCTCCTGAGAGATAAGACGCAATGGCTTCAAGTCCGCATCCCGACAAACGACTGTCATCAGCCCACTTTCCAGTGCCACCGCTACTCCGATATTTACATGCCCATAGCGGACAATCTCGTTGCCCACCAGAGCGGCGTTGAGCGCCGGGAACTGGCGTAAGGTGAGTGCTACAGCCTTAATGACAAAATCATTCACCGAGAGTCTCTGCTCCTCCGGCAACTCGGCATTGAGCGCCTTGCGGAGTTCCATTAATGCCCCCATATCATACTCGCGGGTGATATAAAAATGGGGCACCTGCTGTTTGGCTTCCACCATACGGCGGGCGATAATGCTGCGCAGGCGATCCACAGGAATGTGTTGGTCTTCTGGCACCTCCCCAACTGGTTTCCAAGCCGACACAACTGGTGTTGGCGGAACCACCTCACTGGGTTTAGCACTGACCGCTGGTGGTGTCACAACTTCAGGCTGTGCCGCCAATGCGGCTTCAATATCACGGCGCACAATCCGTCCACCCGGCCCGCTACCGCGGATCTGACGCAGGTCTAACTGATGTTCCCGTGCCATTCGTCGCGCCAATGGCGAGGCTTTAATTCGCCCTTCTGCAATGGGAACACCCGATTCGGTAACTGGTAAAGGCGTCATTTCGGTAGTCTTAGAAGATACCGCTGGCGTAGGGGTTTTCTCTTCCGCCTGTTCGCCTTTTTTCTCCCCTGGGAGAACATCCTCAATGCTCTCATCTGGCGCACCAATGACCGCAATCGGTGTGCCCACCGGTACCACAGCGCCAGCTTCCACCAATAAACGGCGTACTACGCCGCTGTGGGTAGATTCAACTTCAACCGTAGCCTTGTCCGTTTCAATTTCGGCGAGGATTTCACCTTTGGTGACGGCCTCACCTTCGGCTTTTAACCAACGTATCAGCGTGCCTTCGGCCATATCGAAGCCCAACTTGGGCATAGTAATAACTTCTGCCATTAGAGCACCTCCTTTACCGCCTGGATCACATCCTTAACCTGAGGCAGGGCCATCTGCTCTAAGGTTCGGTTATAAGGCAAAGGCACTTCAACTTGGGCAACACGTTTGACCGGTGCATCCAAATAATCAAATGCCTCTTCGTAAATTCGCGACGCGACTTCCGCCCCTACACCGTAAGATTTCCAACCTTCTTCGACGACAACTGCGCGGTTGGTCTTTTTAACCGACTCTAAAACAGGCCCCATATCAAGGGGGCGCAAGGTGCGCAAATCTACGACTTCAATTTCGATCCCTTCGCGCGCAAGTTCCTCTGCTGCCTTCAATGATGTGTCCAGCATCTTGCTATAGGTCACAACCGTCACATCACGACCTTCGCGCTGCACTTTGGATTGTCCAATAGGAACGGTGTAGTCACCTTCAGGCACCTCGCCCCGCAATTGATATAGGGTAGCATGCTCGATAAACAACACCGGATCATCACATCGAATAGCTGCCTTGAGCAACCCTTTCGCATCCGCCGGTGTGCCCGGTGCCACTACTTTTAACCCGGGAAAGTGAGCAAAAACCGCATCGGGAGTTTGCGAATGAGTTGCTCCCAGTTGCCGCCCACCTCCACCTACGGTGCGGATGACTAGCGGCAAGACCATCTGCCCACCGAACATATAGTGCAGTTTTGCCGCCTGGTTGACAATATGATCCATGGCAACAAAGGCAAAGTTGATGGTCATGATCTCGGCTACCGGACGCAACCCCACCAGAGCCGCACCGATGGCTGCACCCACAATTGCGGCTTCCGAAATAGGGGTGTCACGCACACGATCAGGCCCAAAATGGTCATAAAAACCACGGGTGACAGCGTAAGTTCCCCCCCAAACGCCCACCTCTTCACCCATGATAAAGACCTTGGGGTCTCGTTCCATCTCTTCCCACAAGGCCTGGGAAATGGCTTCACGCATCGTCAGTCTAGCCATAGTATCATCCCCTGATCAGCAAGTTTCTGAGACGTAAACATGTTTGTAAAGATCCTCGGGCGCCGGTTCTGGACTGGCCTCAGCAAAACGTACGGCTTCTTCTACCTCTTCTTCCGCCTCTCGAATAACCCGTTGTAATTCCTCTTCATTAGCAATTCCCTGCTGTAAGAGGAAGTTATGATAAATTCCGATTGGGTCGTCCTGCTGCCACTTACGCACCTCATCCGAGGTACGGTAGCGCTCTGGGTCACCCATAGAATGACCTCTAAACCGATACGTAAATGCTTCTAAGAATTGCGGCCCGCTACCGGAGCGAATCTCTTCGATCATCTGAGCCGCCACCTCACGCACTTTCATGAGATCCATGCCATCCACTTGGGCATACTTCATCTTGTAGCCCTCAGCTTTGAGCGCAATCTCGGGCACCGCAGAAGCGCGTTCCACTGCCGTGCCCATCCCATACTTATTGTTCTCACATACCCACAACACAGGGAGGTTCCAGACCTTTGAAAGGTTAAGTGCCTCATGGAAAAAGCCGATATTGGTTGCCCCATCACCAAACATGCAAATCGTCACTGCCTTTTGATTCTGGTAAACATCCCCTAGAGCCAATCCTGCGGCAATAGGTAAATGCGCGCCCACAATCGCGTGACCGCCCCAAAAATTCTTGGAGACATCCGCCAAGTGCATAGAACCGCCCTTCCCCTTGGAGCAACCTGTAGCCTTTCCTAGCAACTCCGCCATTACTTCTTTGGCTGAAACCCCGCAATTAATGGCTACGCCATGATCACGGTAGGCCGTAATGACGCGATCCTCTGGGCGTCGCACCGAAATGATCCCCGTGCTTACGGCTTCCTGTCCAATGTAGAGATGCAAGAATCCACCAATTTTTCCTTGCTGGTAGAGTTCAGCAGCGCGTTCTTCCAAACGGCGAATGACTACCATTTGGTAATAAAGGTCTAGATACTCTTGTTTTTCCATAACATAAGCCCTCACTTTGGCATATTCAAACCCACGCAATTATATCAAAACCCGCCTTTCATGCGGGTTTTGAGGCATACCCTTATTGGGTTACACTCCTGGTCAACCTTAGTGGGAGAAAGTTATCCCCCGGAATGGCTCGATGCTCTGTGCAAGGTCTCATTCAGATTGACGCCTCGCTGGCGCCAGAAGTTTACTCGACGCCAGTACCATCCCAAAGCGATCACCCACAGTAAAATGAGACCAACCCCAAAATCGCGAGAGATTTGCATTTCTCGCGGCAGCACCCATGCACTCCCAATAACTCCACTCATAATTGCCAATGCCGCTATTCCGACGAGAAAAGCCCATATCCATCCCTTACTATTTTGAATTTCCTTCGAGGAGTGGCCGGGTCCCTTACGTTGATACCACGCGTATCGGATCAAACCAATCAACGGCCCAATGCTTGCCATGGCAAAGGCATAAGGATAATAAAGCACAAGATGTACCCAATTACCACCTAAACCAATCGCCATTCCCACCAGCGCCAGAAGGGCCGCTCCAAACAGCCCCACCGCGGGTACTTGTTGCCCCCGTTGCTGGTAGCCCCAACTGGACGATACCAGACCATCCTTTGCCCATGCTGCAATCCCCTGAGCAATCGCAAAAAAATAGGCCTGGATTAAATTAATAAGCCACACACCCCACGTAAGGACAATGCCAATGACCAACAGAAGGGAAGGATGGGTGATAACAAAATAAAACACGGCCCAAGGTAAGAAGAATTCGGGTTGAGTTGCTTGCCGAAGGTACAACCAACCGTGGGCCGCTAAAAGATTAGGAGGTAGACTCTGTTGTAAAAATAAAACGGTTACCCCAATCACCATTGCAATGACCATCAGCTCCCCAATAAGCCATCCTAATAACGAAGAGGACTTAACACGGTTGAGACTCAGTCCTGAAAGAGGGACCACTATCCCTTGAAACAGCCAGACACTAAATCCCATTCCAAGTAGAAAAGATGACCAAGGGCGCCGAGTCAGAATCAACCCAAACGAAACCGCCAAATTGATCTGCCGATCAATGATTCCGCTTCCATATAACCCTTCATACATTTGTGCAAATTTCCCGGTGGGAGTCACAAAAAGAGAAACCGTCCATGCTATACCCCAAACAGCCACCAACACCATGCCTATCACCATTAAAACTTTCATGCCCCGCGGCGAGAACAATACCGTTAGGAAAGCCATAAGAATAACAATAACCCCCAACAGTATGGCTAATTGAGGTGCTTGGATGGCTTCAGAAAGAGAATCCAACCCGTATTGAGGTAACACTAGAGCCGCTGTTCGCAATAAACCCGGCAACCAACTCCGGAAGAAAGCAATGACAACCCCTCCCACAAAAAGCGCTGAAGAAGCCATGAGCACGAATGACCCAGCAAAGCCAATAGGGGTATTGAAATGACGAGTGGCCATTTGGTAATCATTACCCGCTGTACCAACCCGATAGGCAATAGCATAATAGGCAAGTGTCCATAATGTAGCCCCTGCTAAAGCCCCGATCAGGAGCACCATCCAATCTGCTCCAGGCCACTGGCTTGGTATATATGTGGTGAACCACCAATCGGCTCGCATTACCCCAATCGCCCCAAGCGCCAATGTGCCTACGGCAATTCCGGTTGAAAATTGACCACTCTTATCAGAAAGGGAACTATCCTGGTGATAAACGCCGCGTTTAGACGCCATATATGACCTCATCTCGGTGATAATGGGGGGATCTTCGACTCACCCAAGGACTCTGTGATTATTATATCCGTACCCTAAACACTGAGTTTTTACAATCACTTTACAAAAAAGCAAATTGAACGGGCAAATGATATTAGCGCTTGAAGCAGCTCTTTGATCATTGGCACACAGGGAGATGGATGAACATTTCCGAAATTGGGGAGAAGCGGCGCAATGATTGACCGACCCGCAATCCAAGAAAGCGTGCACCCACCGCAGTTGTATTCCAGTTCGAAAAAGCACAATAATGACCTCAACATGTCAGTTGAGGAGTTACGCAGTTTGGTTGACTCTGTGTTCAACCATTTGTTGAACCATTAGCCCTTGGCCGCGCCCAAAACCAATCGGCTCTTGATTTATGAAAGCAAATGTGATAAATTTAAAACACCAGATGTCAGGGTGCCCCCCTCACCCTGGCATCTGGCTTTTTTGAAGTTAATCCAAACGCCCGGTTTGGATCGCCCGCTTAACCTCGGCAATCGCCTGAGTAATCTTTATCTCCCGTGGACAGGCTTCAGTACAATTAAATGCTGTGCGACAGCGCCAAACACCCATTTGTTGATTAAGTATCTCCAACCGCTGAGCGGCAGCACGATCACGGCTGTCAAAGATAAAACGGTGCGCATTGACAATCGCCGCTGGTCCCACATAGCGACCATCTGCCCAGAATGAGGGGCACGAAGTCGTGCACGCTGCACAAAGAATACATTTTGTTGTATCGTCAAACCGTTCCCGCTCTGCTGGCGATTGCAAACGTTCCTTACCGTCTTCCGGAAGAGGCTCATCATTGATCAAATAGGGCAACACCGAACGATAATGTTCAAAGAACGGTTCCATATCCACGATCAGGTCCTTGAGCACTGGCAGACCAAGAAGCGGTTCTACGGTGATCTCGTTTGTTTCAAAGTTTTTTACCAATGCTTTACATGCAAGCATATTTCGCCCATTGATACGCATGGCATCCGAACCACATATGCCATGACCACATGAGCGACGAAAGGCCAACGTTCCATCAATATCACCGCGAATATATTCAAGCAAATCCAACACACGATCCATGGGTTCGGCTTCAATTGTGAACACATCGTAACGCGGCTTGCGGTCAATTTCAGGATTGAAGCGAAACACGCGAACACGGATTTCCATAGTGCACTCCTCAGGTTGAATCAGTAAACCCGCTCTTTAGGGAGATATTGCGTGATCACCACCGGTTTATAATTCAAGCGCACCTCATCACCATCCAACCATGCCAGGGTATGTTTGAGCCAATTTTCATCGTCCCGTTTAGGATAGTCTTCACGAGCATGCGCCCCTCGGCTCTCCTTGCGCGCCAGGGCTGAAACTGCCGTAACCAGTGCCAAATCGAGCAAATTTCCCAACTCCCAAGTGTTCAACAACTCAGTGTTAAAAGCACGCCCACCATCACTAACTCTTACATGCCGAAACCGTTCACGGAGTTCCTTGATCTTGTCCACTGCTTCACGCAAACCCTCTTCAGTTCGAAATACGCCCACTTTATCAAACATCAGATGACGCAACTCACGGCCAATCTGGGCTGCTTTTTCTCGCCCATCACCATGACGTAAGGCTTCAATCTGCTGCCGTGTGAAACCTGTCGGGTCTTCAGGCAGAGGTTGGAAATCTGCGCCATTCGCGTACTCGGCTGCTTTTATCCCGGCATATTTACCGAATACCACCAAATCCACCAATGAATTGGTGCCCAAGCGGTTTGCCCCGTGAACGGAAACACAAGCACACTCACCCGCCGCGTAAAGTCCGGGCAAAATAGTGTTTTTAGAGTCGATAACTACTTCGGCAAATTTGTTGGTCGGTATACCTCCCATGGCATAGTGCGCGGTAGGCTGAATCGGAATCAAGTCTTTGACCGGATCTACGCCCAGATAGGTGCGGCAGAAATCCGTAATATCCGGAATTTTTGCCAAAATCTCTTCTGCTGTTACCCGATAAGGCGATCCATCCGGACGGGTGCGTCCATCTTTCTCCGCGTAGTAATTGACCGTCTCAGGGCGAACATCCAAGTAAAGATAATTCTTCCCGTTTACGCCACGGCCCTCTTTAATTTCCAAGTAAATCGCCCGGCTTACCACATCACGCGAAGCCAAGTCCTTTATCCGCGGTGCGTACCGTTCCATAAAGCGCTCCCCCTTGCCATTGATCAGCACACCGCCCTCACCCCGCACCGCCTCGGTAATCAAGATGCCTAACTTATATATGCCAGTAGGATGAAATTGGAAAAATTCCATATCTTCTGCCGGGATGCCACGACGAAGGGAAACTGCGACTCCATCGCCGGTATAAGCATAGGCATTGGAAGTCACCTCCCACATACGACCATGGCCACCTGTAGCAAAAACCACTGCCTTACTATGGAATACATGCAAATCCCCCGTGGCCAATTCCACCGCAACGACTCCGGCGACCGCGCCATTTTGTATGAGCAAGTCCATGACTTGGAATTCATCAAAAAAGCGAATACCGTTCTTGATGCACTGCTGATAGAGGGTTTGGAGGATCATATGTCCGGTACGATCTGCGGCGTAGCACGAGCGACGCACTGGTTTGCCAGTAACGTTGTTAGTGTGCCCACCAAAAAAACGCTGATCAATACGCCCCTCGGGAGTGCGGGAGAAAGGTAATCCCATGTGCTCCAAATCGTAAACGGCTTGAACAGCTTCACGGCACATGAATTCAATTGCATCCTGATCTCCCAAATAATCACTGCCCTTCACCGTATCGAAGGCATGCCACTCCCAGTGGTCCTCTTCCAAGTTGCCCAGTGCAGCCCCAATTCCACCTTGCGCCGTACCGGTATGAGAGCGTGTCGGATAGAGTTTACTGACGACGGCCGTGCGCGCTTTCTTCGAGGCGTATAAGGCCGCCATCAGGCCAGCCCCGCCTCCCCCAACAATTACCACATCAAAGGTATGGGTATGAACCATACGATAGCCTCCCTGCTTTTAAGATAAAGGAAATGGTTGATTAACACCACCAATGAGCGCCGCACCACCGATCAGGGTAATAATCAACCAGAACAAGAACAGTAGCCAATTCATCACCTTGCGTGCCCGATCCGCGTGGATGAAGTCATTCAAAACCTGGCGTAAACCATTCACCCCATGGGCAAACGCGAATCCCAAAAGTAAAGTGTCATAAATTCGCCAAAAGAGACTTGCCCAACGCATCGCCACATAGTCTAAGTCAATGCGATGAACCCCTACAATTACATCCTGTAAAATCATGTGTCCCCATACTAAAGGGATCATCGCAAAAGCACTGTAACGCATCCACTTCCAGGCGATGGTCTCATAGTTGGGTTTTACACGTACCTGCCGCGTGGTTTGAGTCGCTGTCGCCATAATGACCTCCTATCCACCGAAAAGCCCATAATTGTGCATAAGAAGACTGCGCAACATCCACAATGCCGAAGGGAGCCAGAGGAGTAGAGCAATACCCAATGTCCAGCGTGCAGAGCGGCGTTGGCTTTCAATGTGCCAGCCTTGGGGCTTGAAGAGATCAAGATAAGCGATGCGCAAGCCGTTGACGCCGTGGTAAAACACACAAAAAACCAAAAAAATCTCCCCAATACCAAATAGGGTTGAGCGGTATACCTCTATAGCCTTCATGAATAAGGTTGGGTTGAAATAAACAAAGGCGATGTCTATGATATGGATGGTGAGAAATAAGACGACCCCCAGTCCGGTAATTCGATGGAGCAAAAAGCTCCAATGTCCCTCACGTCCGCGGTAGGTGGCATACCCCACCAGCGTAGTTCTAAGGTTGGACATACAAACCTCCTGATGGGTGAGTTATATATAAGGGTTGTGCTTTTTGATTTTAGCATGATAATGGGGAGGATAAACTCCCAAAATTGGGTGAATTTTGGTTAATAAGTCTACTCATCCTGATTAAAAAACAAAGCCGGACCCTCCGTCCGGTTTAATCTCTCTCAGGCTCCTCGCCCAGGACTCGAACCTGGAACCTAGCGGTTAACAGCCAAGGCTGGCCGTTAACCGCAAAGGCACAGAGGCTATTATCCCAAATTCCAACAAATCACAGGTGAAGCCTTTTTGTGAGCCGTTTCTACATCAGCGCGAGCAATAGCAAGATAACGCTTGACCATTTCAAGGCTGGTGTGACCTAAAATCGCCTGAAGCGCATAAATATCTCCCCCATTGCGTAAAAAATTAATTGCGAAGGTATGTCGAAAACGGTGAGGATTCGCATGAATTCCTGCTCTCTGACCAATTCTTAGGATCCGATGGTAAAGATCATGGGCAAACAGTCGTTTGCCAGAACGGATCACAAAAACATACTCGTGCTGACTACTCACTGGCGGCCTTTCTTTCTCAACGTATTCCTCAATAGCTCTTACAGTGACCTCTGATAGTGGCAAAATACGCTCCTTGTTCCCTTTTCCAAAAACCCTCACCTGAGTGCGACTCAGGAAGTCTAAAAACCTTATCCCACACAATTCTGAAGCTCGCATACCCGTATCCAGAAGAATGAGCAAAATGGCTTTACTTCGGTAATAGTCCTTCAGCCGATGAGCGCATGGTTTTTTGCCAGGGCGTGAATACACCGCGGATTTTTCAATGGATTGAAATAACTGATCAATCTCTGCCCTTGTAAAGGGGCTGATTGCCCTTATTTCAGGACGTGGACGCTCTACTTTACGCATCAGATTTTGATCGCAGATTTCCTCTCTAACCATCCACGACCAGAACGAAGACAGCCCAACATAAATGTTGAGCAAGCTCTTATTAGACAATTTGATAGAGGCCATAAAGCGCCGTATGTGAGCAGGAGTGATTTCATTGACGGGTATATCACCCGATAAGAAATGGCTTAGTCTACGCAGCGTCCGCTCGTAGTCCTTCAAAGTGTTGGGGCTTAAACGACGAACTCTTTTGGCGTAAAGAAATTGTTCAATCGCCTCAGAGAGAGTGTATGATGGAGTTGATGGCTTGGTGTGTTTCATGACGCAGTCCTCCAACAATGGTTTAAAGTTGTCACCATCTCTAATTCTCCACTGATTTGGACTGCCTACGATTCTCAATTTTTGCTATACTATTTACAAATACCATCAGCCCCGCCGAGGACAGCGGCGGGGCTGAGACGGCAACGCGGTCGTGGCGCGTTGCGGCAGAATCAAGGATAGCAAACTTTTGCCGCCCGCGCAAGTTGACCGCAATGCGCGGGCGGATTGATTGTTTCGTGTTGCCCTTGGAGGATCCTATGCCACTCTACCGAATTGAGGCTGAGGATAAGGTAGTACAGCTCAAACTTCATACTTTTTTGAAAGAGCGTTCTTTACAACGCCTTGTGGAAAAAAACCTGGACACTTTGATGGGGATCCGCTTTATTGCCAGTGAATTTTCTACTGGGGGGCATCAACGTGGACGAATTGATACTCTAGGGATTGATCAAGATGGTACCCCGGTCATCATTGAATATAAAAAGTCTAAAAATGAGAACGTTATCAACCAGGGCTTGTTCTACCTGGATTGGTTGATGGATCATAAAGGCGACTTCACATTAGCGGTTCAAAAAGCATTGGGTTCGGTGGAGATTAATTGGCAAAATCCGCGCCTTATCCTCATTGCGGAAGATTTCAGCGAGTACGACAAATATGCAGTAAACCGAATTGGTTCAAACATTGAATTATGGGTTTATCGGTTGTATGGTGAGAGTTTATTGTATCTGGAACCGCTTTACACTTCGAGTACTCAGAAATCCAAGACCCAGCCAACAGAGGCATCAGCGGATCAGCCTCAGGTTGAAGAAGAAACTTACACGGTAGAGAAGCATTTAGAGGGAAAACCGCAAGAGATTATTGATCTGTTTATGGAACTCCGCGAGTTCATCCTGAATCTTGGCGAGGACATTATTGAGAAACCCGTGAAGCGGTACGTGACATATAAACACGGAAAAAATTTTGCTGAGATTTGGATACAAGCAAAACAATTAAAAATTTGGCTGGATATCTCTCCCGAAGATTTGTCCGATCCTCTTCATCTCGCCCGTGACGTAAGAAATGTAGGACATTGGGGTACAGGTGAAGTTGAAATTAATCTAGGGTCTAAAGAACAATTCAATGCTGTAACAGATTTGATTGAACAATCCTATCGTCAAACGCTATAACAGGGAGGAGCCGTATGACCGCGCTTCAACATCTCAGCCTTAAGTCACTTTGCCAACCCCGCGCCATCATTTTTGATCCGCAAAAAAGGGACACAGTTCTTGATTTAGGCGACCTAGTAGCGGGTAAAGTAGACCCTTACGCCTTTTTCGAAGAAAACTACATTACTGAAGGGATGAAGACCCTTTTGGAATATACGTTCAAACGATTAGAAGGCAAGTCAGAACAAGGTGTTTTCCGCTTGAAACAAGCCATGGGAGGTGGTAAAACCCACAACTTAATCGCCCTAGGCTTGTTAGCAAAGCATCCAGAATTGCGCGAGAAGGTCATGGGGAATTTCTACTTGCCCGACCCAAACCTTGGCGAAGTCAAAGTCATCGCCTTTAGTGGTCGGGAAACGGATACCCCTTATGGGCTCTGGGGTGAACTAGCTAAACAACTAGGAAAGTTTGAACTATTCAAGGATTTATATTCACCATTACAAGCGCCCGGACAAAATGCCTGGAGCCGATTACTTGCGGGAGAACGGTTACTTATTTTATTGGATGAATTACCCCCTTATTTTCAATATGCCCATGCTGTTCCAATTGGACATTCCAATTTATCCCAGGTAACCGCCACTGCATTATCTAATCTGCTTGTTGCAATTGGAAGACCAGGGTGTGAACAAGTTGCTCTGGTGATTACGGACTTGGCGGCTTCCTATGAGTCGGGCAGTGCTCAAATTGCTGATGTCTTAAGAGACTTTGAGAATGAGACAAATCGTAGTGCAATGTCTTTAGAGCCTGTGCGACTTAATTCGGACGAGTTCTATCATATCTTGCGAAAAAGGTTGTTCGAAAGTTTACCAAACCAAGAACAAGTTCAGGAAGTAGTACAGGCTTACGTTGAGACACTCAGAAAGGCCAAACAAATGGACCTGATTTCAGAAACGCCGGAGGAATTTGGGGCACGCTTATTGTCATCTTATCCATTTCACCCTGGTATTCGTGACCTTTACGCCCGTTTCCGAGAAAACCCGGGTTTTCAACAGACACGGGGCTTGATCCGCCTGATGCGCATCATGGCGGCAAAGTTATGGGACTCTGGAAAAGCGGAAACGAAATTATTAATTAGCGCCCACGATTTAGACTTAAATGACCAGCAAATCCGAACCGAGGTCACGCAAATTAACAATACGCTCGAAAATGCCATTGCTCATGATATTGCCTCCGAGGGAAATTCCGTTGCGGAACAGTTGGATCACACCATGAACACCCGCGATGTGTCAGATGCTGCGCGTTTACTCTTAATGGCCTCTCTGGCAAATGTACCCAATGCGGTTTTAGGACTAAGTATCCCCGAAATCATCTATTATCTTGCTGAACCTGGACGCGACTTGGCACGCTTGAAAACCGAGGTACTGCAGAATTTCGCGACACAAGCCTGGTACTTACACAGTACCAGAGATGGAAAACTTTACTTCAAAAATGTCGAAAATCTGACTGCCAAGCTGGAATCGCTGGTAAAAACCTACCTTGAGGAACAAGCCCTGAAGGAACTTCGCGTTCGATTGAGCGAAATCTTTGAGCCAAAGTTAAAAGATGTTTACCAAAAATTATTAATTTTCCCAGCACTAGACGAGATCGAATTAAACCAGGATCAGGTCACGTTGTTAATTGTAACCCCTCGGATTGATGGACTGGATCCCCACTTGAAGGAGTTTTATAAGCAAACCACATGGAAAAACCGCTTGGCAATTTTAACGGGAACTCAGAACACATATTCTGAGCTCCTACAGATTGGCAAACGATTACGCGCAATTCAGCATATTATTGAAGAATTAAAGGCGGCTAACACCGCTGATAACGATCCACAAATGATTCAAGCGTGGGAGTTAAGGGATAGAATTTTACAGAATTTTCACTCCGCAGTCCGCGAGACCTTTACGGTATTATGGTATCCGACCAGCGAAGGATTGATCAGTGCCGAATTGCCCATGCAATTTGATAGCAACCGATATGATGGAGAGGAGCAAATTCGCAAAGTTCTAAAAGAAAAAATGAAATTTACGGATGAAATTAATGGAGACATCTTCCGTAAAAAGTGCGAAGCCCGTTTGTTTACTCAACAATCCATGCCATGGAATGAGATCAAGCGCCGTGCGGCTACCAATCCTGCGTGGCAATGGCACCATCCTTCTGCCCTGGAAGATCTCAAGAAAGATTGCGTGTACAAAGATTTGTGGCGCGAGCAAGGCGGGTTTGTGGATAAAGGGCCCTTCCCACCACCCACCACCACTTTATCTATCCAACAACTCTCTCGCGATGATGATACAGGTGAAGTGACTTTACGAATCACACCCGTTCATGGAGATACCATTTACTGGGAAGTTGGCGGAAGGGCAACCACCGCTTCAAAGAAACTGGAAGGGAAACAGCTCTCTACGAAGGAGTTACGAATCTCCTTCCTCTGCGTGGACAGCACGGGAGTACACCAAACAGGGGAACCGGTGATCTGGACAAATACCATTACCTTGAAATATAGAGAATACAACAAAGGGAATCAAAAGGTGATGGAACTTCGTGCGGCACCGCCCGCAGACATCCGTTATACGACCGATGGCAGCGATCCTAAGACCAATGGTGCCAGGTATGAGGGCGAATTTGTCATTCCACCAAATGCTTCCATCGTTCTTGCAGTCGCAGAACGAGATGGCATCATCTCTGACATTCTAAAAATAGATGTCAGCCACAAAGATCAAGAGGTAAAAATTGATCCTCTTCTTCCTGCTACGTTGAGGAGGAATTTCAAGCTTTCTACGACGCAGGAGACTTATCAGTGGCTGGATAGCGTAGAAAAGTCACATGGAAAAATTTTTGGCGTCACATTAATGATCAGCCAGGCCGGCACATATAAAGAGTGGTTGGAGATGACCGCTTATGAAGAAAAGCAATGGACGCCATCTCAAATTCGAGAAGCACTGGATGTTATGCGCCGCATTCAAACCGAAGGACAGGTCTCATTGGAATGCCACGGGCTCCATTTCCCCAGCGGGGAAGATCTTAACGACTGGATCGCCCAAAATAAAATCACGGTTACTCGTGATGAGGTGGAGCAGTGAGTTCGGTCACCTCGGGAACCACTCTGCTGATTCTCAAACGCTCGTTTGGCTTTGATCCGCAGGAAAGCCAGCATCATTTTCGGGTGTTCATTCCCCGTGGAGAAGGTGAAATTACCATCAGTGAGCACCTGACATGGAATGAAAGAGAAGGTTCCAGTCCAACAACCTTGGGGAACGTGCCCGATGGGCAAATTCGGGTGATCCTCTCACGGGCAAAATGGGTCGCCATTGCTGACTCTTTACGGGCGGAGTTTAACCGGCGTCTGCGTCAGCAAGGCAAACCTCTGGGTATGTGGCGTCTGGGCGAAAACTGGGTGCGCTTGGACTTTGGCAAAGAAATGACCTTACTGGCGTGGGCGATTGAAGATGCTGATCCTTCCCTGATCCGCAACGCGATTATCAATTGGCTGGGTCTTTATCCTGAAGAGCGTTGGTGGTTGTACACCCAAACAGCAGCAGCAACAGGAAACGCAATCCAGGGACGGGCTGTAGGCTGGCGTAAAGCCGTACGCTTTGCTTTAACCGAAAACCCCATTGCCGGCGACTCCCTGCCAGAGTTTTACTCCCGGGCAGAGGCCTCAGGACAGCGATATCTATTCGATCACCGCGCTCCACTCGAAGACTTAACACAAAGTGATGAGGAAGAGGATATCTAAATCATCTTCCACATGACTCGGGCGGTAACATTGAACTTGCCAATGTAGAATACGACATCAAAAATTATTGAACCCTAAATGATGAACCATGGACGACCTAACTTTCATCGAAACCCAATTTCCTGTTGCCAAAATTTCCGCCGAAGCCTATAAAGAGCGCAAGGCTGGTGGCAGCCAAACCCTGACCAGCCTTGGAAAATGGTGGGGACGCAAACCGCTGGTGCTAGTGCGTGCGGCGTTATTGGGGTTGCTTTTACCAGCCAGCGAAAACCCTAAAAAGGATATGGAAATCTTTCTCAAACTGATGACAATGGACGAGGAAGGGCTGTGGCGACGGAAGAATAAAGCTATTCCTGCAACAGTTATACTGGAAACACTTCAGAAAATGCCTCCCTCCGATCGTCGTCGTTACGCAACCCAAAATCCTGAAACCAAGACCTGGGAACTACGCCCACTTTCTAAATCAGAACGTGAGACTCTGCAAAAACTGGTTTTTGAACATTTGCCTTACTCAGAAAAATTGACTTACTGCCTGCGCCCCGAGCAAATTGACGGACCTTCTCCTGAGGCATGGAAAGATATAAACGCTCACCTGGGTACAAATGCCCATAGCCTTCCGGAATTGGTGGCTGAACTGGGGCAACGCCGCTTTGGACATATTCCTCGCGTGGGAGATGCCTTTTGTGGAGGCGGCTCCATCCCGTTCGAAGCCGCGCGGATGGGCTGTGAGGTATATGCTTCGGATCTCAACCCGGTGGCAGCCCTGTTAACCTGGGCGGCACTTAACATCCTAGGCAGTGGGGAAGAGGTTATTGAAGATATACGCCGGACTCAGGAGCAGGTCTTTCAGGCCGTAGATGAGCAAATTACCGAATGGGGCATTGAGCACAACGATTTGGGCTGGCGCGCCGATGTGTACCTGTACTGCACCGAAGCGCGTTGCCCTGAATGCGGTTGGATGGTGCCGCTGGCGCCCTCATGGGTGATTTCTGAAAAATACGGCGTGGTGGCCGAGTGGCTGCCGGATGAAGAACAGAAATGTTACCGGGTGGAAATTCATGAGGGCGTTTCTAAAGAAAGACTGGAACGCGCTGAGCGGAATGGTACGGTGAAAGACTCTCGCCTGCATTGCCCTCACTGCGGCATGGAAACGCCGATGGAAGTGATGCGGCGCAATCTGCGCCTCTGGGAGAACCATGATGTGGCACCGCGCCCGGATGATGTCTTCCAGGAACGGCTGTACTGCATTCGCTGGGTAGAGACTTTTATTGAAGACGGCAAAGAGCGCACCCGCCGCCATTACCGCGCCCCTACCCGCGAAGACCTGCGCCGTGAGGAAAAAGTGCTGGCTCTGCTGATAGAGCGCTTTGCCGAATGGCAGGAAAAAGGCTACCTGCCATCGCGGCGGATTGAACAGGGAGATAAGACCAACGAACCAATACGCACCCGCGGCTGGACGTACTGGCACCACCTTTTCCACCCGCGCCAACTGCTGGTGTTGGGGCTGTTGGGAGAAAAGTTATCAAAGCTTAGGATATCAGAAAACTTTAGTGCAGTTTTGCTAAGAATAGGGGCCTTTGCTGATTCGAATTCAAAACTATGCAGGTGGAATCCGGATTCTTCTAAAGGTCCAGGAGGCACGGAGCAAACCTTCTATAATCAAGCCCTGAATACAATCTTGAATTATGGAATTCGAGTTGGAAATTATTCTTGGATAAGTTTTTTCTATAAATATTCTACTTTCTTCACTCGCCATGCTTTGCAACGAGTAATCGTTATTCCAAGAGATGCGAAAAACGTTGAAAGTTTTTGCGACGTTTGGATCACCGATCCCCCCTACGCCGACGCGGTCAACTACCACGAACTGAGTGAGTTTTTCCTCGCCTGGTACGAGAAGCACCTGCCGCGGCTTTTCCCCGACTGGTATGCCGATTCCAAGCGCGCCCTAGCCATCCGCGGCAGTGATCCGCTCGAGTTCCGCCGCAGCATGGTTGCCGCCTACCGCAATCTGACCGCCCACATGCCCGATAACGGCTTGCAAATCGTCATGTTCACTCACCAGGACGCCGCAGTCTGGGCAGACCTCACTTTAATTCTGTGGGCAGCCGGTCTACGCGTCACAGCCGCTTGGACTATTGCTACAGAAACTGACATTGCTCTCAAGCAGGGTAATTATGTGCAAGGCACCGTCCTGCTGGTGTGCCGCAAGCGCACCGAACAAACCCCGCTTTTCCTGGATGAACTGGTGCCGCGCATCGAGCGCGAGGTCAAACAGCAGTTGGAAAGCATGCTGGCTTTGGACGACGCCAGCGAGCCTAACTTCAACGATGCCGATTACCAGCTTGCCGCCTATGCCGCGGCCCTGCGTGTGCTCACGGCACAACCCATAGAAGAGATAGATGTCGAGCGTGAAATCACCCGCGTGCGTAAGCCTGGGGAAGTGAGCATCCTGGAACGCCTGATTCGCGACGCGGTAAAAATCGCCTGTGATTACCTGGTTCCACAGGGGATTGAGGGGTATGTGTGGCGCACGCTCACCCCGGAAGAACGCTTTTACCTCAAGGGCTTGGAGATCGAATCCCATGGTGAGTACCGCAACGGCGTATATCAGGAACTGGCACGCGGCTTTGGCGTCGCCGATTACACGGCTCTATTAGCAAATAAAGTTGCCAACCAGACCCGTCTGAAAACCGCGCGCGAATTTGGCCGCCGTATGCTCGGTGGCAGCGGCTTTGGCGGGACAGTGTTGCGCCACGTGCTTTTTGCCATCTTCCAGAGCATAGAACAGGAGGACCCCGGAGCAGGATTGAACTACCTGAAAACCGAACTCTCGGATTATTGGAAACAGCGCGAGAAAATCGTTGCACTGCTCAACTATCTCTCCAAATTCCGCCGAGTAAGCGGCATGCCTCACTGGCGGGAGACGGGAGAAATGGCAGAATTGTTAAGCGTCCGTGTGCGCCATGATACCCTCTGAGTCCCCAATTCGACGATTTTCTTCACGGCGCCAGCGGCTGGACCGCTCATTCCTAACGGAGAGATTGCGCGGTGCGCTGGCTTATGACCGCATTGCGGGTTATTTTACGTCCTCTCTCTTGGAAGTCGCTGGAGAGGAACTAGAAAGTATGCAGGGGGTGGCGCGCATCGTCTGCAACTCTTCCCTGATGCCCGGTGATGTCATCACCGCCCAAGCCGCCCGCGACAATTTGCGTTTGGCATGGACCAGTGCGCGCCCCGAACTGTCTTTAAACAGTCCTGACAGTGAGCCATTGAAAAAGCGCTATGAAAAACTGTACCGCCTTTTGAGAGAAGGAAAAATGCAGGTGAAGGTTCTGCCCGATTCTGCATTCGGGCTCATCCATGGTAAGGCGGGCGTCATCACCTTAGCCGATGGGACAAAAACCAGTTTCCTGGGGAGCGTAAACGAATCGCGCGAGGGGTGGCAACTCAATTACGAATTGCTTTGGGAAGATTCTTCTCCGGAAGGGGTGCAGTGGGTGCAGGAAGAATTTGACGCCCTGTGGGGCTCACCTTTTGCCATTCCGCTGGCAGAAGCGATTATTGAGGATATACAACGCTTGTCCCACCGACAAGTGATTTATGAAATTCCAGAGTGGCAAAAGAACGTAAAGGAAAAAGCCCCCGAACCTGCACCCGTCGTAGTAGAACTCCCCATTTACCGGCAGGATCAGGGTTTTTGGGAACATCAAAAATACTTCATCCGGTTGGCATATGAAGCTCATCATGGTCCTTATCAACAGGCACGCTTTATCCTTGCCGATCAAGTAGGGTTAGGGAAAACCTTGCAGTTGGCAACCTCAGCTCTGCTTATGGCTTTAACTGGGGAGAACCCCATCCTTATCCTTGCCCCTAAAACCCTACTTTGGCAATGGCAAACAGAAATGCGCGATTTGCTGGATATGCCATCGGCAGTCTGGAATGGGCGGCAATGGGTGGATGAGAATGGGCTTCAGTATCCATCCAATGGAGAAGATGATATCCTCAAATGCCCACGCAAGGTAGGCGTTATCTCCACTGGACTGGTGACTAGAGGCTCCTACGCAGCAGAATTATTGTTGAAACAGCGCTATGAGTGTGTGATCTTGGATGAAGCCCATCGCGCGCGGCGGAAGAATCCTCAAAGCCCTGAAGACGCGCCGGAGATGAATAACTTGCTGGCATTTATGCACAAAATTGCCCGGTGCACGCGCAGCCTGCTTTTAGCAACGGCAACTCCCGTGCAATTGCACCCTGTGGAAGTTTGGGATCTACTGGAGGTATTGGCAGAAGGAAATGAGTTTGTGTTAGGAAATAGTCACAGCCCATGGCGAAATGCTCAAAAAGCCATCAATCTGATCACCGGTCAGGAACCTTTACCCCAAACTCTAGAAGAGCAATGGGAGTGGATTCGAAATCCTTTACCCCCCGCAAGTGAAGAGCATACATTTGAAATTCTACGTCAAAGGCTTGAATTAGCAAACCATCAAGCAGTTGTACCTGGCGACCGAATCACCTCACTAAGGCATTCAGACCAACAGCGGATTAAGAATCACTTTGAAAATTTTGTTAAATATTACAACCCCCTCATTCGTCACGTGGTGCGTCGTACGCGTGAACAATTGGAAAATGAAATAGACCCAGAAACAAAAGAACCCTATCTTCGAAAAATTACGGTCAAATTGTTTGGCGAAGCCAGCGAGGACGCTATTCCCTTATCGGGGTACTTGCGTCAGGCTTATCAAATGGCAGAAGAGTTCTGCCAAGTATACCGCGAGTTGCATGGGGCCAGAGGTTTTCTGGAAACTCTGCTTTTACGGCGGATTGGAAGTTCAATTTATGCCGGACAAAAGACCGTGGAAAGAATCTTAGGGCAGAGATTACAAGAAGTAGCGGAGGAAGAGGAAGAAGAAACGGATGATAATATTTCCAAATTGGCGGAAAAGATTAGCGATCGGGAAACTGAGATCTTGCGGAGATTATGGAAGGCATTACAGAACAACCGTGATGGCGATCCCAAGTATGAAAGAGTGCGCAAGTATTTGTTCGACGAAGGTTGGTTGGAGGAACGTGGTTGCATCATTTTTAGCCAGTACCGCGACTCAATTGAATGGCTCGCTTCTCGGTTAATGGAGGAGATTCCCAACGAGTTTATTGCCGTGTATTCGGGGGCTCAATCTTCAGGAATATATCATCAGAAGAAATGGCTTCCTATGCCACGCGAAGAGTTGAAGAAACTGGTTATGCAAGGACGAGTTCGTTTAATGCTGGGAACAGATGCTGCCAGCGAAGGCTTGAACTTGCAGAGGTTGGGAAGCCTAATCAATCTGGACTTGCCATGGAATCCAACTCGACTGGAACAAAGAAAAGGGCGCATTCAACGCATTGGTCAGCGATTTGACGAGGTGTACATCTGTAACCTACGTTATCGAGACTCGGTAGAAGACCGAGTACACAATTTACTTTCGGAACGATTGGAAGTCATTTACAACATATTTGGCCAATTACCCGATTTTCTTGAAGATGTTTGGGTGGCTATGGCTTATGGAGAGCAGGAAAGAGCCAAACAAATCATAGACGCCGTGCCTAAGAAACACCCATTTGAAATCAGGTACACGAAAGTACAAAAAGTAGATTGGGAAACCTGCGCCGAGGTCCTTTATGAAAAAGCCCGCAGAGAGGTTTTACAAAAAGGGTGGCGAGAGAAGTAAATGATGGGACGGAATCTCAGCAACCGCAGGAGGATACAAGGATGCTCGTTGAAGTGATGGATACCACAAAACTATGTCGTTATTTTCCACCTACTCCCCAACCTGAGATCATCCGCGAGAGTTTCCTAGATATGATAAAAAGACTGTTCACAGATTATTCTGTTGTTATCGTTGAGGGAGAAGAGGGGATAGGGAAGACTACGCTTTTGGCTCAATTTGCACGTGAGAATCCAGAGTGTACCCTTTCCGTGTTTATCAAGCCTATAACACGTTCTTCCTACGACCCAGATCAAATTCGCTTGGATTTGCTTAATCAGGCGAATTGGATCCTGACCAAAAAAGAGATCGAAAACCTCGAAGAGATAGACCCAAAAGAAGCGTGGGGCAAAACGAAGTGGAAACTGCATCAGCATGCTAGAAACTACCGTCGTACCTATTACTTCATTCTTGATGGTTTAACCGAGATCCCAGACGAAGATATTCAATATCAAGACATGATATTTGATCTATTACCCTTTGAAAGCGGGGATGTTTTCAAATTCTTAATTTCGTGTGACGAAAATAAACTCTCCCCTAAATTGAAAAAAGCATTGGAAAAAACGAACTATAAAGCCTTCCCACTACCAGGGTTAGGTCTTGAAGAAGCCACTCAATTTTTGGCAGATTTTGAATTAGAGCGCGATGACATAAAGCGCTTATACCAAATTAATAAAATGCCTGGTTTTTTTGCCAGTATCCGACGCATATTGTCTTCAGGGCGGACCATCGAAGAAATAATGGCAGATCTGCCAAAAAACTGCCCGGAGGCATTTGAGTTTGAATGGAAAAAAGTGGACACCTCAAACAAAGACCTTTTGAACTTACTCGCGGTTCTAGCTTTTTCTCGCATTGATCTCACAGTCAAGGACATTGCTGAAATTGTAGGAATTGGGGCCGACAAAATCGGAGACATGGTCTCGGCCCTCGGCTTTTTGGTATTAAGTGAAGATGCCACTCATATTTATTATGTGAATGAACATTTCCGCAAGTTTGCGTCGGCTCAACTTTCGCGGATAAAAGACGCTATTGAGAGCAAGATTATAGAGTTCTTAAGCAATAAGCGTGATGACCCGCGCGCGTTTGCTTACTTACCAGTCCTTTACAGCCAAACCGGGAAATATAATGAACTGCTGGATCTTCTACCTCCTTCAGACTTGGCTAAAGTATTAGATGCAAGTCAGTCAATTATTCTATTAAGCGAAGCAGCCAAACACTGTGCTCTCGCTGCCCAAAAACTCAACAAGGATGGTGATTTTGTCGGATATGCACTTAATACGTCTGTTTTTCTTCAGATGCTGCAATCTGATGTGCTTGAGTCAGAAATCAATGCCCTAATTGCGTTAAGAGACGTGCAATCTGCCATTGCGCTTGTTGAGAGAGCACCCTCAAGAGAAGAAAGATTTTTCCTTTTATCCGTTCTGGCTAATGCCAAACAACGGCATCAGTTGGATATACCTGGTATCGAAGATCAAATAAAAGGACTCTATGAACAAATTGAGGTGTCGAAACTTGGAGATCGGGCTATTGATATTGCCGCAAATCTGATCCATGTCTTGCCAAATATGGCGTTTGAGATCGTCGAAAAGACCACCGATTCCGAGGATGATGAGCATGCCCTCGATATTGCCTTTCTAAAATTGTCGCTTAAGGCCAGTCGAACCCAAGGTGAAACATCCTCCAGGTCTGATTTGATGGATAAAATCCAAAACCGGATCAAGAATCCGGAGTTAAGAAGATTTTGTAATTCCAACATCACCTTTCTAGATTATTCCGCCTCACAGATTATCTACGAAGCAGAAAAAGCTGAACGTGCCAGTGAAAAACTATTCATTCTTCGTCCGTGGGTCTTAAAAAACCGCGAATCTAACGATGCGGCAGAGGTAGTGGAATATGCGCTAAACGTTGCTATCAGCACAACCGAATACGCCCCCAGCGCGCGAGACTATCGAGAATTAGCCACACCACTGCCTTACATCAAGGATACGGAAAGACTTAGAACTCTGATCAAAATCTTTGATGGTCAGAAAGGAACTGTTGAGCGTTTAGGCCCGATTGAAGATTATGTTCGATTGTTGCTCACCCTTGCAGCTGCTGAGAAAAGGATAGACTTTATTGCATGTAAAGCGCGACTTGAAGAGGCGTACCTGTATATAAGCGATATAAAAAACCTGGAAACTAAAAGTATCTGTTTCGCCCGATTGGTTAGCGCCCTGCAATTCATTGATCCGGAAAGAAAATTAGAAGAGAATGATGGTTTCCATAGTTTAGTGGAAACCGATTTGGATAACGCAGTAAATAAATTATTGAGCGAGAGTGCCGATCATTACACAGTCACCCGGGGTATTATTCGGGCTTTGTCAAAGAGAAGGCCAGAAAAAGCCCTCAAGATCGCCACCGCTTTAAATGGTGTGGAGAGGAGAAACCAAGCAATCCTCGATTTGATTACCCTCTACTTGAATGTGCCGGATGAGAGACTTAATCTTTTGTTCATAAAGCAGTGCTTTGATCAACTTACTAACCCAGACTATCAAGATAGAGCATATCTAGAGATGATCTCGCGCCTCAGCGATTTAGATGCTTTAGGGTCAGAGGAAAATAGAAAAATTGCTCGGTTTTTACTGGAAAATATCAGAGTGATAAAAAATCCAGCAATTCGTTGTAATGTTTGCACTTTGGCCCTTTCATCCCTGAAGTTATTTGAAGAACACCGAGATTCGTATCAAAATCGCATTCTAGAATTATTAGAGGCCAGCTGGAACCAAATCGAAACCCAATGGGAAAAGATCAATATCGGGTATAAGATCGTTGAAGCCTTAAAAGATACCCCTCATCTGGCTCATAAATTCTTGGAAAATGTAACAAACTCTTTCCAGACAGGTAAATTGTCCGCGGACTCAACGGCTAAAGCCTATTTATTATCCGTTTATTTAGCATTAAGAGCCTTCAGTGGACTTCTACCCGAAAACCTGGACACGAGAGATGACCTAAATCGTGTACTCAAAACCATTGGCGCCGTTACATCAAGGCTGCATCGGATTGCACTTTATAGTGAACTTGCCTTGCGATTCAAGATTAATGAAGAAGGGGATAAGTTCTCAGAAATCGTAAGAACAAGAATAAAACCCGAAATCCAAAATATTCCTGCGGAAAATGACCATGAGCGATGGATTGCCATCTATGTGGCAGCACCAGCGCTCTACCTTTCTCATCCCTCTTCTGCGCTGATTGAACTTGAAAAATTACCGGACGATTATAGGGATGGTGCTTTGTCTCGAATAGCCAATTTCATCCTATTTCGCAGACTTGACGATGAGCCTTATAACGAAATCAAGCCAGAACCCTGGCTAAAATTGACCTACGAAGATATTGTAGATGTAATCGCTTTGCTTGAAAAGATTGATCAAGATGCAAGAATCTTTCATTTTGTCCATGCAATAGCAGAAAGTGTTACCAAAGACCGTAATAAATTCACTAGTCAGCAACGTTCAGAGATCGCCCGAAGAATTGAACAGATAATTCCTCAAAAATTTCCCAATCCGAAATATATATGTCATGAGGGATACATTCTGGTTTCCCAGGCCCAAGTGCTTAGAATAAAGCCATCGGCTAAAACCTTGGATTGGCTTAATTTACTAGAACGTGCGCGAAAGATCGAAAATACTGCCGATCGAGTATTCATCCTTTCCCAGATTGCCGAATCGTTACCTAACAAGGAATTCAAGAGAAAAGAAGAGATTCTTGAAGAAGCCTTTCATCAAATCGAGTCAATTCCCAGTATACACGACCAAATTGGTCGTTGTGAGGTGCTTGCCTCCATCGCTGCTGAGTTCTCCTCTACATTGGCAAAAAAGTATATCCAGTTCGGTTATCAATTAGGTTATACTTCAAAAGAGGTGGATGCCACAGATCAACTAAGGGAACTCATAGATTTTGCTTACAAAATAGATCCCGATCTAGCGGCTTCTTTAGCATCTCTCGCCGATGATGATCCAGCGCGGCAAGAAGCACGGCGATTAATGATACAAAGAAGATTGGAAGCCGCAAAACTAAAAGATAAAATTATTAAGTCTGAAGTTTCAAACGATGAGGTCGCCAAGCAAGATGATGACCTTTACATCCAAGTGGCATGGCAGTTATTAGGTTCTCTAAATGCTGGCAAAATTGCGCCTATCCGCTTTGAGCGAGCACGCGATTACACCCTAAAAGGGTTAAGGCTCCCCATTACTCAATCTTACCCTATATTCGCTTGGCTGATCCAAAACGGCGTATCATTTTATCAGAACACACCTCACGCTAGTGAGTATATTCGGCCATTGTTTGAAGCCGCCATAACCAGTTGCAACTTAATCCTTCAGATATCGGAAAAACTCTCTATCTCAAAGGAAAAAACCTTGTTTGTCTCCCTAAAAGACGAAACAGAAAAATTTAGCAGAGTCTTAGAGGGAGCAAGCACACATGAAGCAAGGGAGATAATCATTCGTTGGTTAAAAGAAAAACTCTCTGATTTTCTCTTTATCGCTGACGGTTATTTTGGAATCGAGGATCTTTGGATACTGCACGAAATAAATGCTGTTAATCCGAATTGCCGCGTTTACATTCTGACCAGCAAGGAACATAATGAGCAATATCGCCAACCATGGCAAGAAGAATACATGAATTATTGGCGCCTCCATATTTCTCAACAGGAGCCTCCTCCAACGGAAATAGTCATAGTGGGTTTGAAATCGAGCGGAAAATCCCCCATCCACGATCGTTGGTTGATCACAAGGGATTCGGGGTTACGAATTGGCACTTCCTTGCACAGCATTGGAGAGACCAGAATTTCCGAAATAACGGAACTAAGTCGGTCTGAGGCTAATGAGAGGGAGGTCCAAATCCGTCGATTTGTGATTGAAAAAGAACCTATGTATAACGGAGAGAAAATCTTGTATAACTCATTTACTCTTTAGAGCCGTGGCGTGTTGGTGGAAACCGATATAAAGGAGTATGCAACCATACGAGTGGCAGCACAGAGGCTAACTTTTGTCATTGCCGCCTCCATACAGCAATCTTTCAACTGGCCATACATTGAGCCACGTTAATTTACGTCGAATGTCCTAAATAATTTCGGCTGGATGCGCATGCAAGCCCTGGAGAATCAAAATGTCAAAATTCCGGTTTTCGACTCCAACAGAAAACGGAAAAATTAGGGTTACGCAACCTTGGCGTAACCCTAACCAAAGATCTTTTGGACGTACCTACAACTCATCTACCCAAAAACGTTTTCACCATCTCTCTAACGGCATTTCTAGCAACATCATCGAAAGCGGTCCCAACAACCAAAATGTTGACACCCGTACCTATAAAGGCGCGAAAATTCTTATCGTTAATCCCACCCTCGGCTAACGTTGGTACATTGACAGATTTCAGAAGGGCTTCTAAGCGCCGCCTTACTTCGGGATGAATTTCACCCGCGGCGACCCCTTCATAACTCATACCCGTCATCAACCCGATCATATCCACCCCGATATCCTGCATTTGTTTGGCGATTTCCCCCACTTGTGCTGGTGTTTCCGCAGGTATACCAAACAAGTGGCGATCTGACGGATGAGCAATATAGGCATCCACCAGAAGCCCGTACTTATGGCATATCTCTACCATCTCACGAAGATCGTCTAGGGTGGATTATTCAAATTCATCTGGCTTGGATTGGTAACATCAAACAGCAAATCCACATCCTGATGGGATTTTGTCAATGGCACATGGTTTACTATTTTCAGCAAAACAACCCCAATGTGCCGAACATCGAATATAAACTGGTCGAGCACTAGGACCGTGGCATCCATATAACAAGGGATTTCTGATATTTTATTACCGCCCAGGCCGGGCCCCTCGTGGTATTTTCTCCAGAATAAAAATCCTGCAAGATATTTTTCGACTGAATCACTTTCTACCTTAGCGTTGTGTAACCTATGGGAAGCTCGTTCCTACGCTTAAATTCGTCAACGCCTCCAAACGAGATAACCTCTCCAATCTGATCTACTTTGAACCGTTTACCTCAATTTAATATCGTGCCGTTCCAATTATTGCCCTCAGCCCCAAAAGGGCATGGGGAGATGACCATCCGCTTGTGTTCCGGGTTAATCGAGCAGATCAACTTCAGCACATAAGCTTCGATACTTTCCGCAAAACTCTACGACAAACGCTGTTGCCTCAAATTATAATTGCAGTCAATATGGGCTTTATTACAGGCTGGTGTTATTTGATCTCTAGCAAAGGTCCCGAAAACAAACTTTTCCTTGAGTAATGTGTAAATTACTAGAGCCGGGCTGGGTAAGCCCGGCTCTATTCCCGCAGGGACTAGCCCGCATAGGCGGATTGCAGGCTGAGGAACGTCCGCGCCATGCGCTGCAAATGGACGTTCTTCGTGTCGTTCTTGGTGTTGAACCCTTTGCCGTCCAACGATGCACACCAGCGCACCCAGCCCTGACCTTCCTTGCCCAACGCCCAGATCTCCGCCAGGCTCTTGCCGTTGTATCGTCCAAAGTGGACGACCGTTGACCCGGGCTCGGCTGCGGCGACTTCCGCCTGCTCAGTTTCGGCTTCCGCTGGCTCAGGCTCAAAGCCCAGTTTGCACAGGTTTTCGGCCAGCGTCTCATCGGCAGGCTTGGCGGGCGCGGTAACCTGAGTCTCGACGGCGATCTCATCAGGGTGACGTGCCCACACCGGCAACTCGGGTGGGTTGATGATCGCTCGACGCTTCTCGTCATACGTGCACCACTCTTGGGGCAAGCGATAGAGATAGCGCCCGAGACCAAAGTCGGAACAGACGCGTTTGAATGCCTGCGCAAAAGCGCTGGTGAAGGCGTTTTCATCGCTCAGTTTGGCCTCACCCACGTTCACCCGCGTCACACCGTCCAATGTCAGCGATACAACTGCCGCCACCTTGTCGCCCGTCAGCAGGAACTGCGCCGAGGAGGTCCATTGGGGGAAGACCTTATCCAGGCGGTCTTCATAATCGCGCATATCCACGTAGGCGGCGGCCAGGGCGCGTTGCTTGTCCGCACTGATCGCCTGCGGTTTCCATTCCACCAGTCCGCTGTGGAATGGGACGGCTAATTGTGCCAAAAGGTCTTTGAACATGATCCACCTCCACGAATGGTTTCGAGCCCCCGTCCGCCGCCGGGGGCAATGGGTGTTTGCCCTGCGGCGTCAGGGGGAGACCACACGGCTCCCTTCCACCCATGACCGCGGTCATGGACGGAGAGGAACCGTGCGGCCTGAGGTGATCATGTCCGTTCCGCCTATGCGATTGTTAAAGTGCTACCCCTTGCGGGACATCACCCCGGCGGACTTGCACCGCCCACAGGCACTCTGCAGGGTGGAGTTTGCGGATGGGCAGGGCCTTAGGCCCTGCCGGGGTGTTACTCGCTCGCCATTTGATCTCGCCAGATCGTCTCCAGCAATGGAGTGATCTGCTCCCGCCAGCCCGGTTCGACCTTTTCCAGACAGTCGAGACACAGAACATAACTGCCGACCATCGGCGCCGGATTCAGCGGTACATGTTTGTTACACAAGTCGCAATACACCTCGTCCGCGGTCAGCATTGGACCCTCTTCCAGGACGTTGCCATCCCAGTCCATCAGGCGGTATGCCGGGCGATGTGCGGGTGGGTTCCACAAAACAATCCTGGGCATGTCACACCTCCCCCAGCGCCTGCACATATAGAATGTGCTTGCACGGGAATTTTTCCCCGTGTTTCTCGAAGTCCGGGCAGGTGCAGCGCCAGCCTTTTGGAAGATGGACGACCTGGTAGGTGCGCGGATTGCGCCGGTTGGTCTGGCACGACCAGACTTCAAAAATCGTGACCGGTTGACCGTTGTGGCGCACCGTGAAGCGATCCCGCAAGCGGATGTCGCCGGTTTCAGCGCCCCGAGCGGCTTTGAGTAATCGCTTGGCTATTTCGCCGTTCATGGTCATTCTCCTTTCTCTCCCTGGCGCCACCCCGCCAGGGAGATTTGTGTGATCTCCCTGGAGTGGCAGGGTTGGAAAGGATTAGCGGAGACGCTTGCGCGAGAGGACTTTGAAGCAATACGGGCAATAGGTGAACACGCTGTTTCCCGATTGCACGGTTTTGGGATACTCGTGCGGGCAGCGTTTTTGCCACTGCTTGACGCACATATCCTCGTCCTGCCCGGTATCCTCGCGTCTCGCCATGACCGCGTGGCGATGCCATTTGCCACAGACGCGGCAGAACCAAGTGCCCATAGTTTATCCTCCTTCGGGTCGGCGCCGCACCGCCGACCCATGGGGTATGGATCGGCGGGCAGGTGCGGCTGCCCGAAGTCGGACTTGAGGCGAGCGATATAACCTTGTTAAGGTGCGGATGTTGACATTCGTAATTGTTTGTTATAACATTGTTACAACAAACAACAGCTTGGAGACATTCTCATGAAGATCAAAGGCTTTAGGCTTTCAGAAGAAACCCAGTCCCAGATTGCCTGGCTGGCCAAACGTAAGGGAGTAACGGCCACCGACATCGTTCGCATGGCCGTCGCCGAAATGTTCCAGCAGGAAATTGCACAGCTCCCCCGCTTCCGGTTACATGAACGGGTTCTATATCTCAACGACCGCCCTGTGGTGTATTGCACCGACCGCTTGCTGACCGAACTCCCCGAAGCGCTTCTGCTCCAATTAGAGCACGGTACCGCTGACCCCATGGAGACGATGATCTATCTCATCTTCACCATTGCCCGCGTCGGTGAGCCCGTCCAAATGGATGAACAGGCTCTGAATGACCTGATCGGTTGGTCGCTCCCGTCCCTAACAAACAACGAAAGCCATCAGGATGAGGGGCGCGGGTAGCGCCCCTCATGGGGCAAGAGTCACGTCTTGGGGCGCATCATCTCGATGGACACCAGGATAAGGCGGAGGGTCTCCAGTCCTTCGGGCGAAATCTCGACCTTCTGACCTGCAAGAAACTCTTCCACCTCCCTCCTGACCTTCGGGTCTCGAATGCGCTTGCGAAGCTCACGGACGAGTTCATGCGCCTCTTTCTCCGAAAGGACACGTCCACCGATGCGCACCCCACGCTCTTGCCAGTCCCGGTTCTTAGGCATACCGCACCTCCAGAAGGAATTGGGGCGGCAACCGTCCTGGCGGGTGACCTTCCCCCGCCCAAGTAATCAGGCGGCGAAAGATCACCTTGAAAAAGCCTCGATCTCACTTGTTAATGTGCTGCGCCCTTGCGGGCAGGTCACTCCTGCGGGATTTGCACCCGCACAGGGCACTGTGCGGAGTGAAGAGAGAGATGAGCGGGTAGCCCATCTCGTGGAACAAACTATCTGCGCTTCAGCGCCCCAGCCAGCACGCTCACCAGCGCCGCTCTGCGCTCTTCGTTATCCCGGCTCAGTGCCAGGATGAGCAGCACCTTGAGCGCCAGCAAGCCGCCCAGGAACAGTATCGGCGTGACGACCAGCAACAGCGCCGCAAGCGCAAACGCCATTTGGGGATTCACGGTTCACCTCCTGTCTTTGGGATCCCCGTCCGCCGTCCCCCCTCACCGCAGGCGGGGATCCCAAAGCGGAGCGCCCGCGTCACCCGTTGTTAACGTTCCACGTCCTCACAGGGCTTGTGGCCACCGTGCGGAGTTGACCCGTGCGGACTTGCACCGCATTCCGGCACTCTGCCGGGCCTAAAATGAAATACGCCAGAGCCTTTGATCACGCCCTCAAGCGGACAGGGCAGGCTCTGGCGGGTAGCCAGCGCATCGGGGAGACTTGTGGTCGTCCCTAATCTGCTAACCAGATTATAACAAACTTTTCGCTTCATGCAACTCACCACTCTTCCGCCCACAGCGGATCACCCTCGCTCACCGCGACCAGCCTGCCCGCGATCAACGTCTCCACATCCGTGGCGTGTCCGTGTTCTGCCGCATGACGGCAGTCCGCCACCAGCACCCCGCGCTCTTCCACGTTGCGCGCCACCAGTGCCACCCGCCCGCCGTTCAGTTCCGCATTCATCCGCCATTTGGCATTGCCGTCGTGCAGGCGTGTCCCGGTCTCCACCTCGACATACAAGCGCTGCTCTCCCCTGGTGATCACCATGTCGGGACGGGCTTTGCCCTGCACCTCGGGCAGCACCTCCACCGTCCAGCCCCGCAGCCGCGCAGCGGACGCGAACAGCAGCACCGCCAGGGTGTGCCCCTCCTGCTTCTCGCCTTCATGCAAGCGGATCAGGCGCTCCCAATCGCTTTCCACCACCGGCCAGCCCAGCGCCCGACAAAACCGCTTCCCCTCCTCGCTCAGCCGCGCCACCGCCAGGCGCGTCGGCAGGCTGCCCGTCACCTGCAGGGTGAGCGTTTGGCGCACGATCAGCCCGCTCTCCTCCAGCGCCTCGAACACCCTGCGGATCGCCCCGCTGCGGTACTGCGCTCCGGTGGCACCGCCCACATACCGCCCGATTTCCACCTGCACGCTCAAGCCCTCTGCCAGGCACTTCAGCACCATCCCTCGCCGCTTCAGGTGCAGTTCGGCATCCGCCTTGCTCATCTCCGCCCGCACCTGCCAGCGGTGCTCCCAGGCTTTTGGGATTTTCGGCAGCGTGAAGCCCGCCAGCCGTCCTTCCCCGGCGGATACCAGCAGCGGGTTCACCTGCGCCACCCGCTCTACCGGCGGCACCTCATACCCCCTTTCCCGCACCCGCGCCAGTTCCCGCTCCAGCGCGGCGATCTTCGCCTGCAAAGCGGCAATCTCCGCCGCCTGTCCGCTGCCGTTGGCCTTGCCCCAGCCTTCCCCCTGCGAAGTAAGCGAGATCGAGAGGAAGAAACTGCGCCACTCCTCCGGCTTCCAACTGCTCGGCGCGGACGGGTCCAACTGCCGCATCTGCTCCAGCTTCTCCCCTGCCAGGCGGTACGCCAGTTCGGTCAGCACCCCCGTCAGCGCCCGTACCTTGCGCTCCGCCAGGTCGCGAAAATTGCGCTCCGCCGCGAGCAAATCGTCCAGCATCCGCAGCCGCAGGTCATCCACCATCGTCCAGCACCTCTAACGCCTTCTGCACCGCTTCCACCGCGGCGTTGTAATCACCGATCCCGCTCGCCCAATCCAGCACCGCCTGCGCCGCGTCCGCCACCCGCTGTCGCTCATCCGCCAGCGTTTCCACCTTTCCCTCCGCCAGGTCATGGCGTACGCCCTGCACCACAACCTGCGCCCGCGCCGGGTCGGGCACACCGCTTTCCAGCAGTTCCGCCAAGCGATTGGTGTCCTCCAGCAGCCGCAAACGTTCCGCGCGATAGGCTTGCCGGAGTTTGCGCACCTGCCATTCCTGCCACGTCAGCAGGCGGTTGCCCTCGGGCGTGAACGCCCGTCCGAGGAACATCAGCCCCAGCAAAAGCGCCAGCCCGATTCCGACCAGAATCAGGTTACCCTTCTTGATCTCACTCACGTCAATCTCCATTGCACCTCCTGCCGATACGGTCGTGGTCGAGGGGTGCGCCCCCAGTGAGCGCCGACCCTCCCTTGCCGGTCACTGTAGCAACCGCATCAGGGTGCGGGTAATGCCCGCATAGTAGCCCATCAGCGCCTCGACAATCAACCGTCCCACGATCACCGTGAGCGCCATCCGAACCAGCAGCGCCCACATCGCGCCTGCCAGCGCCTTTGTCATCGCTCACCTCCACGTCGGGAGTGTGAGCATCCGACGCCCCAGTGACGTCAGACTGCCCCGGGGAACGGTCTGACATCAGGGTGTGGCAAAGCGCATCCTGGCGTATATCGTGGCTCGGACGGCCACCTCCTGATTCGGGATCATCGTCAGCCGCGCCCGCGCTTGCGCCCGACACTGCACCCGCGCGTTGTCCCAGTCCAGGCTGAGCGCCAACGACGGCACATACTCAACCGCCGTCCTCTCCGCCAGCATCTGGTAGAAGGTGTTCTGCGCCCGCCCCACCAGATACCAGTTCGCCAGGTAGCGGTCGTCCCGCAACCGCTGCCAGGTCAGCCGGTCGCCCACGCTCCACGAGACGTCCGCACACGCGGCATCGGCCGCCTGAGCAAGCCGCGTGCGCACGTACCACAGCCGCGTCCCGTCGCCCACCAGCAGCATCAGCGGAACCACCACCACCGCCAGGAACACCGCTGCCCAGGCCAGGCTTGACCCTCGCTCAGGCTTGTGAAAACACATCACCAGCCCTCCTGACGGAAATACGCCCGCGCCGTCCCCTGGAATTGGGATGGCGTGCTCACTCCGAACAGGCTTGCCAGTCCGCCGAAGTAGTTCGGCACGCGGTAGGTCACCGCCACCTCGATGCGTGCCCCCGGACGTCCGCCGCCGCTCACGCTCACCGTGTAACTGCCGACCCGCACGGCGTTGACTTTCGTGAGCGCGGCCGAGTAGGCTGCACCGGGCTGGTTCGCCAGGGCTACGCTGCCCATCCGCGCCCCGTATTCGGCGGCATTCCCGGCGTTCACCGCCGCAAAGCCCAAAAGTGCCAGGTTCACCAGCGCCAGGCTGACCAGGAGCAGGACGGGCAGGGCCAGCGCTGCTTCGTCCAATTCGGCCGTCCTGCGGCACAGCCGTCGGAACATCTCCGTCCCCTTAACTGCCTAATTGCGCCGCCATCTGCTGGAACTTGGCGGCGATGGCCTGTCCCAGTGGGGACAAGCCCACGACAGCCGCGAGCACGAACAGGGCGATCAGCAGTGCCTTCTCGTCCAGTTCGGCGGTGCGGTTGCGCAGCCGCAGATACATCAGCGTCAAGCGATCTGTAAGTGTCATTTTGCACCTCCTCGTGTAAAGATTGAATTAAAGCAAAACGCACACCTCCCCGGGGCAGGGCTTGCGGTGCACGTCTGCCCGTAGCATACCAGAATCAAACCGCCGGTGCAAGCCGTTCAGTTGTATTGCGTGTTTTTTGCCCCTTACGGGGCTGAAAACGCGCAGTTTTCGTGCGTTTTTGGGCAATTTACGCAATACAATACGTCTTGTATTGCGGGTTTCAGCCCTGGAGGTTCACAAGATGGGGGAAGGCTTCGATCTCAACGATACCCATTTCAGCCGGATGGCGTTTGTTTTGATAAAGAATATAGCACCTGACCCAGTGAAGATAGGTTTTCTCAGTGCTGTATGGATAATAGTGCTTCAGGCGAATGGCATCTCGAAATCGGTCGAGAAGTTTTTTCGGGTTTTGGAGAGGATGGATCAGGGATAAAAGCAGTTAAACTTTTTCCCTGGTTGAATATATAATTTTTCTAGCATTTATTCTATCGGGGGGTCTCTGATAACCAGGCATAATCGCGGTATATAACCCACTTCATTGGTCTTGATATACAGCAAAAATGCAGTGGATCAGAAGTCTGTATATTAATAGTTAGCCAGCGCTTCACGAGCGCAGATCTTTTCGAAATACCTTATCTAGGGAGCAATTATGGGTAGAGTAAGCAAGCAGAACAAACAAAGGCCAAAATTGCACATCAGCATTAGGCTTAGATGCCCTTTTCACTATCGGGTACTCTGGTTCACGCTTCTGGCAGTGGAGATCTTTGATTTTGTAGCAATCTTGGGCTTCTACTTCATCGGTGTAGCACCGATTACAAGTGCTCATCTCGTGCGGCAGCTAATTCCAGTCATTGCGACATTGATAGCCACCTTCCTTCTTGTTTTGAACCGTTCCTTACTGTGGCGATCCATTGTAACTTTAACCGCTTTCCTTACAGCAACCCTAGTCAAACAGGCGATCGCGTATGATCTCAGCATTATTGCAACAGCCTGGTACTTTATCTTAGGGAGTGCAGCGGCTGGCATTATTTTCCTAGATAACTTTAGCTTCCTTGAGCACGCTATTGCGCAAATTCGACGATTGAACAACCCTTCGGCTCGTAACTTTGCGATTAACTTCTGTTTTGAGGAATGTAAGGCCTACCTTGATAAGGCGTTTACAGCAGCAACAGCACTTGCCAGTGCCCTCGCTGCGGCGATGGCAATACTATGGGGAGCACCTGACCAAATTCTCCCAGTGAGTAGGGGAGAACGTCTAGTCTCCGCAATCAATATGATTATTGGTTTTGGTTTCTTGGGTCTAGAACTTCTGTTCTGGGGATTCAAACCACTCTGGAATAACATTGCTTCCCTAAGAGAACTTGCTATTACATCGGTAGACTGTACCTCTAAAGATGAAAAGGGCGCTGGCTAACCCGCGCGTGGAGCCGAGAGCGCTCCGCTCGCTCCGGCGCTGCGGCTGAAGCGCGTTCCGTTGGGGCGGCTCGCTGTTTGAAAATGTGTTTGGATGATTTTTTGAACAAAATTAACGAGGTAAATCATGCGTTTTCACTATGGAAGCATACCCGAAAACAAAGATTTCAACCCTGAAGCAGAAGGATGGCTTAGTATTCGTGAACCCGGACCTATCGCCATGCAGGTCATTGCCATTCCTGTAGCATTGATTCTCCTTGCCGTTTGGGCAGTTTGTCTTTTTTCAATTCAACAAGATTTGCCTCCCTTTCAAGCTTTCAGAGCCGACATTAATACCTTGCTCATTTTATTGTTGATTATCCCGGTGCACGAACTCCTTCATGCCTTTACTCATCCCGGCTGGGGAACATCATCAAATTCAATTATTGGTTTATGGCTATCGAAAGGTTTGTTTTATGCTCATTATGAAGGTGAGATGTCCCGAAATCGCTTCTTGTTAGTGTTTGTAATGCCCCTAATTGTTTTAGGGGTTTTGCCAACGCTCCTAATAATGATGAGACCGGAATGGACACAAAGCCTCTTATGGATCTCCCTGTTTGGAACGATTTTGGCATCTGGCGATTTGGTATGCGTGGGAATAATTTTCTTCCAAATACCACGTTCAGCGGTTGTGCGCAATAAAGGTTGGAGGACCTATTGGAAACCTGCTCAATAGGCAGCCACCCAACACAGTGTGCACCCAACGGATGGGAACCTGCGCGTTTTTGGGCAGTTTGCATGGCTCGAAGCTGCTTCAGTCAAAACGGCGTTGTCTCCTCCTGCCCACCCGCGGGTAACGCACACCGTTAGGCGACTTATCGCATTGCCGTTGTTGTATTGCCAATAAAGATTGATTCGATGAACAAGTTTGTGCTTTGTATCAATAACGCAAGCAATCCGGTTAGCCTGATCGTGGATAAAGTTTACCGTCGGTTGCCCGACCCTGAAGCCGAGCCACACAATTTGTATCGCATCGTGGATGAAGACAAGTCAGAACCTGATGGCTATCTTTATCCCGCGTCTATTTTTGTGCCCATTGAGTTGCCAGAGATAGCGGAACGTGCATTGACGACAGCGAATGCTTCTTGAAGAACAAAAACGCTGCCCAACATGCGCTTGCCCCTGACGCCACTCCGCCGCACTATGCGCCACAGATCAAGCGCAAGCCGTCAAACGAACATCCAGGCCACTCCCCCCACCACAAACCCCACATAGCCCGGCATCCTGCGCTCACGCCGCAACACCCGCCAGAGCAGATACACCACCCCCGCCTCCAGCCATGCCAGTAGATACAGGCGCGGGTCGAAGAATGCCATCGCCACCAGCCCCTTCATGTCCCCGCCGGGCAATGCTCCCGCCAGGGTGAGCAGGACGCTCACCCCCGCCAGCACCCACGGCAGCCAGCCCTCAGGCGTCAGCAGGCGGTACACCAGTGCCAGCCCAACCGCAGGCAGCGTCAGCCAGTCCGGCACCTCCCGCCTGCGCAGATCATACCGTGCGCAGACCAAAAGCCACAGGAGAATCATGATTCGAACAATCCCATCAACCGACATAGCGCTTCTGCAAACGCCTTGACCTTCATACGCCATTGGCGTATAATCTGCAGTACAGAAACTTCATCCCTTTGTTCCAAGACCGCGATGCACTTCATCGAAACCACCGTCTTCACCCGCCGTATCCTGGAATTAATGAGCGATGATGAATATCGGGCCCTGCAAATCTTTCTGAGTGCCAAGCCAGATGCAGGCGATATCATTCCGGGAAGCGGTGGATTGCGCAAAGTGCGATGGCGGAGCGGCACAACAGGCAAACGTGGCGGCGTTCGGCTGATCTATTACTGGGTTGTCCATCGAGAAACCATCCTTTTCTTATTTGCTTTCCGAAAGAACGAGCGCTCTGACCTTACCCCCGATCAACTCCGTATCTTACGCCGGATTGTCGAGGAGGAATACCATGAATAACGATACTTTTACCGAATTACTCTCCAGTGTCCAGGAAGGGGCTGACATTCTTCGCGGACGACGCCCGCCTTCTCGCGAGTTTGATATTACCTTTCAGGACGTCAAGGCGATCCGTGAGCGCCTGGGGCTTTCACAGCGCCAATTTGCCGCATTGATGGGCGTGAGCATTGACACCCTGCAAAACTGGGAACAAAACCGCCGCAAACCCCGCGGAGCGGCCAGGACACTCCTTCTCATTGCCGCCAAGCATCCCGAAACCATTCTGGACATTCTGAAAACTGCCTGAAGCCTCACGGGAACACCGCCTCCCTGGGCGGATTGCCGTTGCGCTCCCAGAACAGGTTGAGCGCCGGACCCGGGTCGCGCTTGCCCTGCACGC
>NZ_JAUHMF010000010.1:0-89875 GCF_032334255.1 Thermanaerothrix solaris | reverse complement strand
ACCAGGTCTTCCTGGACGAAGCCCGCCAGGCCGTTGCCCTGGCAGTGCTGGGAACTTCTCCCAGCGAAGCCTCGGCCAGGGCTATAAAAAACCTGACCGAAGGAAAGGAGGTGATTATCGTTCCCGACCCTGATGAGGGCGGGAAGATTATGGAGAACAATCTTAAGCGCATTTTGCCTGAAGCCCGAGTTGTCTTCCCACCCGCTAACCTTGACCCCGATGAGGCGGTGCTCGAGGGTTGGCGGCCCATCTAAACCATCTCCAGGATACCCCAGTCAACAGGCTCACGGGCGTGGACACCCACGCCCGTGAGTTTTTTGCCGGCCAGAAAAGAAGGAGGAAACATGAAATGCACTATATGCTCATCAGAAACCTGTGTGGAGTACTCGATGCGGTTGTCTACCGCTATGCATATGCACTTGCCAACCGTACCTGTATGCCTTGAATGCGCCCGCTCACGCGAATTCCTTTCTCTCGTTTTTAACTCTTCTTCCACGCCTCATCATGTTTTTCCCGAGATTTTTCCCGAAAATTCCGTCGGCGGTCTCGACCAACCTATCGTCATAACCGGAAACTGCCTTATCTGTGGTCAAAAGACCGCATTCAAAGCCCTCGGACAGAGCCTCTGCCTCAACCACCTCGACCCATACGGGGTTTTTGTGGCTGCTGTAGCCACGTACGGGCTCATCTATGAAATCTTGTCCGCGTGGACCTACTTCGGCAAGCCAAGCGCTGAACAACTGTTCCGGGTTATGTCGCCGACCATTAAAAACCTGGAATCCCGCTTGGTGGACATTCCAAGGGCAATGATCGCCGATCTATTCTTCAAGACCATCATGGCCGCAATTGACATAGAAGGGAAGAGGGAAATATGACCAACTCGCTACCCATCATCCACAATGACCAGGTGGCCGTCGCTTGCCACCTGGTCATTCTTGAAAATAACTTTTATATCCTCGCCCTTCTTGCATCGGGAAATTACCAGGCCCTGAAAAGTCTCAGGGCCTCAATCATCAAGGGCGAGAGTCTGAAACTCCTGGAGACAAAAAACAAGAGCGGAATCTACGTTGTCCCCAGTGATTCACTGGTCGTCCGCCTAACCCCCGATCTTGTTGCTTTTGACCGTCGGTTCCAGAGGCTCCACGCCGATTGGGACCACTTCTTTGTCCTCGGTGAGGAAAATCTCCTCAGCGCCCTCGAGCACCACTTGAGAGTGCCTTTCCGGTTGGACTGGGGAGAAAGAATCATCCTATCAGGCCGGGAACGCGGCCTAATCACACCTCTTCGCGTGATCGGCCAAGAGCGCCTCTCTGCCCTCAAGGTTCAAAACAACCCAAGGGAGTGGGCAGATGTTATCTCAAGAATAGCAAAGGAGGATAAATCATGAGATTGGAGGCACAGAAGAAGGTTGGGTATTACCCAACCCAACCGGAAGTACTTGAAGAACTGAAACGCATCCTTTCTCCCGTTAGCGGGTCGGGAACATTTACTATTCTCGACCCGTGCTGTGGGGACGGCGTGGCGCTGGCCGCTTTGGCCAGCCATATAAGAAACTACCGCGGAGGATTGCGGTGGGTTAAGACGTTTGGCGTCGAGATCTCATATTCACGCGCCGAGGAAGCCCGCCAGCGATTGGACGTTGTCCTCAACGCCCCCGCGCAGGAATGCGAGTTTACCCCACAAGCATTTTCCTTATTGTTCCTGAATCCTCCATATGATACGGATGATTCGGGAAAACGGCTGGAATTGGTTTTCCTGGAGAAATTCACCCCCGCTCTGATCAAGAGAGGCGTGTTGGTATTGATCATCCAGGAAAAGACACTCGCTGAGGTGGAGGACTTCCTTATAGAGAATTACGCCAGAATCACCATCTGGCGTTATCCCCAAGATATCTATAAAGAGTTCAAACAGATCGTTATCCTGGCCGTTAGGGATACCCCCGAGAACGATCAGTCCCCTCTCTTCATTAGGAATTTTCCGATCAGAGAACGGTACTACATCCCTGAGGGCAAGGATGATAACGCGGTGATATACCAAAAACCATCACCGCCTTCATTCAACCTGTCCACCTATGTTGGTAGACTTCAGTCCACCCCACCGACCATCCAACCCATTGTCCCCCTCAAGAAAGGGCATCTTGCCCTGATTGTCGCTTCTGGCATCGTCGGGACAATCGATCTCGGCGATGCACTTGTAAAAGGGAGAACAATCAAGCGGGTCATTGAAGAAGAAGAAGAAGGGGAGGAGGAAAATACTCGCAGAGAAAAGGTTATCAATGTCCCGGAGGTAACCCTTCTGGACACGAAAACCGGCGAGGTCCAGTTCATCGAAACCGATCACGACCTCGCCGTTCTTTTCGAGAAACACGGCGCTGCCATTGCCGCCCAAGCAGCCCGAAAATTCCCTCCCCTGTTCGACGGGAAAATCCCCGCCGATGTGGAGAAAATCCTTAGTGGCCTGGGGAAATGGCGCAAGCCCTTACCCGGCCAGAAAGAACCCGGCCTCCTTACCAGTCAGAAAATTGCCGCCACAGGGCTGGCCAAGGGTCTAATAACAAGAAAACGCTTGGTCTTCCAGGCAGATATGGGCTGGGGTAAAACAACCGTTGCCCTGGCCGTCGCGGAAATCCTCCAGGCCTATCCAGTCCTGGTGCTCTGCCCCCCTCACCTCACGGAAAAGTGGAAACGTGAGGCAAAGGAGGTGCTTGGGCCGGATGTGATCGTGGAGGAAATACGCTCCATCGGTAAACAGAATGACCTGGAAGTGTTTCTTTCCAGGTCAAAAGGGAAAAAGGCCATAGCGGTCGTTGCTTCCACCTCCGCAAAAATGGGTGGAGGGTGGAAACCAGCCGTGGCATACCGAAATAAGTACAAAAAAGACAGCCACGTCTGGTGCCAAAAATGCAACGCGCTTAATACCGTGGTTGCCGGCAAATACACCTGCTGGCGCTGCGGTCACGAGGCCTTCCATCGGGGAGGGGTGAACAATACTAAAACTCCCGTTTGCCCTCACTGTGGGCAAAATGCCCCTGAGGGTTGGGAGAAAAAACCTACCCTCTGCCCTGCATGCCACCGCCCGCTTTTCGTCGTGGCAGAGCGGCGTGAGGCTATCGCAGATTACATCAAAAAGCGACACCGAGGCACCTTTAAATTACTCATTGCAGATGAACTGCACGAGTACAAAGGAAAATCCACAGACCGTGGTGTCGCTTTTTACCGATTAGTCAAATCCACCAAATATGTCCTCGGTCTCACCGGGACATTTTTTGGTGGGAAGGCTTCAACGATTTTTCACCTTCTCGCCCGTATGGACGAACGTCTATACGGGAAGTACGGGTTTCAAGAGCAAGAATGGGTCGAGACCTACGGAAATGTAGAACGGATAACAAAGGAAAAGAAGGAACGATTTGGATACTACACCCGCATTACCCGCCGAAGTCTCACCGTTGTCGAGAAACCCGGTGTGTCTCCGAAAATTCTACCGGAGATCATCGACAGGACACTTTTTGTGTCCATGGATGATCTCGGTGAGAAATTGCCTCCCTACTCGGAGGCAACAGTTGAAATAACTCCAGATCCTGTTTGGCATCAAGAATACAGCCGGATGCTGGACCGTCTCAAAGATATGGCCCGCTCCGACCGCTCATGGCTGTCTTCTTTTTTGCAGTGGGGCCTCTCACGCCCAAACTCCGTATTCCGCGAAGAACGAGTGACGCGAGGATACGGAGAAGACGGACCCGTAATCATGACCCTGCCGGCCTACCCTGACATTTCACCAAAGGAGCAGTACCTCCTTGACCTCGTCAGGGGAGAGGTGTCGGCCGGACGCAAAGTCTTGGTCTACGTCCGGCAGACCGGGGTGCGGGACATTCGTTGTCGCCTCGCCTCGGTGCTTTCGGGCTTCAGAGTTGAAACCCTCTCTGAGGAAATCGCCCCCCGAAAGCGGGAAGAATGGATCAAAAGGGTGGCGGCGGAGTTGGATGTTCTAATTACCAACCCCGAACTAGTCAAAACAGGCCTTGACCTCATCCAATTCTCGACGGTGGTCTTCTACGAGCCTGTCTACAGTCTCTACACCCTGTGGCAGGCTATGCGCCGAGTCTGGAGACTCGGCCAAAAGAATGAGGTCAAGGTTGTGTTTCCCATATACAAGAACACCATGGAGGAGACAGCCCTAAATCTCATCAAAGCCAAAGCTTCCTCCGCCGGTTTCTTGTACGGCGAAGACCTGGCCATCGAGAGCATGGACGAAGACATCGCCGGGAACATCCTCCGGCAACTTGCAAAGGTTTACCTCGATGGAATTGAGGTCCCAACCCTCGAAAGCGTCTTTGCCAATGGGAAGATCGTGTCTGCCTCTCCCGTTCCCCCTGCTCCAACCCCGACTACAGCCAAGCCGGAACCTGTCCGGCTTAGCTGGCAGGAATGGGCCGCGGCCAGGGGAATTGCTATCCAGCGGGAAAGCCGACGGAAGCCATCGGCGACATTCTCTCTGCCTTTGTTTGAGCAGCAGTAGAAGCGGCAGAAAACCGCCGCTTCTACTGCAACTAGAAAAGGAGGCTTATGGTCAGAATCGCTGAAAGCCCGGACATTCTCATAATCGCTTCTGGAGGTTAAGGATGCCGAACTGGGTCTTAACCAACCTAAAGATCGCCGGTGCTGAACTCCCAGATTTCCTCGCAGAACTCTTTGGTGCCGAGACAAAAATCGGCATCAAAAACGTGCGTCTGCTTGAATCTTTCCTTCCCACTCCTGAACTTTCCAGCGAGGAAAACGGGCTCCCGGCTTGGTATACATGGCGTCTCGAAAATTGGGGGACAAAATGGGACGCCGTAATCAAAAACATTGAGATCGATATTGCGTCTCGCATGCTTTCAATCACATGCGAGTTCGCAAACTCGTTACCTATAGAGTGGGCGTTGACCGTATCCAAAAGATACCCCTCTCTTACCTTCACGTTCGATGAGGTGTGGGAGGAAACGGGTTTGTTTTGGGGACATATCGCAATTGGAAACGGAAATGTCATCGACGACCAGATTCATATCGATGATGAAGCCAATGAGGTTGACATAGACTACCACGCATCGTTATCATGAAGACATGGGACGAAGAATTACGGCCCCCCACTTCCGCTACGAAGAATCTATTCCGCTACACATCGTCATTGCTATTCCACAAGATGGACAACCGGTTATCAGTCTCTGGGCGGCCAAGAGCGAGAACGAGATCATCGACAACATCAGCGCCCAGGATCAGTATCGTGGCGCATGGGTGGCCGTAATCTCGCTGTTCGACCTCCTGAGAGAGGCGGCCAGCAACGACAATGAGGTCACAAAGATCATCCGGGAGGTCAAAAAGTACCTGCTGTAACGGCAAACTCTCGAAGTATCAGAGAGGCGGTGCTCGAGCACCGCCTCTCTGTTATTTTCCAAAAAGGGAAGGAGGTGAAACATGAAAGGGCACCTTGTTTGGTGGGCTGTACCAGACGATGTTCTGGTCGCCTTCGATAAACTGAAATCGCTTGGGCTTGCGTCCCCTCCGCCGTTGCAGGCGTGGCAAAAGGCAACGACCGTCGCCGCATTGGCGATGAGGGAGGAGTTTGAGGGATATAGGATCACACTCCGGAAAGTAGCAAACACGAAGAAGCAGTTTTTGGCGGAGGTGATCCGCGATATTCCCGACAAGGAGAAGCGCGTCATCACTATCCCCCTTATCGCCGCAGAGTTTTTGCAGTCCGGTGCCACCTATGAAATTTTGTCCACCGCACCTAACGATATACAGTGCGAGGCCATCATTGAAAAAATTGATCTCTGCTACCAAGACGCACTTAACTACGCCGATGCCCAGGATCTGCGTCGGCACATCCGTAGGATGCTCCTGGATGCTCTCCTGGGGGCGCCCGTTCGCAAAACCGGAGGGCTTTACTTCATCCCCGCAAACATCCGTTCTGCCCCTGCGGTACCCGAGGTTCTGTCAGATATCCGCCAAGCCCTAAAGTCTTCGGACGAGAGAATTGAATTCTCGTACGTCCGGATCCTGGACGACGAGGAAGCTGCCCTGAACGATATCAAGAAGTCAATCTTTGACTTCCTTATCCAGGAACTCAACGACCTAAAAGCCTCGTCGAAAAACCTCAAATCCCCCAATGTCAGGGGGGAAAACAAAAAGGCAGCGCTTCAGGCCGCCTTTGAGAAATATAAGACCCTGGCCTCAAGGGTCGAGGTCTACAAAGAAACATTTGAATCCAACTTTGAGGTGATCGCTACGGCTTTGGAGCAAACTTATCAAGACCTCCTTGACGCCCTTGATGCCCTCCCCGTCTCTGTCCCCCAAACCCAAGACACATTGTTTACCCTCTAAAAGAAAAGAAAGGAGGAAATCCGCATGTACATAAGGCTTTCAAACCGTTACATTTCTACCCAAGCGCCCGGTGATGCCCGCCTCGCCGGACAGACGTTCCTGACGAACCATTGCCCGAACGGGACCGAGGTCACGACCGACGATTTGATCGAGAAAATCTCAAAAATTGCCCACGAGATCAAATCTCGTCTGGCCGGCATGGAAGAACCGGTTCAGGCGCTCCTGACCGCCGCCTGCGCCGGTGAGCACGTCTTTTTGGTCTCCCCCCCTGGAACGGCAAAGTCCACCCTGGCTCGGCTTTTCGCAGAAGCCGTTGGCGGACAATCCTTCCGGATTGTCCTCAATCCCGCAACCGGAATGGAGGATCTCTTCGGGCCCATCGATGCCCTGGAGTTCCAGAAAGGCCGATGGGTCCGCCGCTGGAGCGGTCTTGCGGTGGCCAATGTGGCCATCCTCGACGAATTCTTTAAGGCCAGCCCACAGGTCGTAAACATGCTCCTCGATGCCCTCGAGGAGCGTATGATTTCCACGCCGGAGGGGGATGTCCAAATCCCTCTGGTCACCGCAATTGCCGCCTCGAACGAGATCCCTTCGCAACGTGATTATGCCGCTGCCTGGGACCGTCTCACCGTAAGACTGTCCGTCCCGCCTCTACGCGATGAGGAGGTTTTTCGTGCTCTACTCGCCGCCGAGGGTATCCGTAATCCTATTCCGACCGTTTCGTCGGCGGATGAGATCAGACTCATCGCAGGGCTGAATGATTATCTGGCCCTGGAGGAAGGACGTAGCAACACCGAAATCATCGAGGCGCTACTGGACATAAAAAAGCACCTCGACGAGAACGGAATCTTTGTGTCCAACCGCCGCTGGGTCAAGTCCCTCCGAGTCGCCCGCGCCAGCGCAACCCTGGCGGGGCGGGACAAGATAAGCATCAAGGACCTCTCGGTCCTGCGGTGGACGCTCTGGGGGCGTCCCGAAGATGAAACCGACATCCGAGAATTCATCCTTGGTTTGACCGATCCGCTGGCAGGCCAGGTTATTAAACTCGAGGTTGCCCTCGCCGAACTCCGCGAGCGACTGCAACGGGCAAACCGCAACGAGGACAAACTCGACGTTGCAGCCCAGGCCCGGCGGATCAAAAAAGAGGCCAAGGCTATTGTGGATGGCAATCAGGAGTATCAAGCACGGATCGGAACCGTCATCACCGCAGCGGACGAGATCATCAACGCCGTCATCGACTCAATCTAACTTGTGGAGGTGACAGATGAACCTGATCCGAAAGTTTTTGAACCTCCGCTCTGTCTTCCAGACCGGCGTCTTCGACGCCGAGGACTGGCGGGAGGTTTCGGAAAAGGAAATACCGAAACTTCAAGATCTGAACCGGGAAGCCGCCCAAATCTATGGGGGCAACCCGGTTCAAGATCTATTCCTGTCGCTCTATAAGCGCTCTCCGCAACTCCTCGATAGAGTTGATCCTGATCTTTCACCGCTTAAACGTTTCTTCGAGATTCTCGTTGAGGTACCGGGGTTTCGTTCCCTCAGGGAAACCGTCGGTCAGGACAAAATCCTGGCCGGCATTGCGGCTTCCAATTACGGGGAGGTTTTTGAAAACATCCCTGAAGAATTGAAGGAAGCCATGAAAGACGCCAGGCAGAAGGGGGAATCCCTTCAAACCAAAAGGCGTCAATACGAAAGTCTATCCGAGCTTCTTGGAGAGGTTACCGATAAGCCTGAAAAAATGCAACAAATTCAACAAGAAATCGAAAACCTTTCCGAGGAGATTTCCGCCACAGAGAAGGCTTTCGTCGAAGCCATGGAAAACCTCAACCATACCCTTGACAATCCCAAAATCAAGGGCATGGTCAAATTAGCGGGGGTTAATGCCGCTAATGATGCCAAAGAAGAGGTCAAATCCACAGCGAGCCTCGCCAGAGGCTTTGACCTTGCCGCCGGCGGCAACCCCCAGAGGGTTGACCCAGAGTCCATCCGGGCCGTCAAAGAACTCGTGACAAAATTCCCGGAGTTTGCCCGGATCAAGGATTATCTGGGACGACTGAAACCAATTGTGAACGCCCAAGAGTCAAAATCGCCTCACGGACGTTCATACATGACAGGATTCTTCCGACGGGGCCTGGACTTTACAAGCCTGGCCTCGTCAGAACTGGTGCGTTGGGCCTCCGGCAACCCAGCGCTACAAACGGATTTCCTAATCCGTTTGGCCCAAGGGGAACTGCTTCACAAGAAATTCGAGCAGGAACCCCAAGGGCGAGGCCCGATCATTATATGTCGGGACGAATCGGGGTCCATGGAAGGCTCCAAACATGCCCTGGCCGTGGCTATCGAATGGGCCCTTGCCGAGGCATGCCGGCGGGAGGGCCGAGGGTTTACCTCGATCTGTTTCTCCGGCCCAGGGCAGATGCGGGAATGGACCATGCCCGATCATTACGATCCCGAACAACTCATCGCACACCTCTCCGTCTTTTACGGAGAGGGGACTGAGCCTGAACAGGCTATCAAACGGGCCCTGGACATTGCTACTGAGAAACAGAATCAGGGCCCGGACATTTTGATCCTCACCGACGGCTACCACACCCCCCTGTCATCCGATCTTCTGAATCGGATACGGAACGCAAAGACCCACTTGGGTCTGCGAATCTATGTGGTGGTCATCAGTGATACCGGCAATGTTGACACGGCCCGAGATTACGCCGACAGCATCTATCGGGCCTCAACGGGGATACCCGATCTCTTCTCAAAGATCATTTAGCAGAAAGGAGGAACTCAGTCATGACCCAAAACCAAAACTCGTTCGAATCCATTCTTGAATCCCTATCAACCCCCTTCTCAGAAGGGGAGATCGAGTGGAAACCGCAGGCCCTGAGCGCAGATAAGAAACGCGCCCTGGCCGCAGCCTACGTGGATATGCGGTCCTATCAAGACCGCCTGGACCTCGTGTGCCCGGACTGGATTTCTTCGGTGCAGTTTATGATGACCGAGAAGAAGGTGGCGGCCGTTGTCTCCTTGACCATCGCCGGGGTTACCCGCGTCAACGTGGGCGAGGCTTCTCTGGACGACGAGAACGCTTTCACCGCGGCCTATGCCCAGGGGTTCAAGCGGGTGTGCTCCGATTTCGGCCTTGGGCGCTACCTGTACCGCCTGCCTCAGGTGTGGTGCGATTACGACGAAAAGCGTCGCGCCATCATCGGCGCACCCGAACTGCCGGATTGGGCCCTGCCCGAGGCTGAGCGGCTGGCCCGCCAAGCCGACAAGAACAATGGAAAATCTGCTCGTCAAGCCCAGCAAACCCAACCCGTTGCCCCAGCGCCTGAAGGGGGGTTGGTTCTCAAAAGCGGAAAGTTTCAAGGGAAGTCCCTTGAAGCGGTCTGGGAAAGCGGCCAGGAGGGGGTCAATTACCTCAAATGGCTTGCAAACCTTGACGGAAAGGGTTTTGTGCCGAAGACGGACGAGCAGAAAAGCCTCCAGTCCGCCGTCCAAAAGTTTGTCTCCCTCAAACTCTCCTAACCTTACCTTCACCTTCGTGCACACCCAACTCTGCCGGGCAGGACAAGCCCTGCCCGGCAGTTTCTCGGGTAGGCTTGTCTTGCTTGAAACAATGACTTGGCGATCGTTTAACTCTACTTCGCCGAAGTCATTCGGCAGAAAGGAGCGCAACTATCCGAAGACATCTCTCTCGTCGCGAAGATAATCAAGGAGTTAAAAGACAACCTATGAAGTGGAACAAAGTAAAAACAATCATTGTCCCCGCCTATGGGGACTTAAGCGCACATGTGATCTCCCTCGACATTCAAAAAGCACGAGAGATTCTTTCCTTGCAAGAATCTCTCCAAAGGATGCCGGAATCTGTCCATTACTTAGGCGTCGCTGCGAATGTATACCCCCTTGATTATCTCGATGTGGACCCTGAGACCGGCAAAAAAGAACATGCCCTCCGAAACGGCATCCTTGAGTACATTATGATCGATGGCGACCTTTTTGGCCTCTCTGAGGGCCTCTATCCAACCGGCTATATTTTGGTGTCCACCAAAAAAATCGTGACCGCCTATGAAAATTCCGAATCCGGGGACATTTCTGAATTAATACGGCTCTATCGCCAACCAAAACGCCAACTAAAAGAAGGAGGAAAAATGGACAAGGTTATTAATCTCTTTAAGGGCGCCTGGTGGCTTTTTGCCCTGGCGCTTTTGCCCGTCTCGGTTCATCGTCCGGCGCTGCGTGTTCTGTACGCAGTGACCCGGAACGAGGATCTACTGGCCGGGATCAATGCCCGGAACGACGAAGAGATCATGCCCCTTGCCATTGAACACTATTTGGCCGGCAAGGGGCATGATCTGTCCTTTCTCTACGACTAGGGCCAGACCAGACCAGACTAGAAAGGAGGAGCGGCGGGGATCGACCCCCGCCGCAAATTTTTCTATGACTCGAACCGCAACCCTTTCCACGACCTTCTTCTTTCTCTTGTTCCTCTCCGCCGCCCTTGCCCTCGCCTTCTCATTGCCGTATATCGGCGACGTCGCCAACGCAGTTAAGGCAGTGTCGCTTTCGGACCACGCCGTACAAAAGCACGGCGGCGACGCATTCGATGCCCTCGACTGTGCCCGCAAGGCCGTCAACGCTTCCATGTTGGTCGGCCTCAGACGATCAGATGGGCGCATAGCAATCGCATGTCAGGCTGAGAAAAAATTCTTCGTCCTGATCTTTGGGTCAGATAAAGGGAATGTAACTGCATTCCCAAAAGAAACCGCTAAGACCCTCCAGGAAGTTATCGACTATCTCCGTCGAACGGGCTACAAAAACCCGGTCTCCTGGGGGGAAATCCAGAAATTGATTCACTAGAAAGGAGGTTGCTATGGAGAAATGTCCCGTTTGTAATGGAAATAGCGAGACATGCTGGCGCTGTGATGGAATCGGCATCGTGGCATCAAGCATCTTTGCCGAGAATGCCACCAGCAAGTATGGATTCAACGACTCCGACAGCCCGATCTCCCCGCTCGTTGAGAAAGTTCGATTGTTTCTCAAAGAAAAACTTGGCCGTGAGATCGAGTATTTCGGAGGCGGTCTTCATAACAGCGCTCTCGATGTCTCCCCTGAGGACATCGAAAACCACTTGCCTTATCCGATCCTCCGCAAAGCGGATCAGATCACCGAAATGTTTTACTCTCTCCTCGAATTCTCCCACTGCTTTAACCCCTGGGAGGATCGGTCGCAAGTGCTGAACATTGTGGTGCCGGCCGAACAATACGGCATGGCACCGGCGTTTGGCGAGGGGTATCTCGCCATTAACATCAATAAGGCGGATATTCCGGAGATCAACCTCTGGAAAAAACTCATGACGGATCATGCCCTTCCCGGCGTTTCGGCGGTCGAAATCGAATACGCACGGGTTGGTTTCATCGATCCAGATGAGCACCTCTACAACAAGAATATTGAACGTTTAGACATACCGCCAGATCAAGGCTACATCATCGCAAACTACAATGGTCACATTGAGCCTGGCGGGGTCCTGGTAGTTTGTGATACAGGCATCTTTGCCCGATTCGAAAATTACGAGAGCCAGGATCTCACCGAAATCTTTGCAGCCCTCTCCAACTAAAACCGACCTGGTCCCGCCCCGTTACCTTCCGGGGCGGGACTGATTTCCCTATCACCAAAGAAAGGAGGACAACTATGAATCTCACCGTAAACAGGAGCGAATTAACAAAAGCGCTTAGCATAGTCGCTCGCGCCGCGAATCCCAAGGGGTACCTTCCTATCCTTGGGAACATTCTTCTTTCCGCCGATAACGATGGCAAACTGCTCGTCGCGGCAAGCGATCTTGAAACCACCGCTACCTACCAAGTTTCGGCGGAGGTCGCCGAGACCGGAAAAATTACCATCCCTGAAAACGTCATCACCGATCTTCTAAAAGTCATTAACGGCGATAAAGTCCACCTGCACGCCCTCAACAATCGAGTCCTGGTTGTGGAGGACTCGGAAAGCAAGGCCGAAATCAGGGGAATTCCTGCCGACGAGTTTCCTCCCTTGCCCGAAGCCATTGAAACTATGACCTCATTTGAGGCCGCTGAGTTAAAGAGGGCATTGCTTCAAACTACCTTTGCGGCCGAAAAGAACGGCCTGCGCCCCACGTTGGAAGGTGTTCTTGTTGAATCCGTCAATGACCACGCCACTTTTGTGGCCACCGACGGATTCCGGCTCTCGGTGGTCCAAAGCACGGCAAAACTCTCTGAAGGTAAAAGCTTTATTCTCCCCTCTACCGGCCTTCGGGAACTTGCGAAATTGTTATTGTTGGACAGCGAGGTGTCTATGTGCACAACCTCGAATAATCAAGTCATGTTCAAGAACCACGCCATGACGTTCTCTATGTCATGTGTGGACGGAAGATTTCCGGACTACAAAGCCGTCCTGGATAACCTGAATTCGTCAACCGTGGTGGTCGTCGAAACCGACCCGCTTCTGGAGGCTTGCCTCCGGGCAGACATTATTATAAGGGAAGAAAATGTGTCACGGCATATTGTCTTTGACATCGCCGTTGACAAAGTCAACGTCAGCGGCCGATCTAAACAAAGCGGATCGGCCGAAACGGATGTCCCGGCACAGGTCAACGGGCAACCAATTAAAATCGCTTTCAACCCAAAATTTATCATCGAGGCATTGAAAGCCGTGAACGGTCCAATCGTTACTATCGAGCTGTCTTCGCCCAATGCCCCCGTGCTAATCCGCAGCGGGGCATTTCGGCATGCTCTCATGCCTCTCACTCCCATTTCGAAAGGAGGAGAGGAAGATGACAACCGGGATTAAGGTGATATTCGGAAACACAACCTTTATCGTGATCAAAATCTCCCGGATAAAAGCCTACACCTGGGAGATTCTGATGAAACTCCCGCGAGGAAAATCGTTATATTGTGCCTATTACGATCCGGTCCACAAGGTATTCATTACCCCTCCCTTTCCCCTAACTCCGTTGGGATGCTAGCATGACAATTGCCAGCATCACCGTCGTCGGCAACGTAGGACGGTTGCCGAAAGAATTCACTGCTCCATCGGGGAAGAAGGGTTACAACTTTTCCGTTGCTGTAAATATCAATAAAGAGGACGCCCAGTGGTTTGAGATCTTTGTCTACGGCTTCGAAAACCTCAAACCCTATATTGTCCCGGGGCGGCTTATCTACGTGTCTGGGGTCCCTCACCCTCGCACCAGAAGTGACGGGACCCCGTACATTTCGATCTCAGCAACGGAAATTACCTTGCTGGGCCGGAAGCCAGAACCAGAAGTTGAGGACAGCCCCTGAGTGTATCAGGGGCTTTTTTTATTTAACCAGCCCCCAACAAGTGTTAGCGACCCAATGAGCCACGGATGCGAATTTCGGCCATAGGGAGACCGGTCTTGGGATTGATCTCACCCTCATCAATGGCCCGAAAGATCACGTCCAGGCCCACATCAAGCACCCAGCGCGCAACGTCGCTTTTGGGTTTTCCTGTCATTTTCATCAATTTCTCAATGCGTTCCTGGGTCTCTTCGGGAATGTTGACCACCAGGGTTGTGGAAAAGATTTTTTGTGAAGGCATCATTTTCCTCCTCCCAATTCTCGAAACAGTTGATGGGCTTCCTCAGGGGCCTCCGGTGGCAAGCAAACGCCGTCGTTCTCAAAAACGGCATTGCCGGCATAGCCGGGCACGCCGAACAGCCACCGGCCAAGAGTGTTAACAGGTACCGGATTGCCATGATCATCCCGACCGGTTACCGGGGGATGAAGTGTTATCGGTAGGTGATATAAGGGATGAGAACGCGCAAGTTCACGTGCCGTCCACTTATTGATCCCTGAGCCAATAAAAATAAAAGTTCCGAGACGCGGAGGACTGGAACGAGCAGGAAGATCGGGCATTTCTTTTTGCCTCCAAGGATAATATGTTACGTATATATTATAGCATCCACATTGCCGTTTTTCCTCGGTTTTTATAGGCGACAGTTCACTAAGGGGGCTATAATCAAAGCATCCACACGATATACCCCGGAAATAAACATGCCCATACCTAGAATCGCTTCGGTCACCCCGCTTGAAGACAAGAAAATCCTGGTCGAGTTTGAAAACGGCATTTCCAGGGTTTATGACTGCACGATTCTACTGAATACTAAAGGCTTTGAGGTGCTCCGTGATGACGCGTTTTTCGGCCAGGTCCGGGTTTCGGTTGACGGAAGACGCATTTTCTGGGCCGATAAACTAGGCTTGAGCAGTGAGGAGATCTGGAAAAACGGCATCCCGGTACAGTTACTCAAACCCAATGAGATTACTCTTGCCGACGCTGCCGAAAAATACGCCCTCCCCAAGACCGTTTTGCTGAAGTGGATCCAAGCAGGCGTCATCCACGTAATTCGCCGCCAGGGACAGATGTTTATCCTCGACGACAATGAAGTCAGAGAGCGCGCGGCGTACTTCTATGAGCGGCGACGCGAGGCAGGGGGCAAAAAGATTCGCGTCTTCGACGCTAAGGGCAACCCCATCGTGTCCCCAAAACCCAAGAATCGCTCCTAGAGGCGGTTGACAAAATAAATACGCCGTGCTATCCTAAACATCAGTGAACCTTGTCAACCTGTCCCGCTAAAAGAATTCCTCCCGGAAGCGCGACCTTCCGGGAGGAATGGGGCAAGTGGGGTGACACTTGCAATTGGTATTATAGAGTGTCCCCCAACGAGCGTCAAGTCGGTTGGGTTTTTTTGTTTTCTCTGGAGGACACATGACTCAAGGCGTTCCCGTAGAGATCGTCGCTCGCAACCTGGAACAAGAATACTCTGTCCTGCCGCCCGCCATCAGCCTCAACCGGGTTCTCAATACCATCCCGGTACTCACTCATGCAACCGCTGTGCTCGGCGTGGGTACAGATTGTGTCCCCATTCTCTGGGATGCTCAGGGAGGCAAAAATCTCCTGGTCATCGGCGAAGGGCTGATTTTGCCCTGGCAGGTGCTGGATGCGGCGCGGGTCTCGCTAGCACAAAACAATACCCGCCACCTGGTGGAACTCACCTGGGTCACGGCGCGAGAGCGCCCAGGGGAATACGGGAGCACCACGGTGGTCAGCCCGTATGAGCGCACGTTGGAGCAGACGCTCCGGCGTCTGGCCGACCTGGTGGATCGCCGGCAGCACGGGCAGAATCGGGGGGCCGTGCAGGTGCTGATCCTGGACGACCTGGCGCAGGTGCTGAAAGCCGATGTCGAGGCGCACTGGGCGTTGGAGTTTGTGCTTGAGCGCGGCGCGGGTGTTGGCGTCCAGGCCCTGGCGGCGGTAGACAGCAGCACCCTGACCCGCCGTCCGGTCAAGGGATGGGACGGGCGATTTGGGTTGGTGCTGCGTCAGAGAGAGGGTGAAGCAGTGTTTGCTACACCAAGAGGCGCTCTGATGCCGGTTGAGGTTTAGGTGAGTGGGGTTATGCGGAATGGGCTTGCGTTTCTCATCGTGGCTTTGCTGGTAACGGCCTGTGCGCCGTCAGGCTACTACGCGCCGACGGATCCGGTGAGCCTGCGCGCCACGGCGCAGGCGTTCAACCACCTGGCCGAGGCTTATAACAGCCTGGCCGGGCAGGCCGAACTCAGCCGCAGGGCTACCGAGCAGGCCTACCAGGCGCAAATCACTCAAACCGCCCAGGCCTACCAGGCCACGGCGCAGTATCTCAACCTGCAAGCGACCCGGCAGGCCGTGGACGCCACGGCGACCGCCAACGCCATGCTTCTGGCCGTGCAGTCCTATCAAGCCACGGCTACCCTGCAAGCCCTGGAACGCAAGGCGCAGGAAGAGCAGCACGCCGCCGAGGTCGCACGGCAAAAAGCCATGGTGCAGTCCATCCTTGAAACGGCCATTGTCTTTCTGGCGCTGGCCGCGCTCGTTGCGCTGTTTGTTATCTTCCTCTACCGCCTGCTGGACGCCTACGTGCGCTGGCAGGAAACGCGGCGCTCGATCATGATCAGCCCGATTGGGGTACTGGTGGTGCGGCGCGATGGCATGCCGCCGGTACACGTGGAGGTGCTCCAGCCCAAACCCGAACTTCCACAAGGACAGACGGAAGCGGAGGCCGGCGAGGAAGACGTTGATCTCGACTGGATCCCCTATCGGGTCGGGGATCAGATCGTCGGATTTGTCAAACCGGAGTGGCGACAGAAGCGCGAGGACCCAAACAAGCGTTTGGCACTGCGTCTCCTGCGTGAAGCCATTCAGAAAGCCGGCGGAGATGCCGATTATATACCCGGCTGGCGGGAACTGGGCTGGCCGGCGGAGACCTGGACGAGGGCAGTGGCGCTACTGCGTCCCTATGTCAATCCCGTTCCCGGGCGAGGCGGCGGGACGTTCCTGGTGGGGGAGTATCGGACGCTGGCCGAACTCTACAACGCCCTGGGTGCGCACAGGATCACCCTATCCCTCTCCCCTGCCCCAACGGAGGTGGCCTGAATGTTCGCCGAACAGAACGGAGAACGAAACCGAACGATACCGAACGAAACGAAACAAATCTTCCAGGAGAGCACGATGACCGAAATGCGCTTCAATCCGTATCAGGTGCGGCGCGCCGGGCTGTCAAGCACACAGGAAGCCAAAATCTTACGCTATCTGGCCCAAGGGCCAACCGACCGAAAAAGCCTGGCCCGCCTGTTTGACCTGCGCCTCGCCGAACGCCTGGAACATCTCGGATTGATCGTTTACCGCGACGGACAAGTGCAAATTACCGATAAGGGCCTGGAAACACTGAAGCAATGCATAGGAGATGGTCGTGGGCAGAGTGTGGCGTAAGAGAATGCGTATGTTTCTCTTGGTACGGAGTGAAGATGTGTCAGGCGTATCAGGTACCGGGATTGTGGCCGAGGGGGTGGAGTTTTCGGATGGGACGGTGGCGATGCGCTGGCTGCGGCATCCGTTCAGCGTGGCCTTCTACGGCTCGATCCAAGACGTACTTGCCATTCACGGGCACGGCGGAAAAACACGAGTGAAATGGCTTCATGAGAATCATTATGAGCAAGGAGTACGATATGGACAAGAAAAAACTCGTATGGCGCGTCTATCGGATTGAATCCGAGAATGATCTCAAGCGCGCCATTGCACAATACCATACCGTCACAGGAATAAGTCCTGCGTTGGCCCAGGTAAGCGAAAAAGCACCAGATGACATATTGACCTGGATAACGGCTTGCAAATTGGAGATCGTGAAAGCGAAAAATGTCCTGCCGCGTGATGTATGGCTGACCCACACTCACCCGCAAGGCGGCAACCAGAACTAAAAGGAGGGCTTGTCGATGAAGGTCTTCGCGTTCATCAACCAAAAAGGTGGGGTAGGCAAAACAACCTCAGTGGTTACTCTAGGCAGCGGCCTAGCCCTGCGGGGCTATAAGACCCTGATCGTGGATTGCGATCCTCAGGGACATGTGGCTACCCAATTGGGTATACCCAAGTCCCCAGGCCTACGGCGCTGGTACTACGACGAAGAACCCCTCGATCAGGTCATTGTGCAGGTGCGCAACAACCTGATGGTCATCACCAGCGATAAAACCACCGACCGGGTCCTCGGACGCATGCGGGAGGAACAATGGGGTGCCGCCGAGTTTGCCGACCGACTGCGCGAGGAAAGCGCCGCCATGGAGTTCGACGCCGTACTGCTCGACCTCGCCCCCAGCCTCAACCACTTGCAAATCGCCGCCATGCTCGCCAGTGACTATGTGATCATCCCTACCCGCCTGCGCTACACCGATCTGGACGGCGTGAACGAAATCACCCGCTCGATCTCCGAAACGGCCCGCCGCTCCCGCATGCCCGGACGCTATTTCCTCCTACCCACCCTCTTTGATCGTGTGACCCGCGAAACCCACCAGCGGCTACTGGAATTGGTCAACGCCTTCGGAAAGCAAGTCTTGCCGCCTATTCCTCAAGATGTCAAGATCGCCGAAGCACCTGGACGTGGGATGACTATATGGGAATATGCACCACAGTGCTCAGGCGTAAAAGGATACCCCAACGGCAGTGGAAAGACCATTGGTGGGTATGAGGTTATTCTGGATGAATTGATCCGTTTGATCGAAAGCACATGAGGTGGTGCGATGGCTAAAGACAAAGGCGAGTACCGCCCCGCGATACAACCGATTCCGCCTGTGGACGAACAGGTGGCCGAGATCCTCTCTGAGCGCCAGCGCCACTTTGACGAACTACGCCTGAGCAAAAAAGAACGAGAAGCACTGGCCAAAGCCCGGAGGAAAGAAGAAGAACGAAAACGTAAAGAGAAAGCCCGCGCTATGGCGCGGGAAAAAAACCGTGTCACCACCTACCTCCCTACCAGCCTCATCGAAACCCTTGATCGCATTGCCGAGGCGGAAGGGGTCAGCGTGTCCCAGGTAATCACCTTTTTCCTGTTCGAGATGGTCGAGCGCTACGACAGAAAAGAAGTGGGTTTCTGGGGCTTCAAATACCCGTCGCGAACCCCTCGGTACCCATGGATTCTGGTCCATCCCAAGGACAGCGAAAGGATGCAGAAAGTTGAGTCGCGGAAAAGTGAAAAATCGCAGTGAAGAGTCAGATCATGGAACGTTCCAAGCCTTTTTATGGAACGTTCCATTAGAACGTTCCACACTTTTCTTTGGAACGCTCTTTTGGAACGTTCCACGATTTTCATTGGAACGTTCCAATGTTTTTCTAGAAGGGCTACAAGGCCTCTGTTTTAGGGGGGTAGCTATGTTTGTATACCCTCACGAAAAAGCCCGCTCAGAATGCGTTTAAAACGGTTGTTATAACAAGTTGCGAGAAAGGCCTATGCTCCCGAACGTCTCTCCCGAAAACCTCGACATCCTATGCAAAACCCGACGCCAATTGTTCGAAACCTATGGTCTCGAATTGGGTCTTGCAAAACGAGAGTCTGCTCTGAAAGAAGTCCTAACGCCGGATATTGTCCGCAACCTCATGATCGAGGCAATCACAAACTGGAACTGTATAGGACACGACGGAATTGTCCTCTGGAACTGTATCGCCCATCACATTCCCATCGAGGGACACGCCATAAACGGCAGTGAACTTCGCATGCTGGCCTTCGAGTATTTTCTCCCCAGCCGTTCGGACGAAAGTATGGCCGCATACTCCTGGTGGTGGCGTTTGCGGTTGATACGGAATATCCCCGATCCAGCCATCTGGTTGATCCAGAAAGACAAGGAGCGAAAGCGTCACAAAATAACCTCGAAAATTTTCTTCGAGGTGTTCGGCAGAACGTTGACTCGCGACCCTCATGATTACATCCGGATCAGAAAGGTCATACAACATGCCCAAGCAGCCATCTTGGGGCGGCAAATCGAGGAGCGTGTATAATTAACGCACTTGACTGCCGTCGCCAGCGGCAGTCAAGTGCGGGGTTGAAACTCCAATCTAGAAAGTTATTATGTGTGCCTTGCATCCCCCTAGAAAGGAGCCAATATGTACAATCTCAGCCCCCTAGAAGGAGCCAATATGTACGATCTCAGTATACCACAACTCTTTGAAATCGTCTTATCCCAATTCCTCGAAAATCATCCGTCTTACAAAACCTGGCTCACCGGCATCCAAAGCGTTCACTACGACGAAGCCAGCCAAACGTTTTACGTCGAACTGACTAACCGCTATGCCAGGGACTGGTGCGAACGTCACGCCGGGGACCAAAGCGATCTGGCTCAAGACCTCGCCGGCGCTTTGGGAATGCCTTGCCACATCCGCTACGTCCACGGCGCAATTGCGCCCACCGAAGAGGACATCCCGGACCAAACCCTGACCCTTGAAGTCGAAGAGGACCTCTACAACCGCATCGTTCGACCACAAGCCGTCACCGTCCTGCCGGGCTACTTCCGCCGCTGGATCCCCGTCCTCGGCCCAGAACTCGCCTGGCTCTACGTCGGGTTCTACCAGGCCGCTTATTCCTGCTCCACCGGCGGCGAAAAGCATATCATCGGACACTTCACCAGTGAGCAGATCGCATTTCTGAGCGGGTGTCATCCGGTAACTATTCGCAAGCGCATCCGGAAATCCGAAACATGGCAGCGCTTGAGAGGACTCGTTGAACGCATCGACGCCGGCCAACAACAGTGGGTGCGCAAAGAGGACGGACGCCCCCACAAAGCCGCTAACCGCTACCGCATCCACACCTCCCTGCCCCTCACACCCACCGACGCCATCCGCCTGGAAGACTGGCTCAGAGAAAACATCCCCCAGGACAACCTTCAAAGCATCCTGAAAGCCCTGAACAACCTCTCCCCCGACACCATCTTCGACACCTACCCAACCGCAGAGGGCGAACCCCGAACCATCGAGCAGGTAGTCAACACGTGTTTTCCTACCATGCCCAAACAGGCTACCCAGGCTATCGTGGACACCATCGAGAGCCAATTGAGACCTTCCAAAGACATCATCGTCATCACCCACTTCTTCGTCCAGAACATCCTCCCGCTCCTGGGAGAGGGTCCGGCATGGCTGTATGTCCTCCTGCGCGACCGCTGTTGGGAGGGCGAAAATACGCGCAGCACAACCATCGTCAACGGCGGCTACGCCGAAATCGCCAACTGGCTCGGTTTGTCACGCCCTAAAACCATCTACGAATGGCTCAACGACAAGAGATCTTTGTTTCGTTGCTACGTTAGCGTCGACAAGACCGGCAGTCCTGCTATCGGCGACAAATGGAGCGCACCCCGCAGTTTCAACGTGCTCCTGCATGACATCCCCTTGGAACCCCTGGGGGCTTATAAACTTGGCCTCGATACAACGGCCTATATCCAGCAGACAGGACGATTAGGACTACTTGAACTTGCGCCGGAAGACCTTGAACAACATCCGCAGTTAGCCGCCATCGTTTCAGTTTTGGATGACCTGGTTGGGGCACGAGATGCCGGTGGCGCGAGTGGCACCAATAGGGTGGCGCGTTTGGCACTTTCCGGTGGCGCGAATGGCACCAATAGGGTGGCGCAAACGCTACAAATAGAGTGGCGCGAACGCTACAAATACAGTGGCGCGAATGCTACAAATACGGTGGCGCGAACGCTACAATCCGGTGGCGCGAACGCTACAAATACGGTGGCGCGAACGCTACAATCCGGTGGCGCGAACGCTACAAATACGGTGGCGCGAACGCTACAATCCGGTGGCGCGAACGCTACAGTTAAATCTCTTAAATCTCTGGTTAAAAGCTCTTTAAGCTCTGGTGTTAATCCACCGCCGTCGCAAAATTCTGCGCAAAGTGAAAACACCATCCCCAACGAGGCAACAAATTCGGCGGCGGTAACCTTCACCTGGTCGGTTCTGGATAAATTCAACATCAGCCAGGAAAGTCGCAAGAAACTCATCGAGTCCGATTTGCAGCCATGGCACTTTGTGTCCTGGTTGCTCTACGCCTGGAAAAACAACCGCATCAAAAGTCCTGAAGCCTTTGCCATCAGCCAAACGCTGTCCCAACGCAAAGGGGCAGGGGGAATCTATGACCAATGGGCACAGGATCCAAGTTTGCTGATCCAGGACCTGAGTAATTACAACGCTCCGGGTCAAGCCAGACAACTGTTTGCGTAATCAAAATCCCAAAGTCGGTCGAGGAGGTCAATGTGTTACCGGATAACGATGTCATTGCCAAAACCGTTCAATCTATTGCCGCCGAATCCCGTCGCACTCAAAAGCCGGAATTTGCCATGATAGGATTCTGCGACCGCTATCTGAAGTGGCTCCACCAGACTTTCGGTGCCAGAGACAACGATTTCTTCGTCCAGAGCCTAATCATGGCGCTCCGGCTGGCCAACTTTGAACTTTTACCCAGCCCAACCTTGACCTATCGGAAGGGTGTTAACTCTTATGCTTTGGTGCCTGATATTGTCGTCCGAACAGGAAGTCTGGAGACTCTGATTTTCATCCGAAAGGGTCCGGCTACTCAATCGCAAAAGAATGATTTGAGGCTTGCACTGACGAACAACAACTCTGCGGCTCGCCAAATTTTGGCATTTTTCGTGGACGATCAGAGCGTCGGTTGGGTACTTATCTGCCCAACTCTGCGTTAACCCCCCGAGATTTTGTAAGCCTTTTGTAAGGTCGTTTCCTGCTTCAAAAGGCTTTTCTTGTTTCAAGACGCGGTTAGAATGTCGCTATAAGAGGGTTATGTTAAACAAAGATCAAACAAACATGCGTGATCAACCGGCCCAAGCCCTTGACACGTGGCCTACTTGGAATGACACGTTGTCCTTCGTGTCAAAACACGTGTCGAGAACCTTAAGAAATCGCAGAAAATCGTCTCAAACCTAGAAAAAGGGGGTGAGTGAATTAATAAAACACGCCACCTTTACTAGGCGATGAATTTCGGGTTGGTGCAGAGAATCTTTTGCTTCCAAGGAGGGTCTATTCCGTGATTCGTCGAGCCATAGGTGCTATGTTCAAAAAGCCCCATCAAGTCGGAGAGATTGTGTTTCGCTATCGTCGTTCCAGATCCAGGCTGTTTCACACATTCTTTTGCCCCCCTCTTCGCATTCGGGCATTCGAGGCTTCGGGACGCAAGGTGTTTGATCGGGTCATCCCCCCGGGCCGGGTTGTCAAACTCCCTCCCTGCGTCCTGGTGATCGAGACATCGGCTCAGGAGGTTGCTGATGCGAGTTACGGACCGGTCTCTGGTATCACATTGGATTGACAGATTGATACTTGAAATGCTTCGGTGTTCGCTTGAGGACGCGGCCATGTTGCCGGAAACGCATCCTCTGGCCAGGTACTCGGCGGAGTTTTGTCTGGAATATGGGATATGGTCAAAGCATTTGCAGCGAATTGCCAGCCGCCCGCTATCGGATGAGGAGTTTGAGGTTGTTTTGGGAGCAGATTTTGGGGACTCTGAATGGCGCAAAGAGCCGGGCTTTAGAAAACTCAAGTGTTTGTACTGTGGAAAATCGGGTCTGTGGCGTCCCATTCTGACCACACCGCATCCCGATCACCCCGCTTCCTGGCGCTACAATCGTCCGGAAAACTTTGTCAAACTGTGTCGATCATGCAGGGTTCGGTTCAAGGGGAAGTTAGAACGGCTGGGAGAATGGGTATGGGGGGGGCGATTTTGGGCGCTTAGGGCGTGGCATGAACATTTTTGCCAACACCCCGATCTGACCTGGGACAAAGAGGTTTATCCACTGTGGCCTCCTGAGTTTGGGGGGACGTCCTGGGAAGAGGGCAGTCCGGCGGTTTTGCATTCGGCGGCGCGGGTGCCCGAACGGGCGTTACTGCCGCTGGAGGAACGTCGGTGTCAGATAAGATCGTTTTTGGGATACAAGACTTCGGAAATCCTGGGAGGTGCACAATGTCTTTTGTCGTGCTAATAGCCTTTGTGGGTGCGACGGCGGCCATGGTCTTCGGCTACGAACTGTTGCAGCGTGCCTTGGCCCCAACTTATGCTCAACACCGACTTCAAGGGCCGACCGTTGGAGCCGTCGAGTCTGCCCGTCAACCATCGCTTTGGGAAGCGGTTCTGGTTGCCGTTTTTCCAGGGTGGTTCGGCCAGGGTATTTCTAAGCGCTCGGAGACACTGGTGGACCTTTTGCGTCGCGCCGGCTATCCCTACAGTTCCCCCGGTGAATTCTATGCCCATGCCATTCGCATCTTTGCCCAAAATCTGGTCGTTCTGGGGGCTTTGAGTGCCGTTTTGATCCTGGTTGGGGTTCCGGAGGGTATTCTGCCTATCGGGGCCCTGCTGGTATATGACGGACTTCAGCGTCCCTACCGGCGCTTGCGGCGGATGATTCGCCAGCGCGCCCAGGCCTTTCGCAATAACATGCTGGCCGGGCTCTCGACTTTGCAATCGCTCATGGCGGCGGGGATAGGGGTGCAGGAAGCCATGCGGCGAACGGCAGAAATAGGCGGCCCGTTTTGCAATCTTCTTCTGCTTCTGGTAACCCGCATGGAAATCGAACCATTTTCGGATGCCTTGGAAGCCGTACGGCGACACCTGCCGGACCCCAACGACGTCGAGGTGAACTTGTTCCTGCGCGATGTCGAGGCGTATTTCACGACCAATCGTCCGCTTCTCCCCGGGGTTGTGGCTTTGCAGAACGCCGTACACCGGCTTATGGTCGAGGAGACGGAGAGCCGGGCCGCCATGGTGCGCCAACGGGCCAATCTGTTCGGCATTTTCGGGGTTGTGGGCATGCTTCTGACCCTGATTCTGCCGTTCATGATGCTCCTGTGATTCACCAAATGAGAAATCGGTTGGCGAAATTGCTATAATGCGGTTATAAACAAATTTTCTCCCGGGAGGTTGCTATGAAAACTCTGATCGAATTCCTTGCCGATGAACAGGGTCAGGACATGACCGAATACATCGCAATCTTGGGCGCCGTCGTGGCCGTAGCGGCCATCGTGATCATCGCTTTCCGCAATCGCCTCCAGGCACTATGGCAAAACGCCATCAGCAACATGCGCTAAAAGCCCAGGCCGGCCAAGCCATGGCAGAATTCGCCTTGGTCCTGCCGGTTATGGCCCTACTGGTGTTCGGCCTCTTTCTGGCCGGGTTCTATATCCTGCGGGCCGTTCAGGCAGATTACGGCCTCTTCCTGTCCGGTGTCGCTACGGGAGCCTACAAGACCCCGGCAACTTCTCAGGCCCTTCAGCGGATCACCAACGAGGATATCCGTGGCGCCATCAAAGCCGGCATCCAGGATCCCTACACCGTGCGTTCCAGGATCGAGATCGACCAGGTACGCCTAACCGTCCTCGGCGTTGAGTTTCGTGAGGTACAGCGGGGTGAAACGGTGTTCAGACTCTGGCGATTCCGCCCCGGACCACAGGGAGGTCGTTGATGTGCAAACTCGAGCGCGGTCAAGCCATGACAGAATTCATCCTCTTCGCAGGTCTGGCAGTCATCCTTGCTCTCATGCTGGTGGCTTTCATCCCCATTCATCGCGCCCGAACCGCTGCAACCTCCGCCGCCTACGCCTGCGCTCAGTTTCTCTCTCAATCCCCCGACCCGGCCAAGGCCGCTAAAAACGCTTCGGATGTAGCCTATCAGGTGCTCTCACAACGCTGGAGCGGGCTTCGTCTGGCCCGCTTCAGCGTCTCGGTCTCCCCTCACGGGGGGGCCGGCACCCCGGGTACCTGCACCGTCTCGTGGTCTACCTCAACCGTGTTCGGCGGTATCCTGGGCGGGCCCGGCACCGTTTCCGGCTCAATCACCGCCGTCTCTAGGAGCGAGGTATGGCGACCCAAGTGGTAACCAACACCCGTTTCAGCCGATACGAGCGCGGCCAAAGTGCCGTGCTCTTTGCATTTGTTATGCTGGCCATGGTCTTGTTTACCCTCTTCGTCATCGACTACGCCGTCACCACCGCCCGCTCTATGGAAACTATCTCTGCCGCGGATCTGGCCGCTCACGCCGGCGCTCAGGATATCCGGGTCCTGCCTAACGGAAAAATCGTCGGATCAAGCCAGGGGGCCGCTACCGCCTACGCCTACTTCTCCCGCCAAAAACCCCCCTACGCCAGTTTCAGGTCCGCCTCCTGCGGCACCATCAACGGACGACCGGGCTGCCTCGTCGTGGCAACAACCCGCTCTCCGGGATTTTTTCTCCCCCCCAGAGAGATCGAAATCCGAGCCGTGGGGTACCTGATCTATGGCACTACCCGTGAGGAACAATAACCCACCGGGTTGTCACAACACTGTAGCCCGTACCCATCCCTCTCCGGATCACCATCATCATGAGCATCAACGAGAAAATTACGCCTATCTCCCTGACTTTGATCACAGTTCTGATAGGCCTCGCCAAGTGGCAGGCGCTGGCCTCCCCTCTCCGAACTGCTCTGGTCGCCGCCTCGATCATCCTGGCCGGGCTCGCCATTGCCTCCCTGTTCGAACGCCTTTCCCCCAATCTCGCCCGGCAGGGCCGGTTCCGTTTGCTTATCCTTTCGGTCGGTATCATCGCTTTTACCCTGGGAAGCGACCAAACCTACCCCTTTGCCCTCCCTATCGGGATGATCACTGTTGCCACGTTTACCTGCTTGCCATGATGGAAGGAGTGAAAAATGATTCCACCTGTATTTGCCACTATTAATGCTTCCACGCCCTACATGGGCGCAGGTTTGACCTTGATCATCCTCGCCTGGGGAAATTTTTCTCAATTCCCGCCCCTTCCAATCGGGGTAAAAACCGTTCTAACCCTCTTGGGCCTTGCTACCTGTATTTTCGGGGTATGGCTCGACTTCCGAGAAACAAAACGGCATTCTCCATGATCTTTGATCCAATTCCTGGTGCGTACCGAGAAACCATGATCAAGGGTGTTCTTCTTATCCTTGCCGGCGTAATCCTCATTGCTGCATCCTACCGATGCTCCGCCTGGGCCTATCAAAAGGCCTGGGAAAAACGAAAAAAACATGCAGGAGGTAGCGCTATGCGCAAAATCTCCCGCATCTTCGCCGTCGCCTTTATCCTGCTTATCTCCACCTTCGGCGTGGTCTCCGGAGATTACACGGGGCCTAGCCGCACTTACGCGTATATCGTCGATTACGACTGCGAATACACCGCCCGCCTGTATTTCCGAGGCACCGGCCTAAACTACTACTGCACCCTGCGGCTGACCGAATCATCCTGCAACCCGAGCAATAAGTCCTCATACTTCAACACCACTGCCTGCGTGGGCTGGCCGGCATCTTGTAACAGCACAAACTACTCGTGCAATATCTGGGTAAGCGGGAGCACCGCAAACTATGCCTACGGCAGTTATGACCCGGCCACTGCCAGTGCCTCATTCGCCTGCACCACGTGGGGCAACAACGGCTGGTGTCGGAGCGGCCCCAGCTTCAACTTCTCCGGCTCGGAACCTCTCAGCGGCTACGTCATCCGCCAATTCGAGGGTAACTACAACAACACCAATACCGCCGCTATCGTCTGCGATGCGCCCGATGCCGCCAATACTTCATGCAGTTACACCGACTCCGCCAACATCCCCCAAACCAGCGGCACGCTCTACTACTGGGCAGTCTCATCCTACGGCGATACGTCCAGTAAAAACAGCCTGACGTTCAAGTATGACGCCACCAATCCCAGCGTCTCATTGGGCGTTACCTCGGGCACCCTCGGTAACAATGGCTGGTACCGCTCCAACGTGGTCGTCCAGGGCAGCGGCAGTGACGGGCAGTCCGGCCTGGCCTCGCTCTCCCTGTCCTGCGGCGCTAACCCCTGCACCATCTCCGCCGAGGGTTCCACCACCATTACTGCTACGGCTACGGATAACGCCGGGAACTCGGCGTCCACCAACCTCACCATCAACAAGGACACCATCGCCCCCACACTCATGAGCACCCTCTTGGGAACGCTCGGCAATAACGGCTGGTATCGCTCGAATGTCCGGGTCTCGGCTTCGGCATCGGATGCCACCAGCGGCGTGGCTTCGGTGAGCCTTTCCTGTGGCTCTAACCCCTGCACCATCACGGCAGAGGGCACCACCACGATCACCGCTACGGCGACCGATAATGCCGGCAATGCCACCAGCCGAGACGTGGTGGTGCGCAAGGATACGATCCCCCCTACCATCGCCTTCTCCCCCGGCGGAACCCTCGGTAACAACGGCTGGTACCGCTCGCCCGTCACCCTCTCGGCTTCAGGATCAGACGCCACCAGCGGTCTGGCTTCCCTGACCCTCTCGTGCGGTTCTAATCCCTGCACGATTGCCACCGAGGGCACCAACAGCGTTACCGCCGATGCTGCCGACAACGCCGGGAACACCGCTTCCCAATCCACCACCATCCGCATTGACACCACCGCCCCAAGCGTTACGCTCAACGCCCCGACCCCGAACGGGCAAAACGGGTGGTATGTCTCGGACGTGTCCGTCAGCGTTACCGGCAGCGATGCCATCAGCGGGATCGCCGCCCGCCGTATACGCCTCAGCGGCGGCGCATGGCAAAACGATGCTCTCACCCTCACCACGGACGGCACGTTCGTGATCGAGGCACAAACCGAGGACAACGCCGGTAACACCAGCGGTATCGCCCAGGTCACCATCAAGCGCGATGCCACACCGCCCACGGCGGACTTGTCCATCAGCGGTACCGCCGGTAGTAACGGCTGGTATGTTTCGCCCGTGCAGATTGATCCCGTGGCCTCGGATGCCATCAGCGGCGTTGCCAACGCCCAACTCAACGCCGGCACCGGCTGGCAGGCAAGCGCTACGCTCACCGACGGCGTTTATGACGTCCAGGTGCGGGTCACCGATAGCGCCGGGAATACCACCACCATCACACGCCAGGTGCGGGTGGATACCACTGCCCCCAGCCTGACCCCGCAGGTCTCCGCTCCTGACGGGCAGGGCGGGTGGCACGTGTCCCCCGTTACCCTCGATGCCATCGCCTCGGATGCCACCAGCGGCCTGGATCAGGTGCGTGTCCAGGTCAACGGCGGTTCGTGGCAGTCCCTGCCCCTGACCCTGGATCAAGACGGCGTATATACCGTGACCTTCGAGGCAATTGATCAGGCCGGCAACGTCAACCGCCAAACCCGCATCATCTACGTGGACGTTACCGCACCTACCCTTACACCGCATGTCCCCGCCCCGGACGGGCAAAACGGCTGGTATGTCTCCCTGCCCAATCTGGACGCTACGGCGTCTGACGCCACCAGCGGATTGAGCAGTCTTCACGTCCGCGTGGACGGCGGTACCTGGCAGTCGCTCCCCATCACCCTCACCGAGGGCGTGCACAATGTGGAGTTCCGCGCCGTGGATCAGGCTGGTAACGTGACCCTTGTTTCACGCACCCTGAATGTGGACATCACCGCCCCCGGCCTCACCCCTCACCTGCCTCCACCGGACGGGCTAAACGGCTGGTATGTGTCCGGTACCACCTTTGACGCCTCGGCTTCAGATGCCCTTTCGGGCCTGGATGACGTCAGCGTGCGGGTCAACGGCGGCCCCTGGCAGTCGCTACCCGTTGCGCTCGACCGGGACGGCATTTACACCCTCGACTTCCGTGCCGCCGACCAGGCCGGCAACATCACCCAGATCACCCGCACCGTGCAGGTGGACGTGACCGCACCCGATCTTCTCCCACAGGTACCCACCCCGGACGGGCTTTTGGGCTGGTTCGTCTCCGAACCGCAGATTGACGCAGGCGCTTCGGATGCCACCAGCGGCGTGGCGTCTATCCTCGTCCAGGTGGACGGCGGCGCATGGCAGACCTTACCGATCACCCTTACCGAGGGACGCCACACCCTGACCTTCCGGGCCCAAGACCAGGCCGGCAACACCACGACACAAAGCGCCGCGATCTCCGTGGACACGACTGCACCCACCGGGCGGGCAATTCTGGCCGGCGTGCCGGGGAGCAACGATTGGTGGCGCTCGTCCGTGCGGGTAACCCTGGACGCCGAGGATGCCACCTCCGGCGTTGTCCGCGCCGAGGTCAGCGCAGACGGCGGCCAAACCTGGTCGCCCGACCTTACCCTGGATGAGGGTGTCCACGATCTGGACATCGTGATCCAGGATGAGGCCGGGTGGCAAACAAGCGTTCAGACCCAGGTCAAGGTGGACGTGACGCCGCCAAGCGCCACGATCAACGTGCAGGACGGCGATACCCTCTCGCAGCATGTCACGCTCAGCGGCACGGCTTCCGATGCCACCAGCGGCGTAGCCAAGGTCGAGGTCTCATTCGATCAGGGTCAGACCTGGCAGGAAATCGCCCGCACGGACGGCTGGCAGGTGGCCGGCCTCGCCTTCGCCCCCGCTTCGGCCTACCACGGGGCAGGGGGCCTCGCCTGGTCATACACCTGGGATACCACCCAGGGCACACAAGGCGCCGTGGACATCACCCTGCGGGTCACGGATCAGGCCGGCAACACCGGCACTCTCACCCGCCGCGTCATCGTGGCCAATGCCCTGCCCGGCGCTTACCTGCCCTCCCGCTGGATGATCTGGGAAGAGGCCGAAATCCACGTCTCCCAAGGCGCCCTGCCCATCCTGCGGGTCTGCCTCTCGGTCGAGGATCCTCAAAACCGCTGGCCGGCTTGGGAGCAGTGCTGGGACAACCCTGACGCCGTGCCCTCACGCTTCGTCTGGAGCCGCCGCTTCGGAGACGGAACGCTGGCCCCCATCGGCGAATACACCGCCGTCCTCTCGGTCACCGACCTGCTTCTGCGCACCGTGTCCGTCAGCGGCACCATCGTTATCCCACCATTGCCCACACCAACCGCTACGCCGACACCTACACCCACGCCTACACCAACGCCAACTACGGCTCTTCCCGTCACGGCAGTCGAGGTTCGGCCCACACCCACGCCGCTCCGGCCCACACCCACATTTGCGCCTACTCCAACCGCCATCCCTAAACCCCAACCCTTACCTGCACCAAAGCCTAACCTCTACCGCTTCGCTATGCTCCTGGCCGGACTCGGTATCGTTGTCGCTTTCTCCGTCTCGTCAGCCGTCGACCGACGTTACGTCGCCGCTCGACGCCTGGCTAAAACCATCGAATCTCTGCGCAACGAAAGGAGAAACTGATCCTATGGACGCTATGCTCACCTTCTTTGTGCTCATCGGTATCATCGCTCTGGGCATGATCATCTCCGTCGGTAACGAACGCCAGCGCCGCGCTCTCGAGGATATCCGCAAGCAGATCGAGGGTTGGGCTGCCGAGGATATCCGTATGAAACGCGCCAGAGCCGCCGGCGAAATCCACGTCGACGATCCAAAACACTGGATTACCTCAACCGCTTCCAGGGTCTTCGGTACCCTCGTCCCCGTCGAGAACGTTAGCGTCTGGGAAAACAACAATGTCAAGGCCCTCGTCGCCACTTCCAACGGGCGAACACTCGTTTTGACCCCCGTCCCCCCGGAACGCTTCATCCCCGCCAACCAGGTCGACGGCAAAAAACATAACCGCCTCACCGGCCCCGTCGTCACCCTCCTCGGCAAAAACCCCCGCAAAGTTCCCGTCTACGAGTGCTCCGTCCTCACCCACGGCGCTTTCTTCGACCTCGAGGCCCGCTCCCTCTGGCAAAACCTCACCGGCGAAAGCCTCGAATTCGACCGTATGTGGCTCTACGATGTCCCACGTCAGTAGGAGACCGATCATGCAAATCGTCCTCGTCCATTCCCACCTCGGCCCCCAACTCCTCGACTTGATGCGTCACAGCGTCTATACCAACGGCGAAATGTTCGTCGGCTACGTCCCGGAATCCTCCCTCCAACGCTTCCGAGAAGCCTTCCCCGAATACTGGGAGGAACTCGTCAACACCGGCACCGCCCCCGTCCCCGACGCATTCTACGACGAACTCCAGAACGTCGTGGACGATCACTACAAGACCTCGTGGTAGGGTTGAAATGCTTAACACATTTGTGTTAAATTCAAGCCGTGAAACAACCACGCTTCCTGTCCTACCGCCTTACCCCTCAGCGCCTGCGCTGGCTCAACGTGATCGCCCAGCGCCTCGGCCTTCAGGGACGCAGTGCCTACGCCTCCGCCATCGATTTCGCCCTACAGGCCCTCGTCAGTGGTTTGACGGAAGCCCAACCCCTACCGCGAAAGGAGGATCCTAACACTCATGACCACGATCAAGGATGACTTTACCTACCGCGATTTCTCCGGCAAGCGCCACCCCCGCCGCTTCGTCGTCGCCGCCGCCATCATCCTCGCCGTCCTCGCCGTCCTCGGCCTGGCCGCCGTCGCCGTCAACGCCAACCGCCAGGCTTCCTTCAACGCCCGTATGACCGAACTGGCCGGCGTTCCCCCAACCCTCAATATCCCTACCCCTACCCCCACCGACATCCCCACCGCTACCCCCGAACCTTCCCCTACCGTCGACCCCTGCACCTACGATACCTCCTACTGGTCCCTCACCCCCATCGAACCCGCCTACACCGGCTCCCCTGAGCCCCACCTCTACCGCCTCCCCGAGTGCGCCTACGAAGGCCTCAAAAAGGCCGTCGCCTTTACCCTCCTGCGCTCAAGCGGCGGCTGGATCTTCCCGGAACTCTACCAGGCCCTCGGCCACGACTACGGCTACCCCTACCCCTACATCGCTGGGGTCCTGGTCAATACCGAGACCCAGAGCGACGTCTGGTACAGCCCGATCACCCAGGAGTCGCCTTTCTATAACCGCGCGTGGGACTTTGACCCAGCCACGCGCGAGAACCGCTCCCAGTACGTCCTCAGCGGGTGCTACAAGGACGTTAGGATATACATCCAGCCCCCGGGCGAGTACCGCGACCTCCCCTACGGCTGCACCGTGGCCGAGTTTATCCCGTATGATCCGGTGGTAGTGCTTGCCCTTGAGGCGCCCGATGAGAAGCACCTGAAGGCTTTCGATCCAAGTTTGATGTCGAATTACCCCAACGTAGACCCCAAGGCCGCGGGGTACAAGATCGAGCGCTACTACGGCTACCTGGGCAACGGGGTGTGGATGTATTTGGGATTCAACAAGCATACCATCCAGAGCTACCCAACGCGTGAGCAGTATGACATGAATTTGAAGGTGTACCGCTTGCGCGAGCCGGCCCTGCCCCCGATGGACTTGGCGTGGGTGGAACAGGAGTTCGGCCTGGCCCCCAAGCCTGTCCCTTGGGAGGTGCTGGACGTGCCGGCCGAGGTCAACGAGCCGATCTTGAAGGAGATTTATGCCGCCAACACGCGGTTTTTCCGCACGGTTGTGATTCAGATGACATCAACGCCATAGGAGGTGCCTGCCATGCGCCGTTTGCTTATTGCCATCGTCTTGCTGGCCGGGGGGGCGCTTCTGGGAACCCCCGACAAGGTTTGGGCTGATACCCAGCCCCCACCGACAGATTGTGAAAAAGGTTGCGATAGCACTCTTCCCATTGACACTTGTCCCGGCGGGTGTGCGCCCGGGGGGGGCAGTGGGGGCGGGGAGATCCGCATCCCCGGCAACGAGGGCGGCGAGACTAACCCCGGCGACGGCGGCGGTTCATCGTCTTCCCAGCAGTGCGGGATCATCGAAAAAAGCTATACGTTTACCGGCAGGGAAATCGACGGCGAAACATTCTGCTATCAATGGTCATCCGCCGTTGATTCGTGCACCGGAAAGGAACTCTACGGCGGCATTACCAACATCACCCCCGGCGAGTGTCAGGGTACCAGCAGTACCTACAACCAAAAGCCCGTCTGCGACCGCATCAGCTACACCAACGGACGCTTGACCTGCGATAGCACTTGCTTCGATATCGAACTCCACGCTTCCGTCGCTTTCCCCGGCAACTGTATCGACCTGCGTCCTTATCCCGTCAGCCTGGTCAATTGGCCCTCCGCCGCCCGCTATTCCTGCGCCAGCAGCGCTACCGGCACCGATTTCCGCCCCTACGTCAACTTCGGCGGCGGTACCTCGGTCGACAGCCCTAAACCCGGCGATTGGCGCAACGTCCGCTTCAGCCTGACCCTCTACCCCTTCGGCATCGCCTACGCCTGGCTCCCCCACGTCCCCGTCCTTACCCTCCCCCTCGTCAACGACACCGCTCCGCCCGTCCTCTTCAAGTTCCCCTATTCCTCCCACCCCGCCGCCGGCGGAGGCCCTCTGGCCGGCACCATCCAGGGCTTCGACGAGGCCCCGTCCGATATGCCCGTCTTCGTCGGCCAGGCTGCCGCCGCTTACGGCCTGCGCTGGTCCCTTACCTACGAGGAGTACCAGGAGGTCTGGGAACGTACCTGCGTCCGCGGCCCCAAAGACTACGACCGCTATGGACGCCCCGTCTACGAGTGCAAAACCAACAGCAACCTCCGCTACAATAACGGCCATTACGAGGATCATCTGGTCTTCAGCGGTTGGGTCGGTAAGTCCCTCGGCGGTGAACTCCCTGCCGCATCTATCAACGCCCCCGCTGCCCTCAAAGCCGATCTCAACGGCGACGGTATCCCCGACGCCATCTGGAACCGCAACTTCATCATCCGCCGCATGAACGACATCAACCGCATCGATGACCCCGTCTGGCGTCGCCAATGGGCCTTCGGCGGCACCATCTATTGGGGCGTCCGGGAAGGACAGGCTCAGATCGGATGGCCGGGTTCACCCTGATCGCCAACAGCATCCTCATCACCCTCTTGGCCGCTGCCAGCGCCTATGATCTCCGCTTCCGCCGCGTGCCAAACGGGTTCACCCTCCCTCTCTTGGTCATCGCCGTTGTCCGCTCCTTCCCGGGCGACTTGCCCCTCTACGCCTTCTCCTTCCTCATCCTCACCGCCTGGCGCATGGGCTGGATGGGCGGAGGCGACGCTAAACTCTGGATCGCCCTCGTTTGGTGGTTCACCGCCGACTTCGCCGCCTCTCCCTATCCATCGCTCCTCGCCATCACCCTCGCCGGAATCACCATGACGGCCACCACACTTCTTCAACGCTTCGTCACCAAAACCCCTTCGCCATCCCCCGGAGCCTGGCGAACCCTCGTCTACGCCTTGATCGCTATCTTCACCACCGCCTGGATGCTATGATCACCGATCTGTGGACCGCCGTTACCTACAACGCCAACCACCGCCCACACCCCGTGGCGGCTGCCCTCCTCTACGCCTTTTGCCCTACCGCCGCCTACTGGTACCTCGCCGGTGCCGTCCCTACCCCTCCTTTCGACCCTGCCTGGCAGGTCCTCAGCCACCGCGCCCAGGCCCCCGAAAAAGGACTCAAACAGCGGCTCGCCGAGTGGGGACTCTCCGCCCTCGAAATGGATGTTTATCACTACTTCAGCAGCGTCAAGATCGCACGGAATAACCATCCCGTCCCCGCACCCGAAACCCTTCCCATCTTCCGCTACACCATCCCCCCAGAACGACGCTTCGGCCTCCAAAATCCTATCAACGACCACTTCGCCGGTAAGTGGGACAACTTCATCGAATACATCCGCGTCTGGCTCATCGTGTCCCGCGATTGGCTCAACTACGCTCAACTCCCCCAAACACCCAACCTCAAACAGGTCTTCCTCCCGATCTCACCCGGCGGCAACCTCCCCCCGCTCCACTACCCCTTCTGGCTCTGGACCACCGACGACCAAACATCCGTTCTCTCCCTGATCCTCTCCCCAGGCGAACTCGAACCCATCCGCCATTCCCTCCTCGAGGAGGCCGTCCGCCCCCTTTTCCTCAAAAAACAACAAACCCACGCCTACGTCTTCAACCCAACCACCGGACAGGTGTCCTCGCCCCTCATGGCCCTGTCAACCGAAACTTTCCGCTCCTGGATCGCCGACTTCGCCCTCTTGGCCCGCAACGGCCCCTATCCCCCTCTCCGCGCCGCCCAGGGACGCTCTGCGTGCCAGTCCTGCGCATTTACCCACCTCTGCTACCTGGATAAGGAACTCAACCCTCAACTGAACGCCTTCACCACCTTGCGCCACAAATCCGGCAATGCACGTCAAACCGACCTATAATAGATTTATGCCCAGAAAATTCCTGATCGCCGCCCTCGTCCTCTTCGCCATGATCCTCCTCCCCAAGGGTGGGCGCGCTTTCGCCCAAGCGCCCACCCCACAAGCCCCTACCCCCGCCACTACTCCCGCCCCTAATCCACCCCCCTCTCAGGTCACCGTCACCAACCGCTTCCTCTTCGACTCGTCAACCCTCTCCTCTGCCGTCGAGCGCTCTATCGCCAAACAACTCGAAAAATCCCAGTCCGCCATCACCGCCGAACTCGCCCGCGGTCAGCAACTCCTCCAGTCCGTCAGCGGCGAAAACGCCATCCTCGTCGATTACACCGACATCGCCAAAAAGTATTTCCCCATCGCCGCCGCCGTCGCACCCCTCTTCTTCGTGCTCCGCCTGGTTATCTACCAGTGGAACCGCCTCGGCGGCGAGGACGACTCCATCGCCGCCGTCGGCATGGATTACCTCACCGCCATCGCCTTCGCCCTCCTCATCGGACCTACCGCCAACCTCATCCACCGCTTCATCTACTGGGCCGTCGGTACCTTCGGCATCCAGGCCCTCACCACCGACGTCGCTTCCGCATTCTCCGGCGACTTCTGGACCACTTTCGGTAACAGCCTCTCTAACGGCCTCTTCGCCGTCGTCATCGGCTTCGGCCTGGCCGTCGCCGCCATGATCGCCTTCGCCGCCTTCCTCGTCGGCTTCCTCTCCGCCTTCGTCATCCTCTACATCGTCTCCGCCATCGGCCCCATCGTCAGCATCATCGCTTGCATCCCCCAACTGCGCTGGGTGCGCAGCACCTTGATCAAAACCACCGCCCTCATCTTGCTCCTCCCTCTCCTGGGTATCCTCGTCATCCGCGCCGTTACCATCCTCCCCCAAGGCCTGGGCGGCGGCATCTTCGGCGGTCTCGTGCGCACCATCTTCATGCTCGGTGCTGCCAGCGTTATGCTCTCCGCCGCCGGCTTGATCGGCAAGTTCACCTGGGGCAGCGTCGCTACCGGCGCCGCCCGTACGCTCAAGGCCGCCGGCGTCATCGCCGCTACCGCCCTCACCGGCGGCTCCGCCGCAGGCTTGGCCGCTACCACAACCACCGCTTCAACTGCCTCAACTACCACTTCGTTCGCCGCTTCAACTACCTCGGCCTCCACCACTGCCGCGGCCACCACCGCTTCAACTCCCTCTCCCCTTCCACCTTACCCCACCGGCTGGCAGCGCCAGCAACTCATCACCACCGCCCTCGGCCAACTCACCGGTATCCCCCCGTCTTCATTCCCTCATCCTCCACAATCCCTTTCCCCTATCCGGCAGTATGCCCGCAATATCGCCGCCCAGTTCAAACTCGAACGCGGCGGCGAGGAGGCCCTCGCCGGCCTTCTCGAACGTGTCCCCGACCCCAACCAGCATCCCACCCTGGCCCAAAACTTTATCCGCTTCTACGAACACGCCCAGCAAAACCATACCGTCAAGGCCTTCCTCGAGGGCGTCCGCGAATATCCCTACCACTTCCAGGATCTCTTCTTAACCTCCTCCACTACCCCCGTCGAGGAGGTCATCCGCTCCATCCCCAAAGATCATCCCCTCTATCCCATTTTCTACCTCCCACAGCAAGACGAACCCCCGGAGGCCCCTCCCTATCACCTCCATAACCCCCCACCACCACCCCTCAGCGAGGTATGACCGCGACCATTGCCCCCATCATCGCCCCCATCTGGCTGTGGCTCCTCGCCATTAGCCCACCCCGAACAAAATACCTCACTACCCCCGCTTTGCTCGCCGGGCTCTTTTGGCTTTCCCTGATCGAAACCCCGGAACGCGCCCCGATCACCATCCCCGCTTTCACCCTCGCCGCCCTGACCCTCGGCCAGGGCTGGATTCGCTACCCCGCCATCTACCGCCTCTTCCAACTTTATCCGCTCAGCCTGCCGGTCACCATCGCCGCCAGCGCTACCACACAAGGTCTCCTCGACGAGAATGAGTTCCTCGGCCTGGTCATGACAACCTTCGCCTTCCCCTGGCCCGTCCCCCTCGTCGCCCTCGCCATCCTCGAACTCCAGCGTCTCCTGGCCTACCGACGCCAAAAACTCTCCGCCGACCCCATCCCTCTCTTGATCGCCTTCATGATCGCCGCTCAACTGCTGTTATAACCACTAAATGGGAAATCCAAGGGGGATTTCACTATAATCTTGTATGACCTCAACATTCGTTAGGCCCGGAGATAGCATGCCCATCGACCTCGATCTCCTCGAACGCACCTGGAACGACCCGTACTCGCCTTTCTTTTCCCACTTCGACCTCGCTTTCTGGGGTGGGGGGCTGACCCTGCTCGCCGCGGCTCCGGGTACCGGCAAAACCTCTTGGCTGCTCCAAATGGCCGCCGAAGCCGCCTATCGCAACATCCCCGCCGCCCTCATCTGCTACGAACACACCCCCGATGAACTCTTCTACCGCCTCGTCAACCAGGCCAGGGCCATCTGTTGGGGACCTCATCATTGGGGGGCCGAATACGAAGAGGAAAAATTCCTCAACGTCCTCGCCCCACGTACCCGCGTTACCCTCATCCAGGCCCACGATAACCAGGATACCGTGCGCGCCATCCGCCAAACCCTGATCGAGGACCACGCCTTTACCCCGGGCCAACCGGCCTTCCTCGCCATCGATTACCTCCAGCGCATCCCCGTCCTCAACGCTACCGGCCTGGTGCGCGAGGATATCCGCTCCGGCGAGGCCGCCGCTGCCCTCCGCGAACTCGCCCGCGAAACCGGCTGGGCCGTCATCGCCGCCGCCGCCGTGCGCTCAAACGCTTTCACCCCCACCGACTCTGAATTCCACCCCGACCTCAGCCTCCTCCTCGGCGACGAGCGCGTTGCCTACGAACCCGACCGCATCATCTACCTCCAACGCAAGCACTCCCTTCCCTGCCAATGCTGCGCCCGCCTCACCGCTTACGTCCTCAAAGACCGCACGGCCCCTTTGCGCGCTATTCCTCTCCTCTTCTGGGGTGGACGCTTTACCATCGCTAAACTCGATACCACCAGCGGTATCGCAACCCCTGTCGACGAAGACAAGAACGACGAGATTCTTATCTAATGACCGAACTCGGCGGCTTGCTCATCCGTATCCTCCAAAACGTGTGGCAACTCCTGGCCTTGGCCATCGCCGTTACCACCACCCTGCTCCTCATGGCCAATGCCCTCAAGGCTACCGCCAGCACCGCCATCGGCGCTTCGTACCCCCTCGCCCAAGCCCTCGGCACCGGCCTCTCCATCTTCCTCCTCGCCATCTTCGCCTTCTACCTCGTCCCCCACCTCGTCCGCGGGATCCTCCAGGCCTACGCCGACACCTTCCCCGCTTGCTCACAAAGCGCTTTCTTCGCCGACGCCACAACCCTCGCGCTACAACTGTTCGTCGCCATCGGTGCCGTGCGCATGCTCAAGGCCGTCTTTACCGCCATCGTCATGAGCGCCGCCGGCGGAAGCAGCGGCGTCGCTTCCGCCGTGCTCGAAATCGCCGAAATCGTCGCCGCCGCCCTCTTGCTCACCATCATCGTCCCCCTCATCCAGGCCTCTCTCGGTGCCTGCTAATCTCATCCATCGGAGGTATCTGACAAATGTTCCAACCCGTTATGACCAAAATCATCGAATTGGCCACCCAAGCCTGGGGTTTCCTGGTCGGCCTGATTATCGTCGTCGCCCTCCTCGGCGGCCTCTACTACGTCCTCCAGGGTACCGCAGGAACCGCCATCGGTGCCGGCGGCGCGACCAAAACCGCCATCCTCGGTGCCATCGGCCTCATCATCCTCGTCCTCATCGTCTTCCTCGTCTTGCCTCAACTCGGTACCCTCCTCTACCAAAATACCCCACCCCCTCCCTTCCAAGCCCCTTGACCCACCCCAACGGAGGTCCAGCATGTTTCTCGGTCGTGACGCCTTCTGGCTCGGCTTCGGTGCCGTCCTCGCCTTGATCGCCCTGTTCATCCCTCTGCCGTTCTTCGCCCGCCTCACCGTCGGCATCCTCTTCCTGATCCTGGGCATGGCCATCGCCCTCATGCGCGTCGGCCCGGATCGCTTGCCCCCGGAACAATGGCTCATCCGCCGCCTGCGCTACCTGCGCGCTGCCCGCCAGTACACTTACTACAAACCCCAATCATCCCCTCAACCCCCTTCGCCTCCCCCCGTTCCAGAACCACCTCCACGGACCCCTGAACCCTCTTCGTTCAAACCCGTCCAGTGGGCCTGGGACGACATCGGCTACTCTTCCCTCATCACCGTCGCCCTGGCCGTCTTAGGCGTTTACCTCGTCGTCTGGCTCTACCAGGGCGGTGCCGCCGAAATCGCTTCCCTGTTCAAACCCTAATCCAAGGAGTCTTGCCATGGTCCTAATCGCTGCCCTCGGCGCCCTTGCCCTCGCCACCATCCCCATCGCTCTGGGGTGGCGTCGCTCGTTCAGCGACGCAGCAATGGCCCGCGCATTGGGCATCGCCGCGCCATCCCGTAAACGCTTCGATCTCGAAACCTGGGCCCTCCAAACCGGCACCAACCTCAAACCTTCCCAACTCCTCCTCGGCCTTTTCCTCTGGACCCTGGGCGGTTTCCTGGCCGGCCTCTTGATCTCCCCTGTCGCCGCCGTTACCCTGGCCGGCGTCGGCTTTATCTTCTACCAGTCCTCCCTGAGCGAAAAACGCCAGGATTTCCGCATGGCACAGTCACGCGATATCCTCCGCGCCCTCGGCTTGATCGAAACTATGCTCTCCCAGGGACGTTCCCTCAACGATACCCTCGAAGAAGCCGCCCGCTCCGTCGGCCAGGCCGGTCAGCGCGTCATCGGCGACCTCGTCCAACAACTCCGCGCTGCCCCCGTCGACGATTACCCTCAGGTCATCCGCCAGTGGACCCAGCGCTGGCAAAGCCCCGGCGTCGACATCATGGGCACCGCCCTCATCGCCGCGTTCGAGGGACGCATCGAGATCGCCTCTCTCGTCGGTACCCTCCGCACCAACCTCGGTGCCGTCATGGATATCCTCTCCCGCGCCCGCGCCGCCTCCGCCGGCGCCGTCTGGCAGGCCCGCTTTATCGGCCTCGTCCCTACCGGCGTCATCCTCTTCATCAACCTCATCGCCCCTGAGTTCGGACGTATCTGGACCGAATCCCCCGTCTTCCTCATCCCCGTCGTCCTCGGTAGCGTCACCAGCTACCTGCTCTCCATGAACATGATCCGCAACGGCCTCTCCCTCGAAGCCTCGATCGGCCTCACCCGCGGACGCGTCGGCGAAATCCCCCTAGATCGCATGGGACGACTGCTGTGAAGAAAATCTTCATCGCCGCCATTGCCCTCCCCTTCATTACATGGCTGTGCTACGTCTCCCTCTTCGCCGCCGCCGCCGCCAGCATCGTCAACCAGATCCCCGACCCCGCCCGCGGCGCTTACCAGGCCTGGCTGAACGATGTCCCCCAGGAGACCTATACCGACCACGAGGGCACCAGCGGCGAACCCTACAGCGGCGGAAGCATCCCCAAGGACGGCTACACCGGCCCCGTCTCGTTCGCCTGCATCTTGCCTCCCCAGTACGGCTACCTCACCGATACCTACGGCACCTACCGAGGAGGCAATTACGTCCACTCCGGCATCGACTTCGGCTGCTACGGCCGTGAGGACCTCCCCGTCTATACCCCCTACGGCGGGAAGGTCGTCTTCGCCGGCTGGTCACGCGTCGGCTACGGCAACCTCGTCGTGATCGAAAATAACGGCGTCCAGGTCTATCTGGCCCATAATTCCGAACTCTGGGTCGCCCCGGGCGATATCGTCACCGCCGGAACCCCCATCGGACGCTGCGGCTCCACCGGCAACTCCACCGGCCCTCACGTCCATTTCGAGGTGCGCCTCTGGAACGAACGCGAGGAACGCTGGAAACCCGTTGATCCTAACGCCATTTGGCTCCCCGGACAATCCGCCGATTGCTCTTGGTATCACCTCAAGGAGGAACTGCCCTGATGCCCCCAACAACCGTCGTCCCCCTTGATCAAATCCACGCCCAAACCGCCCCCGATGCCTTCAGCCTCAGCGAGGACTATCTCCTCTTCCCCGAAGGCGGCCTCTTCCCACTCACCCTCCGTTCAACCGGATTGATCCATAAGGGCTGGAACGGCTTGCGCTCCGCCGACTTCATTGCCCCCGGCATCCCGATGTTCTATTCCCTCACCCTGCGCCGCCTCCAACCCGATACCGCCGGACATGCCCTGCGCGCCCGCCGCACCTTCATGGAAGGCGTCCTCATGGCTCTGGCCGAAAAAACCGGACGCCGACCCTCTATGGCCGAACAGGCGGTCGATCATTCCCTCGACGCCGCCGAGTCCCGCCTGGCCATGGGCGATCCGGCCTACGACACCTTCGCCGCCGCCGCTTACTTCGCCCCAAAAGACCTCCTCGACCGCGGTCAGGAGGCCCGCCGTATCGTCGCCGCAACCCTGCGCGCCCGCGGCCTCATCCCTCAAACCTTCTACTATATCCCCGAACAAGCTCTGCTCCATCTCCAGCCCGGCGGTAACCTCATCCCACCCTTCGACCGCACCACCCTGATGATCGAGGATGTCATCCCGCTCATGCCCCTCCCATCCCGCAATATCCCCGTCCCCGGCGACGCCGTCTGGATCGGTATGCACGAGCATGACGGACGCGATGTCTACTATTCCTTCCTCTACGGCCTCGACCCTACCGCCGAACAACCCCCACACGCTACTACCCTCATCCTGGGTGAAATGGGCTCCGGTAAAACGACCCTCATGCGCCTCATCCTCACCCAACGCCTCCTCCAGGGCCGCACCGTCATCACCCTCGACCCCGAGGGCGAAAACAGCCGCCTCTGCCAACACCTCGGCGGCATCAACCTCCCCATGCGCATCCCCGATGACCCCGATACCTGCTTGCTCCATCCCCTGGAAGCACAAACCCCCGCCGATATGCTCATGGCCGCCCAGTTCGTCCTCGGCGCCCTCCGCTCCCCCCTCGTCCCCGAGGAAATCGCCGTCCTCCACGACGCCGTCCAAAAACGCTGGCAGCACCGCCCGGGTAAAATGTCCCTGGCCGACCTGCGCGAGGCACTGGCAACTTCCGCCGACCCCAATGCCATCTCCCTCGTCAGCACCCTCCGCATCTACGCCGCCGGCGGCATCCTCGACGGCCTCTTCGACCGCCCTAAGGCCTTGATCTCCCTCTCCCTCCTCAATACCCTCGACCACCCCCGCTGGATCAATTTCGACCTCTCCACCCTGCGCGAGGAAAACCGCAACGTCGTCTATTTCATGCTCGCCTGGTTCATCTACCATGCCGTCACCCACGGCTCCCAACCCTTCGATGTCTTCATCGACGAGGGCTGGCGACTTATGGGCCGCCGCGGCGTCTTCAGCGATATGCTCGACGAACTCGGACGCCGCGCCCGCAAACGCGGCATCGGCGTCACCCTGGTCACCCACTTGCCCGGCGACCTCTCCGCTAACCCTTCCTCCCTCAGCCTGGCCTCGACCACCTTCGTCGGACGCCTTGGCTTGGACGAGGCATACGGCTTCCTGCGCAGCATCGGCATCCCCGAAAGCGAGGCTAAAAGCCGCGCCGAAAGCATCACCGCCCTCCCTCCACGCGTCTTCCTCGCTTCACCCGCCGGACGCCGCTCCGCCCTCTTCCCCGTCCGTGTCATCGTCCCGGACGCTTGGCTCCGGGTCTGGAACTACTACAAAAACCGCTAAACCGAGGTGTTCTTATGCCTTCCCCCGTCTGGTCGGAAACCGATTTCTACGTCGAAGTGGTCAACGATTGGCCTATCCTCTGGATCCGCGATCTGATAACCGACGCCTATATCGGCGTCGGCCCCGAGGATTGGGCACTGGATGAACCCGTCTTCAATGACCTCGTGGAACAAATTGTGTATGTCGATAACCTGAGTTCCCTGGAAGTCAAAGGACGCTATTACCCCCGTTCCCAGACCAGTTACAACTTGCTCCGCACACTCCTCCCTACCATCAAACCCCGCCCCAGGAGGCCCTCTTGGTCCAGATTCTGATCCGTCAGGATACTACCATCGTCGAAGACCTCAGCGCTACACTGGTGCGAGATCTGGCTCAGCGGCTCCAGGACGACGCCCTGGCCATCTGCCTCAATGTGGACATCGGACGACGCCCGGACCTCGTTATTATTACCCCCCACGCCGTTCATGTCATCGAGATCAAGGATAAGATCGGCAATATCCACATCGATCCGGACGGACGCTGGTGGCTGGACGGCGAGGAGATCGTCAATCTGTACCGCGAGCAACCCGAAACCCCTGTCCAGCAGGCGGAGAACACCGCCAACCACGTCCGAACCCGCCTGTTCAAACTCTTCAAAAGCCGCAAAATGACCTTCAACGGCAGGGTGTACGCTTATGTCCTCGTCCCTAACCCCAGCCCGGATACCCGAAGCACCTTGGCCGCTTTCCGCGTCTCCACCTGGCTCAAACAGCATCACCGCCATGTCTGGATTACCCTCGGACTCGATGAGTTGGTCGAACGCATCAAAATCCACGACACCCACACCGCCGAAAGCACCGCTCTAACGTATTCCCCCGCACACCTTCAAGTCCTAACCCGGGACTGGAAACTTCAGCCTACTCAGCGCATCAATGCCCTTCAGGTTGCCTCGAAACCACAGGTGGCGAACAAGCGTTTGACCCCTCGGTTCGCCCTGGCGGTCGCGGCTTTGATCCTGACCTTTCTCGGCTTCGGCATCTGGACCAGCGGCATCTACCTGCCTTCAGGCTGCGCCAGCGTCGATCGCCTCAACATCCGCTCCACCCCCGGCGGTGGGGTGGTGGCCACCGTGAGCAAAAATACCTGCTTCCGCATCGACGGCGTCTCCCCTGACCGCACCTGGGCCCGCATCGCCCGCGGACGCTACACCGGTGCATGGGTCGCAACGAATCTCCTCACCGGACTCCAACCTCAAAAACTGCCTGTGGTGAACCAACGATGACCCCCAACCTCTGCCTTACCTGCGGATCCACCTACGACGAGACCTTCCCGAACTGCCCTTACTGCAACGGCCTCTGGCATATGTGGGAAATGCGCCTTCCTTCCATCCCCGTGGAGCGCATCCGCACCCAGGTCGCCGATTGGCTCGGCCATCTGACCCTCCCCGTCGTCTTCGAACTCTCCGCCGACGCTACACACGGCTTCCGCCTCCGTTTCTACGCCCCCCCAGGCCAGGGCGAGGCCGCAACCGGTACCTGGGCATCTTTGGTCCACCAACAGGCCCGCTGGGAGGCTCTCGGCACCCATCCGCCACTCCAAAGCGGCGGCTTTGCTCTCGTCCCCTCCGATCTCTTTCCGTCTATCGGAACCGGCGAGGGCGATGTCATGCTCGCCCTCGCCGGCTACCTCCTCGATATCGCCCGACGTACCCACCAGCCCGCCGTCCTCCAAATTTGGCTCCTGGATCGCCATCACCGCCTTCAGTCCGAACTCCGCGCCCTCGCTGCCTATGCCTACGGCTCCTCCGGCGGCGTCGATGACGACCACCCCAACCTCTGGAACCTCCGCCTCCGCCTCAACCAGATCATGGCCATCACCGGCACCCTCACCGCCGGTACCCTCGCCGGCGGCGCCCTCGCCGGTTGGTGGCCATACCCCGCGGCCGTCTTGGGTACCATGGCCGGCGGTATCCTGACCGTCATCGCCGGCGTCAACGCCTCTCAATGGATGCGCTATCGCTCCATCCCCCGCGAACTCCTCCTTCAACGCACCCGCGAACCCCTCTTCGCCACCGCCATCATCCTCTACGCCGCTTCCCATAACTTCAACCCCTTGAGCGGTAACGCGGCCTGGAAGCCTTTCTCCGGTACCCTCTGGCCTCAAGTGCGCCGCTACCAGTTTCCCCTCCCCGCCTCTGACCTCGCCGCCTTGATCTCACCCCCGGAAAGCAGTGAGGGAACCGCCCTCTGGGCCCCCGATACCCGCCAGGACGTGCCCTTTCCCCCCGCTTCTCCCGCTCTCCTTAACGCCCCCTTCAAGGTCGGCTACAGCGCCCAAAACCAGGCCCCCATCGGGATCGACCCCGACGGCCACGGCCTCATCATCGGCGGCTCCCGCACCGGAAAATCCTCCCTCGTCTACCAAATGCTCCGCAACCTCGTCACCCGCGGCGAGAATGCCCCCGGTATCTTTCTCGTCGATCCCCACCTCGGCTTGGCCGACGCCTTTCTCCAGGCTCTCGACGAACTCCCCGAACCCCAACGCGCCTACGCCGTCCAGCGCCTCCGCATCATCACCCCCGACGAACCTGAACTCATCCCCCTTAACCTCCTCGCCGTCCCCGATTACGCCTGGGCCGGTAACGCCATTATCCAAATCGGCCGCCGTATCTGGGAGGACTACTGGGGCCCTCGTATGCAGGCTACCCTCCTCGGCCTCTTCCGCCTCGCCCACGCCTGGAACCTCCATAACCCCAGCGCGCGCATGGGCCTGCTCCATACCGTCTTCCTCGCCTTCAATCCCCGCTGGCGTCACGAAACCGCTATGCAGTACCTCCCTCCGGCCGAACGCCTCGGTACCATGGCCCTCGACGCCCTCCTCGGCCAAACAACCGGCGAGAGTATGAATGCCGCCCAGCAGTCCTGGGTCACCGAGGTTGTCTCTCCCGTCATCTCAAAGGTTATGGCCCTCGAACTTTCCCCCTGGCTCTTCGCCTCAATGCACCAGGACGCTTTTGCCCCTATCGAACGCTGGATCCAGGAACGCGCCTGGATCATCTTGCGCTTGCCTACCGGCATCATGGGCCGCGAATCGGCACGCTTGGTCGCCAGCGTGGTCTATAACGTCTTCGAGGCCGCCTACCGCCAGCAAACCCTGACCCAGCCTATCCCTTTCTGGTTCATCGTCGACGAGGCCCAGGAAATCGGCGTCGGCATGCGCCTCGAATCTATGCTCTCCGAGGGCGCTAAGTTCGGCGCACGCACGTTCGTCCTGGCTCAGTCCCTCTCCATGATGCGCTCCATCGAAACCATGCTCCCCGTCGTCCAGTCCCTTCTAGCCAATACAAGCACCCAGGTCTTCTTCTCCCCAGACCCCGAGGATGCTAACCTCATCCGCCAAACCCTTTCCTCCGAAATGCGCTACGGCGACGTCACCCCGGACCTCCCTTCCCTCCACGCTTGGCTGCGCGCCCGCATCGGCGGCCGCTGGCAGCCCCCTACCGTCATCCGCGTTGACCCCCTCGTCCCCGTCAACCACCAGCGCGTCCGCCAACTCATCCGCGATGTTATCGCCGCTCACCCCAATGACTATTATTCCCCAGACGGCTGGCAGGAACGCGTTACCGCATCCTTGTCCCAGGTCGTGCCTCCTAATATGCGTTCCCTTCTCAGCCAGGCTTTCGCCGCCATCCAGCAAAGCACCTCATCTATATCAACTCCTATCGATACCAGTGAACTCTACCTCTGGGAGTGAAAATTACGGGTTTTCCCGCATGACAGATCCCGATGTGAAGATTAACCTATTAGACGTATCCACTATCTACTCGTGAAGGAGGACCATCTTATGAAACTCATCGTTACCCGTCATGACGCCGCCGCAGAATTCATCCGCAAACGCCTGCCCGAATTCACCGACGCCCCCGTTTACAAGGAGGCTTCCGAGGACCTGGTGCGCGATAACGAGGTCGCCGGCAACCTCCCCGCTAACCTTGCTGCCCTTACCGCCCGCTATATCGCCATCGAGTACCCCGTCGGTAAGGCACCACGAGGTCAGGAATATACCCTCCAGGATATGGAAAACGCCGGGGCGATGCTCGTGGAATATAAAATCCAGCGCGTCCAGGATTGGTAGATCAACCATTAAAACATACGGGTTTCCTCTATCGCCTTTAGGTGATAGGGGAAACCCGGCAACCAGGAGGTTCGCTATGGGACTCGATAACATTTGGTACAACCGGAACGGCGAAAAGACGTATCTGGAATTCAACCCGGAACTCAATTTGGTGGGCGGTTTGTTCAGCGAGCACGGCAACGGCTCGTTTCGCGGCGGCTACTACAATGATTTCTTTGTGTCTGTGCTTGGGTTCGATCTGCACAATGACCTGAGCAATTCGGAGGTGCGCCAAATCGCCGAGCGTCTCAACAGCATGAACTACGATCCGTCGTTCTTGGAGGAGTATGATATTACCCCAGAAGAGTTTGAGGATCTGCGCCGTATGTTCACCGCCTACGGCAAGGCGGGTTGTCACCTCGAGGCTTGGTATTGATGTCTGTGGGTGTGGCGTAAACCTTTGCCTATTGTCACAAGAAAGAGAGATGCAAGAGATGTCCTCTAATGTCCTCGACCACGTCTATCAAATCACTGCCATATTGATCCGTATGACCCCGCACTATACAGATACCCACGACCGGGTCAACGCTTTTCAACCCCTCTTTTTCCGCTGGAAACAGGCCGAGAACGCATGGCTCCAGGGACGCCCCGTGAACCCCTTCGAGTTCAAAGTCGGCCTCGGTTGGGACTTGCAACGTATTGGAATCTACGGGCATCCTGAAACGCCAACACTTATCGATGCCTTGACCAACCTTGTGGCCCAAAACGACTACCAAGTCCTAACCGCCGTCTGGGAAATGCTTTGGTCACAGGATTTCGCCCAGAACGTCTTGAATACCTTGTAAACTACTACACAGGTTTGTGGAAAGGGGCGGCTTCCGCCGTAGATCCCCGATGAAGGCAATTATTACCAATGTGTATCCAAAGTCATATACCTTAATCATTCCTCTGACACCCTACAATGTCCGCGAGATCCAGAAAGCGATACAGGTAAGCATTGAGCACGATGTACCTGTCGTGGCACAGGTGTTTGGGTACTTCAAAAGAAAACGTATTGATCCGGTCTTTGAACTCATCGATGTGGAGGATGGCCTGGTGGCCGCTGAAACTGTGAGGCTGATTATACACTACGAGAACACCTTGGAAATTCAGGTCCTTCGCAGCGAAAGAATGTATATAAACATTATTGAGTTGGAAATTGACGAGGAAACGTTCCTGAGTTAGTGTCGTTGTTTTCAAAATCTCAATCGCAAATCTGCTGGATATGAAAGGAGATCATGCACTATGTCCGATTTTCCGGTCCGCTACCTGAACGATAACGGTTTGTCACACTTAGCCCCACTCTACAACGCCTTTTGCAACGATCCGTTTGGCGTTATCGATCTGCCCGACGGAGCCGTCTCCGATCAGGACTTCCGCCTCTTGGTCGCCCTGCGCTTCGCCGAGCGCGACGCTGAGAACTACGATGACTTCAAGCGCAAGGTCCTCGAAAATCTCATCACGTCCGCCGAGTGATCCATGAGGGCGCAACTGCTTTTCCCACAGATCCCCTACGGCTCCGGCCTTGAGGATTGGAATGCCCTCATGGCCAGCGCCAAAACTCCCGAGGGTCGGCGTCTCATCGAGGAACTTCGGTCCAGATCATGGGACGAAAAAACGCGCTCCATCCTGAGACGACATGCCGTCCCGGCCCCGCAGGATGTTGAGGTCCTCGAAATCTACAACCAGGCCGAGGTTGCCGAAGACTTTTCTACCCCAACGCCGCCGGCAACTGTCGCGCGCATTCGTGCAACAAACTTCGACGGCGAGATCGTCGAAATTATCGTGGATATCAAAGATCTGGAGTTTTACAATTGATGAACAACGCCGATAACGGAGCCCGCTTCTTGGTGGAAGAACTGCACAATCCAAGCGCCGCTGTGCTCTATCGCGCCTGGTATCCTTTCCTCGTCTCTATGCTCCAACGTTACCCCGTTGCCCAGGCAGAGGCAATCGCGGTCGAGCGCATTGGCCATATCGGACGATTGTTCGTAACCCTGGCACGCACGCAAACCTTCGATTGCACGACCTACCGCGAAATCATGTCGTCGGAGGAACAACCATGAAGGATGAAGAAGAATTACTGGGTGCTGCCTATCTCAAGGCAAATCCCCCCTGGTCACGCCCAGATCACTCTGGCGGCGTGATCACTGACGCGCCCCCCACAGTAGATGCCGATGGAACCCTTGTGGTTTATCTCGACCGCCCGGATCGTCTCGTTCCTTACCGTATCCCAATGGGGGAGGGTGGGGTTGTCAAGATCGTCCAGCGCGCCGTTTGCTATGGTCCAGATGCCCATACCCACCCCGTTGCCGTCTGGATGGCACAACGGGTTGGGGGCTGGGTGAACCTTACCCGCATGGGCGAGGCCGGCGACGACGATCTTACCATGGCTTTAGATCCTCGCGATTGGTGAACTGCGCCGAACAGATGAACCACATTGAGCGTTTCCAACTATACCTGCTATACCTGGAAAACGGCAACTACATTCAGGCCGCCTTCGTGGCGGCTCAAAATGCCTACCGCAAGGGCAGACGCTATGGACGGAGCATCTGGATCGAGGAAGTACAGCATTGTCTGGAGAATGCAGGCCTCTGGGATAACTCTGTCGCGGATCTTGTTCGACGAGCAGAATTGTACGGCGAGTATGATCCGCTGATCGATTACCTTTTGAACCATGGAGCACGTTATGAAAAACCTCATTGGCTGGGACGAGGAACGTCAGGCTTATCTCTTTGATTACTCCCCCTGGATCACGGCATCACCGTCCCTGGTTACCTCCGGCTATCAGCAGCACGTCTTCGAGAAGAATGGCGAATACGCCTTGCCCGGGGAGAACAGCTATCTTTTCCCCTTCGCTAAAGCCTGCGGTTGGCAGCATGTAATCTCATTTCCAAGTCACCACGATATTGTGTCCGGCCCGGCATTTACCGCTACCGCACGCTTCAACCAGGAATTCAACGCCTGGTTCGAGCAGGAACTCAACAAGCCCTGGCCACAGGCGTACCTGGAATAGCCTCAACACCACTCCCAGCGAAGTGGATCCCACGTGTTCCCTTGAGGCCTCTGACCAAAAACGGGATCGAGAAAAGCCTTGAGCCGTTGATCGGCCTCTTCCAGGGTGATCTCTCCGAGCCCCGTTTTCTCGGCTTCCTCCCTCAAAGAGCGTTGCCAGTCTTTAGGCAAATCGGGAAAGCAAACCGGAAGCGGGTGAGTTTGGCGCACTTCAAAGGTGACCGCCAGCGCCTGAAACAGGTCTTCTCTCCGCAGATGGCTCTGTCCCGCCAAAAGAAGGATGTCCACCGCATCTTTCACCCGACTGCTTCCGCCCGTCGCATAGGGACGGGTGAGCGCATGAACCTTCTCGGCAATCTGTTGGGAAACGGGATAGGACGGGATCGAGACCGGTTCAATGTCCGCAAAATCCAGAAGCGGCGGAGCACAGAGATGCTCAACCTCTCCCACCAGGAGATCGCCCGTGCCTACGTCCAACGGAAAGACCTCAAAACGACGGCCACCTAAAAAACACTCCACCTCAAAGCGAAGATGGGTCCCGCTTTGGGAAGGGTAAGCAACGTTGAATCCAAACCAGTCTCCCAGGTCCAACGCGGCGGCTTCAACCAGCTGCTGGTGAACCTCATCGGTGTCTAACGCCTGTCGGAAGAGCAGGTCGATGTCCTTGGTCACGCGTGACTGCCCACCAAGGCGCAACTGGATCATGAATCCACCCTTCAGCACCCAATCCTGGGGCTGCGCTTTGATCAGGCGGGCCAGGAAGCGCTCAAACGCTACGGCTTTGCGCAAACGCAGGATTGGCGTACCCGAGTCGAGGCTCATCCGGCGCAGGCGCTCTTCCAGCGCACGACGGAAATCATCACCGCTCTTATACTTCACGCTTACCCCAATAAAGGCAGAATAACCCTGGCCGCTTTTCCACCCCGCGCTTCAACGATCTGATACAGCCTGTTCCGGCTGATCAGACCTCGCTCCAGCGCCTGACGTACGGCCTGCTCGATCCATTCCACAGGGGTCCCGGAGCGTACCAGATCGATCAGCGTGCGCGGTAGGGTGGTCACCGGCAGTCCCTCTCGCCGGGTGATCTCTTCTGGATCAAGGCGCGCCGTGTGCAGGCGAACCCCCGCAAGACGACGTGAGGCCGTGCGCGGCACCGTGAGATCAATCTCGACCGGCATCAGATCCGTGAGACCGTAGAGGAACAGGGCGCTCTGGTGCGAAATCACCGCCTTGTCTCCTGCTGACAGCCAGGCAATGAAGAAATCGGCATACGGCGTCTCGGGGAAATAGGTCAGGCGGTAAACCCCATGACGCACGCGCTCGATCTTGCCGCTTTTGACGTAGTGCGAGAGAAGGGGATAGGGGATCCCCGCGTCTCGCGCTTGACGGGCGGAAAAGTAGCCGCTTTGATCGTAAATGATGTCGTAGAGGATTTCTTCAATCATTTTTTCTTTTTGTGTGCAAAAAGATAAATTTATTTTAACTTTTTGCACACAAATTTGCAACAAGAAAAATATTTGAAGATGAAAAAGTGGTTGAAATCATTTTTGCAGTTATGATAATATGATACCAACGTATCATGTTATTTTTTTGGAGGTTGTATGCGCCTGAATTTGCGTGATCCCAAAGTCTGGACGCTGGCCCTGTTCATTGTCGGCATTGCCGGTTTCGAGGTGTTCAACTACGGCACGACCCTTGAGGCCCTCCGGGACATTTTGGGTCGGCAGGGCAGTGGGGCCGTGTGGGCGGTACTGCTCTCGCTGGCCTTGTGCGCCATCGACTTTGCCGGTGTCGCCCGCCTCTTTATCCCGGAAGATGAGGCTGACACGACCGCCGTGTGGCTTCTTTTCGGCGTCTGGGCCTTGGCCGCCGCCGTGAATGCCGTGCTTACCTGGTGGTCGGTGTCGCTGTTGGTGGTCAATCACACCATCCAGGGCGCTGCTGTTGTCGGCAAAGAGGTTGTTCAGCGTACCGTGCCCATTGTGGCCGCCGTGCTGGTGTTCAGCACCCGGCTTCTTTTGGTCGGTGCCCTGATCCTGCGCGGTTTGCCCGTCCGGGCTACCCGCATGACGCGACAGATCGAACCCGAAGCGCCAACGCGCATCCTGCGCTGATCCCCCGTCGGCTCTTGCCGACGGATTTCTTTTGCCCTTCAATCCTCTCAGGATATGTCCAGATGACCAGAACCACCCTTGCCATCTTTTTCGTCTTTTTTCTGGTCTTGTGGGGGATTTCACTGCGGTTGCCGAGGGACGAACACACGTTAGCCCCCTTGCTTGAGCCGTTCTCGGTGGCCATGGCTATGACCGCCACTGCCATCCTCTTGATCCTCCTGGCAACGATCTGACACCATTTGAGAAATTGCCCGCCGAAATCCTTATAATGATAATCAATGCAGGAGAAGCACTTTGTCTTCAGGGCTGTAGGCCTGCTCGTCAATACCTTCGTCGGTATTGCGATCCTGGTGTTGATCGGACTGCTCCTCGCTACGTTTGCGCCGGGAGCGCTGATCTTTCTCTATCAATACCGCTTGATCATCGCCTTGCTCCTGCTGGTCGCCATTCTTTCCAAACTGCTCGGAGGATCGCGTGGACCGCGCCGGTAACGCCCAGCGAACCGCGGCCGTTTTCGGCACCGGTTTGGTGCTCGTGGCCGTTTACCTCTTCGTCGCCTTCAGGCTCGGACCCCCTGAGGCTAAACCGCTACCCCCGCCTACAACGACCCCAACCCGTGACATGGCGGCACTTTTACCTTCCCCATCGGCAACCTCCATACCAACCCTGTTGCCAACCCTTACCCCATCTCCTCTTCCTGCCCTTCTTCCCACCCCGCTTACCGCGCTTCCTGCCTCCACCGGCATCGGCGGGTTACATCCGGACTGCAAGTCCTCTCTGGTCGTCATTGTCTACAGCGACGACAACCGGGATGAAATGCCATCGCCGGGCGAGGCCATCAGCGGCGTTCAGATCATTCTAACCGACAGTACCTTCTCGCGCCTCGGTACCGCCTACGCCCGGGACGGCAAGGCCGAGTTCTGCCTGCCCGAGGGCAAGGTCTTCTACGTCGACCTCCCTTACTTCCAAATCACACGCATCTATCAGCCCGGAATCACCAATGCGGGGAACAGCAATACCCTTGAGATCCGCATCAATCCTCCTGTCCTCCCCGTGCGTTTACCGTGACCCATGTTCTTACTCAACCGCCGTAAGCGCCGCCGAATCCTGATGATTGCCCTTGCCCTGATCGCTTTGCCCATCCTCCTCTGCTTTGCCTCGGTCTTCGGTATGACCTCCGCGACCGTCTCCGGCGTGTCCTATGTCCCCGTTTTGGGTACCCCACTGGCGGGTTATACCAACGCCGGTTCACCGCCATCCGGCGGATCCTGTAACAACATCAATCAGTATTTCCCCGATAACCCCTTCCAGGGTTGGCCGCTCGACTTTTATCCCTGTGATTGGAGTATCATCTCTGCCTATTTCTGCAGCCCTAACTATACCCGCGAGATGAACGGCTTCACCCACTGGGGCATGGACTTTGCTAAAAAAATCCTCCCTAACGGAAAGGCCAACCTGATCGAAGGAGCACCGGTCCTGGCAACCGCGTTTTCCCGCGTCGTCCAGGCCGTATCTTCTGACCCGCCGGGCTACAACTACGGCATGGGCAACTTCGTCCAACTCCAGGCCCTGGCCCCGATCTGTGAAACAGCCGTCGGCATCGACCTCGACGGCGACCGCCTCCTGCAGTCCTGCCTCCATGTGTGCGAGTCCGAGGTCCAGGCCGACCTCAACGGCAACGGCCAGATCGATGACTACTGCGGCGAACCCCTGCCCTGGAAGGCAACCTACATGCACCTCATGGATGCTACGGTCTCCCAGGGACAGATCGTCCGTAAGGGCCAGGTGATCGGACATGTCGATAACACCGGCAACTCCACCGGTTCTCACCTGCACTACCAGATCAACGGGCCCCACGGCGCTATCGATCCAGGACCTACTCTTGGATGTGACAACTACGATTGGAATCAGGGTATCCAGGAGGGACGATGAGGTTTTTAAACCTATTGGCCGCTATCAGCACCGTGCTGACCGTTATTATCCTGGATGCCACTGGAAATCCGGTCGCCAACCTGCCCCTGCGCTTCCAAACCGAGGACGGATCGACCGATCTCGTCTGCCGTACCAACCCCAACGGCCTCTGCCGCTTCGATGTTCCCGCCACACAGCCCATCGTTCGGGGAACCCTTACTGTCTCTGCCTATGGCCAACGCGATGTGATCTGGAGCGGTGAGAACATGACGCTGACCCTGCGCCTGGACACCCTCGCTCCCGACACCGAGAGCCGACCTTATGACCAGCCCAACCGGGTGGCAGAGGCAAACAACCGTTCGTGGCTGTGGGGGCTGCTCCTGGTGCTGGCCCTCCTCGCCGTTATCGCCGGCCAAAAGAGGTGATCTATGCTCCAACGGCGGTCTCTCTTCGCCATCCTGCTTACTTCCCTCTTGCTGACCTTGATCGTTAACCACTCCTGGGCCCAGTCTTTGCCCCCGGACGAGCTCTCACAGGTCAACTACTGCGCCCGCAGTACCTACAACGAGGACCGCTGCGTCCCGTTCTCCGAATACACAACCCTGCTTGCCAAGCGAACCACCGCCCAGGGATTGATCGGCCTGACCAACGGAATCTCCTGGCTGATCTGGCAGGCCGGACGCCTGGTCGTCCACATCAGCCGCTTCGTCGTCCAGGGAGAGTGGGAGGAAACCCTGCGCCGCAATATCCTTGCGGCCATCCAGCAGGTCGTACCACCTGCCCTGGACCGCCTGCTCTTCGACGCCCAGAACGGACTGATGTTCATCATGCTCTTCGTTGTCGGTATTCTCCTTATCCTGCCTTTCGGAAACCTGGCCCACCGCGTGGTCGGGAAGCGCGCCGAGGTCTTCCTCTGGGGCTTCTTAATCGCCTTCTTCTTCGTGCGCACCTTTCTGGGTTACGATCTCGTTCAGGAGTTCGATGCCCTGCGGGTTTCGATCATGCGCTTGGTGTTCGGAGATCCCGAACAGGGCCTGGCGTTTGAATCCCCCTTCCTCAACCCTTTCATGGCACGCCCCGATGAGGTCAATACCATCGACGGCAACTTGCCCCAGGTTTACCGCGCCGTGTTCTTCCCTCAGCCCGATACCTACCAGATCACGGTTATCCTCGGCGCCGGCCCCATGATCGGCAACGTCAACGTGATCAACCTGAACCTCGAAACCGACGAGAGCCTCACCCGTCGGGTCAACCTGGCTTTCTCGTCCCTCTTTTACGCCCTCCTCGGCTTGGTCGGCTTCCTGATCGTTTTTACCTGCGGTTTGGTGGTCTTCATCGTCAACCTCAGCGCTATCGCTGCCATCGTTCTGTTCTTCGCCGCACTTCCCGCCGGGTTCTTTACCCCCGGACGCAATCTCATCCTCCGCATCGTCAACATCTACCTCATGTCGATCATCCTGGGTATCCTGACCGGCGGTGTCATGCGGGTTCTGGGTGCCGTGTCTTGGGTCGCCCCTGTCGGTGGGGTAGGGGGGGATCTCTCCCCGCTCCGCATCATCCCTGCCCTGGTCATGTCCTTGACCGCTTTCTTCGTCTTGCAACTCGTTGCCTCCGGGGCCATCAAGTCCATTACCGGCCTGCATGAGACGTTTTTGCGCGACACATCCCAGATCCTCATGCCCGCCGAACTCCTGGGACGCCCTGCTCCCAACATCCTCCCATCGGTGCGTCAGCCAATTCTACCCGGAAGCGGTATCGATACCGCTCTGCAGGCTCCAGGACGAATTTACCGCTCCGGTAAGGCGTTCGCGGCGCGGGTGTCCCGGCATTTTTCGCCTCCCCCTCCACCCTCACAACCTCACCCCTCACAACCTCACCCCGACGAATCTCCACCCCGAGGCAATGCTTTTGAAAGCCAGGCTCGAAGATCAAAAGTTAACTAGGAATATTCAACGATGAGAAGCGATATCTTCCGCGCCTATCTCCAACGCCGTTATCAAGCCGCCGGGGCCGTGACGCCCGAACAGCAATTGGCCGTCATCGATACCCTGATCGAAGAGGCCCGTCAGGGCATCGTCCCTATCGATACCCAACACGTGGCCCGTCTCGATCCCCAGGACCCGGCCGTCCAGGCCGTCTTGCGCGGGGAGGATGTCGTCGTCTCCGGACGCCGAACCCTCAAACCCCAGGGCGATTGGCGCAGCCGTGTAAGCGAACTCCCTACGTCAACCAAATTCCTGCTCCTGGCCGTGATTGGACTGCTCCCCTCCCTCTTCGGCCTGTGGCTGATCTTCTCCGGATTCTCAAAACCCTCTTCTCCATCAACACCCACCGATACGGCACCACTTGTCCTTCAAGTTACCCCATCCGGCGAGGCCACCATCATCGATCAGCGCTCCATGATTGCCCCCAATTCCGTCCAGGATATGGCCGACGTGCCGGTTTCCCTGGAAATCGGCGATTTGCGCATCTTGCTCCAACCCCGTTCCCTGGACGATGACACCGGATTCGGTACCCGCATGACCGACTGGAAACCTAAAGGCGCTGAGTGGCTGGTGGGATCCAGGGTTCGCCGCGTTATCGCCGTCCCCCAAACCATGCTCAGTCCCAACAGCGTGACCACCGGACAACCCGTCACCCTGCGCTACCAGAACGGCAACCTGGTTTCGTTTGTGGTTACCTTTGTCGGTAAGGTCTCCGTCGACCAGATCGAGGTGATGCGCTCCAACGTACCTTCCCTGGCCATCATCCTGGTCAGCGACGACCCGGTATGGCGGTACGTCCTGATCGCCGAACAGAGCGATTTAATCCTGGCAGCAACCCAGGCCGCTCTGCCTACCCCCATTCCCCCGAAAACCGCCGTCACCCAGCGCAGTGTGCGCCTGCGGGATAAGCCCTCGCTTTCGGCGCAGGTCCTGCGCACCCTTGAGCCTAATACGACGGTTGTAATCGTCCCCGGACAGGAGGCCGTAAGCGCCGATAACTACGTCTGGGTCTACGTCAGCGTGGACGGCCTCAACGGTTGGGTGGTAAGTAACTATCTCAAATAAAGGAGGTGTGATAATGACCAACCAGTTCCTCAGCATCGCCCTCGGCTTGGCTGCCATCAGTTTCGGCATCATCGGCGTTATGCTGGCCGGAGCGGCCCTCTGGCCCGATCAGGCTGCTCAGTACCGCTCGCATATCGGAAACGTTATCTTCGGCCTGGTCCTGATCGTCATTGCCGGCATCATTATCGCCGTCGTGCGCTAGGAGGCTCAACGTGCCCGAGAAGACCGACCAAACCGATGATCTGCTGGAATACCCCGTCCCCCCCGATCTCCTGCACTTTGAGCCGCGCTACATCTTTGGCTTTACCAGCACCGATCTGGTTTTGGCCGGGGGAATCGCCATGCCCATCCTTTATCTCCTTGGTCCCATCCCCGGACTTCTTACCGGCATCCTGACCTTACTGGCCATCCACCGCCTGGAAAGCCTGGGCAACCGCTCACCCATCGTCTATGCTCTCCAGCGCCTGGCCCATAACGCCCGTTTGCAAGAGATCCACATTGCCCGACTCTTGCCTGAGGGACGCCAACACATCCAAATCTTGACCTGGGATATGCGCCCGGTTTTCGGAGTGCAGTCCACGGATGAGAAGAACACACCATGATCTTTTCGCTCGGCACCTTCGATCATCTGGTCGCATCACCACAGCGCTTCTACGCCCTGTCTGACCTCCTGGCTTCCCTGCCAAGGCTGACCTCAAACGGCTCTATGCGCCTCCTGGCCGTAACCGACCACCTGGATCGCCAAACCATCATGGACGGCTTCCATCGGGTGGTTACCCCGGATCACTACCTTCCGCCGGGTGTCATGGCCTACCGCATCGCCTATGAACAACACCTCTCCGACATCGCCTCCGATGTGCGCTTCGTCCGCCTGTACCTGATGATCGACCCTACCGTTGACCCATCCATTATCAGGGACATCATCGAGGTCAACGGCATCCCCGTTGCTCCGCTGGACCACGAACTGAAACGGCCGTTCGCCACGGCCGTCTCACGTTGGGAATATCTGGAAGGGGATAACGGTCTGTATTTTGCCCTCCTGCGCAGTCGCTTCAACCAGTACGGCGTGACCATTTACCCTCAGATCCTGCACGGCATCCTTGCCCTGGACGCCCCTGTGTGGGTCGGCCTGCAAGTCCATACCCTTTCAGCCATGGAAACCACACGCCTTTTCCAGATTAAGCGCTCGATGCTGGTCACGTCCCATTCCAGGGCGGGGGAGGGGGGCCACGAGACCCAAGACGCCGCAGAAACCCTGTGGGGACTGCAAGGATTGATCCGTCGCGGCGAAGCCCTCCATACCATCAATCTCTATGTCTTGGTAGGCGCACCGACACCTTCCGAACTCCATCGTCTGGTGGAGGTGGTGCGCGCATCAACGCCCTTGCGCCTGGAGCGCTATTACGGCGCGGCGGACATCGTGCCTCAACTTTTCTCCCCTTCAGGGCAAATGACCGAGGATAACGACGGCACACTGGTAGCCACAACCGGGGCTGCCCTCCTGAGTTCTTCCCTGCTCTCCTACCGCCGTCGCACCCGCACCGACGGGGTGCTCCTGGGTGTGGATCGCAACCAGGCACCTGTGGTGATCGACCTTTTCGACGACAAGGCGGCTTCTTACAACACCGTCATCCTGGGGCAAACCGGTTCAGGCAAGACCTTCAGCGCCCTCGTGCTCATGATGCGCCACCTTCTTATGGGAACACGATTGATCATCGTTGACCCTCAGGGTAACATCCATCTGGACTTCATCGATGACCATATCCGCAGTTACGGCATCCTGGGACAGCAGGGGGCTTCTGTCAACGTCCTGGAACGGGTTTACGACGAACTCGGTCTCCAGGTCGAATTCTCCCGCACCATGCTGCGCCTTTTGGGAATTCACTCCAATCAGCCCGTCGAACAGGCCCTCCTGGATGAGGCTCTCGTCGCCTTATACGAGCAGAAGACCAATCCACTGATGATGGACCTGCTTCAGCACGTCGAAAAACTTCAGGGAAAGTACGGCCCGGTCGTGCGGGGAACGGCGGAGGCCATTGCCCTTGGCCTGCGTTCCTGCGTGTACGGCAGTCGCGCCGGGTTGTTCGGGAAACCCACGGATTTGGATCTCTCGCTGGATGCCGTGGTTAACATCTACGATATCAGCCGCCTCCCCATGCAGGGTTTGGGGGGAAACCTCCGCTCGGCCTTTTTGCTGGTGCTCCTGGCCGGTATTCAGCGCTCCATCCGCACTCGACGAGAACAAGGCGACACAGCACCGATCTTGATGTTCGTGGACGAAATGGGAATCCTGATGCGCGACCGCGAGGCCGCTGCCTTCGTCTCCGGCATGTTCAAGACCGCCCGCTCTTCGCTGGTGGGAATGATCGTGGCCGATCAGGACTTGCATTCCCTCTTGGGACCGGCCGACGAAGCGGGACTGCGGCACGGTGTTCCGATGCTGGCCAATGCCGCTAATGTGCTGATCTTTCGCCAAAAGGAAAGTGAACTGGAAGCCGTACGGGAACATTTTCCGCTTCTCCCCGAAACGCTCGTCCAGAATCTGCCCCTCTTACCCCAGGGCACATGTGTGGCCTCGTTCTACGACGGCGATCTTCTGGTGGTCTCCGTTCTGCCCAGCCGCTTGGAAGAGGTGGTGTTCTCCTCGCGTTTGCAGGATCGCCAGCGGGCTCGAGAACTCATCCGACAAATCCAACAGGAAATCAAGGAGGCTTTGTGACCGATAAAAAGCCTGTGTTTTATGCCGTTTATCCCTGGTCTCCCGAAAAATGGGTGGTGAACTTTGGCACAACCGAGGAAGAGGATCCGGGGGTCCTTGAAAAGGGTGTGGTTCGCGGAGTCGCGCTGGTCGATTTCGATTGGACACAGTTTTTGATCCCCGCCGGAGAGAGCCCCCGCCACGCCGTGGAATTGGCCTTGCAGGCCGGCCACTTGACACTGACTGCCAAAAACGACGTATTTCGTGTAGTCAAAATATATCCCTCCCAATAACCGGAGAAGAACGCCATGCCCGATCCCAACCGCGACTACGAAGACGCCCTCAAGGCCCTGGCTGCCTGGGTGCACTTCCTCGAACAGGAACGTCAGGAAGTCATGCACCAACTCGAACGCCTGCGCCGCTCCGCCGCCGCTCAGACCAACACCGACAACACTCCACAAGGGCAGGGGGAGACGCAGTAATTTTGTCTTCGGTTTGTTTTTGGTTGAAATGTCGCATAATTTTATGCTACATTGGGGGCAGGATTCCAATATGAAAGGAGGTGATTCGTCAACCCTATGAATATCGGCATCTTTATCGACGCCCAAAACTTCATGACCTCCGCCTACAGCATCTACAGCCGCCCCTTCGTCAACTACGCCGCCCTCGATCACTACTTCGGCCAATTCGGCCACATCCTCACCAAGGTCATCTTCCGTACCCCAGGCACCGACGCGAACGCCGAAAGCCGCTTCCTCCAGGCTATGGCCAACCTCGGCTTCCGCGTCATCTCCGTCGAGGACGGCAGAATCGCCGCCAACGGCAAGGCCAAGGATCGCACCGATATTGTCCTTACCCTCGAGGTGGCCAAGGTCGCCAACGCCCTCGACCTGGTCATCCTGATGAGCGGCGACGGCGATTTCGTCCCCCTGGTCCGATACCTCGACGCCGCCGGCAAGATCGTCTGGGTGGTCAGCTTCCCCAACGTCGCCAGCCGCGACCTGGTGCGCGCCTGCCACCGCTTCATCGAGGCTACCCAAATCCCCGGCTTGATCGAGGAACAATCTTACGTAGATCAACCTGCCCCCGCCGTGCCCGCTGAACCTCAAGAGGTACCCTCGCTCGAACAACAACTCCTACGGCTGCCACCCTTCATCACCCGTCTTACCAACCGGAACCTCGTCGAGGCCATCGCCGAGTTCACCGCCCGCCAACCCACCATCCAGCCCGCCCACGCTTCCCTCCTGCTGACCCTCGACCGCCTGCTGGTCAAAGCCTCGGAGTATACCACCGCTCCGAAACAACTCGCTCACTTCCTGGACGAACTGCGGGCCAGCGGCCAACTTCCCCGGCCCGATTCCCTACCCGGGGCCAACGCCATGTTCACCCTGGCAACCTGCATGGCCATCCTCGATTTCCCCCGCTTCGGCTTGGGCCTGGTCGGAAGCGCCTACTACGTCTACCCCTTCGGCAAAAAGCCCGAACGCATGGTCGAGGTCAACCTCGAAGCCGCCGCCCGAGACACCCTCGCCATGCTGATGATGCCCGAACGCGCCGATGCCATCGTCGATCAACTGCTTGCCATGCCCCCCGATGAGGTCGCCCAAATGACCGCCTGGCTCGATCTGGTGGATTACAAGACCTCCGAGCCGCACCACAACGACCGCTGGATGCCCCCTCGGGAATTCACCAACCGCATCGTCAACGCCGTGCGCATCTACGCCGCTAAGGGCTTGCCCTGGGACAAAACCGCCGTCAAGGAGTACCTCCACCTGATCCGCCTGGCCAATATCGACCGCTGGGTGCAGGTGGGCGATAAGTGGCTCCGGGGCGAGATCAAAAACCTCTTCAAACCGGCCGGTCTGTGGCTGCCGGAATGGGATGTCGTGCTCCAAGGAGAATTACTGTGATCAAAATCACCGACGGCGATACACATTTCTACCTCAACCAGAACCACTTCCGGCGCTTCGAACAACTGGCCCGGGAAGCCTTTGCGCAGGCCCCCGAACTCGAACTCTGCGAGTTTATCCTCAGCCTGCCTGCCGTTACGCCGGACGGGCCGTTTTCCGACCCCGACAGCCCACGTGACGTGGCTTTTTTGCTCTCGCCGGCGCGCTCGGTGAAACTTACGTTCGAACGCGACGGACATTGGACGGTAACCGTTGGAGGACCGCATGGGTAAGAAACTGATCGTTCTCATGAAGCACACGGATGATCCGACCGATCCGGGACTGCGCGGTTTCCCGTACCACCCCGATCAGTATATCGACTTTGAATCCTGGGAGGAAACCGAAGATCGGATCGAAATCGACCTGGCGAGGCCGAGGATACCACGGCCGCACAGGAACTTTTCCTCAACCAGCACCCCAGAGTGATCCGCTACTGGGTGGAATAATCCCAACAACGAAAGGAGGAACGACGCACATGGGATTCTTGAAGTGGTTATTCGGTGACGGTAAGAACAAGCAGGAAAAGCAAGAAAAGCAGGAACAACCTCCCGCACAACCCGCACAACCGGCACAGCCCGCACCCCCCAATGACCCAACGCAACCGCCGATAGAATGGACGGGTCTGAAGAATTGGGTCAAGCCGGGCGAAAAGTGGCGCCTGCGCGGCCCCGGCGACCCCGATTGGTGGCCGGAATGGATGCCACGATACGACGAGAAGTGGGAAGAGTACTCCCGACAGATGGAAGAGGAAGAGCAAGAACGCCAAGCCGCCGCATACCGCCGTTGGTTGGCCGACTGGGACTGGTGGTGGTACCAGCAGGAAGAGCAAAAGCGCAAACGCTCCTCGTGGCCGTTCTAGGGAGAGAGGCCATGCTCCGGTGTCCGTTCGTAACCGGCGGATATAACCTTGTGTGTTCGGCGTTTCCACAAAAGTTGTGTGCCTATCAGGAGTATTCCGGCCAAAGGGTGTTCTGCGCCGTCCGGGGCGACATTACCCACCCGCCTTGTCCGACTTGCGGCGAGAGGGATTTTATCGGAATATCCCCCTACGGCGCAACTTTCGAGTGCTTCACTTGCGGTTCAATGTGGTATATCCCCAGTCCTGCGTTTGAGGGCTTTTGGAGCCATTATGAGCAAACGCGTCTTAACCGAAAAAGCGATTGAATTGGCCTTGAGCCTGTGGGCAGAGCAGTACCGGCTTGGCATCGCTGAGGAAGGGCCGGACGTCCACCGCCTGGACGAGTGGCTGATGAACCGCACCTACGATCTCAACACACTGGAAGCCGCGGCGTCCGGGGATGTGGAGGCCTTGTTTGAAGTTCGTCGGGAAGCAGGCCTGCCGCCGTTGGTGTAAGGAGGTCGAACGTGGGACGCCGGGCCGGAGCCTCTACTCGCCAAATGGCCGCTTCACGACGCCGCACGGCCACGTGGTTTCTGCTTTTGGGACTGCTGGTCGCCGTGGGAATTCTTGCAATCTCGCTGGACACCCGGCTGGTGGCCGCTATCGGCCTGCCGGGCTTTCTGGCCCTGCTGCTCCTGACCCGGCTGATCGGGAACGTCGCCGGGGAAGGGATCGACCGCCAACTCAAGCGGGCGCGCCAGGCCGAGCGCGGCGCAAGGGCCGAGGAGGACGTGAGCCGCGTCCTCGAACGCCTGGCTGCCCAACAGCCAATGCTCATCTTCCACGATGTGGCCACCGGTCACGGCAACATTGATCATGTGGTGCTCACCCCGCACGGCGTTTTCGTCCTGGAAACCAAATCGCACCACGGGCGGGTTGAGGTCGCCGGCGAGCGCTTGCTTCTCAACGGCAAGCCCCCTGAGAAGGACTTTATCGCCCAGGCCCTGGGCAACGCCTACTGGCTCAAAAACCACCTGCGCAAACTCATCGGGGTCGAGGTATGGGTCAATGCCCTGATCGTCTTCACCCACGCCTTTGTGCCCCGACCTTATCGGATCAAGGGGGTGAGGGTGGTGAACGTGCGTTTTCTCCCCGACATCATCGCCCAGGGCGGAGGACAGAACGCCGCCGCAGCGTGGGAGAAGCGGGAGGTCCTGCGGGCGTCCTTCGAGGGGGACGAGGATTATATCTCCGGTACAGCCTAGAAAGGAGGAACAATGCCGGTTATCGTCGCCGATGCGTCAATCTACAACGAACCTCAGATGAGCACGATTCACATGATAGATCTGCGCCCCGACCAAGTCGAAGAGATCAAACGCCTCTACGCCCAGGTGCATTTCGGCACTTCCGGCCACGGCGTGATTTATCAGGCCGATGTGTACCAGGTGGACGACGCCGACGAGGCGCTGTGGACGTTGATCGAAGAGGACACGGCGGCGGTGGCCAATATCCCGCCTCAAGGCGAACACGGTGGCCACCTGCGGATCACGCCGGAAGGGGTCTTTTCGGTGTGGGGGGATTCTCAGAGCCGTGGTGATCTTCTGCCCTGGATCAAGAGGCTGGCGTGAAGTCGGTCAGGGTTATCGGGTGGCTGATCCTGGCGTTCGGCCTGGTTGTCTTGGGCTTTTACCTGAACCGAGCCTTTCCGGGGCGGGGTGGATTTCTGGCGTTTTGGGGCCTGGCCGTTGCAGCCGTCGGTTTGGCCCGTGGGATTGCTAAAATCAAGAGGAGGTGAAACTGTTATGATGCCGTTAAGCGAATTCCTGGATCAAGGTCGCCTGCGAAGCAGTGTTCACGAGGACGTGTTGACGACAGTATCTGATGGACAATTGGTGTATCTGTTTGATATTGGGGCCGAAGCCTTCACGCTTGCGGTGAAAACGTGGGACGGGACGTATCGGGAACTGACGCCAGATGAGCAGGGTATGCTTGGCGGTGGGTTGTGGTGGACATTTGACCGATACGGCTACGTATCGGGACCGTACCTGACGCGTGAGGAGGCGCAGGAAGGCCTGCGACGCCTGGAGAATCTTGCGCCGGAGGCGTGGCTTGGGATGACGCAAGGCTGGTACGAACAGAAGCCGCTGGACTTCAACCCGTTTGAACACAATCAGCAAATCCGGACGAAATTTTAGGGGGGTGAATATGAGCGGTTATCGATTTCTGCTGGCCAACTACACCAACGAAGACCTGCTGGTGGCAGAGGTGGCTATCGCAGAGACGCTGATCCGGCGTTTGCTGGATGCATATGTTTACGTTGGCCAATCGGATAACGCGGTCCTGGTGCGAACGATGGCCAATGTGTTCGAGCCGGGTGACGCGCATGGATTTGAAAACATAGAGCCGTGTGCGCCGCCGGCGGTGACGAAGGATGTGGTTGAGTTTGAGGTGGCGTCCCGGGCCTGGCGTGTGGTGTACTACGACGCCGAAGGACGTCAGTATGCTTCGGCAGAATTCAGGCCGGACGAGATTGGGATTCGTCTCTGAGCGTAAGGGGCTGCTCGTTTACGAAAAAGCCGTTCTCACACATAATCCAAACGGGAGGCGAAAATGGTGGATAATGATTTGTTTTTGACTGTATATCCTGACATCCTCCCACGGCTAAAGCCTGTGGGGTTCCAACATGGAACTTGCGAGGTTGGAGTCTGAATGCACCGAAGCACATCCCTGTACTCCATCGGGCCGGGGACTAACGTCCCCAGTCTGGCCATCAGGCCGGGCGGTGTCAGGCCGCCCTTGCGACAGGAGACATGCTCCTGCCGCAGCGATGTTGCGCGCGGCGTTCCTGTCGGCGTTCGTGCTGTAGCCGCAGGCGATACATCGGAACGTGGCTTGCTCGGGTCGGTTGGAGCGACTGACGTGCCCACACCGGGAGCAGGTCTGGCTGGTTTTGCGCGGGTCAACGAAGATAACGGGGATGCCGCTCCGCGCAGCCTTGTATTTGATCTTATCCACCAGATCGCGGAATGCCCAACTCGCCATCATGCGGTTGAAGCACTTCGACCCGTGTGTGCGGTAACGAATGCCATCCAGCCGCTCCAGAACAATCACCGGATTCGGGTACCGCGCGGCAAGGTCTACAATCCGTCGGCTGATCTTGTGATTCAGGTCATCCATCCATCGCGACTCCTTGCCCTTTTGTTCCTTCACCCGATCTGTCCGGCGGTGACGCTGGTAGCGCCGTCTCAGGTCTGCGAAGTGCTCCCGCCTGCGGCGGGCTTCCTTGCCGTCAAAGAACACCGTGCGGTCAGGGGTCACGACCGTTGCGTGTCGCGCCACGCCCAAATCAACGCCAATGAACGCAGGTTCATCGGAACATCCGACGGGCGTTTGGGGCTGGCGGACGGGCAACATCACGTACCACTGACCGCGTCGCTTGAACAGCCTGGCGTCACCGTACACCGAAGCGATGCGATCCCGATAGCGAGCGGGCACGCACAAGGGCAACCAGAGGTACTGGCCGCGAGCGCCCGTAGAAACGCGCAGGACGAAGCGCCTGCCGTCCTGCACGACGGCATAGGCGTTCACACCCAGGCCAATACCCTGACTGCCATTCACCTTGGGAAAGGAGGGACGCTGTTTGGCCTTGCGCAAGCCGTAGTAGGAACGGGCCAGCGATACAGCGGCGTTGACGGCCATGCGAGCATAGTCGGCTGGCAAGCCGAATTTGGCGCGGGCCTGATGATAGACCACACGGTGCAGTTTGGCTCGACTGCTGGTGCGTTCTGCTTGCGCCGCGTCAAGACCAATCTGCACGGCCTGGCTGAACCGAACCGCCATCGCATCCAGCCAGTCAGCTTTGCGCTTGTTGGGCTGCACGACCTTGATCACGATGCATTCTGTACTGTGCATAATCGTATTATAGAACTCGTGTTCAATATTGACAAGCGGGCTAAGCCGCTAAAGCGAGGCGCTTCCTCCCACCCCTGAAGATGTTGGGCTTCCGCGCCCGAAGGAGAACTGTGAGGAGTTTGAAAAACTCGAAGAAGAGTGTTGTGCAGAAAAACGGCATGAGTGGATGTTGTCTTATCCAGGACGCAGTTGGGATGATGTCGTGATGTACTACTACACCGATGAACTGCAAAGGCGCGTTTGCAGCCGTCTAGGCCTCACGGAGGATGAATACATCAAACTTGCCGTTGCAAATGAAATCCCGCTGTCGTGGTCACACTATACGTCGCCTGACGGTTATTATGCCTGGCTTGAGGCCAATGGGTATGAATGGGCGATCTCTTAAAAGACGGCGGGATATTGTGCTGGCCGGGCGTGCGGTTGAGGCCGTTTGATATGTCGCACAAGAAGCATTATGCGACACTAAACCCCGCCAAAACGCCGCATAATCCCCCTTTTTTCCACCCCTAAGCCCTTGTTTTTGTGTCGCATAATGTTTGCAACTCGCACCAACTTTAGATAAACTAGTCCTAACCAACCTCTCAACACCGGAGTCTGTCTCATGGGCACAAATGCCTTGGTATTGCCTTTGATCATCGTGGTCGTGATCGTCGCCATCCTCGTAGGCGACCACTTAAGGCAACAGGAATCAAACCCTAATCCCAAACCGCAAAAGTCGGATACCAAGCCCGAACCGCAAAAGCCCGCCGCCAAACCCGAGAAATTCGAGGTCAATTATAGAAAACTCTCCAAACAGCAACTCGAATACCTCCGGGACGCACTCTGTCACGAATACGGACGGATAGGGGGTAACCTGGGGAGCATGCTATTGTTTGGTAGGGTCGACATACTTCCAATGCTACAAGAAGACGATAAAGAAAAAAAACATTGGGAAGAACTGCGAGAGAAATACGGGCTCAAAGACGATCCCGAGCAGGAAAGATTTCTGATCAATCTCTTCCTTTGGATCATGTCGGATGCGATCATGGGGGAAATCATTAAAGTCATTCAAGCCCTCAAACAGATCGAGAAGGCCGAACAAATGCGGAATTATTACGCCTACAACGCTCTGCACCCCCGCAACCACGACGGTAACCCCTTCAACGACCTCCCCGGCGCCGGGATGATCCACGGCACCGATTCAAACCTGTGGCGTTTCTAGGCGTTGCCTGCACTTACTCCTAACCCCGGAGGAACAACATGACCGCGAACACCACCCTCTCCGATTTCCTCAACCAGTACCCTGCTCACACCCGCCAAACCTACGAACGCGCCCTCCGCACCTTCACCACCTGGTACCAGGGTACTTTCGGCGAACCCCCCGAATGGCACCTCATCACCCCCGTCGAGGTGCGGGATTACATGGCCTACCTCCAGTCCGTCAAACGCATGTCCGCCGCCAGCGTCAACCTCCACCTGGCCGCCATCCGCGCTTACCTGCGCCACAACGGACGCACCATCCACGTCCGCGGCCCACGCCAAACCAAGCCCCCCGTCCACGCCCTCTCCGCCCGCGACCTGGGACGCCTGCTCGCCGCCGCCGAGGATAACCCCCGCGATTACGCCATCCTCAGCCTTATGGCCAGAGCGGGTCTACGCGTCAGCGAGGTCATCGCCCTCGAGGTCTCCGACCTCGACCTCCGCGAACGCTCCGGCTGGGTCACCATCCGCCAGGGTAAGGGCAATAAAACCCGCAAGGTCCCCCTCGGCCTGGAGGTCCGCAAAGCCCTCCACGCCTGGCTCAGCGTCCGCCCGCAATCACAAAGTCCGCTCTTGTTTATGTCAAGAACCGGCGGACCCCTCACCGCCCGCGACGTCCAGCGCCGCGTCGCCGAGTACGCCCACCGCGCTAAACTCCAGAACGTGACCCCGCATACCCTCCGACACACGTTCGCCACCCGCGCCGTCGAGAACGGCGTGGATTTGGCTACCCTCCAGGCCATCTTGGGGCATGAATCCATCAGCACCACCAGCCGCTATTTGCACCCCACCGAAGCCCGCATGGCCGAACTGGTCGAAAACTTGTAACATGCGCCGCATCTACACCACCCTCGACACACACGCTTTTGAGCGCTTGCAGCGCCTGGCGCAAGAACAGAAAAAGACGATCTCCCAAATCGTCCGCGAGGCCGTCTTGTCCTACCTCCAAATCCACCAACTGCAAGGCGCTCAGGATTTCGACGCCGTCTTAGAAAAACTGCGCCAAATCCGCCAGCGCAACGCCGAAAAATACGGCCCCTACGACGGCGATTTGATCCACGATATCCGTGAGGACTGACATGCATCTGCGACGACGCCTGATCCTCAAACGCCTCGTCATGCTGCGCCGCATCGCCAGACGCCTCTGGGCCTACCGGCGCCGATCCCACCGGCAGAACCCAAGACTGCATCGCTGAGGACGCATTGTGACCACCGTTCGCCCCCGCCTTCACGCCCCCCGTCACGTCTTGCAGCGCCTGGGTGTCTCCCGCAAGGCCCTCCTCGATATTTGCCGCCAATACCACATCCAGAAACTCACCTTCTTCGGCTCCGTCCTCACCGAGCAGTTCCGCCCCGACAGCGACGTTGACGTGCTGGTCGAATTCGCCTCCGAACCTTCCCTCTCCGACCTGGTCCGGGCCCAATCCACCCTCGAACACCTGTTTGGCCGCAAGGTCGATCTCGTCAACGCCAGGACCATCCTCAATCCCTTCCGCCGCTACCACATCCTCACCCGCGGCGGCCTCCCCATCACCCCCCAACAGCGCGTCCCCTCGCTCCTGTGGGATATGCACTGGACCGCTCAGCGCATCCAGGACATCCTCACCTCAACGCCGTCCTCGGCCGAGATCCCCCCCGACCTCCACGCCCGAATCCTGCAAGACGCCCTGATCTTCGAGATCAAGCGCTTTACCTGGCTGGCCGGACGCGTCCCCCAGGTCTGCCATCCCGACTACCCTCAAATCCCCTGGGAGACCCTCGCTGCCTGGCACCGGGACCTCGATAGGGATGACCTCGACCTTACCTTCGACCCCGACCAAATCGCCCACATGGCCACCGCCATCCTCAACTTGATCCCCACGCTTGAATCCCTGATCCCACCCCTACCCGAAACCAACGGAGGACACCATGAGCCAACGAATGTTCACCGCCCGTGATTTTATCGTCGCCACCTACCGCCGCGACGGACGCTGGTGGGTAGAAGTGCAACTTCCCTGCGACGACAACGGGTACCTGCCCCCCTTCCTCGCCCAATCCGAGGAGAGAATCCTCGGTCAATCGCTCTTCGGCGGTTCGTGGGGCACACCCATCGGCCTCAAACGCTACCTGCGCAAAGATTTTGATACCCAGGACGAAGCCCAACAGACCGCCGACCACATCCTGGACATCCTGGGCGCACTGCTCGAGGCCGGACGCAGAGCCGGAAGGGTGGTGGATTAAATCCGGATCATCACCGCACAGCCTGATCTCTCAGCCAGGCCAGCAAGTCGCCGGGTGTGCCAATCCGAAAGGAAAGCGCCTCCGCCGCAAAGATCATGCTGGTATCCAGAAACACCTTAGCGACCGGAAGCATACCCCTCCCGAACTTCACGGAGGGTTTTCAAGAGGGTCTCAAGGCTTTCTCCCTGCTTCTGCCACGTTTCGGCCAGGCGACTCGCCAGGCGGTCGGTTTCTAGTTCCTTAGGCGCCAGCACAAACACCCCTCCAAGATCAAGCAGGGTCATCATTTGTCCCTCTTGAAGATGACGCTCCTTACGGACTTCGGCGGGAAGTGTGACCACGCCGCGTTTGGCAATCTGAACCCGATATACACTCATTCCTTACTCCGAATTACAGAGCATCTGTAATTCAGTATAACCGTAATCCCGCGCCAGCCAAGAAGGCAGTTGCGATCCCCTGCAGGGGTGGGATGAGGTCACACACATATTGCGCCGGAACCTGAAAAAGAACCGGTTATGCATTAGATCCGAACACTTTCAAATAGAAAGAAATCACGATTTCCTTATTTGACCCTTGCGTCCCCAATCCACACCGCACCGCTGCCGCCGTGGTATCATAATTTTGTCGCTTATGCAGACTCTAGCCTTCTGGAAACTTATCACGATGGATAACGCCAATTTGCTCGAATCGTTGATCGCCTTTTTGCAAGAGCAGGGCGTGCCTTTTTGCGTCATCGGCGGACAGGCCGTCAATGCCTACGTCGAGCCCCTGGTCAGTTTGGACCTGGATCTAGCCGTGGCCGTCGAGTCGCTCGACGATCTGGAACGGAACCTCGCCAAGCGCTTCCGAGTCGAGCGCTTCGCCCACAGCCTCAACGTCTCCCTGCCCGGCTCCGGGTTGCGAGTGCAAATTCAGACCGACGAGCGCTATCGGGCCTTTGTGGCCAACGCCGTTCAAGCCAACGTGTTGGGCATGACCCTGCCCGTCGCCCGCCTGGAAGACGTGCTCCAGGGTAAAGTCTGGGCCGCACTCGACCCGGAGCGGCGCGGCAGCAAACGCCAAAAAGACCTGGCCGACATCGCCCGACTGATCGAACGCTATCCGCACTTGCGCCGCCAGGTCCCGCCGGAAATCCTGGCGCGGCTGGAAGTGTAAAAAATACCGACAAACTGGTTCTCGACAGCGAGATTGGTGGGGTTATAATAATTTGTGAAAGTATGGCCCCCCCGGAGATAGCATCTCCGGGCCGACGCCCGCGTAAGCGGGTCGTCCCGTTTTAAAATGTCGAACCTAGCGCCTGCGCCTCAACCAGCGCATCAGCGACGCCTTGCCCTCGCCGGACCGCCGACCCGCCAGAAGATCTTCTACGCTGATGTCCTCATCCAAATCCGGCCAGCAAATGCCTTCACCACCGCCGATCAGCCGAAAATTGGCGCGTTCCTCTGGCGTCCCGTGCCAAAGACGCGGGTACCACGTGAGCGGTACCGAGATTACCCGCCCGTCGTCCAAAACAACCGTTAGCATCTCGGCGTCAATCAGAACGTTTTTCACGAATCCCACTTCGCCATCCTTGTCTGCAGAACCAAGCGAACATTTCGTTCCAGAGCGTCAAACTCGGCAAGGGCCTCCGCAGGCGTCCAGGGCGTCCGCCCTTGCGCTGTCAATTCTAAGGCCAATTCGTAGTCTTTTGCTTGCCACGCCAGGCTCGCGGCGGCAAGATAGAGAACACTGCGGGTAGGTTCGCTGCCGGCCACAGGCGGAAGGCGCTTGGCCGCCTCAACCTCGTACCCCAGCGCCTTCCTGGCCAATTCAATCGCAGCCTCTACCTGCCCGTTTCGGCGTGCAATATAGGCTTGATCGGCCAACACCAAAGCTTGCTGATGCAGCGTTAGCGGATCGTCGCGAGAATTCACGTCCAACACCTCACTTGCGCGCCGCAATCCGAATGCGCCGCACCATACGCCGGCGAGAGTGGCCACTGCAAATGTCCTCGATCAGGATCTCAAAACCTTTGTGCACGGCAACGTGGGCCTGATAGTCCGGGACGTGCTCCGGTAGCGCCACCTCCTCCCCTGCCAGGATCAGCCTCTCGGGCGTGACCAGTACCTCCGTGCCGATGCGGGCAGCATCCACACTGAACGTCACCAAATCCGCTCCCAGCGCCTCCAGCCGGTTCAACCGGGGCCTGGCCTGCGGCGATTCGGGATACTCAATGTGCACCGTACAGGCTTTCATGGCGGTTATCCTGATGACTATACGCAAATCTAAAAGGCGTCCACGGCGGCCACCGCCGGTACCGCTGCGGGCGGCACCCGCACCTTGAACTTGCGATGCTCACCGTTGGAAAAGGCAATCATCTGCTGACGCCCGTGACCGGTCGCTTCGCACCACTCCCCCGTCCGTCGGTTCTGCCACTTCAACCCCTCCGGCCACGAACCGCACCCGGCCACAATCTGCCAGCGGGAAAACAAACGGCGGTAGTAGTCGCCGTACCACTCGCCGTCACGCGTCGGATCATATACCACCTGCCATTCAACTTTTCCGTATTCGCCTGCCTTCATCTTATGCCCTGGGTCCCTCCTTTCTAGACTGCAAGAGTCGCTCTCTTATTATATTATGATACGCTTGTATCATAATACTTTACACGAGCATTATACGACATTCGCACACAAAATTCAAGAGTCGAACATTCGTTTGCGACCCCAATTTTGCGGTTCGGGGCACCAATTTTTTTATTCCCCCTCCCCTGCCCGGCCCTCTCTGTTCAAATTCTGCCTCCCCTCGGTGAGGTTGGAAAGGTGCACCAGCGACGCAATCATCCTCCAATTGTCCTGATCAAAAGGCCACTGCTCGAGTTCTTCAAGCACCAGCCTTTTGCGCTCCGCCCTCACCTCCGCCGTTTCGGCAGTCGTCTTCCGCGGGTCCCATCTTTCGTCTCCGTCCAGACGATCAAAGTTGAGCAAGTGGATCAGAGACGAAAGAACCCCCCAAATACTGTATCTCGGCGGCATGTTGGACAGCGCTTCAAGCATCTCCAGTTTCCTCTCCACCAGCCTGATCGCCGTTTCAACGTCCATGAGCCCCTCCCAAATATAGAACTTATGTGCTATAATTATATCATAATAACCGCGGGTGGAGACTGCTCCCTTTAGGGAGCAGAGGAAACCCGCATCCCTTTCAATATATTGAATATGTGCGCTACAATTAAGACATGAAACTTGTGGCGAAAGTCAAACTTCTGCACGACCCGAATCAAGCCGCTATTCTTAGGGAGACGATGATTACGGCCAATCGGGTTTGCAATTACATCAGCGATCAAGCGTGGGAACACAAGACGTTTCGCCAGTTTCCGCTTCACAAGTTGACCTATCATGATGTGCGGAAGAAATTCCCACTCACTGCTCAAGTGGTTGTGCGTTGTATCTCCAAGGTGGCTGATGCTTACAAGCGGGATACCAGAACCAGGCGTGTATTTCGGCTGTTGGGAGCGATAACCTACGACAATCGTATCTTGTCTTATCATCTGGAAACCTCCGAAGTGTCGATCTGGACAGTAGCGGGACGCTTGCGCATACCGTTTGCTTGTGGAGAGCGCCAGCGTGAACTTCTGAAAGGCCAACGCGGGGAGAGCGATCTGGTCTGCATTAATGACCAGTTTTACTTGTTCGCCACTTGCGACGTAGAAGAGCCTGAACCAGCCAATGTGGAAGATGTGCTTGGCGTTGACCTTGGCATCGTCAACCTTGCATCCGATAGTGACGGCGAGAATTTCAGTGGCGACATGGTGGAACGCAACCGCCGTAAGTACGAACATCGCCGTCGGAATCTCCAGCGCAAGGGCACAAAATCGGCAAAACGAAAACTGAAAAAGCTTTCTGGACGTCAAGCTCGTTTCCAAACCTATGTCAACCACGTGATCAGTAAGCGGCTTGTTCAAAAAGCGCAAGGCACCGGACGCGCAATTGCCTTGGAAGACCTGAAGGGCATTCGTGACCGGGTAACGGTTCGCCGCAAGCAGAGGAGCAAGCATAGCAACTGGTCGTTCTTTCAACTGCGTAACTTTATCGAGTACAAGGCAAAAAGAGCTGGTGTGCCTGTAATCCTGGTCGATCCAAAGAATACCAGTCGCACCTGCCCTGTCTGTGGCTGTATTGATAAAAACAATCGTAAAACCCAAGCGTTTTTCTCCTGTGTATCCTGCGGTTACTCTGCGGCCGCAGATACCGTCGCGGCTCGTAATATACGAGCCAGGGCAGTCGTCAACCTGCCGATGGTCTCGAACCTAACGGGTTCAGGGACAAGCTGTCGGCTTTAGCCGACAGTAGTTGACGACCAGCCACGGAGACGGCCTCGCACACCCACTACCGCGGGAACAACACAATCCCCCCTTCCGTCATCCGCACGATCCGGTCCTCTAACCGGCGGTACTCGTCTTCGGAATACACATGGGGCTCCAGGCCAGGAACGCTCACGATCTTTTTTACCACCGCAAACGCATCATCCCGGGGCTCGCCACGGTAAACCACCAACAGATCAATATCGCTGGCCACCGTGAAATTCCCTTTAGCCCACGATCCAAACAGCACCACCCGCAAAAGCGGCAGGGCCTCTTGCAAAACGGCCACGCGCTCTTCCAGACGCCTCACCAACTCAGCCCGACTAAATTTGGGAAAGAAGACGCGCACAGACGTCAATAATTTCCTCCGCATAACCGATCAAACGGATTGCCTCTTGCTCGGTATATCTAGCATAAGGAGAGCCAGATGGGTGAGCATTGGGATAGCGGGCTGGGATATATGCCTTATCCAACTCCAGTGCCTTGTCGATCAGTATAGCCTCAATAGGATATCGTTCGCTCAGTTCTTGTAGCAGATCAGCAACCGAATGTCCCCATGCTTCAGCACCGATCTTCTGAAAGACGGCTTTTACGGCTTTCTCCGCGGCTTGCTGAGCCGAAAAACACGCCCAGTCATAGAAACCGCGTTCGCGGTCACTTTTGGCGTGTTCTAAGTCGTGTTTGGCTTGAGCTATCCAGTCGCGGCTTCGTTCCACCATATTACCCTCTGTCTCTTGCCTACCGAAATCAAGCCGCCTTCTACCACGTTTCCTTCACATCTTTCTCCCAATGCTCCGGCTGCCGAACAATGCCTCCTCTACCAATACTTTCACCCAAGAAGTTTCCAAGGCATTCTAGCGCCTGTAGCGCTTGGGGCAACACCTCAATATACCTTACTATCTTTTCAAAGGACTCATCTAACGAAGTGCACACAATTCCGTTTCGCACATCCACAAGCCATTTGCCCTTCAAGGCTTGCACTGCGCGATGAATCACCCTGTTGACTCTTTTCTTCGGGATAAGCAGAAGCCTCAATATGGAATAAAAGATATAACGCTCTTTTGTGCAGTCCCGAACCAGAATTCCACTATACGGTGCCACCCCGAGACATTTGCGCACAGATAGTTCATCGATAATAACGAGGTTCTCTTCCTCCCCTTCCCACTTCCAATTAGACAAACGGTATCTCTGGCGTTTCTCTTTCGCCTCAAGATAAAAGCGTACTCCCGAAATGGTTATCTCAAAATCAAGTTTATCGAATCCGTCGGTTCGGTCTATATTTGGAATCTGTTTTTGCAGTAGGTACGACCGAATTTCTTGCTGGAATGACACACGGGTGTTCACGTCCCCACCACATCACCAGGCTAGCGGTGAATATAGATCTTCCTGAAAAACGGCACTTCAGACCACCCAAATTCCTTGTAAAGCTTGGCCTCTGGATTGCCGCAAAACGGCCCGTGAGACCAGCGAATCTCCGCATGATACTTTAGACTAACCTTGCTCTCAGTTCCAGTATTGGCCACACAAAGGTCAAAATTGACCACGCTCTGTTTTCTTCTCAGATCCGGAACGGCTGTAATGTGCTCAATCCGATAAGCCTTGCGCACGTCATCAATCGAGGGTATCTCCAAAACGTAAGCCGTACCATCCTTCTCAACTCCTACCAATAAATACCGCTCACCGTTGACACGCAGGAATTGACGAATGATGCCCTCGTGAACACCCGTCAGCGACTTGCGAGGCACGTTTTCGAGATTGCGATTGAACAAATCCGCTGATTTTTGGGCAACATCCCGACACATGGCAACGTAAACCGACTGACAATGGTTTCTATAATCGCTCTCAATTTTCCCCATCACCTGTTTGAGCAAGGACGGATTGTCTAAATAAGTCCTAATTTCCCGAGAGGAGATAACCCTCCGTTCAACAGCAAGTCCAACTGCACATCGCACAAGCATCCCGTAATGCCCTGGTGACTGCTCTTCAAACCAGTTCGAGGCCCCTTTGGCTTTTGCCGAGCCGGAAGCTACAGCCTCAAAAAGATTGTATGGAGACGAATTAGACACAACATCGCTCTTATACTTGACGCTTACCGACCAATTGACACCATGCAATCGCAGGTCACGAGACGCGCTTGTGGTTCTAGCCTGGCGACTTGGACCATACCACTCAACCAGTTTTGGCGAGTTTCCAATCCAATCTTTGACAACCCGCTGCCCTAAATCCCATAAGACGTCGGTGTCATACATCTTTCCAAAAACGTCACGGAAACCAACGAACTCCCTCCAGGTTGGCCTGTCGCCGTAAAACAACTCTCTTAGACGATCTTCGCTGGTAATCTCTTGAGGATGGATCCCAAGAATGCCAAAGGCAACGGCCAACTCACTGCAAACTTCAACTTGTGGAGGCATGTTTCTATCCCTGCGCTAAGAGATCAAGGCGCGCTTCGTCAATCCGTGCTTCGGCCAATTGGCAGTATTCAGGTACAATGTCAAACCCTACATAATGTCGACGATTCAGAACTGCCGCCACACAGGTGGAGCCCGAGCCGACAAAGGGATCTAAGACTACGTCGCCTACATAACTATAGAGCCGGATAACCCGTTCGGCAAGCGCCACAGGAAACGGCGCCGGATGGCCTACACGACGTGCGCTCTCGGGCTGAATTTGCCAGACGGAAAGCGTGGCCTTGGTGAATTCTTCGGGCGTTATGTCCGATTCACCGGCATCCGGTCGCGAAAAATCTCCTTTGGCAAATACCAGCAGATACTCATGTACATCACGGATCCTGGGCGCTTTAGCACTGGCCCAACTTCCCCAAGCACAACTCCCGTTAGCCCCTTGCGCTTTTTGCCAGATGATCTCCCCCATCGGAAGAAAACCTACCCGCTCATGCACTTCGTAGAAATACCGATGAAGCGGGATATACGGCTTACGCCCTAAATTGGCAATGTTCACTACATACCGACCACCGGGTACTAATACCCGGTACACCTCTCTCCCAACCCGCTCAATCAGCGAAAGGTATTCATCAAGCCCCATGTCGTCATCGTAATCCTTGCCGACGTTGTAAGGCGGGGACGTGAAAGCCAAACCAATCACATTATCGGGTATGGGCATGCTTTCCGAGGATTGACAGAAAATCCGGTCCACCCAATCACCTTGAGCAGCCCGGCTCGATGAGGCTTCGGCGTCATTGCCTGTTCCCTGTACAATCACACCCTGCCGCATAAACAGCCGTCGCGAGTAGAAACGGGAGGAGTCGTGCCCTTCACGCCGCCCTACACCAAACGCCGAGGTCGTTGTCTTTTTGGCCATCCAAATCCTCCTTACATGCATATCTTACCCTAAAAACGGGTTGACAGTCAAACAATATTATTGTATCATATTATTGTAGTTTTATGATACCACTCCCAAGATCTTAACCCAGAACCTTGCCAAGTCGCTTCACGATTTATGACGGACGCCAGGCACCACTGGCGGGTTCAATTCCCGCCCGTCCGTATCCGGTGAGCCACGCTAACGTCGGCCGAGTTGGGAGGTGGGTGCAGGGCTGAGTCATCAGCACCTGGCGGGGCATGCGGGTGGGACGGCCCCATGCCTGACGGGCGGACGGCGAGACCACAGGAAGCCGTCCGGGGGGCGTGACCGCCGGGAGAGACCGGCATGTTCAGTACCTTACCAAATGATTAGCGGTAGTTTGATCCGGCCGCACAGGGGCGGGAGAGCCGTCCCACTCCCGCGGCGGGTGCAAGTCCCGCCCGGCTGGACTGCCGAGCCTGACCTTGGGTACCAGGGCAGGTGAAGCCCGGCGCACCCTAAATGTGTTGAGCAGAAATGCAAGAGACATGAGCGCCGGGACACAGGCAGGGTGACGGCCCGGAGAGACGGGAATACCTGCCAGGTGGCGGGAAGACCGCCGGGAAAGACCGGCATGGGCAACCGACTATCAAGGTTGAGCGAGGGGTGCGTATTCGAGATCACGCACAGGGGTTTGACCACGTTCCCCCAGACAACGAGCCAGGCCCCCCGGTGGTGCAAGGGGCAGACGCTTCTCCCGGTAATAAACAGCCATCGTGTTCACCCTTGAATCGACAACAAGACAAGGAGGAGATATGTGCCAACACCTACGAACCATCGGCGATAACTACGGCCTGACCTGCCTTGACTGCGGCGAAGTCCTGGAGGGATACGGCTACAACGTCCAAACCCACACCTGCCGTCACGTCTTTCAGAAATATGACGAAGGCTACGAGTGCATGTACTGCCAGGGAGGAAACGCATGATTAACGCCCCATTCGTTCTCTCCTTCATGTTTTTACTTTGCCTCTTCTCTTCCCTTTTTCCCCAACTTCCACCGCAGAACGCCACAGCTACCGCAGTCGCCATCCAAGCCACTCAAGTAGCCTACACCCCCCATCCCGGGGCCAACAATGATCTCGCCGCCTTTGCCGGTTGGTTTGCCTCCCTGATCATCGCATTGACGCTGCTCGCGGTTATGGTCAAGTCGTGGCCTGAAATCCTATCTACCCTCTCGGAAAAGGAGGAAAAAACCGATAATGCTCGAAGTTCAACTCATCGGTAACCTCGGTCAAGATCCGGAAGCACGTTACACAGCAGAGGGCACCATGGTCGTGACCTTCCCGGTGGCCACCAAACGCCGCTGGACAGATCGCAGTGGCCAAAAACACGAGGAAACAACCTGGGTGGACATCACCGTCTGGGGAAACCTCGCCGAAATTTGCCACCAACATCTGACCAAAGGTCGTCAAGTCTTTGTGCGCGGGCGGCCCGAAGTACGGGCATTCACCCGCAAAAACGGAGAACCCGGCGCTGCCCTGCGGGTCACCGCCGAGAGCATCTTGTTCCTGGGCAGTAAACAGGACAAAGCCGCCGAAGAGATGCCTACCCCATCCCTTGACGACCTCCCCTTGAACGGAATTCCCGATGATGACATTCCTTTTTAGTTTTGCAGATAACCATCCCCGACACAATCAGTACCGCCTCAGGGAAGATGGCGGAGTAAAATAACCGAGGTGGCTAAAGACGCCTTTCAACCCTTTGAATTCCTTTCCAACCGCACCCGCCTCTCAGGAGTGATCCGGGGCAACGCCGACCCTGAAACGGCGTTCTTTGCCTCTTTCCTCCGCTGGAACTGGGTGCGTCAGGGAAATTACCTCGTCCTCCGCGGCCATATCATCAATGCCAATTCTGCTCCCCTTGTTTCGGTTGAATTCGCCGTCCCACAAGGTCTCTCCTGGCGCGAGGCCCTGCTGGAATTGGAACTCGAAACCAATGCTCCCTCATCCGCCCTGGCCCAACTCCACATCGGTATCTATGCGCTCGAAAAAGGCTTGTCCCCCGAAGTAGCCGGCTTCTTTATGGCCCGCTGCCTGCCCCAAAGCGCCGGCAAAACCCGTTTGTCCCGTGAGCAGGTCCGCACCCTGGCCGATCAGATTCTTAGAACATCGCTTCCCGCGTTGGCGTCCAAAACAATGCTCCGGGAGATAATCGGCCACCTTACCCGCTTTGATCAGGTACGTCTCCTGATGCTCCTGGGACGGGAGATCTGGAATCCCACCGTTCTGCGCCAGCTTCCGATTTTTGATCCCGGAAAATCCGTCGAGGACATCATCTACCCGGGTTTCCTCGCCCTCTGCTTCCCCGAATACGAAACCTTCACTACCCTCGATGTCGGCGGAACAGCCGTTCAACTCCCCGCCCGCTCCAGCCCCGAACGCATGCTGGTCTTCCCCCAATACCTGGAGTGGATTGTCTTTCACGTCCCCCCAAGCATCCTTCAACACGTTCACAACCGGACTTTCCCGGTGTGGTCCCCGTTTGAAGCTTACCTCTTGTTCGATGACAACGATTTGGACATGCTCAAAAACACCGCTGCAACCCTGGTCCGTGTCGCCGAAAACCAGAAGCGCTACGTCCCACAAGGTGACTTCTTCCTGCGCCTCCCCGAAAATATTCAGGCGCTTATTGGCGTAGATACCCTGCGTTTGATCGTCGATCCCAACGGCATTTGGGTTGTCCCCTACAATCCCGGCAAAGACCGCTACGGCCAGTCGTTCCGCTACAATCCATATGCCCCCACTCGCCTTAGCCCGGCCATCTGCGGCAGTGGCTACCGCGAAATCCTGGACGTGATCCTCTCAGCCCTTTGGCACGATCTGCTCACCGGCGGCAACAGCGGCCTGTTCCCCCACCCCACCCCGCGCCCATATCGGATCGTATCGCCCGCACCTCACGCCTCGACAACCAGGCCTCAAAGGGCGCAAACACCCGTTTACACCCCCCTGCGACGGCGCACCGAAACCATCTCAATCGAGGGCTGGCACTCCTGGGGAAGCGATGAAGAACGCCGCATTATCCAGCGCCGCGCCCACCAGGTGCGGGGTTTCCTGCGCCGCCTGCCCCACGGCCAGCGCCCTTCCGAACAGGCCATCGATAACGCCCTCTTCTACGGCCTCATCGTCCCCGACGGCTATACCTTCGTCCGCCCCCACGTCCGAGGCCGACAATCCGGCGAAACCACCCCGGTCGAAATCCGCACCCGCGGCCTGGCCACCGCCCTCATTGCCCTCACCAACCTCAAACCAAGTATTGAAAATCCCCCCACCTCGGCGTTGGAAGACGCCCAAAATGCGTCCACGGCGCCGCTATAACCGCAATTTCCTTGGGAATGCGGCTAAAAACGCCCCCCAGTGTCCCAAGCGTCCACCTCTGCCCCAAAAACGCCAGCACAATCGGCACCCCGTACATCCCCACATACGCCGCAACCGCATTGGATTTGCTCACAATGTCATGGCGTAGATCTTCATGCCCTTTCTTCGACGACAGCACCTCTAGCCAAAAAAGCGTCTCTCGCCCCTCGTATTCCCCCCATGCCAGGGCATCGCAAATCGTGTTCACCGGAAGCGCAACCTCACTCCATACGGCATAGATCGTAATCTGTGACCGGAACGACGCATTCATAAGCCAATCCCGCCACAGCCGCTTGGTGCGGTTGTGCTTGGATACCCTGCCAACATGATGTGTCGCCTGCGGATTCTCCCGCTCATGCCGTTCGTCAAAATCCTGCCCAGGCGGTATCCGCCACAAACGCAGCGCCGCCGACAGCCCCTTCCGCCGTACCTGCCAGTAATCGTATCCGTCCTCAAGCGCTACACGTTCAACCCATCCTTCTTGTTCCAACGACGCTAAAAGATTATAGGCTTGTGTTCGCCCTAATTGCACCATCGATGCCACTTCACGCGTGTAGGCACGGTCTAACCGGGCCATCGCCTGAAGCACCAGCCGCTTGCTCCGAGCCCAGCCCCAGTACGGCTCCTCCGGTAGATACGCCGGCGGCCTCGGCGACGGAACCCGGTCCGCCACCGGCCAAAACGTGAACTTCAACGGATCGAATTTCTCTTCAAACGGCGTTACCGCAAAACTCACCCCCGTGTTCTGAAGCCCATCCCGAAGCGCATCCAGATACCAACGCCCGCGGAGATTATGAACCCGAAACCACAGCGACGCCCGCGGACGCAACCGCCCCAACCGCCGCCCAATCGCCTCCAGCGCCTGAGCATAATCATGCGGCGGAAGCCCACACAGCGCATCAATGTATAACTCAAACGTATCCGTGAACCCACCCGCTACCGCATGCCTGTACCAGCCGTCAAACAGCAAATCGTCAACGCGGTACATCCTGTGCATGGCCCGACAGCCCCGGATTGGTCACCTGCCGCAGAAGCCCTACTAACTTCGCCGCATCGAGAAACTGTACCCGCACCCCGTACATCTCCATCATCCCCGGTATCCCCAACCACCAGGTGAGCTCCTCCGCCAGCCCCCGCGCCGCAAATTCAAGATACGTCCGCCGTGAATACGGCAACGGGTAGGAGCGCAGAAATTCGTCCATCGTACGGTATAACTCTTCCGTCTCCGCCGTTACTACCGAACGGGCCGTGAAATTGCGATAGAAGTTCAATCGCTGACCGGGATCAACCCAAATCACCTGCAGAAACCGCAACGTCCTCCCCGGCGGAAGTGCACTCAATAGAGCTTGATAGGCCCGCTCCGGTTGCACTTCGGGACGATCCGGATCGGCGCTCAACTCGGCCAGAAACCGATAACTCCCATCTACACTGACCAGCGCATCCACCCCATGCTCCTCAAACCGCACAATCCCCCTGCACCAAATGAACTCCGTTGTGCTCCCCGGAAGCGTCTTGGATGTCTTCATCGCCTACCGCCGTACCATCATGAAATAGGTCTCCGGAAGCCCGAGATTCGCCGCCTGAAAGCCCATCCGCATCGGACGGTTCCCCGTGGGTACCAGCATCCGACTTTGAGGATCAAACCGAAACAGCGGATTGAACGAGGGCCGCGCCGCCGTACGCTCAACCACCAGCGAAACCTCGGCTATCTCTCGCACAATCTGCCCGTAGATCGGCGAGCGCTCAATGTGCATCACCGCCGTGACCGCCTCGGCGAACGATTGGGCTATCTGATAGTCGTTCAACTTCTGAACGTCCGGGTGCGACTGCACCACTTGAATAAAGCGCGACCACACGTGTTCGGCCCCCGTAGCATGAATCGTGAAGGCCGAGTACCCATGCCCCGTCGCCGCCGCACGAATCAGTTCCCATGCCTCGGCACCTCGCGCTTCCCCTACAACCACCCCGTGAGGACGGGAACGCAGTGCCGCCCGAATCAGATCATACATGGTCACCGGCGGCGGCCCGCCGCGAATCTCCGGACGGGTCACCGTGTAAACAATATTCCCGGTATCCGTCTGCGGATCACCGTTCCAACCGTTGAGCACAATCTCATTGCTGTCCTCGATAATGAAAAGGCGAATGGCCCCGCGCGGGAAGAAGTCCAGCATCTCCTGCAAAATCCGCTGGGCTACGTAGGTCTTACCCGAACCCGTTGTCCCGCTGATGATCAGCGTCCCTCCATGCACCATCACCGCCAAGAGATAATTGGCCGCCTCAGGGGTCAAAAGCCCGTTAGCCCCCCTGGGGTATTCCTTCGGGGTAAATGCAGGACGCTCAATCGGCGGCAGGCGGTTACTGCACAATGCCGCCAAGTTTCCCCGCTCAAGATCGGCCTGAGTCCGATAATTGCTGACCCGCAGGGTGATCACATCTCCATACGGCGACGCCGGGGGCATGATAAAGTTTATCCGCAACCCCTTGCGTACTACCCCACCCCCCATCGGCACCACCACCTGTAACATCGCATCCGCAATCGGATAGTCCGGCGTCGGCGGCCTCTGCCCGGCACGATCAATCATCACCCGCACCGCTTCCCCTAACCCAGACGGCGCCGGGCCATAATATTCCCACCCTCGCGAGGTGGTATACACGTAAATGTGTCCCAGATTGATCGCAATGTCCTCTACCCCCGAACGCGAAACCAACTCCAAAATCGGCCCCAGACCCGACAACTCACCGATCAACCGCAAAACCAGGTCTTCGGATAACTTTACCCCGGCACGCTCGGCTTCCAGACGCACCGCCTCAAACGTTTCCCGCGCCAATGCCTCAACCTCCGCCGGCGTCAGCGCCCGCGTCCGTGTGGCCGCAATCTTGCGGTTCTGACCTTCTTCAACCAGCCGCTTCCACCACCGATCTAACTCAGCCTCATCTACCGTCTTCGACAACGGCTTGTACGTGCTCCCGGTAATGTTGAAGAAACTCATATCCCAGCCCTCAACCTAGAATCCAAACCACGTTCGACGCTTGCGTTTGCCTTCGTCAAACTGGATAATCCCCACCCGCTTGGCCGCTTCCGTAATCGTGGGCACAAAATGCGCCGTGAAGCTGATCAGCGCTTCCGCAAAAGCCCGCAGTTCCTCGGGCCGTTCTTTCTTGGCCCGCCAGATCAAAATGTGCTCCCGATAATCCGAATTCACCGCATCGGTCGCCAATTTCGGGTCAACAAAGGGGATTATTCCGTTGGGAACAATGTCAAAATCTATCCCCTCGCTCTTCATCGAATCACGCAGTGTGTTGTGCGCTTTTTTGAACGTATCGTCATAGACCTGGTTGTAGCAGATCTTGACCCGCGTGCTGACGAATTCATGCGCTGCATCCTTACCTGCAAAGCGGGTTACCTCCGACATGATGCTCCTTACCCAGCGCAGCGTCTCCGCCAGATCCGGGACCTCCGGCTTGATCACAATCACAATCGATTCCGCTTCGCGCAGCGCCGCACTGTGTAGCGGATGGGCCGGGTTGATCCCAACGTCCATAATCGTCACTCCATTGCTCGAGGGACCTACGTTGTATAACCCTTGAATCACCTCACCAATCCGCTGTATCCCAGATTCCTCGCTGAACACAGGATCGGCAAGATTGTCCGTGGTCAGCCCGGGAAGCACCCGCAGGGAAGGCAAATTGTCAATCTGCACAAACGAAGGCAACAATGCCGCCGTGGACGCAATGCCGCTCATCACCCTGCTCTTGGCGCTAATCTCCCGCTTGAGCAGGTTGATGAGCGTGTCGTTCGTGCGATCCAGCCGCAGATGAAACCCCAGTGCACCCGCATTGGCATCTGCATCCACCAGATAGGTGGAGATACCGCACAACGCCATCGCCACGGCCATGTTCACGGCGATTGTCGTTTTCCCCGTCCCCCCTTTCGGTGACGTAACCGCAATCTTGCGAATTGCCATGCCGGACTGAAGCCGGGCCGCCATCTCACTGCCCAAAACGGCCCGACGATATTGGTCATCCGTGGCTACCGTGCCCGACTCGACACGACGCAGTTCGTCCAGCAAGTTGTGAACATCGATTTCCGAGGGAGGATAAGCATAGGAGGGAATGTTGACACTGTTGGCCCATGCCGTTACCGCATCCGATCCCCCCGCAACAACCAGAATATACCGCCCCTTCTCCGCCGCATAGACCAGCGTGTCAATCGCTATCGAACATTCCGGTGAAACCACGATCAGCGCCCGGGCATCGAACCCGTTGAGCATCTGCGGCGTCAAATTGGGAAGTTGGGCGCTGATCGTATGCCCATGCTGCACCAGCGTCATATTCAAACGCGAAGTTACTTGCCCGGCCCCTATGAGCAGTACTTCCATCGCCAACCTCCCTAACTCCCTGCCCCAGGCGTCGGCGTCGGGGTGGGTAACAGGCGTTCACGATCTTTCTTGATCATCTCTTCGAGATCCCAATATGAGAAGCCCCCCGTCTCGGGTTGACCCTTGGCCAGCAGCGTGACGTAAACATACCCTTGCTGAAGCGCCAGCGCCAACGGCTCTACCTGGTCATGAGGCACAAGCACAATTAACTTGGGCTGCGGGGTCTGATAGGAAATGACCGAGGTCTGCTGATCACTATTACTGCCATCCTCCATACCGGTGGTTGCCGGCATGATCCCCTGAACGGCAATGACACGCACACCATTGGGGAACAAATCCTTCGAGAACGGCGGATAAACCCGATCCAGTGCCTTCTCCCGTTCGGACTTCTCCGGCGTCGGCGTCGGTTCCATGATCGGCCCCAACGTCGGGACAACCCCGGGCACATACGCCCCGTACAGCATGTTCTCCGGCATCGGCGTCGGCTTTTCCTGCGGACGGCTGGCAATAACCACCGTCACCCCAACTAAATCCCCCGGAACAAACGTTTCCGCTTCAGGGGCATAGACGTTCGGAAGATCAAGGGGAATGGTGAACAGCACCCCGTCAGGATAGGCCGATAAAAGCACCGAAAGGCGATTTTGTCCATCGGTCACCGCCATCACCGCCGAACGATAGATCGGTTGCCCCTTGCGAAACGGCAACGACACAACAGCGCCATACACCTTTTCGGCTTCCTCGGCCAGGAGATACAGGTCGGCGTTTTCGTCCTTCACAATCACTTTCTGGGTCACGCTCGAGGCATCGACAACATCACCTATCGACAAATCACGCGCCGCCACCAGCACCGTGATCGTCGGCGGGCGCTGCGCCGAACCCCAAAGCAACAAGATGACAAAGGCGACCAAAAAGACGGCAACGGAAATAATCACCACAGAGAAATTGCCAAGACGTTTCACGTTTGTGTCTCCTTTCTGGTATTGAGAATGTCGTTGATCCTGAAAACCAGGTTGCGGGCAGAACGGTCGTTTGCTACCTCCCCCACCAGTCGATCTAAAAGACGATGGGATTCTTCAATATATCCAAACAGCGTCTGATCCGGCGCACCGGACGACTTCGATAGGCTGGACTGAGACAGCACCAGCTGAAGTGAGGAGTGGCCCTCGACGATCTCCAAAATCTTTTTCTCGTAATGACGCACAATACCCAAGAGTCCAATCAACCCATGGGCTACACCACGCAGTTCACCCATAGCCGTGTCCAGATCTTCATACACGGCTACCAGGCGATCCAGAGGCGGTACCGTCACAAACGAAGCCGCAAACACCGGATCAAGCCCCGGGAAGATTTCCAACAGAAGATCCCCCACCGCTTTCTCCGAAGACGACACGCGTGTCATCCTCTCAGACCGTGTTCCTCCTAACTCGCCATCAGATGCCACGCGTGTCATCGAGCCTTCCGCCTCGGCCTTCTTCCCGCCGGACGAGGCAATCTCCACACCCATCTCGGCCAAAGCCGTGGCTAACGGCTGCCCGGCGCGCAAACGCCGCCATAGTTCTTCTTGAGCCGAAGAGTCCAACCTGGCAATTCGCTCAACATGGCGAATGGGGATGAGATGACGCAGGTCCTGCGGAAAGGACTGAAGAAGGCGGTGACGATATTCACTACGCTTGGTGGTACCCGGCATGATGTGCTTCTCTACACTGCACTCGGCGATTTCGATAACATGATAGCAAATTTCCCTTGCGATTTCTCAAAATGTGTCACGCGTGTCATCCGCCTCTCTGCTACAAATCGCTCAGAAGCCCGAACATCCTTGCGCCCTTTTCCTTTCCCAATAATTTCCCCTCAAAACCCTCTTGACAAACGATTAGATTTTGGTATATACTCTGGTCAGCAAGTAATAGTGATAATTTATCCCCCCACACGAAAAGCCCGCCCAGACGCGGGTTTCTTTCGTTAATCCTATAAAGAAAGGAGGTGAGTGCCCATGAGCGGAATCGGGAGCCCTGCTATCGTCTCTGTGTCCTGTTTTCTCCCTCTCCCGATCCCCGCTCGACGCGACACGCATAAACCAACACAAAACACCTTCCACTCTTGCCTCGCGGTGCCGGGTAAACCACCGAGCTCGCGCGAGGCAGTTTCCTGAGGACGTGGCGCCTCGCTTCCTTTCCCCCTCCCCTGAACTAAGGGGAGGGGGAAAAAGGAACGACAAACCGTCCCGTAAGGAGGCTGCCATGTTCGACCGGTTCTTCTCTCTAATCCTACTTTTTGCCTTTATTCTGTTCTACGTGGACAGAATAAAGGCTCTGATTTTGTCAATTGCAGTCCCACTTATCCACTACATGAACATCATGGTGGGGCTGCTCAAATAGTTTCCTTTCCTTCTGCCGACAAAACGCCCCTGGGTTCTTGCCCAGGGGCGTTTTTGCGTTAAACCCCTCAGGAGGCACTATGGTCGTGGATAGATGGTTTTCTCTCATCCTCTTCCTCTCGTTTCTTTTGGTGTTTGCTCCACAAATCAGCACGATGATCGACCACCTAATCCGATTCTTCACCAATTTGTTTTGATGGGAGGGAACATGAGCAAAAGCAAAAAGGACTATACCCGCCGCCTCGAACGTCTCGAGGAACGCCGCCGCGCCCGCCAGCGCCGCGAACGCCGCAAGGCGGCCAAACTGCGCGGCAAACTCTAATTCTCCTGCACCCCACCCGTACCTTTGTCAGTTTGGCCCTCGCCGGGTAGGCGGTTAGACCCGGCAAGGAGGTGAAAATTGTTCAGCGCTCACAAGCACGAACCTTTCTCCACGTACACCATCCAACTGACCTCCATTCGCCATACCGCTCCTCGCACCCCCTAATCCCGTTTTCCTAGCCCTTTTCACTCCCACAATCAATTCATGCCATCAATCCGACCATCAATCCGATCATGCATCCAGCGAGTTACCGGATGCATGATCATGCCCTTTCCCCGCTGCATTGTGCCTGGCGGCGGGGACGGAGAGAGAAAAAGAACATGGAGCACACAAACCCTCGGCTTCCGCTTAAGCAAGCGTGCTCCGGGCAACGGTGAGACCACCGGCTAACAGAGGGACAAAAGCCAACAAAGGAGGAAAGTAAAAATGGAATATGTCGTTTTGATTATCGCGGCAACATACTTTATCCTCGATTCACTCTTTGCATGGGCAAAGAGTGAATCGGATCGAAAAATCCGAGAGGATGCCATGATCGCCAAGCGCCTCTCGGAAATCATGGAGCGCTAAGATGCTCAGCGATTTCATTGCCCTCCTCGGTGAACCCGTTCGCCGCCCCGACCGCCGGGGATGGGCTACCTGGTTTTGCCCCTTTCACAACGATACCCACACCCCCAATTTCGGCGGGAACGTTGTGAAGGGCAACTGGCGCTGCATGACCTGCGGTGCCTCCGGGCCATCCCCGACCGTGCTGGCCCGACGCCTGGGCAAGAACCTCTCTTCTCGCTACTACTACCAACCCCGCCCCCAAGTCGAGTTAACCCCCACCCCTATGGAACTGGGCGAGGCAATAAAAATCGCCCAAGACAAAATCCACCTGGGTAGGGACTACCTCTCATCAAGGGGCATTGACATGAAAACCGCCAGGCGATTGGGCCTGGGTTTCGGGGTCCAAATCAAACCCAGCCAGGTCCACCTTGCCACCATCCAGGCGGCCAGGTCGGCCGGGTTGATCAACGATGACGGATACTGGCGCTGGAATAGCGGTATCATCTGGGCCGAGCCACCTGAAAATCCGTTCTTTGTCCAGATCAGAACGACCCGGCCCGAAAGAAAGTTAAAGTACATGACGCACGGGCCAATTGTCCAACCCGCAGGGAGTTGGCTCGTACCCCTCGTGGATCCCCAGAAAATTATCCTGGTCGAGGGGCTTTTCGACATGATCGCCCTCA